>NZ_PPFB01000001.1:0-1200000 GCF_002899455.1 Streptomyces sp. DH-12 | reverse complement strand
TACAGGTCGAGGTTGTTGGTGGGTTCGTCGAGCAGCAGCACGTCGGGGCGGCTCAGCAGCAGCGCGGCCAGCCGCAGCATCACCGACTCGCCGCCGGACACCTCGCCGACGGTGCGGTCCAGGCCGATGTGTCCGAGGCCCAGCTCGCCGAGCGTGGCCAGGGCGCGCTCCTCGACGTCCCAGTCGTCGCCGACGGTCTCGAAGTGCTCCTCGGCCACGTCGCCCGCCTCGATGGCGTGCAGCGCGGCCCGCTTCCCGGCGATGCCGAGCGCCTCGTCGACCCGCAGCGCGGTGTCCAGCGTGACGGTCTGCGGCAGCCGGCCCACCTCGCCGGACACCCGGACGGAGCCGTCCGTGGGGGTGAGTTCCCCGGCGATCAGCTTGAGCAGGGTCGACTTGCCCGAGCCGTTGAGGCCGACGAGGCCGGTGCGGCCGGGGCCGAAGGCCGCGTCGAGGTCCTCGAGGACGACGGTGCCGTCGGGCCAGGTGAAGGAGAGGGAGTGACAGGTGAGTGAGGCTGGCATGCGGGCCTCCGCGGTTGCTGAGGGGGATCAGGGGCACACGCGTATCGAGACACCGCGGGAGGACGACCGGCAGCCGGGAAGGAATCCGTGGCATGAGAAAAGCCCTGGTGCGGAGGGACCGCAAGGACGGCTCGGACGCCGAGGTCGCACGCAGCACACACACCTGACCGGTGTGGGGCGGTGTCTCAGAACCTCAGACGAGCAACGTCCTTCTCCCATCGACGACAACAGAACCGGCGACGACGTTACGCGCGGCCGCACCGGCCGTCAACGCGATTTCCGGACGCCTTCGGACCCCGTGTCCCCGCACCGAGGAGGCCCCGTGCCCAACGGCCCGCTCTCCCTGCCGGCCCGCCTGTGCCTGCTGGCCTGGGACACCGACCCCACCCGGGCCGCCCCCGTGGTGCGGGCCGGCGCCCTGGCCGATCTCGCACGGCGCGGCCTGCTGGTCGACGACGACGGCATCGTCACCCCGCGCGACCTCGACTCCCGCACCGGCGACCCGGCCCTGGACGGGCTGCTGGAGCTGGTCAGCGAGTCCTTCCCGCACGACTGGCGCACCTGGGTGACGCTGCACGCCCGGCACACCCTGGACGCGGTCCGCGAGCACCTGGTGGCCGAGGGCGTGCTGCGGGCCGAGAAGCACCGCGTACTGGGCGTGTTCCCGTCGGTGGACCACGTCCTGGCGGACACGGCCCGCGCGGACGCGCTGCGCGAGGAGGCCCGGCGGATCCTGTCCGGCTCCGCGGCGGCGGACGAGGTCCCGGCGACAACCGCGGTCGCGCTGACCCTGGCGGCCGCGGCCGGTCTTCCGCTCGGAGGCGACGACACGCCGCCCACCGACGTCCTGTCCGCCCGCGCCTCGGAGACGTCCCCGGCCCTCGCCGCCGTCCTCGACGAACTCCGCTCAGCCCTGCGGGACACGGCCCCGACGCCCTCACTGTCCAGGGGGCGCTGAAAGCCCCGGGCAGATCCCTCGGCGCATCGGCTCGATCGGATCGAAGCGGTCGGCCGGCACTTCGCGGACCGCCGCGCGCTGCTGGACGCCCTCGCCGAGTCGGGCTTCGTCCGCCTGGGCGCGAGGCTGCGGGCCGCGGTGGACGAGATCGACGACGACGACCTGGCCGCTCGCCTGCACGCGTTCGCGTCGGCCTACGTCCGGTTCGCGACCGAGAACGCCGCGCTGACCGGGCTGATGAACGCCGCCAAGCACCGCCCGGGGGCGACCGCGGTCGCCGAGGCCGCCGCAGCCGCGTTCGGGCAGATCGGTGACCTGATCGAAGAGGGTCAGTCACGCGGCGAGTTGGAGGAGGGCGACCCGGAGGAGATCGGACTGGTCATCTACGCCACCGTCCTGGGGATCACGTCCATGCTCAACAGCGGCATGATCGGACCGGGACGGCTCGAAGGGCTGGTGGACACGGCGGTGACGCAGTTCCTGCGAGGCGCCCGCCCGTCGGAGCCGCACTGACCCGGCCGCCGGCCGGACGCGGCCACCCGGACCGATCCCTCTCGTGCCCCGGCCTCCTTTCGGGGCCGTGCCCGCTCCCTTTCGCGCGTCGCGCGCGCGGGTCCGCCGTGTGCGCCCCGTTCCGCAGGGCGCCCCGCCCCGCGGAACCGCTCACGCGTCCCGCATCAGTTCCGCCAGGTCGTGGTCCAGGTCGAGGCGGAGGTGTTCGAGGCCGGTCGGGACCAGCTCGCTCGTCGCCGCCAGGAAGCGGCGCAGTTCGCCGGAGCGGACGTGGATGACGGCCGTGCCCTCCGGGGCGTGGAACTCCAGCACCGTGCGGTCGTAGCCGTACGGACGGACGCGTACGTCGCCGTGGCCCTCCGGGGCCTCCATGCCCGCGGCGAGCAGGTCGCGGGCGAACGTCCAGCACACGTCGACGCCTTCGAGCGTGGCGGGCGCGGGGAAGGTCATGCGGACGGCGAACGGGTCGTCCCCGTCGTAGTGCAGCGTGGCGGGGATGTCGGCCATCCGCGGCGCGGCGGCGACCAGGCGGGCCTCTACGGGCTGCTCGATGACGGTGGACAACGCCTTGCTCCCTCGTGACGGCTGGGCGGGCTTCCGGGCGGATCGTGTTCGTCGGCTACCTAGGAGACGCTGGAATCGGCCATTCCGTGCGCATGGGGAGCGAGTGACCTCTGTCACCGCCTTCATGCACCCGAGTGACACGTCTCTCCTCCCGTCCCGCACGGGCCACTCGGGGTGGCGCCCGCCGGGCGGGCGCTCTGGACGACGTCCGGCCCGTGGGCTGGCTTCGCCCGCCATGAGGCGCTCGGGAAGCACGCGACGGACGGGACCGACGGGACGCGAGGGGCGGCGCTTCCGCCGGGTGACCGCGGTGGCCGCCTGCGCGGCTGCGCTCGCGGCCCTCACCGCCGTACCCGCGCAGGCGCACGGGCGTCCGAAGGACCGTGCCCCGCACTGGGAGGTGAAGGACACCGGCACTCCCGACGTGCGGTTCCGCGGTCTCGCCGCCGTCAGCCGGGACACGGCGTGGGTCGCCGGAACCCGCGGCACCGTGCTGCGCACCACCGACGGCGGCCGGGCCTGGCGGGACGTCTCGCCGCCCGGCGCGGGGGAGTTGCAGTTCCGGGACATCGAGGCGTTCGACGCGCGGCGGGCCGTCGTGCTGGCCGTCGGGGAGGGCGAGGACTCCCGCGTCCACCGCACCGACGACGGAGGAGCGACCTGGACGGAGGCCTTCCGCAACCCGGACGCCCGCGCCTTCTACGACTGCCTCACCTTCTTCGACCACCGGCACGGCCTGGCGGTGAGCGATCCCGTGGACGGCAGGTTCCGCATCCTGTCGACCCGCGACGGGGGCCGCTCCTGGGCCGTGCTGCCCGACACCGGCATGCCGCCGGCGCTGGAGGGCGAGGCCGGGTTCGCCGCGAGCGGCCAGTGCCTGGTGTCGTCCGGGCCGAAGGACGTCTGGCTGGCCACCGGGGGAGCGGCCCGCGCCCGCGTCCTGCACTCCGCCGACCGCGGCCGCACCTGGACGGCCACCGACACCCCGATCCCGGCCGGCGACCCGGCGCGCGGCGTCTTCGCCCTCGCCTTCCGCGACCGCCACCACGGTCTCGCCGTCGGCGGCGACTTCAACCCCGGCCTGCCCTCGCCCGACGCCGCAGCCCGCACCGGCGACGGCGGCCGCACGTGGCGCCCGGCCGCCGGATCCCCGCCCGCCTACCGCTCCGGCGTCGCCTGGCTCCCGCACAGCCGCGCCGGCGCCCTCGCCGTCGGCCCCACCGGCACCGACTTGACCACCGACGGCGGCCTCACCTGGCGGACCGTCGACACCGGCTCGTACGACACCGTCGACTGCACGCCCGACCGGAGTTGCTGGGCGGCGGGGGAGAAGGGCAGGGTCGCCCGGCTGGAGCAGTGACGCCGGGCGAGGGCCCTACATCCCGCCGACCGGGGTACCCGACCGCTGTACGCGACCGAGCGCTCGCCGAGCGCGAGAGAAAGTGAGCGGACATGCCAAGCGGTTCCAGCCCCAAGCGGGAGCGTCAGTACGAGCACATCAAGGAGAGCGCGAAGGACCGGGGCGAGAGCACCGGGCGCGCCAAGGAGATCGCCGCCCGGACGGTGAACAAGGAACGCGCCCGGTCCGGCGAGTCGAAGACGGCCAGCCGGACGTCGACGCAGGACATGTCCTCCGGCAAGCGCGGCGGCCAGCGGTCCGGCAAGGGCTCCCAGGGCCCGACCCGCGACCAGCTCTACGAAGAGGCCAAGAAGCGGAACATCGAGGGCCGTTCGAGCATGAACAAGGGCCAGTTGCAGCGGGCGCTCGGCAAGTGAGCCTGCCTCCGCGCGGCAGGGCGGGCCGGGCGGCCGTCCTCCCGCGCGGCGCCCCGTAAGCTCGGGGCACCATGACGACGACCGTACGCACACCGGCCGGCTGGCCCGTCACCGAGGAAGAGGCCCGCGCGGTGCAGGACGCGCTGCGCGCGAAGGTGGTGCTCGGCGAATCCGGCCCACCGCCCGGCACCGGCCACGTCACCGGCGTCGACGTGGCCTACGACGACGAGCGGGACGTGGTCGCCGCCGCGGCCGTCGTCCTCGACGCGGGGAGTCTGGACGTCGTCGCCGAGTCCACGGCTGCGGGGCGGATCTCCTTCCCGTACGTTCCCGGACTGCTGGCGTTCCGCGAGATCCCCACCGTGCTGGCCGCCCTCGACGCCCTGCCCTGCGCGCCCAGCCTGGTGGTCTGCGACGGCTACGGCCTCGCCCACCCCCGCCGCTTCGGCCTCGCCAGCCACCTCGGCGTCCTCACCGGCCTCCCCACGATCGGCGTGGCCAAGAACCCCTTCACCTTCACCTACGACGAACCCGCCGCCCCGCGCGGCAGCACCTCCCCCCTCCTCGCCGGCCACGAGGAGGTCGGCCGCGCGCTGCGCACCCGGGACGCCGTCAAACCGGTGTTCGTGTCGGTAGGCCACCGGGTGAGCCTGGACAACGCCTGCGCCCACACCCTCGCGCTGGCCCCCGCCTACCGCCTCCCCGAGACCACCCGCAGGGCGGACGCCCTGTGCCGCCGAGCCCTCCGCGAGGCCGCACCGGCGCCCACGGCGGACTGAGTACGCGTACGGATGCCCGAACGGCCGCCCGACGGCAGGGTGTTCGCCATGTCGACCCACCGCAGCCGGCGTTCCTCCGTACGCCTCACCGACCGAGCCGTCACCCTGGCCCTCACCCTCGCGGTCCTGGCGGGCCTGGGCTGGGTGGCGGGCATGATCTACACCCTGCTCGCCTGGCCGCTCTGACACCGGTGCCCGCGAGGGCTTCGACGGCCGTCAGCGAACCGCCGCCACCCGGAACCCGATCCCCGCCTCCCGCAGGCGTCCGATCAGCGCGTCCCCCATCGCCACCGCCGTCGTGACCTGACCCGACGTCGGGGGCAGGTCGTCGAGGGCCAGGCACAGGGCGCTCTCGGCGAGCATCTTCGCCGTCTCGTCGTAACCCGGGTCGCCGCCCGAGACCTCCGTGTAGACCCGGCGGCCGCCCCCCTCACCGATGAAGCGGACCGTGAACCAGCTGCGGGCCCGCTTCTCGGGGCTCGGGCCGTCCCCCGGCGCGAGGCGGGCGGACAGGGCGCGGCGCAGCGGCGGGACCTGGGCCGCCGCGACCAGCGTGCCGACCGCGGCCACGCCGCCCAGGGCGACCGGCAGACTGCGCACCGCCGCGTAGTGGCGGTAGCGGAAGTCAGGGCCGTACCGGGCCAGCGCCTTCGCCGAGCGGCGCACGATCTGGCCGTCGATCGTCGGCAACGGAAGTGCCCACGCGTCGACCTCCGGCGCGTAACGCGGGGCGCCCGTCGGCGCGGAGGCGCGGCGGCCCACCAGCCGGGGCTCGTGGCGCCGGCGGTCCCGTGCGGCGGCGCGCAGCCTGCCAGGACGGGCGAACTGGTTCAGCGCCGAGGCGAACGTGCCGCCCGAGAAGGCCGCGTCGGCGGTGACGTACCCGTCGACCGTCAGCGGCACGTCCGCCGGCAGCTGCCGCACCGTGAAGTACGCGCCCAGGTCGTGCGGCACCGAGTCGAAGCCACAGGCGTGCACCAGCCGCGCCCCGGTCTCCCGCGCGCGGGCGTCGTGGCGGACGTACATCAGGTCCACGAACTCCGGCTCGCCCGTCAGGTCGGCGTAGTCCGCGCCGGTGTCCGCGCAGGCGGCGACGAGTTCCTCGCCGTGCTCGACGTAGGGCCCCACGGTGGTGGCGACCACGCGCGCCTGCTCGGCGAGGGCGCGCAGCGTGGCCGGCTCGGACACGTCCGCCCGCAGCACGCCCGCCTTCTCGCCGCCGGGCAGCCGCTCCCGCAGCTCCTCGAGTTTCCGTTCGCTGCGTCCCGCGACCGCCCAGCGCAGGTCCTCCGGCGCGTGGGCGGCCAGGTACTCCGCGGTCAGCGCCCCGGCGAAGCCGGTGGCCCCGAAGAGCACGATGTCGTACGGACGGTCCGTCCTGTTCAGCCTGCTCATGACACCCCTTGGTCGTGCAGCCGCGCCGCTGTCGGTGGCCGAGGCTAGCGTGAGGGGTGCGGAGCCCGACGACGAGCCCGGAGGAAAGCGATGGCCGTGCCGCGGAACGCCCTGAGGAAGCGGGAGAAAGTACGCGACCGGGCCCTGCGCCTGCCGGGCGCCGCCGGGGATCACCCCTGGGGCGAGACGGCCGCCGAGACCGACCGGAAGGTGTTCGACTTCCCGGGCGTCCACGACGGAAGTCACCCGCTCGGGGTGACCGTGACGCTGACGGACGAGACGGCGCACGCCCACGCACCCGCCTGCCCGGGCGCCGAGCCCGCCGGATACGGCCCGGGCCGGGCCGGCCGGGTCCGCGTCCCGCCGGAGCCCGCGGACGCCCCGGCGGCCGGGCTGCTGGGCGACCGGACGGAGGAGAGCTGCCGCACGGTCGCCGCCGAGCGGCGGGCGGCCGGGCTCGACACGCGGGCGGCGGAGCCGGGGGCCCGCTGAGACGGCCGGAGCGGGGGCGGCCCGGAGACCGCCCCCGTAGAGTGGCCAAGCGCTTGCTCGCCCGCCCTTGTGCCCGGTGGGCGGTGTTCTTAACATCGCAGGTGTTACACCAGAAGTGTCACAGTCGATGGGGGTTCGATGACGGAAGCGACGGCGCCGGACCACGGCCCGCTCACCGGCGTGCGCGTGGTCGAGCTGGCCGGCATCGGCCCCGGCCCGTTCGCCGCCATGCTCCTCGCCGACCTGGGCGCCGACGTCGTACGCGTCGACCGTCCCGGCGGCCCCGGACTCGGCATCGACCCCGCCCGGGACGTCACCAACCGCAACAAGCGCTCCGTGGTCGTCGACCTGAAGGCCCCGGACGGCCCCGGCCACGTCCTCGAGCTCGCCGAGCGCGCCGACGTCCTCATCGAGGGCTACCGCCCCGGTGTCGCCGAGCGCCTCGGCGTCGGCCCCGAGGACTGCCGGGCCCGCAACCCGCGCCTGGTCTACGGCCGGATGACCGGCTGGGGCCAGGACGGCCCCCTCGCCGACCGCGCCGGACACGACATCGGCTACATCGCCGTCACCGGCGCCCTCGGCATGACCGGCGAACCCGGCCGGGCCCCGGTCGCCCCCGCCAACCTCCTCGGCGACTACGCGGGCGGCTCCCTGTACCTGGTGGTGGGCGTCCTCGCCGCCCTCCACCACGCCCGCGCCACCGGCACCGGACAGGTCGTCGACGCCGCCGTCGTGGACGGCACCGCCCACCTCACCTCGATGATCCACGGCATGCTCGCCGCCGGCGTCTGGCAGGACCGCCGCGGCGCCAACCTCCTCGACGGCGGCTGCCCCTACTACGGCACCTACGAGACGGCCGACGGCGGGCACATGGCCGTCGGCGCGCTGGAGCCGCGGTTCTACGCCGAGTTCCTGCGCCTGCTGGACCTGGAGGACCTCGCCGGGGCGCACGGCGACGTCACCCGCTGGCCGGAGCTGCGCGCCCGGGTCGCCGGGCGGTTCGCCTCCCGCACCCGCGACGCGTGGACGGCCGTCTTCGAGGGCACCGACGCGTGCGTGGCGCCGGTGCTGTCGCTGCGCGAGGCCCCGCGCCACCCGCACCTCGCCGCCCGCGCCACCTTCACCGACCACGCGGGCATCACCCAGCCCGCACCCGCGCCGCGGTTCTCCGCGACGCCCGCCACCGTCCGCACCGGGCCCGCCCGGCCGGGCGCCGACACCGAGGACGTGGCCCGCGACTGGGACGTACCCGGCCTGGTGTCCCCGCCCTCGAACCCTCAGCGAAAGGCCTCCTCGTGAGCACCGAAGCGTATGTGTACGACGCGATCCGCACCCCGCGCGGGCGCGGCAAGGCGAACGGCGCCCTGCACGGCACCAAGCCCATCGACCTGGTCGTCGGGCTGATCCACGAGATCCGCGCCCGCTTCCCCGGACTCGACCCGGCCGCCGTCGACGACATCGTGCTCGGCGTCGTCGGGCCGGTCGGCGACCAGGGCTCCGACATCGCCCGGATCGCCGCCATCGCCTCGGGCCTGCCGGACACGGTGGCCGGCGTGCAGGAGAACCGCTTCTGCGCCTCCGGGCTCGAAGCGGTCAACATGGCCGCGATGAAGGTCCGTTCGGGCTGGGAGGACCTGGTCCTCGCGGGCGGCGTGGAGTCCATGTCCCGCGTGCCCATGGCCTCCGACGGCGGCGCCTGGTTCAACGACCCGATGACCAACCTCGAGGTCAACTTCGTGCCGCAGGGCATCGGCGCGGACCTCATCGCCACCCTGGAGGGCTTCTCCCGGCGGGACGTCGACGAGTACGCCGCCCTCTCCCAGGAACGGGCGGCCACGGCCTGGAAGGAGGGCCGCTTCGGGCGGTCCGTCGTCCCGGTGAAGGACCGCAGCGGCCTGGTCGTCCTCGACCACGACGAGCACCTGCGCCCCGGCACCACCGCCGACTCCCTCGCGAAGCTCAAGCCGTCCTTCGCGGACATCGGCGAGCTGGGCGGCTTCGACGCGGTGGCGCTGCAGAAGTACCACTGGGTGGAGCGGATCGACCACGTCCACCACGCGGGCAACTCCTCCGGCATCGTCGACGGCGCCGCCCTGGTCGCGATCGGCTCCAAGGAGGCCGGCGAGCGCCACGGCCTCACCCCGCGCGCCCGGATCGTCTCCGCCGCCGTCTCCGGCTCCGAGCCGACCATCATGCTCACCGGCCCCGCGCCCGCCACCCGCAAGGCGCTCGCCAAGGCCGGGCTGACCGTCGACGACATCGACCTGGTCGAGATCAACGAGGCGTTCGCGGCCGTCGTGCTGCGGTTCGTGAAGGACATGGGCCTGTCGCTGGACAAGGTCAACGTCAACGGCGGCGCCATCGCGCTCGGCCACCCGCTCGGCGCGACCGGCGCGATGATCCTGGGCACCCTCGTCGACGAACTGGAGCGCCAGGACAAGCGCTACGGGCTCGCCACGCTCTGCGTCGGCGGCGGCATGGGCATCGCCACCATCGTCGAGCGCGTCTGACCCCCTCCCGACGGATCACCTGGAGCACACCCTCATGAGCAGCGAGTCCACCACCATCCGCTGGGAGCAGGACGACACCGGCGTCGTCACCCTCGTCCTCGACGACCCCCACCAGTCCGCGAACACCGTGAACAAGGCGTTCCGCGACTCCTTCGCCGCGATCACCGACCGCCTGGAGGCGGAGAAGGACTCGGTCCGCGGCGTCATCCTCACCTCCGCCAAGAAGACCTTCTTCGCCGGCGGCGACCTGCGCGACCTGATCCGGGTCACCCCCGACACCGCCCAGGACCTGTTCGACGGCGGCCTGGCCTTCAAGCGCCAGCTGCGCCGCATGGAGACCCTCGGCAAGCCCGTGGTCGCCGCCATCAACGGCGCCGCCCTCGGCGGCGGTTACGAGATCGCCCTGGCCTGCCACCACCGCATCGCCCTGGACGCCCCCGGCTCCAAGATCGGCTGCCCCGAGGTCACCCTGGGCCTGCTGCCCGGAGGCGGCGGCGTGGTCCGCACCGTGCGCCTGCTCGGCATCACCGACGCGCTGCTGAAGGTGCTCCTCCAGGGCACTCAGTACAGCCCGCGCCGCGCCTTGGAGAACGGCCTGGTCGACGAGGTCGCCGAGACCCGCGAGGAGATGCTCGCCAGGGCCCGCGCCTTCATCGACGCCCATCCCGAGTCCGCGCAGCCCTGGGACCGGCCCGGCTACCGCATCCCCGGCGGCACCCCGTCGCACCCGAAGTTCGCCGCCAACCTGCCCGCCTTCCCGGCCAACCTGCGCAAGCAGACCGGCGGCGCCCCCTACCCGGCCCCCCGCAACATCATGGCCGCCGCCGTCGAGGGCGCTCAGGTCGACTTCGAGACCGCCCAGGTGATCGAGGCCCGCTACTTCGTGGAGCTGGCCGCGGGACAGACGTCGAAGAACATGATCCAGGCGTTCTTCTTCGACCTCCAGGCGGTCAACTCCGGCGCGGGCCGCCCCAAGGACGTCCCGGCCCGCAAGGTCACCAGGGTCGCCGTCCTCGGCGCCGGCATGATGGGCGCCGGCATCGCCTACTCCTGCGCCCGCGCCGGCATCGACGTCGTCCTCAAGGACGTCTCCCCCGAGGCCGCGCTCAAGGGCAAGGGCTACTCCGAGAAGCTGTGCGCCAAGGCCGTCGCCAAGGGCCGCACCACGCGGGAGAAGGCCGACGCGCTGCTCGCCCGCATCACGCCCACCGCCGAGGTGTCCGACCTCGCCGGCTGCGACGCGGTCATCGAGGCCGTCTTCGAGGACACCTCCCTCAAGCACAAGGTGTTCCAGGAGGTGCAGAACGTCGTCGCGCCCGACGCGCTGCTGTGCTCCAACACCTCCACCCTGCCCATCACCGCCCTCGCCGAGGGCGTCGAGCGGCAGGAGGACTTCATCGGGCTGCACTTCTTCTCGCCCGTCGACAAGATGCCGCTCGTGGAGATCATCAAGGGCGCGCGCACCGGCGACGAGGCCCTGGCCCGCGCCTTCGACCTGGTGCGGCAGATCAGCAAGACCCCGATCGTGGTCAACGACTCCCGCGGCTTCTTCACCTCCCGCGTCATCGGCCACTTCATCAACGAGGGCGTGGCGATGGTCGGCGAGGGCATCGAGCCCGCGTCGGTCGAACAGGCGGCGGCCCAGGCGGGCTACCCGGCCAAGGTGCTCTCCCTGATGGACGAGCTCACCCTCACCCTGCCGCGGAGGATCCGCCGCGAGACGCAGCGGGCCGTCGAGGAGGCGGGCGGCACCTGGACCCCGCACCCGGCCGACGCGGTCGTGGACCGCATGGTCGACGAGTTCGGCCGGACCGGACGCTCCGGCGGCGCCGGCTTCTACGACTACGACGAGAACGGCGGGCGCGGCCTGCTGTGGCCGGGGCTGCGCGAGCACTTCGGCAAGCCCGGACACACCATCCCGTTCCGCGACATGCAGGAGCGGATGCTGTTCTCCGAGGCGCTGGACACCGTCCGCCTGCTGGAGGAGGGCGTGCTGACCTCCGTCGCCGACGCCAACATCGGCTCCGTCCTCGGCATCGGCTTCCCCGGCTGGACCGGCGGCGTCCTGCAGTACATCAACGGCTACGAGGGCGGCCTGCCCGGCTTCGTCGCCCGTGCCCGGGAACTCGCCGAGCGCTACGGCGAGCGGTTCACCCCGCCCGCCCTGCTCGTGGAGAAGGCGGAGAGGGGCGAGGTCTTCACCGACGCCCGCTGATCCGGACGCGGCTCGGCGGGAGGCGGCTCAGCCCTCCTCGTCGAGCCACTCCCGCAGCTCCTCCCTCAGCGACCGCTGGAAGGTGGTGAGCAGCGCCTGCACCACGAGCGGATGCATCCGGGCGGACAGGGACCGCACGTCGCGCGAGTCCTGGTCCGCCACCGCGTCGCGCAGCAGCCGCGACAGCTCACGGGCGGCGGCGCGGGAGTGCTCGGTGAGGACCGCGCGGGCGGCCAGCACCGACTCGTGCGACAGCGGCACGTCCAGCAGTTCCACCCCGAGCCGCAGCAGCCCGGCGTCCACCCGGAAGACCTCGTCGTCCGGGCCGGCGCCGGGCTCGGCGGCCCGCTCCACGACGTCCATCGCCGCGAGCCGCCTCAGCTCCTCCTCGCCCAGCGCGCGCCCCGCCCGGCGCTCCAGCTCCGCGCGGGACACCGCCTCCACCGCGCCCGGCGCCCAGGACGCGACCACCGCCCGCTGCACGGCCAGGTCGCGCACGCTCAGGTCCGGCGGCAGCTGCGCCAGATAGCGTTCGATCGCGGCCAGGGTCATGCCACGGCTCTGCAGCTCCTCGATCAGCTCCAGCCGCGCCAGATGCTCCCGGCCGTAGCGGCCGACCCGCCGGGGACCGAGCACCGGGGGCGGCAGCAGGCCCTTCGTCCCGTAGAAGCGGACCGTGCGCACGGTCACCCCGGCCCGGGCCGCCAGCTCGTCGATGGTCAGGGCCTCGGTCTCGGTCGTCATGTGGAGCAGTATCGCTGTCCCACCGGTGCTGTGACACCTCCGCTGTCAGATCGGCCCGCGAGGTGAGCCCCGGTGTGAGGAGACCCACGGTGTGACGCAGACCATCGCATGCGCACCCGCACATCAGGAAAGGTGCCCCGTCGGTCCGTGCCGTGATCGCATCGCGCCGGCCGAGAGCATGTCGGACAGCCGGGCGCGATCCGCCCGGGCGCACCAGAGAGTGGAACCACGCGTGAGCAAGGACGCCGTCACCACGGCAACGGCCGCACCACCCCGCGCGGCCGCGGCCCCCGCGGACGCGGGCGACGCCGGTTACAGCAAGGACCTCAAGGCCCGCCACGTCAACATGATCGCCATCGGCGGCGCGATCGGCACCGGCCTCTTCCTGGGCGCCGGAGGGCGCCTGCGCGACGCGGGCCCCGCCCTGGCGCTGGCCTACCTGATCTGCGGCGTCTTCGCCTTCTTCGTCGTCCGCGCCCTGGGCGAGCTGGTCCTGTACCGCCCGTCGTCCGGCTCCTTCGTGTCGTACGCGCGTGAGTTCCTCGGCGAGAAGGGCGCGTACGTCGCCGGCTGGATGTACTTCCTGAACTGGTCGACCACCGGCATCGCCGACATCACCGCGATCGCGCTCTACACGCACTACTGGAGCGCGTTCACCGACATCCCGCAATGGGTGCTGGCGCTCGTCGCGCTCGCGGTGGTGCTGGCCGTGAACCTGATCTCCGTGAAGATCTTCGGCGAGATGGAGTTCTGGTTCGCGATCGTCAAGGTCGCCACCCTCGTCGCCTTCATGCTGATCGGCGTCTTCCTCCTCGCCACCCGGCACGAGGTGGGCGGCGGCACGCCCGGCCTGAGCATGATCACCG
This sequence comes from Streptomyces sp. DH-12, assembly GCF_002899455.1. Taxonomy (GTDB): domain Bacteria; phylum Actinomycetota; class Actinomycetes; order Streptomycetales; family Streptomycetaceae; genus Streptomyces. The sequence continues at coordinate 1,186,664 of NZ_PPFB01000001.1, read as the reverse complement.
ACCACGGGGGCGTCCTCCCGCACGGTGTGCTGCCGGTCGTCCTGGTGATGCAGGGCGTGATCTTCGCCTACGCGGCCCTGGAACTCGTCGGCGTCGCCGCGGGCGAGACCGCCGAGCCGGAGAAGGTCGTCCCGCGCGCGGTGAACTCCATCATGTGGCGCGTCGGCCTCTTCTACGTCGGCTCCGTCGTCCTGCTCGCGCTGCTGCTGCCCGGTTCGATGTACTCGGCGGGGGAGAGCCCCTTCGTCACCGTGCTGTCGAAGATCGGCGTCCCGGCCGCCGGCGACGTGATGAACCTGGTCGTCCTCACGGCCGCCATGTCGTCCCTGAACTCCGGCCTGTACTCCACCGGCCGCATCCTGCGCTCCATGGCGGCGGCGGGCTCCGCGCCGAAGTTCACCGCCCGCATGAACCGCAGCCAGGTCCCCTACGGCGGCATCCTGCTGACCTGCGCGGTGTGCGTGCTCGGCGTCGGCCTCAACTTCCTCGTGCCGGCCCAGGCCTTCGAGATCGTGCTGAACGTCGCCTCCCTCGGCATCATCAGCACCTGGGTGATCATCATGATCTGCCACCTGGTGTTCGTCCGCCGCGCCCGCGCGGGCCTCGTCACCCGGCCGTCCTTCCGGCTGCCCGGCAGCCCCGTCACCGAGACCGTCACCATCGCCTTCCTGGCGTCCGTCCTCGTGCTCATGTGGAACGACCCCGAGGTGGGCCGCAAGACGCTGCTGCTCGTCCCCCTGATCGTCGTGATGCTGGTCGCCGGCTGGTACGGCGGCGTCCGCCGCAAGGTCGGGGCCGGGCGGTGAAGCACCGGCGGCACTGTCGGCGGCGGCCGGTACGGTGCCGCCATGACCGAGATCACGTACCTGCGGGGTGACGCCACCGTTCCGTCGGTGAAGGGCGTCAGGATCATCGCCCACGTGTGCAACGACATCGGCGGCTGGGGCAAGGGCTTCGTCCTCGCCCTGTCCCGCCGCTGGCCCGAGCCGGAGGCGGCGTACCGCGCCTGGCACCGCGGCCGCGCCGCGAACGACTTCGGCCTGGGCGCGGTGCAGCTCGTCCAGGTCGAACGGTACGTGTGGGTGGCCAACATGATCGGCCAGCGCGGCGTCCGCACCGGCAGCAAGGGCGTCCCGGTCCGCTACGAGGCCGTCGACACGGCCCTGGACCGCCTCGCCGGGCACGCCCTCGGGCTCGGCGCGTCGGTCCACATGCCCCGCATCGGCTGCGGCCTCGCCGGCGGCAGGTGGTCACGCGTCGAGCCGCTCGTGGAGCAGCGCCTGGTGCGGCGGGGGATACCGGTCACGGTCTACGACCACGACTGACGTCCCCGCGCCCCCACGCGTCGTCAGGTGCCCTCTTCTGCACGGGAGTTCACCGATGTACCGTCCGGCGCATGCCGATATGCACGCGCCCCACGACCTGGAGAACGCTCGCGACGGCGGCCACCGCCGCCCTGACGGCCACCCTGCTCACCACCCCCGCCGCGGCGGACGCCGCCCCCAGGGAGAGCCGCCCCGTCCACTCCTACGCCGACGCCATTCGCGAGGCCGTCTGGGTGGACACCGGCCTCGACGAGGACCGCGACGGACGCACCGACCGGGTCGCCGTCGACATCGTCCGGCCCCGCGAGGCCGGCCGCAAGGTCCCCGTCATCATGGACGCCAGCCCGTACTACTCCTGCTGCGGGCGGGGCAACGAGAGCCAGACCAAGACCTACGACGCGAACGGCGACATCGCGCGGATGCCGCTGTTCTACGACAACTACTTCGTGCCGCGCGGCTACGCCGTCGTCGGCGTCGACCTCGCCGGGACCAGCCGCTCCGACGGCTGCGTCGACGTCGGCGGCCGCTCCGACATCCAGTCGGCCAAGACGGTCGTGGACTGGCTGAACGGCCGCGCCAAGGCCTACACCAGCCGCACCGGCGGCGAACGGGTCCGCGCCGACTGGACCGACGGCAGCACCGGCATGATCGGCAAGAGCTGGGACGGCACCATCGCCAACGGCGTCGCCGCCACCGGCGTCAAGGGGCTGAAGACCATCGTCCCGATCGCCGCCATCTCCACCTGGTACGACTACTACTTCTCCCAGGGCGCCCCGCTCTACGGCTCCGGCCCCGACCGGCTCGCCCGCCACGTGCAGACGCCCGAGGCCCGCGAGAACTGCACGGAGGTCGCCCGGAAGCTCGTCGACGGCGCCCCGCGCACCGGCGACCGCACCCCGCTGTGGGCCGAACGCGACTACGTGCGCGCCGCGAAGAAGGTCCGCGCCAGCGTCTTCCTGGTGCACGGCATGCAGGACCTCAACGTGCGCATGCAGCACGTCGGCCCCTGGTGGGGCGCCCTCGGCAGGAACGGCGTACGGCGCAAGATCTGGCTGTCGCAGACCGGCCACGTCGACCCCTTCGACTTCCGCCGCGCCGCGTGGGTGCGCACCCTGCACCGCTGGTTCGACCACGAACTCCTCGGCATCGACAACGGCATCGACCGCGAACCCGTCGCCGACATCGAGCGCGCGCCCGACGAGTGGGTCACCTCCACCGCCTGGCCCCCGCGCGGCACGCGCACCGCGACGCTGCGGCCCGCCCGCGCCGCCCAGGAAGGCGTCGGCACGCTCGGCCTGCGCCCGGACCGGGGCACCGCCGCCTTCACCGACGACCCGGCGCTGAGCGAGGCCGACTGGGCCGCCCGGATCGACACCCCGACCCCGGAGAAGGCGGGCTTCGTCACCCGCCCGCTCACCCGCGGCCTGCGCCTGGCCGGCTCCTCCCGGGTCACCGTCACCGTCGCGCCCAGCACCCCGACGGCGCACCTGTCCGCCGTCCTGGTCGACCTCGGCCCCGACACGATCCGCGACTACGCCGACGCCGGGGAAGGCATCGTCACCCTGCCGGAGCGCACCTGCTGGGGGCCGAGCACCGAGGACGACAGCGCCTGCTACCGGGAGACCCGCGCCAAGACCGCCGACGTCGGCCACACCGTCGTCAGCCGCGGCTGGGCCGACCTCGGCGAGCACGCCGGCACCGGCCGGGGCGAACCGCTCGTCCCCGGCAAGCGCTACACCCTCACCCTCGACCTGGCCGCCACCGACCACGTCGTGCCCCGCGGCCACCGGCTCGCGCTGATCGTCGCCGGCACCGACCGCGGCCTGATCGACCCGCCGGCCGACACCCCGACGCTCACCCTCGACCTGGCCCGCACCGTTGCCCGGGTCCCCTTCGTCGGCGGCGCCGCCGCGTTCGCCCGCGCCACGTCCGGACCGCCCGTCGAGGCACCGCACACCGCCCCGGACGGCGTCCGTCCGCCCGCCGCCCACCGAGTCCCGGGGGACACCCGATGACACGCGCAGCGCTCCTCACCGCCGCCGCCCTCGCAGCCCTCGCCGCCCCGCTCCTCACCGCCCCCGCCGCCGGGGCGCACGACACCGGCGCCCCGCCGCGCACCGGCTTCGAACAGAGCCGCGGCGCCCGGTGGACCACCGAGTCCGAGGAACAGCGTTTCCTCGAAGCCGTCGACCGCGCGAGCGACCGCGTCCACGTCACCCGCATCGGCACGACCGCGCAGAACCGCCCGCTGCGGCTCGTCCGCACGGGCGCGAGCCACGCGTCCCACAAGATCCTGCTGGTGTGCAGCCAGCACGGCGACGAGCCCGCGGGCCGCGAGGCGTGCCTCACCACGATCCGCGACCTGGCGTACGCCGAGGACCGCACGACGCGGCGCTTCCTCCGGCGCACCACGGTGCTCGTCGTCCCCACCGCCAACCCCGACGGCCGCGCCGCCGGCACCCGGGGCAACGGCGACGGCGTCGACGTCAACCGCGACCACGTCGCCCTGAAGACCGCCGAGGGCCGCGCCCTGGCCGCCGTCATCCGCGACGAGCGGCCCGACGTGATCTACGACCTGCACGAGTACGGCGCCACCCCGCCGTACTACGACAAGGACCTGTTCGACCTGTGGCCGCGCAACCTCAACACCCGTCCCGCGGTCCACGACGCCGCCCGGTCCCTCTCCCGGGACCACGTCCGCCCCGCCGCCGGGGCGGCCGGCCACACCACCGGCACCTACGGCATCTGGACCGACCCCGTCACCGGTGATCCGATCCGGCAGACCGCCGGCGACGGCCAGGAACGCATCCTGCGCAACATGTCCGGCGTCAAGCACGGCGTCGGCCTGCTCATCGAGAGCCGCGTCGACGCCCTCACCGACGCCGAGAAGGCCGACGAGGCGCTCAACAACCGGCGCAGGGTGACCTCCCACCTCGCCGCGCTGGACGGCCTGATCCGTTTCTCCTCCGGCCACCGCGCGCAGGTGGAGGCGGTCACCGCCCGGGCCCGTGTCACGGGGTACGCGGACCGCGGCCCGGTGTACCTCGGCGGCGCCGACAACGAGACGCCCGAACCGTCCGAGGTGCTCGCCGACCCGCCGTGCGGCTACCGTCTCACCGCAGGCCAGTACGCGGACGTGGGCGACGAGCTGGCCCTGCACGGCGTACGGGTCCGGCGGGACGGCGACGGGGTGCTCGTACCGCTGCGGCAGTCGCTGCGGGCGCTCGTCCCGCTCCTCCTGGACAGCCGCGCCGCGTACCACCTGGCCGAGGGGGAGGCGCTCACGTCCTGCCGATGAGGTGAGTTTTGCGCCAACGGTGGTAAGGGCCTATCGGGAAGAGGGCTCTCCGCCCGACAGGCCCGGACGAAAGGTTCCACCCGTGACGCAGGACGACCAGAGCGACAAGGACCCCACGGCAGGCCCGCTGCCCGGCTCCGAAGCGGGCCTGCCCGGCCGGGGCAGGCCCCGCACCGACCGGGTGGTGTTCGGCGTCACCGCCGTGCTCACCCTGGCCTTCGTCCTGTGGGGAGCCGTCTGGACGGACTCGCTGGAGAACGTCTCCACCGATCTGCTGAGCGGACTGATGCACAACGGCGGCTGGGGCTTCATGCTGGCCGCCTCCGGCTTCGTGGTGTTCGCCCTGTGGCTGGCCGCCAGCCGGTACGGCCGCATCACGCTCGGCGCCGAGGGCGAGGAGCCGGAGTTCCGCACGGTGTCCTGGATCGCCATGATGTTCAGCGCCGGCATGGGGATCGGCCTGATGTTCTGGGGCGTGAGCGAGCCGCTCGCGCACTACGACACGCCGCCGCCCGGGACCAGCCCGCAGGACTCCGGCGACCGCATGTCGACGGCCATGGCCACCACGCTGTTCCACTGGACGCTCCACCCGTGGGCCATCTACGCGGTGGTCGGCCTCGCCATCGCCTACAGCACCTTCCGGCGCCGCCGCCGGCAGACCGTCAGCGCCGTGTTCACCCCGCTCATCGGCGAGCGGAACGCCAACGGCACCGGCGGCCGGGTCATCGACGTGCTCGCCATCATCGCGACCGTCTTCGGCTCGGCGGCCTCCCTGGGCCTCGGCGCGCTGCAGATCGGCTCCGGCGTGGAGAAGCTCGGCTGGATGGACAAGGTCGGCACCGGCCTGCTGGTCTCCGTCATCGCCGTGCTGACCGTGGCGTTCGTGGCGTCCGCGGTGTCCGGTGTGGAGAAGGGCATCCAGTGGCTGTCCAACACCAACATGGTGCTGGCGCTGCTCCTCGCCGTGTTCGTGTTCGTCGCGGGCCCGACCGTGATCATCCTGGACCTGCTGCCGACCTCGGTCTTCGCGTACCTCGGCGAGCTGCCGGCCCTGGCCGGCCGCACCGAGATCAGCGGCGGCGAGGGCGTCGCCGACTGGCTGGGCAGCTGGACGGTCTTCTACTGGGCGTGGTGGATCTCGTGGACGCCGTTCGTCGGCATGTTCATCGCCCGCATCAGCCGCGGCCGGACGATCCGTCAGTTCATCGGCGGCGTCATCCTCGTGCCCAGCGCGGTCAGCCTGGTCTGGTTCGCCGTCTTCGGCGGTTCGGCGATGCGCCTCCAGGAACAGAACCGCCTCGGCGACGAGACCACGCCCGAGGGCAGGCTGTTCGCCGTGCTGCAGGAGTACCCGATCGCCACCGCCACCAGCCTGCTGGTGATGGTCCTCGTGGGCATCTTCTTCGTCTCGGGCGCCGACGCGGCCTCGGTCGTGATGGGCACCCTGTCGCAGAAGGGCTCCCTGGAGCCGAGCCGCTGGGCCGTGGTGTTCTGGGGCGTGGTGACCGGGGCCGTGGCGGCCATCATGCTGCTGGTCGGCAGCGGTCAGGGCGACGCCCTGACCGGTCTGCAGAACCTCACCATCCTCGCCGCCGCGCCGTTCGTGATCGTGATGCTCTTCATGTGTGTGGCGCTCATGCGCGACCTGCGCCGCGACCCGCTCGTCGTCCGCGACAAGATGGCCAGCGAGGCGGTCGAACTCGCGGTCATCGAGGGCCACACCAAGTACGACGGCGAGTTCGAGCTGCGGGTCGGCCCCGGCCGCGGCCCGGACGTCGAGGGCGACCCCGTCGGCAAGCACTGACCCGCCCGCGCGGGGCGGACCGTGACGCGGGGGCGGCCGCCGGGCGCCCGCCCCCGCGTCTCACCCGGCGGCCAGCTCCGCCGCCTGCCGCGCACACCCCCAGGCCACGGTGACGCCCGCGCCGCCGTGGCCGTAGTTGTGCACCAGCGCCCGCCCGTCGGGCAGCCGGGTGCGCTCCAGACGGACGGCGTCCCGCGCCGGACGCAGGCCCACCAGGTGCTCCAGCACGCGGGCGTCCGCGATCTCCGGGCGCAGCGCCGCGCACCGCCGCACGATCGCCTCGGCCACCGCCGGGTCGGGGCGGTCGGACCACACGTCCTCCTCGGCCGTACCGCCCAGCAGCAGCCGACCCGGCTGCGGGAAGAAGTACGCCATCGACCCGTCCGCCCCCTCGGTGACCATCCAGGTGCGGAGCCCCGGGTTCTCCACGACGACCAACTGCCCCCGCACCGGCCGCACCGACGGATCCGGCACCAGCTCCCGCGCCGCCAGGCCCGTGCAGTTGACCACCACCGGCGCGCCGGCCTCCGCGAGGTCCGCCACCGCACGCGTCTCGACGGCGCCGCCCGCCGCCGTCAACCGCTGCCGCAAGTACGGCAGATGGACCGGCATGTCGATGAGCGGCAACCGCGCCCACACCCCCCGGCCACCCGGGTACTCCGCCTCCGTCACCGGACGCAGCCCCGGCAGCCGCGCGGCGGCCCACGCGCCGACCTCGTCCATCGGCGTCTCGCCCAGTACTCCCTCGACCATCCGTACGCCCGTGGCCTCCGGCCGCAGCGCCAGCTCCTCGTACACGTCGAGCGACTCCAGCGCCCACGCCCGCGCCGACTCCGGCGGGGCGACGCGGTACGGCCACCACAGAGCGCCCGCGACCGCCGAGGTGGTCGCCCCGACCGGGTCCCGCGTCCACAGCCGCACCCGTACGCCCCGCTCGGCGAGGACCACCGCCGTGGTCAGCCCGACCACGCCACCGCCGACCACCACGACACCGTCGTCCGATTCGCTTCCCATCCGGCGGACGGTAGCGGATGCCCGCGTGCGCGCCCGGGTGCGGTCCTCGAACCCGGCCGGCGCCGCGTCCCGCTGGACCCGCGGCGGTGAAGGGGGAGGCCTGTCTCGTGGCCCGCACCGCCGGAACGGTGCTGGTCACCGCCGTCCGCCGCTGACCGGCCCCCGGCCGGCGCCGCGCCGCCCAGGCCCTGGGGGGGGCCGGCGCATGCCCGCGGCGCCGCGCCGCCCGGCACGCGCTTCCTCGGAGGGGGACCCCAGCCGCGTTGCCGAACCGCCCACGTGGCTGCCGTCACAAGGGCGCTCCGGCGCCTCGCGGTCGCACGCACCGGACCCCGCTCCTCCTCCCGCGCCCGCGGGCCGCACACCCACCCCCTAGGATCGGCGGTCTGATGACCGCCACCCTCGTCGCCAAGAACCTCGCCGCCGGACACGGCGACCGCTCCCTGTTCGCCGGACTCGACCTCGTCGTCGCGCCCGGCGACGTGATCGGCCTGGTCGGAGCCAACGGCGCCGGCAAGTCCACGCTGCTGCGCCTGCTCGCCGGGCTCGCCGCGCCCGAGGAGGGCGAGCTGCGGCTCTCCCCGCCGACCGCCACCGTCGGCCACCTCCCGCAGGAGCCGGAACGCAGGCCCGGCGAGACCGTGCGCGCCTTCCTGGCCCGCCGCACCGGCGTCGCCGAGGCCCAGCGCGCCATGGACGAGGCGACCCAGGGCCTGGTCGACGGCGCCCCCGGCGCGGACGACGCCTACGCGACCGCCCTCGAGCGCTGGCTCGCCCTGGGCGGCGCCGACCTCGACGAACGCGCCGAGGAGGTCACGGCGGGCCTCGGCCTGGACGTCGGACTCGACCAGCCGATGACCGCCCTGTCCGGCGGCCAGGCGGCCCGCGCCGGACTCGCCTCCCTCCTGCTGTCCCGCTACGACGTCTTCCTGCTCGACGAGCCGACCAACGACCTCGACCTGGACGGACTGGAACGCCTCGAACGGTTCGTGAGCGGCCTGCGCGCCGGCACCGTCGTCGTCAGCCACGACCGCGAGTTCCTCTCCCGCACGGTCACCAAGGTCCTCGAACTCGACCTCGCCCAGCGGCGGATCAACCTCTACGGCGGCGGCTACGACGCCTACCTGGAGGAGCGCGAGGTGGCCCGCCGCCACGCCCGCGACGAGTACGAGGAGTACGCCGACAAGCGCGCCGCCCTCCAGGACCGGGCGCGGACGCAACGCGCCTGGATGGACAAGGGCGTGAAGAACGCGCGCCGCAAGGCGGGCGACGACAACGACAAGATCGGCCGCAGGTTCCGCAGCGAGGCCAGTGAGAAGCAGGCCGCGAAGGCACGCCAGACGCAGCGCATGATCGAGCGCCTGGAGGTCGTCGAGGAGCCGCGCAAGGAGTGGGAACTGCGCATGGAGATCGCGGCGGCCCCGCGCTCCGGCACCGTGGTCGCCACCCTGCGGGACGCCGTGGTGCGCCGCGGCGGCTTCACCCTCGGCCCGGTGTCCCTGCGGATCGACTGGGCCGACCGGGTCACGGTGACCGGCGCGAACGGCGCGGGCAAGTCCACCCTGCTCGGCGCCCTGCTGGGCCGCGTGCCGCTCGACGCGGGCCACGCCGCCCTGGGCTCGGGCGTGCTGCTCGGGGAGGTCGACCAGGCCCGCGCGCTGTTCCACGGCCCGGAGGCGCTGCTGGACGCGTTCCGCCCCGCTGTCCCGGACCTGGAGCCGGCCGACATCCGCACGCTGCTCGCCAAGTTCGGCCTCAAGGCGGACCACGTGCTGCGTCCCGCGGCCACCCTCTCACCGGGCGAACGCACCCGCGCGGCCCTCGCCCTCCTCCAGGGCCGGGGCGTCAACCTCCTCGTCCTGGACGAGCCGACCAACCACCTGGACCTGCCCGCCATCGAGCAGTTGGAGTCCGCCCTCGACGCCTATGAGGGCACGCTGCTGCTGGTCACCCACGACCGCCGCATGCTGGACGCGGTCCACGTGACCCGGCGTCTGCACGTCACCGACGGCGCCGTGACCGAGCGGTGAGCCGGTCCCGGGCCCCGCCCGGGGACCGGGACCGCGCACCACCGCTCAGCGGCGGCCGCTCTTCGGGTCCAGCAGACCCGCGCGGCGCAGGGCGTCCGCCATCGCGCCGTCGGCCGGCGCGGACGCCTGACGCGCACCGCCGCCACCGCGGCCCTGGCGCTGCTGCGGGGGCCGTCCGCCGCGCTGCCGACGCTCGCCGCCCGACGGACCGCCCTGCGGGGCCGCCTCGTCGTCGAGCCGCAGCGTCAGCGAGATCCGCTTGCGCGGGATGTCGACGTCCAGCACCTTCACCTTGACGATGTCGCCCGGCTTCACCACGTCCCGCGGGTCCTTGACGAACGTCTTCGACATCGCGGACACGTGCACCAGGCCGTCCTGGTGGACGCCGACGTCGACGAACGCGCCGAACGCGGCCACGTTCGTCACCACGCCCTCCAGGATCATCCCGGACGACAGGTCGGAGATCTTCTCCACGCCCTCCTTGAAGGCGGCGGTCCTGAACGCCGGACGCGGGTCGCGGCCCGGCTTCTCCAGCTCCTTGAGGATGTCGGACACGGTCGGCAGACCGAACGTGTCGTCCACGAAGTCCTGCGGCCGCAGCGAGCGCAGCACCGCCGTGTTGCCGATCAGCGAGGCGACCTCCTGCCCGGTGGTCCTCACCATCCGCCGCACCACCGGGTACGCCTCGGGGTGCACGCTGGACGCGTCCAGCGGGTCGTCGCCGCCGCGGATGCGCAGGAAGCCCGCGCACTGCTCGTACGCCTTCGGGCCCAGCCGGGCCACCTTCTTCAGCTCGGAGCGGGACGTGAACGGCCCGTTGGAGTCGCGGTGCGCCACGATGTTCTCGGCCAGCCCGGAGGAGATGCCGGACACCCGGGCGAGCAGCGGGGCGGACGCGGTGTTGACGTCCACGCCCACGCCGTTCACGCAGTCCTCCACCACCGCGTCCAGCGAACGCGACAGCTTCACCTCGGACAGGTCGTGCTGGTACTGGCCGACGCCGATCGACTTCGGGTCGATCTTCACCAGCTCGGCCAGCGGGTCCTGGAGCCGGCGCGCGATGGACACCGCGCCGCGCAGCGACACGTCCATGTCCGGGAGCTCCTGCGAGGCGAACGCGGAGGCCGAGTACACGGACGCGCCGGCCTCCGACACCATCACCTTGGTCAGCTTCAGCTCCGGGTGCCTGGCGAGGAGTTCGCCGGCGAGCTTGTCGGTCTCGCGGGACGCCGTGCCGTTGCCGATGGCGATCAGCTCGACCGCGTGCTCCTTCGCGAGCCGGGCCAGCTTGGCGATCGCCTCGTCCCAGCGGTTCGCCGGGACGTGCGGGTGGATCACGTCCGTGGCGACGACCTTGCCGGTCGCGTCGACCACGGCGACCTTCACGCCCGTACGGAAACCGGGGTCCAGGCCGATCGTCGCGCGCGTGCCCGCCGGGGCGGCCAGCAGCAGGTCGCGCAGGTTGGCGGCGAACACCCGCACCGCCTCGTCCTCGGCGGCGGTGCGCAGCCGCAGGCGGAGGTCGATGCCCAGGTGCACCAGGATGCGCGTGCGCCAGGCCCAGCGGACCGTGTCCAGCAGCCACTTGTCGGCCGGGCGGCCCCGGTCCGCGATCCCGAAGCGGTGGGCGACGACGCCCTCGTACGACGAGGGGCCGTCCGTGGGCTCCTCCGGCTCCAGGACGAGGTCGAGGACCTCCTCCTTCTCGCCGCGCAGCATCGCCAGCACCCGGTGCGAGGGCAGCTCGGTGAACGGCTCGGAGAAGTCGAAGTAGTCGGCGAACTTGGCGCCCGCCTCCTCCTTGCCCTCCCGCACCTTCGCCGTCAGCCGCCCGCGCACCCACATGCGCTCGCGCAGCTCGCCGATCAGGTCGGCGTCCTCGGAGAAGCGCTCGGTGAGGATGGCCCGGGCGCCGTCCAGGGCGGCCTGCGGATCGGCCACGCCCTTGTCGGCGTCCACGAACGCGGCGGCCGCGGCGAGGGGCTCGACGCCGGGATCGGCGAGCAGTCCCTCCGCCAGCGGCTCCAGACCCGCCTCGCGGGCGATCTGCGCCTTGGTGCGCCGCTTGGGCTTGAAGGGCAGGTAGACGTCCTCCAGGCGCGCCTTGGTCTCCGCGCCCCGGATGCGGGCCTCGAGCTCCTCGGTGAGCTTGCCCTGCTCGCGCACCGAGTCGAGGATCGCCGCGCGGCGCTCCTCCAGCTCCCGCAGATAGCGCAGCCGCTCCTCGATCGTGCGCAGCTGCGCGTCGTCGAGCGTCTCGGTCGCTTCCTTGCGGTAACGGGCGATGAAGGGCACCGTCGAACCGCCGTCCAGCAGTTCCACGGCGGCCCTGACCTGCCGCTCCCGTACGCCGAGTTCTTCGGCGATCCTGCCTTCGATGGACCCTGCGAGGGGTGTCGTCACGTTCCCGTACCGCCTTCTCCACTGAGGTTGCGCGGCAATTGTGGCAGGTGACGACGGTCATCGGGGATCAGGGCGGCGACGCGCCCGGACGCCTCCCGGGCGAACTCAGGCGCGACGGCCGCGCGCGGTGGAGGAAGCACCGCCGAACAGCCGGGCGAGCGCCCGGAACGGCAGGGTCACGACGGTGGCGACGGCGCCGCCGATCTGGCGCAGGACGTCTGCGATGGCACGGAACACGTGTCTCCCCTTTCGTCGTCCGGCCCGTCCGGCCGGACGACTTGCGGGTACCTCGTCCACGCCTCATCATGCGCCCGGCCGCCTGCGCGGGGCACGGCGGAGAAGGCGGGAGAGGCCGGAAGAAGCCGGAAGAAGGGGGAGACGCGTCCCCGTCGCCGAGTGCCGGACCAGGAGCCGGTTCACCCTGACGTGACCGCGTTCCAGGTGAAGCGCGGCGACCTGCGCTCCAGGAACGCCGCCACGCCCTCCGCGGTGTCGTCGCTCGCGGCGGCCGCCTCGTGCCAGTGCTCGTCGCGGTCGGTGCGGCCGTCGGCGAACTCCTTCGCCGCCGCCTGCGTCAGCAGCGACCGGGACGCCAGGATCCGCGTGAACTCGGCGACCCGGGCGTCCAGCGCGCCCGCCGGCAGCACCTCGTCCACCAGCCCCGTGCGCAGTGCCCGCTCCGCGTCGATCAGCTCGCCCGAGAAGAGGAGGTACTTGGCGGTCGCGGGGCCCACCAGCGACACCAGCCGCCGGGTGGCGGAGGACGAGTAGACGATGCCGAGTTTCGCCGGGGTCACCCCGAACCGCGCGCCCTCCTCGGCGAACCGCAGGTCGCAGGCGGCCGCGAGCTGCGCCCCGCCGCCCACGCAGTGCCCGCGCACGGCGGCCAGGGCCGGCTTGGGGAAGGCGGCGAGCGCCTCCTCGGCGGCCACGGCCAGCCGCTGCGCCTCCAGCGGCGACCCCTGGAGCGTGGAGATGTCCGCCCCGGCGCAGAAGGTGCCGCCGTCGCCGGTGAGCACCAGCGCCCGCACGGCCGGGTCCTCCGCCAGCGCGCCGAGCAGCGGCGGCAGGGCCGCCCACATCGCGGCCGTCATCGCGTTGCGCTTCGCGGGATGGCGGATGACGACCGTGGCGACCGAGTCGGCGACGCTGTGCAGCAGTTGCGGCTCCTCCATGCGGCGGATGCTATCCGCCCCGGTCACGGCGGTGTGCGGCGGGCCGGGACCGGCGTTACGACCGGCGCGGGCGGGGGACACGGAGGGCGGGGAGGACGGGGGGACGGGGAAGGACAAGAAGGGGGACGGGACCCGGGAGGCAGCCATGGTCAGGTCCACCGGGAGCGCGGCCCCGCACGGCGAGGCGGAGAAGCTCAACCGCGGCTTCGGCTGGCTCGCCGTGCTCGGGGTGGTCCTCGTCGTCGCCGGACTGATCGGCCTGATCTACACGGCCGCCGCCACACTCACCACGATGCTGCTGTTCGGCTGGCTGCTGCTGGTCGGCGGCGTCGTCGGGCTGCTGCACGCGGTGCAGGCGCGGCACACGAACTTCTTCTGGCTGGGCGTGGTCGTCGCCGCCCTCAACCTCGCGGCCGGGGCGGTGATCCTGAAGACCCCGGAGGCCGCGGCCGAGGCGCTGACCATGTTCGCCGCGCTGCTGTTCCTCACCGGCGGCGTGTTCCGGCTGGCCGGCAGCCTGGTGGTGCGCGGCCCGCAGTTCGGCTGGACGCTGGTGCAGGGCGCCTTCGGACTGCTCCTGGGAATCCTCGTACTGGCCACCTGGCCGAGCAGCAGCCAGTACGTCATCGGTACGTTCTTCTCGCTGTCCCTGCTGTTCGACGGGCTGGGACTGGTCGCCACCGGCTACGGCGGCCGGCGCATCGTGGGCATGGTCGCCGGGAAGTAGGGGCGCGGCCTGCGGGTCCCTCGCCCCGTGCGACCCGAGAAGCGCCTCCGAACGGCACACAACGGGCCCGAACGGTCCCGCGCACGCCCGAGCCGGACGAGAACGGTCGGAAGCGCTCGATATCCGCCGACTTGTGTTCAGTGCGGAAGGACGGAGGCGATCGGTCCCAACACTCGACGTGTGGTGACAAGCGAGCGTGAGGGCGGCGACCCACTGCCGTACGAGGGTGTCTGGCGGTTCACCGCCCCTGCCGTGGACGCCTCGGTGCCACAGGCCCGGCACGCCGTGCGGGACCTGCTGCTGCGGCAGGGCGTGCCGGTCGCGGACGACGTGGTGCAGGGCCTGCTGCTGATCGTCTCCGAACTGGTCACCAACGCCGTCAAGCACGCGGCGCTGCTGTCCCCGATGCTCGCCGTCGAGGTCGCGGTGGGCGCCGAGTGGATCCGGGTGTCCGTGGAGGACAATCATCCCTACCGCCCCACCGCCCTGGAGAACGACTACGGCCGCACCGGCGGCCGGGGACTGCTCCTGGTGCGCGAGATCACGCGGGAGGCCGGCGGGGCCTGCGAGGTGGAGCACACGTCCACCGGCGGCAAGGTGATCTGGGCCGCCCTGCCGCTCAAGCCCGCGCAGCCCCGCTAGCCGCGGCGGCGCGTCCCCGTCCGGGGACGGGGAGGCGGTGAGGCGCTGCCGTCACCACCCGGCCGACGGGCCCGTCAGCTCACGCACGGCGGGCCGGACCGCGTCCAGCACGGTCATGAACCAGGCCGAGAAGGTGTCCTTCGCGTGCCGCTCCGCCAGCTCCTGCGGGGTCACGAACGCCGTCGCGGCGACCTCGTCCCCGTCGGGCCGCACCGGCGACTGCACCATGCCGACGAAGAGGTGGTTGAACTCCTGCTCCACCAGACCCGAGGCCGGGTCCGGGTGGTTGTAACGGACCGTGCCGGCCTCGGCCATCAGCGACGGCGAGACCCCCAGCTCCTCGTACGTCCGCCGGGCCGCCGCCGCGAACGGCGCCTCACCCGGGTACGGGTGGCCGCAGCAGGTGTTCGACCACACACCGGGGGAGTGGTACTTGCCGAGCGCCCGCTGCTGGAGCAGCAGCCGGCCGCGCTCGTCGAAGAGGAACACGGAGAACGCCCGGTGCAGCGTCCCCGGCGGCTGATGGGCGGAGAGCTTCTCCGCGGTGCCGACCGTCACGCCGTCCTCGTCGACCAGTTCCAGCAAGATCGGCTCGGCGGTGCCGTTCGACGGGCTGTTCGTCGCGGTGGCAGGTGTGATCGGCATACCCATCCTTCACTCGGTGTTCCCGCCCCAGTCTGCCGCACGAATCAGGCACTCCCGGCACTCCGGTCCTCTCCCGCATGTCCCGGCCCCGGCGCGACGGGCGGCCGGGCCGGCCGCCGGACGGCACCGGACCCGCGCCGATCGCGCCCGTGGCGGGCGGCGGACATGCGCGTCCCTGGCGTCCGCCGGAGGGGGAGACACTGTCACCCGGACGGAAGACCGTGTCCCCCGGCGCGTTGGCGTGTCCGGAGGCGTGCGTGTCCCCGAAGCGCCCCCCGCGCGCCCGGTGGCACCGGCCCGCTCAGTGGCACAGCCGCGCCTCGTGCTCCGCGTGCCCGCTGGGCTCGAGCTGGAAGGTGCAGTGCTGCACGTCGAAGTGGTCGCCCAGGCATCCCTGCAGCTCGTGCAGCATCTTCTCGTGCCCTATCGCGTTCAGCGTGTCCGCGCTCACGACCACGTGCGCGGAGAGCACCGGCAACCCCGAGGTGATCGTCCAGGCGTGCAGGTCGTGCACGTCCTCGACCCCCGGCGTGTCCAGGATGTGCGCCCGCACCTCGGCCATGTCCACGCCCTTGGGCGCCGCCTCCAGCAGCACGTCGAGCGTCTCCCGCAGCAGCCTCAGGGTGCGCGGCACGATCATCAGCGCGATCACCAGGGAGGCGATCGGGTCGGCGGCCGTCCACCCGGTGGTGACGATCACCAGGGCGGCCACGATCACCGTGACCGAGCCGAGCGCGTCCGCCGCCACCTCCAGGAAGGCGCCGCGGACGTTCAGGCTCTCCTTCTGCCCGCGCATCAGCAGCGCCAGCGACACCAGGTTGGCGACCAGGCCGACGGCGCCGAACACCATCGCCAGACCGCCCTCGGTGTCCGCCGGTGTGATGAACCGCTGGACCGCCTCGTACAGCACGTAGCCGCCGACACCGAGCAGCAGCAGGCAGTTGGCCAGCGCCGCGAGGATCTCCGCGCGGGCCAGCCCGAAGGTGCGCCGTTCACTCGGCGGGCGGCCCGCGACGTGGATGGCGAACAGGGCCATGCCCAGCCCCAGGGCGTCGGTCGCCATGTGGGCCGCGTCCGCGACCAGGGCGAGCGAGTCGGCCAGCAGACCGCCCACGATCTGCACGATCATGACGAAGACCGTGATCGCCAGCGCGATCCGCAGCCTGCCCCGGTACGCCGCGCTGACCGTGCCGCCGGCCGGCACCCCGTGCGCGTGCCCGTGATCGTGGCCTGCCCCCATGCCCGCCGCCGCCCTTCCGCCGCTGTCCTGCCGCTGCTCTTCCGGAGCACAGTGAACTACGGGGCGGGGGTATCCGGCAACGCGGCACTGAACACCGTTGTCATGTGCTCTGACCTGCGGAAACGAATCGTAGGTCAGGTGCGTGGGGAACCCTGGAGGAGCTGCCAGCCCTGCCAGGCGGACTCGACCATCTCGCGCACCGAACGGCGCGCGGTCCAGCCCAGGCGCTCGCTCGCGAGGGCGGCCGAGGCCACCGCGCGGGGCGGGTCGCCGGGACGCCGGGGCTCGACCACCGGGGTCCGCGTGTCGCCGGTGACCTCCCCGATGACCGTGATCAGCTCCCGCACCGAGACGCCCTCGCCGCGGCCGACGTTCAGCGTCAGGTCGCCCTCGACGCCGCCCTCCGACAGCGCGCGCACCGCCGCGAGGTGCGCCTCGGCGAGGTCGGCCACATGGATGTAGTCCCGGACGCAGGTGCCGTCCGGGGTGGGGTAGTCGTCGCCGAAGATGCGCGGGGCCTCGCCGCGGGTGAGCCGGTCGAAGACCATCGGCACGATGTTGAAGACGCCGGTGTCGGCCAGTTCGGGGGCCGCCGCGCCCGCGACGTTGAAGTAGCGCAGGCACACGGTGTCGATGCCGTGCGCCCGGCCCGCCGCCCGCACCAGCCACTCCCCGGCGAGCTTGGTCTCGCCGTAGGGGTTCACGGGGGCGCAGGGGGTGTCCTCGGTGATGAGGTCCACGTGCGGGGCGCCGTAGACGGCCGCGGACGAGGAGAAGACGAAGCGCCGGACGCCCGCCTCCGTGACGGCGTCCAGCAGGGCCGCCAGACCGCCCAGGTTCTCCCGGTAGTAGCGGGTGGGCTGGGCCACCGACTCGCCGGGCTGCTTGCGCGCGGCGAGGTGCAGCACGCCGGTCGCGCCGTGCTCGACGAGCACCTTGGCCAGCAGGTCACCGTCCAGCGCGGAGCCCCTGACCAGCGGAACGCCGTCGGGCAGCCGCGCCGGCATCCCGGCGGACAGGTCGTCCAGCACGACGACCCGCTCCCCGGCGTCCGTCATGGCCCGCACCACATGGGCCCCGATGTAACCGGCTCCGCCGGTGATCAGCCACGTCATGGTGGTCCACCCTAAGGCGAGCCATCGGCGCGGTTTGTGAGCCGGGGCCGGTATCCCCGATGATGAGCGCGGCACGGGAGCGGGCGAACCGCGTCGATCCGGCCGTCGAACGGGCGGTGAACGCGGGCTTCCGCGTATCCGATAGCCTCTGCCGACATGCCGCCCGCAGGGCCTCCGAACGGGCGCATCACCATGTACATGAACGGCGTGGACGCGTCGCACCCAGGGAGTGAGATTTCGGTTGCCGACCGCCATCGTCACCGGCCCTCCGGTCCCCGGCTCGTCACTCGAGGGCGACCTGCGCTCCCTCGGTTTCGAGGTGCGGACCGCCGCCGGCGCCGCGGAGGCCGAGACGCTCCTCGCCCAGGTCCCCGAGGGGGACCGGGTCGCCCTGGTCGACACCCGGTTCGTGGGCCATGTGCACGCGCTGCGCCTCGGCCTGACCGACCCCCGCTTCCCGCTCTCCGCGGTCCCCGGCGCCGTGACCGCCCAGCGGTCCGGCCGCCGGACCCTGACCCGCGCCGTGGCCCGCGAGAACTCCGGCTGCGAGCGGGACGCGGACAGCGGCGCCCTCGCCGAGGGCCTCCCGGACCGGGTCGCCGCCGCCCTCGACACCGACGTGCACCGCCCCGACCTCGGCAGCCTGGTCGCCGCCGTGCCCGCCGACCCGCAGGCCCGCAACGAGGCCCGGCAGTCCGTCGCCGCCGTGGACGAGGAGGCCGTCCGCCTCAGGTCCGCCGTCAAGGCCCGCGACGGCTTCTTCACCACCTTCTGCGTCAGCCCCTACTCGCGGTACCTCGCGCGCTGGTGCGCCCGCCGCGGCCTGACCCCGAACCAGGTCACCACCGCCTCCCTGCTCACCGCGCTCGTCGCGGCCGGCTGCGCCGCCACCGGCACCCGCACCGGCTTCGTCGCCGCCGGCGTGCTGCTCCTCGCCTCGTTCGTCCTGGACTGCGCCGACGGCCAGCTCGCCCGCTACGCGCTGCGGTACTCCACGCTGGGCGCCTGGCTCGACGCCACCTTCGACCGGGCCAAGGAGTACGCCTACTACGCCGGCCTCGCCCTCGGCGCCGCCCGCGGCGGCGACGACGTGTGGGCCCTCGCGCTCGGCGCGATGGTCCTCCAGTCCTGCCGGCACATGGTCGACTTCTCGTACAACGAGGCGCAGGCGGGCGCCTCCACCGGCCCCGCCGCCGCCCTGTCCGGCCGGCTGGACCGGGCCGGCTGGACGGTCTGGGCGCGCCGCATGATCGTCCTGCCGATCGGCGAGCGCTGGGCGCTGCTCGCCGTCCTCACCGCCCTGACCACGCCCCGCACCACCTTCTGGGTGCTGCTCGTCGGCTGTGCCTTCGCCGCCGCGTACACCACGGCGGGGCGCGTCCTGAGGTCGTGGCGCCGGGGCCGGGCGGAGAAGGGCGCCGCCCGGTCCCTCGCCGACCTCGCCGACAGCGGTCCCCTGTCCGAGCTGCTGCCCCGCTCCTGGGCCCGCGGCGGTGTCGTCACCGCCGCCCTCGGCGCGGTGCTGGTGACGGGCTCCGCCCTCGTGTGGGGCGCCGGATGGCAGACCGCGCTGGCCGCCGCCGGCTACGTGATCTGTTCCGCCGCCGCCGTCGGCCGCCCCCTCACCGGCCCCCTCGACTGGCTCGTCCCCCCGCTCTTCCGCGCCGCCGAGTACGGCACCGTCCTGGTACTGGCGGCCGGCGCGGAGGTGAACGGAGCCCTTCCGGCGGCCTACGGACTGGTGTCCGCGGTCGCCTACCATCACTACGACACGGTCTACCGCATCCGCGGCGACGCGGGCGCGCCCCCGCGCCCGCTGGTGCGGGCGATCGGGGGGCACGAAGGTCGCACGCTGGCGGTCGCCGTTCTGGCGGCCGTGCTCACCGCGTCCGGATTCACCGTCGCGCTCACGGCCCTCGCCGTGGCCGTGGCTCTCGTGGTGCTCGCCGAGAGCACCCGCTTCTGGGTGGCCGCCCATCGGGGTGGCGCGCCCGCCGTTCACGACGAAGGAGAACCCGCATGATCGGCCTCGTGCTGGCGGCCGGCGCCGGCCGGCGTCTGCGCCCCTACACCGACACGCTTCCCAAGGCGCTGGTGCCGGTGGGGCCCGCCGGCGTGGAAGGGGAGCCGACGGTCCTGGACCTGACGCTCGGGAACTTCGCGGAGATCGGGCTGACCGAGGTCGGCGTCGTGGTCGGCTACCGCAAGGAGGCCGTGTACGAGCGCAAGGCGGCGCTGGAGGCGAAGTACGGGCTGAAGCTGACGCTCATCGACAACGACAAGGCGGAGGAGTGGAACAACGCCTACTCGCTGTGGTGCGCGCGGGACGCCCTGAGGGACGGCGTGATCCTCGCCAACGGCGACACGGTGCACCCGGTGTCGGTGGAGCGGGCGCTGCTGGAGGCGCGCGGTGACGGCAAGCGGATCATCCTGGCGCTGGACACGGTGAAGAAGCTCGCCGACGAGGAGATGAAGGTCGTCGTCGACCCCGGGAAGGGGATGACGCGGATCACGAAGCTGATGGACCCGGCGGAGGCGACGGGCGAGTACATCGGCGTCACCCTGATCGAGGGCGGGGCGGCCGAGGCGCTGGCGGACGCGCTGAAGGCGACGTTCGAGCGGGATCCGCAGCTGTACTACGAGGACGGCTACCAGGAGCTGGTGAACCGGGGCTTCCGGATCGACGTGGCGCCGATCGGCGAGGTCCCGTGGGTCGAGATCGACAACCACGACGACCTCGCCCGCGGACGGGAGATCGCGTGCCAGTACTGACCCGGCTCATCCCCTCGCCGGTCGTCGTCGACATCCGCCCCGGCGCCCTCGACGACCTGGCCTGCGTCCTGGCGGACGAGCGCATCTCGCAGTCCGGCCGGCTCGCCATCGCCGTCAGCGGCGGCTCCGGCGCCCGGCTGCGCGACCGCGTCGCGCCCTCGCTGCCCGGCGCCGACTGGTTCGAGGTCGGCGGCGGCACCATCGACGACGCGGTCCGGCTGGCCGGCGCCATGCAGGGCGGCCGCTACGACGCGGTGGTCGGCCTCGGCGGCGGGAAGATCATCGACTGCGCCAAGTTCGCGTCGGCGCGCGTCGGCCTGCCCCTGGTCGCGGTCGCCACCAACCTGGCGCACGACGGCCTGTGCTCGCCGGTCGCGACCCTCGACAACGACGCGGGACGCGGCTCCTACGGCGTGCCGAACCCGATCGCGGTCGTGATCGACCTCAACGTCATCCGTGAGGCCCCGGTCCGGTTCGTCCGCTCGGGCATCGGCGACGTCGTCTCCAACATCTCCGCCGTCGCGGACTGGGAGCTGTCCCACCGCGTCAACGGCGAGAAGGTCGACGGACTCGCCGCGGCCATGGCCCGGCAGGCCGGCGAGGCCGTGCTCCGGCACCCGGGCGGCATCGACGACGACGCCTTCCTCCAGGTGCTGGCCGAAGCCCTGGTCCTCACCGGCATCTCCATGTCCGTGTCCGGCGACTCCCGGCCCTCCTCCGGCGCCTGCCACGAGATCAACCACGCCTTCGACCTGCTCTACCCGCAGCGCGCCGCCGCCCACGGCGAGCAGTGCGGACTCGGCGCCGCCTTCGCGATGTACCTGCGCGGCGCGCACGAGGAGTCGGCGGCCATGGCCGAGGTGCTGCGCCGGCACGGGCTGCCGGTGCTGCCCGAGGAGATCGGGTTCACCGTCGACGAGTTCGTCCGCGTCGTCGAGTACGCCCCCGAGACCCGCCCCGGCCGCTTCACCATCCTCGAACACCTCGCCCTGACCACCGAACAGATCAAGGACGTCTACGCCGACTATGTCAAGGCCATCGGTAGCTGAACTCCGTCCGGTCGTGCACCCCGCGGGGGTCAAGGACCGGCGCAGCGGTGAGCACTGGATGGGGCGCCTCTACATGCGCGAGGTGTCCCTGCGGGTCGACCGCTACCTGGTGAACACCCGGGTCACCCCCAACCAGCTCACGTATCTGATGACCGTCTGCGGTGTCCTCGCGGCCCCCGCCCTCCTGGTGCCGGGCATCACGGGCGCGGTCCTCGGGGTGGTCGCCGTCCAGCTGTACCTGCTGCTCGACTGCGTCGACGGCGAGATCGCGCGCTGGAGGAAGCAGTACTCGCTCGGCGGCGTCTACATGGACCGGGTCGGCGCCTACCTGACCGACGCCGCCGTGCTGGTCGGCCTCGGCCTGCGCGCCGCCGACCTGTGGGGCACCGGCCGCATCGACTGGCTGTGGGCCTTCCTCGGCACCCTCGCCGCGCTGGGCGCGATACTCATCAAGGCGGAGACCGACCTGGTCGGTGTGGCCCGCCACCAGAACGGCCTGCCCCCGGTGAAGGAGTCCGCCTCCGAGCCGCGCTCCTCCGGCATGGCGCTGGCCCGCCGGGCCGCCTCCGCCCTGAAGTTCCACCGGCTGATCCTGGGCATAGAGGCGTCCCTGCTGATCCTGCTCCTCGCGATCCTCGACGCCGCCCGGGGCGACCTGTTCTTCACCCGCCTCGGCACCGCCGTCCTGGCCGGGATCGCCCTGCTGCAGACCCTGCTGCACCTCGTGTCCGTCCTCGTCTCCAGCAGGCTGAAGTGAGCGCCGGCATGAAGGTCGGCGCGGTCGTCATCACCATGGGCAACCGCCCCGACGAGCTGCGTGCCCTGCTCGACTCGGTCGCCAAGCAGGACGGCGACCCCGTCCAGGTCGTGGTCGTCGGCAACGGCTCGCCCGTGCCCGACGTCCCCGAGGGCGTGCGGACCGTCGAGCTGCCCGAGAACCTCGGCATCCCCGGCGGGCGCAACGTCGGCATCGAGGCGTTCGGGCCCGGCGGACGGGACGTCGACATCCTCCTCTTCCTCGACGACGACGGCCTGCTCGCGCACACCGACACCGCCGAGCTGTGCCGGAAGGCGTTCGCCGAGGACCCCTCGCTCGGCATCATCAGCTTCCGCATCGCCGACCCGGACACCGGCGTCACCCAGCGCCGGCACGTGCCCCGGCTGCGCGCCTCCGACCCGATGCGCTCCTCCCGCGTGACCACCTTCCTCGGCGGCGCCAACGCCGTGCGCACCCAGGTCTTCGCGGAGGTCGGCGGCCTGCCGGACGAGTTCTTCTACGCCCACGAGGAGACCGACCTGGCCTGGCGTGCGCTCGACGCCGGCTGGATGATCGACTACCGGTCCGACATGGTGCTGTACCACCCGACGACCGCCCCCTCACGGCACGCGGTGTACCACCGCATGGTGGCCCGCAACCGCGTCTGGCTCGCCCGGCGCAACCTGCCCGTCCCGCTCGTCCCGGTGTACCTGGGCGTCTGGCTGCTCCTCACCCTTCTGCGCCGGCCCTCGGGGCCCGCGCTCAAGGCGTGGTTCGGGGGCTTCCGGGAGGGCTGGACCTCGCCCTGCGGCCCCCGCAGGCCCATGAAGTGGCGTACGGTGTGGCGGCTGACCCGGCTGGGCCGGCCCCCGGTGATCTGACAAGCTTCGGGTCCGGGGGCCGGCTCCACCCGGTCCCCGGCTCCTGGCAGGCCCGCGCGGGCCACGCACATCGAGGACGAAAGTTATCCACCCGTGAGTGAGACAACGCACGACGGCACGGTCGCGGTCAGCGCGTCCGTGCCGCCCGACGAGGGCCTCCCGGCGGCCGAGCTGGCCGCCAAGTACGGGCTGTCCGTGAGCGGCGCCCGTCCGTCCCTCGGCGCGTACGTCCGTCAGCTGTGGGGGCGGCGGCACTTCATCCTGGCCTTCTCGCAGGCCAAGCTGACCGCCCAGTACAGCAGGGCGAAGCTGGGTCAGCTGTGGCAGGTGGCGACGCCGCTGCTGAACGCGGCGGTGTACTTCTTCATCTTCGGTCTGCTGCTGGGCGCCCGGAAGGGCATACCGAGCGACGTGTACGTGCCGTTCCTGGTGACGGGCGTGTTCGTGTTCACCTTCACGCAGAGTTCGGTGCTGGCGGGGGTGCGGGCGATCTCGGGGAACCTGGGGCTGGTGCGGGCGCTGCACTTCCCGCGCGCGTCGCTGCCGATCTCGTTCGCGCTGCAGCAGCTCCAGCAGCTGCTGTTCTCGATGATCGTGCTGGTCGTGATCATGGTGGCGTTCGGGAGCTATCCGGGTCTGTCGTGGCTGCTGGTGGTGCCGGCGCTGGCGCTGCAGTTCGTGTTCAACACGGGTCTGGCGCTGATCTTCGCGCGGATGGGCAGCAGGACGCCGGACCTGGCGCAGCTGATGCCGTTCGTGCTGCGGACGTGGATGTACGCGTCGGGGGTGATGTTCTCGATCCCGGCGATGCTGGAGGACAAGAACGTGCCGGCCTGGGTGGCGGACGTGCTGCAGTGGAACCCGGCCGCGGTCTACATGGACCTGGTGCGGTTCGCGCTGATCGACAGGTACGACGGGTCGTACCTGCCGCCGCACGTGTGGGCGTTCGCGCTGGGCTGGGCGGTGCTGGCCGGCGTGGTCGGCTTCGTCTACTTCTGGAAGGCAGAGGAGAGGTACGGCCGTGGCTGACGACACGACGGGCCCGCGGGTGCCCACCGTCATCGCGGACGACCTGCACATCGTCTACCGCGTCGACGGGGCCCGGACCGGCAAGGGCAGTGCCACCGCGGCGCTCAGCCGGATCCTGCGGCGCGGCGAGGAGCGGGGCGTGCGCAAGGTGCACGCCGTGCGCGGGGTGTCCTTCGTGGCCTACCGCGGCGAGGCGATCGGCCTGATCGGGTCCAACGGCTCCGGCAAGTCGACCCTGCTGCGCGCCATCGCCGGGCTGCTCCCCGCCGAGCGGGGCAAGGTCTACACCGACGGCCAGCCGTCCCTGCTCGGCGTCAACGCGGCCCTGATGAACGACCTCACCGGCGAGCGGAACATCCACCTCGGCGGGCTCGCGATGGGCATGTCCCGCGAGGAGATCAAGGCCCGCTACCAGGAGATCGTCGACTTCTCCGGCATCAACGAGAAGGGCGACTTCATCACCCTGCCGATGCGCACCTACTCCTCCGGCATGGCCGCCCGCCTGCGCTTCTCCATCGCCGCGGCCAAGGACCACGACGTCCTGATGATCGACGAGGCGCTGGCCACCGGCGACCGGAAGTTCCAGAAGCGCTCCGAGGCCCGCATCCGCGAGCTGCGCAAGCACGCCGGCACGGTCTTCCTGGTCAGCCACAACAACAAGTCCATCCGCGACACCTGCGACCGCGTGCTGTGGCTGGAACGCGGCGAGCTGCGCATGGACGGGCCGACCGACGAGGTGCTGCGCGAGTACGAGAAGTTCACGGGCAAGTAACCCGTCCGGCCCAGAATCTCGCCGGAGCGGTCCGGCGTCCGCGAAAGACACGTCAGATCCTCGTGCGGCGCGGAGATCTGACGCCGGGCGATGTGATGTCGTGGGGCGCGGGAGACCCCCGTCGAGGAACGGCGCGTTGTACAACGTAAGCTGTACCGGTCCCCGAAAGGCGGCAATCAGGGCCATACTGCCCGACACCCTTCCTCGGCGCCACGGGGTGGACGCCTGGGTGGCGTGTCCGAAATAGTGTGAATTGGGTCGGCAGTGTAGAACGGGAGATGTGACGGC
The DNA here is from genome assembly GCF_002899455.1 of Streptomyces sp. DH-12. GTDB lineage: Bacteria > Actinomycetota > Actinomycetes > Streptomycetales > Streptomycetaceae > Streptomyces. Next base: position 1,161,698 of record NZ_PPFB01000001.1, on the reverse strand, counting down.
AATGGCTTCGGAGACTCCCCGGCTGGACTCAGCGTGCGCCGTCCTCTCCCCGGGCAGTCAGCGATGACGGCCGCCGACCCGGCGCGCCCCGCCGACCTCGAACGGGCCACGCTCGACAAGGCCGCCGCCGAGAACTTCCCGGTGGCGCCGTTCTTCCTGCCCAGGGCCTGGCGCGACGACCTCATGGCCGTCTACGGCTTCGCCCGCCTGGTCGACGACATCGGCGACGGCGACCTGGCCCCCGGCGGCGCCGACGCCCGCGCCCTCGGCGTCCCCGCCGAGGAGGCCGGCGACCGCCTCGCCCTGCTGGACGCCCTGGAAGCCGATCTCCACCGGGTGTTCGACCGCGCGGGCCCGGACCCCCGCCACCCCCTGCTGCTCCGCCTGGAACCCACGGTCCGCCGCCGCGCGCTGACCCCCGGGCCGTTCCTCGGCCTGATCGCCGCGAACCGCCAGGACCAGCTCGTCAAGCGCTACGAGACCTACGACGACCTGCTCGCCTACTGCGAGCTGTCGGCCAACCCGGTCGGCCGCCTCGTGCTCGCCGTCACCGGGACCGCCACCCCGGAGCGCATCCGCCGCTCCGACGCGATCTGCACCGCCCTGCAGATCGTCGAGCACCTCCAGGACGTCGCCGAGGACCTCGGCCGCGACCGCATCTATCTGCCCGCCGCGGACATGAAACGCTTCCACGTCCAGGAGGCCGACCTCGCCGCGCCCACCGCCGGCGCCTCGGTGCGCGCGCTCGTCGCGTTCCAGGCGCAGCGCGCCCTCGACCTGCTGGACGAGGGCGCACCCCTGGTGAGCAGCGTCCGGGGCAGGCTCAGACTCCTGCTCGCGGGGTTCGTGGCGGGAGGAAGGGCGGCCGTCCGCGCGATCGCGGCCGCCGAGTACGACGTACTTCCCGGCCCGCCCAAGCCCGGCACGACGCAGCTGCTGCGCGAGGCGGGCGTGACTCTGCGAGGAAAGGGGTGATCCGGACCGTGGAGTCGCAAGCACCCGCGTCCGCACCGGTACTCGCCGCCTACAGCTACTGCGAGGCCGTCACCGGCCGGCAGGCGCGCAACTTCGCCTACGGCATCCGGCTGCTGCCGACGTCCAAACGGCGTGCCATGTCCGCCCTGTACGCGTTCTCCCGGCGGGTCGACGACATCGGCGACGGCCCGCTCGCCGACGACGTCAAGGTGGCCCGTCTCGAGGACACCCGCGCGCTGCTCGCCCGCATCCGCGCCGGCGCGGTCGAGGAGGACGACACCGACCCGGTCGCGGTCGCCCTCGCCCACGCCGCCGCGCACTTCCCGATCCCCCTCGGCGGCCTGGACGAACTGATCGACGGCGTCCAGATGGACCTGCGCGGCGAGACGTACGAGACCTGGGACGACCTGAAGGTCTACTGCCGCTGCGTGGCCGGGGCCATCGGACGGCTCTCGCTCGGCGTGTTCGGCGCCGAGCCCGGCGCGCGCGGCGTCGAACGCGCCTCCGAGTACGCCGACACGCTGGGGCTGGCGCTCCAGCTCACCAACATCCTGCGCGACGTCCGCGAGGACGCCGAGAACGGGCGCACCTACCTGCCCGCCGACGACCTCGCCAAGTTCGGCTGCTCCGCCGGCTTCGCCGGGCCGACACCGCCGGAGGGCTCCGACTTCGCGGGCCTGGTGCACTTCGAGGTGCGCAGGGCCCGTGCCCTCTTCGCCGAGGGCTACCGGCTGCTCCCCATGCTCGACCGGCGCAGCGGCGCCTGCGTCGCCGCGATGGCCGGCATCTACCGCCGCCTGCTGGACCGCATCGAGCGCGACCCCGAGGCCGTGCTGCGCGGCCGGGTCTCCCTCCCCGGCCGGGAGAAGGCGTACGTCGCGGTGCGCGGCCTGTCCGGTCTCGACACCCGGCACGTCGCCCGGCGCACCGTCGGGAGGCGCGCCTGATGGACGCCCCGTACCCGGACGGCGAGCGGGGGGCGACCCTCCGCCGCGCCGCCGCGTCCCCCACCGAGACGGCCGGCCGCGCACCTGTCACGCGGCCCGGCCGGGCAGGAGAGGGCGCATGAACCACGGCACACGCTCCGAGGGGTCCCCGCGCACGGACGGCCCGGTCCCGCCGGGACGCCATGCCGTCGTGGTCGGCGGCGGACTGGCCGGCACCACCGCCGCCCTCGCCCTCGCCGACGCCGGGGTGCGCGTCACCCTTCTCGAAGGGCGGCCCCGCCTGGGCGGACTCGCCTTCTCGTTCCGGCGCGGCGACCTGACCGTCGACAACGGCCAGCACGTCTACCTGCGCTGCTGCACCGCCTACCGCTGGTTCCTCGACCGGATCGGGGGAGCGGCCCTCGCGCCGCTGCAGGACCGCCTCGACGTGCCCGTGGTCGACGTCCGCCGCCCCGAGGGACGGCGGCTGGGCCGGCTGCGGCGCGACCCGCTGCCCGTGCCCCTGCACCTCGGCCGCAGCCTCGCCACGTACCCCCACCTCTCGCTCGCCGACCGGGCCAGGGCGGTCCGGGCCGCGCTCGCGCTGAAGGACCTCGACCTCGACGACCCCGCCCTGGACGAGGAGGACTTCGGCAGCTGGCTCGCCGCCCACGGCCAGTCCCCGCGCGCCGTGGAGGCCCTGTGGGACCTGGTCGGGGTCGCCACCCTCAACGCCGTCGCCGGCGACTCCTCGCTGGCGCTCGCCGCGATGGTGTTCAGGACCGGGCTGCTGTCCGACCCCGGCGCCGCCGACATCGGCTGGGCCCGGGTGCCGCTGGGCGAGCTGCACGACCGGCTCGCCCGCCGGGCCCTCGACGCCGCGGGCGTGCGCACCGAGACCCGCACCCGCGTCACGTCCGTCCGCGCCGACGGCGCCGGCGGCTGGACCGTCGAGGTCCCCGGCGAGACGCTCCGCGCCGACGCCGTGGTCCTCGCCGTGCCCCAGCGCGAGGCCCACGGCCTGCTGCCCGCGGGCGCGCTCGACGAGCCCGAGCGGCTGCTCGGCATCGGCACCGCCCCCATCCTCGACGTCCACGTCGTCTACGACCGCACGGTGCTCACCCGGCCCTTCCTCGCCGCCCTCGGCACCCCCGTGCAGTGGGTCTTCGACCGCACCGCCGCCTCCGGACTGCGCCACGGCCAGTACCTGGCGCTGTCCCAGTCGGTCGCGCACGACGACATCGACGCACCCGTCGCCGCCCTGCGCGAGCGGTACCTGCCCGAACTGGAACGGCTGCTGCCGCGCACGCGCGACGCCGAGGTGCTGGACTTCTTCGTCACCCGGGAGCGCACCGCCACCTTCGCTCCCGCCCCCGGCGTCGGACGCCTCAGGCCCGGCGCCCGCACCAAGGCACCCGGCCTCTACCTGGCCGGAGCGTGGACCGCCACCGGGTGGCCCGCGACCATGGAGAGTGCGGTCCGCAGCGGCGTCGGCGCGGCGGACGCCGCGCTGGGCGCCCTCGGCCGGCCCCGCCCGCGCCACCTCTTCGCCCTCGAGGAGGCGGCCTGATGCTCCGGCAGAGCGGCGCGGCAGGTCCCCGCACCCCCGGTACCGCAACAAGAGGAGAGACTGTGCCCACTGTGCCCCCGGCCTCGCAAGCCGCTCGAAGGACCGCGGTGGACGTGTCCGCGCTCCTGGAGCGCGGCCGGACCCTGGCCACGCCGGTACTGCGGGCGGCCGTCGACCGCCTGGCGCCTCCCATGGACACGGTCGCCGCCTACCACTTCGGCTGGATCGACGCCCAGGGCCGGCCCGCGGACGGCGACGGCGGCAAGGCCGTGCGCCCCGCCCTCGCCGTGCTGTCCGCCGAGGTCACCGGCGCCGCCCCGGAGACCGGTGTGCCCGGCGCGGTCGCCGTCGAACTGGTCCACAACTTCTCGCTGCTGCACGACGACCTGATGGACGGCGACGAGCAGCGCCGGCACCGCGACACCGTCTGGAAGGTGCACGGCCCCGCCCAGGCCATCCTGGTCGGGGACGCCCTGTTCGCCCTGGCCAACGAGGTGCTCCTCGAACTCGGCACCGTCGAGGCCGGCCGCGCCACGCGCCGCCTCACCCGGGCCAGCCGGGCGCTCATCGACGGGCAGGCCCAGGACATCTCCTACGAGCACCGCGACCGGGTCAGCGTCGAGGAGTGCCTGGAGATGGAGGGCAACAAGACCGGCGCCCTGCTCGCCTGCGCCAGCTCCATCGGCGCGGTGCTCGGCGGCGCCGACGACCGCACCGCCGACGCCCTGGAGCGGTACGGCCACCACCTGGGCCTCGCCTTCCAGGCGGTCGACGACCTGCTCGGCATCTGGGGCGACCCGGAGGCCACCGGCAAGCAGACCTGGAGCGACCTGCGCCAGCGCAAGAAGTCCCTCCCGGTCGTGGCCGCGCTCGCCGCGGACGGCCCGGCCGCCACCCGGCTCGGCGAGATCCTCGCGGCCGACGCCAAGAGCAGTGACTTCGCGAACTTCTCCGAGGAGGAGTTCGCGGCCCGTGCCGCCCTCATCGAGGAGGCCGGCGGTCGTGAGTGGACCGCCGAGGAGGCACGACGTCAGCACACCATCGCCATCGAGGCCCTCGACACCGTGGACATGCCCGACCGGGTGCGGGACCAGTTCACGGCGCTCGCGGACTTCGTCGTCGTACGAAAGAGATGATCATTATTTTCGGTCGAATAGCCCTCGCGTAGTCGCCGGCCGGTGGTACGGGAGCACCCCCACCGGCCGACGGCGGACCCACAGCAGACGCACCACTTGCAGGACTGCACGAAGGGGAAGCCATGACAGCGACGACCGACGGAAGCACCGGGGCGGCCTCGCCGTCCCGGCTCGCCGCGGCCAGCGAACACGACACCGACAGCCCCGAGGCGGCCGGGGTTCCCGACATCGCCGCCCGCGCCGTACGGCGCGCCACCGACTTCCTGCTGTCCCGTCAGAGCGACGAGGGCTGGTGGAAGGGCGACCTCGACACGAACGTCACGATGGACGCCGAGGACCTGCTGCTGCGTCAGTTCCTCGGCATCCGCGACGAGGACACCACCCGCGCCGCCGCCCTGTTCATCCGCGGGGAGCAACGCGAGGACGGCACCTGGGCCACCTTCTACGGCGGCCCCGGCGAACTCTCCACCACCATCGAGGCGTACGTCGCGCTGCGACTGGCCGGTGACGCCCCCGACGCCCCGCACATGGCGAAGGCCTCCGCCTGGATCCGCGAGCAGGGCGGCATCGCCTCGTCGCGGGTCTTCACCCGCATCTGGCTGGCCCTGTTCGGCTGGTGGAAGTGGGAGGACCTGCCCGAACTGCCGCCCGAGCTGATCTGGTTCCCCGCCTGGGCGCCGCTCAACATCTACGACTTCGGCTGCTGGGCGCGGCAGACCATCGTGCCGCTCACCATCGTCTCCGCCAAGCGGCCGGTGCGTCCCGCCCCGTTCCCGCTGGACGAACTGCACACCGACCCGGACAACCCCAACCCTCCCCGGCCGCTCGCCCCGGCCCGCACCTGGGACGGCGCCTTCCAGCGGCTGGACAAGGGCCTGCACGCGCTGCGCAGGGCCGTCCCGCGCCGGCTGCGCCGGGCCGCGATGCACACCGCCGCCCGCTGGATCATCGAACGGCAGGAGAACGACGGCTGCTGGGGCGGCATCCAGCCCCCGGCCGTGTACTCGGTCATCGCCCTGCACCTGCTCGGCTACGACCTCAACCATCCGGTGATGCGCGCCGGTCTGGAGTCCCTGGACCGCTTCGCCGTGTGGCGCGAGGACGGCGCCCGGATGATCGAGGCCTGCCAGTCCCCGGTGTGGGACACCTGCCTGGCCACCATCGCGCTGGCCGACGCGGGCGTGCCCGCCGACCACCCGCAACTGGTCAAGGCCGCCGACTGGATGCTGGGCGAGCAGGTGGTGCGGCCCGGCGACTGGTCCGTGCGCCGCCCCCATCTCCCGCCGGGCGGCTGGGCGTTCGAGTTCCACAACGACAACTACCCCGACATCGACGACACCGCCGAGGTGGTCCTCGCGCTGCGCCGGGTCAAGCACCACGACCCGGAGCGGGTGGACAACGCCATCGGGCGCGGGGTGCGCTGGAACCTCGGCATGCAGTCGAGGAACGGCGCGTGGGGCGCCTTCGACGTCGACAACACCAGCCCGTTCCCCAACCGGCTGCCCTTCTGCGACTTCGGCGAGGTCATCGACCCGCCGTCGGCGGACGTCACCGCGCACGTCGTGGAGATGCTCGCCGTCGAGGGCCTCGCCCACGACCCGCGCACCCGGCGCGGCGTGGAGTGGCTCCTCGCCGAACAGGAGCCGGACGGCTCGTGGTTCGGCCGCTGGGGCGTCAACTACATCTACGGCACCGGGTCGGTGGTCCCCGCCCTGACCGCGGCCGGCATCCCGACCTCCCACCCGGCGGTCCGGCGGGCCGTGGCCTGGCTGGAGAAGGTGCAGAACGAGGACGGCGGCTGGGGCGAGGACCTGCGCTCCTACCGTTACGTCAAGGAGTGGAGCGGCCGGGGCGCCTCCACCGCCTCGCAGACCGCCTGGGCACTGATGGCGCTGCTCGCGGCGGGGGAGCGGGACTCCGCCGCCGTCGGACGCGGCGTCACGTGGCTGGCGCGCACCCAGCGGGAGGACGGCTCCTGGGACGAGCCGTACTTCACCGGCACCGGCTTCCCCTGGGACTTCTCCATCAACTACCACCTCTACCGGCAGGTCTTCCCGCTCACCGCGCTCGGCCGTTACGTCCACGGCGAACCGTTCAGCAAGAAACCGGCCGAGGCGGCCGCCGGCGCCGGACAGGCGCTCGCCGAGGCGAAGGGCGGCTGATGAGCGGCCGGCCCGCCCCCGCCCCGCTGCTGATCGCCTGCGCGCTCGGCATCGAACAGCTCGCGCTGCGCAGGCGGGAGCGCACCACCCCGGGCGGGCCGGTCACCGTGCTGCGCACCGGCATGGGACCTGCGGCGGCCGAGCGGTCCGTCACCCGGGTGCTCGCCGGCCCGGCGCTGCACGGCGCCGCCGTCCTCGCCACCGGCTTCTGCGCCGGCCTCGCCCCCGGCATGCACCCCGGCGACCTGGTCGTCGCCGAGGAGACCCGGGACCCGCGCGGCAGCGTGCCCTGCGTCGGCACCGAACTGCTGGTGAAGGAGCTGGTGCGCGCGGTGCCCGGACGCACCGTGCACACCGGCCCGCTCACCGGCTCCGACCACGTCGTCCGCGGCCACGAACGCTCCGGCCTGCTCGCCACCGGCGCGATCGCGGCGGACATGGAGTCGGCGGCCACGCTCCTGAGTGCCGTCCGCGCGGCCGAGCGCCCGGTTGCGGCCGTCCGGGTGGTCGTGGACGCTCCTGAACACGAACTCGTCCGCATCGGCACGGTCCGCGGTGGAATATCGGCTTTCCGTGTCCTTCGTTCCGTCCTTCCGGCTTTCTATGAATGGCACCGTTCCTTGCTGCTCCCCAGGAGGTGAGCCAGATGGCCATGCCGCTGCGTCAGTCCGTCAAGGTCGCTACATACTTGGCCGAACAGAAGCTCCGCGGGCGGGACAAGTTCCCGCTCATCGTCGAACTGGAACCGCTCTTCGCCTGCAACCTCAAGTGCGAGGGATGCGGCAAGATCCAGCACCCGGCCGGTGTGCTCAAGCAGCGCATGCCCGTCGCGCAGGCCGTCGGCGCCGTCCTGGAGTCCGGGGCGCCCATGGTGTCGATCGCCGGCGGCGAGCCCCTGATGCACCCCCAGATCGACGAGATCGCGCGCCAGCTGGTGGCCCGCCGCAAGTACGTCTTCCTGTGCACCAACGCGCTGCTGATGCGCAAGAAGATGGACAGGTTCACCCCCTCCCCGTACTTCGCCTTCGCCGTGCACATCGACGGGCTGCGGGAGCGGCACGACGAGTCCGTCGCCAAGGAGGGCGTGTTCGACGAGGCCGTGGCGGCGATCAAGGAGGCCAAGCGGCGCGGCTTCCGGGTCACCACCAACTCGACCTTCTTCAACACCGACACCCCCCAGACGGTCGTCGAGGTGCTCAACTACCTCAACGACGAGCTCGAGGTCGACGAGATGATGATCTCGCCCGCGTACGCCTACGAGAAGGCGCCCGACCAGGAGCACTTCCTGGGCGTGGAGCAGACCCGGGAGCTGTTCAGGAAGGCCTTCGCGGGCGGCAACCGGCGCCGCTGGCGGCTGAACCACTCCCCGCTGTTCCTCGACTTCCTCGAGGGCAAGGTCGACTTCCCGTGCACCGCCTGGGCGATCCCCAACTACTCCCTCTTCGGCTGGCAGCGTCCCTGCTACCTGATGAGCGACGGGTACGTGCCGACCTACCGGGAACTCATCGAGGACACCGACTGGGACCGGTACGGCCGCGGCAAGGACCCGCGCTGCGCCAACTGCATGGCCCACTGCGGCTACGAGCCCACCGCCGTCCTCGCCACCATGGGCTCGCTGAAGGAGTCCCTGCGCGCCCTGCGCGACACCGTCTCGTCGAGCAGGGAGCGAAGCGGATGACCACGGTCTCCCTGGGCCTCCCCGAGGTCCCGGCCACGCTCGCCGTGCGGCGGAAGAGCCGGCAGATCCAGGTCGGATCGGTGGCGGTGGGCGGGAACGCGCCGGTGTCGGTGCAGTCGATGACCACGACGCGGACGTCGGACATCGGCGCCACGCTGCAGCAGATCGCGGAGCTGACCGCGTCGGGCTGCCAGATCGTGCGGGTGGCCTGCCCCACGCAGGACGACGCGGACGCGTTGCCGGTGATCGCGAGGAAGTCGCAGATCCCGGTGATCGCCGACATCCACTTCCAGCCGAAGTACGTGTTCGCCGCGATCGAGGCGGGCTGCGCGGCGGTGCGGGTGAACCCGGGCAACATCAAGAAGTTCGACGACCAGGTCAAGGAGATCGCGAAGGCGGCGAAGGACCACGGCACGCCGATCCGGATCGGGGTGAACGCGGGGTCGCTGGACCGGCGGCTGCTGCAGAAGTACGGCAGGGCCACCCCGGAGGCGCTGGTGGAGTCGGCGCTGTGGGAGGCGTCGCTGTTCGAGGAGCACGATTTCCGCGACATCAAGATCTCGGTGAAGCACAACGATCCGGTGGTGATGGTCGAGGCGTACCGGCAGCTCGCCGAGCGGTGCGACTACCCGCTGCACCTGGGGGTGACCGAGGCCGGTCCGGCTTTCCAGGGCACGGTCAAGTCGGCCGTGGCGTTCGGTGCGCTGCTGTCGCAGGGCATCGGTGACACGATCCGGGTGTCGTTGTCGGCGCCGCCGGTGGAGGAGATCAAGGTCGGCATCCAGATCCTGGAGTCGCTGAACCTGCGGCAGCGCGGGCTGGAGATCGTGTCGTGTCCGTCGTGCGGGCGGGCGCAGGTGGACGTCTACAAGCTGGCGGAGGAGGTCACCGCGGGTCTGACGGGCATGGAGGTGCCGTTGCGGGTCGCGGTGATGGGCTGTGTGGTGAACGGTCCGGGTGAGGCGCGTGAGGCGGACCTGGGGGTGGCCTCGGGCAACGGCAAGGGGCAGATCTTCGTGAAGGGCGAGGTCATCAAGACCGTGCCGGAGTCGAAGATCGTGGAGACGCTGATCGAGGAGGCGATGAAGATCGCCGAGCAGATGGAGAAGGACGGCATCGCGTCGGGAGAGCCGGCCGTCACCGTGAGCTGAACAGCACGGAACCGAAGGGGGCCCGAGCGTGACGATCCTGGAGAGCATCCGGCAACCACGCGACCTGAAGGCGCTGTCCGAGGCGGAACTCGGCGAACTGGCCGACGAGATCAGGGAGTTCCTGGTGCACGCGGTCGCCAGGACCGGGGGCCACCTCGGACCCGACCTCGGGGTGGTGGAACTCACGATCGCCCTGCACCGGGTCTTCGATTCGCCGGCCGACCGCATCCTGTGGGACACCGGTCACCAGAGCTGCGTGCACAAGCTGCTGACCGGCCGTCAGGACTTCTCCAAGCTGCGCGGCAAGGGCGGCCTCTCCGGCTACCCCTCCCGTGAGGAGTCCGAGCACGACGTCATCGGGAACAGCCACGCCTTCACCGCCCTCGGCCGGGCCGACGGACTCGCCAAGGCCCGCCGGTTGCGCGGGGAGCGGGGGCACGTCGTCGCCGTCGTCGGCGACGGCGCCCTCACCGGCGGCATGGCCTGGGAGGCGCTCGACGACATCGCCGCCGCCAAGGACCGCCCGCTCATCGTCGTCGTCAACGACAACGAACGCTCCTACGCCCCCACCATCGGCGGCCTCGCCCACCACCTCGCCGCCCTGCGCGCCACCGACGGCCACGAACGCTTCCTGGCCTGGGGCAAGGACGTCCTCCAGCGCACGCCCGTGGCCGGCCCGCCCGTCCACGAGGCGCTGCACGGGGCGAAGAAGGGCCTCAGGGCCGCCTTCGCCCCCCGGGGCCTCTTCCGGGACCTGGGGCTGAAGTACGTCGGCCCGGTCGACGGCCACGACATCCGGGCCGTGGAGTCCGCGCTGCGCCGTGCCGGACGCTGCCACGGCCCGGTCCTCGTGGACTGCATCACCGAGAAGGGCCGCGGCTACGAACCCGCCCTCGCCCATGAGGAGGACCGCTTCCACACCGTCGGCGTGATGGACCCGCTCACCTGTACGCCCCTCGCCCCCTCCGGCGGGCCGTCCTGGACCGCGGTGGCGCCGGCGCTGGGCGACGCCGAGGTCGCCGTCCCGGTGCGGCGGTTCGGCATCCCGGAGCAGTTCCTCGCGCACGCCAAGCGCGGCGAGGTGCTCGCCGACATCGGGCTCACGCCCGTCGACGTCGCCGGACGGATCAGTGCGAGCCTCGCCGTCGGGGACGAACTCGCGAAACAGCCACTGGACGCACAGGAGCACCAGGCATGACCACCGCGGAGTCCGCGTCGGAGTCGTCACAGGCCGGGACGTTCGACCTCGGCACGCTGCTGGCCGAGCGCGGGGCCGAGCGCTACGAGCTGCACAGCCGGTACCTCAACCCGCAGCTCCCGCGCATGCTGCACACCATCGGCTTCGACAAGGTCTACGAGCGTGCCGAGGGGGCCCACTTCTGGGACGCCGACGGCAACGACCACCTGGACATGCTCGCCGGGTTCGGGGTGATGGGCCTCGGCCGCCATCACCCCGTGGTCCGCAAGGCGCTGCACGACGTGCTGGACCTCTCCCTCGCCGACCTCACCCGCTTCGACTGCCAGCCGCTGCCGGGCCTGCTCGCGGAGAAGCTCCTCGCCCACAGTCCGCATCTGGACCGGGTGTTCTTCGGCAACAGCGGCACGGAGGCCGTGGAGGCAGCCCTGAAGTTCGCCCGCTACGCCACCGGCCGGCCCAGGGTGCTGTACTGCGAGCACGCCTTCCACGGCCTGACCACCGGCGCCCTGTCGGTCAACGGCGAGGCCGGCTTCCGGGACGGGTTCGCCCCGCTGCTGCCCGACACGGCCGTGCCGCTCGGGGACCTCGGCGCGCTGGAGCGCCAGCTGCGCAAGGGCGACGTGGCCGCGCTGATCGTGGAGCCGATCCAGGGCAAGGGCGTGCACGAGGCCCCGCCCGGCTGGCTGCGGGCCGCGCAGGAGCTGCTGCACCGGCACAAGGCGCTGCTGATCGCCGACGAGGTGCAGACCGGACTCGGCCGCACCGGTGACTTCTACGCCTACCAGCACGAGGAGGGCGTCGAGCCGGACCTGGTGTGCGTGGCCAAGGCGCTGTCCGGCGGTTACGTGCCGGTGGGCGCGACGCTCGGCAAGGACTGGATCTTCAAGAAGGTCTTCTCGTCGATGGACCGGGTGCTGGTGCACTCCGCCAGCTTCGGCTCCAACGCGCAGGCCATGGCGGCGGGCCTCGCGGTGCTGTCGGTCATGGAGGACGAGCAGACCGTCGCGCACGTGCGCAGGGTCGGGGAGCTGCTGCGGACCCGGCTGGCCGCGCTGACCGACCGCTACGAGCTGCTCGCCGACGTCCGCGGACGGGGCCTGATGATCGGCATCGAGTTCGGGCGGCCCCGCTCGCTGAAGCTGCGCTCGCGCTGGGCCGTGCTGCAGGCGGCCCGCAAGGGGCTCTTCGCGCAGATGGTGGTGGTCCCGCTGCTCCAGCGGCACCGTATCCTCACTCAGGTCTCCGGCGATCATCTGGAGGTGATCAAGCTGATCCCTCCGCTGATCATCGACGAGGGGGACGTGAACCGGTTCGTGGACGCCTTCACCGCGGTGATGGACGACGCCCACGAGGGCGGACTCATCTGGGACTTCGGCAAGACCCTGGTGAAGCAGGCGGTCGCCAACCGGTGAGGACCCGGCGCGGTTTGCCTCAGAGGCAAGGAAATTGCCTCAGGGGTAAGTCCTGGTGCTCAATGGGGGCATGAGCTCCTCCGAGACCGGACCGCGGGCGGAGGCCGCCGAAGCGCTGCCCGCGGTCGCTCCGCAGCTGCGCGCCCTGCGCCGTCGGGCCTCCCTGACGCTGGAGGCCGCCGCCCGGCAGGCGGGCCTGTCGCCCGCCCACCTCTCCCGGCTGGAGACCGGGCAGCGCCAGCCCTCGCTGCCGATGCTGCTCTCCCTGGCGCGGATCTACGGGACGACCGTCTCCGAGCTGCTCGGGGAGTCGGCCGCCGACCGGGACGCCGTGGTGCGCGCCGCCGACATGGATCCCACGGAGGCGGGCGGCTGGTCGTACTGGCAGGCCGGCGCCGCCGGACGCGGCATGCAGGCCCTGCGGGTCCGTGTGCCGCACGGCTCCCAGGGCGACATCGTGCGGGTCCACCCCGGCGAGGAGTGGCTGTACGTCCTCAAGGGGCGGCTGCTGCTGTGCCTCGGGGACACCCTGCACCGGCTGTCCCCGGGCGACAGCGCCCACTTCGACTCGCTCACCCCGCACCGCATCGCCGCGCAGGACGCCGACGGTGTCGAGCTGCTGTTCGTCCACACCCTGCTGCAGAGTCCCACGGCCGCCCTGTGCCTGGGCCCGACCCCTGGAGAGACACCGTGACCGGCAAGGACATGGAGGAGAAGTTCCCCCGGGCCCTGTGGGTCCGCCTGTTCGTCTACGTCGTGGTGGGGCACGTTTTCGCGGCCTTCATCTACTTCCTCTTCGAGATCGCGCCGAAGAAGTAGCAGCCGGCCGGGCGGCGGGGGCCGGCGTCAGTCGAGCAGGCGCTCGCGCAGCCGCTCCCGGCGGGCCGGCGTGAGACCGAGCCCCTGCTCCAGGTAGGCGTCCACGCCGCCCCAGGTCTCCTCGACGGTCTCGAAGGCCGCCGCCAGGTACTCCTCGCGCGCGTCGAACAGCGGGCTGAGCAGCTCCATGACCTCGGGGGAGTAGGCGTCGGGGGAGCTGCCGCTGCGGCGCACCTTGTAGCGGCGGTGCTTGGCGTTGGACTTCAGGTAGTCCTCGACGATCGCGTCGCGCTCCACGCCCACGGCGAGCAGGGTGACCGCCACGGAGAGACCGGCGCGGTCCTTGCCGGCCGCGCAGTGCATCAGGGCGGGGACGCTGTCCTCGGCGAGCGCGCGCAGCACCTGGGAGTGCTCGGCGGTGCGCTCCTTGACGATCATGCGGTACGAGGTGATCATCCGGTCGGCGCCCTGGCCGTCGGCGAGGATCGCGCGGAGCTGGTCCAGGTCGCCGTCGCGCACCATCTTCCAGAACTCCGCGCCGTCGGCCGGGTCGCTCAGCGGCAGGTTGACGTTGCGCACGCCCGGCAGCTCGACGTCCGGCCCCTCCAGCTTCTGGTCGGCCGCGTTGCGGAAGTCGAACACGGTGTGCAGACCGAGCGAGGCGAGGAAGGCGGCGTCCTCCGCGGTGGCGTGGGCGAGGTGACCGCTGCGGAACAGCACCCCGTGCCGCACCCGTCGGCCGTCCACCGTGGGCAGCCCGCCCACGTCGCGGAAGTTGCGCACCCCGGTCAGCTGGGGCTCGGTCGACGGGATCTCCTGCGTCACGGACGGCTCCTCCCACTCGGCGCCGTCGCCGCGGCTCGCCGACGGGCACCACTCGACGATACGACATACCTGCCTGGGGCAATGAGTTGTCCACAGGGTGGCTGAGCGGGCCCCGGTCACCTGGCGGTGTGGTGCTTTGTGTAGCTTTTTGTTCGGTCGTGTGAGGCGTGTGACGGCTGGCGTCACAAGGATCCGGATGTCGCCCCTGCGTCGGCTGCGATGCCGGGCTTCGGATGATTACGGCGTTCTGTCCGATTGGGCCGGTTAGGGATAACCTGCCCTAGTAGGGCGGGATTTGGGGATGGGGTGCGTGAGCATCGTCATACCGGTGACCGTGTGCTGTCGCCATGTTCACGTAATTCCCCCCCGTGACAGGGGAATTCGCCCGTGTACCGCTTCCGACATCAACGCACGGTGACGTCTTTTCCCCCTTTCGATCACGTAAAAAGCGGGTTCGCGGGAACCCGCGCTTGTTTCGCCGCGTCGGGGTCGCTTACGTTCCCAACCGATCCGGACGGACGCCTAATCCTGCCGCCGCCCGGAGCCCGCACACACTGACCCGACGTACGGCAGGAGCGGGGGACCCACAGGTACGACTGCCTGTTCCGGGCCCCGGAAACAGGCTTGGGGTTAAGCCGCGCGGCAACGCGGCCGGACATCTCCAGTCCGCACCCGACAGCTCACCTCGTAGGCGCCGGAGAGGAATTCGTCATGCCCGCGAAGGGTAAGCACCGCCGTACCAAGGCTCAGCGTTTCACCCGCTCCATCGCCGTCGCCGGAACCGGTGGCGCCGCGCTCGCCCTGCCGTTCCTCGGCGCCACCGGCGCGCACGCCGCGACGCCGCAGGCGGCCCCCGAGAAGTCGGTCCAGTCGCTGTCCGTCACCGGCCAGCAGGCCAAGGCCGACAAGGGCGACGAGGCCCGCACGTACACCGTGAAGGCCGGCGACTACCTCGCCAGGATCGCCGAGGCGGAGCACGTCGACGGTGGCTGGAAGCAGCTCTACGCGGACAACCGCGAGGCCGTGGGTGACGACCCGTCGCTCATCCACCCGGGTCTGAAGCTCTCCCTCGGCGGCAAGGCCGTCGCCGAGAGCGCGCCCCGGCAGTCCACTTCGCCGCAGGCGTCGAAGCCCGCCGCTCCCAAGGCCGAGAAGCCCGCCGAGAAGCCCGCTCAGCAGCCCGCGCAGAAGTCGTCCGAGGAGTCCGCCTCCGACGGTGCCTCCACCCAGACCACCTCCGCCTACAGCTCGCCGGTGCCCGGCGGCGGTGTCGGCACCGCCTACAAGGTGGCCGGCAGCATGTGGTCCAGCGGCTACCACACCGGTGTCGACTTCAGCGTCCCGACCGGCACCTCCCTGAAGGCCGTCGGAGCCGGCACCGTCGTCTCCGCCGGCTGGGGCGGCGCGTACGGCAACCAGGTCGTCATCAAGCTGAACGACGGTCACTACGCCCAGTACGCCCACCTGTCCTCGCTGTCCGTCTCGACGGGCCAGACGGTGAGCGCCGGCCAGCAGGTCGGTCTCTCCGGTGCGACCGGCAACGTGACCGGCCCGCACCTGCACTTCGAGATCCGCACCGGCCCGGACTACGGCTCGGACGTGGACCCGGTCTCGTACCTCCGCTCCAAGGGCGTCTCCATCTGACCCCTCGCGGCACCCTTCCTGACACGCGCGCCGAAGGCCGGCCCCGATCCACGGGGCCGGCCTTCGGCGCGTCCGGGCCCGGACCGTACCTGTTCCGGGCTCGGTCAAACCTCGGAGTGGCTTATCTCACCGTCCGTCAACCCCTCCCTACGGTCGCGTAGGTCACATCGGAAGGTGAATCATGTGCGGTTGTGGCAGACGATTCGAAGAGTGACAAGGCAACAGTGATCGGGTCGTACGTGGCGGTGGGGGACAGCTTCACCGAGGGCGTCGGCGACCCCGGCCCCGACGGGGCGTTCGTCGGCTGGGCCGACCGGCTCGCCGTCCTGCTCGCCGACCGCAGGCCCGAGGGCGACTTCCAATACGTCAATCTCGCGGTGCGCGGCAAGCTGCTGGACCAGATCGTGGCCGACCAGGTCCCGCGGGCCGTCGAACTCGCCCCCGACCTGGTCTCGTTCTGCGCGGGCGGCAACGACATCCTGCGCCCGGGCAGCGACCCGGACGAGGTCGCCGAGCGCTTCGAGAAGGCCGTCGCCCGGCTCGCCGCGGCGGCCGGCACGGTCCTGGTGACCACCGGGTTCGACACCCGTGGCGTTCCACTGCTCAAGCATCTGCGCGGCAAGATCGCCACGTACAACGGGCATGTGCGGGCCGTCGCCGACCGGTACGGCTGCCCGGTGCTCGACCTGTGGTCGCTGCGCAGCGTGCAGGACCGCAGGGCCTGGGACGCCGACCGGCTGCACCTCTCGCCCGAGGGGCACACCCGCGTCGCGCTGCGCGCGGGCATGTCCCTCGGCCTGAAGGTGCCCGCCGACCCGGAACAGCCGTGGCCGCCGCTCCCGCCGCGCGGCACCCTGGAGATCCGCCGGGACGACGTCCACTGGGCCCGCGAGTACCTGGTGCCGTGGATCGGCCGCCGTCTGCGCGGCGAGTCCTCCGGCGACCACGTCACGGCGAAGGGGACGCTGTCCCCGGACGACATCCGCTCGTGGATCGCGGCGGTCGCATGACGACAGGGGCGGGTCCGGAGCCCTGGCCCGGACCCGCCCCTGCGGGTTCTTCCACCACCCGCACCCGCTGTCGGAGCCGCCGCACATAATGGAATCTCCGATCGATTCCCTGTGGAGGTACCGTGGCCGCTTCTTCCGCCCCCGGACCGGGGCTGAGCGCCCTGCGGCCGCCTGCCTTCGGTGCGGAGCCGGCAGGCGAGCGCCTGGCGAGGATCCGCAGGTCCCCGCACTTCGCGAACGGCGCGTTCCAGAACCCGGGCGGTCCGGCCCGTGTGCGCCCCTCCGGGTCGAGCCGGGACATGGCCAGGTTGTACCTGGACAAGGACGCCCGCTCCCGTCGCGCCCCGCGGGGCGCGATCCCGGTGCATCCGACCACCCTCGCCGACCTGACCCGCCCGCCCGTGACCGGGCTGCGTCTGACGTGGGCGGGGCACTCCGGTGTGCTCGCGGAGATCGACGGGCAGCGGGTGCTGTTCGACCCCGTGTGGGGGGAGCGCTGCTCGCCCTTCCCCTTCGCCGGACCGAAGCGGCTGCACCCCGTTCCGCTGCCGCTGGCCGCGCTCGGCCCGGTGGACGTCGTGGTGATCTCCCACGACCACTACGACCACCTGGACATGCCGACGATCAGGGAGCTGGCCGGCACGGACACCGTGTTCGCCGTGCCGCTCGGCGTGGGCGCGCACCTGGAGCGCTGGGGCGTCCCCGGGGAGCGGCTGCGCGAGCTGGACTGGCAGGAGTCGACGCGGGTCGGCGGGCTCACCCTGACCGCGACCCCGGCCCGGCACTTCTGCGGGCGGGGCCTGCGCAACACCCAGCACACCTTGTGGGCCTCCTGGGCGGTCGCCGGTGAGCGGCACCGTATTTACCACAGCGGCGACACCGGCTACTTCGACGGCTTCCGCGGCATCGGCGCGGCCCACGGCCCGTTCGACGCGACGATGATCCAGGTCGGCGCCTACTCCGAGTTCTGGCCGGACATCCACATGACGCCCGAGGAGGGCGTGCGCGCGCACCTCGACCTCCAGGGCGGGGAGCCGGGCGGCGTGCTGCTGCCGATCCACTGGGGGACGTTCAATCTGGCGCCGCACGCGTGGGCGGAACCGGGGGAGTGGATGAAGGACGCCGCCGAGGAGGCCGGCCAGGCGGTGGCGTTCCCCCGGCCGGGCGAGTCGTTCGAGCCGGCGGGGAAGCTGCCGGTGGAGGCGTGGTGGCGGGCGGTCTCCGGTCCGATCGCCCGTCCGTGGCGCCGTCCCCGGATCGCTGGGGGTGTGGCCGAGACGAGCGAGGGGCATCTCGACCACGCCGGTGAGCGGTGACGCCGGCCGGGGACGAGGCGGTCCAGTGGTTCCCCTTCGCCAGGACCGCGACCCTGGCGTCAGGGACGCCACGGAACCCGGAACAGCTCACTCAGGAGCCGACCGGGTCCGGTGCGTGCGTTCTCGGCGTTCTCCCGGGCCGAGAGGTGACACCGTCTCAGATGGTCGGGGTGTCGTCGACAACCGGCTTGTGAATTTCGACGACCGGCTTCCACCCCGTGGAGAACTCGATGAAGTCCGCGCGGGTGGGGTAGGTGTCGATCGCCCGACGGTCACGCTTGGGGCTGTCGCTCGCCTTGCGTCCCCGGGGAATCTGCTCCTCGTAGATGTCGACCTTCACGTCGGGAACCTCCTTGAGGCCCTGGCGCCAGATCTGCACGACGTCGGCGCCGAACGCCTGCCGGACGGCAGCGTAAAGGGCCGTGAGGGACCCCTTGTCCCCGCCGGGGACGAAAAGCGCCAGGTCCAGCACGACACCGGCGGACTGGAGGACCTCGATGGTCACCGGGCCGTTCTCGTCGGCCAGGTAGATTCCGGCTTCATTCTCGTCGTCGGGGAGGCAGGTGACCTCTTCCTGGAATACGGTTCTCGCCGTGATCGAGCCGCCCTCGAAATTCTCGCCGGCCTTGGTCAGGAAAGCAGGGACATAGCAGTCGGGGAGTTTGAGCGCTGCGGTGTCGGCGGAAACGAAGATCTTGTCCTTCATGCCGAGCTTCGTCACCTCTTCCAGCGAGAGGCGGCGAGCGGCGATCTTCTCCGTGTTCACGATTTCCCTTTCAGGTTGCACTGTCCCTCCGGGCAAGGACGCTATCACGAAACCCTGAGGTCAACTGCCCAGTGATCTTTGGGCACATGGCCTCTGACGGCCTGCGCGGGAGGATAATGGAGCGGGTGCCACTCGGTCGGGAACACGCATCCGCCGGGCAGTATCCCCCGTCATGGCGTGAGTGATCAACTGGCGATTGCATTCGGTGCGTTGGGTAGCACGGAGGAACTAAAAGAGGGTTTACGGTAGATATCGCCCACATCGCCTTCGGGGGCGGCGAGGTGGGCGTGGGCGACCCATTCGTCGTGCATCTCGAAGAGCGCAGCGGAAACCAGCCGGGTGGCGATAACGCAACGGCGCAGTCCCCACCGGCGGCACGCGGAGCGTTCGCGGGTGACGGAGCGGCTCGGAAAAGGACCGTCGCTTCCGGCCGGCACCCGATCTCGTCGTGGGCGGTCCTCATGACGTGGCCTCCGCGGCCGTCCCGGCGTGCAGACGGGTGAGTGAGGGGAACGGCACCGCCTTCGCGTCGGATACCGTTCCGGCGACGAGGGGCAGGGCCGCGTGTCGGTGCCAGGCGTGGACCACCGGCAGGCCGGGGCCCACCGGCAGGCCGGTGACCACGCCCTCCCCGTACCGCTCCCGGAGCAGCGCGTACGGCCGAAGGGTCCAGCCGTCGCGGACGTCGGTCGGCGACGGGTCGTGGAGGGCGGTCACCGCAGGCCACAGCTCCGCGGGAGATGCGCGGTGGGACAGACGGCCGCCTCCCCCGGCCGGGCGCCCCCTTCGAGCCGGGCGGGGACCTGTCCACCGGGCCCGGGTGGCGCCCGCTCACCCGGCCCGTCCCGCGGTGCGGAGCACCGGCACCCCGCCGCACGGCACGGAGGCGCACACCGGGGGCCTCGACCTCGCGGGTGATCGCTGACCCGGCGGGCACGACACGGAAGACGGGCGGGCCGGAGATCTCTCTCCGGCCCGCCCGTCGCTCGCCTCACACGCGCTCAGGGAGTGGCGGTGACCGACTTCGGGCCGGTCTCCGCCGCCGCTGCCTCCGCCGCGAGGCGGCGGCGCCGGGTGGCGGGTCCGAACACCGCCAGGACCACCGCCCCCAGCGTCCAGGTGCCCGCGATGACCATGAAGACCGCCTGGTAGCCGACGCCGTTGTAGACACCGGCGATCATCAGCGGCCCCACCGCGTTCGACAGCCGCCCCAGACCGTAGGCGATGCTCGTGCCCAGCGAGCGGCCCTCGGTGCTGTACAGCTCGGGGGCGTACGCGTACGCCAGGGCCGTGTAACCGCGCTCGAACAGGTTGACCAGGAAGCCGAAGACGACGATCAGCACCGGGGTGAAGGTCAGCCCGTAGAGCAGACCGGATCCGGCGATGACCAGGCCGAACACCACCAGACACCACTTGCGTTCGAAACGGTCGGTGACCATCGCCGCGAGGAAGGAGCCGAGCGGCGCGCCCACGGTCGTCAGCGCGACGTAGAAGATCGAGTCCTCGACGCTGACGCCCTCGGCGGCCAGCAGGGTCGGAGCCCAGCTGGAGTAGCCGAAGAAGCCGATGGTCTGGGTGATCCACAGGACCGACAGCAGGATCGTCGGGTACAGGAACTTCTTGTCCTTCAGCATGGTCAGGCCCGGCTTGACCGCCGGCCCCTTGGGCGTCGGCTGCTGCGGCTCGGGCAGCGGGCCGTGCTCGGCCGTCGCACCGGCTTCGATGCGGGCCAGCACCGCCTCCGCCTCCTCGTGCCGGCCGCGCGTCTCCAGCCACTGCGGGGACTCCTCGAGCCGCCGCACGAAGAACAGGAACAGCGCCCCCAGCGACCCCCACAGGTAGACCAGCCGCCAGGACCAGTCGGACATCGGCACCACCGCGGAGGCGATGAGGTTGGTGACGGGCGTGCCGCAGATGCCGATGACGATGGCGTACGCCTGGAACTTGCCGCGCTTGGCGCTGGGGAACAGCTCGCTGATGTAGACGACGGCGACGACGGTCATCGCGGACAGGCCCGCCGAGGTCAGCACGCGGAACACCCCGAGGGACCAGATGTCCCAGGCGAACACGCAGGCGAACGACCACACCGTGAACCACAGGGTGGTCAGGGTCAGGGTGCGTTTGCGCCCCAGCCGGTCGGCCAGCCCGCCGGCCACGACGGCGCCGATGAACATGCCCACGAAGGACAGGGAGGTGACGTAGGCGACGGTGTCGACGTCGGCGCCCCACTGCTCGCGTACCACCGGCGCCGTGATGGCGAAGGTGTTGATGTCCGCGAACTCGAAGAAGTAGGCGAACGCCACCGCGAGGATGGTCCGCTTGTGGAACTTCGTGATCGGCAGCCGGTCGAGCCGGTTCGCCGCGTTGGTGGTGCGGATGTGCTGCACTGCACGCTCCAGGGAAGGGGAGGACCCGTCTCACCGGGCCGGGGGGTGACGACGTCAGCGGGCCTCTTCGGGCCAGTACAGACGCAGGGGGTTGTCGACCAGCAGCGCCCGCCGGCGCTCGGGGGTGGTCGCGATGTGCGGGATGTGGTCGACCAGCAGACCGTCGTCGGGCATGTGGTCCTTCAGGTTCGGGTGCGGCCAGTCGGTGCCCCACAGCGCCCGGTCGGTAAACTCCTCGACGACCTTGCGCGCGAACGGCACCACGTCCCGGTAGGCGTGCCGCTCCCCGTCGAGCGCGGGTGGTCCGAGGACCGTGAGCCGCTCGGGGCAGGACACCTTCACCCACACGTCGTTCTCCGCCACGAACCGCAGGAAGCGCGCGAACTCCGGCCCGTCCGGGCTGCGGGTGACGTCCGGGCGGCCCATGTGGTCGATGACCAGCGGCACCGGCAGGGAGGCGAAGAAGGGCTCCAGGTCCGGCAGGTCCGCCGCCTCGAAGTACAGGACGACGTGCCAGCCCAGCGGCGCCACCCGGCGGGCCACCGTCTCCAGCGCCTCGCGCGGCGCCGCGTCCACCAGGCGCCGGACGAAGTTGAAGCGCACCCCGCGCACTCCGGCGTCGTGCAGCCGGCGCAGCTCCGCGTCGGTGACGTCCGGGCGGACCGTCGCCACGCCGCGGGCGCGCCCGCCGGCCGCGCGCAGGGCGTCCACCAGGGCGCTGTTGTCCGCGCCGTGGCAGGTGGCCTGCACGATCACGTTGCGGTCCACGCCCAGGTGGTCGCGCAGCGCGAACAGGTCGTGCTTGGAGGCGTCGACCGGGGTGTACTTCCGCTCCGGGGCGAAGGGGAACTCGGCGGCGGGGCCGAAGACGTGGCAGTGGGCGTCCACCGCTCCCGGCGGCAGGACGAACGAGGGCTTGCTCGGCCCGCGGTACCAGTCGAGCCAGCCGGGGGTGACCGCGGTGTCGTGGTCGGTCATCGTGCTCCTCGGATCTCAGTCGACGTAGGTGAGGCCGAGCTCGGCCAGCGGTCCGCGCATGCCGTACATGTCCAGGCCCAGCTCGCCGGCCCGGAACCGCTCCCGCTTGCCCTCCTCCGCCGCCTCGCGCCGTGCGGACGCCTCGGCGACCTCGGCGGCCCGGGCGGCCGGGACGACCACCACGCCGTCGGCGTCGGCGACGATCACGTCACCCGGGTTGACCAGGGCGTTCGCCACGACGACGGGGACGTTGACCGACCCCAGGGTGGCCTTGACGGTGCCCTTGGCGTTGACCGCCCGGGAGAAGACGGGGAAGTCCATCCCGCGCAGGTCGTCCACGTCGCGGCAGCCGCCGTCGATCACCAGGCCCCGGGCGCCCCGGGCGCGCAGTGACGTGGCGAGCAGTTCCCCGAAGAAGCCGTCCTCGCTCTCGGTCGTACAGCCGGCGACCACGACGTCGCCCTCGCGCACCTGCTCGGCGGCGACGTGCAGCATCCAGTTGTCGCCGGGCTGCAGCAGCACGGTGACCGCGGTCCCGCACAGCCGCGCGCCCTCGTACACCGGCCGTATGTAGGGGCGCATCAGTCCGAGGCGGCCCATCGCCTCGTGCACGGTCGCGACCCCGAACCGTGACAGGGCCTCGACCGCGGCCGGGTCGGCGCGGTCGACGGTCCGGTGGACGACTCCGAGCTGGTGCATGGTGCGTTGCTCCTTGCTTTCAGGGGGCTTCCGGCCCCGCGGGGGACGGGCGGGGTCAGCGGCCCCGGGCGGTCAGACGGGCGTCGAGGCGGGGGTAGACCCGCCGGGCGTTGTGCTCCTCGACGGCGGCCAGGTCCTCGGGGGTGAGGCCCGCCTTCTCGACGTAGCGGCGGGTGTCGTCGAAGTGGTGGCCGGTGCGCGGGTCGATGCCGCGCACCGCGCCGACCATCTCGGAGGCGAAGAGGACATTCTCCACGGGCATCACCTCCAGCAGCAGGTCGATGCCGGGCTGGTGGTAGACACAGGTGTCGAAGAACACGTTGCGCAGCAGCGACTCCTCCGGCTCGGGACGGCCGAGCGCCTGCGCCAGCCCCCGGAAGCGGCCCCAGTGGTACGGCACGGCGCCGCCGCCGTGCGGGATCACCAGCCGCAGGTCCGGGAAGTCGGCGAACAGGTCGCCGGTGAGCAGCTGCATGAACGCGGTGGTGTCGGCGTTGAGGTAGTGCGCCCCGGTGGTGTGGAAGGCCGGGTTGCAGCTGGTGGAGACGTGCACCATGGCCGGCACGTCCAGCTCGACGAGCTTCTCCCACACCGGGTACCAGGACCGGTCGGTCAGCGGGGGAGCGGTCCAGTGGCCGCCGCTCGGGTCCGGGTTGAGGTTGACGGTGACCGCGCCCAGCTCCAGCACCGCCCGCTCGAGCTCCGGGACGACGGTCGCCGGGTCCGCGCCGGGGGACTGCGGCAGCATCGCGCCGGGGACGAAGCGGTCCGGGTACAGCTCGGACACGCGGTGGCACAGGTCGTTGCAGATGCGCGCCCAGGCGGCGGACGTGGCGAAGTCACCGATGTGGTGGGCCATGAACGAGGCGCGGGGGGAGAAGACGGTGACGTCAATGCCGCGCTCGTCCATCAGCCGCAGCTGGTTGGTCTCGATCGTCTCGCGGATCTCGTCGTCGCTGATCACCGGCCCCTCCGGGGCGGGTGCCCGCAGCGGGTCGGTGAGCGCGGCCACCTGCGCGTCACGCCACTGCCCGAGCGGGGCGGGGGCCGTCGTGTAGTGACCGTGGATGTCGATGATCACGCGTGCTTCTCCTGACGGGTGGGAGTGGGGTCCCAGACGGAACGGGGGACGAGCAGATCGCCGGCCATGAGGAGGCGGGCGGTGCGCAGCAGCGCGGAGCGGGTCACCCGCTGCGGGTCGGCGGGGTCGAGGCCCAGGGTGACGCTGAACTCGCCGGAAGGGTGCTCCACGGAGACGGTGGGCTCCGTGCCGGACACCCCGGTCGCCACGTCCCGGGCGACGGTGCCCTCGATGACACAGGCGGTGGCCGCGGTGACAGCGGCCAGCACGCCGATGGACTGGTGGCAGACCCGGGGGATGAGACTGCGGGTGCTGAGGGCGCCGCCGTGCCGGGGCGGTGCGACCAGGGTCATCTTCGGGTAGTTCCGCCCGCTGACGTCACCCAGGCCCATCACCTCCCCGCACACCAGGCGCAGCGCCTCCACACGGGCCTTGAGCGCCTCGTCGGCGTCGATCTCGGCCGGGGACTCGTAGCCGGTCGCGCCCAGCCGGGCGGCCTCGACGATCACCAGCGGCTGGCCGTTGTCGATCAGCGTGACGTCCACGGCGCCCACCCCCGGCACCTCCACGGTGTCCCGTGCGCGTCCGGTGGGCAGGAGGGCCCCCGCGACGGAACCGGCGGTGTCCAGGAAGCCGATCTCGACCGGGGCGGCGGTGCCGGGGACGCCGTCGATGCGCGCGGCGCCGTCGTAGGCGACGTGCCGTGCCCCCGCGGCGTCGGCCGGGGTGGCGACGGTGATCTCGGCGACCATGCCGGTGTTGCGGGTCAGCACCCGGGCCGTCGTACGGTCGCCGGTGGGCACGACCATGCCGGTCTCGACGGCGAAGGGCAGCACGGCGGCGAGCATGTTGCCGCAGTTGGCCGACGTGTCGACGGTGTCCCCGTCGGGCTGCACCTGGGCGAAGGTCCACTCCACGTCGACTCCGGGCCCGGTGCCCGGTCGTACCAGGCCGATCTTGCTGGTGAGGGGGTGCGCGCCGCCGACGCCGTCGATCTGCCGAGGGTCGGGCGAACCCATCGCCGCCAGCAGGACGGCGTCCCGCGGGCCGGGTTCGGCGGGCAGCAGCCGCGCGTCGAAGAAGGGGCCGCGCGACGTGCCTCCCCGCATGAACAGGCACGGGATCGCGGTCTGGGAGCCGCGGCGGGCGACCTCGGGGGCCCGGACGGCTGCGACGGCGGACATGGTCGCTCCTTCGGTGGACGGATGTGAGGCGGTGGGCGGGATGTGACGTGACGGGCGGATGTGACGCGACGGACGGATGTGTCACGACGGACGGATGTGTCACGACGGACGGATGTGGCGCGATGGGATGCGACGCGGTGGTCGATGCGAATATGCGAGGAAGCTAAATCATCAACGAGATTGTTGACAAGATGTTCAGAAGAAATTGTTCACCTGGTTCGGTCCGGGTGAGGTCGCCCCTGTGCCGCGCATTAGGGTTCTCCCAGCGAGAGCCGTCGGGGACGGGCGACGGAGGACGAGGGAAGAGGTCGATGGAGTGACGGACAAGCTGACGGGCGCCGCCGGCCGCGAGTATGTGGCGAACACCATCCGGCAGGCCCTGCGCTCCGGGGATCTGGTACCCGGGCAGCGGCTCGTCGAGCTCGACCTCGCCGAGGCCTACGGGACCACGCGCGGCGCCGTCCGTGAGGCGCTGCAGGACCTCGCGGCCGAGGACATCGTCGAGATCGTCCCCCGCCGCGGCGCCCGCATCCGCGCGGTGTCCGTCGTCGAGGCCGTGCAGATCACCGAGTGCCGGTCGGCGCTGGAGCAGCTGTGCGCACGGAAGGCGGCCACCCGGGCGAGCGAGGAGCAGCGCGCGGAACTGCGGCGGATCGGCGCCGACATGCGGCAGGCCGTCGCGGACGGCGCCTGGGAGGCGTACTCCGCCCTCAACCAGCGGCTGCACGAACTGGTCATCGAGGCCAGCGGGCAGGAGGTCGCCCGCCGCCAGCTCGAGCGGCTGAACGGGCCGATGGTCCGCTTCCAGTTCCGGCTCGCCCTGCGCCCGGGGCGCCCCGCGCAGTCCCTGCCGCAGCACCTGGCGATCATCGACGCGGTGGCCGGCGCCGACCCGGACGCGGCGGCGCGGGCGGCGGCGGCGCACCTGGACGACGTGATCGAACAACTGCGGGCGTCGGCCGCGCAGACGCCGGCGCCTCGCGTCTGACGGGCGCCCGCACCCGCCTTTCACTACTCAGGGTGATGTTCTGGCCGGAGGGGTGGTCCGTCTTCGGGGCCGCCTCCCTGGCAGCCGATGCTCTGGGGGCGTGCCCTGTCCGCTCCGCGCCCCCCTCCGCACCCTCGCGCCCCGCATGCCCCCTGACCGCTTCTGACCAGCGTTGATCGCTTCGCGATCGCTCCCGTCGCATCCGGTCGAACGGTTATCGGTCTGTCGTACGACGCCTCATACCAGAGCGCGATGCTGTCCGCACGAGTTTGTCAACTGCCCACCGCACATGATGCGGTGACGACTACGGTGAGTGTCGGTCGCCCGGCGTGACGGCTCGCGACGGCTCATGTCGCAGGACGCCTCGCGCCGAGGGCCGCGTCGTAGGGATCGGGATCAGGGAGCGGGGACCGGTACGTGCAGCCACAAGGCGGACGAGGGAGCCGACGGGGCGAGGGGTCCCGCCACCCGGGACCGGCCGGCGCCGCGGTCGTGGCCCGCGCGCCCGAGAGCGGCGCCGCCCCCGAGGCCCCCGGAACCGGCCCCGGAGCCCGTCGCGACGGCACCGCCGCCCGGCCGGAGCGACGCGAGGGAGGACGGCACGGACGTCCGCCGGCCCGCCCCGCGCCCGGCCCGCCCGAGTCGCCCCTGCGGTCCCAGCTCCTCCGTCTCGCCGTGCTGCCGCCCGTCGCGGTGGCGCTGAGCGCCTGCGCCGCCGTGCTGTTCACCGTCCGCTCCAGCGGCATGCGGCCGACCGGGGCGCTGTGGGCGGTGCTCGGCGGCGCCACCGCCGTGGCCCTCGCCGGCATCGTCATCGCCGCCGTGGCCGCCGAGCGCGCGGCCCGCTCCGTGCACGACCGCGTGGGCGCCCTGCGGCGCGGCACCGCACGGCGCGAGGCCGACCTGCACGCTCTCGTCGAGGCGCTGCGCAACGGCGAGCCGCCGCCCCCGCGCGGCCGGCGCACCGGACCGGCGGACGACGGCGACGAGTTCGACCAGCTCGCGGCCGACCTCGCCCGCGCCCACGACGGCGCCGTCGCCGCCGTGGTGCGGGCGGCGCGGCTCTCCAGCCAGGCCGGCAGCGAACAGAAGCTCGAGGTGTTCGTCAACCTCGCCCGGCGACTGCAGTCCCTCGTCCACCGCGAGATCTCCATCCTCGACGAGCTGGAGAACGAGATGGAGGACCCCGACCTGCTCAAGGGGCTCTTCCACGTCGACCACCTCGCCACCCGCATCCGCCGCCACGCGGAGAACCTCGCCGTGCTCGGCGGGGCCGTCTCCCGCCGCCAGTGGAGCAACCCGGTGCCCATGACCGAGGTGCTGCGCTCGGCGATCGCCGAGGTCGAGCAGTACTCGCGGGTCAAGCTCGTGCCGCCGGTCGACGGCACCCTGCGCGGGCACGCGGTCGCGGACGTCATCCACCTGCTCGCCGAACTCGTCGAGAACGCCACGGTGTTCTCCGCCCCGCACACCCAGGTGCTGCTGCGGGCGAACCTCGTCACCTCCGGACTGGCCGTCGAGGTCGAGGACCGGGGCCTCGGGATGCCCACCGGCGAGCAGGACCGGATGAACGCGCTGCTCGCCGACCCCGACCAGGTGCACGTCGCCAGCCTGCTGGCCGACGGCCGGATCGGCCTGTTCGTGGTATCCCAGCTCGCCCGGCGGCACGGCATCCACGTCCGGCTGCAGACCAACATCTACGGCGGTGTGCAGGCCGTGCTGGTGGTCCCGCAGTCCCTGCTCGGCGGCGAACCGCCCGCCGTGACGGGGGCGTCCGGGGCGGGCGCCGTACTGTCGCCGGCGGGGACCGGCGCGGTTCCGGCGGACCGTCACCCAC
The DNA here is from genome assembly GCF_002899455.1 of Streptomyces sp. DH-12. Taxonomy (GTDB): domain Bacteria; phylum Actinomycetota; class Actinomycetes; order Streptomycetales; family Streptomycetaceae; genus Streptomyces. The sequence goes on along the minus strand of NZ_PPFB01000001.1, from coordinate 1,133,956 downwards.
CTGCTCCGTCCGCCCCGGTGGACACCCGGGCGGACGCCCCGGCTCCGGCGAACACGGTGACGCACACCCCCGCAGCCGGGAACATCCCGGCCGGGAACCCCGCCCCCGCGCCGCCCCTCACCCCGGCCGCCCGCCCCGGCAGTGCCCCGCCCCCGTCCCCCGACGACGGCGCCGTACCCCCGCCGCTGCCCCTGCGCGGCGCCCGCACCGCGCGGCCCGCCCCCGCCGAGGCCGTGCCCGGCGTCCACCCCACCGGGCACGGCGGGCAGGACGGGCAGGACGGGCACGACGGGTACGACGGCGCCGGGGACCCGCGGCCCACCCCGTTCGCGCCCCGCACCACCCCGGTGCGCGGCACGATGGGCAAACCCCGGCTGCCCCGCCGCCGCGCCCAGGAGCACATCGCGCCGCAGCTGCGCGACGGGCCCGCGCCCCGGCAGGACGGCGAGCACGTCGCCGGCCACGACCCCCAGCTGATGGCCGCCTTCCAACGGGGCATCAGCCTCGCGGAGTCCCAGCCGGAGTCCCCCGCGCCCGCGCGGCCGGCCGTGCCCGCACCCCGCACCGACCACACCGCCCGGCACGACGGGAGCGCGTCCGCCGGATGACCACCCCCGCCCCCAGCGCTCCCGCAGACCTTCGTACCCCAAGGAGTCGATCCACCATGGCGAGCGATGCGCCGACCGCCCAGGTTTCCGACCTCGACTGGCTGATGAGCGGCCTCGTGCAACGCGTACCGCACACCCGGAGCGCCGTCCTGCTGTCCTGCGACGGACTGGTGAAGTCCGTCCACGGCCTCGACCCGGACGCCGCCGACCACATGGCCGCCCTCGCCTCCGGCCTGTACTCCCTCGGCCGCAGCGCCGGCATCCGCTTCGGCGACGGCGGCGACGTCCGGCAGGTCGTCGTCGAGCTCGACTCGACGCTGCTGTTCGTCACCACCGCCGGGTCCGGCACCTGCCTCGCGGTGACGGCCGGCCGGGAGGCCGACGCGGCGGTGCTCGGCTACGAGATGGCGATGCTGGTCAAGTCCGTCCGGCCGTACCTGATGACCGCTCCCCGGCAGCAGGGTGCCGAGCCCCCGGCGATGAGGCCTTGAGCGTGCGGGCGGCCGGTGACGGGCCGTGGCTCGACGACGCGGCCGGCCGGCTGGTGCGCCCCTTCACGGTCAGCGACGGCCGGACCCGGCCGACCGTCGCCCTCGACCTCATGTCGCAGGTGCGGGCCACCGGCGCCACCCCGCTCGGTCACCTCGGCCCCGAGCACGCGCAGGCCCTCGACCTGTGCCGCGCCCCCGTCCCGGTCGCCGAGGTCGCCGCCCATCTCGGGCTGCCGGTGGCCGTCACCAAGGTGCTGCTGGCGGACCTCGTCGACTGGGGGGCGCTGACCGACAAACCCCCCGCGTTCCACCACCACCCCACGGACCGGGCCCTTCTGGAGGCAGTGCTCGATGGACTACGACGACAGCTCTGACCGGGCCGACGGCGCCGGGCACGGCGACGACCTGTTCCCGACCGCCCTCAAGATCCTGGTGGCGGGCGGGTTCGGGGTGGGCAAGACCACCTTCGTCGGCGCGGTCAGCGAGATCGCGCCGCTCAGCACGGAGGAACTGCTGACCACCGTCAGCGCCGCCACCGACAGACTCGACGGCATCGAGAACAAGGTCGAGACCACCGTGGCCATGGACTTCGGCCGCCTCACCCTCGACGCCGCACACGTGCTGTACCTGTTCGGCACGCCCGGCCAGGAACGCTTCTGGTTCATGTGGGACGAGTTGTGCGAGGGCGCGCTCGGCGCGGTGATCCTCGCCGACACCCGGCGCCTGGAGGAGTGCTTCGCCGCGGTCGACTTCTTCGAGCAGCGGGGCCTCGGATTCATCGTGGCCGTCAACGAGTTCGACGGCGCGTACCGCTACGCCCCCGAGGAGGTGCGGGCCGCCCTCGACCTCCCCGGGGAGGTGCCCGTCGTCCGCTGCGACGCCCGGATCTCCAGCTCCGGCGTGCAGACCCTGCTCACCCTCGTCCGCCACCTCATCGCGCACGCCCCCGCCACACCCACGGGGTACGGCGCCCCCATGTGATCCCCGCACCCCTCACGGAGCCCCTCCATGAACGTCGCCCACGCCCCGGGAGCCCGCCCATGAGCTACGACCCGCCCCGCCCGGCCGGTCGGCTGCTGCTCACCCCGGAGGACCGGCAGGCGCCGGAGCGCGCCCGCAGGCTGCGCCGGCTGGGACTGGGGGAGCACCCCGATCCCGAACTCGACGCCTTCGCCCGCGGCCTCGCCGAGTTCACCGGGGCGCCCTACGCCGTGGTCAACCTCCCCGGCGAGCACGGGCAGTTCTTCGCGGGCCTGCACACCCCGGGCGTCGCCCCGGTCCTCCGCGGCGACGGCACCGGCGCCCTGCTGGGCCGGGCGCTGCCCCGGGACCACGGCTTCTGCCCGCACGTGATCGCCCGCGGCAAGGCGCTGGTGCTGGAGGACGTCGGCGACTACCCGCGGTTCGCGGGCAACGCGGTGGTGGACGAGTTCGGCGTCCGCTCCTACATGGGGGCGCCGCTCACCGACGGCACCGGCATGGTGCTCGGCACCGTGGCGGTCAGCGACGTCCGGCCCCGCGGCTGGGGACAGCCCGGCCTCGCCGCCATCAAGGCACAGGCCGCGGAGCTCGTCACCCGGCTGCGGCGCAGGGAGAGCGACGGGCGGCCGCTGTGACACCCCCTCGGCCGGACGCCGCGACGGCGCCTCGGCCGCACGCCGTCACGGGACCGCGCCCGGACGGGTGACGCGTGAAGCAAAGCTGTGGCAGCGCTTAAGAAATCCTCGATGGACCGGTGAGGGTGTCGTACGGCAGATTGCAGTGCGATTCCACTCCTCTTCCCGGACCGGGCCGCTTCGGCATGCCCGGACCCGGGACTCACCCTCAGGAGCCGTAGCGTTGAAGGCGCTGGTCAAGCAGAAGGCGGAGCCCGGGCTGTGGCTCACGGACGTCCCGGAGCCCGCCGTCGGACCCGGCGACGTGCTGATCAAGGTGCTGCGCACCGGTATCTGCGGCACCGACCTGCACATCCGGAACTGGGACGGCTGGGCGCGGCAGACCATCGACACGCCGCTGGTCCTCGGGCACGAGTTCGTCGGCGAGGTCGTGGAGACCGGCCGGGACGTCCCCGACGACATCAAGCCCGGTGACCGGGTCAGCGGCGAGGGCCACCTGGTCTGCGGCAAGTGCCGCAACTGCCTGGCCGGCCGCCGCCACCTGTGCCGCGCCACCGTCGGTCTCGGCGTGGGCCGCGACGGCGCGTTCGCCGAGTACGTCGTGCTCCCCGCCACCAACGTGTGGGTGCACCGCGTCCCCGTCGACCTCGACGTCGCCGCGATCTTCGACCCGTTCGGCAACGCCGTGCACACCGCGCTGTCCTTCCCGCTCGTCGGTGAGGACGTCCTGATCACCGGCGCCGGACCCATCGGCCTGATGGCCGCCGCGGTGGCCCGGCACGCCGGCGCGCGCAACGTCGTCATCACCGACGTCAGCGAGGAGCGCCTGGAGCTCGCCCGCAAGATCGGCGCGACGCTGGCGCTGAACGTGGCCGAGTCGACGATCGCCGACGGGCAGCACACCCTCGGCCTGCGCGAGGGCTTCGACATCGGCCTGGAGATGTCCGGCCGCCCCGAGGCGATGCGCGACATGATCGCCAACATGACGCACGGCGGCCGCATCGCCATGCTGGGCCTGCCCGCCGAGGAGTTCCCGGTCGACTGGGCCCGCGTCGTCACCTCGATGATCACCATCAAGGGCATCTACGGCCGCGAGATGTTCGAGACCTGGTACGCCATGTCGGTGCTGCTGGAGGGCGGGCTCGACCTCGCCCCCGTGATCACCGGCCGCTACGCCTACCGCGACTTCGAGGCCGCCTTCGAGGACGCCGCAGGCGGCAAGGGCGGCAAGGTCATCCTCGACTGGACCGCGTAACCCATCCGCCTTCTCAGGAGCCCCGTATGTTCGACACCGTGCGCGACGACCTGCGCGCCACCCTCGACGAGATCCGCGCCGCCGGCCTGCACAAGCCGGAGCGCGTCATCGGCACCCCGCAGTCCGCGACCGTGAACGTCACCGCCGGCGGCCGCCCCGGTGAGGTCCTCAACTTCTGCGCCAACAACTACCTGGGCCTCGCCGACCACCCCGAGGTGATCGCCGCCGCCCACCAGGCCCTGGACCGCTGGGGCTACGGCATGGCGTCCGTCCGCTTCATCTGCGGCACCCAGGAGGTGCACAAGGAGCTGGAGGCGCGGCTGTCGGCGTTCCTCGGCCAGGAGGACACGATCCTCTACTCCTCCTGCTTCGACGCCAACGGCGGCGTGTTCGAGACGCTGCTCGGCCCGGAGGACGCGGTCGTCTCCGACGCGCTGAACCACGCGTCGATCATCGACGGCATCCGGCTGTCCAAGGCGCGCCGCTTCCGCTACGCCAACCGCGACATGGCGGACCTGGAGCGCCGGCTGAAGGAGGCCGCCGAGGGCGGCGCCCGCCGCACGCTGATCGTCACCGACGGCGTCTTCTCCATGGACGGCTACGTCGCCCCGCTCGACGAGATCTGCGACCTCGCCGACCAGTACGGCGCCATGGTCATGGTCGACGACTCGCACGCCGTCGGCTTCGTCGGCCCCGGCGGCCGGGGCACGCCCGAACTGCACGGGGTGATGGACCGCGTCGACATCATCACCGGCACGCTCGGCAAGGCCCTCGGCGGCGCCTCCGGCGGCTACGTGGCCGCCCGCGCCGAGATCGTCGCCCTGCTGCGCCAGCGCTCGCGTCCGTACCTGTTCTCCAACACGCTCGCCCCGGTGATCGCCGCCGCCTCGCTGAAGGTCCTCGACCTGCTGGAGTCGGCCGACGACCTGCGCGTCCGGCTGGCCGAGAACACCGCCCTGTTCCGCCGCCGGATGACCGAGGAGGGCTTCGACATCCTCCCCGGCGACCACGCCATCGCCCCGGTGATGATCGGCGACGCCGCCCGCGCCGGACGCATGGCGGAGCTGCTGCTGGAGCGCGGCGTGTACGTGATCGGCTTCTCCTACCCGGTGGTGCCGCAGGGCCAGGCCCGCATCCGCGTGCAGCTCTCGGCGGCGCACTCCACGGACGACGTGAACCGCGCCGTGGACGCCTTCGTCGCGGCCCGTGCGGAGCTCGACGGCTGAGCGTCGCGCCCCGCTCCGTTTGAGACAATCGATCCCATGATCGAAGCGCGGCGGCTCCACATCCTCCGTGCGGTGGCGGACCACCGCACGGTCACCGCGGCGGCCGCCGCGCTGTACCTCACCCCCTCGGCCGTCTCCCAGCAGCTCACCGCGCTGGAGCAGGAGACCGGCCACCGCCTGGTCGAGCGCGGCGCCAAGGGCGTACGGCTGACCCCGGCCGGGGAGATCCTGCTCAGCCACACCCACGCGGTCCTCGCCCAGCTGGAGCGGGCCGAGGCCGAGCTGGCCGCGTACGGGGCGGGGGAGGCCGGCACCGTCACGGTGGCCGCCTTCGCCACCGGCATCGCGCAGGTCGTCGTGCCCGCGGTGGCCCGCCTCGCCCGGTCCGCGCCCGGCATCCGCATCCGGGTGCAGGACGCCGAGGGCGACGCCAGCCTGCCGATGGTCCTGGACCGGCAGGTCGACGTCGCCGTGGCGGTCGAGTACCGCGGGGCGCCGCCCGCCGACGACCCGCGCCTCACCCACGTCCCGCTGTACGCCGAACCGTTCGACGCGGTCGTCCCCGTCACCCACCGGCTGGCCGACGGCCCCGAGGTGCCGCTCGCGGAGCTGGCCAAGGACCCCTGGATCGGCCCGTACCCCGGCAACCCGTGCCATGACGTGGTCGTGCTGGCCTGCGAGAACGCCGGGTTCCAGCCCCGTCTCGAACACTCCTCGGACGACTTCCGCGCGGTCGTCGCCCTCGCCTCGGCCGACGTGGGCGTGGCCCTGGTGCCCCGGTCGGCGCTGCGCGGCATGGACCTCACGGGTGTGGTGGTGCGTCCGGTCGACGGGGTGGCGCCCACGCGCCGGGTGTTCGCCGCCGTGCGCCGGGGCGCGGAGGGACACCCGTTGATCCGCCCGGTGCTCGACGCGCTGCGCGCGGCCGCCGGAGACGCCTGAGGGCCCCTTCCGGGCCGCTCTTATCCGGGATATCGTCCCGGATATGAAACAGGAGGAACGGGTCGCCCCCGATCCCGTCGATGTGCGCCTGGGCGCCCGGCTGGCCGAGCTCCGGGCCGAACACGGCTGGTCCCTGGGGGAGTTGGCGGAACGCAGCGGAGTCAGCCGGTCCACGCTCTCCCGGGCCGAGCGGGCCGAGACCAGCCCCACCGCCTCCCTGCTCAACCGCCTCTGCGCCGTCTACGGCCGCACCATGTCCCAGCTGCTCAGCGAGATCGAGGCGGAGCCCGCGCCCGTGGTGCGCGCCGCCCGCCAGCCGGTGTGGCAGGACAGGGCCTCCGGCTTCGTCCGCCGCTCCGTGTCCCCGCCGCACGCGGGACTGCGCGGCGAACTCGTCGAGGGACGCCTGACCGCCGGCGCGGACATCCCCTACGACCGGCCGCCCGTCCCCGGTCTGGAACAGCACATCTGGGTGCTCGAAGGCGCCCTCGCCGTCACCGACGGGGACACCGAGCACCGCCTCGGCGAGGGCGACTGCCTCCGGCTGCGTGTCTGGGGTCCCACCCGCTTCCGCTGCCCCGGCCCCGAGGACGTGCGGTACGTGGTGGCGGTGGTGCGGCCGTGATCGTCGAACGCCCTGACGCCGCCCGGCTGCTGGGCATGACCGACGCGTTGGCCGAGCTGCTGGCCGACACCGTGGACGGGGGCGCGTCCGTCGGCTTCCTCGCCCCGCTCGGCCGCGCGGCCGCGACCGCCTGGTGGACGGAGCGGTGCGCGTCCGTCGCCGCCGGCCGGCTCGCGGTGTGGACGGCGTACGAGGAACCCGGCCGGGTGCTGGGCACGGTGAGCCTCGCCCTGCCCGCCGACAAGCCCAACAGCAGGCACCGCGCGGAGCTGGTGAAGCTGATGGTGCACCGCACGGCCCGCGGGAAGGGGCTCGGACGCCGGCTGCTGACGGTCGCGGAGGAGGCGGCGGCCGCGGACGGCATCACCCTGCTGCACCTGGACACCGAGACCGGCAGCCCCGCCGAGCGCCTGTACCGCGCGTCCGGCTGGACCGAGGCGGGTGCGATCCCGGACTACGCGGCGGACCCGGGCGGGGTGCTGCGGTCCACGACGCTCTACTACAAGCGGCTGCCGTCGCCTCCCCCCGGGTGATTGTCGGTGGCGGCCGCTACCGTGCCTGCCATGCCGGATGCCGAAGACGTACGACGGATCGCCCTGTCCCTGCCGGACACGACGGAGAAGACCGCTTGGAGCATGCCCACGTTCCGGGTCGCCGGGAAGATGTTCGCCACCCTGCCGGAGGACGAGACGTCCATCGCCGTGCGCTGCCCGAAGGAGGAGCGGGACGAACTGGCCCTCGCCGAGCCGGAGAAGTTCTGGATCGCCGGCCATGAGGCGCAGTTCGCGTGGGTGAGGGTCCGGCTGGCGGCGCTGGAGGGCGAGGGCGAGCTGCGCGACATCCTCGCCGACTCCTGGCGGCAGGCGGCGCCGTCCCGGCTGCTCGAGGCGCACCCCCGGCTGGGGCTGGCGCCGGAGGGCTGAGGGCTTCGGGGCCAGCGGCCCCATCCGGTTGTCAGTGCCCCGTGGCATGATCCCGATCACGCGTGGCCGCCGGGTCCGGAGGGGGGTCCCGGCGGCCGCACCGCGCGTGTCCCGTGCCCGAGCAGCGGGTCAGACGCCGACGGGCACGCTCCCGGCGGTGAACCGGGCGATCCGTTCGCGCAGCGACCGCGCGTCCAGACCGTGCGCCGCGAGGTGCTCGTCGAACTGCCCGTAGCGCCGCAGCTCCCCCCGCCCCACGCCCAGCCCCAGCACCCGGTGCGGCACGTCGGCCAGCGCGTCGTTCGCCGCGCCCGTCGAGGTGCCCGCCAGGTACGGCTCCACCAGCACGACGTCCGTTCCCGCCGTCGCGGTGGCCCGGCGCAGCGCGGTCGCGTCGAAGGGGCGCACCGTGGTGGCGTACAGCACGGTGACGTCCATGTCCTCCGTCGCCGCGAGCACGGGGTCCAGCATCGGCCCCACCGCGACCACCACTCCCGCGCGCCCTTCCCGGACGGTGAGGAAGTGCCGCCCGTCCACGGGCCGGCCGGCCGCGTTCGACTGCAGCGACAGCCGTACGTACACCTTGTCGTCACCGGCGGCCACCGCGTGCCGCAGCAGCGTCTCGGCCTCGTCCGGATGACCCGGCACGTGCACGGTCCAGCCGTCCAGGGTGTCGAGCAGCGCCACGTCGCCCGGCGCCATGTGGGTGTAGCCGCCGGCGGGCCAGTCGAAGGACGCGGCGGCGCTCACCAGTACCGCGCCCACGCCCTGGTGCCCGAGATCCAGCTTGACCTGCTCGAACGGCCGCTCCACCAGGAAGCTGGCGAAGGTGTGCACCACGGGCCGCAGCCCGGTCAGCGCCATTCCGGACGCCGCGCCGACCAGCAACTGCTCCCGGATGCCGACGTTGACCACCCGGTCCGGGTGGCGGCGCAGCGCCTCGTCGAAGCGGTCCGCGCCGACCTCCGCGAGGACCACGGCGACCCGCGGGTCCTCGTCCAGCAGCCGGGTGACGACAGGGGCGAAACGATCACGCATGCTGTCCACGGGAATCGTCCTTTCGTTGAGTGGGGTGACGGGAGCGGGGCCGGGCGCTCATGCGTCCTTGGGCTCGACCCGGGCGACGACGACGTGCGGCCTGCCCGGGTGCGGGGCGGTGAACGCGGCGTACAGCGCCTCGTGGTCGCGGCCGTCGACCGTGCGGGCGGACCATCCGGCCGCCTCGAACCGCGCGGCGATCCCGCCCGGACGGGCGTAGGACGCCGAGGAGTTGTCGACGACGACCGTGTGCAGCCGGTCGAGGCCCGCGGGACCGGCGAAGGCGATCGCCTCGTGATTGCTGCCCTCGTCCAGTTCGGCGTCCCCGATCAGCGTCCACACCGCGGGGCCGGGCCGGCCCTGCGCGCGCAGCCCCAGAGCCGTGCCCACCGCGATCGGCAGCCCGTGCCCCAGCGATCCGCTGCCGATCTCCACGCCCGGCACCAGCGTCCGGTCCGGGTGGTGACCGAGCGGGGAGTCGTACGAGCCGAAGCCGGGCAGCCAGTCCACCGGCAGGAACCCCTTGGCGGCGAGCACGGCGTAGTACGCCATCGGCCCGTGCCCCTTCGACAGCAGGAAACGGTCCCGCCCGGGGTCGTCCGCGCTCCCCGGGTCCACCCGGAGCACCCGGTCGTAGAGCACCCACAGCACGTCCAGCGTCGACGTCGCCGCCGGCCCGTGCTTCTCGTCACCGGTCATCAGCTCCATCAGGCCGGGGAGCTCGGTGTATCCGTACGTCTGTGTGCGCTGTTCGGTGATCGTCATGCCGTCGATCGTGCGACCTCAAGTGAACTTGAGGTCAAGTGTCGCCCGGAGGTGCCGGGCGCGAGAAAACGGATGCGCGATCACCGTGCCGAGTGCGGTATGGTTTCCGTGCGCGTTCGGCCGGGGGGAATCCCCAGGTCAGACGGGCAACGGGACGTGGCGCAGCTTGGTAGCGCACTTGACTGGGGGTCAAGGGGTCGCAGGTTCAAATCCTGTCGTCCCGACGTGACGGACGTCGGAGGCCGCTTCGGGATCACCCGAGGCGGCCTCTTCCGTGTCCCCTCCTCCCGTGCCCGCCGCCCCCTCGCGCTCGACACAGCCGGACGAATCGTCCGCGTATGTCCTTGATGTCGCTTTCTTCGCTCTCTAACGTTCCGCCGGGAGACACCGTCGCGGTTCCGGACGTCCGCGGCACCGCCTGGGAAATGGGGTGTGGAGCGAGTGCACGCGAGGTGCGGACGTCACAGAAGGCCGCGACGCGCGCGGGCGCTGCTCGCCCTGACCGTGCTCGCCTCGACGCTCGCCGCCTGCGGCGGTGACGACGAGGGGGCCCGCCCCACCCTCAACTGGTACAACTTCCCCGACGACTCCGGCGCCCTCCAGGAGGCCGCCGACCGGTGCAGCCGTGAGTCCGGGGGCCGCTACCGGATCGTCTACAACAGGCTGCCCCGCGAGGCCGACGGCCAGCGCGAGCAGCTGGTGCGCCGGCTCGCCGCCGAGGACGACTCCCTCGACATCCTCGGCCTCGACATCACCTGGGCCGCCGAGTTCGCCGAGGCCCGCTGGATCCGCGAGTGGACCGGCGAGAACGAGCGCCGGGCCACCGAGGGCACCCTCGAGGTGCCGCTGCAGACGGCGACCTGGAAGGACAGGCTCTACGCCGTTCCGTACAACACCAACATCCAGCTGCTCTGGTACCGCGAGGACCTCGTGCCCACCCCGCCCACGACCTGGGCCGAGATGCTGGACATGTCCCGCGACCTGGCCCGGCAGGGCAAGCCGCACTACGTCGAGATCCAGGGCGCCCAGTACGAGGGCCTCACCGTCTGGTTCAACTCCCTGGTCAACAGCGCCGGCGGCTCCATCCTCAACCCGAGCGCCACCGAGCCGTCCCTCGGCCCGCCCGCCGTGCGGGCCGCCTCGATCATGCGGGACCTCGCCCGCTCGCCGGCCGCCGACCCCTCCCTGCCCAACCAGATGGAGGACCAGAACCGGCTGGCGATGGAGTCGGGGGTGGCGGCCTTCGAGATCAACTACCCCTTCGTCTATCCGTCGATGAGGAGCAACAACCCCGAGCTGTTCGAGCACTTCCGCTGGGCGGTCTACCCCCGCGTGGACGCCGACCGCCCCTCCCGGCCCACCATCGGCGGCATCGACCTCGCCGTCAGCGCCTACTCCCGCCACCCCGACCTGGCCTTCGACGCCGCCCTGTGTCTGCGGGACCGGGAGAACCAGCTCGCCGCGGCGCTCAAGGGCGGACTGCCGCCCACCCTGCGCGCCATCTACGACGAGCCGGAGTTCATGAAGGAGTACCCCTTCTCCAAGGAGGTCCTGGCCTCCCTGGAGTCGGCGAGCGTACGGCCGCTCACCCCCGCCTACCAGAACGTGTCGATCGTCGTCTCGCACACCCTGTCCCCGCCCTCCGGCATCGAGCCGGAGAGCGCGGTCTCCACCATCAGGGAGCAGATCGACGAGGCCCTGCGATCCGAGGGTGTGATCCCGTGAGCACCATGGCAGAGCCGGCGAAGGACGAGGCGAAGGCCAGGAGGGCGCCGTCGGCCGGCGCCCGGCAGGAGCGGCGGCTCGGCTGGCTGCTGTGCGCGCCGGCCGTGACCGTCATGCTCGCCGTGACCGCCTACCCGATCGGCTACGCGGTCTACCTGTCCCTCCAGCGCTACGACCTGCGGTTCCCGGACCGCGCCGAGTTCATCGGCCTGAGCAACTACGGGGCGGTGCTGACCTCCCCGTTCTGGTGGGACGCCTTCTGGGTCACGCTGTTCCTCACCGTCGTGTCCGTGGCCATCGAGCTGGTCCTCGGCATGGGCCTCGCCCTGGTCATGCACCGCACGATCTTCGCGCGCGGCACGGTCCGCACCGCCGTCCTCATCCCGTACGGCATCGTCACCGTCGTCGCCGCGTTCTCCTGGCAGTACGCCTGGACCCCCGAACTCGGCTACCTCGCCGAGCTGTTGCCCAGCGGGGAGGCCCCGCTCACCGAGCAGTGGCCGGCGCTGTGGCTGATCATCCTGGCCGAGGTGTGGAAGACCACCCCGTTCATGGCGCTGCTGCTGCTCGCCGGCCTCGCCCTGGTCCCCGAGGAGACACTGAAGGCCGCGATGGTCGACGGAGCCACCCCCTGGCAGCGGTTCACCAAGGTGATGCTGCCGCTGATGAAGCCGGCGATCCTGGTCGCCCTCCTCTTCCGCACCCTGGACGCCTTCCGGATCTTCGACAACATCTACGTCCTGACCGCGGGCGCCCACGGCACCGGATCCCTGTCCATCCTCGGCTACGACAACCTGTTCACCGCGCTGAACCTGGGCATCGGGTCGGCGATCTCGGTCCTGATCTTCCTCTGCGTCGGGATCATCGCCTTCACCTTCGTCAAGCTGTTCGGCGCCGCCGCACCGGGCGCGGAGGTGAGGCGCTGATGGCCGCCGCAGGCAGGTCGCACGCGACGCGGTGGGGCGTCGTCAACGCCGTGGTGGTGCTGTACGCCCTGTTCCCGGTGTGGTGGATCGTCGCACTGTCGTTCAAGGACCCCAGCACCCTCACCGACGGCAACTACATCCCCACCGACTGGACCCTGGAGAACTACCGCGGGATCTTCCGGACCTCCGAGTTCACCCGCGCCCTGGTCAACTCCATCGGCATCGCCCTCATCGCCACGGTGATCGCCGTCATCCTCGGCACCATGGCCGCCTACGCCGTGGCCCGGCTGCGGTTCCCCGGCAAGCAGGTGCTCATCGGGATGTCGCTGCTGATCGCGATGTTCCCGCCGATCTCCCTGGTGTCCCCGCTGTTCAACATCGAGCGGAGCATCGGCATCTTCGACACCTGGCCCGGGCTGATCATCCCGTACATGACCTTCTCGCTGCCGCTGGCGATCTACACGCTGTCGGCGTTCTTCCGGGAGATCCCCTGGGACCTGGAGAAGGCCGCCAAGGTGGACGGGGCGACGCCCGCGCAGGCGTTCCGGATGGTCATCGTGCCGCTCGCCGCGCCGGGCGTGTTCACCACCGCCATCCTCGTGTTCATCTTCTGCTGGAACGACTTTCTCTTCGCGATCTCGCTGACCTCCACCGAGTCCGCGCGCACGGTACCCGCCGCGATCGCGTTCTTCACCGGCAGCTCGCAGTTCCAGCAGCCCACCGGATCGATCGCCGCGGCCGCCGTGGTGATCACCGTCCCGATCATCATCTTCGTCCTGCTCTTCCAGCGGCGGATCGTCGCCGGCCTCACCTCCGGCGCGGTCAAGGGATGAGCCCGACGGCAAGGAGGCAGCATCCATGGCCGAGATCGTCCTCGAGGGAGTCACCAAGCGCTATCCCGACGGATCCCTCGCCGTGCGGGACGTGGACCTCGACATCGCCGACGGCGAGTTCGTGATCCTGGTCGGCCCGTCCGGGTGCGGCAAGTCGACCACCCTGAACATGATCGCGGGCCTGGAGGACATCACCGAGGGCACCCTGCGCATCGGCGGGCAGGTCGTCAACGACCTCGCGCCCAAGGAGCGGGACGTGGCCATGGTGTTCCAGAGCTACGCCCTCTACCCGCACATGAGCGTGCGGGAGAACATGGGCTTCCCGCTGCGGCTGGCCAAGGTGGACAAGGACACCATCGACCGCAAGGTCGAGGAGGCCGCCCGGGTGCTCGACCTCGTCGAGTTCCTGGACCGCAAGCCGGCCAACCTCTCCGGCGGACAGCGCCAGCGGGTGGCGATGGGCCGGGCCATCGTCCGCGACCCCAAGGCGTTCCTCATGGACGAGCCGCTGTCCAACCTGGACGCCAAGCTCCGCGTGCAGATGCGCACCCAGATCTCCCGCATCCAGCGCCGCCTGGGCACCACCACCGTGTACGTCACCCACGACCAGACCGAGGCCATGACCCTGGGCGACCGGGTCGTCGTGATGCGCCAGGGCGTGGTCCAGCAGGTCGGCACCCCCGCCGAGCTCTACGACACGCCCCGCAACCTGTTCGTCGCCGGCTTCATCGGCTCCCCGGCGATGAACTTCCTCCAGGCCTCCCTGACCCCGGACACCCTGCGCACCCCGCTCGGCGACCTGCCGCTGGACGACCGCATGCGCCGGGAGCTCCAGCGGCGGGACGCCCCCCGCGAGGTCATCGTCGGGCTGCGGCCCGAGGCGTTCGAGGACGCGAGCCTGGCCCGCGACACCGACGGCCCGGTCGTCACCGTCACCGTGGACGTGCTGGAGTCCCTGGGCTCCGACGCGTACGTCTACTTCAGCGCCGAGGGCGGCCCGGTGAGCACCGCCGAACTGGACGAGCTGGCCAAGGACTCGGGCCTGAAGGACACCGGCGCCGGGGCGGACCAGCAGATCGTGGCCCGGCTGGACGCGGCCACCCGCGCCCGGGAGGGCGCGCCCGTCGACCTGCGCCTGGACCTGTCGAAAGCCCACGTCTTCGACCCGTCGGACGGCGCCAACCTCACGCACCCGCAGAGCTGATCCCGCGGCGTCCGGACCGCTCCGCGCGGGACGGTCCGGACGCCGGTACGCCTCAGATCACGCAGCCCGCGTGCGCCAGCGCCTGCTTCAGCAGCACTCCGTGCCCGCCCGGCATCTCGCTCTGCACCGCCCGCGACACGGCCTCCTGCGGGGTGAACCACACCAGGTCCAGCGCGTCCTGCCGGGGCCGGCAGTCACCCGTCACCGGCACGATGTACGCCAGCGACACCGCGTGCTGCCGGGGGTCGTGGAACGGGGTGATGCCCTGGGTGGGGAAGTACTCCGCGACCGTGAACGGCTGCAACGACGCCGGCACCCGGGGCAGCGCCACCGGTCCGAGATCCTTCTCCAGATGACGCAGCAGCGCGTCGCGGACCCGCTCGTGGTGCAGCACCCGGCCGGAGACCAGGGTCCGGCTGACCGTCCCGTCGGGCCCGATGCGTAGCAGCAGACCGACGCTGGTGACCTCACCGCTGTCGTCCACACGCACGGGGACGGCCTCGACGTACAGGATCGGCATCTGGGCGCGTGCCTGCTCCAGGTCGTCGGAGGACAGCCAGCCCGGCGTGGTCTCGGTCATGTCAGACATTGTTTGATCATACTTTCGAGGGTCAGGGCTTCACGGCCACCGCGCCGTACTGGGGGACCACCAGAGGGGACCCGGGCTCGGCGCGCCACTGCGAGCAGGAGACGAGACCGGGCTCGACCAGCTCCAGTCCGTCGAAGAACGCGGTGATGTCCGCCGCGCCGCGGGCGGTGATCGGGGGAGTGGCGTTCGCGTTCCAGAACTCCATCGCGGGGACCTGGAGTTCTCCGCCCACCTCGGGGTCGAAGGTGGGGTGGGTGAGCGCCAGGAAACTGCCGGAGGGCACGGCCGCCATGATCCGGCGCACGATCTCCCGGGCCTTGTCCGTGTCCGACACGAAGTTGAGGATGCCGAGCAGCATCACCGCGACCGGCCGGGAGAAGTCCAGCGTCGCGGACGCCCGTGCCACGATGGCGTCCGGGTCGTGCACATCGGCGTCGATGTAGTCGGTGGCGCCCTCGGCCGTGCCGGTCAGCAGCGTCCGGGCGTGGACGAGGACGATCGGGTCGTTGTCGACGTAGACGATCCGCGCGTCCGGCGCGATGCGCTGCGCGATCTCGTGGGTGTTGTCCGCCGTCGGCAGTCCGGTGCCGATGTCGAGGAACTGCCGCACCCCGCGGTCGCGTGCCAGATACGTCACCGCGCGGCCCAGGAACTCCCGGTCCGCGCGGGCGATGTCCCGGATGACCGGGATGATCGACGCGACGTGGTCTCCGACCTGCTGGTCGACCTCGTAGTTGTCCTTGCCGCCGATCCAGTAGTTCCACACGCGCGCGTTGTGCGCCACACCGGTGTTCAGCCTCGCCGAGCCGCTCGTCGGGGTGTGGCTCTCGCTCAACGGTCTCTCCCTCTCCCTCGCCCGCGTCCGGCCCGTACGGACCGACCCGGCCATTGTGCATCGCGGTGATCACGTTGTCCCGGGAACGGAACGGGTCGCCCCGTGGAACGGGGCGACCCGTGAGGAAGGTGAGCGGGGGTCAGCGCGCCGCGGCTTCGCGCAGGGTGTCCTCGACGACGTCCTTGTCGAGCGCCGCGCGCACCAGGGCCGAGGACAGCACGGCCGGTTCCGTCCCGCCCGCGAGGCCGAGCAGCCGGTCCGGGTCCTGCGGCAGCCCCAGCCGCCCGGCGCCCTGCAGCGCCTTGGCGTCCACCTGAGGACCCGCCTCGGGCCACACCGCCTGCACCTCGCGCAGGAAGATGGCCGCGCCGGAGGGACCGACACCGGGGAACTCCCGCAGCAGGCGGCTCAGTTCGTCCACGTCGCCGTCCGCCTCGGCGCGCAGCCGGCGCAGGTCGCCGCCCCAGCGGCCGAGCAACAGCTCGGCCCCCTCGCCGAGTTGGGTGGCGGTGCGCTCGTCGTAGCGCCGGTAGCCGCCCCGGCCGAGGGCGTCGACCCGCTCCTGCCAGGACGCCGCTGCCATCCGGCGGGGGTCGCGCAGCCCCGCCTCGTGCAGGGCACGGGCGGTGGCCACGGCGACCGGCCCCCGGATGCGGGCGCTGAGCAGATGGGCGAGCACCAGCAGCCGGTACAGCGGCTGCGGGGTGTTCCGCAGGGTGATGCCCGCCTCGTGCGCGTACGTCTCGCCGTGCGCGTCGACGAGGGCGCGCACCACGGCCCGTTCGTCGTCGCGGCCTGCCACGGTCACGCCTTGAGCGGGTCGTGGCCCAGGCTCATCAGGCGGTGGCGGCGGTCCGCGTCCTCGGCCGCCGGCTCGTTCTCCAGGTCGGTCTCGCCGGTGACGGTGTCCACGACCTCCTCCATCACCCGCAGGTCGTCCTCGGTGAGGTCGGTGCGGCGCTTCTGCAGGATGGCCAGGACGCGCTGCCCGGTCTCGCCGCCCGCCCGGTCCGGCAGCGGCTCCGTCGTCTCGCCGGCGTCACTGACCCGCAGCCAGGCGGCCAGCTCGGCCGACGTCATGTTCACCACGCGGTGGAAGTCCTCCCACAGCGCGTCCACCTCGAGGGCGTCGCTCATCATGTGCCCCTTCGTTCCCGTACGTCGTGCGCCCGGGGGCGTCTCAGGACTCCCGCGGGTGGTTCTCCGCCTCGAACATCCAGCGCTGCTTCTCCAGGTCGGCGGTGATGGAGATCAGCAGGTCCTGCGTGACCAGGTCGGCCTTCTCGGTGGCGTCGATGCGCTCACGCAGCCGCGTGATCGCCGCGCCCAGGGCGTCCGTCATCACCTCGACGGCCTCCGAGTCGCGCAGCCAGCCCTCCGCGGGCGCCGGCAGGGAGAAGACCTTGGCGATCGTCTCCGGGCGGCCGTCCGGCGGCACGCCGAGCGCCGAGGCGCGCTCCGCCACCGTGTCCGCGTGCGTGCGCGCGGCCGAGACCACCTCGTCCAGCTGCAGGTGGACCGAGCGGAACCGCGGCCCCACGACGTTCCAGTGCGCCTGCTTGCCGATCAGGGACAGGCCGAGCAGGTCGATCAGGGTCTCCTGGAGGGCCTCGCCGGAGATCCGGCGGGCCTCGTCCGGAAGTGTGCTCCTCACGACGGTCATGAAGTGGTGTTCCTCCCAGTCGATGCGCTCGTGGCGCGAGGGCGGGACCCGCGTGCGGTGCCGCCGCGCGGGCCGCGCTCCGCGACCACTCCGTGAACGCGCGGGTACCCCGGCCCACCGGGACAAACCCGGTCGGCGGTACGGGAGGACCGGCCGTGACCTCCAGGATCTTCCCGGGGAGGGGCCGGGCGGTCTATAGTCCGAAACTAGCGGTGCTAATTAAGTGAGCCGCCGATTGGCAGCCCGGCCGTCGGCTTCCGGATCAGGAGTCCCTCGTGCGTCCCGTCCACTTCGCGGCCGCCCGCCGCACCCCCATCGGCAAACTGCGCGGAGCCCTCTCCGGCGTACGGCCCGACGACCTCGCCGCCGCGGTGATCCGCGGTCTGGTCGCCGACGTGCCCGCGCTGGACCCGGCCCGCGTCGACGACGTCCACTGGGGCGCCGCCAACCAGGCCGGCGAGGACAACCGCAACGTCGCCCGCATGGCCGCCCTGCTCGCGGGCCTCCCCGAGTCCGTCCCCGGCGCCACGGTCAACCGCCTGTGCGCCTCGGGCATGGAGGCCGTCACCACCGCCGCCCGCACCATCGCGGCCGGTGAGGCCGACATCGTGATCGCCGGCGGCTCCGAGTCCATGAGCCGCGCCCCCTTCGTGCTGCCCCGCCCCGACGAGGCCCTCCCGCACCGCGTCGAGACGCACGACACGCGGCTCGGCTGGCGGCTGGTCAACCCGGCGATGAAGGAACTGCACGGTCTGCTGGCCATGGGCGAGACCGCCGAGGAGGTCGCCGGCCGGTACGGCATCACGCGCGAGCGCCAGGACGAGTTCGCCCTGCGCAGCCACCGGCGTGCCGCCGAGGCCCGCAGACACGGCCACTTCGACGACGAACTGCTGCCGGTGACCCGACCGGACGGCGTGGTCGTCGACGCCGACGAGTGCGTCCGCGAGGACACCTCCCTCGAGAAGCTCGGCCGGCTGAAGCCGGTGTTCCGCGCCGGGGGCTCGGTCACCGCGGGCAACGCCTCCCCGATGAACGACGGCGCCGCCGGACTGATCCTGGTCAGCGAACAGGCCCTGAACGACCTGGGCCTGGAGTCGCTCGGCCGCTACGTCGCCGGCGGCTCCGCGGGCGTCCACCCGGACGTCATGGGCATCGGCCCCGTCCCCGCCACCCGCAAGGTGCTCGCCCGCGCGGGATGGGACATCGGCGACGTGCAGGAGGCCGAGTTCAACGAGGCGTTCGCCGCCCAGGCCCTGGCCTGCGTCGACCAGCTCGGCATCGACCCGGAGCGGGTGAACCCCGACGGCGGCGCCATCGCGCTCGGCCACCCGCTGGGCTGCTCCGGCGCCCGCATCCTCACCACCCTGCTGCACCGCATGCGCCGCACCGGCGCCGGACGGGGTCTCGCCACCATGTGCGTCGGCGTGGGGCAGGGCAGCGCGGTGCTGGTCGAACGGCACTGACGGACGGCCGCCGCGGCGGTCACCCGGCGGGACGCGCCGCACCGGCGGCCGGTGCCCGCACGTAACATCGGTCGCCGCATGAACACCATGACCCTCTGGGACCTCACCGGCTGGGAATTCGCCGCGCTGGCCTTCGCGGCCCTGCTCGTCGGGTTCTCCAAGACCGCCGTCAGCGGCGCGAACACGGTGAGTCTCGCCGTGTTCGCCGCCGTGCTGCCCGCCCGGGAGTCCACGGGCGTGCTGCTGCCCCTCCTGATCGCCGGGGACGTCCTCGCCGTGCTGACCTACCGGCGGCACGCCCACTGGCCCACCCTGTGGCGGCTGTTCCCGGCCGTCGCGGCGGGCGTGGTCGTCGGCACCGTCTTCCTGATGTGGGCGGACGACAGGATCGTGCGGACCTCGATCGGGGCGATCCTGCTGCTGATGGCCGGGGTGACGATGTGGCGCCGGCGCCGCGCCGACGCCGAGGCGGAACCCGACGGGGTCACCACCCGGGCGGGCCGTGCCAAGGCCCGGTCCTACGGCGTCCTCGGCGGTTTCACCACCATGGTCGCCAACGCGGGCGGCCCGGTGATGTCGATGTACCTGCTCTCCGCGGGCTTCCGGAAGCTGGGCTTCCTGGGCACCTCGGCGTTCTTCTTCCTCATCGTCAACACGTCCAAGCTGCCGTTCAGCGCGGGGCTCGGCCTCATCGACGCGGACTCGCTGCTGCTGGACGCGGCCCTGGTGCTGTTCGTGGTGCCCGGCGCGTTCCTCGGCACGTGGGCGGTGACCCGGATCAACCAGCGGCTCTTCGAACACCTGGTCATCGCGGCGACGGTGGCGGGGGGACTGCAGCTGCTGCTGCGCTGAGCGGCCGGGCTCCAGGCCCCGGACGGCGGAAGGTCCCGGGCGCGCGTGGGGCCGGTGCGGGCTTCGCGCGTGCGTGCCTCCGGCGCTCGGGCGTGCCCGTCCGGCCGGTCCGGGGTCAGGGGCCGGGCGGGCCGCCCGGTGTCGCCGTCTCCAGGCGGTCGGGCGCCTCGAGGCGCCGTGACGTGCGGCGGGGCCGGTGGAGGTGGCTCGGGGCCGCCGTGCGGCCGACTGTCGCGGCCAGCTTGCGCAGGCGGCGCCAGTCCAGCCGGGGCGGGCCCGGGGCGACACCGGGCCGTTTGCGCGGCACGCGGACCCGCAGCGCACCCGCCGCGATGCGGCAGCGCACGGGCGCGGGCAGCACCATCGCCTCGCCGTCGACACCCGCCTCGATCTCGTCCCGGTCCGCCTCGACGACCACCTCCGGCGCCGTCAGCACCGTCAGCCCCGCCGGGTCCGGGTTCAGCAGCAGCGCGGCGGCGCTGATCGCGCCCTCCACCCTCACCCCGAGGACGCCGAGCGTCCCCGAGTCCAGCCGCTCGCGCCGCCCGAGCCCGAACGGGTCGCCGGTGCGGTACGGGTTGTTGCTGACCAGCACCGCCTGCGGCGCGGTCAGCGTGGTGTCCCCGGCGCGGGCGACCAGCCGGGGCCCCTGCTGCCCGGTGAGCAGGTCCGGCAGCATCTCCAGACTCGTCCCGAGCTTGTCGTCGCGGTACGCGGGACTCTGCACGATCGCCGCGTACGCGCCGAACGACGCGTTGTTCACGAACGGCTGGTCCCCGGCGAACCCGAGGTCGACCCGGAGCTCCACCCCGTCCGTCAGCGCGTCCAGGCACGCCGCCGGGTTCCCCCGGTCCAGTCCGAGGTCCAGCGCGAAGTGGTTGCGGGTGCCCGCGCTGATCACCAGGAACGGGATGTCGTGCTCGGCGGCCACGGCCGCGACCAGCGCCTGCGTGCCGTCGCCGCCCGCCGCGCCCAGCAGGTCCGCGCCGTCCGCCACGGCGGCCCGCGCCAGCTCCGTGACGTCGTGCTGCCTGCCCGGCTCCAGCAGCACCACCCGCGCGCCCAGCCGCTCCGCCTTCTCCCGCAGCCGGAACCGGCCCACCTTGCCGCCGCCCGACCGCGGATTCATGATCAGCACCGGCTTCCGGGGCGGCGGCAGCCGCCGCTCCCGCACCGGGGCGTGCCCGCCGGTCCCGCGCAGCGCGTACCTGCCGCTCCACACCGCCAGAGCCCACAGCGCCAGCGACACCAGCAGCGCCCAGAACAGCGTCACCGCGAACAGCGTCAGCAGACCCGCCGGAACGCACACCGCGACCAGTGCGGCCCCCCACCGCAGCGGCCCGCGCAACGTCAGCGTCCACCACAGGGCCGCCGCGCTCAGCCCCAGCCCGGCCGCCCCCAGCACCAGGAGCAGCAGTCCGCGCAGCCCGCCGTAGACCAGGGGGGTCGCCACCGCGAGCGCCGCCGCGAGCAACGCCCCCCGCGCCGCCCACCGTTGGGCGTGATAGCCCCGCATGCTCCAGTCCACGGCCATGACTCCTTAGGTCGCCCGGCGTCATCGTAGGGCGAAGACGCACGGGCATGCGGGCCGACGGTGATCACCGGCGGACGGGCCGCCGCCCGGTGTCCGGGCCCCGGCCCGTACGCTCGGCGCATGTCCCCGCACGTGCTGATTCTCGGCGGTACCACCGAGGCGCGCAGGCTGGCCCCCGCGCTGGCCGCCCGCCCCGGCACCCGGACCACGACCTCGCTCGCCGGGCGCGTGACCCGGCCGGGCGCGCTCGACGGCGAGGTGCGGGTGGGCGGCTTCGGCGGCCCGGAGGGACTGGCGGCCTGGCTGCGCGAGGAGGGCGTGGACGCCGTCGTCGACGCGACCCACCCGTTCGCCGCGACGATCACCGCGAACGCGGCCCGCGCCACCGCCGCCGCGCGGGTGCCCCTGCTGGTGCTGCGCCGCCCCGGCTGGCGGCCCGGCCCCGGCGACCGCTGGCACCCGGTCCCCTCCCTGGAGGCGGCCGCCGCCCTGCTGCCCGGACTCGGGCGCCGGGTCTTCCTGACCACCGGGCGTCTCGGCCTCGCGGCCTTCGCCGGACTCGCGGAACTGAGCTTCGTCGTACGGTCGGTCGAACCCCCCGAGCCGCCGCTGCCCCCGCACACCCACGTCGTGCTGGCGCGCGGCCCGTTCACCGCGGCCGACGAGACGGCCCTGCTGCGCGAGCACCGCGTCGACGTGCTGGTGACGAAGGACAGCGGCGGCGCGGCGACCTCGGCGAAACTCACCGCCGCCCGCGACCTCGGCCTCCCGGTCGTCGTCGTCCGCCGCCCGCCCCTGCCCGACGGCGTCACCGCGCTCCCCGACGTGCCGGCGGTGCTGCGCCGGCTGGACGGCGTCCTCGCGCGGACCCGCGGGACCTAGCGTTCGCCGGGGGAGCGGCGCAGCAGATACGTGTCCATGATCCAGCCCTTGCGCTCCCGCGCCTCGGCGCGCAGCCGCTCGATGCGCGGGGCGGCCTCGGCGACCGGACCGGAGACCAGGATCTCGTCCGGGGTGCCGATGTAGGCGCCCCAGTAGATGTCCACGTCCTCGCCGGCGAAGGCGCGGAAGCGCTGGTGGGCGTCCAGCATCACCACCACGTCGTCCACCCCCTCGGGGAATCCCTCCTCCGCCAGCCGCCGTCCCGTGGTGATCTGCACCGGGCGCGCCACCCGGTTGAGTCCCGTGCGGTGCCGGGCGACGAGGGCCGACACACTGCTGACGCCCGGTACGACGTCGTGGTCGAAGGCGACCGTGCCCCGCTCCCGCACCTCCTCGAGGATGCCGAGCGTGCTGTCGTACAGCGAGGGGTCGCCCCACACCAGGAACGCGCCGGTCTCGTCCTCGCCCAGCTCCTCGGTGATCAGCCGCTCGTAGATGTCGGCGCGGGCGCTGCGCCAGTCGCCGACGGCGGGGGAGTAGGCGGTGCCGCCCGCCGAGCGGTCCCGCTCCGGGTCACGCGCCTCGACGACGCGGTACGCACGGTCCGCCAGGTGCGTCTCCAGCATGTCCCGGCGCAACCGGGTCAGGTCCGCCTTCGCCTCGCCCTTGTCCAGGAGGAAGAACACGTCCGTGTCCCGCATGGCCTTGACCGCCTGCAGGGTGAGCTGGTCGGGGTCGCCCGCGCCGATACCGATCACATGAAGAGTCCGCACGCCCCGAGTCTGCCGCACGCCCCCGGACGCGCCCGCACCGCACCCCCGGGTCAGGCGGTGCCCCGCAGCCGGGGGGCACGCGCACCCGGGTCCGGCGGACCGGCGTCCCCGCGCTCCACCTCCGCCGCCAGCTCCCGCGCCCAGGCGATCACCCCGGGCAGGTCGATCCCGTGCGGCCGGCTCTCCGCGCCCGCCGCCCACTCCTCGGCGGCGCCCGCCCCGCGCCGCAGCAGCCGCGCCCCGCCGGTCACGTTCCCGCGTGCGGCGTGCGTGAGCCCGACGGCCATCTGGGCCAGCCCCCGCCACAGCTCCCGCTCCCGCTCGGGACCCGACTTCCAGGCGTCCTCGAACACCTCGTGCGCGTGGAACGGCTTGCCCTCGTCCAGCAGCCGCTGCGCCTCGGCGACGCTCTCCTCCGGCCGCCGCACCACTCCTTCCGGCTGCCGGGGCACGCCCTCCTCGCCGTACGGCAGGGGCCGCCCGAGCCCGTCCCTCGGGCGTGCGTTGCGCGCCCGTCCCTCCTCGTCGCGGTCGCGCCCGGCGACCGCGCGGCCGGTGGACCGGCTGTCCGTGGATGTGCTGTCCGTGGTGCCCATACGGCCGATTGTGCCCCGGCTCACCGCACCGCTCACCGCACCGCTCACGGTCCGACTCCCCGCCCGGCTTCGGTCCGGCGCCGGATGTGCGGTAAAGTGCTCATCGCGCGATCACGCGGTTCACCCGCGCGACGCGCACCGGGACGTGGCGCAGCTTGGTAGCGCACTTGACTGGGGGTCAAGGGGTCGCAGGTTCAAATCCTGTCGTCCCGACGTGCGACGCAGCAGGTCGTCGGGCCGTATCGGAGTTCTCCGATACGGCCTTCGTCGTAGGGGCCGTCTCAGCGGAGCGTGATCCGGGCCGTCACCGGCAAGTGGTCGCTCCCGGTGGCGGGCAGGGCGCGGAGGAGGCCGACGGCCGCCGAGCGGGCCATCACCTGGTCGATCCGCACGAGGGGCAGCCCGGCGGGGAAACTGAACGCGAACCCGCGCCGCGGCACCTCCAGCCGGGACGTCAGCGGCGCCAGACCCCGGTCGTCGACCGTGCCGTTGAGGTCGCCCAGCAGGATCACCCGGTCCAGCGGCTCGGCCGCCACCGCCCGTCCCAGCAGGACGGCGCTCTCGTCCCGCCGGGCGGACGCCAGGCCCCCCGGCCCGATCCGCACCGACGGCAGGTGCGCCACGTACACCGCGACCTCGCCGCGCGGAGTCCCGGCCACCGCCCGCAGCCCCCGGCTCCACGGCTCGGTGAGGTCCGCCGGCTTGATGTCCACCGCCCGCGCGCCGCTCAGCGGGTGCCGCGACCAGAGCCCGACGGTGCCCCGCACCACGTGGTGCGGATAGCGCGCGCCGAGGACCCGCTCGTACGCCGGCAGCGCGTCCGGCGCCAGTTCCTCCAGCGCGATCAGGTCCGCGCCCGCGTCGACGAGGGCGCGGGCGGTGCCCGCCGGGTCGGGGTTGTCGTCGGCGACGTTGTGCTGCACCACGACCAGGTCGGGCGGCCCGGCCGCGTCCGCGGGCAGCAGCAGCCCGCCGAAGAGGCGGGTCCACACCGCGACGGGCAGCAGCACGGCCACCAGTGCGGCGGGCGCGCGGCGCAGGAGGCCGTGGAGGAACAGGGGGACGACGACGAGGCCGAGCCACGGCAGGAACGACTCCAGCAGGCTCCCCACCCGGCCCGGCGTGTTCGGTACCGCGCGGTGGAACGCCAGCAGCCCCGCCGTCAGCACGGCGAGGGCCGCCGGCACCCGCCCCCGTACCGGGCGGGAGGTCACGAGGTCCACCGCCGCTCCCTCCGCTCGTCCGGGTGATCGGTCCGGGTGATCGATCCTGACGATCAGGACGAGCCGGGGCCGCCTCCCGGTTCACGGGGTCACGGTCTGACCAGCAGCTGGAAGTCGAACGAGTACCGGGACGCGCGGTAGAGGTGACTGCCGTACTCCACCGCCCGGCCCGTGTCGTCGTAGGCGGTGCGCCGCATGGTGAGCAGCGCCGCGCCCTCCTCCTCGTCCAGGCGGGACGCCTCCTCGGCGGTCGCCGAGCGGGCCCCTACCGTCTGGCGGGCGCTGTGCAGGGTGATGCCGGCCGCGCGCATCATCCGGTACAGGCCGGTCGCCTCCAGCCGGGCGCCGTCCAGGTCGAGCAGGCCGGCCGGGAGGTAGTTGCCGAGCAGGGCGACCGGCAGGCCGTGGGTGCGGCGCAGCCGCTCCAGCACGATCACCTCCCCGCCCTCGGGAAGCCCCAGGGCGGCGGCGACGCCGGGCGGGGCCGGGACGGTCTCGTTGCGGACGACCTCCGTGGTCGGGGCCTGCCCGGCCGCCTCCAGGTCGTCGTAGAGGCTGGTCAGCTCCAGGGGGCGGCGCACCTGGCTGTGCACCACCTGCGTGCCCACCCCGCGCCGCCGCACCAGCAGCCCCTTGTCGACCAGGGACTGGATGGCCTGGCGGACGGTGGGCCGGGACAGGCCGAGGCGCACGGAGAGGTCCACCTCGTTGCCCAGGAGGTCGCCGGGCGCGAGCACCCCGTCCGAGATCGCCGCTTCGAGCTGCTGGGCGAGCTGGTAGTACAGCGGCACCGGACTGCCCCGGTCCAGGGCGAAGTCCAGGGAGTGCAGCGCGGGGCCGGCCGCGGCGCGTGCGGGGTCACCGGTCTTCGCCATGGACGTGCCTTCCTGTCGGGGCTCCGGGACGGGGCGCGGGGGACGGGTTCACAGGTGGCGGCGGCGCCCGGCGACCTGGGCGTCGTAGCGTTCGCGGGCCTTCCGCGCGGGCTCGCGGGTGGCGACCTCCGCGACCGGCACGTCCCACCAGGCCTCGGCCGGGGGAGCGGTCGGCGTCGGGTCGGTCTCGACGTAGACGCAGGTCGGACGGTGGGAGGCACGGGCCTCGGCGAGGGCGCCGCGCAGCTCCCGCACCGTCTTCGCGCGCAGCACGTCCATGCCGAGGCTGGCCGCGTTGGCCGCGAGGTCCACCGGCAGCGGGGCGCCGGTGAAGGAGCCGTCGGGGGCGCGGAACCGGTAGGCGGTGCCGTAGCGCTCGCCGCCGGTCTCCTCCGACAGGCCGCCGATGGAGGCGTAGCCGTGGTTCTGCACCAGCACCACGTTGACCGGCAGTCCCTCCTGGACGGCCGTGACGATCTCCGTGGGCATCATCAGGTACGTGCCGTCGCCGACCAGCGCCCAGACGGGCGTGCCGGGCGCGGCCTGCTGGACGCCCAGCGCGGCCGGGATCTCGTAGCCCATGCAGGAGTAGCCGTACTCCAGGTGGTACTGGCGGGGGCTGCGGGCGCGCCACAGCTTGTGCAGGTCGCCGGGGAGCGAGCCGGCCGCGTTGATCACCACGTCGTCGTCGCCGACCACCGCGTCCAGCGCGCCGAGCACCTGCGTCTGGGTCGGCACGGCGGTGTCGTCCTCGGCGCGCAGGGCGGCCGCGACGACCTCGTCCCAGCGTTCCTTCCCGGCCCGGTACTCCGCCTCGTACGCCGCGTCCACCCGGTGCCCGGCCAGTGCCTCGGCGAGCCGCTCCAGGCCGGTGCGCGCGTCGCAGACCAGGGTGCGCGCGGCGAGCTTGTGGGCGTCGAAGCCGGTGATGTTGAGGTTCACGAACCGCACGTCCGGGTCGCGGAACAGCGTGCCGGAGGCGGTGGTGAAGTCGGTGTAGCGGGTGCCGACGCCGATCACCACGTCGGCGTCGCGGGCCAGCGCGTCGCTCACGGCGGTGCCGGTGTGGCCGATGCCGCCCAGGTCGGCGGGGTGGTCGTGGCGCAGCGAGCCCTTGCCGGCCTGGGTGGAGGCGACCGGGATGCCGGTGGCGTCCACCAGCGCCCGCAGCGCGCCCTCGGCCTCGCTGTGGTGCACCCCGCCGCCCGCGACGATCAACGGCCGGCGCGCCGCCCGCACCGCCGCCACGGCCGCGTCCAGTTCCACCGGGTCCGGGGCGGGCCGGCGCACCGTCCACACCCGCTCGGCGAAGAACTCCTCCGGCCAGTCGTACGCCTCCGCCTGCACGTCCTGCGGCAGCGCGAGGGTGACGGCGCCGGTCTCGGCCGGGTCGGCGAGCACCCGCATCGCGTTCAGCGCGGACGCGATCAGCGCCTCGGGGCGGGTGACCCGGTCGAAGTAGCGGGACACCGGGCGGAGCGTGTCGTTGACCGACACGTCGGCCTCGACGGGGTGCTCCAGCTGCTGGAGCAGCGGGTCGGCGGCGCGGGAGGCGAAGTAGTCGCCGGGCAGCAGCAGCACGGGCAACCGGTTGACCGTGGCGAGCGCGGCGCCGGTGACCAGGTTGGTCGCGCCGGGGCCGATGGACGTCGTCACCGCCTGCGCGGAGAGCCGGTTCAGCTGGCGGGCGTACCCGACGGCCGCGTGCACCATGGCCTGCTCGTTGCGGCCCTGGTGGTACGGCATGGCGTCGCGGTACTCGACCAGCGCCTGCCCGAGACCGGCGACGTTGCCGTGACCGAAGATGCCCCAGGTGCCCGCGATCAGCCGGCGGCGCACGCCGTCCCGCTCGGTGTACTGCGCGGCCAGGAACCGCACCAGGGCCTGGGCGGTGGTCAGTCGGCGGGTGGTGGCGCTCATGCGGACCTCTCCGGTGCGGTGTAGAGGGGGAGTCGGGGGTCGACGGGCTGCTGGGGCCAGGTGTCGCGGATCCAGGCGTGGTCGGGGTGGTCGCAGATCAGCCAGGCGCGTTCGGCCCCGGGGCCCGCCATGACGTTCAGGTAGTACATGTGGTGGCCGGGCACCGCCATCGACGGCCCGTGCCAGCCGTCCGGGATGAGGACGACGTCGCCGTCGCGCACCTCGGCCAGCACGTCCGTGTCACGGCCCGGACCGGACGGGGAGACCCGCTGGTAGCCGAGGCCCGGCGTGCCGTCGTGGGCGGCGAACTCGAAGTAGTAGATCTCCTCCAGCACCGACTCCTCGCCCGGCCGGTGCTCGTCGTGCTTGTGCGGCGGGAAGGACGACCAGTTGCCGCCCGGGGTGAGCACCTCGACCGCGATCAGCTTGTCGCACTCGAAACCCTGTCCGTCACCGCCTCCGGCGGGGACGGCCGCGCCGAAGTTGTTGACCTGGCGGGAGCAGTTCCCGGTGCCGCGCAGCTCCACCGGCACGTCCGACGCCGGCCCGTAACGCGCGGGCAGCCGCCGGGTGCAGCGGGCGCCGGTCAGCGCGAACCGCCCGCCGGCCGCCGACGACACGGTGGCCCGGGCGTCGCGCGGCACGTAGGCGAAGTCGGTCACGCCGTCGAACACGCTCGTCCGTCCGGTGAGTCCGAACTCCTCGTGGCCGAGGTCGTCGTCCGAGGCGACCGTGCAGCCGCCGCTCAGCGGCAGCACGATCCACTCGCTGTCACCGGTGTCGAAGGCGTGCGTGCCGCCCGGCGGCAGCTCGAGCACCCGCAGGCTCGAGTAGCCCCAGCCGGCGGTCCGCGGGCTCACGTCCACGGCATAGGGGCCGGCCGCGGCCTCGCCCGCGGGAAGGTGATGGGTCATGGGTGCCTCCGTCTGCGTACGTCGTCGTACGGGCTTGTCACAACAGGCCGACGGCGGTGTCCACCGCCGTCTCCACGCTGCCCTCGGCCGGGTAGAGCAGGGAGCGGCCGACGACCATGCCCTGCACGGTGGGCAGCCGCAGCGCCTTGCCCCACCGCTCGTAGGCCGCCTCCTGGTCGCCGACCTCGCCGCCGAGCAGCACCACCGGCAGCGTCGAGGTGCGCAGCACCTCCGCCATGTCGTCCACGTTCTCGGTGACCGGCAGCTTCAGCCAGGTGTAGGCGGAGGTGCCGCCCAGTCCGGAGGCGATGGCGATGGACCGGGTCACGGCCTCGGCGGACAGGTCGTTGCGGACGCGTCCGTCCACCCGGCGGGAGATGAACGGCTCCACGAACACCGGCAGCCGGTGTGCGGCCATCGCGTCGACGGCACGGGCGGAGGACTCCAGGGTGGCGAGCGAGCCGGGGTCGTCGTAGTCGATCCGCACCAGCAGCTTGCCCGCGTCGAAGCCGAGCCGGGCGATGTCCTCGGCGCGGTGCCCGGTGAAGCGGTCGTCCATCTCGAAGGACGCCCCGGCGAGGCCGCCGCGGTTCATCGACCCCATGACGACCTTGTTCTCCAGCGCGCCGAGCAGCAGCAGGTCCTCCAGGATGTCGGCGGTGGCCAGCACCCCGTCCACGCCCGGCCGGGACAGCGCGACGCGCAGGCGTTCCAGCAGGTCGGCCCGGTCGGCCATGGCCAGGCGCCGGTCGCCTATGCCGAGCGCGCCCCGGGCGGGGTGGTCGGCGGCCACGATCATCAGCCGTCCGCTGTCGCCGATCAGCGGACGGCGGGCCCGGCGGGCGGCCGCCTCGGCGACGGCCTCGGGATGCCGGGCACGGACCGTGGTGAGGTCGGGGATGCTGAGGTTCAAGGAAGGGCTCCGTTCAGGACTGGCTCGGGCGGCCCGCCGCGTCCGGCTCCACGGCCCGCGCGAGGAGGTCCGCGACCTCCGGCCCGGTCGGCATGGCGGACGAGCAGGCGAGGCGCGAGGCGACGAGGGCGCCGGCCGCGTTGGCGTGGCGCATGGTCCGCTCCAGGTCCCAGCCGGAGAGCAGACCGTGGCAGAGCGAGCCGCCGAAGGCGTCGCCGGCGCCGAGGCCGTTGACCACCTCGACCGGCACCGGCTCCACCTCGGCCCGCGTGCCGTCCCGGTGCACGGCCAGCACGCCCCGCGGTCCCTGTTTGACCACGGCCAGCTCCACGCCGGCCGCCAGCAGCGCCTCGGCGCACGCCTCGGGCTCGCGCACCCCGGTGGCGACCTCGCACTCGTCGAGGTTGCCCACCGCGACCGTGGCGTGGCGCAGCGCCTCGCGGTAGTACGGACGGGCCTGGTCCGGGTCCCGCCAGAACATGGGACGCCAGTCCAGGTCGAAGACGGTGGTGCCGGCCTTGGCCCGCGCCCGGAGGGCGTGGAGGGTGGCGGTGCGGCTGGGCTCCTCGCTCAGACCGGTGCCGGTGATCCAGAAGATGCCGGCCGCGCGGATCGCGGGCAGGTCCAGCTCGTGCGGGTGGATCTCCAGGTCGGGGGCCTTGGGGCGGCGGTAGAAGTAGAGGGGGAAGTCGTCCGGCGGGAAGATCTCGCAGAAGGTGACGGGGGTCGGGTAGGCGGCCACCGGCGTCACCCAGCGGTCGTCCACGCCGAAGTCCTTCAGCGCCTCGTGCAGATAGGCGCCGAAGGGGTCGTCCCCGGTGCGGGTGATCACCGCGGTGGAGCGGCCGAGCCGTGCCGCGGCGACCGCGACGTTGGCGGCCGAGCCGCCCAGGAACTTCCCGAACGTCTCCACCTGTGACAGCGGCACCCCGGTCTGCAGGGGATAAAGATCGACCCCGATGCGACCCATGGTGACCAGGTCGAAATACTGTGGTGTGTCGGCCATTGAGCGACGCTCCTCGAGCTGCTGGGGATGCGGGTGCCAGGACGCCCTGCCACGGCGGGACGCGTTTCCGGGGACCTGCCGCCTCCCAGGTGTAGGTCTCGAGGGGCGGCGGTGTCAATAGTTTGTACTTACATTCGGACGAGCGCGTGAAATGATGTCTTAACAAAGTATTGACAGCAGGCGGTTTCGGGGATTGGATCGCGTCCCAGCAGAACCGCCGTGTGTGATGGCACACACCCCCGGACTCCCGAGGTTCCGGGCACCGGACTCTCGGACTCCTCGCCCTTTCCCCCGTGAAGCACAGTGAGGTGCAGGACTGATGGACCGCTCTTCCCACCCCCGCTCCCGCAGAGTCGCACCCTTCGTCGCGGCCGCGGCGGCAGCCGCCCTGACCCTCGCCGGCTGTTCCAGCGGTTCCGGCGGCAAGAAGGCCGAGGAAGGCGGAGCGGACGCCTCGGCCGGCAAGGCCTCGACGCCTCGGATGACGGTCGCCCTGGTCACCCACCAGGCCCCCGGTGACACCTTCTGGGACATCGTCCGCAAGGGTGCGCAGGCCGCCGCCGACAAGGACAACGTCAAGCTCATCTACTCGGCCGACCCGAACGCGGGCAACCAGGCCAACCTGGTGCAGAACGCCATCGACCAGAAGGTCGACGGCATCGCGGTCACCCTGGCCAAGCCGGACGCGCTCAAGGGCGTCATAGCCAAGGCCGAGGCGGCCGGCATCCCGGTCGTCGGCCTGAACTCCGGACTGAGCGACTGGAAGGACCTCGGGCTGCTGGAGTTCTTCGGGCAGGACGAGACCGTCGCGGGCGAGGCGTTCGGCAAGAAGCTCAACGAGGTCGGCGCGAAGAACGCGGTCTGCGTCGTCCAGGAGCAGGGCAACATCGGTCTCACCCAGCGCTGCGCCGGCCTGGAGAAGACCTTCGAGGGCAAGACGCAGGTCCTCAACGTCAACGGCACCGACATGCCGTCGGTGAAGTCGACCATCACCGCCAAGCTGAAGCAGGACACCTCCATCGACTACGTCGTCACCCTCGGCGCGCCCTTCGCGCCCACCGCGGTGCAGTCCGTCGAGGAGGCCGGCAGCAAGGCCAAGGTCGCCACCTTCGACCTGAACAAGGAGCTGACCGGCGCCATCCAGGACGGCGACATCCAGTTCGCGGTGGACCAGCAGCCCTATCTCCAGGGCTACCTCGCCGTCGACGGCCTGTGGCTCTACAAGAACAACGGCAACTACAGCGGCGGCGGCGAGCAGCCCGTCCTGACGGGTCCGGCGTTCGTCGACAAGTCCAACGTCGAGGCGGTCTCCCAGTTCGCCGCGAAGGGCACCCGGTGATGAGCATGGCCCAACAGGCTGAGCCGGCGGCGACCGCGCCGCCGGCCCCCGGCCCCGAGCAGCAGAAGGACGGCCGCACCGCGCGGCGCCCGCTGGCGCTGCGGCTGCTCGCCCGGCCCGAGGTCGGCGTGTTCCTCGGCGCGGTCGCCGTCCTGGTGTTCTTCCTGTTCGCCGCCCCGCCGGTGCGCGACGGCAGCTCGATGGCGAACATCCTGTACCAGTCGTCGACCATCGGGATCATGGCGCTGCCCGTGGCGCTGCTGATGATCGGCGGCGAGTTCGACCTCTCGGCCGGCGTCGCCGTCGTCACCTCCGCGCTCACCGCGAGCATGCTGAGCTACCAGCTCACCCTGAACGTGTGGGCGGGAGTGATCGTCGCCCTCGTGGTGTCCCTCGCGGTCGGCTTCTTCAACGGCTGGATGCTGGTGAAGACCGGGCTGCCGAGCTTCCTGGTCACCCTCGGCACCTTCCTGATCCTCCAGGGCGTGAACCTCGCGGTGACCAAGCTCGTCACCGGCAACGTCGCCACCGACAGCATCAGCGACATGGACGGCTTCGACCAGGCCAAGGCGCTCTTCGCCTCCAGCTTCGAGGTCGGCGGCGTCCAGGTGAAGATCACCGTCGTCTGGTGGCTCGTCTTCGCCGCGCTCGCCACCTGGGTCCTGCTGCGCACCAAGTACGGCAACTGGATCTTCGCGGTCGGCGGCAACAAGGACAGCGCCCGCGCGGTCGGCGTCCCCGTCACCTTCACCAAGATCTCCCTGTTCATGCTGGTCGGCTTCGGCGCCTGGTTCGTCGGCATGCACAACCTGTTCTCCTTCAACACCGTGCAGTCCGGCGAGGGCGTGGGCCAGGAGCTCATCTACATCGCCGCGGCGGTCATCGGCGGCTGCCTGCTGACCGGCGGCTACGGCTCGGCGATCGGACCGGTCTTCGGGGCCTTCATGTTCGGCATGGTGCAGCAGGGCATCGTCTACGCCGGCTGGAACCCCGACTGGTTCAAGGCCTTCCTCGGCGTGATGCTGCTCGGCGCCGTCCTCATCAATCTGTGGGTCCAGCGCACGGCGACCCGGAGGTGACCGCAATGACCGACAAGACGACCGGCACCGACGGTGCCGTCCGCACGGACACCCCGGCCGGCGAGGACCGCCCCCTGGTCGAGCTCCGCGCCGCAGGCAAGTCCTACGGCAACATCCGCGCCCTGCACGGCGTCGACCTGACCGTCCACCCGGCCAAGGTGACCTGCGTCCTCGGCGACAACGGCGCCGGCAAGTCCACCCTCATCAAGATCGTCTCGGGGCTGCACCAGCACACCGAGGGCGAGTTCCTCGTCGACGGCGAACCGGTCCGGTTCTCCACCCCGCGCGAGGCCCTCGACCGGGGCATCGCCACCGTCTACCAGGACCTCGCCGTCGTCCCGCTGATGCCGGTGTGGCGCAACTTCTTCCTCGGCTCCGAGATGACCAAGGGCCCCTGGCCGCTGCGCCGCCTCGACATCGACCGCATGAAGCGGACCGCCGACGAGGAACTGCGCAACATGGGCATCGTCCTGGACGACCTGGAGCAGCCCATCGGCACGCTCTCCGGCGGCCAGCGCCAGTGCGTGGCGATCGCCCGCGCCGTCTACTTCGGCGCCCGCGTCCTCATCCTCGACGAGCCCACCGCCGCCCTCGGCGTCAAGCAGTCCGGCGTCGTCCTGAAGTACATCGCCCTGGCCCGCGACCGAGGCCTCGGCGTCATCTTCATCACCCACAACCCGCACCACGCCTACATGGTCGGCGACCACTTCAACGTGCTGCGCCTGGGCACCCTGGAGCTCAGCGCCGACCGCAGCGAGGTCAGCCTCGAGGAGCTGACCAACCACATGGCGGGCGGCGCGGAACTGGCCGCGCTCAAGCACGAGCTCGCGCAGGTCCGCGGCGTCGACACGGAGGGGCTCCCCGAAAACGGCGACCTCCGCGCACCCACGGCCGCAACCCCGGAAGGGACGTCCTGACATGGCAGTCGCGCTCGACCGCATCCGGGTCGGTTCCGCCCCCGACTCCTGGGGCGTCTGGTTCCCCGACGACCCGCAGCAGGTGCCCTGGCAGCGCTTCCTCGACGAGGTCGCCGAGGCCGGCTACTCCTGGATCGAACTCGGCCCCTACGGCTACCTGCCGACCGACCCGGCCCGCCTCACCGACGAGGTGCAGCGGCGCGGCCTCAGCGTCTCCGCCGGCACCATCTTCTGCGGGCTGCACCGCGGCCCGTCCGAGTGGGACGCCACCTGGGAGCAGGTCAGCCGCGTCGCCGCGCTCACCCGGGCGATGGACGCGAAGCACCTGGTCGTCATCCCGTCCTTCTGGCGGGACGACAAGACCGCCGAGATCCTGGAGCCGCCGGAGCTCACCACCGAGCAGTGGGGCCACCTCACCCGGGGCATGGAACGCCTCGGCCGCGAGGTGAGGGAGACGTACGGCCTGGACATCGTCGTCCACCCGCACGCCGACACCCACATCGACACCGAGGAGCACGTGGAGCGCTTCCTCGACTCCACCGACTCCGGCCTGGTCAGCCTCTGCCTCGACACCGGTCACTACGCCTACTGCGGCGGCGACAGCGTCAAGCTGATCGAGACCTACGGCGAACGCATCGGCTACCTGCACCTCAAGCAGGTGGACCCCGAGATCCTCGCCGACGTCGTCAAGAACGAGATCCCCTTCGGGCCCGCCGTCCAGCGCGGGGTGATGTGCGAACCGCCGGCCGGCGTGCCGGAGCTGGGTCCGGTCCTCACGGCCGCGCAGAAGCTGGGCGTGGACCTGTTCGCGATCGTCGAGCAGGACATGTACCCGTGCGAGCCGGACAAGCCGCTGCCCATCGCCGTCCGCACCCGCAAGTTCCTCCGCTCCTGCGGCGCCTGACCACCCTCACCCGGACCGGAGGCGACACATGAACCGGCGCGAGCCCCTCGGCATCGCGGTCGTCGGCACCGGCCGCATGGGCGCCGACCACGTGCGGCGGATCGACCGGGTGATCAGCGGGGCGCGGGTCGCCGCGGTCGTCGACATCGACGAGGAACGGGCCGAGGCCGTCGCGGCCGGCGTCGACGGCTGCACCGCCCACACCGACGCGGCCGAGGCGTTGGCGTCGGCGGACGTCGACGCCGTCCTCGTCGCCTCCTCCGGGCCCGCCCACGAGGCGGCGCTGCTCACCGCGTTCGTGCACGACCTGCCGGTGCTGTGCGAGAAGCCGCTCACCCCCGACGCGGCCTCCGCGCTGCGCGTGATGGAAGCCGAAACCGCCCTCGGCCACCGCCGGGTGCAGGTCGGCTTCATGCGCCGCTACGACACCGAGTACGTCCGCCTCAAGGCTTTGCTGGGCAGCGGACAGCTGGGCCGGCCGCTGATGCTGCACAACCGGCACCGCAACGTGGCCAGCCCGCCCTTCTTCACCAGCTCCATGCTGATCAGCGACTCCGTCGCCCACGAGGTCGACGTCACCCGCTGGCTGCTGGGCCACGAGATCACCGCCGTGACGGTGCTGCGCCCCGCACCCTCCTCCGGCGCCCCCGAAGGACTGCGCGACCCGCAGTTCGTCGTCCTGGAGACCGACGGGGGCGCGCTCTCCGACGTGGAGATCTTCGTCAACTGCGGCTTCGGCTACCAGGTGCAGGCCGAGGCGGTCTGCGAACGCGGCACCGCCCGCATCGGCGACGGCCACCAGCTCGTCACCCACATGGCCGGCCGCTGGGGCGGCGCCATCGCCCAGGACTGGACCGACCGCTTCGCCCAGGCCTACGACGACGAGGTCCAGGCCTGGGTCGACGCCACCCGCCGCGGCGAGGTCACCGGCCCGAGCACCTGGGACGGCTACGCCGCCGCGGCCGTCTGCGAAGCAGGCGTCCGGGCGCTGGAGCAGGGCGTCCGGGTGGAGGTCGACCTCGCACAGAAGCCGCCGCTGTACGCCTGAACGCGCGTGCCCGCGCGGGGCCGGCCGTGACCGTACGGCCGGCCCCGCGCGGGCACGTCCCGCTGCCCCTCCCGGCGGTCGCCGCGGCCGTGCTGCCCGCGTGGCCGAGCGGGGAGGCGCGGGTCCCGGCCGGCGCGCCCGGCCGGCGAACGCCTTCGGCGGGGCCGGCGAACAGCTCGGCGTACGGGCCGCGGGGCCGCTCCACGCCGTGCGCGGCGGCCGAGGCCCCGGCGCGGGAGCGGTCGCGGGCGGCCACCGCGACCAGGCGGCGGCCGCCCGCCCGAGCCGGGGCGACGAGAGCGCTAGGTGATCCGCGCGGCCCTCGGTGTCCCGGTGCGCGACGGCCGCGGAGCGGACCCGCTCATGCCTGCCGCACCTCCTCGACGGTGACGGGACGGTGCTCGTGCAGCGACCGTGTGCACGCCTCGGCGATCCAGCCGGCCTCGAGGGCGTCCTCGATCGTGCACGGCGACGGGCGGGCGCCCGCCACGACCTCGGTGAAGGCGGCGAGTTCGGCGCGGTAGGCGTCGGTGAAGCGGTCCATGAAGAAGTCGTGCGGCACACCGGCCGGGAAGGTCACGCCCGGCTCCACCGAGCGCAGCGGCAGCTTGTCCTCCAGGCCCACCGCGATGGAGTCGGTGAAGCCGTGGATCTCCATGCGGACGTCGTAACCCCGGGCGTTGTGACGGCTGTTGGAGACCACCGCGAGGGTGCCGTCGTCGAGGGTGAGGATTGCCCCGGTGGTGTCGGCGTCGCCCGCCTCCTTGATGTAGCCGGCGCCCCGGTTGCCGCCGACCGCGTACACCTCGGTCACCTCGCGGCCGGTCACCCAGCGGATGATGTCGAAGTCGTGCACCGAGCAGTCCCGGAAGATGCCCCCGGACGCCGCGATGTACCCGGCCGGCGGCGGCGCCGGGTCCAGCGTGGTCGACCGCACGGTGTGCAGCGTGCCCAGCTCTCCGCCCCGGACGGCGGCGCGGGCGGCGGCGAAACCGGCGTCGAAGCGGCGGTTGTAGCCGATCTGCACCGGCACGTCCCGGCCCGCGACGGCCTTCAGCACCTCGACGCCCTCGGCCATGGTGCGGGCCACGGGCTTCTCGCAGAAGACGGGGACGCCCGCCTCCACGCAGGCCGTGATCAGCCCCGGGTGGGCGTCGGTGGCGGCGGCGACGACCACGCCGTCCACCCCGGCCGCGAGCACCGCCTCGGGGGAGTCCGCGACCTGCGCGCCGAAGCGCTCCGCGGCGGCCTTCGCGGCGTCCGCGAACGGGTCGGAGACGACGAGGGACTCGACGGCGTCGAGCCCGGACAGGGTCTCGGCGTGGAAGGCGCCGATGCGGCCGAGGCCGAGGATTCCGATGCGCATGGGGCGGTGCTCCTTGGGTGCGGGTGGTGCCGTCGGTGCGGCCGGTCGGTGCGGGCGGGTCCGGGGGAGGGTCAGTCGAGTCCGCCGAGGACGTTCTGGTCCCAGTCGATGACGGACCCGGTGACCACCCCGGACCGGTCGGACAGCAGCAGGACCACGAAGTCGGCGATCTCGTCCGGCTGGCCGAGCTTGCCCAGGGGCAGCCGCGCGGCGGCCCGCTCCCGCCAGTCGTCGCCGGCGCCGTGGAAGGCGCGCTGCGTGGCGTCCTCGCCCTCGGTCGCGGTCCAGCCGATGTTCAGGCCGTTGATCCGGATCCGGTCCCACCGGTGGGCGTGCGCCGCGTTGCGCGTCAGGCCCATCAGGCCCGCCTTGGCGGCGACGTAGGGGGCGAGGAACGGCTGCCCGCCGTGCGCGGACGAGGTGATGATGTTGACGATCGTGCCGGGCTCGGCACGCCGCACCATGTCCGCGACCGCCGCCTGCATGGCGAAGAACGGCGCCTTGAGGTTGATGGCGACGTGCTGGTCGAACAGCTCCGGCGTGGTGTCCAGGAGCGTGCCGCGCGAGGTCAGTCCGGCGGAGTTGACCAGGCAGTCGATCCGTCCGTGCGCCCGCACGACCTGGGCGACGGAGTCCTTGGCCTGTTCGGCGTCGGCCAGGTCGGCCCGTACGAACATGGCCTTGCCGCCCTGTCCGGCGAGTTCGGCGACCAGCGCCTCGCCCGGTTCCGGGCGGCGGCCGCTGACCGCCACGACCGCGCCCTCGCGCACCGCGGCCCGTGCGACGGCGGCACCCACACCCTGGCTGCCGCCGTTGACGAGGACGACCTTGTCGTCGAGAAGTCCCATGGTGTCCTTCGGTGTCCTTCGGGTCTCTTCCGGGTTCTTCCGGTTCCGGGTCAGCTCGCGCGCCGCGCGGCACAGGCCCGCAGCTCGTCGCGCAGGGCGCGCGCGGTCCGGCTCTCGCGCAGCGCACGGCGCACCACGTCGGCCTGGGAGGGCGGGGCGAGCCCTTCGACCGGCGGGTCGTTGTCCAGGTTGGTGGGGAACGGGTAACCCTCGGCGCTCGCCGCGATCACGTTCTCCAGCCACTGCTCCGAGGCGCCCTCGGCCTTGCGCGCCAGCAGCACCGGGTAGACGGCGCCCACCACGGCCTCGCGGTCCACGGTCTCCATGGCCCGCCCGAACGCGGAGGACACCTGGAGCAGGTTGGCCGCGCGCCGGATGTCCGCCGAGCGGTTGGCGCCGGCGGCGTGGAACAGCGCCGGGTTGAAGAACACGGCGTCGCCCTTGGCCAGCGGGAGCTGGACGTGGTGCTCCTCGAAGTACGCGTGGAACTCGGGCCGCCGCCACGCGAGATAGCCGGCCTCGAACTTCTGCGAGTGCGGCAGGTACATCGTCGGCCCGGACTCCACGGGCATGTCGCAGTGCGCGACGGCGCCCTGGAGGGTGAGCACGGGGGAGAGGCGGTGCACGTGCGCCGGGTAGGCGGCCGCGGCCGCGTCGGAGAGGAAGCCCAGGTGGTAGTCGCGGTGCACGGTCTGCGCCGCGCCGCCCGGGTTGACCACGTTGACCTGCGAAGTCACCTGGTAGCCGGGGCCCAGCCAGGCCGTGGACACCAGGGCGATCATGTCGTTCGCGTAGTAGTCGGCGAACGCCTCCGGGTCGTGCAGCGCGGCCTTCTCCAGGGCGTTCCACACCCGGTCGTTGGCGCCCGGCGCGGCGAAGTGGTCGCCGGCGGCGGCGCCCGAGGCCCGCTGCTGGGAGATCAGGGCGTCGAACACGGCGGTGGTCCGGTCCACCACCGACGTGTCGGAGAACGCGCCGCGGATCACCACGATGCCGGGGCCGTCGGCGAGGGCGCGGACCAGCTCGGCCTGAGCGGTGCGGCGGTCGGCGAGCGCCAGCCGCTCGGCGTCGTAGAGCAGCACGTTCCGCTCGACGGCGGAGGCCAGCGGGTAGGAGGAGGCGTCGGTCGACTGCTCGACCAGGGCGCGGAAGGCGTCCAGATCGCAGTCCCGCTCCGACAGCCAGGCGGCCGGCGCGGGGGTCTGCACGGAAGACGATGCGGGCATGGAATCGTCCCTTCGGGTCACGGAGCGACGCGGGTGATGTCATTCTTGTCAGAACAAACCCCTCGCACCACCATCAGGAACCCATCAAAAAACCCTCAGGAGCAGTCGCATGGGCCACCCGTTCCCGATCCGGGACATCGCACGTCAGGCCGGATTGAGCGAGGCCACGGTGGACCGGGTGCTCAACGGCCGCGGCGGGGTGCGGGAGAGCACCGCGCGTGAGGTGCACCGGGCCATCGCCGACCTGGACCGGCAGCGCACCCAGGTCCGCCTGGTCGGCCGGACGTTCATGGTGGACATCGTCATGCAGTCGCCGGAGCGCTTCTCCACGGCCGTCCGCACCGCCCTGGAGGCCGAACTGCCCTCCCTGCACCCGGCGGTGGTGCGCTCCCGCTTCCACTTCCGGGAGACCGGCCCGGCGGAGGAACTGGTCGCCGTCCTCGACCGGATCGCCCGCCGCGGCTCCCAGGGCGTCCTCCTCAAGGCCCCCGACGTCCCCGAGGTCACCGCCGCCGTCGGCCGGCTCGCGGCGGCCGGCATCCCCGTCGTGACCCTGGTGACGGACCTGCCGGTCAGCGCCCGCGTCGGCCACGTCGGCAGCGACAACCGCGCGGCCGGCGCCACCGCCGCCTACCTCATGGGCCAGTGGCTCGGCGACCGGCCCGGCAACGTGCTCACCAGCCTCTCCAGCGGCTTCTTCCGCAACGAGGAGGAGCGCGAGATGGGCTTCCGCAGCACCATGCGCGCCCGGCACCCCGGGCGCACCCTCGTCGAGATCGCCGAGGGCCAGGGCCTGGACGCCACCCAGTACGACCTGGTCCGCGCCGCCCTGGAACGCGACCCGGAGATCCGCGCGGTCTACTCGATCGGCGGCGGCAACATCGCCACCCTGCGCGCCTTCGAGGACGCCGGACGCGAGTGCGCCGTGTTCATCGCCCACGACCTCGACCACGACAACACCCGGCTGCTGCGCGAGCACCGGCTCTCCGCCGTCCTCCACCACGACCTGCGGCACGACCTGCGCGAGGCCTGCCACCTGGTGATGCGCGCCCACGGCGCGCTGCCGCCCGCCGGACCCACCCTGCCGTCCGCGATCCAGGTGGTCACCCCCTACAACATGCCCGCCCCCGCCGTGGCCGGGTGACCCGCCGGGCGTGTACCGCCCCGCGCCGGGCCCGCCGTGCCTACCGTCGTGCGCATGAGGAAACCGACCACGGAAGGCGGGCCGGACCGGCTGGTGGCGCTCTCCGACGGCGTGTTCGCCATCGCCATCACCCTGCTGGTCCTCGACCTCCGCGTGCCGCAGGGGCTGGACTCCGAGGGGTTCCACGAGGCGCTCGGCGACCTCCTGCCCAACCTGGGCGCCTACGCGATCACCCTCGCCGTGCTGGCCGGCTTCTGGCGCGACCACCGGGCCCTCTTCCGCCCGGTGCGGCAGGTGGACGCCGACGTGATCTGGCTGACCGTCCTCGGTCTGGGCCTCGCCGCGCTGCTGCCGTTCCCCACCGCCCTGGTCTCCGAGTACGGCGACGAACGCGCCTCCGTCGTCATCTACTCGGCGGCGGTGGCCTCCCTCGGCGCCGTCCATCTCGCCCTCGCCGCCGTCATCAGCCGCCGGCCCTGGCTGCGCGGCGACGCCGGACCCGTCCGCGACGAGTTCCTCTACGCCCTCGACCTGGGCGCCACCGTGGCGGTGTTCGTGGTGTCCATTCCGCTGGCCCTGCTGGTGGGGCCCGCCGCCATGTGGTGGTGGCTGGTCCTGGTGCCGGTCAAGGTGTGGCTGGGGCGCAAGGAGGACGCACGGGCGGCGGGGTGAGCGCCAGGGCCGGGGCCGCCGGGCGTGTCACCCGGGCACGTCCACCCACACCCCGTCCTCCGCCGACCGCACCATCGCGTCCAGCACCGTGGCGCTGTGCACCGCGTCCGCGAGGGTGGCGCCGTACGGGACGCCCTCGGCGACCGACCGCAGGAAGCGGTACGCCTCGATCACCTTCAGGTCGTCGTAGCCCATGGCGTTGGCCGCGCCCGGCTGGAACGCGCCGAACTCGCCGTCGCCCGGGCCGACGTACACGGTGCTCACCGGCTGGTCCTGGTAGCCGGTGCCGCGGCTGACGCCCAGTTCGTTCATCCGGCGGAAGTCCCAGAACACCGCCCCCTCGGTGCCGTGCACCTCGAAGCCGTAGTTGTTCTGCTCGCCCACGGAGACCCGGCAGGCCTCCAGCACGCCCCGCGCGCCCGACGCGAACCGCAGCAGGCAGCTCACGTAGTCCTCGTTCTCCACCGGCCCCGGCTCGCCGCCGGCCGCACGGGAGTGGCCCGCGGTGGCGGCGGCCGGGCGGGCCCGCTCCGGGAGGAAGATCGCGGTGTCGGCGGTCAGGGACGCGATGTCGCCGAGCAGGAAGCGGGCCAGGTCGGCGCCGTGCGAGGCCAGGTCGCCCAACACCCCGCTGCCGCCGCGCTCCCGTTCGTAGCGCCAGGTCAGCGCGCCCTCGGGGTGAGCCGCGTAGTCGCTGAACAACCGGACGCGGGCATGCGTCACCGTGCCGATCCCGCCGGAGGCGATCAGCTCGCGGGCGGCCTCCACGGCGGGCGCGTTGCGGTAGTTGAAGCCGACGGCGCCCTGGACACCTGCCTCGGCGACCGCGTCCGCGACCGCCCGGGCGTCCTTGGCCGTCAGCCCGACCGGCTTCTCGATCCAGAGGTGCTTGCCGGCCTCGGCCATGGCGACGCCGATCTCCCGGTGCAGGAAGTTCGGCGCGGTGACGCTGACCGCGCGCACGCGCGGGTCGGCGGCCACGTCACGCCAGTCGCGGGTCGTCGACGCGAACCCGAACTGCGCGGCGGCCTCCTCCGCCCGCCCCGGCACCTCCTCGGCGACGGTGACCAGCTCCGGACGCAGCGGCAGCCCGGGGAAGTGGTGCGCCACCCGCGCGTACGCCTGGGTGTGCACCCGCCCCATCCAGCCGAATCCGACGACGGCGACGCCCAGCG
The DNA here is from genome assembly GCF_002899455.1 of Streptomyces sp. DH-12. Classification (GTDB taxonomy): domain Bacteria; phylum Actinomycetota; class Actinomycetes; order Streptomycetales; family Streptomycetaceae; genus Streptomyces. The sequence goes on along the minus strand of NZ_PPFB01000001.1, from coordinate 1,092,023 downwards.
CATCCACCATGACTGCCTCTCTCCGGCCGGGTCCTGTCCTGCCCGCCCACCTTCGGGCCCGCCCGCCTGTCCTGTCAACCATTTGACAGGACATTGGTGAGGGCTGCCTCCGTGGGGACCCGCCCACCCTCCCCTCCGCATACGGTAGGGTTGACCTGCGAGATCACGCGGTTCGCCGCGGGAGTCGCATCGGGACGTGGCGCAGCTTGGTAGCGCACTTGACTGGGGGTCAAGGGGTCGCAGGTTCAAATCCTGTCGTCCCGACGATGCGAGAGCAGGGGGCCCGCCGGGTGTCGGCGGGCCCCCTGACGCATGCCGGGGAAATGAACGCCGGACCACGGGTGTTCCCCGGGACGTGACCAGACGGCCGGGACCCCGCTCCCTCTCCGACGACGCCCTCTCCCAGATGCTCGCCGGCGGGCTGTTCGGCACGCTCGCCACGGTGAGACGCAGCGGCCACCCGCACTTGAGCACGATGGTCCACCACTGGGACCCCGACGCCCGCGTGCTGCGGTTCTCCACGACGGCCGGCCGTGTGAAGGTCGCCCACCTGCGCCGCGACCCGCATGCCGCCCTCCACGTCCAGGGCGGCGACGTCTGGTCGTTCGCCGTCGCCGAGGGCGAGACCGAACTGTCGGACGTCACGACGGTTCCCGGCGACGCGGTCGGCCGCGAACTGCTCGACGTCATGTCGCGCTTCGCCCGCCCGGACGACGAGGCCGCCTTCTTCCGGCAGATGGTCGACGAACGACGGCTGGTCATCCGTCTGAAGGTCACCCGGCTCTACGGGGCGGCCCTCGACGTCGACGGCCAGGACGAGTCCGCGGGCGGCTGACGCCCGCCGCGCGGGATCACGGGGAGTCCTGCGCCGGACCAGAGCCGTCTTCTAGGGTCGTCCGTATGACGACCGACACCGGGACCACCCCCGGCCTGCTCTTCGACGCCCTGCGGGCGGACGCCCTCACCAGCACGGAACAACTGCGCGAGCTGTACCCGGAGCCGAACGAGAACGCGGTCCGCAAGGAGACCGGCCACCTCACCGACGAGGCCCGGGCGCTGATCGGCTGCGCCTCCCTGGTGTTCGTCGGCAGCACGGACGCCGAGGGCCGGGCGGACGTGACCCCGCGGGGCGGCCCGCCCGGGTTCGTCTCGGTGCTGGACGAGCGGACGCTGGCGATCCCCGACGCGACGGGCAACAAGCGGCTCGACACCCTGCGGAACGTGGTGGAGACCGGACGCGTCGGCCTGCTCTTCGTCGTCCCCGGCCGCACGACCACGCTCCGCGTCAACGGCCGCGCCTGCGTCTCGGCCCGCCCGGAGCTCCTCGGCCGGCTCACCCCGGTGGGCAAGCCGCCGGTCTCGGCGATCGTGGTGCAGGTCGAACAGGCCTACCCGCACTGCCCCAAGTCGCTGATGCGCGGCAACGCCTGGCAGCCGGAACGCTGGGTGCCCGCCGACGCCCAGCCGAGCAGTGCCCAGGTGACGCTGGCCCAGCTCAGCCTGCCGGGTCTGACGGTCGAACAGATCGAGGAGACGGAGCGGGAGTCGCTGCGCACGCGCTACGAGTGAGCGCGGTCCCGTGCCGGGCGCCGGGCGCGGGGTCCGCCGACGGACCCCGTCATCCGTAGGGCCGCCACCGCCCGGCGCGCGAGCCCGAGCGCGATCCGGGCGCCGTCGCTTTGCGCGCGAGGCCGAGCGCGTCCCGGGGACCGCGCGTGTGGCGTGCGGGAGCGGCAGCGAGGCGACGGCCGTCGTCACGGTCACCCCGTACCGGTCGGCGTCACCGGCCCCGCCCTTTCGCGCCGCGACTCGTACGGCCGGCCCGGAGGCCCCGCGCCCCGCCCGCGGCCGAAGAACCCGCCGCCCGGCCTGTCCGTCACGCCACCGCCGCCCTCACGCCGCCCCGAACGCCGTGAAGGCCCACCCCGTGGCCCGGTGCAGGGCGTCCGGGGGGAGGGCCGCCCGGGCGTCGCGGAGGGCCTCCGGGAGGGGGAGGCCCGCGGCCAGGCCCTCGTGCAGGGCGAGCATCAGGGGGACGACCGCCGCGTCGTTGACGGGGGCGCTGCACGCCACCACGCCCGCCGTGCCCAACGGCAGCAACGCCGTGACCAGGCCGAGGAGTTCGTCCGCGCCGACCGTGGCGAAGCGGGCCGTGTCGCAGCAGGACAGGATGATGCGGTACGGACTGCGGCCGAGCCGTTCGAAGTCGTGCACGATCAGCGGGCCGTCCGCCATCCGCAGGGAGGAGAACATCGGGCCGTCCGTGCGGAACGCGCCGTGCGCCGCGATGTGCGCCAGCCCGGCCCCGTCCAGCTCCGCGAGCACCCGCGGCACCGTCGCGTCCCGGTGCTCCAGCACCGTCGCGCCGCCGTAACGGGCGGCCAGCCGGGTCACCTCCGCGCCGCCCGTGGCGAGACCCGGACCGCGCACCAGCACCTGGCGTCCGCCGCGCGGCGGACGTGTCTCCCGCGCCCGCAGCCAACTGCTCGCCGACGGCGACACGCTGACGACCCGTTCCCGCAGCGACGGCAGCAGCGCCCACGGCACCCGGTGCAGCCGCCCCGGCGGCACGATCACCACCGGTCCGTCGCCCAGGTGCGCCGCGGCGGGTCCCAGCAGCAGCTCCTCCAGCCGCCGGCCCGCCGCCTCCACCACCGGAAGCCGCGCCTGAGCCCCCGGATGGGCCAGCCGCCGCAGCCCCGCCTGCACATGCTCGGCCTCCGTCTCGGCCGCCGCCAGCGACCCCGCCTCGAACCGGCGCACCCGGCCCTGCCCGCACAGCAGCACCTGCACCCGCCCGTCGACCACCGCCAGCTCCACCAGCCGCACGCCGTCGCCCAGACGCTCCAGCAGACGGCCGGCGTCGAAACGGGTGTCGTCGCCGGACGCCTCGCCCCGCATGTGCAGGGTGCGGGAGCGGATCGCCCGCTCCAGGCGCCGCTGCTCCCGCTCCAGGGCCGGCACCGGCCTGCCCTCCATCCGGGCCTCCTCGGCGCGGGCCGCGATCTCCCGGTACGCGGTCATGTGGCTCAGCAGCTCCGGGTCGGCGGGCGGCCGGGTCGGCGGCGCGGACAGCGCGGTGGCCCGCCAGCGTTCGCTCCACACCAGCAGCCGCCGCGGCCCGCCCGACCGCAGGGCGGCCTGCTGCGCCAGCGCCGCCAGCTCCGCGCCCTGCGCGGTGGCCCGCGCCCGCAGCTCCGACGCGCCCAGCGTCATCCGGTGGTCGTCCAGCACGTCGAGCCCGCGCCGGCACGCCTCCAGCACGCCCCGCGTGGAACCGGCCGCCCGCGCGCGCAGCGCCTGCGCCGCCCAGCCCGTCATCCGCGCGAGCGGCGGCCCGCCGCGCCGGCTGCGCGCGGCCACCGCCATGTGCCGCTCCGCGTCCGCCGTCCGGCCCAGGTCCAGCGCGATGCGCCCGGCCAGCAGGAACGCCTCCGGGGCGGCCGGCGCGCCGAGTTCCGCCAGCCGCTCCGCCACGGCCGCCGCGTCCGCGACCAGCCTGCCCGACCTCTTCCCGGCCTCGTGCCGGGCCCCGATCAGCACCAGCCGGGCGTGAGCCTCCCACCAGGTGCGCCGCTGCCCCGCGAACAGCCGCACGGCGAGCCCCGCCCGCGCCATCGCAGTCCCCGGGTCGTCGGCCTGCCGGGCGGCCCGCGCGGCCGCCAGCAGCAGCTCCGCCTTGCGCGTCGACTGCCCGCCGATGGAGTCCAGTTCGGCGATCGCCGTGTCCGCCTCGGCCAGCGCCTCCGCCGCCAGACCGGCGGCCATCAGCACCTCGCAGCGCCGGATGCTCAGCATGAACGTCGGCGTGCCCAGCTTGGCGTACCGCTCCTCCGCCTCGTCCAGCAGCCGCAGCGCCGCCGGGACGTCACCGGAGCGGAAGGCGGCCAGCCCGCGGCTCTCCACCGCGTCCGCCTTGTCGTGCTCCTGGTCCGTGACCGCCCACAGGTCCTCCGCCGACGCGAAGTCGGCCTCCGCCCGCTCCACCGCGCCCAGCGCCAGATGCACCGTCGCCCGCAGCGTCAGCGCCCGCGCCGTCCAGATCACGTCCCCGGCCTGCCGCAGCACCGGAACGGCCCGCCGTACGTCCTCCAGGGCCTCCTTGTGATGGCCCAGCACCCACCACGCGTACGCCCGCCGGAACAGCACCCGGGCACGGGTGTGGCCGGTGCCGCGCCGCACGCCCCGGCCCAGGGCGTCCAGGCCCTGCCGGGTGCGCCCCGAGTGCACCAACGCGACCCCGAGGGTGGCGAGGACGTCCGCCTCCCGGTCCGCCGAGTCCGCCCGCGCCGCCCAGTCCCGCGCCCTGCGCAGATGACGCAGGGCGAGCCGGATGTCCCCGAAGTCCCGCTGCCAGATGCCGATCACCTGGTGGGCGACGGAGGCGTGCAGGGGCGCCGGGCGGTGGCGCAGCACGGACTCGGCCCGGGTCAGCGCCTCGTTCGGGGCGGCGAACACCAGCGGAAGGAGGTCCTGCACCGCGTCGCTTCCCGCTGTCACCTCCCCGATGGTAGTGGTCCGCGCCCACGCCTCACAGGTACGGCGTTGTATCAAGGGACGGCCCGGAGACTCTTCTTCACGACAGCTCCGCGGCTCCGGCCCCCGTCGCCCAGTGGAGGACACGCCATGCCACCCCAGCGCTTCCGTGAGCAGTTCCGGCAGATCCAGCGCTCCATGCCGGACGTCCCGCTGGCCGTGGGACCCGACGACACCGGGGAGTTCCTCTACGAGAAGGGCGTCGTCCTGGCCCGGGAGGGGGAGGAGGCGCAGGTCGTCGAGGACACCGTGCGCGGTCACTTCACCACGTTCGCCGCCGGCGTGCCGGACCGCGTGCGCCGCCTGGGCCCCGCGGCCAACCGCTCGGGCGTCGTCCGCATCCGGGTGTCCGACCCCGGCGAGGGCGACGCCGGCGGCGACCCGGCCGTCCAGGGCGCGTTGCGCGCGCTCGCCGCGGTGGAGGGCCGCGCCGGACGCCGCATGGTCAGCCGCAACCACGTGGTCCACATCGCAGTCAACGCCTGTCCGGGCGACGAGCCGGTGCCCGTGGCGCGCGACGCCCTGCCCAACCCGGGCGTGGCCGGGACCGACGGCGACCCGGCCGGGGACGCCGCGCGGGTCCTGGTCGTCGACACCGGGCTGACGCACGACTACCGCTCCTACCCGCCGCTCGCCCGCACCCGGGGGGACGCCCAGGTCGCCGAGTGCGACGACGACGGGATCCTCCAGCAGTACTGCGGCCACGGCACGTTCATCGCCGGACTGGTCGCCGCTGTCGCCCCGCACACCGACATCACCGTCAGCGGCGCCCTCAACGACGCGGGGGCGGTGCTGGAGCACGAGTTCGGCGAGAAGCTCTTCGACGCCGTCGACGCGGGCGGCTGGCCGGACGTCCTCAGCCTCTCCGCCGGCACGTCGAACGGCCGCACCGACGGCCTCCTCGGCGTCGACGCCTTCATGCGCGAACTGCGTGCACACCGCACCCTGTTGGTCGCCGCCGCGGGCAACAACGGCAGCGCCATGCCCTTCTGGCCCGCCGCCTACGCGGATCTGCCCGGTTACGAGGACGCCGTGCTGTCGGTCGGCGCGCTGCGCGCGGACGGTGAGTCCGACGCCTGCTTCAGCAACCACGGCGCCTGGGTGAAGGCGTACGCACCCGGCGAGCGGCTGGTCAGCGCCCTCACCGGCTTCGGGTCGCCCGTGCCGTACGTGTACCAGCACTCCACCTACGACGCCTGCCGCTACGGCTTCGACTACGCCTGCACCTGCCACCACCCGCGCCACACCGGCGTGCTGAGCGAGGACGACGGGTCCGCCAAGCCGGACCAGGTGATGTTCGAGGGGCTCGCCCAGTGGAGCGGCACCTCGTTCGCCACCCCCGTCGCGGTCGGCATGATCGCCTCCCACATGGCGGCGCGGGGAGAGCGTGACCCGCGCGCGGCCCGGCGGCAGCTGATGGACCGCGTCGACGCGTTCGTGGACGTGCGCGGGGCGCGCAAGCCCGCGCTGTTGCCGCCCACTTGGCGCCCCGTACGCGTCCCGGCGCCCACCGCGCGGCCATGATGGCCGGAACCATGCCCTCCACGGCGTACCATGACGTGCCGTACACGAGGGGTGGCACCGTGGAGCGTTCGGAAGTCGGCGCGTTGGTCCGGTCCGCTGTCGACGGCGACGCGGCGGCCTGGAAGGCGATCGTGGAAGGGCTCGGCCCGCTGGTCTGGTCCGTGGTGCGCGCGCACCGGCTCTCGGACGCCGACGCCCACGAGGTCTACCAGACCGTGTGGTTCCGCTTCACCCAGCACCTGGACCGCATCCGCGAGCCGGAGAAGGCGGGCTCCTGGCTGGCCAGCACCGCGCGCCACGAGTGCCTGAAGGTGCACCGCGACGCACGGCGGCTGGTCCTGACGGACGACCCGCGGCTGCTCGACACGGTCAGCGAGGACGGGGAGCCCGAACAGGCGCTGCTGGAGACGGAGGAGGCCGCCGCGCAGGGGGAGCGGGTGCGGCGGCTGTGGCAGGCGTTCGAGGAACTGGGCGAGCGGTGCAGGCAGTTGCTGCGGGTGCTGATCGCGTCGCCGCCGCCCAGTTATCAGGAGGTGTCCGCCGCGCTCGACATCGCGGTGGGCAGCATCGGACCGATGCGCCAGCGCTGTCTGCGCCGGCTGCGGGCCCGGCTGGAGACACGGGGGACGGCATGAGCGGCATGGGCGACGACATGGGCTACGACGACGGCGCGGGCTTCGACGACGGCCCTGGCGCCGACGAGGAACTGCTGGAGGAGGAGCTGCGGCAGGCCGCGGCCGTCCTGGACCCGGTGCCGGCGGCGCTGCTGCAGAGCGCCGTCGACGCGTTCGCGCTGCGCGACCTGGACGCGCGGGTCGCCGAGCTGACCTTCGACTCGCTCGTCGACGCGATTCCCGTGCGGGGCGCGGCGGCCGCCCCGCGCATGCTGACGTTCGGCGCGGGCAAGGTGACGCTGGACGTCGAGCTGACCGAGGAGGGCCTCATCGGCCAGGTCCTGCCGCCGGGCCCCGCCCGCATCGAGGTCCTGGACGGCCCCCGCCCGGCCGCCACGATCACCGCCGACGACATGGGCCGCTTCACCGCGGCCACGACCCCGTCCGGCCCGTTCGCCCTCCGTCTGCACACGGCCGGCGAGGTCGTCATGACGGAGTGGCTCCGCGCCTGACCGGCCTGCCGACGCGCCCCGGCCGCCTGGACGAGGCCGCCGGCGGCCTCGCGCCGTGCAGCCCGGGTCGACGCGGCCCCGGGCGGCGGGTGTCCTCAGGCGTCCCGTCCAGCGGCGTCCCGCCACATGGCGGGACGCCGCCTCACACCGCGTCGATCAGTGCCGCCAGCGCCGACGCCAGGCGGGGCAGGCCCTCGTGGGCGGGGCCGCCCGGTTCCGTCATGTAGGTGTCCCGGCGGATCTCCACCATCAGGGCCGACACCTCCGCCCGTGTGCCGTAGAAGTCCAGCGGTACGTACGTGCCGGCGAACGGGCTGTCCAGGCCCGTCTCCCCGCACGGCGCGAACGCCTCGCGGGCGGCGGTGAGGAGGGCGGGCGGGGTGTGGAAGGAGTCGGTGCCGAGGCACACCGCGGGGCGCGGCCCGTCGCCGTGGAGCTCGTACGGCAGCGGGGCGCTCGGGTAGGAGTGGACGTCGACGATCACGCACCGCCCGGTCGCCGCGAGCCGGTCCGCCACCGCCTCCGTCATCGCCCGCGCGTACGGGTGGAAGTACCGCTCGACCAGTGGTTCCGCGTCGAAGCCGCCGGGGCGCAGGACGTCCTGGTGCGTGGTCCGCGTGTAGACCGCGCCCATGCCGACCGCGAGCATCTCCTCCCGCTCGTCGGGGAACCGCTCCGGGTCCACGACCAGCCGCGACAGCCGGTTGACGAACCGCCACGGCGTGACCCCGGCCGCCCGGGCCGCCTCCTCGGCGATCGCCGCGGTGTGCGCGTCGGTGATGTGGTCCAGCTCCCGCTCCAGCGCGGGGTCGTCCAGGACGATCCCGGTCCGTACGTCCGCCGGTATCTCCCGCGCCGAGTGCGGCACGTGGAGGATCACCGGGGAGGCGGGATCGCCGGGAAGGAGGTCGAACGAGGGTGGCACGACGGTCATGCGCTGCTCCGAAGGTGCTGTCGGCGGTGTACGGCGATCAAGGTGCCACACGCCACTGACAACGGCCCCCGGGCCCGGCCCCGGGGCAGGGGAGACGGCTCCGCCCCGGCCGGGCGGGTCGCCGGCCGGGGCGGAGCGAGGGGGCGTCCGGGTCAGCTCAGGGACGCCAGCAGCTCGTTCCACGTGGTGGACGGGCGCATGACCGCGGAAGCCTTGGCCGGGTCGGGCTGGTAGTAGCCGCCGATCTCGGCCGGCTTGCCCTGGACGGCGTTCAGCTCCTCGACGATCTTCGCCTCGTTGGCCGCGAGGCTCTCCGCGAGCGGCGCGAACGCCTTCGCCAGGTCCGCGTCCTCGGTCTGCGCGGCCAGCTCCTGCGCCCAGTACAGGGACAGGTAGAAGTGGCTGCCGCGGTTGTCGATGCCGCCGAGACGACGGGTCGGGGACTTGTCCTCGTTGAGGAAGGTCGCCGTGGCGCGGTCGAGGGTGTCGGCGAGCACCTTGGCGCGCGCGTTGCCCGTGGTGGCCGCGTAGTGCTCCAGCGACGGCACCAGCGCGAAGAACTCACCGAGGGAGTCCCAGCGCAGGTAGTTCTCCTTGACCAGCTGCTGCACGTGCTTCGGCGCCGAGCCGCCCGCGCCCGTCTCGAACAGGCCGCCGCCCGCCATCAGCGGGACCACCGACAGCATCTTGGCGCTGGTGCCCAGCTCCAGGATCGGGAACAGGTCGGTCAGGTAGTCGCGCAGCACGTTGCCGGTGACCGAGATGGTGTTCTCGCCGCGGCGGATGCGCTCCACCGACAGCTTGGTCGCCTCGACCGGGGCGAGGATCCGGATGTCCAGGCCCTCGGTGTCGTGCTCCGGCAGGTACTGCTCGACCTTGGCGATCAGGTTGGCGTCGTGCGCGCGGGTCTCGTCCAGCCAGAAGACGGCCGGGTCGCCGGTGGCGCGGGCGCGGGTGACGGCCAGCTTCACCCAGTCGCGGATCGGCGCGTCCTTGGTCTGGCAGGCGCGGAAGATGTCACCGGCGGACACGGCCTGCTCGATGAGGACGTCGCCGTTCTGGTCGACCAGGCGGACGGTGCCGGTGACGGGGATCTCGAAGGTCTTGTCGTGGCTGCCGTACTCCTCGGCCTTCTGCGCCATCAGACCGACGTTCGGGACCGAGCCCATGGTGGAAGGGTCGTAGGCGCCGTTGGCGCGGCAGTCGTCGATCACGGCCTGGTAGACGCCGGCGTAGGAGGAGTCCGGGAGCACCGCGAGGGTGTCGGCCTCCTGGCCGTCGGGGCCCCACATGTGGCCGGAGGTGCGGATCATGGCCGGCATGGAGGCGTCGACGATGACGTCCGAGGGGACGTGCAGGTTGGTGATGCCCTTGTCGGAGTCGACCATCGCCAGGTCCGGGCCCTCGGCGAGCTCGGCGTCGAAGGACGCCTTGATCTCGGCGCCCTCGGGCAGGCTCTCCAGGCCCTTGTAGATGCCGCCCAGGCCGTCGTTCGGGGTGAGACCGGCGGCGGCGAGCTTGTCGCCGTACTGCGCGAAGGTCTTCGGGAAGAAGGCGCGCACCACGTGGCCGAAGATGATCGGGTCGGAGACCTTCATCATCGTGGCCTTCAGGTGCACGGAGAACAGCACGCCCTCCTGCTTGGCGCGGGCGACCTGCGCGGCGAGGAACTCGCGCAGCGCGGCGACGCGCATCACGGAGGCGTCGACGACCTCGCCCTTGAGGACGGGCACCGACTCGCGCAGCACGGTGGTGGAGCCGTCGTCGCCCTTGAGCTCGATGCGCAGCGCGCCGTCCTCGGCGATCACGACCGACTTCTCGGTGGAGCGGAAGTCGTCCTGGCCCATCGTGGCGACGTTGGTCCTGGACTCGGCCGTCCAGGCGCCCATGCGGTGCGGGTGGGCCTTGGCGTAGTTCTTCACCGAGGCGGGGGCGCGGCGGTCGGAGTTGCCCTCGCGCAGGACCGGGTTCACCGCCGAGCCCTTGACCTTGTCGTAGCGGGCCTGGATCTCCCGCTCCTCGTCGGTCTTCGGGTCGTCCGGGTAGTCGGGCAGCGCGTAGCCCTGGGCCTGCAGCTCGGCGACGGCGGCCTTGAGCTGCGGGATCGACGCCGAGATGTTCGGCAGCTTGATGATGTTGGCCGCGGGCGTCTTCGCCAGCTCACCGAGCTCGGCGAGGGCGTCCGGGATGCGCTGGTCCTCGGTGAGGTACTCCGGGAACACGGCGATGATGCGCCCGGCGAGCGAGATGTCCCGCGTCTCCACGGCGACACCCGCCTGGGAGGCGTACGCCTGGACCACCGGCAGGAAGGAATACGTCGCCAGGGCCGGGGCCTCGTCAGTGTGCGTATAGATGATGGTCGAGTCAGTCACCGGGTGCTCCGCTCCACGTCTGCAACATTGCTCGACATCAAGATATCTTGTGGCGGCTTCTGGCTCGACAGGGGTCCGCGCCGAATTCCGCGGGAGCGGCCCGCGGGCCCGCCTTCGTGCCCGCGGGCCCGGCGGGCCGCAGCGCCCTACGTCCGCCGCGGCCCGCCGCCGTCAGACCGGCCGGGCGGTGGTCATGTCGTCCGGGACCGCCGATCCGTCCCGCTGGGACGGGATCAGCACCGTGCCCTGCTGGAGGGCGACCGTCCGGGCGGGGGACGGGATGCGGATGCCCTCCTCGCGGTAGCGGCGGTGCAGCCGCTTGATGAACTCGTGCTTGATCCGGTACTGGTCGCTGAACTCGGCCACGCCCAGGATCACGGTGAACCCGATGCGCGAGTCGCCGAAGGTGTGGAACCGCACCGCCGGCTCGTGCTCCGGCACCGCCCCGGTGATCTCGGTCATCACGTCGGCGACGACCTCCTTCGTCACCCGCTCCACGTGCTCCAGGTCGCTGTCGTAGGACACGCCGACCTGGACCAGGATGGTGAGCTGCTGCTGGGGCCGCATGAAGTTGGTCATGTTCGTCTTGGCGAGCTGGCCGTTGGGGATGACCACCAGGTTGTTGGACAGCTCGCGGACGGTCGTCTGGCGCCAGTTGATGTCCTCGACGTAGCCCTCCTCGCCGCTGCTCAGGCGGATGTAGTCGCCCGGCTGCACGGTCTTGGAGGCGAGGATGTGGATGCCCGCGAAGAGGTTCGCGAGCGTGTCCTGGAGCGCCAGCGCGACCGCCAGACCGCCCACGCCGAGGGCGGTGAGCAGCGGGGCGATGGAGATGCCCAGCGTCTGCAGCCCGATCAGGAAACCGATCGAGAGGACCAGGATCCGGGTGATGTTCACGAAGATCGTCGCCGACCCGGCCACGCCGGACCGCGACTGGGTGACCGAGCGCACCAGGTCCGCCACGACCCGGGCGGCCGCCACGCTCGCGACGAGGATCACCCCCAGGGTCAGCACCTGGTTGACCGGGTGCTGCACGGCCCGGGTCAGCGGCAGCGCCGCCGCCGCGGAGGCCGCCCCGGCCGCGACGGCCGCCCACGGCGCGACCGTGCGCAGCGCGTCCACCAGGATGTCGTCACCGCGCCAGGCGGTGCGCTCGGCGTGCCGGGCCAGCCAGCGCAGGACCATGCGGAGCAGGAACGCCGCCAGGAAGCCGGCGGCGAGGGCGATTCCGGCGTGCACCAGATCGTCCACGGTGAGGGAGCGGGTCACCGCTCACCCCCCGCGCACCCCTGGGCCGACGGCCGTGTCTCCTGGGCCGAGGGCCGTATGTGAAGTCGTGTCACGTGATGTCACCTGCTCGAGGTATACGGGATCCACTGGTGCCGCACCCGCGTCGACCTGCGGTGGACACCGTCGCTCATCCTGCCGTATCCAGAAGGGCAGTTCGTACCACGTGGCGGGTCACCAGCGGTCCTGCGGCCGGTCTCACAACCCGTCGGACGGGTCGTGCCGGCCGGCCCGGACGCGAACCGGACCGCGCCCTCCGGACTCCCCGCCGACACCGCCGGCGCCGCCGCCCCGTGCCGGAGTCCGGCCGCCGTCCGCGAGCCGGGGCGGCCGCGTCCTTGACCTCGATCATGGTTGAGGTTCTAGCGTCGCCGTCATGAGCATGGAGACCACCGCATGGGCGCAGCTGCGCAGCGTCATGACCGCCGAGGACGAACGCCGGCCCGTCACCCGGGACACCCTGCGCCGGATCGGCGCCTTCGCCCGCCCGCACCGCCGCAAGCTGATCCTCTTCCTGCTGCTGGGCACGGCGACCGCGGCGCTCGCCGTGGCCACCCCCGTGCTCGCCGGACGCGTGGTCGACACCGTCGTGTCCGGCGGGGACCCGGACACGGTGGTGCGTCTGGCGCTGCTCATCGCGCTGATCGCGGTGGTGGAGGCGGCCCTCGGCGTGCTGGGCCGACGGCTGTCGGCGGCGCTCGGCGAGGACCTCATCCTGGGGCTGCGGACGGCCGTCTTCGACCATGTGCAGCGGATGCCGGTCGCGTTCTTCACCCGCACCCGTACCGGAGCGCTCGTCTCCCGTCTCAACAACGACGTCATCGGCGCCCAGCGGGCGTTCAGCACCACCCTGTCCACCGTGGTCGCCAACGTCGTCACCCTGGTGCTGACCCTCGGCGTGATGCTGACCCTGTCCTGGCAGATCACCCTTCTGGCGCTGGTGCTGCTGCCCGTGTTCGTGGTCCCGGCCCGCCGCATGGGCCGCCGTATGGCCGGCCTCCAACGCGAGGCCGCCGCCCTCAACGCGGCCATGGGGACGCGGATGACGGAGCGGTTCTCCGCACCCGGCGCCACCCTGGTGAAGCTGTTCGGGCGGCCGGAGGAGGAGTCCGAGGAGTTCGCGGTGCGGGCGCGGCGGGTCCGCGACATCGGCGTACGGACGGCCACCGCCCAGACGGTGTTCATCACCGCGCTCACCCTCGTCTCCGCCCTCGCCCTCGCCCTGGTCTACGGCCTCGGCGGCCGGCTCGCCCTGTCCGGCGCCCTCGACGCGGGCGCGGTGGTGGCGCTGGCGCTGCTGCTGACCCGGCTGTACGCGCCGCTGACCTCGCTGGCCGGGGCGCGGGTGGAGGCGATGAGCGCGCTGGTCAGCTTCGAGAGGGTCTTCGAGGTGCTGGACCTCGACCCGCTCATCCGGGAGAAGCCGGACGTCCGCGAGGTGCCCGAGGGGCCGGTCGCGGTGGAGTTCGACGACGTCCGCTTCGGCTATCCGTCCGCCGACAAGGTCTCCCTGGCCTCCCTGGAGGAGGTCGCCACCCTCGACACGCGCGGCGGCGAGGAGGTGCTGCACGGCATCTCCTTCCGCGCCGAACCCGGGCGGACCGTCGCCCTCGTCGGTTCCTCCGGCGCCGGCAAGTCGACCGTCGCGGCCCTGCTGCCGCGGCTGTACGACGTCGACTCGGGGGCGGTGCGGGTGGGCGGCGTCGACGTCCGCGAGCTGAGCGCGGCGTCGCTGCGGGACACGGTCGGGATGGTGACCCAGGACGGTCACCTCTTCCACGACACCGTCCGCGCCAACCTGCTGCTGGCCCGGCCGGACGCGGACGAGGCCGAGCTGTGGGACGCGTTGCGCCGGGCCCGCCTGGACGCGCTGGTGCGGGCGCTGCCCGACGGGCTGGACACGGTCGTGGGCGAGCGGGGGTACCGGCTCTCCGGCGGGGAGCGGCAGCGGATGACGATCGCGCGGCTGCTGCTGGCGCGGCAGCGGGTGGTCGTCCTCGACGAGGCGACCGCTCACCTGGACAACACCTCGGAGGCGGCGGTCCAGGAGGCGCTGGGGGAGGCGCTGGAGGGGAGGACGGCGGTGGTGATCGCCCACCGCCTGTCGACCGTGCGGGCGGCCGATCTCATCCTCGTGGTCGAGGGCGGGCGCGTGGCCGAGCGCGGGACGCACGAGGAGTTGCTGGCCGCGGGTGGGCGGTACGCGGAGCTGTACCGGACGCAGTTCGAGGGGGAGGCGGCGGTTGTGTGAGGTGGCGCGTGGGCGGGAGTGTGCGGGTGGGCGGGGCTGGTCGCGCAGTTCTCCGCGCCCCTTCGGGGGGTTCGCGCTGTGGGGATGGCGCGGGTGGGCGGGGGTTGAACGCGCAGTTCCCCGTGCCCCTTCGGGGGGCGCGGTGCCGCCGCCGGCTTTCCGGTCGGCGGCGGCACCGCGCAGGGCTACAGGCGTTCGCCCGTCGTCGCCGTGCGCTGCGGGCGTTCGGCGGTCCGGGTGGCCGCCGGCTTGCGGGAGCCGCCTGCGCGGCCCCGCTTGCGGCCGTCCTTCCCGCCGCCCGTGCGGGCGTCCAGCTCGATGGCGAGGGGAGACGCGGTCAGGACCGACGAGTACGTGCCGATGACCATGCCGATGAGCAGGGCCAGCGCGAAGTCGGTCAGCGAGTCGCCGCCCAGCAGGGCCAGCGCGGCCAGGATGAAGATCACACCGATACCGGTGTTCACCGTGCGTGGCACCGTCTGCAGGATCGCCTGGTTGGTGACCTGCGCCAGCGGCGCCTTGGCGTCCTTGCGCCACAGCTCCCGGATGCGGTCGAAGACCACCACGGAGTCGTTCACCGAGTAGCCGATCACCGTGAGCAGCGCCGCCAGGAACACGCCGTCGATCGGCTTGCCCAGCCAGGCGAACACACCGGTGAGGATCACCACGTCGTGCGCCAGCGCGGCCACCGCACCGGCGCCGAACATCCACCGGAACCGCACCGCCAGGTACAGCAGCTGCGCGGCGAGCGCCAGGCCGAGCGCGATCAGCGCGTTGCGCCGCAGTTCGTCGCCGAGGCTCGGACCGATCAGCTCGTCACGGACCTTCTCCGCCCCGCCGCCGACCTCGGCGACGGTCTCCTCGACCTTGACCGCCTCCTCGTTGGTCAGCTCCTCGGTGCGCACCGTCAGACCGCTGTCACCGGAGGACTGCACGACGGCCTGCGGGAAGCCGGCGTCGGCGAGGGCGGCACGGGCCCGGTCCGGGTCGACGGTCTGTTCGGTCGAGTACTCGATCAGCCGGCCGCCGGTGAACTCCACGCCGAAGTTCAGCCCGCGCACGAAGATGCCCGCGGCGGCGACGGCCAGCACCACGGCGGACACCGCCAGCCAGCGGAGGGGGCGCCGCATCAGCTGCGGGTCGCGCCGGGTGAGGTACGCGCGCACCCGGCCCACGGAGGCCAGACCCGTGATCCGGGGCCGCCGGTGCACCCAGCGGCGCGCCACCGCGAACTCGGCGAGCACCCGGGTGATCACCAGGGCGCTGATCATGGACGCCAGCACACCGATGCCGAGCGTGACGCCGAAGCCCTTCACCGGGCCGGACGCCAGCACGAACAGCAGCGCCGCCGCGATCAGCGTGGTCACGTTGGAGTCGGCGATCGCGCTGAAGGCCCCCTTGAAACCGGCGGTCAGGGCCGAGCGGCCGCTGGGCCGGTTCCGTTTGGCGTACTCCTCCCGGGCGCGTTCGAAGACCAGCACGTTCGCGTCCACGGCCATGCCGATGGCCAGCACGAAACCGGCGAGGCCGGGCAGGGTCAGGGTCGCGCCGAGGGCCGCGAGACCGGCGTACGAGATCAGGCCGTAGCAGAGCAGGGCCACGATGGCGAGGAAGCCCATGAGGCGGTAGACGACCAGCACGAACAGGGCCGTGAGGGCGGTGCCGACGACGGCGGCCCAGGCGCTGGCGCGGA
This sequence comes from Streptomyces sp. DH-12, assembly GCF_002899455.1. Classification (GTDB taxonomy): domain Bacteria; phylum Actinomycetota; class Actinomycetes; order Streptomycetales; family Streptomycetaceae; genus Streptomyces. The sequence goes on along the minus strand of NZ_PPFB01000001.1, from coordinate 1,076,300 downwards.
TGGCCTCGGCGCCCAGCGTCGGGCCGACGGTCCGCTGTTCCACCGTCTCCACCGGCACCGGCAGGGCGCCGCCGTGCACGAGCAGCGCGAGCTCCTTCGCCTCGTCGGGGGTGAAGGAGCCGGTGATCTGCGTGGACCCACCGGTGATGCCCGCACCGCACGCCACCGACGGGTCGACCTGCGGCGAGGAGATGATCTTGTTGTCGAGCACGATGGCCACCCGGCGCTTCGGGTCGCCCGCCGGGTTGCAGGCGGCCTCACCGGTCAGCCGCGCCCAGCCCTTGCCGTCCTCGAAGTCGACGGTGACGTGCCAGCCGGCCCCGCTCTGCGGGTCGAAGCGGGCCTCGGCGCTCTTGACGTCCTGGCCGCTGAGCGCGGCCTTGCCGAGGTGCAGCCGCTCGCCCGCCTCGTCGGGCAGCACGCGCTCGCCCTCCGGCAGCTTCTCGCCGCCCTGGGCGCCCGGCCCCTTGACGGGGTGGACGGAGAGCTGCGCGGTGCGGCCCAGTACCTCGGCGGCCTGCCGCGGGTCCTGCACGCCGGGCAGCTCGACGATGATCCGCTGGTCGCCGGAGCGGACGATGGTCGGTTCGGCCACGCCGAGCGCGTCGACCCGGCCGCGCAGCACCTCCAGGGTGCGGTCGGTGGCCTCGGCGTCGGCCTCGAGGGTCTCGGTGGAACGGGTCTCCAGCACGATCTGGGTGCCGCCCCGCAGGTCCAGTCCCAGACGGACCGGAACGGTGACGGCGACGAACACGGACACGGCGATCACGGCAAGCGCGAACAACGCCCTGATGCGGGCGGGACGTTTCACAGATGCCTCCAGTAAGGCACGCGTGCCCGTCGGCGGGCACGCGGAAGGGGGAAGGGGACGGCTCAGACGCTGGAGGCGGCGGGCGGCGCCCGTCCCAGATCCGCCGGGACGTGCGCGGCGGCCGGCGGCGCGTGACCGGCCGCGGGCGCGGGACGCGCGGGCCGGGGCGGGACCCGCGGCGTGTGCGCGGGCGTGAACAGCAGCGGGCCGGCGGCGACGTTCCGCTCGCCGACGTCCCGTTCCGGCCGGACGAACACGGTACGGGCGGCGACGTACCCCTCGTCGCTGTGCGGCTGCGTGCCGGAGGAGTACGTCGGCGTGCCGGGGGAAGCCGGGAAGTACGCGGGGGCGGCCGGGGCCTCCGCGACCGCCGACGCGGGGACCGTGCCGGGGGTGAAACCGAGGGTCAGCAGAACGGCCGCGAACGCGGCCAGGACGGCCGCGGCGGCCTTCAGCGGAAGTCGGGCGGCACGGCCCGGGACGTGGACGGTCAAGGTTCCACGAGCCCCGCGCGGATGGCGTAACGGGTCAGCTCGAGCCGGTCCCGCAGCCCCAGCTTGTGCAGCAGGTTCTCCCGGTGCCGCTGCACCGTCTTGACGCTGATGAACAGCAGCTCCGCGATCTCCTTCGACGAGTGCCCCTCGGCGACCAGCTTCAGCACCTCCTCCTCGCGCGGGGTGAGCACCTGCTCGGGAGCCTCCTCACCGTGCCGTACCCGGTCCAGGTAGTTGCGGATCAGGGCCGTCACCGCCCCCGGGTACAGGAACGGCTCGTCCCGCATCGCCGCCCGGCAGGCGGCGACCAGATCACGGTCGGCGACGGACTTGAGCACGTAGCCGCCCGCTCCGGCCTTCAACGCCTGGAAAAGATACTGCTCGTTGTCGTGCATCGTCAGCATCAGGATGCGCAGGCCCGGCTTCAGCGCGGTCAGCTCCCGCGCCGCCTGCAGACCGGTCAGCCGCGGCATGGCGATGTCCAGCACCGCGAGGTCCACGTCATGGGTGCGGGCCATGGCGATCGCCTCGGCCCCGTCGCCGGCCTCGGCGACCACCTCCAGGTCCGGCTCCCGGTCGAGGATGAGCCGGACGCCGCGGCGCACCAGAGCGTGGTCGTCGGCGAGGAGGATGCGGATCGTGTCCGCGGGGCGGTCGGCGTGGATGTCCTGGTCGTTCATGACTGCTTCCTGACGGCCGGCACGGTCAGCCGGATTCGGGTACCGGTTCCTGTCCGGGAGACCACGTCCGGGCTCCGGACGTCCAGGGTGGCCCCGATCAGCAGGGCGCGTTCACGCATTCCGCGAAGTCCCGCGCCCTCCCGGGCGGCGCCGATGCCGCGCCCGTCGTCGGCCACCTCCAGCACGACACCCTCCTCGGTGCCGTGCAGCGTCACCTCCACGGACCGGGCCTCGGCGTGCCGGGCGGCGTTGGTCAGACTCTCCTGCGCCACCCGGTAGAGCACCAGCTCCGTCTCGTGGTCCAGGGCGGGCAGGTCCGGATCGAAGCGGCGCACCACGCGCAGCCCGGTGTGGGTGGAGAACTCCGTGGCCAGTGAGGTCACCGCGCTCACCAGGCCGAGATCGTCCAGCACCCCCGGGCGCAGCCGGCGCACCAGCCGCCGCACCTCGTCCAGGCTGCCGCGGGTGATCTCCTGCGCCTGCTGCAGCTCCTCGCGCAGCGGCTCCGACGCCTCGTCGGACGCCCGCTTCAGCGCCAGCAGCACGGCCGTCATGCTCTGCCCCACCTCGTCGTGCAGCTCCTGGGCGATACGGCGCCGCTCACCTTCCTGGGCCAGGATGGCACGGGCGCTGCTCGCGGCGCGTTCCCCCTCGAGGCGCTCCAGCATCGCGTTGAAGGCGCTCACCAGCTCGGCCACCTCGCCGCCGCCGCGCACGGGCAGCCGCTGGCCGGGGCGCAGCAGGTCGACGGTGGTCATCAGCCGGGTCACGCGGTCCAGCGGGGCCAGACCGATGCGCAGCAGCGCCGCGTTGGCGACGAGCATCACGCCCAGACCGCCGACGAGGATCACCGCCTCCGTCAGCAGCACCGGCACGGACACGGTCACCGGAGCCCACAACAGCAGCGCCGTGGCGCTGCCGAGCACCACGGCGTTGAGACCGAAGATCCGCCAGTACAGGGACACGGAGGTCACGCCTTCCTCTTTCTCGTCTGCCTCTACTGTCGGTCACCGCGTCCCCTGATGCGGCAGCGACCCCCTGGTCCCGGCGGACACCGGCCAGCCTGCCCGGGGATCCCGGCCCGGTCGATGGGCCGCGCGCCCCATTTTCCGCCGGCCGCCGGGCCCATGCCGTACGGGGTGGGTCCTCGGACCCCGCACAGATGGGTCCCGCGCCCGATGGGAAGGCACGACGGCTCAGGTCATGGTGGAAGCGTCACCCCGTACATCCCCCAGGAGGAAACACGTGTCGCTCGACCTGCCCCGCACCGAACCCCGCACCGCGAACCCCGCCGCGGACGAGGTCCGCCGGCGTCTGGAGCACGCGCGGACCACCAGGCTCGCGCAGCTCAAGGCGCTCGACGAAACCGGGGACAGCCCCGGCGACCACCTGATGTCGAACCAGAAGGACGCGATCAAGGGGGTCCTCAAGGAGATCGACGAGGCCTTCGCGCGCGTCGAGGACGGCACCTACGGCACCTGCCTGGGCTGCTCGAAGCCGGTGCCGCCGGAGCGGCTGGAGATCCTGCCGCACACCCGGTACTGCGTCGGCTGCCAGCGCCGCGCGGCCTGAGACGCCCCCGTCCGTCCGTCCATCCCGCTCTGCCCGAGGGGTGCAGTGGTGACCCACCAGACCATCGGCGAGCACGACGAGATCCTCAGCGCCGAGGACCTCGCCGCGCTCCGTGAGAACCTGCACGAGCAGCGGCTGTTCCGCGAGGAGCAACTGCGGCAGTTCGCCACGACGAGCCGTGCCGACGACCGCCGCGTGCGCGAGGACGCCGCGCAGGTCGAGGTCGGCGTCAAGCTCGCCGCCTCGGCCCGCATGGTGCTCGCCGACGTCGAGGAGGCGCTGGCCCGGATGGACTCCGGGAGCTACGGCGTCTGTCACCTCTGCCGCCGCCCGGTCGAGCGCCACCGCCTGCTGATCGTCCCCCAGGCCCGCTACTGCGGGCGCTGCCAGCAGGTGCGGGAGGCAGGCCGGTGACCGTGGTCCGGCACCCCGGGCCGGCTCCCGTACGGCACCGGCACTGGCCGCTGTGCAGGCGCTGTTCAGGTCTCGCTCTCGACCTGGGCAGCGCCCGCACGCGCGCGTTCATCGCCGGACGGGGCATGGTCCTGGACGTGCCCACCGTGACCTTCCCCGGCTCGGGGGCCGTCCACCCCATCCAGCGCGGCACCATCGTCGACACCCCCGGCACCGCCCGCATGCTGGACCGGCTGCTCGGCCACCGGGTGCCGAGGACCGGCCGCCCGCTGGTCGTCGTCACCTCCCCGGTGTTCGACGGGCCGGCGTTCCGCACCGCGGCCCGCACGGCCGTGGAGGTGCTCCGCCCGCGCGCCGTCCTGACGGTCCCCGGCGCGCGGGCGGTCGCGCTGGCCGCGGGCGCCGACCACGTCCGGCCGCTGCTGGTGGTGGACATCGGCGCGCACCTCACCGAGGTGGTGCTGCTCGCCGACGGCGCGGTCACCGACGCCCGGCGCACCGCGCTGGGCACCGCCGACCTGTCCGACGGCACACCGCCGGAACTGATCACCGAGGCGGTGGTCGGCATGGTGACGGCGATGCTGCGGCAGGACCGCACCTCGCTGACCCGCACCGCGCTGCGCCGCGGCGTGCTGCTGGCCGGCGGGGGAGCGCTGCGCCCCGAGATCACCGGCGGTCTGCCGAGCGGCCTGAACTGCCCGGTGCAGCCCGTGCCGTCCCCGCACACCGCCGCCGTCCGCGGCGCCGCCGGCCTGCTGGCCGCCGCGCACCACCATCCGCCGGCCGACGGCGCCCTCTGACCCGACCTCTGCCTGCGACCGCTACCGGAAGGAGCCGTGACGTGGCGGGTGGGACACCCGTGGCACAGCCGCCCCCCGGTCCGCCCCCGCGCCCCCTGTTCTGGCGCTGGCGGTCCAACCCGCTGCGCCGCCGCACCGACAGGGTGCAGGCCTGGCTGGGCCTCGGGGTGCTGATCGCCGTACTGGCCGTGGCCCCCGTGGCCGCCGCCCTGGTGGGCGACGCCGCCCACCGGCACTACCAGGACCTGGCACGCCACCAGCAGCAGACGCGCCACCTGACCGACGCGACCCTCGTCGCGGACGCCCCCCGGCACCCGGAGCCGGGCTCGGACGAGGAGAAGAAGACCCGCTACCCGGTCGAGGTCCGGGTCGTCACCCGAGAGGGACGCACCCGCGTCACCCGGGCGGAGGTCACGCCGGGGCTGACCGCCGGCAGCACCGTCCGTGTCTGGATCACCGCCGAGGGCGAGGCGGCCGGCCCGCCGCTGACCGGCAAGGAGGTCCGCAGCCGCACCGCGGGCTGGGCGCTGCTCGCCGCGATCGGCGTCGCTCTCGCGGGGACCGCCGTGCACGCCGTGTCCGGGTTCGTGCTGCGCCGCCGCAACCTCGCCCGCTGGGACGCCGCGTGGGCGGAGACGGCCCCGCGCTGGACGACGCCCACCTGACGCCGCCCCCCGACCGTGAGCCGCCGGCACCGCCCCCGTGCCGGCGGCTCACTCGTGTGCGCACGTGCCCTGCGTCCACGGAAAAGTCCTACGAAAGTTTCGGTCCGGAGTGGTCGATCTTCGGGGGCATGACGAGCGATCATTCACTGCCTCACGGCCTGAGCGCCCGTTCTGGCGTAATGAACTGGTCGTATGACTCTGTGTCGCGGTCCTCGGGCGCTCGAAGTTTTCGAAACTATTACCGAAACTGTTGACGGTTGACGCGCTCAGATCAACACTGTCACCGCATCGACCTCCCCATCGAGCCGTAACAGGAGGCGTCACCCATGCATGTGTCCGCACCCCCCGGCGGCCGCAGACGCGGCCGACTGATCATGAGCGTGAGGAGTGCCTGGACGATCGCTCTCGCCGCGCTCACCGCGCTGCTCCTCACCGGCACCGCGACCGCCGCCCCCGTCATCACCACCAACCAGACCGGCACCAACAACGGCTGGTGGTACTCCTTCTGGACCGACGCCCAGGGCACGGTCTCCATGGACCTGGGCTCCGGGGGCAGTTACAGCACCCGGTGGAGCAACACCGGCAACTTCGTGGCCGGCAAGGGCTGGAGCACCGGCGGCCGGAAGACCGTCAACTACTCCGGCACCTTCAACCCGTCGGGCAACGCGTACCTGACGCTGTACGGCTGGACCACCGGCCCGCTGATCGAGTACTACATCGTCGACAACTGGGGCACCTACCGGCCCACCGGCGAGTACAAGGGCACCGTCACCAGCGACGGCGGCACGTACGACATCTACAAGACCACCCGGTACAACGCCCCCTCCATCGAAGGCACCCGCACCTTCGACCAGTACTGGAGCGTCCGGCAGCAGAAGCGCACCGGCGGCACCATCACCAGCGGCAACCACTTCGACGCCTGGGCGAGCAAGGGCATGAACCTGGGCAACCACAACTACATGATCATGGCCACCGAGGGCTACCAGAGCAGCGGCAGCTCCAACATCACCGTGAGCGAGGGCTCCGGCGGCGGTGGCGGTGGCGGCGGTGGCGGTGGCGGCGGTGGTGGCGGCAACGGCGGCTGCACCGCGACCCTGTCGGCCGGCCAGCAGTGGGGCGACCGCTACAACCTCGACGTCTCGGTGAGCGGCTCCAGCAACTGGACCGTCACCATGCGGGTCCCGTCCCCCGCCAAGGTCTCCGCCACCTGGAACGTGACCGCTTCCTACCCCGACGGCCAGACCCTCGTCGCACGGCCCAACGGCAACGGCAACAACTGGGGCGCGACGATCCAGACCAACGGCAACTGGACCTGGCCGTCGGTGTCCTGCAGCGCAGGCTGACCCGGCACGAGGAGGACCCCCACACATGAGCACCGGAAAGCCACAGCCCGTCTCCCGGTACCTGGTCCCGGGCGTGGCCGCCGCCGCACTGACGGTGGCGGCCACCGTGAGCACGGGCGTCGGCGCCGCCCCCGCCCAGGCGGCCGCCTGCAACGGGTACGTCGCGCTCACCTTCGACGACGGCCCGTCGGCCGGCAGCACCGTGAACCTGCTCAACGCGCTGAAGCAGAACGGCCTGCGGGCCACCATGTTCAACCAGGGCCAGTACGCCGCCGCCAACCCCGGTCTGGTCAAGGCCCAGGTGGACGCGGGCATGTGGGTCGCCAACCACAGCTACACCCACCCGCACATGACCCAGCTGAGCCAGGCCCAGATGGAGTCGGAGATCTCCCGCACCCAGCAGGCGATCGCGAGCGCCGGGGGCGGGACGCCGAAGCTGTTCCGCCCGCCGTACGGCGAGACCAACTCCACCCTGAGGTCGGTGGCCGCCAGGCACGGGCTCACCGAGGTCATCTGGGACGTCGACTCGCAGGACTGGAACAACGCGAGCACCGACGCGATCGTGCAGGCCGCCTCCCGGCTGAACGACGGACAGGTCATCCTGATGCACGACTGGCCGGCGAACACCATCGCCGCCATCCCGCGCATCGCGCAGAACCTGGCCTCCCGGGGACTGTGCGCCGGCATGATCTCCCCGCAGACCGGTCGCGCGGTGGCCCCCGACGGCTCCGGCGGCGGGGGAGGGGGCGGCGGCAACGGCTCCTGCACCGCGACGCTGTCCGCCGGCAGCAGATGGGGCGACCGGTACAACCTCAACGTCTCGGTCGGCGGCTCCGCCGACTGGACCGTGACGATGAACGTGCCGTCCCCGGCGAAGGTGCTGAGCACCTGGAACGTCAGCGCCTCCTACCCCAACAGTCAGACGCTCGTCGCCCGGCCCGACGGCAGCGGGAACAACTGGGGGGTGACGATCCAGACCAACGGCAACTGGAACTGGCCGACGGTCTCCTGCACCACGAGCTGAGAACAGCGGCGAGCCGCGGAGCGTTCCGCGCCGCGGCTCGCCGCCCCGCGTTCACCCCAGATGCTCGCCGAACCACCCGGCGGCCAGCTCCGCGACCCGCTCCAGCGCGCCCGGCTCGCCGAACAGATGGCCGGCGCCGGGCACCACGTCCAGCCGGTGCGGTGCGGACAGCCGCCGCGCGGCCCCGCGGTTGAGATCCAGCACCTCCGGATCCGCGCCGCCCACCACCAGCAGCACCGGGCACGCCACCAGGCCCAGCACGTCGCCCGCCAGATCCGGCCGCCCGCCCCGCGAGACGACCGCCGCCACCCGCCGCGGCCGCTCCGTCGCCGCGACCAGCGCCGCCGCCGCTCCCGTGCTGGCCCCGAACAGCCCCACCGGCAGGTCCGCCGCGTCCGGGCGGTCCTCCAGCCAGTCCACGGCGTGCGCCAGCCGGCCCGCCAGCAGACCGATGTCGAAACGGTGCCGGCCCGTCGCCGCGTCCTCGTCCTCCTCCGCACCGGTCAGCAGGTCCAGCAGCAGCGTGCCGAACCCCGCTCTCCGCAGCACCCCTGCGACGGCCCGGTTGCGCGGGCTGAGCCGTGAACTGCCGCTGCCGTGCGCGAACAGCACCACCCCGCGCGCCCCCACGGGGAGCTCCAGATCACCGCGCAGGGCCGCCGCTCCCGACGGAACCGTCACCGACGCGCTCACCATGCCCGGCCACCTCCTCCGGCCGTCTCGGTCCGGTCCCGGGTACCCGGGCGGGCGGGATCGAGACGGCGGCGGTTTGCCGCCCGCCACGGGGGCTACCCGATGCGGACCACGAGGTGAAGGAGGTGCGTGGCCGTGCCCGACAGCCGTGCCGGTTCCTCTCCCCACGAGCCCCGTACGGGCTCCGGCCGGGAGCCGGTCTCCCGTGCCCGCTCGGGGATGATCGGCAGCAGGTACCCGCGGTCCGGCACCGAGCCGGTCACCGCGCGCAGCCCGCTGAGGCTGCGGCTGCTGCTGTCCTCCGTCTTCCTGCCGCTCTTCGTCGCGGGCACGGTGCTGTTCGCGGTGTGGGCGGCGGGCTCCGACGCCGGGGACAGCCCCGGACGCGGCCCGCTGACGCTCATCGCCGTGGTGTGCGGCGTCCTCGCCCTGACGGCCGCGCTGGACCTCGGTGTCGTTCTGCGCCGCCTGCGCCGGGAGCGCGCCTCCACGCACTGACGCCCGGGTCGCCCTAGCTGTCGAGCGGGGCCGTGCTCTGCCGCACCACCAGGTGCGTCGCCAGCTCGATGCGCTGGGCCGCCGCGCCCGGGTCGTCCGGGCGCAGCAGCATGCGGGACGCCTCCTCGGCCATGTGCCGCAGCGGCTGGTGGACCGTGGTGAGCGGCGGGCTGGACCACTGGGCGAGCGGCACGTCGTCGTAGCCGACCACCGAGAGATCCTCCGGGACCCGCAGCCCTTTGACGCGGGCCGCCTCCAGTACGCCGAGCGCCTGCAGGTCGCTGCCCGCGAAGATCGCCGTGGGCCGGTCGGGGCCCTGAAGCAGTTCCATGGCGTGCTCGAAGCCGCCCTGCACGTGGAAGTCGCCGAAGCGGGTGAGCCGGGGGTCCGCCTCCAGGCCCGCCATCGCCATGGCCGAGCGGTAGCCGTCGAGGCGGGCCAGTGAGCAGAGCATGTCGTTGGGGCCGGTGATGATGGCGATCCGCCGGTGGTTCCGCTCGGTGAGGTGCCGGGTGGCGGCGAGACCGCCGGCCCAGTTGGCGGAGCCCACCGACGGCACGTCCGGATCGGGGTCGCCGGCCGGGTCGATGACGACGAACGGGATGGCCGCCGCCCGCAGTTGACGCTTGATGTCCTGCGGCAGGCTGGAGAACACCAGCACCACGCCCAGCGGCCGGCGCTGCAGCACGCCCGGCAGCCAGTCCGGGGCGGGGGTGTGCCGGGTGCCGCTCTCGGTGAGCACCACCGTCGCGCGGTTCTCCTTCGCGACGTTCTCCACGCCCCGGATCAGTTCCATCGCCCACACGCTCTCCAGCTCGTGGAACACGATCTCGATGAGCGGGTAGCGGGTCGCGGGCTGCACGCGCCGGCGGTAGCCGTGCAGGTCCAGCAGCTTCTCCACCTTGGCGCGCGTCGCGCGTGAGACATCCGAACGGCCGTTGAGCACCTTCGAAACTGTCGGCATCGACACCCCGGCCTCTTTCGCTACCGCAGCCAGGGTGACACGCCCGCTCGCCTCGTCGTCTTCACGCATACCCGCAGGATAGAGCACCGCCTCTCGATAACGGTTTGGCCGAGTCGTGACCCGACCGTTGACCCCAACTCCCGTCTGACCTACTGTCCCTCGGCATGGACTTTCGGCGATGACGCCGAAACTTTCGAAAGGCGAACGATGAAGACACGTGCGCGCTTGCCCAGACTGATCGCCACCGGTGCGACGCTCGCCCTCGCCCTGAGTCTGTCGGCCTGCGGTGGCGGCGACGGCGGGGCGTCGGCGGACGACGGCAAGATCCATATCCTTGTCTACGGGGACGCCACCAACAAGATCGAGAAGCAGATCGTCGACAAGTTCAACGAGACGTCCGACGTCAAGGCGGTCCTCGACACCATCCCCGGTGCCGACTACCAGAAGAAGCTTCAGACGATCATCAGCACCCCGCAGGCTCCGGACGTCTTCTTCAACTGGGGCGGCGGCAGCATCAAGCCGTTCGTCAAGGCCGATCTGCTCCTCCCGCTGGACGACTTCATCAAGAAGAACCCGGACCTGGAGAGCAAGTTCCTCCCCTCCGTCTTCAACAACGCGGTCGTCGACGGCAAGCCGTACGGCATCCCCATGCGCGGCACGCAGCCGGTCCTGCTCTTCCACAACAAGAACGTCCTCAAGAAGGCGGGCGTCCAGCCGCCGAAGACCTGGGACGAGCTGCTCGACGCCGTGGAGAAGCTGAAGGACGAGGGCGTCACCCCGATCGCGCTCGGCGGCGGCGACGTCTGGCCCACCCAGATGTGGTTCCAGTACCTCTACGACCGCATAGCCGGCCCGGAGCTCTTCCAGAAGGCCCTCGACGGTGACAAGAGCGCCTGGGAGGCCCCGGAGAGCAAGAAGGCCCTGAAGATGATCAGGGAGCTCGTCGACGCGGGCGCCTTCGGCAAGAACTACGACTCCGTCAAGTACACCAACGGCGGCTCCGTCGCGCTGGTCGCCCAGGGCAAGGCCGGCTTCGAGCTGATGGGCTCCTGGTACTACTCCCAGCAGCTCACCGACCACCCGGACTTCGCCGAGAAGGGCCTCGGCTACTCCGCCTTCCCGGCCGTCGAGGGCGGCAAGGGCGACCCGAAGAACGTCGCCGGCAACACCAACAACTACTACTCGGTGATGAAGAAGACCAAGCACCCCGAGGCCGTCGCCGAGTTCCTCGAGCTCATGTACTCCGACGAGTTCGTCAAGGCGCAGCTCGACGTCGGCAACCTGACCACCACCACCAACACCGACCGGTTCATCGAGACCTCCGCGACGCCCGAGTACTCGCGCTTCCAGTACGACCTGGTCGCCGACGCGCCGTCGTTCCAGCTCTCCTGGGACCAGGCGTTCCCGCAGTCGGCGGCCTCGGACATGCACAAGGCCATCCAGCAGTTCTTCAACGGACAGCTCGACGCGGACGGCTTCATCAAGGCCATGCAGGCCCTCCCGACCGAGTGACGAACGGCTCATGACCACAAAGATCACGAGCGCTCCGCCCGCCGCCGGCCCCCGCAAGGGGTCCCGGCGGCGGCCGGCCGCCTCCCCGTCCGTGTCCAAGGTGGGCCGCCCGGGCTTCGCCTGGGCGCTGCCCGCCGCGGTGTTCTTCGCCCTCTTCGCGATCGTCCCGCTCGTCATGGTCGCGGTGCTGTCCTTCATGAGCTGGAACGGGCTCGGCTCGCCCCAGTGGGTCGGCACCGACAACTGGTCGCGCCTGATGGACGACCCGGTGATGCTCAAGAGCGTCTGGCTCACCCTGCTGCTGACCGTGCTCGGCGTGGTCGTCCAGACCCCGCTGAGCATCATGCTCGGCGTCTGGGCGGCGGGCCACCAGCGCAACCGCGCGGTGCTGTCGGTCATCTACTTCATCCCGCTGCTGCTGTCCGCCACGGCCGTCTCCGTGCTGTGGCGCGCCCTGCTCGACCCGAACTTCGGCATTCCCGCCGACGCCGGCTGGCTCTTCGGCGACGGCAACCTGTTCGGCGAACAGGCCACCGCCATCGGCGTGCTGGCGTTCGTGAGCACCTGGCAGTTCACCCCGTTCCACACGCTGATCTACCAGGGCGCCGCGCGCTCCATCCCGCAGGTGCTGTACCAGGCCGCGGAGATCGACGGCGCGGGCCGCTACCGGCAGTTCTTCCACATCACGCTGCCGCAGCTCCGCAACTCCATGATCACGTCGATGATCCTGATGATCGTCGGTGGCCTCACCACCTTCGAGACCGTCCTCATCCTCACCCAGGGCGGCCCCGGCACCGACACGACCATCAGCGCCTACTACATGTACGACAAGGCCTTCAAGGGCTTCGACTTCGGCGCCGGCTCCGCCATCGCCCTCGCCCTGGTCGTCGCCGCCACCATCATCTCCCTGGTCGTGGTGAAGGTCTCCGGCTACGACAAGATGCGCAGCTCCATGGAAGGTGTGTCATGAGGCGCCGCCCCAACTACCTGGCCGGCGCCGGCTCGCTCGTCTGGCTGTTCCTGGTCGGCCTGCCGCTGTACGTGATGCTCGCGGCGACCCTGCGCACCCGCCAGGACTACGCCCAGAACGGCCCGGTGTCCGTCCCGGACACCTTCACCCTGGACAACTACACCGGCGCCTTCGACTCGGGCTTCGGCCGGTACTTCCTCAACACGCTCGTCGTCACCGCCTGCGTGATCGGCATCGTGCTGCTGCTGGTCCCGCCGCTCGCCTACGCCATCGTGCGCAGCCGGGCCCGGACCACGTCGGCGATCTTCCGGCTGTTCCTGCTCGGCCTGGCGATCCCCGCCCAGGCCGTGATCGTGCCGATGTTCTACCTGATCAGCGAAGCCGGGCTGTACGACAACCTGCTCGGCGTCATCCTGCCCACGGCCGCCTTCTGCCTGCCGATGTCCGCGCTCATCCTCAGCGGCGCCATGCGCGACATCTCCCCGGAACTGTACGAGGCCATGGCCATGGACGGCGCCACCCCGCGGCGCATGTTCTTCCAGCTCGTGCTGCCGCTGTCCCGGGGCGGACTGTCCACCATCGTGGTCTTCTCCGCGCTCCAGGCATGGAACGGCTTCCTGTTCCCGCTCGTGCTGACCCAGTCCGACTCCACCAAGGTCGTCACCCTGGGCCTGTACGACTTCCAGACCGAACACGGCATCGACATCCCCGGGCTGCTGGGAGCCGTGGTGCTGTCCATGGTGCCCATCCTGCTCGTCTACCTGTTCGCCCGTCGCGCCCTGGTCCAGGGTCTGATGGGTGTCGGAGGAAAGTGACCGCGAACGTGGCCGTAGAGACCACCCCCGAAATCCCCCTCTGGAACGATCCCTCCCACCCCGTCTCCGCCCGGGTCGACGCGCTGATCGGCGCCATGACCCTCCAGGAGAAGATCGCCCAGCTGTACGGCGTGTGGGTCGGCGCCTCCGCCAACGGCGGCGAGGTCGCCCCGCACCAGCACGACATGGAGGAGGCCGTCGACCTCGACGCGCTCCTGCCGTCCGGCCTGGGCCAGCTCACCCGCCCCTTCGGCACCGCCCCCGTCGACCCGGCGCTCGGCGCGCTCTCCCTGCTGCGCACCCAGACCCGCATCACCTCCGCGAACCGCTTCGGCATTCCCGCCGTCGCGCACGAGGAGTGCCTGGCCGGCTTCGCCGCCTGGGGCGCCACCGCCTACCCCGTGCCGCTGTCCTGGGGCGCCACCTTCGACCCGGACGTGATCCGCCGGATGGCCGCCGCCATCGGACGCGACATGCGCGCCGTCGGCGTCCACCAGGGCCTCGCGCCCGTCCTCGACGTCGTCCGCGACCCCCGCTGGGGCCGCGTCGAGGAGACCATCGGCGAGGACCCGTACCTCGTCGGCACCATCGGCACCGCCTACGTCCAGGGCCTGGAGTCCACGGGCGTCGTCGCCACCCTCAAGCACTTCGTCGGCTACTCGGCCTCCCGCGCCGGACGCAACCTCGCTCCCTCCTCCGTGGGGCCGCGCGAGCGCGCCGACGTGCTGCTGCCGCCGTTCGAGATGGCGATCCGCGAGGGCGGCGCACGCTCCGTCATGCACGCCTACACCGACATCGACGGCATCCCCGCAGCGGCCGACGAGAGCCTGCTCACCGGGCTGCTCCGCGACACCTGGGGCTTCGACGGCACGGTGGTGGCCGACTACTTCGGCATCGCGTTCCTCAAGACGCTGCACGGCATCGCCGGCGACTTCGCCGACGCGGCCGGCGCCGCGCTCGAGGCGGGCGTCGACATCGAGCTGCCCACGGTCAAGGCGTTCGGCGCGCCGCTCGCCGAGGCCGTCGCCGAGGGCCGGGTGCCGGAGGCCCTGATCGACCGCGCCCTGCGCCGCGTCCTCACCCAGAAGGCGGAGCTCGGCCTGCTCGACCGCGACTGGAGCCCGGTGCCGCCCGCCTTCGACGGCGCCGACCTGGACGACCCGGAGGCCCTGCGCGGCAAGATCGACCTCGACGGACCCGAGAACCGCGAGCTGGCCCGGGAGATCGCCGAGAAGGCGGTCGTCCTGCTCAGCAACGACGGCACGCTGCCGCTCGGCCGCCCCCGCCGCATCGCGCTCGTCGGCCCCAACGCCGCCGAGCCCGCCGCCGTCCTCGGCTGCTACTCCTTCCCGCAGCACGTCGGCGTGCAGTACCCGGACGTCCCCGTCGGCATCGAACTGCCCAGCCTGGGCGAGAGCCTGGCCGCCGAGTTCCCCGACGCCGAGATCACGGTCGTCCGCGGCACCGGCGTCGACGACGGCGACCTCTCCGGCATCGCCGAGGCGGTCGCCACGGCGCGTGACGCCGACATCGTCGTCGTCGCTCTCGGTGACCGCGCCGGCCTGTTCGGCCGCGGCACCAGCGGCGAGGGCTGCGACGCGGAGTCCCTCGCCCTGCCCGGCGCCCAGCAGCAGCTCCTCGACGCGCTGCTCGACTCCGGCACGCCGGTGGTGACCGTCCTGCTCGCGGGCCGTCCCTACGCGCTCGGCCGCGCGGTGGAGGACTCCGCGGCGATCGTGCAGTCCTTCTTCCCCGGCGTCGCGGGCACCCGGGCGATCGCCGGCGTGCTCAGCGGACGCACCGGTCCGTCCGGACGCCTGCCGGTCAGCATCCCGCGCGGCCCCGGCTCCCAGCCGACCACGTACCTCGGCGCCCGGCTCGCCCAGGCCAGCGAGGTGTCCAACATCGACCCGACGCCGGCGTTCGGCTTCGGACACGGCCTGACGTACACGACGTTCGCCTGGAGCGACCTCACCGTGGACGCCGCGGAGGCCGCGACGGACGGCGAGTTCACCGCGTCCCTCACCGTGCGCAACACGGGGGAGCGGACCGGCACCGAGGTCGTCCAGCTCTACCTGCACGACCCGGTCGCCTCCGTGGTCCAGCCGGTGCAGCGCCTCGTCGGTTACACCCGGCTGGAGCTGGAACCGGGCGAGGAGCGCAGGGTGCGCGTCACGGTCCCGGCGGACGTGGCGTCCTTCACCGGCCGCGACGGCCGCCGCATCGTCGAACCGGGCGAGCTGGAACTCCGCCTGGCCGCGTCCAGCACGGACGCCCGCCTGACGGGGACGGTCACCCTGACGGGTCCGGTGCGGGAGGTCGACCACACGCGGCGGTTCCACGCGGAGTTCTCGGTGGAGTAGGCGCGGGGTCCCTCGCGGAACGGCGGTGCGGCCCGGGCTTCGGGGGCCGCACCGCCGTCCTTTCGCTTCCCTCCGTCACTTCGTAGGGGCCGTCCGCCCTTGCCAGCGGCTTGCAGGAGCGGGCGGCTCCGACGGTGGTGGCAGGGCTCCGGTGCCAGCGGGACGTGTGGGTGAGCCCGGCGCGTTCACGGAAGAGGCGGACGAGCTTGCCGTAGGCGCTCCAGGCCGCCCCGGACGCTCCCTGTCCGGCCCGCGCCGGCCTGCCGTACCGCATTCCCGCTGGGTCGTCCCGCCCATCGCACCCCCCGCTGCTCCACCGCCCGGTGTTCCGTCGCGGAGCACAACGAGCGCGCCGCCGCTCCGGCCACGCGCGCGGACCCGTACAGCGGCCGTACGCATCCGTACGCCCTGCCGACGATCGCGGCAGCCGGGCAGGGGCACGGCCGGCAGCCGGGCAGGGGCACGGCCCCGCCCGCCACCCCCGTCCGAGGCGCCCCACGGTCCGCGCGCATGACGTCGGCCCCGGCGCGGTACTCGGCCCGTACTGCGGAAGGGAGCGGATCATGGCGGTCTGTGAAGTGTGCGGGAACGACTACGCCCTCTCCTTCGAGGTGCACACGGTCGGCGGTTCGGTCCACACGTTCGACAGCATCGAGTGCGCCGCCCACAAACTGGCGCCCATCTGCGACAACTGCGGGTGCAAGGTCCTCGGCCACGGTCATCAGGCCGACGGCCAGTTCTTCTGCTGCGCCCACTGCGCCCGCGCGCAGGGGCACGCGGAGCTGGCCGACAGCGCGTGACCGTGAGCGAGGAGCGACGACGAGAAGCGCGCGGGATCCTGCGCCACCGACCGACTCACCGGAGTGTGACGAATGATCGACGAGAGCCATGTCAGGGACCTCTGTGACGCTGCGAACGACGATGCCGCGCTCGTCCTGCTGGAAGGCAGGGCACGCGTGGTCGACCAGCCGTCGGGAGAGGAGTCCCGGGGAGCGCTGCTCGTGATCACCAAACGCGACCTGGTCGAGCGACTGGGTCCGGACCCGAGCGACCAGGCCCTGCACGACGTGGCGGGGACCCTGACCGACACGGTCGGCAAACTGGGCGCCTGACGTGGCTCCCACGCGGTGACCGCCCGCTCCGGTACGGGCTCCGGCACGGACGTGGCACGGACGTGGGCGGTCACCGCCTGTCGGGCACGGTCACTCCGCACGCACCTCGGCCTGCCCGTAGCGCGGTGCCATACGGCGGCCCGATCCGGCGCGCAGGTCCAGTTCCGCCGCCGCCAGCCGGGACACGGCCTCCGCGTCCGTCAGGCCGGGCACGCACACCACCTCGCCGGTCTCCAGACCGGCGAGGGACGCGGTCACCACGTCCGCCGCGGGCATGCCGCCCTTGTCGTGGACGCGGCGCTCACCGCTCACCGGGGTGTCCCCGGCGCCGAGGTGGAACTCGGTCGCCGTGAGCCCCGGACACACCACCTGCACCCGCACCGGGGTGCGGGCCAGCTCGGCGGCCAGGGTGCGGGTGAAGGTCACCGCGTAGCCCTTGGACCCGGCGTAGACGGCCCGCTGGGGGAGCGGGTCCGGCGGGAGGTCGCCGGCGAAGGCGAGGAGTGACGCCACGTTGATCACGGCGCCCCGGCCGCGCGTCAGCATGCCGGGCACGGCGGCCCGCGTCAGCGCCGTGAGGGCCACGACGTTCACGTCGAGCACCCGGGTGAGGAGGCCGGCGTCGACCTCGGCGAACGGGCCGTAGCCGTTGATGCCGGCGTTGTTGACCAGCAGGTCCACGTCGTCGGCGGACGCCCGTTCCGCGACGCGGGCCACGTCCTCCGGGCGGCCCAGGTCCGCCACCAGCGTCTCGACGCCGGCCCCGCCCTCCTTCAGCACCTCCTTGGCGAGGGCGTCCAGCCGCTCCGCCCGCCGGGCGACCAGCACCAGCCCCCAGCCGCGCGCGGCCAGCCGGGTCGCGTACTCCCACCCGATGCCGGAGGAGGCCCCCGTGACGAGGGCCGTGCCGGGTGCGTCGTGCGAGGTCATGTGCGTGATCCCTCCGTCGCCGGGTGGTGCCGTGCCGGACCGCCGTCCGACCTGCGCCGGGTGTCCCGGCGGGGCGCGGGCGAAACGCGGCGGCAGCCGTCCTGCGGGTGTCGAAAAGGCGTGGAGGCGGCGTCGCGCCTCCTTCTACCCTCGTCCCCATGCCTCTCTCCCGGACCTCCTTCGTCTGCTTGCCGTGCCGGGCCTCCTGCAAGCAGCCGCATCCGGCGCGGACGCGGGACGGCGAGGTCGACCGGCGGGTCTGCCCGCGCTGCGCCGGCGCGCTGATCCACGTCGGCGCCGCCTTCGCCGCGCCGCCGCATCGGGACACCGAGGGGTGGCGGGTGCTGTCGGTGCTGCTGCACGCCGGCGTCCGTTTCCACAGGAGCTGCTGCGGCGGGCCCGGATATCGGCCGCGCACGCTGCGGGAGGTGCGCGAGCGGATGGCGTACGCCGAGCGCACCGGCGAGCCGATCGCCAGGGCGCTGGTGCGCCCCGAGCTGCCCTGACGTCCGGCCGGACGCGCCCGCACCGCTACGGGAGGGGCGTGGGAGGCTGGAGGTATGGACACGGGACGGGCGGCGCACTCCGCCGACGGGACGACACCGGCACCGGCACCGGGTGGTGACCGTGCGTCCCGTACCGACCCCGTGCCGTTCACTCCCGACACCCTCCTCTGGGACATGGCCGGCGACATCCGCGTCCTGCTCTATCTCCCCGCCGCCCTCGTCCTCCAGGTCGCGCACCCGGCCGTGGGCGCCGGGGTCGACGAGCACAGCGTCTTCCGCACCGACCCCTGGGGCCGCGCCCGTCGCTCCCTGGACTCGCTGCAGCTGTGGATCTACGGTGGTGACCGCGCCGCGGAGGAGGGGCGCAGGCTGCGTCGGCTGCACCGGGACATCAAGGGCACCGACACGCGTGGGCGTCCGTACCACGCGCTGACGCCCGCCCCCTACGCCTGGGTGCACGCCACCGGCTTCCCCGTCTTCCTGCGGGCCGCCGAGTATCTGTTCCGGCCGTTCGACGAGGCGGGGGAGCGGCGGCTGCACGAGGAGGCGCGGCAGCTCGGGCGCATCCTCGGCATCCGGGAGCGCGACATGCCGGGCTCCGTCGGGGAGTTCTGGACCTACTTCGACGCGGTGGTCCGGGACGAGCTGGAACGGACCGCCGTCGTGGAGGAGTTGCTCGATCCGCGTCGGTCCGTGCCGCCGCCGCACGGGGCGGGGGCGGCGCCGCGGCTGCTCTGGCCCGTACTGCGTCCCGCCTTGCTGCGGCTTCAAGTCTTCACCACCAGGGGGCTGTTGCCGCCCGTCGCCCGTGAGCGGCTGGACATTGACTGGTCGCGGGGTGATGAGCTCCGCCTCCGGCTGCTCGGCCGCGTCGTCCGCACCGTGGTGCCGCGCCTGCCGGAACGGCTTCGCTACCTGCCGGTCGCGTACGCCGCACGTCGCGCTGCCCGCCCCTGACCGCCCCGGTACGGCCGTACCGAGCCACCTTCGAGCGCGGCGCCCGCCCCGGCCGCAGGTCCGCCCCGGGGCGGGTCCCACCCCCCCCGCCACCTAGCTCTGTCATGCCCATTGCCCTGCCCCCCGACCCTCGCTATGTTAATTGAAAATCACATCCGTGCGACGAGGTTCCACACGCATCTGTCGCGCAAATGGCAAGTCTGCGAAGGCATCCGGAAGCGTCCGGTCCCCTAGGGAAGCAGGTAAGTCAATGGAGAACCTCAGCAGGAGAAAGGCTCTGACCCTCGGAGTCGCGCTGGGCATCGTCGGCACCGCGGCACCCGTGCCCGCGTGGGCGTCGGCCGGCTCGGCCGCCGCGACCGGAGCCGGAACCCTCACCGGGGCCGGGGCCGCCGCGGGTCCGGGCCCCGAGTGGATCTGGGACGACGCGGCGGACCCGCTGATGGCCCGGATGCTCGACAACGGCCACGTCCCGGCGATCAACCGGGCGTGGGAGAAGTGGGTGCAGAACAACGACCCGATCCCCGGCGGCCTCCCCTCCGACTTCACCGCCTACCTGGCGCAGGCCAACCGGCTGCCCTCCTGGGCCGACCAGGCCAAACTCGCCCGCGCCGCCGACTTCAACCGGCGCCGCGACACGTACCTGTTCATGCTGTACGGCCTCGGCAGCGGCATCATGAGCACCGTCATCCCCCGCGAGGCCAAGAGCGTCTACTGGTCCGCGGGCGGCGCCGACATGCAGGACCGCGCGGCCAAGACGTTCACCTTCGGCTACGACCTCTCACAGCTCGGCGCGTTCAAGCCGACCGGGCAGTTCGTCGTCACCGCCAACAAGACCCGCGTGGTGCACGCCGCCGTGCGCCACCTGCTGCCGCAGTCGCCGCACTGGAAGGCGGTCGCCGACGAGACCGTCCCGATCAGCGCCGCCGACATCCTCGTCACCTTCCACAGCCTCGGCACCTACGTGCACCAGAAGCTGCTCGAGTGGAGGATCCCGTACCCGGCCGCCGACCAGGAGGCCTTCCTGCACATGTGGCAGGTGGCCGTCCACCTGCTCGGCGTGCCCCACGAGCACATCCCCGAGACCTGGGGGGAGGCCATCGCGCAGTCGCGGCAGGTGCTCACCCCGATCCTCACCCCCTCGCCCGAGGGCATCGCGCTCGCGGAGAACCTGCTCGGCCTGACCGCGCAGATCGACCTCGGCGTCACCCGCGGCTTCCTCAACGAGTTCGTGCGCTACGTCCTCAGCGACGAGGTCGGCGACTGGCTCGGCCTCCGGCGTGACTACGCGGCCGCCGCGCTGGTCCGCACGGCGTGGCCGGCGTTCATCCTCTTCCGTGAGGGGCTGTCGCCCGTCATGCCCGGCGCCTTCTACATGCTCGACCAGTTCGTGCGGGCCCTGGCCATGCTGTTCCTCAACAAGGGATCCTCGGCGTTCACCACGCCCATCACCATCCCCACCGGCAACCGGCCCACTTGAGCGGAGGGGCCGCGGTGACACCCGTCCGACCCCGCCTCGCGGCACCAGGGCCGAGGGGCGGGGTCACAGACCCAGGGCGCCCAACGCCAGCGCGGTCACGGCCTCGCGGTTCTCCGGGGTGTCCCGCCACCGCAGGGCCCGCCCCGCCTCGACCACCACACCGAAACCCGCGTGCACCAGCACCCTGGCCTGCCGGGGGTCCAGCTCCGGGCGCACCAGCCGCAGCTGCTGCTCCCACACGGCGATGTGCTCCCGCTGTGCCTGGACCACCGTGCGCCGCAAGTCGTCGCGCAGTCCCGCCAGTTCGGCCTCGGCCACGCTGTTCAGCTCGGTGTGCTCGAAGCTGTAGGCCACGTACGTCGCCGCCAGCGCGACCACCGCCTCGCGCGGGCCGGCCACTCCCTGAAGGTTCCGCTCCACCCCCTGGGACAGCAGTGCCGCCGCCTGGAGGCAGGCCGCCGCCAGGATGTCGATCTTCCCGGGGTAGTGGCGGTACAGCGCGGACGGGGTCAGGCCGACCGCCTGCGCGATCTGCCCGTTGGTGACGTTGGCGAAGCCGTTCCGGGCGAACAGCGGCACGGACGCGGCGAGGATCTCCCCGCGCCGGGTGCGCGGGACGGGCCGGGCGGGCAGTTCCACCGGGTGCGCGCCGGGCGGGACCGCCACGGGGTCGCTCGCGGCCACCCCGAGCGCGGCGGCCGACAGCAGCTC
Source organism: Streptomyces sp. DH-12 (assembly GCF_002899455.1). GTDB lineage: Bacteria > Actinomycetota > Actinomycetes > Streptomycetales > Streptomycetaceae > Streptomyces. The sequence goes on along the minus strand of NZ_PPFB01000001.1, from coordinate 1,054,986 downwards.
CTCCGCGCGCCGTTGGGCGATGGAGGTGCGGTGCATCGTGACCGACCCGATCGCGCCGAGGGCCGCCACCGCCCGCAGCCGCTCGTCGGGCAGCGGATGCTCGCGCTGCACCGCCTCGTCGACCCGCTCGACCAGACGCCCGAACTTCACCCGCAGGCGCCGGCGGTCCTCGCGGTTGAGGTAGCGCGCCTCCCAGCGGTACACGCCGCCCGACGCGCGGTGCGCCACCGTGATCCGGGTGAGCGCCGTGAGGACGTCCGTGAGGCTCGCTCCGGGCGGCACCTCGTCCAGCACCGCGACCAGCCCGTCCACCATGACGTCCGCGCACTCCGCGAACAGCGCGTACTTGTTGGGGAAGTGCCGGTACAGCGCGGCCGCCGAGATGCCGACCTGGGCGGCGACCTCCTCCATGGAGGCCGTGTGATAGCCGCGCTCGCTGAACACCCGCCCGGCCGCCTCGACGATCAGCTGTCTGCGGTTGCGGGGCCGCGTGGCCGGAGCCGGCTCGGTGGGCGTGGCCGAACGGGCGGACGGGGAGGCGGGGGCCATGGCGATTAGTCAATCACACGGGGTGAGGCGGCCGGGCTCCCTCCGTTTTCCGGTACAGGCACGGCACGGCACAGGCACGGCACAGGCACGGCACAGGCACGGCACAGGCACGGCACAGGCGGGGTACCGCACAGGCAAGGCACCGCACAGGCAAGGCACCGCACAGGCAAAGCACCGCACAGGCAGGAGACCGCGGGCCCTCCGCGTGCGCGGGCGCCGGACGCCCCAGCTCAGTCGAACAGGAGCACCGGTTTCACCACCCTGCCCGTCTCCATGGCCGTCACCGCCGCTCCGATCTCCTCGAACGGGAAGGTCGTCACCAGCGTCTCCAGCGGGAACAGTCCGCGGCGCCACAGCCCGATCAGGTCCGGCAGGAAGCGGCCGGGGTGTGAGTCGCCCTCGATGATCCCGTGCACCCGCACTCCCTTCCCGAGCAGGGACATCACGTCGAACGTCACCTCGCCGCCCAGGCCGAGCAGGGCCAGCTCGCCGCGCGGGCGCAGCGCGGCGACGGCCTGCCGGGCCACCTCCGGGCGTCCCGTGGTCTCCACGACGTGGTGGGCCCCGCCGCCCGTGAGGTCCCGCAGTGCCGCCACCAGACCGTCCCCCGGCGGCAGGGCCGCCTTCGCCCCGAGTTCGACGGCCAGGGCGCGGCGGGCGGGGACGGGGTCGACCGCCACCACCGGGTCGCAGCCCACGGCCACCGCCGCCATCACCGCGCTCAGCCCGACCCCGCCCGCCCCCATGACGGCCAGCGACGCGCCGGGCTCGGGCCGCAGCCGGTTGAGCACGGTGCCCGCACCCGTCTGCCCGCTGCAGCCGAGCGGCGCGGCGACCTCGTCGGGCAGGTCCGCCGGGGCCTTCACCACCCCCCGCTCCCGCACGACGGCGTACGTGGCGAAGCTGGACTGGCCGAAGAAGCCGCCGTGCACCGGCGCGCCGTCGCGGGAGAGGGGGGTGGTGCCGTCGGCGCGCCCGCCGGAGAAGTTCAGCGACCGCGCGTGGAGGCAGTAGGCGGGGTGGCCCGTCGCGCACTGCCCGCACGCGCCGCAGCTCGCGAAGGTGAGGCAGACCCGGTCGCCGGGCGCCACGCCCCTCACCCGCGCGCCGACCGCCTCGACCCGCCCCGCGCCCTCATGGCCGAAGACCATCGGGGTGAGCCGGCGGGGCCAGGCGTCCCGCATGCCCAGATCGGTGTGGCAGACGCCGGCCGCGGTCACCCGCACCAGCACCTCGTCCGGCCGTGGCTCCTCGAGGTCCAGTTCCCGCAGGGCGAACGGGGCGCCCGGCGCCTCGGCGACCGCCGCGCGGATCCGCCTCACGCGCCCTCTCCGGCGCCGGTCCGGGACGCACCGCCGCCGTCCGCTTCGGCGCCGCTTCCGGACGCGGAGGCGCGCTCGAGGAAGAAGTAGTAGAACGGCCCCTCGGCCGGCACGCCCTTCCCGTTCATGATCCCCAGCAGCGTGCTGTCGTCCACCCGCTTGAAGTGGTCGAACACCGGCCGCCCGTCGTACACCATGGTCGCCGTCGACTCGCCCCGGAACTCCACCGTCCACAGGCTCGCCTCACCCTGGCCCAGCTCGGTGTCGGAGTACAGCTCGCCCGCCTCGTTCCGGCACATCAGCGGCTTGGCGTCGTGCACGGAGTGGAACGTCTTGCCGTACCAGCCCGCCTTGGCCAGCATGCCGTTGAGCGGGTGGCCGGTGTCGAACTCGCCGCCCTGCCACGCGCCGAGGATCTCCTCGGGCCGGACCGTCGGCAGCGCGGCCCAGACCGCGTCGAGTTCGCCGGGGTCCACCCGGCCGTTCCGCCGCTGCAGTTCGCGGAACAGGGCGCGCGCCTCGTGCAGGTCCATCACAAGTGTCCTCTCGTCATCGGTGCGAGTCGGTGCGAGCTGGCGCGGTCAAGGCCAGGTCAAGGCGCGGTCGAAGGCCCGGTGCGCCTCACCTCGACGCCCGGGGTGCCGCGCCGCGCGCCGCCGGGGTCCGCCTCGGGAACGGCAGCGCGACGTCCCCGGCGACCGCGGCCGGGTGGCCCACCGTGCCGAGGCTCAGCAGCACGTGCCGTTCCGCGACCTCCTCGGCGGTGAGCGGGCCGTCCTCGCGGAACCAGTTGGCGACGCCCTGGCACATCACGAGCACCGAACGCACCGCGTCGGCCGGGATCGGGGTGGTGAACACGCCCTGGGCGCGCCCCTCCTCGACCGTGTCCAGCAGCATGTGCTCCAGATAGTCGCGAAGGGCGACGTAGCGGGCCCGGTTCTGCGGCTCCAGGCTGCGTATCTCCGTGTCCAGGAACGCCAGTTGGCGGCGGTGGGTCATGTACAGCACGATCGACTCGACCATGCCGCAGAAGCGGGCCAGCGGATCGTCCCCGGCCTCCCGGGCCGCCGCCCGGCAGCGGTCCAGGACGTCCTTGACGGACGTCTCCAGCAGCGTCGCCAGCAGCGCCTGCTTGTTCTCGTAGTGGTAGTACAGCGCGGGCACGGTGACCCCCACCCGGCTCGCTATGTCCCGGACCGACGTGCCGTGGTAGCCCTGCTCGTTGAAGGCCCGCATGGCGTGCATCAGGATCGGGTGCAGATCGAGCGGGGCGTAGGAGCGCCAGTGTCCCGCCGACGGGGTGGTCTCCTGGCCGGGCGCGGTGTTCAACGGCTCTCCTCCGGTGCTGCGGCGGTCGGCGGCATCGTACGGCGGTGCGTCCGGCCCGCCTCCCTCCCGCACTTAGCGATCGTTCAGGAGATGGCGGCGCACGACGGCCGACCCGCAGTCACTTTCCTCCCCTCCGCCGACAAAAACAAGTGCGGCACGGGGAGTTGACCGTCTCGCCTCCCGCTCCTACGTTGAGCGAACGCTCAGTAAGTCCCCGGTCGCGAGCGGCGGGTCCGCCGCGCACCGAGAGAGGAACCCATGAGCCCCACCTCCACCCACCCTCCCGGCCGCACCGTCGCGGGCCCGCTGGACGGGGTGCGCGTGGTCGAACTGGCCGGCATCGGACCCGGACCGTTCGCCGCGATGCTCCTCGCCGATCTGGGCGCCGACGTGGTGCGGGTGGACCGCCCCGGCCGCACCCCGCTCGGCGGCGACCCCGCCCGCGACCTGACCAACCGCAACAAGCGGTCCGTCGTCGTCGACCTCAAGGCGCCCGGAGGTCCCGCCGCGGTACGGGCGTTGGCGGCGCGCGCCGACATCCTGCTGGAGGGGTGCCGGCCCGGCGTCGCGGAGCGGCTCGGCGTCGGCCCCGACCGGTGCATGGCCGACAACCCCGCGCTGGTGTACGGCCGGATGACCGGCTGGGGGCAGGACGGCCCGCTGGCCCCCCTGGCCGGGCACGACATCGGCTACATCGCCACCGCCGGCGCCCTGTCCATGATCGGGGCCTCAGACGGCCCGCCCGTCTTCCCCGCCAACCTGCTCGGCGACTACGCGGGCGGCGCCCTCTACCTCACCACCGGCGTCCTCGCCGCCCTGCTCACCGCCCGCACCACCGGCCAGGGCCAAGTCGTGGACGCGGCCATCGTGGACGGCACCGCCCATCTCACCAGCCTCTTCTGGGGCATGCTCGCCGAGGGCGCCTGGCGCGACGCGCGCGGACGCAACCTCCTCGACGGCGGCTGCCCCTACTACGCCGTCTACGAGACCTCCGACGGCGGCTGGATGGCGGTCGGCGCCCTGGAACCGCACTTCTACGCCGTGTTCGTCTCCCTGCTCGGCCTGGACGCCGACGAGCTGCCCGACCGCACCGACCCGCGCAACTGGCCCGCCCTGCGCGCCGCGTTCACCGCCCGCTTCGCGTCCGCCCCCCGCGCCCGCTGGAAGGCCGTCTTCGAAGGCACCGACGCCTGCGTCGCCCCCGTGCTCTCCCTCCGGGAGGCGGCCGGGCACCCGCACCTGACCGCGCGGGGCACGTACACCGAGGCGCACGGCGTGACCCAGCCCGCCCCCGCGCCCCGCTTCTCCGGCACACCCGGCACGCTCCGGCGCCCGCCGGCCGTCCCCGGCGCCCACACCTTTGACGTGGCCCGCGACTGGGACGTGCCCGACCTGCTGAAGGACCCCACCTGATGGAACTGTCCTCACCCCTGGCCTACGCGGAGGACCCGCGCACCGCCGCCGACCGGGCCGCCGCCCTGGAGTCCGCCGGGCTCGACGCCGTGTGGGTCGCCGAGGCGTACGGCTTCGACTCCCCGACGATCATGGGTTACCTCGCCGCGAGGACGCGGCGCATGCGCATCGGCTCCGCGATCCTCAACGTCTACTCCCGCACCCCCGCCCTGATCGCCCAGACCGCCGCGGGACTCGACGCCGTGAGCGGCGGGCGCGCCGTCCTCGGCATCGGCGCCTCGGGGCCGCAGGTCGTCGAGGGCTGGCACGGCCGCGTCTACGACCGCCCGCTGGGCCGCGCCCGTGAGGTCATCGAGCTGTCCCGGCGGATCTGGCGGCGCGAGGTGATCGAGCACCACGGCATCACCGACCTGCCCGTCCCGCCCGAGAAGGGCGGCACCCTCGGCAAACCCCTGAAGCTCCTCAACCACCCCGTCCGCGACACCGTCCCGGTGTACCTCGCCGCCCTGGGGCCGGCCAGCGTCCGCACGGCCGCCGAGATCGCCGACGGATGGCTGCCGTTCCTCTACGCCCCCGAACACGCGGCGAAGGTCTGGGGCCCGTCCCTCGCCGAGGGCGCCGCCCGGCGCGACCCCGCGCTCGGTCCCCTCCAGGTCGTCGCGGGCGGCCTGCTCGCCATCGGCGACGACGCCGAAGCCGTACGCGACCTCATGCGTCCCACCGTCGCCCTCTACGTCGGCGGCATGGGCGCGCCCGGCCGCAACTTCTACTTCGACCTCGTCTGCTCCTACGGCCACGAGGCCGCCGCGGCCGCCATCCAGGAGCACTACCTCGCCGGACGCAAGAAGGACGCGGAGGCCGCCGTGCCGGCCGAACTGCTGGAGCAGCTCTGCCTGGCCGGCCCCGAGGACTACGTCCGCGACCGCGTCGAGGTCTTCCGCGAGGCGGGCGTGACCATGCTCAACGTCACCCCCGTCGGCCCCGACCCCGCCCGACTGATCGAGCACGTGAGGAGCTGGCTGTGACGACCCCGGAGCGCACCCTGTACGGACCCGAGCACGAGGCCTTCCGCGAGACGGTGCGGACCTTCCTGACGAAGGAGGTGCTGCCGCACCACGAACGGTGGGAGCGGGACGGGGCGGTGGACCGCGAGGTGTGGCGCTCGGCCGGCCGCCAGGGCCTGCTGGGCATGGCGGTCGACGAGGAGTACGGGGGCGGCGGGACCGACGACTTCCGCTACAGCGCGGTCCTCATCGAGGAGTTCGCCCGCGCCGGCGCCTCCGGGCTGGCGCTGAGCCTGCACAACGACATCGTCGGCCCGTACCTCACCCGCCTGGCGAACGAGGAGCAGAAGCGCCGCTGGCTGCCCGGCTTCACCTCCGGCGACCTGGTCACCGCCATCGCCATGACCGAACCCGGCGCCGGCTCCGACCTCCAGGGCATCCGCACCACCGCCACCGACCAGGGCGACCACTACCTGCTCAACGGCGCCAAGACGTTCATCTCCAACGGCATCCTCGCCGACCTCGTCGTCGTGGTCGCCCGCACCACCCCCGAGGGCGGCAGCGGCGGGCAGAGCCTGCTCGTCGTCGAGCGCGGCACGGACGGCTTCGAACGCGGGCGCAACCTCGACAAGATCGGCCAGAAGGCGCAGGACACCGCCGAGCTGTTCTTCACCGACGTGCGCGTGCCCAAGGGGAACCTGTTGGGGGAGGAGAACCAGGCCTTCGCGTACCTCATGGGCAACCTGGCCCAGGAACGGCTGGCCATCGCCGTCGGCGCCGCCGCCGCGGCCGAGGAGATCCTCGACGTCACCACCCGCTACGTGAAGGAACGCGAGGCGTTCGGCAGGCCGCTCGCCAGGCTCCAGCACATCCGGTTCGAGATCGCCGAGATGGCCACCGAGAACGCGGTCACCCGTGCCTTCGTGGACCGCTGCGTCGCCGACCACAGCGCGGGCCGGCTCGACGCCGTGCACGCCTCGATGGCCAAGTGGTGGGCGACCGAACTGAACAAGCGCGTGGTCGACCGCTGTCTGCAACTCCACGGCGGCTACGGCTACATGAGCGAGTACAAGGTCGCCAGGGCCTTCCTCGACAGCCGCATCCAGACCATCTACGGCGGCACCACCGAAATCATGAAGGAGATCATCGGCCGCTCCTTGCTGCGCTGAGCACCGGCCGGCTCCGCACCCCCTCCGACCCGACCCGGAAGGCACCCGAGGTGAGCACCGAAGCGTATGTGTACGACGCGATCCGCACCCCGCGCGGGCGCGGCAAGGCGAACGGCGCCCTGCACGGCACCAAGCCCATCGACCTGGTCGTCGGGCTGATCCACGAGATCCGCGCCCGCTTCCCCGGACTCGACCCGGCCGCCGTCGACGACATCGTGCTCGGCGTCGTCGGGCCGGTCGGCGACCAGGGCTCCGACATCGCCCGGATCGCCGCCATCGCCTCGGGCCTGCCGGACACGGTGGCCGGCGTGCAGGAGAACCGCTTCTGCGCCTCCGGGCTCGAAGCGGTCAACATGGCCGCGATGAAGGTCCGTTCGGGCTGGGAGGACCTGGTCCTCGCGGGCGGCGTGGAGTCCATGTCCCGCGTGCCCATGGCCTCCGACGGCGGCGCCTGGTTCAACGACCCGATGACCAACCTCGAGGTCAACTTCGTGCCGCAGGGCATCGGCGCGGACCTCATCGCCACCCTGGAGGGCTTCTCCCGGCGGGACGTCGACGAGTACGCCGCCCTCTCCCAGGAACGGGCGGCCACGGCCTGGAAGGAGGGCCGCTTCGGGCGGTCCGTCGTCCCGGTGAAGGACCGCAGCGGCCTGGTCGTCCTCGACCACGACGAGCACCTGCGCCCCGGCACCACCGCCGACTCCCTCGCGAAGCTCAAGCCGTCCTTCGCGGACATCGGCGAGCTGGGCGGCTTCGACGCGGTGGCGCTGCAGAAGTACCACTGGGTGGAGCGGATCGACCACGTCCACCACGCGGGCAACTCCTCCGGCATCGTCGACGGCGCCGCCCTGGTCGCGATCGGCTCCAAGGAGGCCGGCGAGCGCCACGGCCTCACCCCGCGCGCCCGGATCGTCTCCGCCGCCGTCTCCGGCTCCGAGCCGACCATCATGCTCACCGGCCCCGCGCCCGCCACCCGCAAGGCGCTCGCCAAGGCCGGGCTGACCGTCGACGACATCGACCTGGTCGAGATCAACGAGGCGTTCGCGGCCGTCGTGCTGCGGTTCGTGAAGGACATGGGCCTGTCGCTGGACAAGGTCAACGTCAACGGCGGCGCCATCGCGCTCGGCCACCCGCTCGGCGCGACCGGCGCGATGATCCTGGGCACCCTCGTCGACGAACTGGAGCGCCAGGACAAGCGCTACGGGCTCGCCACGCTCTGCGTCGGCGGCGGCATGGGCATCGCCACCATCGTCGAGCGCGTCTGACCCCCTCCCGACGGATCACCTGGAGCACACCCTCATGAGCAGCGAGTCCACCACCATCCGCTGGGAGCAGGACGACACCGGCGTCGTCACCCTCGTCCTCGACGACCCGTCCCGGTCGGTCAACACCATGAACGCCGCGTTCATCGACTCGCTGGAGGCCGTCACCGCGCGGCTGGCCGAGCAGCGCGACAGCGTCCGCGGTGTGATCGTCGCCTCCGCCAAGAAGAGCTTCTTCGCCGGCGGCGACCTGCACGACCTGATCTCCGTCACGCCCGAGACGGCCGGTGTCTCCTACGAGGCCGGCATGCGCGTCAAGCGGGCGCTGCGGATCATGGAGACCCTGGGCAGGCCGGTCGTCGCGGTGATCAACGGCGCGGCGCTGGGCGGCGGTTACGAGATCGCCCTGGCCTGCCACCACCGCATCGCCCTGGACGCGCCCGGCACCAAGGTCGGCTGCCCCGAGGTGACCCTGGGTCTGCTGCCCGGAGGCGGCGGGGTCACCCGCACGGTCCGCATGTTCGGCGTGACGGAGGCCCTGCGGAAGGTCCTCCTGGAGGGCACGCAGTACGGCCCCGCCCGTGCCCTGGAGGCGGGTCTCGTCGACGAGGTCGTCTCCGACCCCGGCGAACTCCTCGCCCGCGCACGGGCGTTCGTCGACGCCCACCCCGAGTCCGCGCAGCCCTGGGACGCCCCCGGCTACCGCATCCCCGGCGGCACCCCGTCGCACCCGAAGTTCGCCGCCAACCTGCCCGCCCTCCCCGCACTGCTGCGGAAGAGGACCGGCGGCGCTCCCTGCCCCGCCCCGCGCAACATCCTCGCGGCGGCCGTGGAGAGCGCCCAGGTCGACCTGGACACGGCCTTCGAGATCGAGGCCCGCCACCTGACCGAGCTGGTCACCGGGCAGATCACCAAGAACATGATCCAGGGGTTCTTCTTCGACCTCCGGGCGGTCGACTCCGGCGCCGGGCGCCCGAAGGGCGTCCCCGCGCGGAAGGTGACCCGGGTGGCCGTGCTCGGCGCGGGCATGATGGGCGCCGGCATCGCCTACTCCTGCGCCGCCGCGGGCATCGACGTCGTGCTGAAGGACGTCACCGCCGACGCGGCGTCCCGGGGCAGGGGCTACTCCGAGAAGCTGTGCGCCAAGGCCGTCGCGCGCGGCCGTACGACACAGGAGCGGGCGGACGCCCTGCTCGCCCGCATCACCCCGACCGCGCAGAGCGGGGACCTGGCCGGCTGCGACGCGGTGATCGAGGCCGTCTTCGAGGACACCTCCCTCAAGCACCGGGTGTTCCAGGAGATCCAGCACGTCGTGGAGCCCGACGCCCTGCTGTGCTCCAACACCTCCACCCTGCCCATCACCGCCCTCGCCGAGGGCGTCGAGCGGCAGGAGGACTTCATCGGGCTGCACTTCTTCTCGCCCGTCGACAAGATGCCGCTGGTGGAGATCGTCAAGGGCGAGAGGACGGGGGAGGAGGCGCTGGCCCGCGCCTTCGACCTGGTGCGGCAGATCCGCAAGACGCCGATCGTGGTCAACGACTCCCGCGGCTTCTTCACCTCCCGCGTCATCGGCCGCTTCATCGACGAGGGCGTCGCCATGGTCGGCGAGGGGATCGACCCGGCCTCCGTCGAGCAGGCGGCGGCCCAGGCCGGCTATCCGGCCAAGGTCCTCGCCCTGATGGACGAACTCACCCTCACCCTCCCGCGCAGGATCCGTGAGGAGAACCGCCGCGCGGTCGAGGCGGACGGCGGCACCTGGCGGCCGCACCCCGCGGACGCGGTGGTGGACCGCATGATCGACGCGTTCGGCCGTCCCGGACGGTCCGGCGGTGCCGGCTTCTACGACTACGACGAGCAGGGCCGGCGCGCCGGCCTCTGGCCCGGTCTGCGCGAGCACTTCACCGACCCGGTGACGCGGCCCGCCGACCTCACCGAGCTGAAGGAGCGGATGCTCTTCGCCGAGGCGCTGGACGCGGTGCGCTGTCTGGAGGAGGGCGTGCTGGAGTCGGTGGCCGACGCCAACGTCGGCTCGCTGCTCGGTATCGGCTTCCCGCCGTGGACCGGCGGCGTCCTGCAGTACGTCAACGGCTACGACGGCGGCCTGCCCGGCTTCGTCGCCCGCGCCCGCGAACTCGCCGGACGGTACGGCGACCGCTTCGCCCCGCCCGAGTTGCTGCTGCGCAAGGCCGGCCGCGGCGAGACCTTCACCGACGCCTGAGCGCAAGGCCCGCTCCCGGCACCGGGCACGCCCGCAGGGGCTTCCCCACGCCGCGGTCTCCCCGGACGTTCTCTCCCCGACCCGCAACGCAAGGAGGCCCCGATGACTTCGCCACCCCGCACCGCAGGCGACCTGCCCGACGACCCCGCCGCCCGCACCCTGCCCCGGCTCCTGGCCCGCAACGCGCACGCGTACCCCGACCTGCCGGGCCTGTCCTGGCAGTCGGACGACCCCGGCACCGACTGGGCGACGCTCACCTGGGGCGAGATCCACGCGCACACCCGAGGCCTCGCCGCCGGCTACCGGGCCCTCGGCGTCGGCCGCGGCGACCACGTGCTCCTGATGATGGCCAACCGGCCCGAGCACTGGCTGTCCGACCTGGCGCTGGTCCGCCTCGGCGCGGTCCCGGTGAGCGTCTACGGCACCTCGGCCCCCGAGCAGATCACCCACATCGCCCGCAACTGCCGCGCCCGCCTCGCCGTCGTCGGCGGGGCGGACCAGCTCCCGGTGTGGGAACCGCTGCTGGCCGACCCCGGTACCCCGCTGGAACGGCTCGTGGTGGCCGACGCGGGAGCCGAGGGCGCGCACGTGCCGTACGCGTCGCTGCGGCGCGAGCCGGTGCCGGAGGAGTTCGGCAAGGAACTGGACACCGCCCGTCCCGAGGACCCGCTGACCGTCGTCTACACCTCCGGCACCACCGGCGAGCCCAAGGGCGTCGTCCTCACCCACCGGGTGGTGCTGTCCAACGTGCTCGCGCTGGACGCCGTGGTGGAACTCCCGCCGCACGTCGAGCACGTCTGCTACCTGCCGTTCGCGCACATCGCCGAGCGGATGCTGGGCATCTACCTGCCCTGTCACCGCGCGTCGCACGTCTACCTGTGCGCCGACCCGACGAAGGTCGGCGAGGTGGTGCGCACGGTGCGCCCGGCGCAGTTCTTCGGCGTGCCGCGCATCTGGGAGAAACTGTCCGCCGCCGTGCGGGCCGTGCTCTCGCTGATGCCGGACGGCCAACGGGCCGTCATCGACGCGGCGTTCGAGGTGGCGCGCGAGCACGTCGCGTACCGCGAGCGCGGCCAGGTGCCGCCGCCCGAGCTGGAGGAGCGCTACACCCGCGTCCGCGAGGAGGTGCTGCTGCCCATGCTGGCGGCCGGCGGCCTGGACCGGGTGACCTGGACGGCCAGCGCGTCCGCGCCCATGCCGGCCGACGTGGTGAGGTTCTGGGCCGGGTTCGGCGTCGTCATCATGGACGCCTGGGGGCTGACCGAGACCACCGGCGTCGCCACCAGCAACAGCCCGAAGACCGGTTTCCGGCTCGGCTCGGTGGGCCGCCCGGTGGGGTCCGTGGAGATCCGCGTCGCCGAGGACGGCGAGATCATGGTGCGCGGCGCGTCGGTGTTCGACGGCTACCTCCAGCCGGACGGCTCCGTGCGGTCCGCGCTGGACGCCGACGGCTGGCTGGCCACCGGCGACGTCGGCCGGATCGACGAGGACGGCTACCTGTGGCTCACCGACCGCAAGAAGGAGATGATCATCACCTCGACCGGCAAGAACGTCTCGCCGGCCCTGGTGGAGAACACCCTCAAGGAACACCCGCTGATCGGCCAGGCCATGGTGCACGGCGACAACCGCTCCTACCTGGTCGCCCTGCTGGTCCTTGACCCGGAGGCCGCCCCGGCCTGGGCCGCGAGGCACGGCATCGACACGGAGGGCGGCCCGGCCGCCCTCGTACGGCATCCGGACATCCGGGCCGAGGTGGAGCGTGCGGTGGCCGCCGCCAACAGCCGCCTCAACCGCACCGAGCAGGTCAAGCGGTACGAACTGCTCGCTGAGGAGTGGGGTCCGGCGACCGGTGAGCTGACCCCGTCGCTGAAGATGCGGCGCCGCGTCATCCGCGACAAGTACGCCGACGCGTTGACCGCGCTCTACGACGGCTGACCTCTCGCACGACGACGGCCGCCCGCCCCGGTCCCAGGGGGCGGGCGGCCCTCGTGTGCGCCCGGATCAGAGCCCGTACGTCTTGCCGATGACGTCCCGCTGGATCTCGCTCGTCCCGCCGTACACCGTGGAGACGACCGCGGCCCGCAGATGGCGCTCCATGTCGAACTCCGTGGTGTAGCCGTAGCCGCCCATCATCTGCATGCCCTCCAGCGCGGTGCGCTTGGCGAGTTCGGTGGCCTTCAGCTTGGCCATCGACGCCTCGCGCGGGAACAGCTCGTCCGGCCGCGCGTCGCAGTCCAGGGCCACCTCGCGCACCAGCAGCCGTGTGCACTCGATCTCGGTGGCCAGGTCCGCGACCCGGTGCCGCAGCGCCTGGAAGGAGCCGACGGGCCGCCCGAACTGCTCCCGTTCACGGACGTAGGCGACCGCGTCGTCGAAGGCGCGGCGGGCCAGGCCCAGCATGTCGGCGGCCAGGAACAGCCGCTCGTGGTCGAGGCCGGCCATCAACTGCCTCCACCCGCCGTTCACCTCGCCGACGACGGAGTCCGCGGGCAGGCGTACGTCCGTGAGGTGGACGTCGTTGACCTCGCGGCCGCGCATCGTCCCGATGCCCCGGATCTCCACGCCCGGTGTGCCGGCCGGCAGGTGGAACATGGTCAGCCCGCCGTGCTTGTCCTCGCCGGTGCGGGCCACCAGCAGGATGCTCCGGGCGCAGTGCGCGTTGGAGATCCAGGTCTTCTGGCCGTCGATCGCCCAGGTGCCGTCCCGCTCCCGCCGGGCCCGGCAGCGCAGCGCCCCGACGTCGGACCCGGCCCCCGGCTCCGACATCGCGATCGCCAGCACGTCGCCGCGGACCGCGCCGGACAGCACCTCCCGCCGCTGCCGTTCGGTGCCGAACCGCTCGTACGCCTTCGCCGTGATCACCGTCGTGACGAAGCCGCCGCACGGCACCATCCCGTACGACGTCTCCTCCAGGAACAGGCAGGCGTCGGCGGTCCCGCCGCCGGCGCCGCCGTACTCCTCGGGCAGGCAGATCCCGAGCCAGCCCAGGTCGGCCAGCTTGCGGTACAGCCCCGGATGGTGCGCCTCGCGGCCGCCGTCCGTCAGCGCGTCGCGCTGTTCCCGGGTGCCGCACTCGCGCTTGGCGAAGTCGCGTACGGCCGCCGCGAACGCGGCCTGTTCCTCGGTGAGTCGACTGCCCATCAGGTCCTCCGGGATGCGGGTGCCGGTCGGCGGCTCGGTCGGGCGGGGCGCGTTCTGGGGATACAAAGATATGATAGGTGTATCAGCGTCTCTCAGGGAGTCGTTCGCCGGTATCGTGAGGATCACCATGAGAACTGACACGAACGACTCGTGGCTCGCCCGGGTCCTCGCCCGCCCGGAGCCCGAGGACGACACGGCGCGGCGGATCCTCGACGCGGCACTGGAGCAGTTCACCCTCCTCGGGGTGCGCCGCTCCTCGGTGGACGACGTCGCCAAGCGGGCCGGTGTCTCCCGGGTGACCGTCTACCGGCGCTTCCAGACCAAGGACCGCCTGGTCGAGGAGACCCTGCTGCGCGAACTGAACCGCTTCTTCGCCCGGCTCGACGCGGCGGTGGCGGGCCTGCCGACCATGCGGGAGCGGGTCGTCGAGGGGTTCGCCGCCGCCCTGCGCCACAGCCGCGCCCATCCGCTCCTCGGCGGCATGCTGCGGCTCGAACCCGAGGTGGTGCTGCCGTACCTGACCGTGCAGGGCGGCTCCTCGCTGTCGGCCACCGTCGAGTACCTGACCGGGCATCTGCGCCGGGCGCAGCAGGTGGAGGGTCGGCCCGACGAGGACCCGCGTCCGGTCGCCGAGCTGATGGTGCGGGTCGCCGTGTCCTTCCTGCTCAACCCGTCGAGCTGCATCGAGATGGAGGACGAGGACCAGGCCCGGGCCTTCGCCCGGCGCTATCTGGCCCCGCTGCTGGACGCCTGACCGCCCCGGCGGCGACGGGCAGGCCCCCGCTCCGTTCAGCGCCGCCGGTGCAGGGCACGCGCCAGCCGCACCGCGCGCTCGCGGGTGGCCGCCGGGACCGCGAAGGAGGTCAGCGCGATCGCCGGGGCGAACCGCTGGACCGTCATCGACTGCACGGAGGTGAACGCCCGCAGCCCCTCCGCGCCGTGGATCCGCCCGAACCCGGAGTCCTGCGACCCCCCGAACGGCAGCGCGGGCACCGCCGCGAAGCCCAGCACCGAGTTCACCGACACCGCGCCCGCGCGCAGCCGCGCCGCGATCGCCGCCCCCGTGCGCCCGCTGCCGCAGAACACCGCGGCCCCGAGGGCGTAGCGGGAGGCGTTGGCGCGCTCCACGGCCTCGTCCACGCCCGCCACCGCGTTGACCGCCACGACCGGCCCGAACGTCTCCTCCGTCATCGCCGCCGCGTCCTCCGGCACACCGGTCAGCACCACCGGGGCGACGTAGGGCGCCCGCACCGACTCGGGCCCGCCGAGCAGCGCCCGTCCGCCCGCCGCGACGGCGCCGCTGACGTGCCGCTCGACGACGGCGGTCTGGCCGGGCAGCGTCATCGGCCCGTAGGCGGCGTCCGCGCCGGCACCCGTGGGCAGCGCCCCGGCCCGCTCCACCACCCGTGCGCACAGCTCCTCGTGGACCTCCCGCACCGCGTAGACGCGCTCCACGCCCGCGCAGGTCTGCCCCGCGTTGCTCAGCGCGCCCCACACGATCGCGTCGGCGGCCGCGTCCAGGTCGGCGTCGGCGGTGACGATCACCGCGTCCTTGCCGCCGCACTCGGCGAGGAACGGCGTCAGCGTCTCCGCGCACACCGCCATCACCTTCCGCGCCGTCCCCGGCGACCCCGTGAACGCCAGCTTGTCCACCCCGGAGCGGGCCAGCGCGTCCCCGGTCGCCGCCGCCCCCGTGACCGTGGTGAGCAGCCCGGCGTGCTCGGGCGCGGCGGAGTCGAACAGCTCCGCCAGCAGCACTCCCGTGCCCGGCGTCAGTTCCGACGGCTTGAACACCACCGCGTTCCCCGCGGCGAGGGCGTACCCGATGGAGCCCATCGGGGTGTAGAGGGGGTAGTTCCAGGGGCCGATCACGCCGACGACACCCAGCGGACGGTGGACCAGCGAGGCCCGCTGATGCACCGTGAACAGCCCGGTCCGCACTCTTCTCCGGCCCAGCACCCGGGGGGCGTTGCGGGCGGCCCACGCCAGGTGCTCCAGCGTGAGGACCACTTCCAGCGCGGCGTCACCGGCGGGCTTGCTGGTCTCCTCCGCGATGGTGCGGGCCACCGTGTCCAGGTCGTCGGCGAGGGTCTTCTTCCAGCGCAGCAGCAGGTCACGGCGGCGCGACGCGGGCAGGGCCGCCCACCCCGCCTGCACGGTGCGGGCGCGGGCCACGGCACGGGCGACGTCCTCCGGCCCGTGCACCGGGTACTCGGCGAGCCGCTCGCCGGTCGCGGGGGAGTGGGTGGGGAACGTGGTGGCGGAGGCGCGTGGAGCGGCGGCCGGGACGGTCTCGGTCATGGGGTCTCCTCACGAAGGGCTCGGACGGCGGACGGCCGCGACGGCCCGGGGACCGCGTCGCGCGGCTTCTCGTCCGGCGGTTCCTCGCCCGGCGGTCCCTCGTCCGGCAGCGGCAGGGCCGGACGGGACCGCGCCCAGTGCGGGCCCAGGTCGTCCAAGGTCCAGCCGAAGGGATAGGTGCGCGCCTTCGGGCGGCGCGGAAACCGCTCCGGCCGGGCCGGCAGCAGCCGGACGACCGCGGCGCGCAGGCGCAGCGCCCGGTGCGCGACCGCCCGCAGCCAGGCCGGCTGCGGCCGGAACCCGAGGGCCGTCAGCAGCGGTTCGTCGAGCACGGCCAGCGTGGCCCGTACGGCGATCCGGCGCAGCGGGGCCGGGTACCAGGCCGCCATGACGCGTAACGTGGCCGCGGCGACCCGGCGGTTGGCGGGGTCGTAGGCGAACATCTCCCGCTCGTAGGCGTCGTGGAGCCGCTCGAACTCCGCGTAGGTGCCGGGCACCGAGGAGATGCCCATCATCTCGCCCATCCGCCGGCCCACCAGCGCCAGGCTCTCGGTCTCCTGCGCGCACAACGGCCGCCACCCGTACCGGTCGATCCACCGCTTCGGCCCCACCACCGTGGTGGCCAGCACGTACAGGAAGTCCTCGTTGGGGATGCGGTACCGGCCGTGGATGCGGTTGAGGTGGCGGGCGGCGGCCCGCCCGTGCTCCGAGTCCATCCCGTCGCGCACCATCTCGTACGCGATCAGCACCGTGTCGTCGTAGCGCTTCTGCCCGGCACGCTCGAACTCCTGCGTGCGGTCCAGCAGTCGAGAGATGCGCGGGACGCCGTAGTCGCGCAGGAACGCGACCGACGTGCCGTGCAGGTAGTCGCGGGGGAACTCGTACTGCGTGATCCAGCGGTAGATCTGCTCGAAGTCCCGCTGCGGATCCATCTGCCGCATCCGGGCGAGCCTGCGGTGACGGCCCATGCTGATCCCTCCTGTCGGCAACGCGGCCACCGGCTCGCCGAGCGAGGGACCGGGGGCGACGGAGACGTGGAACACGGCCCTGGTGTGCAACGAAGATACTGAAACTATTGACTTGTAACATCGGGCGTCAATACCGCGGACGCGCCCCGTCGAGGCACGCGAGTTCGCCGGGGCGCGCGGTGCCGTCCAGGCGCGCCGCACCGGATGAGCGGCACCGCGCCGGAAAATACCCGACGCGTACGGGGCCCGGCGTGACAAGCTGTGCTCGCCCGTCCCCGGACCCAGGAGGTCACCATGACCGCAGAACCGCCCACCACGGAAGGTTCGGAGCCGGCCGCCGCGACGTCCCCGGTCACGCCGGACGACGACGGCGCCTACGACCTGAAGCGCAAGTTCCGCGAGGCCCTGGCACGCAAGCGCGGCGCCCAGGCGGAAGCGGCCGAGGCCGTCGGCAACCCGAACGCGTCCAAGGTGCGCGCCACGCACGGCCCGGCGACGGGCCGGCGGTCGTTCCGCCGCAAGAGCGGCTGAGCCGGTCCGTCCCGCCCCGCCCGTGAGCCGCGCGGCTCACGGGCGGGGCGGGACGGACCGTCTTCACCACCGGTCGCGGGCCTCCTCCGCCCAGCCGGTGAGCCCGTCGAGATCCACCCAGGAGCCGTCGTCGGCGCGGGCGCGCCCCGTGAAGCTCCCGAAGCACTGGTGCGTGTCGTTGGACACCACCCACAGGCTCGTCCTGGCGGTCCGGACGTGGAAGGGGCGGAACTCGGCCTCCACCCGGGGCCCGCCGATCCGCCACGGACGCAGCCAGTCCGTACGGTCGTACTCCCAGACGAGTTCATCGCCGATCTTGTGCAGGCGGCCGTCGACGAACAGGGCGTTCTCCGTCGCACCCGTGCCGTCGGTCCACCGGCCGCCGAGCTGGACCGCCCGCCCCGGCGCGCAGCCCGCCGCCCAGTTCCACGTCATGGAGTACGGCCACTTGCCGCGACCGTGGTCGAGGACGGCGAAGGAGCCGGACGCGTCGAACGCGACCTCCCGCGAGCCGAGCGTCAGACGGCCGTGGACGGGACGGCCGAGGTCCTTCAGCGTGTACTGGAAGCGGCGCTCGCTCCACGGCACGACCACGCCCAGCGACTCGTGCCCCGGCTCCAGCGGCGCCTCGGCCTCCAGCCGGACACCGGGGGCGGCCGCGCTGATCGTGGTGCCCTCCGCGTGCTGGACGAACTCCAGCGTCACCCCGCCGCCCCGCGCGGACGCGGTCCCCGTCCCGCTGCGGTCCGGCATGCGCACGCCCCGCGCCAGCGGCGTCACCGCGTCCCCGGCCAGTTCGCGGCCGGTGGCCCGGTCCAGCACGTACACGCCGTGCGTGCCGGCGTAGTCGAGGGAGGAGGCGACCAGGCCGACGATGTGCGACGGCGTGACGATGCCCCAGTACTCCCAGCGCTTGACGCGCCCCCACCCGCGCAGGTTCGCCCGGTGCAGCGGCCGCCGGGTCCAGCCGACCGCCTCCGGATCGAGCCGCCCGTCGGGGAGGCACAGGTCGACGGGGGAGGTGATCTCACGTTCGGCGGTCATGTCAGCGCGGCCCTTTCGCCCGGGGACGCGGCTCGGCAGGGTCCAGCGGCCACCCGAGCACGGTCACCTGTGTCCGTGCCCAGTCGTACCGCGACACACGATCGCGGCGTGCGCCGTCCCGGAAAGCGCGACGGGCCGTCCGGGAACTCCCGTTCCCGGACGGCCCGTTCCTCCCGCACCTCACTCTCGGGCGACCGCCGCCACGACCGTTCCCGGCTCGTACGCGCCGTCCTTCCGAGGGACGGCGACCGCCGGCCGGTCAGCCGTCACGTCCGGTCGCGCCGCGCGCGGCGGGCGGCACGGCGGCGCAGCCGGAGCGGCAGCACGTACCAGCACAGCGCGAACCACAGCATGACCCCGCCCACCAGCACCTCGGCGAGCACGCCCGGCACGACGAACCGCAGGATCAGCAGCAGCGTGCAGCCGATGGTGAGCGCGAGCAGCACCATCCCGCACACCATCAACCGCCCGGCCATCTCCACCACTTCGTCCTTCATCCGTTGCCCGGACAGGAAACGGTGGATGGACACCGGCGCGATCAGCGAGCCGGTGGCGGACGCGCCGAACACCACGGTCATGACGTAGATGACCCGGTCCAGCGTCTCCAGTTCACGGAACAGCGGGGTGAAGGCCACGCTGAGCAGGAAGCCGAAGAGGATCTGCACACCCGTCTGCGTGACACGCGTCTCCTGCAGCACCTCGTTCCAGCGGCGGTTCACCCGCTCACGCGCCGACTCCGGCGGCTCGTCACCGGGCCACGAGGCGTGGGCGTCGTGGCGCGCGCAGCAGGTGCTCTGCTTCTCCATCGGCTTGGCCGGCTGCTCCGTCATCGTCATGGCGTCCTCCCCTGTTCCAGGCGGACCGTTTGCCCCGATCAGCGCCAGTCATGCAAGATCCGGGGCGAACGAGGCCGACCGCACACGCCGGGTCCCGGCGCCCCGTGCCCGGCCGCACGGCGAGCCCCTCGTGGTCCGCCGAGGACGCCCCTGGGACAGGAGGGACGCGACTACGTCGTCCTGGAGCGGGGAGCGGACCCGGCACGTCCTTCACCCGCTGCAGCGAGCGCCGCTCCGCGGCCGCCGACGACCCGGTGCGCCCCCCGGGCGACTTCGTCCGCCGCACCGGGGCCCGCGTCGAGTACGGCGACCGGGTCGTCACCGGACGCCGGCTCCTCGTCGCGGGTACGGCGGGCGGCGACGTCCCGTCCTCCCGGTCCGCACCCGCGACGTGACCATCGTCAACGCTGCGCCGAGCCGGCCCCCACGCCCGGGCGGCCTCCTCCGTTTCATCACAATCGGGTACCGGGCCGGAACTGTGGCTTCCACCACAGTCCTTGTGATCTTGCTCCTGATGAGATCACCGGATGCTCGGTCTCCTCGTCCGTCTCCTCCCCTTCTGGATCCGCGAGCCGCTGGTCATCCTGGTCGGGACGGTGTTCGGCGTACGCATCCTCCACATGGCTCTCGTCGACGGCGAGGGATGGGCGCCGGCCGTCATCGGCGCGGCGTTCCTGCTGGTGGCGGTGGTGCGCGTGCGCGTGGTCGTGCACGCGCTGCGCGCCCGCCGGCGCCCGGCCCCTCCGGTGGCCGCGGTGACGGCGCCCGTCGCCCCGGCGGTACGGCGTCCTCCCGGGAAGGAGCCCAACGCCTTCGCTCAGGCCGCCCTGGCCATCGGCCTCTTCGCGGTGATCGGAGGCGTCCTGTGGATCGAGGGCCGGCTCCCGGAATCCGGCGCCACGGGGGCCTCTCGGGCCGCCACGTGCTGGAGCGGCGACGAGGACGGGAAGCCGCCGACCGCCCACCGGGCCACGTCCGACGCCGTGACCGGCGAGGACCTGTGCCGGGCGCTCAACCGGCCCGAGCTGCCCGAACTCCTCGGCACCCCCACCGAGACCGCGACCTACGCCTCCGGCACCGACGCCACCGCCCCCCTGACCGACGGGAAGGTCGCCCGGCCCGAGGCGAGGGTCGAGTTCGACACGTACACCGTGGAGCTGTCGGCCACGTACGACGAGCTGACGGTCGCCCAGTACGCGAACCTGACGACGTACCGGAACGCCCCGGACCTCAGGAAGCTCACGGTGCTGGGGCGACCCGCGCTGTTCACCTCGGACCACATGATGAGGATCCAGTTCGACCTGGGGAGCGGCGGCGGCTCCGGCGGCCCCGTGGGGCAGGGACCCCTGGCCCGGACGCTGACCGTGGCGCTCGACGGCGAGGACCGGGGCGGCTCCTACGGCTTCACCGTGTGGAGCGAGACCGGGGCGCTCCCGGACGACAGGGCCCTCCTCGACATCGCCGAGGCGGTCCTGCCCGAGATCGCGCGGGGGAAGCGGGACCGGGGCTGATCCACGGCCGGACGGCGTTGGTAAGGTTCGGCTGACCTAACCTGCGCGCCCGTGCGGTGTCGCCGCTCCGAAGGACTCACGCATGCCCGGCAGCCCGCCCCAGCCCCGCACGCCCCGGGCGGTGTTCGCCGCGGCACTGCGGCGCCACCGCGGGCGGCTCATGGCCGGCTGGCTGCTGCTGGCGCTGCACCAGGCCGCGGAGGCCACCGTCCCGATCGCCATCGGCCTGGTCATCGACCGTGCCGTGGCCACCGGCGACGTCACGGCGCTGCTCTGGTCCGTCGCCGGTCTGACGGTGCTCTTCACCGTCCTCGCCTACGCGTACCGCCTCGGCGCCCGGCAGGGCATGACCGCGCTGGAACGGGAGGCGCACCTGCTGCGCGTCGACGTGACCCGCGCCGCCCTGGACCCGCGCGGCCGCCGTACGGACCTGCGGACCGGCGAACTCCTCGCCATCGCCTCGTCGGACGCGCAGCGGACCGCGCTGATCATCCACGCGGTGTCCTTCGCGTTCGCCGCGTTCGCCGCCATCGCCGTGTCGTCCGTGGCCCTGCTCCTCATCGACGTGCCCCTCGGCCTCGGCGTGCTGGCGGGCGTGACGTTCTCGGTCCTGCTCAACGGCTGGGTCGGACCCCGTCTCACCCGGCACAGCGCCGCGCTCCAGGAGGCCACGGGACGCGTCACGGCCCTGGCCGCCGACCTGCTCGGCGGGCTGCGCACCCTGCGCGGCATCGGGGCCCGCGGCGCCGCCTCCGACCGCTACCGGGCGACGGGCGAGGAAGCGCTGGAGGCGGGCCTGCGCACCGCCACCACCACCGGGCTGCACCGGGGCGTGACGACGACGAGCAGCGGACTGTTCCTCGCCGCGGTCGCCGGGTTCGCCGGCTGGTCGGCGCTCGACGGACGCCTGACGGTCGGACAGCTCGTGACGGTCGTCGGCCTCGCCCAGTTCATCGCCGAGCCGCTGAACACCCTCGGCTTCTGCGGGCAGCTCCTGGCACAGGCGAGGGCCTCCGCCCGCCGCTGGGCCGGCGCCGTGGACGCCCCGCCGCTGACCGTTCCGGGCACCCGCGACCAGGCGCCCGGACAGGCCGACCTGACGCTGCGCGGCGTCACCCACCGCACCCTGGACGGCCTCGACCTGCACGCCCCGCACGGACAGCTCACCGCCGTCGTCGCCCACGACCCGCGCGACGCCGACGCGTTGCTCGCGGTGATCTCCGGCCGCGCGGCCGGGCACGGGGGAGAGGTCCTGACCGGCGGTGTGCCCGCTGCGGACCTCACCCTCGACGCGCGGCGGCGCACGGTGCTCGTCGAAGAGCACGACGTCGCCCTGTTCGAGGGCACCCTGCGGGACAACCTCACGGCGGGCGCGGACCACGACGACGAGGCGGTCGCCGCCGCGGTGACCGCCGCCGCGGCCGACGACATCGTCGCCCAGCACCCGGCCGGCCTCGGCCACCGCGTCACCGAACGCGGCGGCTCGCTCTCCGGCGGGCAACGGCAGCGCCTCGGCGTGGCCCGCGCGCTGCTGGCGTCGCCTCCCGTGCTCGTGCTGCACGACCCGACCACGGCCGTCGACGCGGTGACGGAGGAGGCGATGGCCCAGGGGCTCGCCGACCGGCGCCGCGGACACTGCACCGTCGTGGTCACCAGCAGCCCCGCGCTGCTGGCGCGCGCCGACCGGGTGGTCGTGGTCGAGGGCGGACGCGCCGTGCGCACCGGCACCCACAGCGAACTCGCCGCGTCGGACCCGGCGTACCGGAAGGCGGTCCTGCGATGAACGAGCGGACGGACGACGTGGCACGGCCCGGACAGCAGGACGCGCCCCCGGCCGCGGCGACCCCCGGCGGCCCCCGGCAGGACCTGCTGCCCATCGCCTCCCCCCGCCGCACCTGGGCGCTGCTCCGCGCCGAACTGGCCGGGCACCGGCGGCTCACGGCGGCCGCCGTGGCGGTGACGCTGCTGGCCGGCACCACCGGGCTCGTCGCCCCCTGGGTGCTCGGCGGCCTCGTCGACGACGTACGGGCCGGCGCCGGCACCGACAGCCTGCTGTCCGTGGTCGTCACCCTGGTGGCCGCCGCCGTCGCCGCCGGGGTGCTCACCGGACTCGGCGCCGCCCTGGTGGCCCGGCTGGGCGAGACGGTCCTGGCCCGCATCCGCGCCCGCGTGCTCGACCGCGCGCTCCACCTCCCCTCCGCGGTCCTGGAGCGGGCCGGCACCGGCGACCTGCTCTCCCGCACGGGTGACGACGTCGCCGTCGTCACCGCCGCCGTCTCCGCCGTCGTGCCGCAGCTGGTGAGCGCCCTGTTCACCGTGGCCCTCACCGGCGCCGGACTGTTCGCCCTGGACTGGCGGCTCGGCCTCGCCGGACTCGCGGCGGCCCCCGTGTACGTGCTCGCGCTGCGCTGGTACCTGCCGCGCTCCGGCCCCCTCTACGCCGAGCAGCGCGTGGCGACCGGCGCGCGCACCCAGGCGATGGCGGCCTCCCTGAACGGCGCGTCCACCGTGCTCGCCCACCGGCGGGAGGCCGAGCACGTGGCGCGGGTGGACGAGCGGTCGGCCGAGGCGCGCGACGTGTCCCTCACCGTGTTCCGGCTGTTCACCCGGTTCGGCTCGCGGCTCAACCTCGCCGAGCTGATCGGGCTCACCGCCGTCCTCGTCACCGGTTTCCTGCTGGTGCGGGCCGACGCGGTGACCGTGGGCGCGGTGACGGCCGCGACGCTCTACTTCCACCGGCTGTTCAACCCGATCGGCTTCCTCGTCATGCAGTTCGACGACGTCCAGGAAGCCGGGGCGAGCCTGGCACGGCTCGCCGGGATCGCCACCATGAGCCCGCCGCCCGAGCCCGAGGTCCCCGAGACGCCGGCCGACGCGAGCCTCGAACTGCGCGGCGTCACCCACGCGTACGACGACCGGACCGTGCTGCGGGACGTCACGCTGACGGTCGCCCCC
Organism: Streptomyces sp. DH-12; assembly: GCF_002899455.1. Lineage (GTDB taxonomy): Bacteria > Actinomycetota > Actinomycetes > Streptomycetales > Streptomycetaceae > Streptomyces. Next base: position 1,031,433 of record NZ_PPFB01000001.1, on the reverse strand, counting down.
GGCGAGCGGGTGGCGCTGGTCGGCGCCAGCGGCGCGGGCAAGACCACGCTCGCCTCCGTCATCGCCGGCGTGCTGAAGCCCACGGCCGGCACCGTACGGCTGGGCGGGGCGCGCCTGGACCGGATCGGGGAGAGCCGGCTGGGCCGCCATGTGGCCCTGCTCAGCCAGGAGTTGCACGTCTTCCACGGCACCCTCCTCGACAACGTGCGACTCGGCCGCCCCGAGGCCGACGACGAGGCGGTGCTGGCCGCGCTCGACGCGGTGGGCGCCCTCGGCTGGGCGCGTGCGCTGCCGGACGGTCCGGCCACCCGCGTCGGCGAGGGCGCGCACCCGCTGACCGCCGCCCAGGCGGGTCACGTCGCCCTGGCCAGGCTGGCGTTGGCCGACCCGCCGGTGGCGGTGCTGGACGAGGCGACGGCCGAGGCGGGCAGCGCGGGCGCCCGGGTGCTGGAGGAGGCCGCCGAGGCGGCGACCCGCGGCCGGACCACGCTGCTGGTCGCGCACCGGCTCACCCAGGCCGAACGCGCCGACCGGATCCTGGTGCTCGACCAGGGCGCCGTGGTGGAGAGCGGAACGCACGACGAACTGCTCGCGGCGGGCGGGCGCTACGCCGCGCTGTGGTGGAGCTGGACGGGACTGCGCTCCGCCGCCCCGGACGAGCCGCAGCCGTACGTTCCGGCGCCCCGGTGACGGGCGAGCACGCCTAGGGGGAACTGGCCAGGCCAGACCCTGCTCGCGACATCATCACGTCCGCCGAAGAAAACGACGGGTGTCGTGCACGGGCGACGCTCGTCCGCCCGCATCAGCCGTGCCGACGCGGGCGGACGAGCGTCCCGTACTGCACGGTCCCGGCACGGCGGGTCAGGCCCGGTCCCGCCCCAGGCCCGCGACGAACCCGGACCACGCGCTCCGCGTGAACGCGAGCCGGGGGCCGCCGCGATATCGTCGAACTGACCGCGAACGCGGCCCTGCACGGCCGGGTGAGAGGCGGGAACGCACGCCTGGCCCTCACTCTGCCCCCATCCCGCGTATCAAGGTCACCGACGCGCGGGGGCGAGCGCCGGCCCGTGCCGACTTCCGCCACCGACGCTGACGGCGAGTCCGGACGGAGCCTGCTCCTGGTCGCCTCGCTCGCCGACGCCTGGGGTTGCGAGCTGTGCCCGCCGGGCGGCAAGACGGCAGGGGCGGAATGCGCCCGGCGGGCACCGCTCAGGACGAGTCCTGGCTCTCCCAGCGGTCCCGGAACCACGTCAGCGTCTCGCTGAGCAGCTCCCGGTTGCGCTCCTTCTCCAGTAGGGACAGCCGGATGTTGGGGCGCAGCTCCAGCTTGCCCTCCGGGATGTCGACACCGTCCAGGGCGTTGAGGCGGGCCAGGAGTTCGGCGCGCAGCGCGCGGTCGGTGAACGGCTCCCGTGCGGCCATGTACTGGAACACCACCTCCGCCGTGCCCCCGCGCCCGGCACCGGGGTAGAGCGTCATCGGCCAGATGCCGCGCCCGGGGCCGCCCGCCTCGCCGAGCATGAGGTACGCACTCGTGGTGACGTGTCCGGCGCCGTGGCCGATCCAGCCGCCCAGTGACTCCCAGTGGGTGAAGAGCGCGCGGACCGCTTCGACCGTCTCAGGGGAGTCGTCGGCGGCGAGCTGGCGGAAGAACCGTTCGGCGCGGGTCTCCTCACCCGGAGCTCCCGCGGTTCCGTTCTGAGCGGTGTCCCCGCCGTCCGCCCGGTCATCGTCCGTGCCGGCGAGCAGCGCGGCGAGGTCGTCGGCGGTGAGCCGCTGGACAGGGTCGGCGGCCCCGGTGGCCGTGAAGCGGACGCCGTCGGCGGTCAGCCGGGCGCGGACGTCGTCGCTTCCCGCCTCCTGGGGCGTCGCCCACCGGAAGCCGTCGGAGACCTTGCCCTCGGAGGTGAGGACACGGTACGCGTTGACCACTCCGGGGGTGTTGGCCAGGTGGTTGCCCACGGCTTGAGCGCCGGAACCGAGGAACGCGGCGAGGTCGCCGTACGAGGTCCAGGTGCCGTGAGGGAGGGCGGCGAGCACTTGGTGGGCGAGCTGCCAGTCGCGATTGCGCTCCGCGCGGCCCACTCCACGCAGCGGAGCCGGCCACAACGCGATGGCACGATCGGCGAGTTCGTCGGCACGGGTCAGGATCTCGCGCACGCCCCAGCGTTCGGTGGCGGCGATGCGACGGTTCATCTCCAGGTGGCTGCCCCGCAGCAGGTCCTGCTTGCGCTCGAAGGGATGGTTGGACAGCTCCGCGTTGACCGCGGTGAGCGTCAGGTTGCCGAGGGTGTGCTGGAACCGGGCGTGCAGTTCCTCCGCGGTCTCGCCCTCGTCGGCCTCCTCGCTCAGGGCTCGCAGCCACTCGTCACCGGGCGACTGCGGCATGACGTGCTCGACGGTGAGCTGCGCGGCGGCGAAGTCGACCGGTTCGGGATGCCCGTAGCTCTCCTCCAGCCGTTGCAGCACCAGCTTGCGCTGCTGCCACCGGCCGTACTGGTAGAACGGCGCGGTCCTGATCTTCTCGCGCAGTTCGGCGTCGTCGGGCCAGAAGCGGTTCTCGGAGGAGAGAAGCCGGTGCAGCCCTTCGGCGACGGGCACGTCGAGCGGAAGCTGTCCGGGCACGGCTTGGAAAATCCGGTTGAGGTTGTTGGTCGGGACCCGGCAGATCATCCGGCGGACGAGGAAGCTCTCGATGTACGCCAGGGCGCGGGCGGTCCCGGCGGAGTCCAGCTCCCCGCGCTCGCGCCGGTCGAACAGCAGCATCAGAGCGGGGTAGGTGACGGCAGCCTGCCACGCGTCCAGGCGGCGGAGCGCGTCCCGGACCGCAGGGTCGGGCTCCTCCTCGGGATGCAGCAGCCGGCGGAAGTGGGCGCTGCGACGGTGCAGTTCCCTGATGTACGCCTCGATCTCCTCGTCGCCGGCCCCGGTGTCCTCGAAGCGCCTCTGCTGGGCGGCGTACAGGTCTTGGCGGCGGACCCGGTCGTCTCCGTCGAGTACGAGTTGCAGCCACATGAGCTGTTCCAGCTCATCGTTGCTCAGGCTCCTCTGCAGGGGGAGCCAGTAGGTCTCGTAGACGTGCTCGCCGCGCGTTTGGAGCTTCATGAAGAGGTAGTTGCGCAGCAGGTCGGCCTGGCTCAGCTTGAGACCGGTGTTGTTGAGGGACTCGAAGATGCGGTGGACGTTGTCACCGCGCTCGGCGGTCACCGCCACCAGCGCGAGCCGGGAGGTGATCGCCTGCTCGATGCGGAACACGTCCTGAGGGGCTGCCGGATCGTCCGCTTCGACCAGCTTCTTGCGGAAGAACGCGTAGGCGGTGGCGACGCCGCTGCCGGTGTCCTGATCGGTGAGGGGGCCGCGGATGTGGGCGGCGAACTGCGTCCGGTCCGCCTGCGTCGGCAGCAGACGGAGGTGGTCGTTGCCGCTCTTCCACTTGTTGATCAGGTACTGCTCGTCGATGCGCTGAGCCTCGACCGGCGCGGTGTCCGCGACATGATCACGGATGGCAGCCAGGGCCAGGGACAGCGTGGTCAGCCGCTGCTGGCCGTCGACGACGAGCCAGCGGGGGAACGTCGCGTCGTTCTGCGGCGACGGCGCGAGCACCACCGAACCGAGGAAGTGCGTGCTCCCCTTCTCTTCAGACGACTCGAGCAGCCCAGCCTGTTCCAGGATGTCGCTCCAGAGCTGTTTGAGATGTTTCTCGGTCCAGGAGTACGTTCGCTGGTAGAGCGGAACTTGGAACTGCTGCGCCCGGCCCTGCACCAGATCGGCGAACAACGTCTCCTTGGCCTGCATGTGGCGGCCCCCTCTTGATCCTCGGTCGTTCGCCGCCGATTACACCAGGCTTGGGCGGTCCGCGTACCGGATAAGCCCCACGAAGTGCCGAAGCACCGGAGAACCGGTCACATTTGGCGGCACTGACCTGGAACTCAGGTTTGGCGAGGCACGTATCCGGCCTGCAGGGTGCGCCATACTCCACGAGTGACTATGCCGATCGGCCCCGTGATCCTCTTCGATGACGATTACCACATGTATGTCTTCCAAGGTGGAACCTTCGCCGAGGCGTGGTGGGAGATGCCCGATGAATACATCTGCGGGTTCGATGCTCTGGCCAGACCGTTGCGCATGACGGGTGAGCCACATCAGGTCGCCCTTGAGCTCACGGGTGATGAACCGGCCGAGGCAGACCTGCGCCGTCTCGTCGCTGACCACTACCAGCGGTTTCTGCGTGGGCAGGCGCCGCCTCAAGCGTCCGGTCTCGCAGAGTTCGTGGCAGGGCTGCCGGTCGAGGGTTCGTAACGCGAACCCACTCCTTTCAAGGCCCGCACGTTCACCGGGTCGATCGCACGACGGGACCGGTCCAGCTCACCCCGGGAGCCGAGTTCGTCGAGGAGCAGGCGGTGCGACTTGGCCCGCACCCGGGCACACCGGCCGGGGTGACGCGCGACGGACGTTTCCTGTCGGCCCCCGGCGTCACCGCCCCGTTCCCCTTCGGCACGGCGCTTCGCGCCGGTGACTCGGGATTCAGGGCGGCGGCCCGGCCTCGAGACGAACGACTACTTCTTGAGCGCGACTCCCGCCACGGAGACGTCGGGCGCGTCCGTCTCGGACGCGTCGGGGTCCGGGCGCCAGGAGGCCGTGGCGACGACCCCGGGATCCACCAGGTCCAGCCCGGCGAAGTACGAGGCGATCTCCTCCGGTGACCGGAGGTGGTAGGTGTTGGCGGACTGCTTGTTGTACGCCGCGACCGCCGTGTTGAGCGCCTCGTTCGAGTCCGTGCCGTCGCTCAGGGCCAGGTAGCTGCCCGAGGGAAGTCCGGACAGCAGGGCGCTCACCAGGTCCGCCGGCCGGTCGGCGTCGGAGATCTGTCCCACGATCCCGAGCATGGTCAGGGCGACCGGGCGGCTGAAGTCCAGCGTCTTGGCGGCCTCGGCCAGGATCCGCTCCGGGTCGCGCACGTCCGCGTCCACGTAGGCGCAGGCCCCCTCGGGGCTGCTGGTGAGCAGCGCCTCGGCGTGCACCAGCACCAGCGGATCGTTGTCCACGTACACGATGCGGCTCTCGGGCGCGATGCGCTGCGCCAGTTCGTGGGTGTTGTCCGCGGTGGGCAGTCCCGTACCGATGTCCAGGAACTGACGGATGCCGGCCTCCCGCACGAGGAAGCGCACGGCGCGCGCGAGGAACCGCCGCTGCAGCCGGGCGACGGCGGCGAACTCCGGGAACGTGCTCAGGATGGCGTCGCCGACCTCGCTGTCGACGGGGTAGTTGTCCTTGCCGCCCAGGAGGTAGTTCCAGACCCGGGCGGAGTGCGGACGGTCGGTCTGCAGTCTGTCCCTGATGTCGCCGTGCGAGGTTTCGGGGGATTCCATGGATGCCATGGGCATAGCTTCACACAAAGTGGTGAAGGATTTGATCAAGTACCCCCTCATGGAACGCACTTCCACGGAAAAGGCGGACGCGGCGTGTCGAGCGGATCCCGGGTGTGCGACGGGGAGCTGGCCCGGAGCGCGACCGGGCCGGCGGTATCGGACGGTCAGGGAATGATCAGCGAGCAGACCCGGCTGCCGGGGTCGAAGACGCGCAGGTCCCGGATCATCTTGTGGGCGAGGAACAGATGCCCGCGCTGGTCGGGGTGGAGCCCGTCCCCCAGGAGACGGGTGGGCACACTGCCGCCGTGGGCCGCCGGCCAGTGGGCGTGGTGGTCGACGAGGACGACACCTTGTTCCCGCGCGACCTCCCGCATGGTCTCGGCGTAGTCGCCGAGCGCCGTGCGGTTGCTCCATCGGGCGAGGTCGACGGGGTTGGGGGTCTGCAGGACCGGTACGACCCCGCCGGGCAGGGCGCGGACGGCGTCGACCAGCCGGACGAGGTTCGCCCGGTAGACCGCCCGGCCGATGCCCGGGGTCGCGACGTCGTTGGTGCCCAGCATGATCGACACGACACGCGGGGAGAACGCCGTCACCCGCTGGGGGAACGCGGCCACCAGATCGTCGGTGGTGGCGCCGCTGACACCGGTGTCCACCACGAAGTCGGTGTTCTTGGGCTTGCCCAGCTCCCAGCGGACGCGCTCCTGGAAGTGCTCGGCGTAACTGCGCCAGCCGTTGGTCCACAGCGCGCCGTGCGTGATGCTGTCCCCCGTGATCACCCAGTTGGCGGGGGTGTCGGAGTTGAGGATCCCCGAGAGGGCGCCGAAGTCCGCGAGGTCCACCCGGACGCTCTCGGCCTGCAGTTCCGCCTGGGTCAGCACCCGGTCGTAGACGGCGACCCGGCGGATGCCGCCGGTGTAGAACCACTCACCGCCCGGGTGGGTGCTGTCGACGTTGCGTCCCACGTTGGCCGAGGCCAGGCCGGAGACGGCGGAGAAGAACCGGGTGTTCGCCAGCGTCAGCACGGGGCGGCCGTCGGCGTGGAAGGTCGTGCCCTGGCCGGAGACGGTCACGGCGAAGGTGTGCCAGGCGCCGTCGTCGTACATCGTGCGGGTGAGGCGGTTCACCAGGACGGCGCCCCGCTCGCGGACGACGAACTGCAGGGCGCCGCCGGCCAGTCCGAGGAAGACCTCGCTGGACGGCTCCAGCGGGTTCGACACGCCGAGGAGGGTCATCGCCGGATTGCGGCTGGTGGTTCTGCAGGTGGCGAGGACCGTGCCGGTGCTCAGCCCCCTGACGGCGGACACCTGGGCGGAGAGGTCGGTGTACGACGTGCCGTCGTACGTCCTCTCGACCCGGTGGTCCAGCACGGGGCCGACGGTCTGCGCGGCCAGCGCCCGGCCCGTGGAAACGGTCATCGCGGCGGCCAGGGAGCCGGCGGCGGCGAGTACGGCTCGTCTTCGCATGGTTCGCCCCTCGTGAGGTCCGGTGGCCCGGGCGGGCCGCTTCGGTCGAGTCGTGAGGTGTCCGGTGTCGTGTGGCACAGGCGGGGACGGCGGGGTCCCGCCGTCCCCGCCTGTGCCAGAGCGCTCCCGCCGGTTCAGGGCTGCGGGACGAAGGCCCACGTCTGGATCGCGCCGGACGCGGCCGGCCGCTGGGAGATCAGCCCCCCGTCGGCGCCGGAGGCCAAGGTCAGCAGCAGGCCGCTGGACTTGGAGGTCAAGGTGTAACCGCCGTTCTTCCAGGTGGCGGTCCACCGCTGGTTCGCCGCCCCGCTGCACGGCCACTGGATGACGGCCGCCCCGGCCTCCTTGGAGTTGTCACGGACGTCCGCGCACAGGCCCGAGTGCACGTTCCGCAGGGTGTAGGAGCCGTCCGCGGTGCGGGTGACCGTCCACTTCTGGTTGTTGCCGCCGTGCCACTTCCAGCCGTGCAACTGGGTGCCCTGCTCGGTGGAGTTGGCGGGCACGTCGATGGCCTGGCCGCCCGCGGAGATCTGGTGCACACCGTTCGACGGCCCCGTGGGAGCGGTGCAGGCCGTCGTCGACTGGTGGGCGCCACGGTCGGGGACGCAACCGGCCGTGACCGGGTTGCCGAAGTAGTCGCGGGCGCCGGGGGCGGCCAGGGGCCGGCCGTTGGCGAGTGCGGACGAACCGGTCCCGAGCCGGTAACCGTCCGCGTCGGCACGGGAGGTCGCGGTGCCCGGTGCGACGAGCTTCGGATCGGCGGTCACCTTGTTCGGGTCGGCCGGCTCGCCGGCCGGGTGGTCGCCGTAGAAGACGTTGGAGTCGAAGGCCAGGCTGCCCGCGTTGACGTAGGAGGCCTCGGACGTGGCCACGTGGAAGATGTTGTTGCTGAACACCGCGTTCGCGGCGCCCGACCCGTTGGCGTTGTTGATGATGTCGACCGGGCGGGAGAGGTAGAAGGTGTTGTTGTAGATCTGCGTGTTGCTGGTCTTGGCGCAGACCATGTCGAAGAGCTGTCCGCCGTCGTTCTGGCTGATGTTGTACCGCACGACGTTGTCGGCGGTGGTGGAGCCGGCGCCGTTGCACAGGAGGATGAAGCCACCCTCGTTGTCGTGGCTGTAGTTGTACTGGTAGACGGTGCCGATGTTGGCCTCGTCGATGTCCAGGCCCTGGCCGTCGCACTCGCTCTTGCCGCCGCTGACCTCGTTGAACTGGTACAGGGCACGGTTGGTGTTCCAGCCCCAGACGCCGGCCGCGCAATGGGCCGGTTCACGCTCGCGGAAGCCGTCGACCCTGTTGTGCTCGACGAGCGCGCCCTCGGTGTGGTGCGGCACGATCGCGTCACCGCCGATGTCCGTCACGGTGTTGCCGCGGATCACGACCCGGGTCTGCGGCGTCCAGGTGCCGCAGGTGGTGCCGCAGTTGGGGTTGTTCAGCTCCGGCCTGGTCATCCAGCGCGTCCAGAAGTGGATGCCGTAGCGGTCGACGGTCCGGACCGTGTTGTTCTCGACGACCACGTCGTCGAACCTGGTCGGCGTCGTGTGGCCGAGGACCTCGAAGAAGATGCCCGCGCTCGCGTCGTCGTCCTTCTTGGTCTGGTTGCCGTTCACGTCGTGCACGTCCAGCCCGCGGATCCGGTAGTACGTTCCCGTTCCGGAGTCGGTGCGGGTGATGTGGACGCCGCGCCTGGTCGCCGCGGTGTTCCCCTTGTTGGAGATGTCGAGGTCGGCGATCTCCCAGTACTCCTGGTCCGCGAGCCGGACCACGTCCGTCACCTGGCCGGCGCCCGCCAGCTTCGGTTTGGCGCCACTGCCGTAGGCGCCGATCCGGATGGGGCTGCCCGAGGCTCCCGAGCCCTTGGGGAAGAGCTGCTGCCCGGTGCAGGTGGAGCCGCGCTTGAGGAGGATCGCGTCGCCGGGCTGGAACGTACGGGCGTTGACCGTGGACAGGGCGTTCCAGGGCCTGGCCTGGCTGCCGTCGCCGCCGGCGGCGGCACCGCAGTCCACGTGGAAGGTCTGGGACTGCGCCGCCGCGTGGGCGGTGGGCGCGGCCCACACCGAGGTGAGGGGGAGTGACAGGACGGACAGGAGAAGAGTCAGTCTTCGGAGGCGCACGGTGTCTCCCTGCGGGGTCGCCGGACGAATGGGGAGCCGAGATGTGTTCGTGCACACCGGTCGGAGATGACAGAAGACGTCTGATGTCTTGACCACCGGACGGTAGGAGACGTGTCAGGACACAGTCAAGGGTGCGTGCCGCGCCTCTTTCCCATGGTGCGCTCCATCCGTGCCGATACGGTTGGCATCGATAACAACGTCTGTCATAGTTCCCGTGGCGTGCCTTATGGGAGAGCCATGCCGCACCTCGGAGTCTCGTGTGTGTGACCCCGTGCTGATCGCAGCACGCCCGGCTGCCGGACGCGGTGCAGCGGTTTCGGCGGAGGGAAGGGCTGGCCATGGCACCGATAACACCGAGGGATCGCGGACCCACCCGGAGGCCGCGCCTGGGCCGCTCCCGACCCGTCCGCACGGCCGGCCGCTGCGGATTCCGGCGGGGTCCCCGCATCACTTCCGCGTCCATTCCGACCAGGTGGGCCGACCTGCCCGGGCGGGCCACGGCCCCGGGCCTCACCGCCGTGGACCCGTACGTCCCGTGGAACGTCCACGAACCGCACCCGGGCCGCGACCGGTCCACGGTCCCGGAGCCGGCCGGCGGTTCCCTCACCCCGCCAGGGGCGGCCAAGGGGCTCGCGCGGGTCGGCGGCCCCCTGCTCGGCCGTCACCGGGAGACCGGTCCCCGGCGTCCGCTCTGCCCGCCCGCACCGCTGCCGGGCGGGAACACCCTCACCCCGCTGGAACTCGAACGGCTGGGCGACCGGGTGGAAGTCCTCGGCCGGCCCGACCTCGGACCGGCCGAGGAGTACGTCGAAACCTTCTGACGAGCGAGAGGCGGAACCATGGCAACACCGTTATCCCGCCCATCCCGACGCAGACGTGTTCTGCGCCCCCGCGTGGCCGCCGCGGCACTGGTCCTCGGCCTGGCGGCGTCGGCGGGCACCGTCGTGCCCGCCGGCGCCGCGCCCTCCGTGTCCTCCGCGGCCGATGCGGTGACCGGCTCCGCGGCGACACCGGTGCGGCTGAGCCGGGGCGACCTGACCGTCACCGTGGCCGAGGAGTTCCCCCAGGTCATCTCCTACCGACTGGGCACGCGCACCCTCGGCGGCCGGGCGACCGCCCTGGACAGCTTCACCGTCAACGGCACCGCGCACCGCGCTACCACCACCATGAAGGCCGGAGGCAGCAGAGCCACCTACACCTCCACCTTCGCGGACCTGCCCGGCCTCACCCTCGTGTCCACCCTCACGGTGACCGGGGACGCCACCGTCGTCTTCGCCGTGGAGAAGATCTCCGGCGAGACCGCCCGGACGGTGCGCACCCTCGAGATACCCGGACACTCCCTCGTCTCCGTCGACTCCTCCGAACCGGGGGCCAACCTGGCCCGCACCAAGATCTCCGCGGACTCGACGACGACCGCCGACCGCTTCATCCGCCTCACCGGTGACACGGCCACGGACGAAGGACCCGTCGGCACGCCCTACGCGTTCGTGGGCAACGCACAGCTGTCCGCGGGCATCGTCACCAACGCGACCGAGGACTCGCCGCAGAACGACAACACCAACTGGAACACCCGACTGATCTCGCGGATCGTCGACACCGGGGACGGACGCCGCCGCGCCGAACTCTCCGCAGGCGTCCACACCCACGCGCCCCAGGGAGCCACCGACCCCCGCGTCGCCACCTACGAACTGCCCCGGGTGACCGTGGTCCTCGCCGCCGACGCCAACAGCGACGGCACGGTGGACTGGCAGGACGGGGCCATCGCCCACCGCGCGCACATGCGGCGTCCGCTCGGTGCGGACCGGGTGCCCGAGCGCGTGGTGCAGCGGATCCCCTTCAACTTCGCGAGCCAGGCCACCAATCCGTTCCTCAAGACGCTCGACCACACCAAGCGCGTCTCCATGGCCACCGACAACCTCGGGCAGTGGGTGCTGGAGAAGGGCTACGCCTCCGAGGGCCACGACTCAGCCCACCCCGACTACGGCGGCAACGAGAACGTCCGCGCGGGCGGACTGAAGGACCTCAACCGGCTCACCGGATCCGGCGCCCGCTACAACGCCGATTTCGCCGTCCACGTCAACGCCACCGAGGCGTACCCGCAGGCGAAGAGCTTCAGCCAGGAACTGGTCGAGGGCCGGCCCGACGGGTGGGACTGGCTCAACCAGGCCTACCACATCGACCAGCGCAAGGACCTCGGCACCGGCGCCGTGCTCGACCGGTTCGAACAACTCCGCAAGGAGGCGCCGGGAATCAGGACGGTCTACATCGACGTCCACTACTCCAGCGGCTGGCTGGCCGACGGACTGGCCGCCGGACTGCGCGAGATGGGCTTCGAGATCGCCACCGAGTGGTCGTACAAGTTCGAGGGCACCTCGCTGTGGTCCCACTGGGCCGCCGACAAGAACTACGGCGGCGTCACCAACAAGGGCATCAACTCCGACATCGTCCGCTTCATCGCCCACTCCGACCGCGACGTGTGGAACGTCGACCCGCTGCTCGGCGGCGCCAGCATCGTCGAGTTCGAGGGCTGGACCGGTGAGGACGACTGGAACGCCTTCTACCGCAACATCTGGACCGACAACCTGCCGGCCAAGTTCCTCCAGCACTACCGGCTGACGGACTGGGACCCCGGGCGGTCCGCGACCCTGACCGGCGGGGTGGGCGTCGAGATCGAGGACGGCGAACGGCGGATCTCCATGGGCGACGTGACCGTGCTGAAGGGGGACACCTACCTGCTGCCCTGGGGCGAGCCCCGCGGCAGCGGCCGCACCTCCTCGCCGAGCGACGCCGACAAGATGTACTTCTTCAGCGGATCCGGCGGCACGCACACCTTCGAGCTGACCCGGCAGTTCGCGAAGAACCGGGACTTCACCCTCTACGAGCTCACCGACCAGGGCCGGGTGAGGACCGCCGGGGTCAGGGCCGAGTACGGGAAGGTCACGCTGACCGGCGAGAGGAACCGGCCCTACGTCCTGGTGCCGAAGGGCGGCAAGGCGCCCCACGGCGACCCGCGCTACGGCGAGTTCACCGAACTGGCCGACCCCGGCTTCAACGGCGGCGACCTCCGCGGCTGGAACCCGCAGGGCGACGTCTCGCTGACCCGCGCCGGCAACGGCGACAACGTCGTGCGCCTCGGCCCCGCCGCCTCCGGCATCTCCCAGCGGGTCCCCGGCCTCACTCCGGGCCGGCGGTACACGCTCGCCGCCGACGTCGAGATCGGCCCCGGCGAACGCCGGGACACCACCCTCCGCGTGCGCGGCGCCCGCACCGGGGCGGCGAGGACCTTCGACGTCACCCCGGCCCGGAACACGATCGCGGCCGACGAGAAGCGCGACACCTACGCGCAGCGGGCCGCCGTCGCCTTCACCGCGCCACCGGGCGGCAGCGTCACCGTCGAACTGGGCGCCGCCGCGGGCGAGGCGCCGGTGGTCCTGGACGACGTGCGCGTCATGGCGGACACCACCTCGCCGCTCCCGCGCGCCGAGAAGGGCACCGTCGTCGCGCACGACGACTTCGAGGGCAACCAGCCGGGCTGGGGCCCGTTCGTCAAGGGCGACGCCGGCGGCGTCACCGATCCGCGCACCAGCATCAGCGACCTGCACGAGCCCTACAGCCAGAAGGAGTGGAAGAACACGTACTCCCCGTACGACTCCGGCACCCTGAAGGGCAAGGCCGTCGACGACGTGCTCGCCGGGCGGCACTCGCTGAAGTCCCACGCGGAGAACACCGGACTGGTCCACCGCACGGTGCCCGCCACGGTGCCGTTCGAGGAGGGACACCGCTACGCCGTCTCGTTCACGTACCAGACCAACATCGCCGGCCAGTGGGCCTGGGTGACCGGCGCCGACCGCGTCGGGGACGGGAAAGCCGTCCCCCGGGAGATCCGCCGCGAGGTCCTGGAACCCGCCCTGGACACCCGGACCCACTCCCACGAGTTCGTCGCGGGGTGCGGGGACACCTGGGTCGGACTGCGCAAGCTCGGCAGCGCCGCCGGCTCGGACCTGGTCCTCGACGACTTCACCGTGACCGACCTGGGCGCGGACCCGGCGGGCGCCGCCTGCGCGAGCGTCACCGTCCCGCCCGGCACCGAACTGAGCCCGGGTGCGCCCGGCACGTTCGTCACGACCTTCACCAACAACGAGACGACCGACGCCGTCGATGTCGGCGTACGCCTGCACGGACTGCCCGAGGGCTGGAAGGCGGAGGTCGCCGAGAAGGACGGCAACCTCCTCGGGACCGTGAAGCCGGGTGACAGCGCCCGCACCGCCTGGCTGCTGACCCCTCCGGCGGACGCGGCCGGCGCCACCCCGGCGTGGCAGGTGAGCGCCACGTACGCCCATGAGGGCGCGACCAAGGCGGTGACCGCGGACGCCCGCGCCACCGTGACCACCGAACCCCTCCTCCCGCCGGGCTCGATGACCGCCACCGCGGACTCGGAGAACCGCTCCTCGGGGCCGGGCGAGGGGCCGGTGTCCAACGTGCTCGACGGCGACCCGGCCACCATCTGGCACACCGACTACACCGGCTCCGCCGCGCCGTACCCGCACTGGGTGACGCTGGGACTCGGCGGTCCGGCCGACGTGGACGGCTTTGGCTACCTGAACCGGCAGAGCGGCGGCCCGAACGGTCGTGTCGCCGGCTACGAGGTCGCCGTGTCGGACGACGGCACGCACTGGACCACCGTGGCGAAGGGCGCCCTGAAGGACGTCCCGCAGACGCAGCGGATCACCTTCGGCCGCGTCCGCGCCTCCCACGTGAGGTTCACGGCGCTGAACGCGCTCAACGGGCAGCCGTTCGCGGCCGCCGCGGAGATGCGGGTGTACGGCACGGCACTGAACCCCCCGACGGGCCACCCGCCGGGAGAACGGCCCGCCGGCCGTCCCTGAGCGAGCACCCTCCGGGAGAGCGGTGGCCGGCGTCCCGCCCCACGGACGCCGGCCACCGCACACGCCGCTCAGCCCCTCATGCGCTGGGGTCTGACGAGGGCCGGACGACGCAGCTCGTCCCAGCGGCCGTCGTCCCCTCCGACGCCGATCCTCAGGGCGCGGCAGGCCCACAGCGCGCCCGGGTACTCCGCCGTGCTGGGGGGACGGATCCCGCCGGAACGTGCCCGGTCCACGGCTTCCGCCGTCGATTCGGGCGCGAACGCCCACCACAGGGGAGCGGGCCCGACGCGGATGTTCTCGTCCCCCTCCTTCCGCCCTCACCGCGCGTACCGGGTGATCTGGGCATCGGCCAGGCGGCGCACCCCGTCGAACATCCACAGCGGATCCGTGGCCCGGGTCTGCGACGTCACCACCTGCTCCAGCGGCGCAACCAGCGCCGGACCCGCGTCCGGTCGTGCCCGCTCCCGTCCCTCGCGCTCGGCTCGCCCGCCGGCGCGAGGGACACGGCCGGCGGCGGGCTGCGGGAACGTCAGCGGTCGTACGACAGACCGTGTCCGGACGGGAAGAGGACCCGGGCCGGGTCGTCGGCGCGTTGGACGGGCACGGGAAGCACGCCGCGGGGTCCGACCCGGCCGGCGATCACCCGTGCGGCGGCGCGCAGTTCGACCTCGGTCCAGCAGTAGGAGGCGAGGGAGGCGGGGACGCCGTCGAGGTGGGCGATGTCGTAGGGGTTGCGCACGGCGAGATGGACGACGGGCACGCCTGTCCCGAGCAGCCGGGACACCAGGGTGCGCTGGGTGCTGGCGGCGCCGACGTCGTCGGTGGTGACGATCACCGCGTCCCGCCCTCGTGCGGCGGCCACGGCCGCGTCGATCGTGGCCGCGTCGGGCGAGCGGCCGGTGGCGAGGTGGGCGGTGCTGTAGCCCAGCGCGTCGAAGGCCTTGGCCAGTTCCGGCACCGTGCTCCGGGTGCCGTCGGTGGGGAAGGCCGGGTCGGCGCCGACCACGAGCAGCTTCCGCTGCCGGCGGCGGAGCGGGAGCGTGCGGTTCTCGTTGACCAGCAGGGTGGTGGTGCGCTCGGCGATCCGGTCGGCGGCGAGGCGGTGCCGGCGGGCGCCGACGGTCCGGTCGACCTCCCGCGGGGAGGTGAGGGGGCTGCCGCTGAGGAGACCGGCCTTGTCCTTGACCCGGAGGATGCGCAGGACGGACTCGTCGAGCCGTTCCTCGGTGATCTCCCCGTCGCGGACGGCGGCCAGGACGCCGTGGTAGGCGACGTCGATGTCCGGCGGGAACAGCAACTGGTCGGCCCCGGCCTTGAGGGCGAGGACGGGCACGCGGTCGTCGCCGTACTTGGTGCGCACACCGGCCATGTTGAGGGCGTCGGTGACGATCACACCGTCGAACCCGAGCTCGCCGCGCAGCACGCCCTGCAGGATCGTGGGCGACAGGGTGGCCGGTTCGTTGCTCGGGTCGAGTGCGGGGACCTGGAGGTGCGCGGTCATGATCGAGTCGACGCCGGCGGCGATGGCGGCCCGGAAGGGCGGGGCGTCCACGCGCTCCCACTCCTCGCGCGTGTGGGTGATCACGGGCAGCTCGGTGTGGCTGTCCTGCCCCGTGTCCCCGTGGCCCGGGAAGTGCTTGGCGCAGGCCACGACGCCGGCTCCCTGGTAACCGGTCACCTGGGCCGCCACCATGCGGCCGACCTCACGGGCGTCGGCGCCGAAGGAGCGGATGTTGATGACGGGATTGGCCGGATTGACGTTGACGTCGGCGACCGGGGCGAAGTTCTGGTGGATGCCCAGGGCGGCGAGTTCGATGCCCGAGATCCGTCCGGCGGTACGCGCGTCGGAGGGCGAGCGGCCCGCGCCGAGCGCCATCGCGCCCGGCAGCTGGGTGGCTCCGCTGCCGACGCGGACGTTGGCCCCGTGCTCCTGGTCGATCGAGATCAGGGAGGGAACGGGGGTGGGCAGGGCGAGCGAGGCCCGCTGCACACCGTTCGACAGCTCGGCCACCTGACGCGGGTCGTGGATGTTGTTCGTCCAGCCCGAGAAGTAGATGACCCCGCCGAGGTGGTACTTGGCGATGAGCTCGGCCACGGTACGGACGCCGAGCTCCCGCAGATTGCGTTCCTGGTCGGCCTGGCTGGGAGAGGTCGCCGACGCGCCGTAGAAGTAGGGCACGAACAACTGGCCGACCTTGGCCTCGACGCTCATCCTGGCGATGATCTTCTTCAGGCGCTCGTCACGCCCGTGTGCGGCGGCGGGGGCGGCTGCCACGCCCGCGAGGCCCGTCGCGCCCGCGGCGACCACGGTCGCGGAGGCGAGGACGGAACGCCTGGACAGACTCCGGTCCTGCATGCGGACATGCTCCTTCCGGCCTTGTGGGCGCGGGAGTTGAGGGAAACACGAAGGGCTCCGAACAGCGGGCAACGTAGCCCGTGGAAGAGGAGCGGGACAAGAGGTCTAGACATAATTGGTCCAGACGAAGTGGAAGTCGCCCGCCCGCCTGCCCGTCCCCTCGACGACCGCGCCGCGTGACGGCGGGGGACGTGGCAGGCGGAGGATCCCCCGCTGCCACGTCCCCCGCCCTCCTGGCGGGCGCCGGTGCCTGCTGGTGTGCCCCGTGCGCCTCCGAGGCTCTCGCCTCGGAGGCGCATACCCCCGTGAGGAGCACGCCGGTCCGCTCGTCCCGCGGTCGGTCCGCGGGACCGCGCCTCACTGCCCACGACAGCCGGTGCGCGGTCCCACGGACCGCCGCCCGCCGGTCACCGCCCGCCGGTCAGCGGGAGGCGGACCCGCCGGTGACGCTGAGGGTGATCTGCGCGCTGTGCGTCGCCTCGGCGCCGGTGGCCACGACCTTGACGGTGTAGTCGCCCAGCGGGGTCGAGGGCGAGGTGCGCAGCGTCAGCCTGGAGCCGGCGCCCGACTGGATCCGGTCGGGTTCGAAGGTCGCCGTGGCGCCCTCCGGCAGGCCCGTCGCCGACAGCCGTACGGTCTGGGGGCTGCCCTTGGTGACCGTGGTGCCGACGGCGGAGGTGACCGAGGCGCCGGGGGTGACCGAGGTCATCGGCTGCTCGGCGGTGACGGAGAAGTCGTGCGCCGGGGCGAAGGCCTGGAACTCGGCGAGCGACAGCACCCCGGTGCCGGCGAGCTGCACCATGACGTACCGGCCGCTGGTGCCGACCGTCAGGGTGGTCGAGGTGCCGGCGGTGGTGGTCTGGTGGCGGGACCGGACGCCGGGCCTCGCGGCCTGCTGCTCCGGGGGCAGCGAGGTGTCGAAGGGGGTGTCGGAGACGAACACCCAGTAGTCGGAGAGCCGGGCGGCGCAGCAGTCGGTGCGGTTCCACAGGGCGACGCGGCCGATCGGGACGGAGGCGCCGAGGTCCGTCCGCCACCAGGCGTTGCGGTCCGAACCGGTGTGGGAGACCGAGCCCTTGAAGAAGTCCCCTCCGGTGTCGCCGTCGACGGCGTTCGTGGCCGCGCCGCCGGGCTGGGTGGAGGACGACTGGGTGGCCGGGGTGCCGAGGGCCAGGTTGTCGTCCGCGCCGTCGTGGTGGAGGCCGACGGTGGAGATGGCGGGCGGCAGGGCGCGCGAGCCCAGGATGCGCAGCCGCACCTTGGACGTCTCCACCACGGCGCCCAGGCGCAGGAGCCGCTTGTAGCCGATGGTGGTCGCGGAGGCCGCCTGCTTCCAGGCGCTGCCGTCCCAGGTGTCGACCGCGAACGATGAGACGCGCTGGCCGACCTGGATGTTCTCCTGGAGGGCGACGGTGTTGAACCGCTTCCTGCCGCCCAGGTCGACCACCAGGGAGCCGGTGGTGCCGGTGGGCTGCCAGGCGGTGGAGTCGTTGTCGTCGAGGACGAGGGCGGGGGTGTTGCCGGGGGTGTGGGAGGTGCCGGCGTCGTCGGCGGCGGTGGCGCCGTCGGTCAGGTCCTCGGCGAAGACGGAGCGGATCCGCTCACCGAACTCGCGCAGCCGGTCCGCCTCGGCCGTGCCGAAGCGTCCGCTCTGGTCGGGGCCCACGTTCAGCAGGAGCTGGCAGTTGCGTCCGACGGAGCCGAAGTACATGCTCTCCAGGGCGGCCAGGGACTTGGGCGGCTGGCCCGGGTGCCAGAACCAGGCGGGCTGCAGCCGGGCGTCGCACTCGGCGGGGAACCAGGCCAGGTGCTCGGACTCGGTGGTGAGCTTGCTGTCGCCTGCGATGTCCGTGGCGGTCGCGCCGTGCGTCGGAACCCGCCGGTCGTCGGGGTCGGCCGCTCCCTCGCTGGGGATCACGCTCCACTCGCTGGCGCGTGCGTAGCCGTCCTCGTTGCCGACCCAGCGGATGTCGGGGCCGCCGAAGACGACCGCGCTCGGCTGGAGCGTGCGGATCATGCGGTACCAGTCCTTGAAGCTGTAGGGCTGGCGGCCGTGGGTGGGGTCGTAGCCGTCGAGCCACACCTCGGAGACGGTCCCGTACCGGGTGAGCAGCTCATGGAGCGTGTTCATGTAGTACCGGTTGTAGTCGTCGACCTCGAAGGTGAACGACGGGCCGGAGCCGCCCTTGGCCGGGATCCGGCTGGTCCTCCTCTCACTGCCGTTGCCGAAGGTCCCCCCGGGCTGGGCCTCGTGGAGGTCGGCGGGCGACAGGTAGAGGCCGACCTTGACGCCGTACTTGCGGGCGGAGTCGGTGAAGGACTTGACGATGTCGCCCTTGCCGTCCATCCAGCTGCTGGAGGCCACGCCGTAGGACGAGTACTGCGACGGGAAGAGCAGCATGCCGTCGTGGTGCTTGGCGGTGAGGACGACCTTCTTGAAGCCGGCGTCCTTGAAGGAGGAGATCCACTGGTCGGTGTCGAGGCCGGTGGGCTGGAGCACGTTCGGGCTCTCGGTGCCGAGCCCGAGGTCGCGGCCGGTGTAGGTGTTGGGCCCGAAGTGGATGAAGCCGGTCAGTTCCTCGCGCTGCCAGGCGAGCTGGCGTTCGCTCGGGGTGACCTGGGCGGCCTTTCTGAGCAGGTCCTCCTTGGTGTCGGTCGGTGCGATGGGCACGACCTGGTTGCCGGCCGCCCTCGCCTCCGCGTGGGCGGGTGCGGTCAGGACCGCACCTCCGAGCAGCATCGTGAGGGCGGCTGCCGCCGCCAGGATCCTGTTCCTCATGGGTTCTGCCCCTCCGGGGTTCAGGCGACGGTGACCTGCACGGACGCCGGTGTCAGTGCTGTGCCGTCCGCCAGGCGGAACGCCAGGGTGATCCGGTGCGCGCCCGCCGCCGCGGCGGCGGCCGCGGTGACGGCGACGTCCTGCGCGGCCCCCCGCGTCCCCTGCACGGTGAGCGTGCCGTTCGGCGGTTCCAGCCGGACGCCTTCGGGGGCGGACGCCGTCCAGGTCACGGTGTGGCCCGTGAAGTCCACGTCCTGGGCCTCCACCGTGAGCGTCGCCGGACCGCCGCCCCGCTCCAGTTCCAGGGTGCCGGGATTGCCGAACCCCGCTGCCGCGGCACGGTAGTTGTCGGCGACCTCCGCCCGCATGCGCGCGTCGCCGTACGGCAGGGCGCCCTCGCTCCAGCGCTGCTGGACCTGGATGTTCGGCAGGCAGACGCCGTTGAAGCGGTTGCGCAGGACGAGGGCGCGGTACTCCCGGCGGGCGGCCCGCTGTCCGGCGCTGCCCGCCGGCTGGAGCCCGACGTTCAGGTCGGCGAGGGCGACGTCGGCGTTGCGGGTGAGCCGGTCGATCACGGTTCTCGCGGACGCGCCGGACGCCTGCCCGGCGGCCTCCCGCAGGGCCTCGCGGGCCTGCCTGTAGCTGTCGTGCAGCCGGGCGGCCCCGACGGTGTCGGGGTCGAAGCGGGTGAGGTCGAAGTAACGGCTCATGGCGGGCGCGGCCGCCGGGCCGAACCGCGCGTGCAGATAGCCGTCGAGGTAGCCGCCGGCGTCCAGGGCGGGGTCCCAGGACAGTGCGGCGACCAGGTTCTGCACGTGCTCGTACGGGATCCAGTCGCCCGGCTCGCAGTACATCCCCATGCCGTCCAGCCCCAGGCCGGCCTCGAAGGAGACGTCGCCCGCGATGACGGCGAGCGGATGGACGGGCATGCTGCGCCAGCGGTAGCGCCGGTAGTACTCGTACATCGCGAGCGGGCCGCGGTGCCGCGGCCGCCACGCGCGCAGCGCCTCGGCCTGGCTGACGTTGGCGGCGACGTCGGGGGCGTCCAGCGGCCCGCCGTAGGTGCGGCTGTGCGGGGCGAAGTCGACGATGACGTCGGGGTCGGTGGCGTACTCCGGGTCCGGCGGCTTCAGGGTCGAGGCGTAGGCGATGCGTTCCACCCGGACCCCGGGCAGCTTTTCGCGCAGCACCTCGGCCAGCCGGTTGACCACCACCGACTCGGCGTTGGAGGGGCTTCCGTAGCGGTCGAGGACCGGCTTCTGGAACTGCCAGACGTCCGGCGGCCAGCAGTCGAAGATCCCGATCTCCGGGCGGGCGGTCAGGAACTCGACGACCTTGCCGACGTAGGCGTCCAGCGCCTCGGGCTTGTAGATGTCGAAGAGCGGACCGCCGGATTCGTAGTACTGCGGGTACTCGGCCTTGGGCAGGAAGCTGTCGTAGCCGTGGCCGCCGGACTCGATCAGGATGCCGCGCTTGCCCGCCTCGCGGACGAGGACCGGACGCACCCGGTCGTAGGTGGTGACGCCGATCCCCAGGTAGTCGGTGGGGTGGACGAAGGTGTTGAGGCGGTTCTTGGCCATCCAGTCCAGCAGCGGGGGCAGGGTGGTCTCGTTGTGGCTGTAGCCCTCTTCGGCGTACTGGCGGCGCAGTCCCCAGGCGGGCCGGTCGACGAGGTGCGGCGCCTCCAGGACGAGCGTCCCGCTGCGCGGTACGTACTCGTGGTGCCCCTCGTAGGCGGGGAAGGCGGGGGCGAAGAAGCGCACGCCGAGGCGTTCGAGCAGGGCGTAGACGGCGTACAGCGGCGCGCGGTCGCCGAGGCCGGTCAGGACGGTGTACCGGTCGTCGCCGAGGACGGCGAAGGAGTCCTCGGGCGCGCCGGACAGTTCCCGGCCCGCGGCGAGGAGCCGGTCGGCGGGGAGCGTGTCCGTCCAGCCGGTGCCCGCCCGCAGGGCCACGAAGCCGGTGACGCCCTCGGGGGCGGCGCCGTCGGGGGAGAGGCGGCCGGCGCGCAGCGGCAGCCGGACGCCGGTGATCTTCTGGACGTAGTCGCGCAGTTCGGTGGCGGCGAACCGCGTGCCGCCCCCGCCCTGCCACAGGACGGTGGCCCTCGCCCTGCCGCGCTGGACCAGGGGGAACCCCGCGCTCGGCGCGGCGGCCGCGGCGGCGGGCCGCGCGGCCGCGGCCTGGGGGAGGGCGAGCGCGGCGGCCAGTCCGGCGGCTCCCGCGAGGAAGCCGCGGCGTCTGGCGCCGCTCGTGCCCGGCCCGCTCGTGCCCGGCCCGTTCGTGCCCGGCCCGCTCCCGACCGGCCCGCTTCCGCCCGGTCGCTCCCCGACCGGCCCGTTCCCTTCCGCCCGGTTCCCTTCCGCTCCGTTCGGGTCCTGTCCGTCCCTGTCCGTCGCGTTCATGTCCGGTCCGCCTCTCCTGCCGATGCGTACAGGTCGCTGAGGTAGTACTCGGTGCTCTTCCGGGGCTTCTGGACCTTGCCCATCTCCACGAACATGTCGGCCAGCCCGTCGAGCCAGCCGCCGACCGTGCCGTCCTCGCTGAGCCGGGTCAGTTCCGAGGAGGGGAGGATCTCGACGTGCTCGGTCGCGCCCTCCAACTGCTCGGCGGGCAGGTCGAGGAAGTCGGCGGTGACCTTCTCCGACTCCTCGGGGTTCCGCGCGATCCAGTCGCCGGCCTCCTTGAGGACGCCGACGACCTTCTCGACCAGTTCGGGGTCCTCCCGGGCCAGTTCGGGCCGGCTCACGAAGACGTTGGGGAAGGTCAGCTTCGGGTAGTAGTCCTCGGTCGCGGCGACCTCCACCAGGTCCGGCACCCTCTTCTCGATGGTGTCGATCAGCGGGTACCAGGTGGCGGCGGCGTCGACCTGGCCGGAGGAGAAGGCCGTGACGACCGTGGAGGCGTCCATGGCGACCTTGGTGACGTCGTCCGGCTCCAGACCGGCCTCGCGCAGGGCGAGGTTGAGGATCATCTCGCCGGAGGTGCCCTCCGCGACGGCGACCTTCCTGCCCTCGAGGTCGGCCGGTTCGCGGATGCCGGAGTCCGGGCGGGCGATGACCCGGTCGGCCAGGCCCAGCATGTTCACGGAGACGACGGACGCCTTCCCCGACGCGGGCAGCCACAGCGCGCCGGGGCCCAGGTAGCCGAACTCCAGGTCGCCGGAGCCGAGGGCCTGCACCTGGAGGGGGCCGTTGGTGAAGACCTTGAGCTCGGGTGCGACGCCCGCCTTCTTCCACAGCCCCCGCTCCTCGGCGACGGCGAGGGCGGCGGAACCGCTGTAGTCGGCGATGTAGCCGAAGGAGACGGTCCCGCCGCCGTCGGAGCCCCCCGAGGAGGAGTCGCCGCAGCCCGTGGCGGTGGCGACGAGGGCCAGGGCCAGGAACAGACCGGTGGCGGCGCGGTGTCCCGTTCCGCGCGGTGTCCGGTGTCTCGTCACGACGTGATCCCTTCGTGGGGGGCCGGCTGGTGGTGGACGGCGCTCCACACCCGGGCGCGCAGCTCGGCGAACGCGGGGGAGAGCCGCTGTTCCTCCGTGCGCGGGTACGGCAGGCCGACGGGGATGATCCGGTGGACGCGGCCCGGGCGGGCGGCCATGACGACGACGCGGTTGCCGAGGTAGACCGCCTCGTCCACGTCGTGGGTGATGAACATGACGGTGCGCCGGTCCCGGCTCCAGGTGTCGAGCAGCGACTCCTGCATGCGGACCCGGGTCAGGGAGTCCAGCGCCCCGAAGGGCTCGTCCATGAGCAGGATCTTCGGGTCGACGGCGTAGGCGCGGGCGATGGCGCAGCGCTGCTTCATCCCCCCGGAGAGGGTCTTGGGCAGGGCGTCGGCGAAGTCGGTCAGCCCGACGAGGTCGATGACCTCGCGCGCCCTGCGGCGGCGCTCCGCCCTGCCCACGCCCCTGACCTTGAGCCCGTACTCGACGTTGGCGGCCACGGTCATCCAGGGGAAGAGGGCGTACTGCTGGAAGATGACCCCGCGTTCGGGAGCGGGACCGCGCACGGGCACGCCGTCGACGGTGACCTCGCCGGCGGTGGCCTCCTGCAGTCCCGCCGCGATGTTCAGCAGGGTGCTCTTGCCGCAGCCGGAGGGGCCGACGACGGTGACGAACTCGCCGTCGGCGATGTCGAGGCCGACCCGGTCCAGGGCCAGGAAGTCGCCGCCTTTCACCGGGAAGCGGCGGGTCACCTCGCGGAAGGCGATGGTGGGCACGGGCTACCTCCGCTCCTGCCAGTGGGTCAGCCGGCGCTCGGCGAGGAGCAGCAGCCGGTCCATGACGAGTCCGATGGTTCCGATGGCGATCAGCTGGACGAAGATGGTGGGCAGGTCGAAGTAGAGCTGCGCCTGCTGCATCCGGAAGCCCAGTCCGCCCTGGGCGGCGATGAGTTCGGCCGCGACCACGGTCGCCCAGGAGGCGCCGAGGCCGATCCGCATGCCGACCAGGATGAACGGGGTGGAGGCGGGCACGACGACCCCGAGGAAGATCTGCGGGTCCCGCGCGCCCAGCACCCGGGCGGCGTTGACGAGGGTCACGTCGACGGCGACGACGCCCTGGAAGGTGGAGACGACGCAGGACAGGAACGAGGCCAGGAAGATGACGAAGACCTTCGGGGTCTCGCCGATGCCCATGAGGACGATGGCCAGCGGGATGATCGCCAGCGGCGGCACCATGCGGAAGAACTGCAGCCAGGGCTCGACCAGCCGGCGCACGACCGGGTACCAGCCCATGAGGAAGCCGACGGGGACCGCGAGGGCGACCCCGAGGACGTAGCCGGTGAGCACGCGCTTCAGGCTCGCCCCCGCGTCCTCGAGGAGGGTGCCCTCACCGAGCATCTCGACGGCGCGGCGGGCCACTTCGAGCGGCCCGGGGAAGTCGTCGATGCCGCTGTGCGCGAGCAGGACCCAGACCAGCGGTCCGAGGAGTGCCGAGGCGACGCCGAGCAGCACCCGGCGCGTACGGCTCTCGCCGCCGCCCCGCGGCCGTCCGCCCCGGGACGCGCCGGTCCGGGTCTTCTCCGCGCCGGTGCCCTCCGGGGCCCCGGCGCCGCCGGACACGGCCCGTCCGCCGACGGTGAGTTGCTCCTTCACGACACCTCCGCCGCCACACCGTCGACGTCCGGCGCGCGCCCGCCGCCGATGTCGGACATGTAGCTCATCCAGGTGTAGGCGGGGTCGCCCCGGCGCAGCAGCTCGCGGTAGAGCCGGTCGGTCAGGCCGCGGCGCACCCCGGCGTAGGCCGGTGACTCGTACACGTTGTGCAGTTCGTGCGGGTCGGTCTCCAGGTCGTACAGCTCGTGCACGCTCTCCGGGTTGAAGACCAGCTTGTGGCGCCGGTCGCGGATCATGCGCTGGGAGTACGGGAAGTGGTGGCCGTGGAACTCGGCGACCACCTGGTCGCGGGTCCCCTCCGCGGCCGGTTCGCCGTGCAGCAGCGGCAGCAGGCTCTCCCCGTCGCACCCCTCGGGGACGGGCACCCCGGCCAGGTCGAGGAGCGTGGGGTTGAGGTCGATCAGGGTCGCGAAGTCGTCCGACACCTGGGCGGGGGCGCCGGGGACCCGGACGAGGGCGGGGACGCGGTAGATGTCCTCGTACATCGCCGGGCCCTTGTCGTTGAGCCGGTGGGCTCCGGTGAACTCGCCGTGGTCGGCGGTGAAGACGACGGCCGTGTCGTCCCACAGGCCGTGGCTCCTCAGGGCGTCGAGGAGCCGCCCGACCTGGTGGTCGATCATGGTGACGTAGCCCCAGTAGACGGCGATGAGCTTGCGCCAGGCGGCCGCGTCGAAGTCGTCCGACGACCAGTACTCGCAGTAGCGGCGCTGGACGTCCGGCTTGCCGGCGAACGTCTCGGCCATGGAGGCGGGCAGCGGCACCGACTCCGGGTCGTAGAGGTCGTAGTACGCGTCGGGGATCAGGTACGGCAGGTGCGGCCCGTACCAGTGGCAGGAGAGCATGAACGGCGTGCCGCTCGCCTTCCAGCCGGCCGCGTAGCGGTCGAGGAGTTCGAGGGTGCGCTCGGTGAGGAACGCCTCGAGGGTGGCCTCGGCGGGCTGCTGGAGCCGGCCGGCGATGAGGTGGCCGCGGCCGGTGCCGTTGGCGGCGGTGCCGAAGACCGGCTCGCGGACGGCGAAGGGCGGGAAGCCCTCGTCCTGGAGCCACTTCGTGTACGAGGGGTGGTGGAAGGGGTTGAGCGCGCCCGGCAGGTGCTCGCCGTCCAGGCCGTAGGACTCGGGGCCGCGTTCCCGGCCGATGTGCCACTTGCCGACATGGCCGACCCGGTACCCGTGCTCCATGAGCCGGGTGGCGAACATCGGCTGGGAGTCGTCCAGTTCGTCGCGGCTTCCGCCGTTGCGCTCGGGGTTCACCAGCAGGCCGTGCCGGAAGGGGTGGAGTCCGGTGGCGAGGGAGGCGCGGGCCGGGGTGCAGATCGCGGTGGGCGTGTAGAAGCGGTCGAAGCGGGTTCCCTCCGCGGCCAGCGCGTCCAGCGCCGGAGTGCGCACGAGGGGGTTTCCGTAGCAGCCGAGGGTGTCCACCCGGTGCTGGTCGGTCATCAGGAACAGGACATTGCGGGGAGACACAGGCCGTGCGCCTTTCGTTCATGTGCGCTCTCGTTGCCTTCTGTTGCCGAGTGACGGAACCGTAGGGACGGCGATGTCTTTACGTCAACCCTCCGGAAAAAAGTGCCGGCGACCACGCGGCTTGTTTTTCCCGGCTGTTGACATAAATGGAGCGCGGGCCGAGCATGCGTCCATGCCAGAACGCCCCGACGCCCTCCAGCGGTTGAGAAACGCCCACGAGACGGCCGTGCTCGGTGAACTCCGCCGCTCGGGCGCGCTGAGCCGCGGCGAACTGATACGCCGTGTCGGCCTGTCCCGCACCACCCTCTTCGCGATCGTGTCCGACCTGCTGCAGCGCGAGACGGTCGTCGAGCAGCAGGCCGCGGAGCGGCAGCGCGGACGCGGCCGCCCGCCGACGGAGATCACCCTCAACCCCTGCGGAGCCGAGCTGATCGGCATCGAACTCCAGCGCAGCCGGATGCACGTCGTCGTCGCCAACGCCGCCCACGAGATCGTGGGCGGGCTCCGCGCGCCGGTCCCGCCGGACGCGGACCCCGAGAAACAGGCGGAGACGGTCGTCGCCGCCGTCGACGACCTCCGGCGGGAGCGGCGGATCGCCCTCGCCCCCCTGAAGGGCATCGGTCTGGGCCTGCCCGGTTTCGTCCGGGACCCGGCCTCCGCCGACCCGCGCGCCATGACCCCGTCCGCCGCCCGGATCGCCGCCCTGCTGGAGGGACACTTCGACGTCCCGGTCGTCACGGACAACAACGCGCGCCTGGCCGCGCTCGCCGAGGTCACCTGGGGCGCGGCCCGCGGCCACGACAACGCCGTCTACCTGCGCTGGTCCGACGGCGTGGGCGGCGGGTTGGTGATCGACGGCCGGCTGGTGCGCGGCGCCCACGGCACCGCGGGCGAGATCGGCCACACCAGCTGCGATCCCCAGGGTCCGCCGTGCCACTGCGGAGGGCGCGGCTGCCTGGAGGGCGTGATCCGGCTGCCGGCGCTGCTGGCCCGCTGCGACGAGCGGGGGACGGCCGTGCGGGACACCGACGAACTGCTGTCCCTGGCCGCGGAGGGCGACCCCGTCGTCCGGGCCGTCCTGACCGAGGCCGCCGCCCTGGCCGGCCGGGTCCTGGCCGCGCTCGCCGCCCACACGGACCCGGAGTGCGTCGTGATCGACGGGGAACCGGCCGCCCTGGAGGAACCCGTCCTGACGACGATCAGGGAACAGGTGCGCACGCTCTCCCTGCCGGCCGCGCCCCGCCGCATCACCGTCGGCCGTTCGGCGCTGGGCGGCGACGCCGCCGCACGCGGCGCCGTCGCCCTGCTGCTGCACTCCTTCGGTGAGGACGCCGAGGGACTGGTGCCCCTGCCCGCGCTGGGTCCTTCCGAGCCCGCGGAGCCCGTCACCGCCGAGGGGGGCCGACCGTGAACGCCTGCTGCGGACCCGCGCGGGGCGCCGCCGGCCCCGGGACCGTCCCGGAGGCCCCCGCCCCCGCCCCCGTGCCCGGAGCGGACTTCGAGATCCCCGTGCGCGACCGCGCCGACGTGCTGCGCGGCATGGTCGCCGTCCCCGGCGGACCGTTCCTGATGGGCGGCGACGACGAGGACGCCTTCCCCGCCGACGGCGAGGGCCCGGTGCGCGAGGTGTCCGTCAGTCCCTTCCACATCGACGCCACCTGTGTGACCAACGCCCGGTTCGCCGTCTTCGTCAAGGCCACCGGCTACCGCACCGAGGCCGAGTCGATCGGCTGGTCCTACGTCTTCGGCCCGTTCGTCCACCCCGGGGCGCGGCACGCCGTGCTCCCCGGCACCGTCCCCGGAGCGCCCTGGTGGCGGGCCGTCGCGGGAGCCTGCTGGCGGGCCCCGGAGGGCCCCGGGTCCTCCATCGGCGACCGCGGCAACCACCCGGTGGTGCACGTGTCGTGGAACGACGCCACCGCCTACGCGGCCTGGGCCGGCAAACGGCTGCCCACCGAGGCCGAGTGGGAGAAGGCCGCCCGCGGCGGACTCGTGCGGGCCCGCTTCCCCTGGGGGGACGAGCTGACCCCGCGGGGCAGACACCGCTGCAACATCTGGCAGGGCGACTTCCCGGGGCACAACACGCGCGAGGACGGCTTCCTCGGCACCGCCCCGGTCAACGCCTTCGCGCCCAACGGCTACGGGCTCCACAACACCTCCGGCAACGTCTGGGAGTGGTGCGCCGACCGGTTCAGCGCCGACTGGCACGCCGCCGACCGGCCGGAGACCCGCGTCGACCCCGCGGGGCCGCCGACCGGGGGGACCCGGGTGCTGCGGGGAGGCTCCCACCTGTGCCACCGCTCCTACTGCAACCGCTACCGCGTGGCGGCCCGCACCTCCAACACCCCGGACAGCACCACCGGCCACACCGGCTTCCGCTGCGTCGTCGGGGGCTGACGCCGGGAGCCGGCGCCCCCCCGGTCCTCCCCGGCCGGGGGGCGCTCCCCCCAGCACCGCGCACCCGTACGTCCCCGTACCCGTCCGCCCCTCCCGGAGGCCCCCGTGCCCGACCGCCGTCGGTTCCTGATCGCCACCGCCACCGCCCTGGCCGCCACAGCGGTCACGGGCCCGTCCGCCGCCGCGGCCGCGGGCCCGCCCTCCGCCGCCGCGACCACCCGCCCCAACATCGTCCTGGTCCTCGCCGACGACCTCGGATCCGGCGAGCTGGGCGCGTACGGCCAGCGCCTCATCAGCACCCCGGCCCTGGACCGGCTCGCCGCCGAGGGCATGCTCTTCACCGACGCCTACGCCGGCGCCCCGGTGTGCGCGCCGTCCCGCTGCTCGCTGCTGACCGGGCTGCACAGCGGGCACGCCACGGTCCGGCAGAACCCCTTCAGCGGCCCGCAGGCCGCGCTGACCGCGGACGACACCACCTTCGCCGAACCGCTGCGGGCCGTCGGCTACCGCACCGCGCTGTTCGGGAAGTGGGGCTTCGGTCCCGAGGCGGCCCACCAGCCCAGCCACCCCAACCAGCGCGGCTTCGACGAGTTCTACGGGTACATCGACCACAACCACGCCCACGACTACTACCCCGACCACCTCTGGCACAACGGCGTGAAGGAGGCCCTGCCCGCGAACGCGGACGGCGCGAAGGGGACCTACGCCCCGGACGCCTTCCTCGCCCGCTCCGTCGACTTCGTCAAGAACACCTCCGGTCCCTTCCTCCTGTGCTACGCGCCCACGCTCCCGCACTCGCCCAGCGACGTGCCCGGCACCGGCGCGTACGCCACGCGGCCCTGGCCCGAGGCCGACAAGGGCCACGCCGCCCAGGTCACGCTCCTGGACACCCATGTCGCCGAGCTGGTCCGGGCGCTGCGGGACAGCGGCAAGGCGGCCGACACCGTCGTGATCGTCACGAGTGACAACGGCCCCCACGAGGAGGGCGGTGTCGATCCCGACCGCTTCGACGCCAACGGCCCGCTGCGCGGCTACAAGCGCAACCTCTACGAGGGCGGCGTCCGTGTGCCCCTCCTGGTGTGGTCCCCGGGGCGGGTCCCGGCGGGCACGGTCGCCCGGCCCACCCCCTTCACCGATCTGCTGCCCACCCTCGCCGATCTCGCCGGGGCGCCCCGGCCGCGCGACGTCGACGGACTGTCCCTGGCCGGACTGCTGACCACCGGGACCGGCGCCCCGCGCCACGCGCACCTGTACTGGTACCGGAACGACCCCTGGTCCACGCCCCGCGCGGCCCGCGAGGACGGGGGCCGCATCCTCACGCTGGCCGAGGCCGTCCGGGAGGAGCGGTGGAAAGCCGTGCGCTTCGCCCCCGGCCGGGACCGCACGGCCCCGGACGACCGGTGGCACGTCGAGCTGTACGACCTGGCCGCCGACCGCGGTGAGCGCACGGACGTCGCCGCCGCGCACCCGGACGTGGCGGCCCGGCTGGTCGCCGCCATGCGCGCCGCCTGGGCGGACGACTACCGCCGGGTTCCGTTCGGCCTCCGCCTGGAGGTCCCGGCGGGCGTCGGGGCGGGCGGCGCGTACGAGATCGCCGTCACCGTCTCCAACGGATCGGCCGGTCCCTGGGCCGGCGTCGCCCCGGTGGTGACCGGCCCCGCGGGATGGGGGCTCCGGCGGACGTCCGGACCGGCGAGGGCGGACCTGCCCGTCGGCGGGACGCTGCGCCAGACCTGGCGGCTCACCGTCCCGGCCGGGGCCGCCGTGACCGGCCGGAGCCTGGCCGCCGCGGCGACCGGCACCTGGGCCGGGCGTGCCCTCCGCTTCGACGCCGGGCACCGCTTCCCCGCACCCGGGTGACGGTGACCGGTGGAGGCGGGCCGGCGAGGGACAGGCGGAACGGCAGCCTGCCGCGCTTCGAGCGCCGTCATGTTCACGAGCGGGAAGGGAAGGGCGAACGTCGCGGCGGCGCTCGTGCGTGTCCCCGGAAGAGCGTCAGGCGTGGTACGAACTGTCAAGTCGCTCTGTTTCAGAGGACCCTGAAGACATCGGTGGAAGACATATGACGTCTGGGGTCTAGACCTCTGTACCGGTCCGCTTTACTCTGGCCAACGTCGAACCCCATGCCGGGTCGATTTGGCATGTCCCCTTCACGGAAGGGCTCCACGCAGTCACCTGACCCAAGAGCTCATCGAGCTCGCGTCG
This sequence comes from Streptomyces sp. DH-12, assembly GCF_002899455.1. Taxonomy (GTDB): domain Bacteria; phylum Actinomycetota; class Actinomycetes; order Streptomycetales; family Streptomycetaceae; genus Streptomyces. The sequence continues at coordinate 1,001,283 of NZ_PPFB01000001.1, read as the reverse complement.
TCGGAGGCACCCATGCACCAGTCATCGACATTCCGCCGGCCCCGGAGGCACGGTGTGTCCAGCCGGCTCGGACCGCCCCTCGGACCACTGGCGGCCGGCCTCGCGCTGGTCCTCGCGGCGCTCACCCCGGTGAGCGCCGCCGCGGCCGCGCCCGACCGCCCCCGGGAGGCGGCCGGGGCCCCGGCGGCGAGCGCCGCCGCGAACCCGGTCCCGTTCCCCGGCAACGACGGCAAGCCGCACCGGGTCGGCTGGGACGACAAGTCCCTGACCATCGACGGCGAGCGGCTGACCGTGTGGTCCGGCGAGTTCCACTACTGGCGGCTGCCCAGCCCGGACCAGTGGCGGGACGTGCTGCAGAAGCTGAAGGCCTCCGGCTTCAACGCCGTGTCGCTGTACTTCTTCTGGGGCTACCACTCGAGCGAGCCCGGCTCCTACGACTTCTCCGGCGTCCGCGACATCGACCGCCTCCTGACCATGGCCGAGGAGGAGGGCCTGTACGTCATCGCCCGTCCCGGCCCCTACATCAACGCCGAGGCCGGCATGGGCGGTCTGCCGGCGTACATGACCACCTACGCCGGCGAGGAGCGCACGGCCGACCCGCAGAACCTCGCGGCCGACCTGGAGTGGCTGGAGGCCGTCAACGCCGTCATCTCCGAGCACCAGATCACCGACGGCGGCGGCAGCGTCATCGCCTACCAGGTGGAGAACGAGCAGATCGACAACGCGCCCAAGCACGTCGAGTACATCGAGAAGCTCCAGGCGGCCGTCAAGGAGCACGGCATCACCGTGCCGCTGTTCCACAACGACTGGGGCAACGGCCACGGCTGGAACGCGCCCGGCACACCCGGCGGTTCACAACTCGACCTCTACGCCTTCGACACCTACCCGCTGGGCTTCGACTGCACGGGCGCCCGCGGCCGGCTGGAGGACTTCGAGTCCCGCATCCGGGGCTACTCGCCGAAGACCCCGGTGTTCATCGCCGAAGGACAGGGCGGGGCGTTCACCTCGTGGGGCCGCACCTTCCAGACCACCGAGTGCGCGAAGTTCGTCGACCCCGCGTTCATCCGCCAGTTCGCGGTGAACAACCTCGCCAACGGCGTGACCATGTTCAATTCCTACATGGAGTACGGCGGCACCAACTGGGGCTGGACCGGTGACCCCGGCTCCGGCTTCACCTCCTACGACTACGGCGCCCCGATCTCCGAGGACCGCAGCATCACCCCCAAGCTCGTCGTCCACAAGGAGTTCGGCTACCTCCACGACGCCGTGACGCCGATCGCCTCCGCCCGGAACGTCACCGCCCCCGCGGTCACGGTCACCGGCGGCGGCCCGGTCAAGGCACAGCAGCGGCTGTCCACGGAGAACGCCGCGACCACCTCCGTCTCGGGCAACGGCGCACGCCTGATCACCCTGCGTCATCCCGATTCCAACGACACCTCCACCAGCCGGGCGACGTTCCCGCTCGACCTGGCCGTCCCGCCGAAGCCGCCCACGGCGCCGGCGTACCGCTGGAACGACTCCGACACCCAGGCGCTTAAGTTCACCGGCTCCTGGGAACGCGCCTCCGGCAAGACCTGGACCAGCGGCGACCACCAGGACGACGAGACCTTCTCCGACCGGGCCGGGGACAGCCTCGAAGTCACCTTCGAGGGGCCGACGGTGCGCTGGATCGGACCGGACTCCGTCAACCACGGCACCGCCGACGTCTACATCGACGGCGTCAAGAAGGCCACGGTCGACAGTTACGCCCCGTCCCCCGTCTTCCAGCAGGTCCTGTTCGAGGCGAACGACCTGGGGGAGGGCGAGCACACCCTCAAGATCGTGGTGACCGGCGAGAAGGGGACCGCCGCCTCCCAGGGCACGTTCGTCTCCGCCGACGCGATCGACACCGGCCCGAGCCCCGACACCTCGGCCGGGACCTATCCGCGCGTCCCGCAGAAGGAGGGCACCGCGGTCACCGTCGCCGGACGCGACGCCAAGGTCCTCGTCGCCGACTACGCCTTCGGCCCGCACCGCATGCCCTACTCCACCTCCCAGGTGCTCACTCACCTGTCCGCGGGACGCGATCTCCTCGTCCTCCACGGCACGAAGGGCGAGGCGGGAGAGACGGTGCTGCGCTACGCGGCGCAGCCGAAGGTCACCACCCTGGACGGCGACCCCGTCGAGGTGACCTGGGACGCGGCCCGTAAGGACCTGCGCCTCAACTACACGCACGGCGGCACCCGCACGCTCCGGATCACCGGCGACGGCCGGGACCTGACCGTCCTGATCACCGACCGCGACGGCGTGGCGACCGCCTGGCAGCTCGACGCCGGCGCCCATGACGTCCTCGTCACCGGCCCGGAACTGGCCCGCACCGCCCGCATCGCCGGGACCCGGCTCGACCTGACCGGCGACACCCGCCGGGCCGGGCCGCTGCGGGTGTTCGCACCGGCCGGGGTCGACGTCCTCACCTGGAACGGCAAGCGGATCACCGCCACCCGTGACGCGGCGGGCGCGCTCGTCGCCACCCTGCCCGGACCCGGGACCCCGTCCATGCCGGGCCTGACCGCCTGGCGCACCGCCGACGCCGACCCCGAGCGCACGGCAGGATTCGACGACTCCGGCTGGAAGAAGGCCGACCGGACCACCGCCGACAACCCCCGGCACGGTCCCGGCGCGGCCTCGGGCGTCGTCCTGGACACCGACGAGTACGGCTTCCACGAGGGCGACACCTGGTACCGGGGCCGCTACACGCCCGAGACGGCGAGCACCTCGGTGAAGGTCTCCGTCAAGACCGGCACGGCCGGCCACGCGATGGTCTGGCTCAACGGCCGCTACCTCGGCGCCCAGGGCGACGGCACCGCCACCCACACCGTGCCGGCCGGCGTCGCCGAACCGGGAAGGCAGGCGGTACTGGCGATCCTGGTCCGCAACATGGGGCACTACGAGGACTGGTCCTCCGACGGCCGCTCCAAGGGCGGCCGCGGCCTGGCCGACGTGGAGGTCCCCGGCTCGGGCACGGTCGAGTGGCGGATCCAGGGCGCCGCGGGCGGCCCCGACCCGGCCGACACCGTGCGCGGGATCTTCAACAACGGCGGCCTGTACGGCGAGCGCATGGGCTGGCACCTGCCGGGCGCGCCCGACTCCTCCTGGAGCACCACCCAGTCGTTCAAGAGCGAGCGGCCCGGTGTGCGGTGGTACCGCACGACGGCCGGGCTGGACCTGCCCGAGGGCACCGACACCGCGGTCGGCCTGCGGATCGACGACGACGGACTGCGCGTCGACAAGTACCGGGTGCAGATCTTCGTGAACGGCTGGAACACCGGTCAGTACGTCAACAACGTCGGACCGCAGAAGGAGTTCGTCATCCCGTCCGGGTTCCTCAAGGCGCGCGGCGAGAACACCATCGCGCTGGCGGTCTCCGCCGAGCAGAGCGGCGTCGGACCCGACGCGGTCTCGCTCGTGCACCGGGGCACCGTGCTCGGCGGCGTCCCCGGCGGGCAGAACGCCTCGCCCGGCCACGGCGACCTGTTCGGCGCGGCCCGCTCGGACGAGTAGCGGCCCGGCCCGCAAGCACCCCGCCCGCCCCGGTTCCCGGCCACCGGGGCGGGCGGTCCCGCTTCCACACCGGAGGGGGAGCGGCCCCGGAAGCCGGACGGCGACGCCGGGCCCCTCGACGGGTCCGGCGTCGCCGTCCGGCTGAGGTCCGCCCCGGCCGCCTCGCGGGGCCTGACCCGTCGGAGCGGCGCGGAGCGTCCCGGCTCCCGCCCGGTGGGCGGCCGGTCAGAGCGACACGATCCGCCACTGCTGGCCGGCGCCGCCGTCGGCGGTCTGCTGTTCCACCGTCGCGTGGTTCGCCGTGGAATCGCCGGTGACGCCGAGCACCTTGCCGCTGCGGACCGATCCGACGGTCACGTGGCCGTCGGCCGCGGCGGAGAGCCGCCACTGCTGGTTGGTGGCGCGGGTGGGCGCCCACTGGGTCAGCCGGGCCCCTTCGGCGGTGGAGCCGCCGGCGATGTCCCAGCACAGGGGGTCGGCCAGGTGGGTGGTCCGCACCTCGAAGAGCCCGCCGCCGACGGGGACGAAACGGAACCGCTGGTTGGCGGCGCCGCTCGGGGTGTACTGGATCAGCTCCCGGCCGGCCGTGCCGGAGGCTCCGGGGACGTCGATCGCCTTGCCGCTCAGCCGGTTCACCAGCTGGACCGGACCGGGGGTCACGGTGACCGATCCGGCCGCCGGCACCGTCACGGTCCTGCTCCAGGCGCCGGCGACCACGGTGGTCCGTGTGCCGGGCCGGCCGTGCACGGTGGCCGAGGTGACGCTCCCCGACGACCACCTGAGGTCGACCGTGCAGCCGCCGCGCACGCCCACGCCGGTCACCGAGCCGGAGGCGGCCCAGGCGGCGGGCAGCGCCGGCAGCAGCTCGATCCGGCCGGGCCGCGACTGCACCAGCATCTCGATCATGGCGGCCGGCGTCCCGAAGTTGGCGTCGATCTGGAAGGTCGACCGGCTCCCGAAGCTGTACATGTCGAAGAGGTTGACCGCGCTGCCGTTGCTGTGGTCGACCGAGGGCCTCATGACGGCGGTGACCAGCCGGTAGGCCTTGTCCGCGTCCTTGAGCCGTGCCCAGCACAGGGCGCGCCAGGCGCTCGCCCAGCCGTAGCTCTCCATCCCGCGCGCGGTGAGCAGGGCGGTGACGCCTTCCACGAGGTCCCCGGGGGACTCCCCGAGGGCGATCCGGTCACCGGGGAACAGGCCGACCAGCGGGGAGAGGTGGCGGTGCTCGGGCTCGCCCAGGTCGGCGTCGGTCATCCACTCCTCCAGCCGGCCCGTCGTGGCGCTCACCCGAGGCAGGTACAGCCGCTCCTGCAGCGCGGCGACGGTGGAGGCGTAGTCGGCGTCCAGGCCGAGGACCGCCGCGGCGTCGCGGTAGTTCCGGAACAACTGCCAAACCAGTTCCTGGGCGTAGGTGATGCCGCGGGCGTCGGTCGGCCCGTGCTCCGGCGACCAGTCGTGGTCGTCGATCAGCACCTCGCGGGTGCCGCCGGGCGCGTCCGGATCGGGGACCGTCGTGGTGATCAGGCGTGCCTCCCAGAACTGGCAGGCGCCCTTGAGCATCGGGTGGATCCGGCGCAGGTGCTCGGTGTCCCGGGTGTAGTCGTAGTGTTCGTACAGCGAGTTGCAGATCCACGCGTTGCCGGCCGGATGCCACCACCAGCCGTTGCCGCCCCAGATGTTGGTGGAGATCGCCACCGTCCAGCCGGCGACCTTCCCCGAGGTGTTGCGGAAGCCGTTGCGCGGGTCCTGGAAGAGGCGCTGTGTCGTGGCCGTCCAGCCCGGCAACTGCGCGAGGCAGTAGTCGGTGAAGGCGTCGAAGCACTCCGGCAGTCCCGCCCGGTCGGGCAGCCAGTAGTTCATCTGGACGTTGACGTCGGTGTGGTAGTCGGCCATCCAGTCCGGGTTGTTGCGGTCCACCCACAGGCCCTGCAGGTTGGTGGGCAGACTGCCGCGCGACCCGCGGATCGTCAGGTAACGGCCGAACTGCAGGTAGGCCGCCTCCAGTTCGGGGTCCGGCGTGGAGCCGGCGGCCCGGGCGGCGAGCCGTTCGGGGGTGTCCATGGCGCGCTGGGCCGGCGTCGACGCGCCGAGGTCGACGGTCATCCGCTCCTGCAGCCGCCGGTGGTCGGCGACGTGCGAGGCCAGGAGCGCGGTGCCCGCGACGGCCGCGGCGTCCTCGGCCTTCGTGCGGGCGACGGACAGGGGGACGACGCCGGCGTCCCGGTAGCCGGTGGTGTGGTCGGCCTTGTAGTCGGTGCCGCCGGAGACGACCAGGACGACCTCGGAGCAGCCGGTGAAGGTCACCTCGGCGCCGGCGGCCGAGAGCGTGCCGCCGGTGCCCGCCGCCTGGACCACGGCGGCGTAGCGGAGGGAGTTGGCGAGTCCGGCGGCGAAGGAGACCCTGGCGGCCCCCGCTTCGGCGGTGACGGACTCGCCGCGGGTGCCGGTCAGGGTCAGCGAACCGGTGTAGGAACCCCCGCCGCTCTGGGCGAGCCGGATCACCACCACGTCGTCCGGCACGCTCGCGTACACCTCGCGGGTGTACGTCGTGCCGCCCTGTGTGTACGAGGCGGTGACCAGGCCGTTGCTGAGGTCGAGCGTCCGGCGGTAGCCGCTGATCGCGCCGCTCGTGTGGGCCGGCAGATCCAGGTACGCCTTGGCCAGCAGTCCGAACGTACCGAAGGAGCCCGCGTCGTACGGGAACTGGCCCGCGGAGTCCAGTGCGGCGTTGGCGTGGCCCGTCCACAGGGTGGCGTCGGTCAGGTAGAACGCGTCGCGCGAGGAGCCGCCCGTCGTCAGGGCGCCGAGTCTGCCGTTGCCGACCGGCAGGCCCTGCTCGATGACCGAGCCCTCGGCGCCGGGAGAGGAGTACCGCAGCAGGACGGCCCGGTCCGCCGGCACCAGGGACAGCGGCGGCCGGGGCGCGGCCGCCGCGCGCGGAGTGAACTCGGGCAGCGCGGAGAGGGCGAGCAGCGCGCCTAACGCGGTCGCGCCGCGCAGCACGGCCCGACGCGACGGGTCGGCGGGGGAGGAGTGGTCGGCTGTTTCAGGCATGTGTCCGTCCCTGAAGGAGGGTCACCGGTCACGACGTGCTCGGTGACACATCGGATGAATGCTTGTCACGATAGAGAGAGGATGTACTCATGAACAGGGATGCGGCACTTCTCTGGTCCACACATAGGATGTATCCGACTGTCGGCAGCTGAGAAGCACAGTCATTCATCCGATGTATAGTCGTCGCCCTGAGGAGGTGGTCACCGTGCCGGTCACCGATGAGGCGATCGAGAAGATCAAGGCGATGATCGTCGAGGGCGAGCTGCGCCCGGGGCAACGGCTGCCCAAGGAGGCCGACCTGGCCGGGCGGCTGGGGCTGTCGCGCAACTCCCTGCGCGAGGCGGTCAAGGCGCTCTCCCTGATCCGCGTGCTCGACGTGCGCCAGGGCGACGGGACGTACGTGACCAGCCTGGAGCCCGGCCTGCTGCTGGACGCGCTCGGCTTCGTCGTCGACTTCCACCACGACGACACGGTGCTGGACTTCCTCGAGGTCCGCCGCATCCTAGAGCCGGCCGCCGCCGCCATGGCCGCGCGGGCGATGCCGGAGAAGGACGTCGCCGAGCTGGAGAAGGTGCTCGACCGCCTCCCGCAGGAGGCGTCCCTGGAAGAACTCATCGCCAACGACCTGGAGTTCCACCGCCTGATCGCCTCCGGCGCCGGCAACCCGGTGCTCTGCTCGCTGATCGACGGGCTCTCGGGTCCGACCACCCGGGCGCGGATCTGGCGCGGGCTGACCGAGGAGGGCGCGGTGGGACGCACCCGGGACCAGCACCGGGCGATCTACGAGGCCGTCGCCGACCGGAACCCCGAGCTGGCCCGGTCCTGGATGACGGTCCACGTGGCGGGCGTCGAGCAGTGGCTGCGCGGCACCCTCGGGGGCGACCGGCCCGTGCTCTGACGGCACGTCGGCACGGCGCCCCCTTCCGGGTTCCCGCGGCTCCCGCCGGTTCTCTCCGGGGCCCGGGGGGAACCGGCGGGCGGGCCGGGAGTCAGGACGTCCGCGTCCCCGCACCGGGCGCACCCGCTTCGGACGGTCCGGCGCCCCGCAGCCCGTACAGGCGGACCGCGTTGTCGTGGAACACCGCGTCCCTCTCCGCGGGGGACAGCCCCGCCGTGAGCGTGTCCGCGGTCCGGACGACCGTCGCGTAGTCCGCCCGCAGGGTGCAGACCGGCCAGTCGGACCCGAACAGCAGCCGCTGGGGACCGAAGGCGTCGAGGGCGGTCCGCGCGCACGGTTCGAGGTCCTCGGTCCGCCACGCGCCGGGGGCGGCCTCGGTGACCAGGCCGGAGAGCTTGCCCACCGTGTTGGGAAGGGCGGCGAGGCGGCGCAGGCCGGCGGCCCAGGGTTCCAGCGCGCCCGTGGCGATCGGGGGCTTGCCGAGATGGTCGAGGACGAAGGTCAGCCCGGTGAGCCGGGCCGCGGCCTCCGCCGCGGCGGCCAGGTGACGGGGCTTGACGACGAGGTCGTAGACGAGCCCGGCCGCGGCGACGGCCGTCAGCCCGCGCTGGACGTCCGGGCGCAGCAGCCAGCGCGGGTCCGGCTCCTCCTGCACCTGGTGGCGGATGCCGACCAGCCGGTCGCCGCCGGGCTGTTCACGCAGCGCGGCGATCGCATCGGCGACGTCCGGTGCGGTGAGGTCGGTCCATCCGACGACCCCCGCGACCAGGCCGCTGCCGGCGGCGAGCGCCAGCAGCTCGGGCGTCTCCCCGGGCACGCAGACGGTCTGCACGACGACCGTGCCGGACACGCCCGCCGCCCGCGCCTCGGCGGCGAGGTCCCGGGCCGAGAAGGACCGGGCGAGCGGGGCGAGGGCATCGCCCGTGATCCACGGCTGCGGCCGGACCGTGAGGTCCCAGACGTGATGGTGCGCGTCGATGATCCGCCGGCCGGTCACAGCTCCCACACCACCGGGAGACCCGCGTCGGCGCCGCCCTCGGAGTAGTCGTGGACGACGTCGAGGAGGTCGGCCATCCGCGCCTGCCAGGCCACGTTGACCGGGAGGTGTTCCAGTTCGGCGAGCAGCCGGGCGTAGTCCTCGCACTCCAGCAGGTGGAACAGTTCGCGGCCGCTGCGCCAGATGGTCCACGAGGTGACGCCCGCGGCCCGGATGGCGGCGGTGAGCTCGGCGGGCACCTCGCGGTGGGCGGCCTCGTACTGCGCGACGCGGTCCTCGCGTACGCGGGTGTGCAGGGCGATCCTCATGGCTGCTCCGGGTGGGTGGGGCCGACGACAATGACGTCCAGGGTCCGCGGTCCGTGCACGCCTTCGACCCGGTCGAGTTCGATGTCACTCGTGGCGGAGGGCCCGGAGATGAAGGTGAGCGGCCGGACGGGGTCGAGCCGGGACAGGGCGTCGGGGACGTCGGGGACGATCTGCTCGGCGTGCACGACGCACAGGTGGTAGTCGGGGACGAGGGTCAGGGCGCGCCGCCCCTGCCCGGGACCGGCGTCGAGGACGATGGTCCCGGTGACGGCGATGCCGCAGGCGGCGAGTGTGATCGTGCCGTCCAGGGCGTCCAGGGCGGGCACGTCCAGTGGTTCCGCGTGCCACGACCAGGGGCCGGCGGGCAGCAGCGTGTCGGGGAAGAGGCGCGGCAGGGCCAGCTCCCGGACACCGCGGCGCGTGAGGACGCCGGCGAGGGTGCCGGTCAGTCCGGCCCGGTCGGTGCGGACGACGGTGGCACGGTAGTCGGCGACCCGCTCGGCGAACAGGGAGACGACGTCCTGGTCCGGTGCGGTGTGACTGCGGCGGTAGTCCCGCGGGACGGGGACGTCGTCGGGGACCTCGGCGGCCGGTACGTCGGCCAGCGCGGCGCGGATGCGGCCGAGAACGGCCTCGCGGCTGCTCAACGCTCCCCCTCCTTCCTCTCGTTCGTGTTCTCGCCGCTCTCGCCGCTCTCGCCGCTCTCGCCGCTCTGGCCGCTCTGGCCGCTCTGGCCGTGTCCGCCGTTCTCGCGGTTCTCGCGCCACCACCGGCGGAAGGACTCCGCGGGCGGCGCGGGGGTGTCGCGGGCGGCGGACCAGCCGCGCAGCGGTCCGGGCAGCCGGCCGATGCGGCCCCGGCGGGCGACGGCGCGGCCGGCGGCGCCCGCCGCCCTCTGGACGGCGCCGAACAGACGGGGGGAGTCGAGGACGGCGGCGGCCGCCCTCATCGCCGCCGCCTCCGCCGTCGGGAGGCGCTGGGCGGCCCGCCGGGCCTCGACGGCCTCGGCGCGCAGGTGGGCCAGCACCTCGGGAATGTCGATCTTCACCGGGCAGGCGTCGTAGCAGGCGCCGCACAGCGTCGAGGCGAACGGGAGGGACGCGGCGTTCTCGACGCCGACGAGCTGCGGGGTGAGCACGGCGCCGATCGGACCGGGGTAGACCGAGCCGTACGCGTGGCCGCCGGTCCGTTCGAAGACCGGGCACACGTTGAGACAGGCCGAGCAGCGGATGCAGGCGAGGGCCTGGCGGCCGACGGTGTCGGCGAGGGTGTCGGTACGGCCGTTGTCGAGGAGCACCAGGTGGAACGCGCGCGGTCCGTCGCCGTCGGTGGTGCCGGTCCAGGCGGAGGTGTAGGGATTCATCCGCTCGCCGGTGGACGAGCGGGGCAGCAGTTGGAGGAACACCTCCAGGTCGCCGAAGGTGGGCACGACCTTCTCGATGCCCATGACGGTGATCAGGGTCTGCGGCAGGGTCAGGCACATGCGGCCGTTGCCCTCGGACTCCACGACGACGACCGTGCCGGTGTCGGCCACGGCGAAGTTCGCGCCGGAGACGGCGACCTTCGCGGCCAGGAACTTCTGCCGCAGGTGACGCCGGGCCGCCTCGGCGAGGTCGGCCGGGTCGTCCGTGAGGCCCTCCGGCGCCGGACGCCCCCAGCGGCCCATCTCGGCGGCGAACAGATCGCGGATCTCGGTGCGGTTCCTGTGGATCGCGGGAACGAGGATGTGCGAGGGGCGGTCGTCGCCGAGCTGGACGATGAGTTCGGCGAGGTCGGTCTCGTAGGCGGTGATCCCGGCCCGGGCGAGATGCTCGTTGAGACCGATCTCCTGGGTGGCCATCGACTTGATCTTGACGACCTCCCGCTCACCGGTGGCCCGCACCAGCTCCGTGACGACGCGGTTGGCGTCGGCGGCGTCGGTGGCCCAGTGGACGGTGCCGCCCGCCGCCGTGACGGACTCCTCCAGCCGCACCAGGTACCGGTCGAGATGGCGGGCGGTGCGTCGCTTGATCGCGGCGGCCGCGTCGCGCAGCGCCTCCCAGTCGTCCAGCTCGTCCGCGACGGCCTGCCGTTTGCCGCGGATCGTGGAGGTGGCCCGCTTCAGGTTGGCGCGCAGCCGGCCGTCCTCGAGCGCGCTCCTGGCGGCCTCGGGGAAGGAGGGAGAACCGAGCCAGACGACGCCGCGGTCCGTGGGGCCGTTCATCGGGGAACCCCTTCGCCGTGCGCGAGGATCTCGGCCAGGTGCAGGGTGCGTACGGCGCTGTCCCGGCGGGAGAGACCGCCGCCGATGTGCATCAGGCAGGAGTTGTCGGCGGCGCACAGCACCTCGGCGCCGCTGTCCAGGACCCCTTGCGCCTTGTCGGCGAGCATCGCGCCGGAGGTCCCGGCGTTCTTGACCGCGAAGGTGCCGCCGAAGCCGCAGCACGCGTCGGCGGCGGGGAGGCCGACCAGGTCGATGCCCTCGACGGCCCGCAGCAGGTCCAGCGGACGGTCGCCGAGCCGCAGTCCGCGCAGCGAGTGACAGGTCGGGTGGTACGCGACCCGGTACGGGAAACGCGCCCCGACGTCCGTGACGCCCAGGACGTCGGTGAGGAACTCGGTGAACTCGTGGACCCGGGGCGCCAGGCCGGCGACCCCCTCCTGGAGCGCGGCGGACCCGTGGTCCCGGGCGAGCACGGGGTGGCTGTCACGGATCATCCCGGCGCAGGAGGCGGACGGGGTGACCACGGCGTCGTACGCGGCGAAGGTCCGCGTGAAACGCTCCACCAGCGGGACGGCCTCCGGCCGGTAGCCGGTGTTGAAGTGCATCTGCCCGCAACAGGTCTGCTCTCGCGGGAAGTCGACGGTGTGGCCGAGCCGCTCCAGGACACGGACCACGGCCCGGCCGGTGTCCGGGAACATGGTGTCGTTGAAGCAGGTGAGGAACAGGGCGATGCGCATCAGTCGGTGTCCTGGGGGGTGGGTACGTCGGCGGGGAGCAGCCCGCGTTCCTTGAGCTCCGCCCACAGCGCGTCCGGGACCGGGCGGCCGAGCAGGGCGGCGGCGTCCTGGACCTCCGCCGCGCTGCGGGCTCCGGTGAGGACGCTCGTGACGGCCGGGGACCCGAACGGGAAGTGCAGGGCGGCGGCGCGCAGCGGTACCCCGTGCCGCTCGCAGACCGTCTGGAGCTCCAGTGCCCGGGACAGCGTCCCGAGGCGCGCCGGGGCGTAGTCGAAGGTGGCACCGGGACGCGGATCGGCGAGCAGGCCGGAGTTGAAGACGCCTCCGACGACGACGCCGACGCCCCGCTCGGCGGCGAGCGGCAGCAGGTCGGCGAGTCCGGACTGGTCCAGGAGCGTGTAACGGCCCGCCAGCAGGACGGCGTCGACGCCGGTCTCGCGGACGAAACGGGCGAGCGGAGCGGCGTGGTTCATGCCGGCGCCGATCGCACCGACCAGTCCCTCGTCGCGCATCCGCTCCAGTTCCGGGTACGCCTCGTCGAGCGCCTGCTCCATGTGGTCGTCGGGATCGTGGAGGTAGGCGATGTCGATCCGGTCCAGACCGAGCCGCTCCAGGCTCTCCTCGACCGACCGGCGCACACCACGGGCGCTGAAGTCCCAGCGCCGTCGGTGGGTGGCGGGGACGGCGAAGCCGTGGGCGAGATCGTCGCCCGCGGCCGACGGGGCCGGCTCCAGGATGCGGCCGACCTTGGTGGACACGGCGTACGCGGGGCGCGGCCGTGCGCGCAGGGCCGCGCCCAGACGGCGCTCGGACAGCCCGAGACCGTAGTGCGGGGCGGTGTCGAAGTACCGGACGCCCGCCTCCCAGGCGGCGTCGACGGCACGTGCGGCCTCCTCGTCGGTGACGGGGGTGAACAGGTTGCCGATGCCCGCCGCGCCGAAGGCCAGCGTGCTGATCCGTACGGCGCGGTTCCCGAGCCGGCGGTGACGCGGGCTCACGGCTGCGGCTCCGGCCGCAGCCGCAGGCCGGCCATGCCGCCGTCGACCGCGAGGGCGGTGCCGGTGGTGCTGCCGGCGGCGGGGGAGGCGAGGTGGACGATGGCGGCGGCCACCTCCTGCGCGGTCACCAGGCGCCCGGTGGGCTGGCGTGCGTCGAGCGCGGCGCGCTCGGCGGCCGGATCGGCGGCGGCGCCGAGCAGGCGGCCGATCCACGGGGTGTCGACGGTGCCGGGATTGACGCAGTTGACCCGGATGCCCGCGCGGACGTGGTCGGCGGCCATGGCCAGGGTGAGGGACAGGACCGCGCCCTTGCTGGCCGAGTACAGGGCGCGCTGCGGCAGTCCCGCGGTGGCGGCGATGGAACAGGTGTTGACGACCGAGGCGGAGGAGGAACGGCGCAGGTACGGCAGGGCGGCCCGGGTGGTGCGGACGATGCCGAGGACGTTGACGTCCAGCACGCGGTGCCACTCCTCGTCCGCGTTGTCCTCCACGGTTCCGACCGCCCCGACACCGGCGTTGTTGACCAGGATGTCGATCCCGCCGAGCGCTTCGGCGGCCCCCTCGACGGCGGCGCGGACGGCGCGGTCGTCGGTGACGTCGGCGGTGAAGCCGCGCAGGGGAGCGGGCACGCCGCTCGGGTCGCGGTCGAGGACGGCGACGTCCGCGCCGTGCTCGGCGAGCAGCCGCGCGGTGGCGAGGCCGATGCCGGAGGCGCCGCCGGTGACGACGGCGGTGAGCGAGGCGAGAGCGGTCGTCATGCGGGGACCTCCGTGTCCTGGCCGGGCGCGCCGGCGGCCGTCGTACCGGCGCCCGCCGTGGCGGCCTCCGCGGCGTCGGCGACCCAGAACGTGCCGTGCGGATAGGTGTACATGTCGATGCTGGCCTGCTTCATGGCGGCCGAGAAGCCGGGCGAGGCGGGGGGCCGGTAGTGGCCGTCGGCGATCACCACCGGGTCGAGGAAGTGCTGGTGGAGGTGGTCGACGTACTCGATGACACGGTTCTCGGTGGTGCCGGTGAGTGCCACGTAGTCGAACATCGAGAGGTGCTGGACGAGTTCGCACAGACCGACGCCGCCGGCGTGCGGGCAGACCGGTACGCCGAACTTGGCGGCGAGCAGCAGGACGGCGAGGTTCTCGTTGACTCCGGCCACGCGTGCGGAGTCGAGCTGGAGGACGTCGACGGCGCCGGCCTGGAGGAGCTGCTTGAAGACGATGCGGTTCTGCACGTGCTCGCCGGTGGCGACCTTGACGGGGTGGACGCCGCGCCGGATGGCGGCGTGGCCGAGGATGTCGTCGGGGCTGGTGGGCTCCTCGATCCAGTACGGGTCGAACTCCGCGAGCGCCCGTGTCCACGCCACGGCCTCGTCGACGCCCCAGCGCTGGTTGGCGTCGATGGCCATCCGGAAGCCGGGGCCCACGGCCTCGCGGGCGGCGCGGCAGCGGCGGATGTCGTCGTCGAGGTCGGCGCCGACCTTGAGCTTGATCTGGGTGAATCCCTCGGCGACGGCCTGCTGGGCGAGACGGGTGAGCTTCTCGTCGGAGTAGCCGAGCCAGCCCGGCGAGGTGGTGTAGGCGGGGTAGCCGCGGCGCAGCAGCTCGGCGGCCCGGTCGTCGGCGCCCTGCCTGCCCCGGCGCAGGAGCTCCAGGGCTTCGTCCGGGGTCAGGGCGTCGGTGAGGTAGCGGAAGTCGACCTGGGAGACGAGCCAGACGGGGTCGGCGTCGGCGAGGAACCGCCACAGCGGCTTGCCCTCACGCTTGGCCGCCAGGTCCCAGACGGCGTTGACGACGGCGCCGATGGCCATGTGCATCACGCCCTTCTCCGGCCCCAGCCAGCGCAGCTGGCTGTCGCCGATCAGGTCGCGGTAGAGCGAGCCGGGGTCGGCGCACAGGTCGGCGACGGGCCGTCCGACGACGTGCTCGCGCAGCGCGTCGATGGCGGCGACCTGGACGTCGTTGCCGCGGCCGATGGTGAAGGTGAAGCCGTGGCCCTCGTGGCCGCCCTCCGTGGTGCGCAGGACCAGGTAGGCGGCGGAGTAGTCGGGGTCCGGATTCATCGCGTCGGACCCGTCCAGCTCCCGTGAGGTCGGGAAGCGGATGTCGTAGGTGTCGACGGCGGCGATCCGCGCGGGGGTTGCGGACAACTCGGTGCCTTTCACGCGTTGATGAGCTTCTGCCGCTGGGTGCCGAGACCGTCGATGGACAGTTCGACGGTGTCGCCCGCGCGCAGATAGGGGGTGCCGGGCAGGCCGAGGGCCACGCCGGCCGGGGTGCCGGTGTTGATGACGTCGCCGGGGCGCAGCACCATGTACTGGCTGAGGTACCAGACGAGGTACGCGACGTCGAAGACCATGTTCTTGGTGCTGCCGTCCTGGCGGACCTCGCCGTTGACGGACAGGCGCAGGCCGAGTCGCTGCGGGTCGCCCACCTCGTCGGGGGTCACGAGCCAGGGGCCCAGCGGGTTGAAGGTCTCGCAGGACTTGCCGAGGTCCCACTGCGCGGAGTACTCGAGCTGGAACTCCCGCTCGGAGACGTCGTGACTGACCGCGTAGCCGGCGATGTGACCGGCCGCTTCGTCGGGGCCGGACAGATAGCGGGCCTCGGCGCCGATGACGACGGCGAGTTCGACCTCCCAGTCGGTCTTCACCGAGCCACGGGGAATGTGCACCGCGTCGCAGGGGCCCACGACGGTGGACGGGTCCTTCATGAAGACCACCGGCCGCTCGGGGACGGCCGCGCCGGTCTCCTCGGCGTGGTCACGGTAGTTGAGGCCGACGCACACGACCTTGCCCGGGCGGGCGACGGGAGCGCCGATCCGCCGGCCCGCCGTGTCCAGGCGCGGCAGGGATCCCCCGGCCAGTGCCCGCCCGGCCCGGTCGATCCCGCCGGAGGCGAGGAACGTCCCGTCGATGTCGGCGGTGACCTCCGCCAGCGAGAAGGCGACGCCGTCCTCGCCGAGGACCGCCGGCGTCTCCCGGCCCGGTTCCCCGACTCGCAACAGCTTCATGTTCTTCTCCTGTCGTCGCTTGTGGAGGCCCAGGTCCTCCGTCGATCGATACATCGGATGACTAGCCGGGCTCGACCATACGAGCGGTCGACGTCCCTCCGCAAGGAGACATCCGACCTCTCCGTGTGCGCACCCGGTCGCCCTTGCGGTCGTATGGGCAGTTGAGCGCCATTTGTTCACCCGTCCTGACGTGCATCCGCGACCCGTACGTCACGATTCAAATTCGTCTGACGTCTCCTCTTGCAGCCCAAGTTGCCGACTCGTAAGGTCCACGATGCCGCAAGCCATCCGATGACTCAGCAGCCGCGCTCCTTGGCAGACCTGCCGGGACGCCCCACCTCCCAGCCGTCGGCGGGGGAGCGCGCCACTCCCGCACGCCGGTCCGTCGACCCGGCTCCCACTCACTTCGGCCGAGGCACCGGCCGTCCCAGCCAAGGAGATCAGCACCATGAAGCCTCGCTCCTCCAGAATCGCGGCCGCGGCCGCCACCGTGGCCGTCCTGGCGGGGTTCACCACGGCCTGCAACCGCGACGGCGACTCCGCCTCCGCGAACGGCGACACGGCGAAGATCGGCATCGACCTGCCCCGCGCCGACTCCGACTTCTGGAACTCCTACGCCCAGTACGTCGACCGGGAGACCGGCACCCAGAGCGTGAGCGCCCTGCCGGTGAGCAACTCCCAGAACGACGTGACCAAACTGGTCGCCAACGTCAAGGTCTTCCAGAACACCGGCGCCAAGGCCGTCGTGATGGCCCCGCAGGACACCGGCGCCATCGCCTCCACCCTGGACGAGCTGGCTGCCGAAAAAATCCCGGTGATCAGCGTCGACACCCGCCCCGACAAGGGCGACGTCTACATGGTGGTCCGCGCGGACAACAAGGCGTACGGCACCAAGTCGTGCGAGTACCTCGGCGAGCAGCTCGGCGGCAAGGGCAAGGTGGCGGAACTCCAGGGCGCCCTCAGCTCCATCAACGGCCGTGACCGCTCCGAGGCGTTCGCCGCGTGCATGAAGGAGAAGTTCCCCGGGATCGAGGTGATCGAGCTGGCCACCGACTGGAAGGGCGACGTCGCCTCCGCCAAACTCCAGTCCACCCTGGCCGCCCACCCCGACGTGGACGGCATCTACATGCAGGCCGGTGGTGTCTTCCTGCAGCCCACCCTCTCCCTGCTCAAGCAGAAGGGCCTGCTCAAGCCCGCCGGCGAGCCCGGCCACATCACGATCATCTCCAACGACGGCATCCCGCAGGAGTTCGACGCGATCCGCCAGGGCCACATCGACGCCACGATCTCCCAGCCCGCCGACCTCTACGCGAAGTACGCGGTGTACTACGCGAAGGCCGCCGCCGAGGGCAAGACCTTCAAGCCCGGTCCCACCGACCACGGCTCGACCATCATCGAGCTCCCCAACGGCCTCGAGGACCAGCTCCCCGCCCCGCTGGTGACCAAGGAGAACGTCGACGACAGGGCCCTGTGGGGCAACAACGTCAGCAAGTGACCCCCTGAGCACCCCTTGAGCACCCCCTGAACACCCCCTGAGCGGTGGCCCCGGAAGCACCTCGTCCCGCGCCTTCCGGGGCCACCGCCCACGAGCCCCTCCGCGGAAAGGACAACCCGCCATGGCGGACCCCAGCCCCATCCGGGGCCCCGTCGTCGAGGCCGACGGGATCAGCAAACACTTCGGCGCCACCGTCGCGCTCAGTGACGCCCGCCTCTCGGTCGCGCCCGGCGACGCACACGCCCTGGTCGGCCGCAACGGCGCGGGCAAGTCCACCCTCGTCTCGATCCTCACCGGCCTGCAGAGCCCCGACACCGGCACCCTGCGCTTCGACGGCGAGCCGGCCCCGGCGCTCGGCGACACCGAGGCATGGCGTTCCAAGGTCGCCTGCGTCTACCAGCACTCCACCGTCATCCCGTCCCTGACCGTCGCCGAGAACCTCTTCCTGGACCGGCAGAGCGCCGGCGCGCTGCGCCCGATCAGCTGGAAGCGGCTGCGCCTGCGCGCCGTCGAACTGCTCGCCGAGTACGGCGTGGACGTCGACCCGACCGCACGCGCCATGGACCTGAGCGTCGAGCAGCGCCAGTTCGTGGAGATCGCCCGAGCCCTGTCGTTCGGCGCCCGGTTCGTCATCCTCGACGAACCCACCGCCAAGCTCGACGCCCGCGGCATCGACCGGCTCTTCGGCAAACTGCGCGCCCTGCAGCAGCAGGGCATCGCCTTCCTCTTCATCTCCCACCACCTGCAGGAGGTCTACGACCTCTGCACCACCGTCACGGTGTACCGCGACGCCCGGCACGTCGTCACCGCGCCGGTCGCCGAACTCGACCGGCACGCCCTGGTCGAGGCGATGACCGGGGAGAGCACGCGGAGCGTCGCGCCCGCCTGGTCCGTGACCGGCGCCGCGCGCTCCGGCGGCGAACCGCTGCTCGAGGTCTCCGGGCTGAGTCTGGACGGCGCCTACCAGAACGTCTCCGTGACCGCCCGCTCCGGTGAGGTGGTGGGGCTGGCCGGGGCCGCGGCCAGCGGCAACGTCCAGTTCGGCGAGACCCTCGCCGGCCTGCGCCGACCCCGGGCCGGCACGGTCACCGTCGCGGGCCGGCGCCTCCGCACGGGCAAGGTCCCCGCCTCGCTCGCGGCCGGCATCGGCTTCGTTCCGGAGGACCGGCACATCCAGGGCCTCGTCCCGCACCGCAGCGTCGCCGAGAACGCCACGCTGACCGTCACCGATCAGCTCGGCCCGTTCGGCACGGTGCTCCCCTCACGGACCCGGGCCTTCGCCCAGCGGATGATCAACGACCTCGACATCAAGACCCCGGGCGCGACCACCCAGGTGTCCGCGCTGTCCGGCGGCAACCAGCAGAAGGTCGTCATCGCCCGCGCGCTCGCCACCGAGCCGCACGTCCTGGTCGCCGTCCGGCCGACCAACGGCGTCGACGTCAAGTCCAAGGAGTCCCTGCTCGGCACCGTCCGCGAGGTCGCCGACGCCGGCAAGACCGCTCTGATCGTGTCCGACGAACTCGACGACCTGCGGGTCTGCGACCGCGTCCTGGCCATGTTCCACGGCCGTGTCGTCGCCGAGTTCGGGCACGACTGGAGCGACGAACAACTGGTCGCCGCCATGGAGGGCATGGCCGACCCGACCGACACGAAGGACAGCCATGACCCCCACCACTGAGGTCGGCACCACACCGGCCGCTGCCGCCCCGGCGCCCACCGGGCGCCGCATCGAGTTCGCCCGTTTCCGCGACCTGTCGCTGGTTCCGGTCCTGCTCGTCCTGTGCGTCATCGGTTTCGTGGTCTCGCCCGCCTTCCTGACGTCCGACAACCTGCTCGGCGTCGGGCAGCAGGCCACCGAGCTGAGTCTGCTGGTCCTGGCCCAGGCCCTGATCCTGATCTGCGGCCGGATGGACCTCTCACTGGAGTCCACGATCGGCGTCGCCCCGGTCATCGCCGTCTGGATGGTCCTGCCCGACGAGGGCGCCCGCTTCCTCGGCCTCGGGCTGTTCCCCGGCTGGGCGGCCATCCCGTTGTGCCTGCTGGTCGGCGCGCTGATCGGCGTGATCAACGGCTTCCTCATCCTCAAACTGCGGCTCAACGGCTTCATCGTCACCCTCGGCATGCTCACCCTGCTGCGCGGACTCCAGGTCGCCGTCTCCGAGGGCCAGTCGATCGTCAACCTGCCCGGCTCCTTCACCTACCTCGGCCGCGCCTCCTGGCTCGGGGCGCCCGCCGGCATCTGGATCTGCGCGCTGCTCTTCCTGATCGGCGGCAGCGCGCTCGCCTGGCTGCGCCACGGCCGCGCCCTGTACGCGATCGGCGGCAACGCCGAGGCGGCCCGGGCGGCCGGCATCCGGGTCGACCGGATCGTGTGGGTCGTCCTGATCGTCGGCAGCCTGCTCGCCGCCTTCGCCGGCATCCTCTACACCGGCCACTACGGCTCCATCTCCGCGGACCAGGGCAACGGCTGGATCTTCCAGGTCTTCGCCGCCACCGTCATCGGCGGCGTCAGTCTCAACGGCGGCCGCGGCACCCTGTTCGGCGCCCTCACCGGTGTGCTGACCCTCCAGCTCGTGGTCAACGTCATGACCCTGGCCGGCGTGCCGCCGCTGTGGAACCAGTTCCTCAACGGCGCGATCATCATCGTCGCACTGATCATCTCCCGCTTCGCCTCCGGCGAGAAGCAGGAGTAACGGGGGCCGCCGGGCGGGCGGGACGGGACCCGGGTCCCGTCCCGCCCGCCCGTGGCGCACAGCAAGAGATCCGCGGGTGACTCCCGGTCGGGGACGGGCGTGTGACAGCGCCGGTGGCAGGGCGGGAGACCTGCCCGGGGACACCCAGGCGGGGCCTCTGCCCGGCGTCATGAGGCCAAGCCCCCCGGAGCGCTCCGGTGAGGCTTCGCCGTGAGCTCGGCTGGGGGCTTGCACGCAGGACGCGTCCGGCCCCCCTCCCGTCCGGGTTCCTGCTCCGTGCGTGTGAGGACGTCGGATCTGCGAGCGCAGCCGCTCCCGGCATCGCAGCCGTGAGACGGCGGTCCCCGCACCGTGACCAGGCCGTGCGACGCGAGGATCAGTCCCGTTGAAGCAGGTGGTGGTGCGTTGCCGAGCGGTCCCGCCGGGCGCCGCCCTCGTGCACCGGACGTCTGCTCAGATCCTCCCGCTCGCCGCCGCCGGGGCGGGTGCGTCCCGCAGGCCGAGGCGCTGGTGCTCGACGTGGTGGAGGGCCTGTTCCAGCAGTTCGGCGACATGGTTGTCGTAGAGGGCGTAGATCACCGAGCGGCCTCGGCGTTCCCCGGTCACCAGGCCGAGGTTGCGCAGCAGGCGCAGCTGGTGGGAGCAGGCCGACTGTTCCATGCCGACGGCATCGGCGAGCTCGGTGGCCGCGCACGGGCCTTCTTGCAGGCGGGCGAGGATGCGCAGCCGGGAGGGCGTGGCCAGGGCCTGGAGGGTCGCGGCCACATCGGCGGCGCCTACTGTCTCCAGGCGTTCGCGTGCGGTGGCAGTGGTTTCGGCGTCAGCTCCATGGCCCATGGGCTCCATCTTACGAACACGCCCCCATGGACACATGAACGGTTTTTCATTTTATTTTGTATGGTGAAGCGGAGCGGTTGCCGGGTGTCCGGACCGCCGCCGTTCCATCCTGCCGTCGTGAAGAACCGACTGCTCCGATGGCCTCCATGCCTGCCTCGCCCACGGCAGACCGGCCCGCGTGCCCGCGCACCGGCGAAGGCTCCAGGCGTCGGATCGCCGCTGTCTGTCTTCTCCGACGGACCACACCGCTGCCTGGAGACCGCCTGCACGACATCGTGCAGCGAGCACCGGCTTCTCGGCCGTCCCCTGCCTTGCAGCCGGCGGAGACCGGCGAGCCGGACGAGCGCGTGGTCACCCGCTGGACGCGGTGCGCCCGGGTCCGTGATCCGCCGGGGTGTGAAGGGGCGACCGCGCCGCGGGACCGGACTCGGCGGCCGGCCACTGATCAGGAGAAACGTGCGTACGGACGTGCGTGTGGCGCGGCAGCGGACCTTGCTCCCGCGGACGGCGGCTGTTCCGGACGCCTGGGGCGTGCCGGCCCGCACTGGCCGTCACCGCCCCACGGGATCGCCGTCGGCGCCGTCGTTCCGGACGCGCAGTGTCATGTGGCCGCCGTGGTGCAGAGGTGTGCTCAGCCGCAGACGGGCCGCCTCGTGACCGGTCTCCGCGTCGACGATGTGCACCTCGCCGTGGCCGCCCCGGGTGACGGCGATCCAGTCGGAGCCCGGTGAGGCGGCCACCGCCCGGCGCTGGACGCCCTCCCAGGGGGTGCCGCCGCGACGCGGAGCGCCGTCCATCGCCGGCAGGGGGCAGCGGCGGACGACATCGTCGGCGCCGAGAAGGATCAGCTCGTCGCCGTCGGGGTGGACACGGGTGAAGGCGGTGTGGTGCCGGGCGAGGGCCAGCCGGAAGACGAGTCCGGGGCCGAGTTCCGTGAGCAGCGTGCGGCCTGTCTCCAGGTCGTGGTGCCATGCCTGGTTGGTCCACTCCGGCCATCGCAGCGGGTTCGGGGCGCCGCCCCGCAAGGTGGTCCACAGCGCCTGCCGCCGGGTGTCGAGTCGGAGGTACCAGCCCCGGGCGGGCGATCCCCACGGAATGACCGCCTCGGCGGTGAGCGCGTCGCCTTCCCTCCGGGCCTGGTGCACTCCCTGTCCCGTGGCCGCGAACACGTGCTCCGAGCCGGGCGCCTGTGCGTCTCCGTGTCCGTCGTCCGGCAGCGGCAGGGATGCGTGAGGGGTGACCGGGGGGCAGCCCGGCGGCGCCGCGAGGAGGTCCGCGAACCGGTGGACGGCCAGCGCGCCGGGTTCCCGGTGGCGCAGCACGACCAGTGGGTCGGTCTCGCCCAGCACGGTTACGCCCGGTTCACCGACGCGCGTGCGGACCCGCGCGGCTTCCCCGGTGTCCAGGTCCAGGACCGTCAGCAGGTCCGACCACGGTTCACTGTTCTTGCCGAGGCCGGTCGTGACGGCCAGTCGGCGGCCGGACGGGTCGCAGGCGAGATGCTCGGCCGGCACGGCGACCGGGACCGTGCGCTCCACGAGCTTCTCGGCGAAGGGGTCGAGCACCAGTAGTTCCCCGCGGCGGTCGTCGACGCAGGCCACCCGCCCTCCCGGAAGCGCCAGGAAGCCGGCGTGCTCGGAGAGGTGACGGTCGGTGAGACGTCCTGTCAAGACGCCGTCCGGCACGGTCAGCAGGTGTACGGCTCCGGCCACATGGTCGGAGACGAGCAGGACGGGTGGGGCAGCGGGCACGGGTCCTCCAGAAACCGGTTTTGTGAAAACGATTATCATGTATCTTCAGTGCGTTCCCGGCACCTGAGAGAAACGAGGGCATCGATGCTGCGCTCACCGTCGAGATTCGTTCGCAGTTGGCTCACCGCAGCGGCGGTGGGTTCGCTCCTGGTCGGTTGCGGCTCGTCCGCCGAGGAACCCGCGAACGACAAGGCCGAGCCCCCGGCGAAGACGGAGGTGACCGTCGAACCCATCAAGGCGTCGACGGAGTTGACCGACACCAACGGCGCCAGGATCTCCCTGAAGAAGCAACCCGAGCGGATCGTCTGCCTGTTCGCCCTGTGCGACGACATCCTGACCGAACTGGGCATCGTCCCGACGGCCACCAACAGCGCGCTGCTCGCCCACCCCGACTTCCTGGGGGAGGAGAGGGCCGAGGAGGTCGACGTCATCCCCGGCGGCTTCATCGCCCCGGAGGTCGAGGCGATCCTCTCCCACAAGCCCGATCTCGTGATCGGCCTCGGGGACACCCACGGCAAGCTCGCCCCGGCGCTCAAGGGCGCCACCACGTTCTGGGCCATGCAGCCCGAGACGTGGCAGGACAGCGTGGGCTACCTGCGCGACGTCGCCGCGCTCACCGGGCGCACCGCCCAGGGGGAGAAGGCGGAGAGGACCTTCCGGACGAAGCTCGCCGCGGCCGAGAAGGCGCCGAGCGACAGGACCGCGCTCGTCATCTACGGCAGTGACGAGAACTTCGGTGTCGCGACGCCCGAAGGGGACGTGGCCGCCAGCCTGTTCCCCAAGATCGCCGACTATCCGTGGAAGTCCCGTGGTGCGGAAGGCAGTTACTCCCTCGAAGAGATCCTCGCCCAGGACGTCGACGTGCTCTTCGTCGAGACCCTGAGCTTCGGTGAGGCAGACGGCAAGCTGTCGGAGAAGCTGGCCGAGAACCCGCTCTGGGGCAAGATCCCGGCCGTGAGGAACGGTGACGTCCACGAGGTGAACTCAGAGGTGTGGGCCAAGGGGCGCGGCACCCGCTCGCTGGGCATCGTCCTCGACGAGGCCACGGCCGCGCTGCGGTGAGGACGTCCCTCCCGGTGCCGGCGACGGCCGATCGCGCCGCGGCGCACGGACAGCGGCCG
Organism: Streptomyces sp. DH-12; assembly: GCF_002899455.1. Taxonomy (GTDB): domain Bacteria; phylum Actinomycetota; class Actinomycetes; order Streptomycetales; family Streptomycetaceae; genus Streptomyces. Next base: position 977,648 of record NZ_PPFB01000001.1, on the reverse strand, counting down.
TCGCGCGGTGCGCGCAGGTGGCAACCGCTTCTGGTGGTCGTGTCGCTGGCCGTCTCCGCTTTCTGCACGCTCAGCCTCGGCACCCCCTACGTCCCCCCGCACCGGCTGGCCGCCGCGGTGCTGGACGGGGACACCAGCCTGGCCGGGATCGTCGTGAATGAACTCCGCGTGCCCCGACTGCTGTTGGGGCTCATCGCCGGAGCCTGTCTGGGGGCGGCCGGACTGGTGCTCCAGGAGGCGCTGCGCAATCCTCTGGCGGTGCCGGAGATGCTGGGAGTGTCGTCCGGGGCCGCGCTGGGGGTGGCCGCGCCGCTGGTGCTGTCGCTGTCTCTGCCCGCCGCCGTTCAGCCTCTGTCGGCCATCGGCGGGGCCGCGCTCGGCGGCGGGCTCACGTTGCTCGTCGCCGGACTCGGCCGTAGTCCGTCCGCGGTGCTGCTGACCGGCGCGGCGGTGGCGGCCGCGCTGCAAGCCGCGCTGCTTGTCCTGATGGTCATGGCCGACCAGTTGGACCTCCAGCTGATCTACCGCTACCTGCTCGGTTCCCTCTCCGCCCGGACCTGGGAGGACGTGACGGGCCTGTGGCCGTGGCTGCTCGTCGCGGTGCCCGCTCTCGTGCTGTGCGCGCCGGTGCTGTCGGTGCTGCGGCTGGGCGACGAGGACGCGCAGGCACTGGGTGTGCGTGCCCAGCGCGCACGGCTGGCCGCTCTGGCCATCGCCGTGGTGCTGATCGCCCCGGTGACGGCAGTGTGCGGTCCCGTCGCGTGGGTGGGCTTCCTCGCCCCACACCTGAGCCGCTGGTTCGATCCCGCGGCCGGGGCCGTGCGCTGGCTGCCGTGGTCCGCGGCCTGGGGTGCTGTCGTCGTGGTGGCCGCCGATGTCCCGGCCAGGCTGGCGCTGGCCCCCGTGGAGACGCCGGCCGGCGCCTGGACCGCTCTGTTGGGGGTGCCGGCCGGCGTCGCGCTGATGCGGTCGGGCGGCCGCCGCCAGGCGGTCCGGCAGGGGCCGGCCGCTTCGGCCGGGGTGCGCGAGCAGCCGCCCGGGCCGCGGAAGGCGGCCTCGGGTGCGGCGGACGAAGGACCTCCCGCCGGGGCATCGCATCACGCTCACCGGGGCGGGCCCGGCGGTCCGGCCTCGCCGTCTCCCGGGACGATCAGGACGGAGGACGCACGGTGACACGGCGTTTCACGGCCCTCGCGGCACTGGCCGTCGTGTGCGCCGCAGTGGAGGTGGTGGCCGGGCGCGGCATGTCCCCGGGTGTGGTCTGGGACGTCCTGAACGGGGGCGGTGACGCGACGGAGCGCCACATCCTGTTCCAGCTGCGCCTGCCGAGACTGCTGGTGGCCCTCGGCGCGGGCGCCTGTCTGGCCGTGGCGGGGCTGGTCCTGCAGTCCGCCCTGCGCAATCCCCTGGCCGGACCGGAGGTGACGGGCGTGACCCCGGGGGCGGTGCTCGGCGCCGTCACCGCGACCGCCCTGGGACTCGCCGGGTGGGATTCGCCTCTGGCCGTGGTCCTCGCCGCGTGCGGGGGCGGGTGCGCCGGAGCGGCGCTGTTGTGGCTGCTCACCGGCCGCGGGCGCGGTGATCCCGCGCAGACCGCCGTGCACGGGGTGCTGGTGTCGGCAGTGCTCGGCGGGCTCACCGCCATGGTGCTGTTGGTGAAGCCCGGCGAACTCGGCAGCGTGGTGCAGTGGTTGGTCGGCACCACGGAGGGCCGGGTGTGGGAGCACTGGCACCTGCTCTGGCCGTGGGCACTCGTCTGGGGGGCCGCGGCCTGGCTGCTGTCCGGGCCGTTGACCCTGCTGCGCTGCGGGGACGACATCGCCCTCGCCGCCGGGCTCTCCGCGCGCCGGGCCCGGACCCTGGCCCTGCTGTGCGCGGTGGCGCTGACGGCGGGTGCGGTGGCCGCCGTCGGGGCGCTGGGCTTCATCGGGCTGCTCGTCCCGCATCTGGCCGTGGCCGTCTTCGGCGCGGACCTGCGCCGGAGTCTTCCCGGCGCCGCCCTGACGGGCGCGGTCGTGGTGTGCGGGGCGGACGCGGCGGCGCAGCTGTCCTCGCGGCTGCTGGCGACGGCGTTCGACTCCGGACGGCTCACGTTGCCGGTCGGGGCGCTCACCGCCTGCCTCGGTGCCGCGCTGCTGTTGATCGTCGTGCGCCGCACGCCGAGCCGTACGTTCTGACGTCGAATCGAGGACAGAGCATGATCGAGTCCGTGGGGATCCACGTCGAGGGGGTCCACTTCGGCTACCCCGGACGGCCCGTGCTGCGGGGCGTCGACCTGACCGTCCGGCCGGGCGAACTGACCGCCCTGATCGGTCTGAACGGCTGCGGCAAGTCGACCCTGCTGCGGCTGGCCGCCGGGCTGCTGCAACCGGACGAGGGGAGCGTTCGGCTCGGCGGGGACGACCTCGCCCGGCTCTCGAGGCGTGCCACGGCCCGGAGAGTGGCGCTGCTGCACCAGTCCGCCCCGGCCGTCCCGGGGATGACGGTCAGTCAACTCGTCCGGCAGGGGCGGTACGCGGCACGCGGCCCGCTGGGCATGCTGCGCGAGGGCGACGACCCCGTCGTGCGCCGGGCGCTGCGTGACGTCGGGGTGGAGGAGTGGGCCGACCGTGACGTCGACGCGCTGTCCGGCGGCGAGCGGCAACGCGTCCGGCTGGCGATGGCGCTCGCTCAGGACACCCGGGTCCTGCTGCTCGACGAGCCGACCACGTACCTGGACCTGCACCACCAGCTCGACGTACTGCAGACCGTGGTGCGTCTGCGCGAGGAACGCGGACTCACGGTGGTGATGGTGCTGCACGACCTGGCCCACGCGGCCCGGTTCGCCGAGCGGATCGTCGCCCTGCGGGAGGGCCGTGTGGTGGCCGACGGAGCGCCGAAGCAGGTCGTCACGCCGGGGTTGCTGGCGGAGGTGCTGCAGGTGGCGGGCCGGGTCGGTGAGGATCCGGAAGGGGGGTGGCCCGTGTGTTATCCAGATCACCCCATCGCAGCACTAGAATATGAAAATCAGATTCATTAGAGTGAGGCGCGGCGCTCATCCGAACGCCGTATCTCCCTGCTGATGAAGGAGAGTTCATGGACAACGAGCAGGTCTTCGAGCCGATCGTCGACCCGGGTCAGCTGGCTCACGACTCGGCCTCTCACTCCAACGCGCTCGTCGAGAACCCCTTCGAGGACACCGAGGAGTAAGCGAGGGCCTGGCCGCCCTCGACCGTGGGCCCGCCCGATGCCTTCCGGGCGGGCCCACACCCGTCCCAGCTCCCGCCGACAGGAGGAACGCCGTGTCCCGTAGCCGACTCGTCCCCGGTGCCGAGGTCGTCGCCGTGCCCGGGCGAGGGCTCGCCGTCCGCACCCCCGCGGGGGAGTTCTTCAGCGTCAGGGCAGGAGACGTCGACGAGGACGCCTTGCTCTCCCTGCTCGCCGGGGGGACCGCAGCCCCGCTGGACGAAGGGCTGGAGCGCGTGGTCCGGGCGTTCGAAGAAGCCGGCTATCTGGCGGAAGGGCCGTCGGCCCCGGAGTGGCCCGCCGCTCGCCGGAACGTCAGCATCCTCGGCGACCCGGTACTGACCGAACCGCTCGCCGTGCACCTGGCCGCCCTGGGCGCGCGGCCCCGTACGACTCCGGCCGTGACCGCCTCCGGCAGCCCGCCGGCGGGTGTGGAGGACCTGCTCGACGGAAACCCCTCCGCGGTCGTGTGGTGCCTGGACGGGCCCGCGCCGGACGGCTTGTGGGACGCCGCCGACCGGCTGCCGGAGCACGGTGTCGCGTGGCTGCGCTGCCACCGCGAGGGCTGGCAGGCGTACGTCGAGCCGGTGGCCGCCGCTCCCGGAGACGTCACCTCGGCGCACGTCCGGTCCCGCCGGCTCGCCGCCACACCCGCCCACCGGGAACTGGCCGCGTACTGGAGCGGCCCCCGTACCTCGGGCACGCCCGTCCGGCTCCCCGTGCCCGCCGCCGCGCTGCTCGCGGCGCTGCTCGCGGACGATCTCAGCCGGTGGGCCACCGGCGCCCCCGACACGGCCGGCCTCCCGGCACGGCGCCGGCTCCGACGCGTGGACCTGCGCACGCTGACCGTCACCGAGCACGCCGTCCTCCCGGTGCCCGACGTCGCACCGACACCGAGGAAGGGCGTATGACGGCGTTCGAGGCGGCCGTGGGAGAACTCGCCACCGACGTCCGTCTCCCGGCCGGCGACGGTCCCTTCCCGGCCGTCCTGATCCGCACCCCCTACGACCGGACACGCCACCGGGCCGAGGCGCGTGGCTGGGCCCGCCGCGGGTTCGCCGCCGTCGTCCAGGACGTGCGGGGCCGGTTCGCGTCGCCAGGGAAGTGGCATCCGTACGCGAACGAGACCGCCGACGGGACAGCAGCCGTCCGCTGGATCCGGCGGCAGCCGTGGAGCGACGGGCGGCTGGTGGCCGCCGGCGCCTCCTACGCCGCCCACTGCGCCCTCGTCCTCGCCCTCGACGCCCCCGGGAACGCCCGGCCGGATGCCGTCATCGCGGCCGTGCCCGCCCTCGGCCCGGCGGAGACAGCCCGCGAGGCGTCCGGCGTGGAACGGCTGCTCTCCCGCGCCGGATGGTGGGCCGCCCACGGCGACCGGCGCGACTCCGACGAAAGTGCGCTGGACAAGGCCCTCGCCGAGGATCCCGGCCTGCTCGCCCACCTGCCGTTGACCGCCCTGCCCGAGCGGCTGGGACGCGCCCTGCCCTCGTGGGCGGGGCTGTGGCGCCACCACGACCGCGGACGCCTCGTGGCGCGGGCGGCGCACGCCGGGCCGCCCCTGCTCGCGGTGGGCGGCCACCACGACCACTTCACCGAGGAGACCGTCGCTCTGTGGCGTGCCTGGGGCGGATCCCCGGCGCGTCTGCTGCTCGGCCCCTGGGGGCACTCCCTGACCGCTGCTCCGGGGCCGGACGCGGGACCCGCCCACCGGCTGAATCTCGGTGAGCTGTACGTGCGCTGGGCCCGCCGCGCCCTGACCGGCGGCCTCGCCCCCGGCCACCACGGCGCACTGGCGCTCGGCGGCGCCGGCCTGTGGCTGCCGGCCGGCGCCGAGGGAGAACCGCGCGCCCACCGCACGCGCCTGCTGCACGGCTCCGCCTTCATCGCCGACCCCGCACGGCCCGTCCGCTCCGACGACCTGACCGTCCCCGCGGATGGCCCGCCCGACCGCTGCCTGCTGGTCACACCGCCGTCGCCGCGTCCGCTCGACCTCGTCGGGCCGTCCCGTGTGCGGCTGCGGGCCACCGCCCACACACCGTCCGCCGACTGGGTCGCCCGGCTCGTGGCGCTCCCACCGGACGGGACCGCCGAGCGGCTCGCCGTCGGCATCGTGCGGCGTGCCGAACCAGCGGGCCGGGAGGCCGCGTTCACCGTCGAGCTCGGCCGGCTCGCACGCCGGCTCCGGGCCGGCACACGGCTGCGCCTGGAGATCGCCGGACACCACTTCCCGGCCCACGCCCGCAACCCCCACACCGGGGACGACCCGATGACGGCCGGACGTCTGCTCGCCTCCCGGCGGCAGATCGACCCGGACAGCGTGGTGCTGGACCTGCCCGTGCTCCCGTCCCGTCCCGCCCCCACCGCCCCCGCCGAGGAGATCCTGCGATGACGGCTCTGCCGTTGGAAGCGCTCGTCGACCCCGTCTGCGGCATCGTCCGCAAGGTCAAGCCCGTCGAGCACCCCGCGGGCGCCCCGCCCCGCTACACCGCGCTCACGGCCGAGATGTCCGACGCCCGCAGACTCGGGCTGTGGCCCGCCGACCGGGTGTCCCTCGGCACCACCTTCGGCGATCCGGAGCAGGCCCGCGTCGCCGCGATAGCCGAGGGGATGGAGCGCTACTGCGGCAACCGTGTGCCGCCGCCCGGCCACCCGGACGCACCCCTGCGCGCCACCGCCGCCGAACTGGCGGACAAGGGCCTGCGCCTGTACGGCCCGGCCGATCTGCCCGCCTACGCACCCTGGCAGTACGCCCGCGCGCAGTTCCCCTACCGCCCGCTCACCGCCGACACCCCCGCGCTGTGGACACGAGGAACCGAACGACTGTCCGACGGGACCGCCGCCGAGGTCTGGGCACCCGTCTCGCTCACCCACCTCAACTGGCGCCAGGGCGGCCTGCGCGAGCTGCCCCGCACCCACCACCTCAACTACGCCGGGATCGCCGCCGGACAGGGCCTCGACGACGCGATCGAGCGCGGCCTGCTGGAAATCGTCGAACGCGACGCCCTGGAACTGTGGTGGCACCTGGACGGCCCGGCCCGGGGCATCGACCCGGCGAGCGTACCCGGCCTCACCGACGACCTCGCCGGTTCCGCGCTCGAGGTCCACCTCGTCGAGATGCACTCGGAGTTCGCCCCCTGCATGGCCGCGCTCGTCCACGACCCGCGCCTCGGCCTGTACGCCGCCGGGTTCGCCTGCAAGTACGACCCGGCCGAAGCCGCCCGCAAGGCTGTCCTCGAAGCCGTCCACACCTGGGTCTTCACCCAGGGGCTGACCGGCCCCGACGGCTGGGTGTTCCAGGCCGTCGAGGCCGGGCTGCTCGCCCGCGGGCTCTACCTGGACCACCGGGCCGACGGCCGCTACCTCGACGTGTGCGGCGAGCAGTTCGAGCACGTGCGGGACCTGGGAGCGCACGTGCAGGTGTGGCTGGACGAACGGATGGCGGCCGAGGCCCGGAGGTTCACCGAGCCTGCGCTCGGGACGGTATCCGTCGACGCGGTCGAGCCCGGAAGCCGGGAGCGGCTGGAGAGCACGCTGCGCGGCGGCGGCCACCGCGTCATGACCTTCGACCTCACCACCGAGGACGTGGCGGAGACCGCGCTGCGCGTCGCCCGGGTCCTCGTCTCCGGACTGCTGCCCAACGCGCCCGCCGCCTTCGGCTACTTCGGCTGCCCGCGCCTCGCCGAGGCCGCGGTCGCGCGCGGATGGCGCACCACCGCGCCGAGCGCGCCGGAGGACTTCACGCTGGCGCCTCCGCCGCACATGTGAGGGCCGCCGTGGAACACCCCCGCGAGGACCGCCCGGTGGACCTCGCCGCCGCCCTCGCCCGCGCCCGCTCCCCGGAGCGCCCCGGCCCCGGCACGCCCGCCGGCACCGCCGTCCGCCCCTGGCCGGGGCCACCGCGCCCGATCCCGGAGGCCGGCCCCGCGGACCTCGACCTGCGGACCCTGCTGCGTCTGTCCCTGGCGGCCTCGGACACCTCCGGACGCCTCAGGCCCACCCCCTCCGCCGGTGCGCTGCACCCGGTGGACACCGAACTGGTCGTGGGCGCCGGCTGCTCCCTGCCGCCCGGCCGCTACGGCTACGACCCGCTGCGCCACCGCGTCCACCACGTCGGCCCGCCCGTCGACGGCACGCCGCCGGGCGTGACCGCCGCGCTCTCCGTCACCGCACAGCGCACGGTGTCCCACTACGGCCACCGGGCCTGGCCCCTCCTGCTGCTGGACACCGGGCACGCCGCCGCGGCGCTGCTCCTGGCGGCCCGCGTCCTGGGCGCGGGCGAATGCGACGTACGGATGGACGGACGCACCGAGGACCCCCTGGCCGTCGTACGCGTCCCACCGCCCGACGGGCGGAGTCCGAAGCGCCCTGCGGAGACTGAGGACCCGCCCACGCCGGCCGACCTGCTGGCACGCCGCAGTACCCCACCACCGTTGCCGGGCCCCCCACCCCACGATGCGCTGCGGGCAGTCCTGGCCACCGCCGAACGAGCCGGGGACGGTGGCCTGTTGCGCTGGTGCGCCGCGGTCGGCCCGCCTCGGCCCGGCCTCATGGAACTGGCTCCCGGGGGCACGGCCCTGCGGCGCCACGCGTCCGGCGAGGCCCGTCCGACGCTCGCGGCCTGGGCGGCGGGCCAGGCGTGGCTCGCGGACGCCGGCGCCGTACTGCTCGCCCACGGCTGCCCCACCGACGCCGACACCGCGCACATCCGCCGCGCCCACCTGCGAGCCGGCTTCGCCGTCCACCTGGCCCATGTCGCAGCCCTGCGCCACGGGCTGGCGGCCCGGCCCGTCGGCTCCTGGCAGCAGGCGGATCTCGGCGCCGCCCTCGGCGCCGCGCCGGGCCGTGACTGGGTCGTGCACGCCCTGGCCCTCGGCACCCGCCACGCCGACGAGGAGAACTCCACGTGATCGTCCACCCCGAGCTGCGCCGCGCCGCAACGCGCGCACGGCGTCCCCTGCTCGCGGCCACCCTCCTGCAGGGAGCCGTCACCCTCACGCACCTGGCACAGGCCGCGCTGCTGGCCCTCGCGCTCGCCGGCCTGGCCCGCGGGGACACCGGCCGACTCCCGTGGCTGCTGGCCGCGGTGCTCGCCGTCGTCGCCGCCCGCGCCGGGCTCGCCCTGTGGCAGCGGCGCACCGCCACCCGCGCCGGGGCCCGGGTCAGGGTGGCACTGCGCGACGAACTCCTGGCCCACCTGGGCCGGCTGGGACCCGCGTACCTGACCACAGCACGGGCGGGAGCCGTCCGCACCACCCTGGTCGAGGGGGTGGAGGGCGTCGACGCCTACGTCTCCCGCTACCTGCCCCAGTTCCTGGTCACCCTCGCGGTACCACCCCTGGTCCTCGCCGTCCTCGCCGTGGTCGAACCCCGGGCCCTCCTCGGACTCGTCCCCGCCCTGCTCCTGGCCCTGCTGGGGCCGCGCGCCTGGGACCGGCTCCTCGCCGCCCGCGGAAAGGAGCACTGGGACACCTACGAAGGGCTGGGCGCCGACTACCTGGAGGCCCTGCAGGGCATGCCCGCCCTGCGCGCCGCGGGCGCGGTCGGCCGCACCCGGGCACGCCTGGAGGAGCGGTCCGCGGCCCTGCACCGGGCGACCGTCGCCAAGTTGCGGGTGTCCCTGGTCGACACCGGCATCACCGACCTCGCCGTCCAGGGCGGCACCGCCGCCGCAGCGCTCCTGGCGTGCTGGTCGGCCGTCACCGGATCCACCACTGCGGCCGGCACCTATCTGGTGCTGCTGCTGGCCTCCGAGTGCTTCCGCCCCGTCCGCGACCTCGCCCGGGAATGGCACGCCGGCTACCTGGGGGCGTCGGCCGCCGACGGGCTGGCGGCCCTGCGCACGGCCGCGCCGACGGTCCCCGACACCGCAACGACGCCCGCGCACTGGCCCACACCGCCCGAACTCCGCTTCCACGACGTCCGGTTCACCTACGACGGTGCTCCCGCACCCGCCCTGGACGGTGTCTCCTTCACAGCGCGGGCGGGACGGACCACCGCGATCGTCGGGCCGTCCGGCGCGGGCAAGTCGACCCTGCTGGCCCTGCTCCTGCGCCACCACGACCCGCAGGAAGGGCGGATCACCCTCGACGGGCGCCCCACGACCGAGTACGCGCTCGACTCGCTGCGGCAGGGCATCGCGGTGGTCTCGCAGGAGACGTACCTGTTCCACGCCACCATCGCCGACAACCTGCGCCTGGCCCGTCCGGATGCCACGGACGACGAGCTCACCCGGGCGGCGCGCACCGCCGGGATCCACGACGAGATCGCCGCCCTCCCGGACGGCTACGCCACGGTCCTCGGCGAACGGGGCGCCACGCTCTCCGGCGGGCAGCGACAGCGGCTCGCCCTCGCACGGGCCCTGCTGTCGGACGCCCCGGTCCTCGTCCTCGACGAGGCCACCAGCTCGGTCGACGAGCGCCGCGAGGCGGACATCGTCCGGGAGCTGCTGAAGGCGGTCGGCGGGCGGACCGTCCTGGTGGTCGCCCACCGGCTCGCGGCCGTCCGGTCCGCCGACCGGATCGTCGTCCTCGACACGGGACGGGTGGACGCCGTCGGCGACCACACCGGCCTGGTCGAGGCCGGCGGCGTCTACACCCGGCTCGTCGAGGCCGGCCGCGCCCATCGGGGGGAACTCGCCGCATGAGCACCGTCACCGGTCCCACCGCCGCCGGGGCGGACGCCCCCGCACGGGGCGCGCTGCGCGCCCTGCTGCCCGCCCTCGCGGCACACCGCGCCATGACGGCCCGCACCTGTGCCGCCGCGCTCCTCGAACAAGGCTCCCTCGTCGCGCTGGTGACCCTGGCCGCGCACACCGTGGGCACCGCCGTCATCGAAGGGCGCGCCCCCACGGCCGGCACCGTCACCGCGCTCGTCGCCCTCGTTCTCGTACGCGCCCTGATGACCTGGCGGGAGATGGACCTCTCCCACGATCTCGCCTACCGGGTGCTGGCCGTGCTGCGGGTCCGCGTTTTCGACGGACTGGCCCGCAGCGCGCCCGCCCGGGTCGCGGGCCGCCGCAGCGGCGATCTCGCCGCCACCGCCATGGCCGACGTGGAGGCGCTGGAGTTCTTCTACGCCCACACCACCGCCCAGCTGCTCGCGGCGGGAACGGTCCTCACCGGCGGCTCGGTACTTCTGGCCCTGGTGGAGCCGTGGCTGCTGGTGGCCGTGCTGCCGGTCGCTGCCCTGCTCGCCGCGGCGCCCTTCGCCGACGCAGGCGCGCGCACGGTGCGCGGCGGCCGCACCCGCACAGCCGTGGCCGCGCTGTCGGCCGACACGGTCGAGACCGTCGACGGGCTGCGCGAACTGCTCGCCTTCGGCGCTCTGGCCGGACGCCGCCGCAAGCTGGCGGAGCGGGGGCGGCAGGTGGGCGACGCCCAGCGCGCCGAGGCCACCTGGGAGGCCGTCGCCGCCGCCGTCCGCGACCTCCTCATCGTGGTCGCGGTCCTCGGCGTGGTCGCCGCGGCGGCACAGTCCGTGACCTCCGGACGGCTGCACGGCGCCTGGGCGCCGGCCGCGATGGCGCTGGCCCTGTCCGTCCTCGGCCCGGTCGCGGAGTCGGCCCGCGCCCTGAGCCAGGCCGTGGCCCTGCGCGCCGCCGCCGCCCGCGTCGACGCGGCCGTCAAGGCCCCCGCCCTCGCACCGCCGCCCGCCGCGCCACGCCCCCTGCCCCCCGGACCACTGGGCGTCCGGTTGCGCCGAGTGAGGTTCGACTACGGCGGCACCCCCGTGCTGGACGGCGTCGACCTCACCGTCCGTCCCGGCCGGACACTCGCCCTCGTCGGCGCCTCCGGCGCCGGCAAGTCCACCTGCGCCCACCTGCTGGCCCGCTTCTGGGACCCGTCCGCCGGTGAGGTCCAGCTGCTGCCCGCCGACGGCGATCCCGTGGACGTGAGGGAGGTGAACGACGCGGAACTGCGGCGGGCGGTGGTCCTGGTGGGACAGGACACCCCCCTCTTCCACGGCACCCTCGCCGAGAACCTGCGGCTCGCCGCGCCCGAGGCCGACGACCGGGCGCTGGCCGAGGCGGCACGGCTGTGCGGCGTCGACCGGATCGCCCCCCTGGACACCCTCGTCGGCGAGCGGGGCGCCACGCTCTCCGGCGGTCAGCGGGCCCGCATCGCCCTGGCCCGCGCGCTGCTGGCCGGACCGCGCGTCCTCGTGCTCGACGAGACCACCGCCCACCTGGACAACACCGGCGACGCCGAACTCGCCACCGCGCTGCGGCAGGAGAGCCGCACGACGATCTTCATCGCCCACCGCCCGGCCACCATCCGCCGCGCCGACCGCATCGCAGTCCTGGAGGACGGCCTCATCACGGAAGAGGGAACCTGGGAGGACCTCACAAGCAGCCCCGGCAGCGCGCTCAACCGCATCCTCAGCGACACCGCCCTCCCTGAGCACGGCAGTTCGCCCCGGGAACCGGACCAGTGACGCTTAGGGACGGGTGTACCTGGAAACGACTACTCCCGAACGATCGTCGCGCCGGCGGTCGGCCGGCACCGGGAGGGGTCTCACGTGGACGCGCCCTTGTACTTGAGGCCCAGGGTGGAGCCGCCGCTCGCCGCACTGCTGACGGACGGGCCCTTCCTGCACTCGCTCGTCGACGCGCTGGGGTCGCCGCTCAACGTGCTGCTCCCCGAGGCCGTGGCCGCGAACGCCGCCCGCTTCCGTGCCGTCTACCGCCGCCACCGTCTCACCGGGCGGGTGTACTTCGCGCACAAGGCGAACCGGTCCAGCGCCCTGCTGCGGCGACTGGCGGCGGAGGACCCGGCCGCCGTCGGCGTCGACGTCGCCTCCACGGAGGAGCTGAGGCACGCGCTGGGCTGTGGGTTCACCGGCGACCGCATCATGGCCACCGGCCCCAAGGACGCCGCGTTCCTCTGGCTGGCCGCGCGCGTCGGAGCCACGGTCAACCTGGACTCGCCCGGGGAACTGGAACGTCTCTCCGCACTGGTGCGCGCGCACGGGCTCGGCCGCGTCACCGTGCTGGTACGCCTGTCGGGGTTCGAGCACGCCACCGGCCACGGGGGAGCGGGCACCCGGCTGCTCTCCCGGCGCAGCCGCTTCGGCACTCCGGTCCGGGACACGGAAGAGCTGCTGTCGGCGCTCGAACGCAGCACCGACACCGTGGAGTTCGCCGGCGCCGCCTACCACCTCGACACCACGGGCGTGGAGGAGAAGGCACGGGCGCTGGAGCAGTGCGTGCTGTTCATGGACGAATGCCGGGCGCGGGGACTCGCGCCGCGCGCCCTCGACATCGGGGGCGGATTCGGTGTCGGCTACGTCGCCGAGGCGGAGGACTGGGAGCGGTGGACCACCGCGCTGACCGAGGCGGTGCTCGGCGTCCGCCCGCCGTTGACCTGGCGCGGTCACGGATACGGGCTGCGCAACGAGGGCGGCACGGTGCGCGGTGCCGCCGCGCTGTACCCCGCGTACCGCCCCACCGCCGGCCCCGGTTACCTCGACGAGGTCCTCTCCCTGCCCGCGCCGGTGCTGGGCCGCCCGCCCGCCACCCTCCTGCTGGAGCACCTCCACGACCTGTACATCGAACCCGGCCGTTCCCTGGTCGACCAGTGCGGACTGTCGCTCGCCCGCGTGCTGGACGTGCGGCCCGCGGACACGGACGCCGGGCAGTACCTGGTGCACCTCGCGATGAACGCGGGTGACATGAGCCTGGAGGAGCACGGGGTCCTGGTGGACCCCGTCCTGCTTCCGCGCGGCGAAGCGGCGTCGGGCGACGGGGAGCCGGTCGGCGTCTACCTCACCGGCAATCTGTGCCTGGAGGGCGATCTCATCACCCGCCGCCTGGTCTTCCTGCCCCGGTTGCCGCGGGCGGGGGATCTGCTGGCCTTCGCCAACACCGCCGGATACGCCATGGACTTCCACGCCCATCACGCGCAGCGGCAGCCCGTCGCGCGGACGGTGGCGGTGGAGCGGCGGGGCGACTCCTGGCACTGGTGCCCGGACGAGGACTACTGGCCGATCACACCTTTGGGGGGAACACCCGGATGAGGTACGACAGCATCACGGAAGCCATCGGCAACACACCGCTGGTGCGCATCGACCCCGCCGTGCACGGTCTGCGCAACATCGATCTCTACGCCAAGCTGGAGATGCTCAATCCGTTCGGGTCCGTCAAGGACCGGCCCGCCTGGCACATGGCCCGTCCCCACCTGGAGGCTGCCACCGGCCGCGACGGGACGGTCGTGGAGCTCTCCAGCGGCAACACCGCCAAGGCACTGGCCCTGCTGGCCGGCATGCACGGAGCGAGGTTCAAGAGCGTCACCAACCGCATGCGCGTGCCCGAGATCAAGGATCTCCTGCTGCTCATCGGCGCCGAGATCGAGGAACTTCCCGGGCGCAGCGAGTGCCTCGACCCGACCGACACGGACGACCCGCTGACGCACTTCCACCGGGCGCTGTCCGACCCGGGGAGCACGTACCTGCACACCGACCAGTACTTCAACCCGCGCAACGTCGAGGCGCACGCGGAGGGTACCGGTCCCGAGATAGTGAAGGACCTGGACGGCCGGGTGCCGGACTGGTTCGTCGCCTGCGTGGGCACGGCCGGTTCGTCGACCGGTGTCGCCAGGGTCCTGCGTGAGCACGACCCGCGCGTACGGGTGCTCGGCCTGGTCGCCCACAAGTCGGACTTCATACCGGGCATCCGCACCATCGACGAGGTCCACCAGGTGGGCCTGTTCGACCCGGCGACGTACGACACCATCGAGTCGGTCACCTCCGACGAGGCCATCGACGGGATGCTCACCCTGATCCGCCGCTGCGGACTGCTGAGCGGACCGACCGGCGGCGCCGCCTACCAGGGGGCGGTGCGGCACCTGCGGTACGCGGACGCCGAGCTGGACGGGACGGGGCAGCGCCGGACGGCGGTGTTCATCGTGTGCGACCGGGCCGAGAGCTACCTCAGCTATGTGCGTCAGCGACGCCCCGAACTCCTGGGCCGGACGGCCCGCGGGCGCTCCGCGACGGCCGTCACCGACGCCGAGGCCCGTGCGGAGGCCCGCGTCATCGACGTGGCCGACGCCCGTCGCTGGTCCGCCGAGGGCGACCCCCGGCCACTCGTCGTCGACCTGCGCAGTCCGCACGCCTATGCCGCCCTGCACATCGAGGGCTCGGTCAACATCGTCGATGAGGTGTTCGAGGACCTGCTGCGCGGCGGGCTCCCCTTCAGCAAGCGCACTCCCGTGCTGCTGGCCTGTCCCGTGGGCGAGAAGTCACTGCGCTTCGCCGCCGCGCTGACCCGGATGGGCCATCCGGACGTCCGCAGCCTGGCCGGCGGGATCGTCGCCTGGCGGGACGCGGGCGCACCGCTGGTGCGCGAGTGAGCGCGGCGCACCCGCTTCCCGGGGCGGAGCCCGAGGGTCCGCTCTGGCAGCGGGAGGTGAGGGAACAGTTCCCCATCGTCACCGCCCATCCGGAGCTGGCGTACCTCGACAGCGCGGCCACGTCACAGAAGCCACGTGCCGTACTGGAGGCCGTCCAGACGTACCTCACGACGTCGAACGCCAACGCCGGCCGCGGCACCTACCCCTGGGCCAACCGGACCACGGACCTCGTGGAAACGACGCGAGAACGGGTCAAGGAGTTCCTCCACGACCCCGAACCGGGCCGCTCCGCCGTCCACTTCACCAGCGGCACCACCGAGGGCCTGCGTACGGTCGCCCGTGACTGGCTCGTGCCGTACCTCAGGGACGGGGACGAGATCCTCGTGCCGCACGCCGACCACCGGGCCAACCTCGACCCCTGGCTCGAGGCCCGCCGGCTGCTGGCCGAGCGCGGTGTCGAGGTCCGCGTACGGGCGCTGCCGTACCAGGCGGTCTCCGGCGACTACGACCACCGGGCCCTGGCCGACGCCGTCGGCCCGCGGACCCGCTTCGTGGCCGCCACCCATGTCCACCACGTCTACGGCGGCGACATGAACGTGCACCGCATCCGCGAGGCGGTCGGCCCGGACGTGCCGATCTGCCTGGACGCGGCACAGAGCGTCGGCCACCTGCCCGTCCGTCTCGACGGTCCGTCGCTGGACGTGGACTTCGTGGTCTTCTCCGGGCACAAGGCGATGGCCCTGCCCGGATCGGGCGCGGTGTGGGCGCGCAACGCGCGGGGGCCCGTGTTCCGGCCGGGCGGCTGGCAGGGCACGCCCAACACGGTGGGCATCGTGTCGCTGCGGGCCGCGCTCGACTGGCTCGACGCGGCCGGCGTCGAGCGGATCGCGCGCTGGACGACCACACTCACCACCCGGCTGACGGACCGGCTCGTACGACTCGGCCCGTACGAGGTCCTCGGCTGCCCGGCGAGCCTGGCCGCCGACTCCCCCCTGCCCGCGGCCCAGCGTCGCCACGGCATCGTCACCTTCCGCCACCGCGACATCCCGTCCGACGACCTCGGGTTCATCCTCTTCAGCCACGGTTTCATGGTGCGCGCCGACAGCCTCTGCCAGGCCGGCGCCGACGGGCGGGACGGATCCGTACGGGTGAGCCTGCACGTGTACAACACGGCGGAGGAGATCGACCGTCTGCTGACCGTCCTCGCGTCGTTGACGTGAACGGCAACTGATAACCGTTTCCACCTGTAGATTCGTCCGTGTCCACGGACGGACGAGAGACGGATGAGGTGGCGCGGGCGATGGGCGTGAGCATGGGGACGGCCAGGGCGTGGGTGGAGCGCTGGGAACGGCAGCAGGAGCGGTACGCGGTGGACCGCGAGGAGCGGTTCACCGTGATCGCGGACGTCGTCGAGCACGTCACCGCCGGCCGTGCCCGCCCCCTCCTGCTCGACCTGGGGTGCGGGCCCGGCTCCCTGGCCGCCAGGCTCGCCGCCCGTTTCCCGCACGCGGAGATCGTCGCCGCCGACATGGACCCCCTGCTGCTGGAGCTGGGACGCACCCACCACGCCGACGCCGCCCGCTACGTCGACACCGTCATCGGCGAGGAGGGCTGGACCGAGGCCCTGGCACTGGAACGCCCCCTGGACGCCGCCGTCTCGACGACCGCGCTGCACTACCTGCCCGAGCCGGCGCTGCTGCGCACCTACCGCTCCCTCGCGTCCCTGCTCCGCCCCGGCGGCGTCCTCGTCAACGGAGACCACTTCCCGCCGGACGCGGCGCCGTGCGCGGACCTCACCGCCCACGTGGGCCGGCGCAGGGCGGAGCGCACGGGCGGCCGCACCCCGGAGGACTGGCGGTCCTGGTGGGACGCCGCGGCCCGCGACCCCGAACTGGCCGACCTGCTCGACGAACGCGGACGGCGCCGGGCCGTCCATGCCGGGAACGGCGGCGACGAGCGGGTCACGGTGAGCCGCCACGCCGAACTGCTGCGCCGGGCCGGCTTCGCCCACGCCGCGCCGGTCTGGCAGTTCGGCGACAGCACCGTCCTGGTGGCGGTCATGGACGACACGCGCGGACTCCCCGCTCCCGTCAGGACCTGAGGCCGGCAGCGGAGAAAGCCGCGGAGGAGCGTTGCGGAGAACGGGGAGGCCAGGGCATTTCACAGAGCCAGACTCATCAGGATCTCGTCCCGGTCGTCACCGGGCGCCACCCGCAGCGCGCCCGGCCACCTGCCGACCTCCGTCCAGCCCGCCTTGCGGTAGAACTCCTCCAGCCCCAGACCGGACCGTACGGCGAGCTGCAGCCGCTCCAGCCCCATCTCGTCGCGCCCCACGCGCTGGGCGTGCCGCACCAGTGCGGTTCCGACACCCATGCCACGGAAGCGCACATGTGTCTGGACGTGGTTCACCACGCCGCAGTGCGCCACGAGAGGATGCGGCTCGCGGCGAAGCAGCAGCCAGCCCGCGAGCGCGCCGTCCACGGTCGCCAGGAGGAGCCTGCTGTGCTCGGGGGACAGTCCACGAGTGATTCTCCCGACCGCCGGCCGGAGCGCCGCCTCGGTCACCGGCGGGAGCGGGCAGTCCATGGGGACGACGGCCCCTCCGGCGTTGACGACTGCCGTCCAGCACGCGGTGAGGTCCCGCCGGACGGCTGCGGTGGCGTCACGGGGCCTGCTGAGCTGTGCGATCACGGGAGCGGGTGACACCTCAGGCGCTGTCATACCCGGTAGCCTGCCAGGCGCACGCACCTCCGCGTGCGCCGTCCGCCGACCCTGTCAGCGTTCTTCGTACGGGTCCGGCGGCTCCGCGACCTGTACGACGGTCGTGGCCGTCCGGCCCCGTCGCGAGCGGCGCTGTACGAACCGGGCGCGGGTGGCGGGAAGAGGAGCAGGGCGGCGGCGGGCAGCACGAGCAGCCACGCCACCCGAGGGCTTCCCTCGTGCGGGTGGAGGTGTCCGTGCCCCTCCGCGACGGGGTGCGCGCCCCGGCCGGCGGCCTCGACGCCGTACCGTGCCGCTCGCGCGGTCAGCACCGCGCACGCACCAGACCGAGCAGCCCCGGCGACGCCGAGGTTGTTGCCCCTTCTGGGGCGATGTGTCGGCCACGGAAGGTCGGTGCTGGAGGGCCGGCGCGAAAGCCGACCGTGCACACCGGAATCGGTTGGCCGCATTCCCTGACCCGGCAGCGGGAATCGTCATCGGGGACGGTGAGGGAATCCGCCGTCGCCCATGAATGGTGTTCTGTCCTCATGGAGATGAGTGAAGGGGCGACATCCTTGCAACACCGGCCACATCCCGGACACGACCATGCGCACGGCGAGGGCTGTGGGCATGCCGGGGTTCCCCACGGTGACCGCGTGGGCTACGTGCACGACGGTCACCGGCATGCCGCTCACGATGGCCACGGGGACGACCGCTGACTGCTCCACGCAATGCACCCCTCCGTCCAGGGGTGCATTCCGTGTGCCTCCGTGTCGCCTGAGGAAAAGGCTTGTGCGGAACTGAGGGGCCGCTTCTCACCGAGTCGAGTAGGGCAGGAGCGCCATCTCCCGGGCGTTCTTGATCGCCGCGGCGATCTGCCGCTGCTGCTGGGCCGTGACGCGGGTGACGCGGCGGCTGCGGATCTTGCCGCGGTCGGAGATGAACTTCCGCAGCAGATCGGTGTCCTTGTAGTCGATGTACGTGATCCCGGCCGCGTCCAGCGGGTTGGGACGGGACTTGACCGGCTTGCGCGGGCCTTGACGGGGGCTCATGGTGCTCCTTCTGTGATGTGGTGGATGGGGCGCTGTCACGCGACGGGATCGAGCAGAGAGTCGAAGGCGGCCGGCAGTCGCTTCCATGCTTCGGGGCCTGCCGTGTACTCGGCGTCGGTGAGCAGGCAGGACTCCAGCACCCGCGCGAGCCCGTCGCGGTCCAGGCCGGGTGAGGTGAAGACGAGGTGCTGACAGCGGTCGCCGTGCTCGGGGTGCCAGTCCAGTGCGGCGGCCGCTCGGCGCACTGGCGGGACCATCTCCCAGGCGGCGTCCGGCAGGGAGGCGAGCCACGGGCCGGCGCTCTCGACGCACAGCGCTCCGCCCGCGGCGTCCCATGCGAGCAGGGTGTCGGGGCGGTCGGCGAGCCAGAACCGTCCGCGGCTGCGGGCCGCGGCGCAGCAGAGGTCCTCCAGCGCCTGGTAGAGGCGTTCGGGATGGAACGGGCGGTGCCGGCGCCAGACGAAGGTGGTGACGCCTGCCTCGTCGGCTTCCTGGGGGAGCAGGGCGCAGGCCGGGTGCTGGGCTGCGGCGGCGGCTTCGGCGTCGAAGCCGGCGAAGGCCAGCCGGGCGAGTTCCCGGGAGTCGGCGCTCACCTGACGGGCGGTGGGGTGGAGTTGGGTGAGGAGCGCCCGGTCCTCGTCGTCGGCGTCCTCGCTCTCCACGACGGCGAGGACGGGGGCGTACTCCAGTTGTCTGGCCCAGGTGTCGCCGACCGTGCGCTGGTCGCCGGCCGCGGCCGCGAGGCCCGCCTCGGCCAGGTCGTCGCCGTTGCCGAGGCAGGGGAGGACGAGAGCCGGATCGACCGCGGTGATCACGTTGGTGAGCCGGACCGCGTCGCCGCCGTGCCGGACGACGACCTCGGCCATTCCCCTGGGTTCGACGGAGTCCCACAGCTCGACGACGGCCAGCCGGGTGAGGCCGGCGTCGGCGAGCCGTTCCAGCTCGGGGACCAGGTCCTCGCGCAGCGCGCAGCACGCGCAGTCGTTGACCAGCGGGGTCTCGTCTCGGGACAGCTCGCCCGAAGCATCGCGCACCTGACGCAGGACGGTGCCGTCGGCCGCTGTGGACAGGTCGTGATGGAGGGCGACGCTGTCGGGCACCAGGCGCAGGAGGTGCTCCACGACCTGGCGGCGTGCCTCGGAGTGGAGCCCGGCGACGATGACGACGGGGAGTCCGGTTCCGTCCCGCATCAGTTGGCTCCGCGTCGGCCGTACCGGCGCTCGAAGCGCTCGACCCGCCCGGCGGTGTCCAGGACCCGGGCGGTCCCCGTGTAGAAGGGGTGGCTGACGTTCGAGATCTCGACGTCGACCACCGGGTAGGTGTTGCCGTCCTCCCACTCGATCGTCTTGTCACTGGTCATGGTGGAGCGGGTGAGGAAAGCGTAGTTCGCGGCACGGTCGCGGAAGACGACGGGGCCGTAAGCGGGGTGGATTCCGGGCTTCATGGGGCGTCCTCGAGTTCGGGCCGGTGGCGGATCGGCGGGAGGTCAGCGTTCCTCGCGGAAGTCGACGTGGCGCCGGGCGATCGGGTCGTACTTGCGCAGCATCATGCGGTCGGGGTCGTTGCGGCGGTTCTTGCGGGTCACGTACGTGTAGCCGGTTCCCGCGGTGGAGCGGAGCTTGATGATCGGGCGTATCTCGTCGCGTGCCATGAGCGGTACTATATGGGAATGGTTTCCATTACCAAAAACTAGCCGTCCCCGACGAGAGGCAGGTACGACCTTGTCCGCCCACTGCCAACTGACCGGCGCCCAGCCGGGCTTCGGCAACACCATCTCCCACTCGCATCGGCGCACTTCGCGCCGCTTCGACCCCAACATCCAACGCAAGCGCTACTGGCTGCCCAGCGAGGGGCGGTATGTCCGGCTGACGCTCAGCGCGAAGGCGATCAAGACGGTCGACAGCATCGGCATCGAGGCCGCCGTGGCCCGCATCCGCGCCCGAGGGGGGAAGGTCTGATGGCCAAGAAGAGCAAGATCGCGCAGAACGAGAAGCGCAAGGCGGTCGTCGAGCGGTACGCGGCCCGCCGTGCGGAGCTGAAGGAGATCATCCGCCGGCCGTCCTCCACCGACGCCGAGCGCCGGGCCGCACTGGAAGAACTGCGGCGCCAGCCCCGCGACGCGAGCGCTACCCGAGTGCGCAACCGGGACAGCGTGGACGGGCGGCCGCGCGGTCACCTCCGGAAGTTCGGCCTGTCGCGCGTCCGCGTGCGTGAGCAGGCCCACGCCGGCTTCCTGCCCGGGGTCACCAAGTCCTCCTGGTAGTCACGCCGCTCGCGCGACGGGCCCCGGTTCCGGCCGTGCCTCGGCGGAGTCACGGCCGGAACCGGCCGCGGAGCGTGCCTGCGGATGTCAGGGCAGGCGCAGGGGGTTGAGCCGGTGACCCTCGGCCCGGGGGAGCCGCTGCGCGGCGACGGCGGACACCATCTGCTGGTGGGGGAGCGACAACTGCGCCGTCAGGTCCTCGGGCGGACCGGTGAGGGTGGCGTGCTGTTCCTGAGTGCCGAAGAAACCGGGGCCGGCGGTGCCCAGGCCGGCAGGGCGCCCGCGAAGCGGTCGGCGATGAGGTCGATGAGCCCGCGCACATCGAGTCCGGGCAGGCAGGGCGATACGGCCCCCGCGACGAACAGGTACTTCGCGGCGCAGCGCGGTGATCAGCTTGCTGAACTGACGCGTGCCCGGCCCGGTGAACGGGGCTGTCCATGACGGCTCGGACGCAGTGATCACACCAGCCACAACGAGATGGTCCCAAGGATCGACGGCATGGCACGATGACCGCCATGTCAGGTCAGGTCTGGGTGTCACTCATATCGTTGGGCGGCGTCGTCCTCGGCGGCTTGTTGTCCTACCTTGTGCAGCACAGGACTCAGCTCTCGGCGGAACGTGCTGAACAGCAACGACAGCAGAACGCCTTGTCGGAGGCCCGGCGTGCGGAACGGCTCGCGTTGCTGGAGCGGTTCATCGAGGTGGCGGCCGAGGCCGAACGCTCCGCCTTCAGCCGGCCTTCCGAGTGGGAGGACACCGACGCCTGGTTCCTCAGGACCCAGGACGTCATGAACAGGCTGTGGGTCGCGGAGCGGCTCATCCGTATCCAGTTCCCGCTGCCCGTGCACGACGCGGCACGCGCGTACTTCCTCGACCTCAACCGGACGGTGTGGGAAGGCTTGCCTGACGGCGAGAGCGTGCGGGACCACCTGGAGAACAACCGGCTGGCCTTTCTGGACGCGGCCCGCGCGGTCATGGGGTAGCGCACCGCCGACCCTGGAGGTCCTTTGCGGGTCAGCCCCTGGCCGGCGGTCCGCCGCTACGCAGCCGTGCTGCTTCGGCCTCTCGAGTTCATGGAACTGCGGGCGCCTCCTCCCTGCCCGGGAGATCGTGATGACGAGGGCTGCGGCGACGACGGCGCGGCCGGTGGCGTCGGGGTCGCGCCACCGGTCCCGGAAGGGGGTGCGGCCGAGGCCGACGCCATCGGCGACGCCCAGGTCACTGTCGGCACCGGCCGTTTCCCGCCATCGCGCGCCAGGTCCCACGGCAGCGGCGGCGGAGGCGACTACGGCGTAGTCGCCGTCGGGGTGCGCGCCTGGCCGGAGTCCGGCTGTGCCGTCGCGGCGAACGCCGCCCGGTACGCGGTGGGCGTCGTGCCCAGGACGCGCCGGAAGTGCAGCCGCAGATTGGAGGGGCTGCCCAGGCCGCATCGGTCGGCGATGTGGTCGACGGCGAGTCCGGTGGTCTCCAGCAGTTCCCGGGCACGGTCGAGCCGGGCGGCGAGCAGCCACTGCAGGGGTGTCGTGCCGGTCTCGGTGACGAACCGCCGGGCGAAGGTCCGCGGCGCCATGTGCGCGTGTGCGGCGAGCCGTGGGACCGTCAGTGGTTCGTGCAGGCGGGCCAGCGCCCAGGCCCGGGTGGGCGCGAGGGTGACGCCGGGTTCTTCGGGGGTCAACGGCCTTTTGATGTACTGCGCCTGCCCGCCGTCGCGGTGGGGCGCCGAGACCAGGGTGCGCGCCACCTGGTTCGCCGTCCACGCGCCCAGGTCACGTCGCACCAAGTGCAGGCACAGGTCGATGCCGGCGGCGACGCCTGCCGAGGTCAGCACCTGTCCCTCGTCGACATAGAGCACGCGAGGATCCACCGACACCGTCGGGTACCGCGCGGCCAGTTCGTCGGCGTACTTCCAGTGGGTGGTGGCCTTGCGGCCGTCCAGGATCCCGGCTGCCGCCAGTGCGAAGGCGCCGGTGCAGATGGACACCAGTCGCCGGCCCCGGGTGTGGGCCTCGGCCAGTGCCGCGAGCACGTCCTCCGGGAGCTCCCGGAGGTGCGGTGCGTACCCCGGGACGATGACGGTGTCCGCCTCGCGTACGGCCTCCAGCCCGGCGGCCACCGTGACCGCGAAGCCCGCGGCGGTCGTGACCGGCCGCGCGGTCCGTCCGCACAGGGTCAGCCGGTAGGGGTCCCCGGGTACGGCGATGAAGACCTGGGCCGGGATGCCCAGGTCCAGGGGCAGTACGTCGTCCATGACCAGCACCGCCACTCGATGCGGTGCGGCAGGGGTGGCAGCTTCCTCGCGCATAATGGCAAGTCTGCCACTTTCAGCGGTAGTTGGCGCGAACGATCGTTTGTGCCATGACCGATGTGACGACCACCGGCGTACCGCCGCTGCCCGACTCGCCCGTCGCCCGCCGCGCGCTGGCCCTGGTACGCGAGACGGAGTCCACCGCGACCGCCAACCACAGCGTCCGCAGCGCTCTGTTCGCCCGCCTCCGCGCCGACCACGAAGGTGCGGAGGCGGGACGTGACTACGATCCGGAACTGCTGTTCCTGGCCTGCGTCCTGCACGACATCGGCCTGACGCAGGCGGGCGACCGCCACCAGCGGTTCGAGGTGGACGGCGCCGACACGGCCGCGGAGTTCCTCACCGCGCAGGGCCTGCCGGCCGCCGACGTCGACGCCGTGTGGGAGGCCATCGCCCTGCACACGACACCGGGCATCGCCGAGCGCCGCGGCACCCTGTGCGCCCTGGTGCACCAGGGCACCGGCATGGACTTCGGCCTGGACACCGATTGCGTGGACGACGCCACCGGCGCCGCGATCCACGCCCGCTACCCGCGGCTGTCCATGGCCACCACCCTCGTCGACGAGATCACCGCTCAGGCCCGCAACCGCCCGGAGAAAGCCCCGCCCTTCACCCTCGCGTCCGAACTCCTGCGAGAGAGGTCCGTGCCGCCGCACAGGACCCGCATGGAGACCATGGCCGACGCCGCACGCTGGGGCAACTGACCATGACCACGTACGGAATCCTGCTGTTCGACTCGGCGCAGGAACGCGACTTCACCGGCCCGTGGGAGGTGTTCACCACCTCCTCCGGACTGCGGGGCGGCGCGGACGACGTCCTGCTCGTCGCCGAGCGTTCCGCGCCCGTCCGGTGCTCCCAGGGCATGCGGGTGCTGCCGGACCACGGACTCGATGACCACCCGCCGCTGGACGTCGTCCTCGTACCGGGCGGTCGCGGCGCCCGGGAGGCCGAGACCCGCAAGGAGCGGATCACCGGGTGGCTCACCGATACCGCCGCGCGCGCCACCTGGGTGCTCGGCGTCTGCACCGGGACCTTCCTGCTGCACGCCGCCGGACCGGCCCGGTCCCGCCGGGTCGCCACCCACTGGCAGTACGAGGACGCGCTCGAGGAGCGCGGTGACGTCACCGTCGTACGCGACGCCCGCTATGTCGTCGACGGCAGTCTCCTCACCAGCCGGGGCGTCTCCGCCGGCATCGACAGCGCCCTGTGGCTCGTCGGCCACCTGCACGGACGCGAGCACGCCCGCGCCGTGCGCCGTGCCCTCCAGTACGACTCGGCTCCTCCCCGCCCGGCGGACGAACCCGTCCCCCTGTCCCCGGCCGACCGAGAAACGGAGTACCGACCGACATGAACCGCCGGACCCTCCTGCACGCCACCACCGCTCTCGGGACCGCGACACTGATGGCCGGGGGCGCCGTGACCCGGGCCGACGCCGCCGAGCCCGAGGCCCCCGGACGCGACCGGCCCCTGCGCGTCCACGTGGTCATGTTCGACGGCGTGGAGGAACTCGACTTCTCCGCCCCGTACGAGGTGTTCTCCGCCTCCGGCTACTTCACCGACCGGGAAGTGGAGACCCGCTACGTGACGCTCGACGGTCCGCGTACCGTCAGGGCGTCCTACGGCACCCGACTACGTGTCGACCACGGGTGGGCCCCCGAGCAGGCGGACGTCCTGGTGGTTCCCGGCGGCGGCTACGCACGCCGCGAGGATCCCGGCGTGTGGGCCGAGATCCGGCGAGGCTCACTGCCACGGGCCCTGGCCGCCGCGACCCGCCCGGGCCTGACCGTCAGCGCGCTGTGCACCGGCGTGATGCTGCTCGCCGCCGCCGGGCTGACCGCGGGGCGCCCGTGCACCACGCATCACCGGGCGCGGGCCGACCTGGAGCGGCAGGGCGGCGTGCTGAAGAACGCCCGCGTGGTCGACGACGGCGACCTGGTCACCGCCGGCGGGGTCACCTCCGGGCTGGACCTCGCCCTGTGGCTGGTGCGCCGGGAACTCGGCGCGGACGCCGCGGTCGGTCTGGAGGAGATGCTCGAGTACGAGGCACGCGGCACGGTGTGGACCGCGTGAAGCGGTCGGTGAACGGGCTCCTCCGATGCCTCCTCCTCACATCGGCCCCCTCGGCTCGGCGGCCGGCCTCGCCACCCCGACCGCCCTGATGGCAGCCACCGGCCGTGGCGCCCCACTGGGCGTGCTGGTCAGCGGCCCCCAGGCCCTGGAAGGGCTGCAGCACATCGACGCCGTGGTCCTCGACAGGACCGGCACCCTGACCTCCGGGCACATGAGCGTCGCCCGGGTCACGGCCGCACCCGGCGGCATCGGCGAGGAACAGGCGGTCAGGCTCGCGGGCACGGTCGAACAGGGCTCCGAGCACCCGCTGGGCCAGACCGTCACGGCCTACGCCCGGCGCGCCGCACCGGGCGGGAGGCTGCCGGACGTGACCGGCTTCGCGGCACTGCCGGGACGCGGCGTGCGCGGGAACGTCGAAGGACCACTCGTGGAGGTACTGACTGGCCCCGGGCGACGAGCTGCGCACCTCTGGACGACGCACTGTCCGCAGTCGAGACGTCCGCCCACACGCCCGTCGTGGTCCGCGTCGACGGTATGACCGAGGCGCTCATCGAGGTCGGAGACGTACTGCGGCCGGCCAGCTACCGGGCCGTGGACCGGCTGCGACGCCTGGGCGTACGGCCGGTGCTGGCCACCGGAGACCGTGAGGCACCCGCCCGCGCCGTCGCCACCGCCCTGGCATCGACGACGTACACGCCCGCTGCACCCCGAGGACAAGACCCGGCTCGTCCGCGAACCACGGGAAGAGGGCTACCGGGTCGCCGTCGTCGGCCGCTCCGCCACGCGCTGTCAGGCGGTGACCGTCTCGGCCACCTCGTACCCGGCTTCAGTGACGGCCGCGCGGACCAGGGCGTCGCGGGCCCGGCGCATCGTCAGGTGAGTCAGCACCTGGTCAGCACGAGTCCGCACGCATTCCGGGACGGGCGTTCGGGTCGGTGCCTGGTCGTCCATGGTGCGACGGTCTGGACCGAACGGAAGCCGGCGGGGTGTGGACTGCGTAACGGCGAGACTCGGGCGGTGAACATCAACAATCTGGTGGCCGAGGACGTGTACCGGGTGCATGAGCAGGTCCACTCCAACGCGCACCGGCCGGCGAAGCTGAAGCACCGCAAGGTGGGGAAGTTCCGGGAGGTGCCGCTGCCTCGCTCGGTCCGGGAGGCGATCGAACGGCATGAGAAGAAGCACGGCACGACGAGGGAGGGGTATCTGCTGCGGGGCCGAGCGGGTACTACACGGAGCCGATGGAACGCCGGCGCGTCCGCGCACTCTTCGAGAAGCTGCCCGTGGTGGACGGGATGGGGATGTACGGCTTCCGGCACCAGTGGAGGACATCCGCGCAACCCGCCCCGACCGAAGGACCACTCCTCATGGACATCCGCCACCAGGTGGACGCCGCACCCGTACTCGCATCCTCGACGGTGTCGATCTGCGCGTCCCGGCCGGGTCCGTGTTCGCCCTCCCGCATATTGATCAGAAACTCATAGGGTTCTCGTCCAGGGTGTAACGGACGGTGGGGCCGCCGAAGTAGCCGCAGACGATGTGCGGTTGCCGCTGGCGTCTGCGGAAGAATCGGCGCGTCTCGGCGGCGAGTTCGGTTTGATCGCGGGCCCGGTGCTGCTTGGGCAAGCTGTGCTTGAGGTCGGCGTTGACCAGCTCATCAGGGTTGAGCTCGGGCGAGTACGGCGGCAAGAAGTGCAGCTCGACGTCGTCGGGGTGGGCGGCGAGCCAGGCGCGAACCTTCCTGGAGCGGTGGGCGGAGTGCCCGTCGACCACGAGATGGACCTTGTGGTCGAAGTGGCCGGCGAGCCGGTCCAGGAAGCGGCACATCACCTCGGCGGTGAAGTGCTCGGCGAAGACCATGAAGTGCATCCGGCCCCTGGTGCTGATCGCCGACATGGCGTTCACCGAGAACCGGTTCCCGCTCCGCCGCACCACGGGCGTCCTGCCCTTCTCACCCCAGGTACGGCCGGTGACCTGGTCGGAGCGGATGCCGACCTGGTCGGCGAAGAGGATCTCGCCGCCGTCCTTCTTCGCCCGCGCACGGATCTTCGGCCAGGTCTCCTCGTGTCAGCGCCGGACAGCCTGCGGGTCCTGCTCGACGGCCCGCTTGTCCGGCCGCTGGAACGACAGTCCCCACCGCTTGAGGTACTTGCCCACCCCCGGCTCGGTCAGCCGCACCCGGTACAGCTTCGCGATCAGCTCACCCACCAGCCGCCGCGTCCACAACTGCCCGCTCAGCCCCACGTCACAGGGCCGATGATCCAGGACGGCCTGCCGCACGGCGGCCTGCTCGGCCTCGTCCAGCACCTGATGCACACCCACCGGCTTGCCCCGCGGCCGCATGACCAACGACTCCCGGCCACCGGCCTGCCACTTCGCCCACCAGCCGTCCACCGCCTTCAGCGACACCCCGAACACCGCCGCGACGTCCTCACGGTCCCGCCCCGCCACCAACGCGGCCACTGCCCGCAACCGCAGGGCCTCCTGCGCCGACGGCGACAGATGCCGCGCGTCCCCCACCAGATCGCTCACACACCACCAACGACCCAGAACCCGAACCGTTTCGGATCAATAGGTGCGGGAGTCCTTGATCAGGTCGTCGCAGAAGACGGCGACATCCGTGCCGATCAGTTCCAGTGGATCTTCCGCCGAAATGTACAAGCCCGCTGGTCAGTGGGGGTGTGCTGGTGCTCGCCTCGGTTTCCCGGGCGGACGTCCGGTGTGACCTGACCGCTGACGTGAACAGCGTAGCGGATCGGGGCGGAGCAGTGGTGCGGAGTGCGGGAACTGGGGGTATTGCGAAGGGCTTGACCTGCTGTTTCCACGCAGGACCGGCAGGTGTTCCTCTCGGTGCGGGGTGCGGGGTGCGGGGTGCGGGGTGCGGGGTGCGGGCCGTAGGTGCCGGGGCGCGTCGGCCGAGGAGGCTTGGTGGCCTCGGACTCCCGCTCCCTCCCGGCTTTGGAGGTGCGGTCACCTCGCCGGGTGCGCCGACGCGCCGAGAGGCCGCCCGGCGTGTGCCCCGAACGGCTACCCCGATCGGGATGCCTTCCGGCTCTCCGTTGTAGCCAGTCGAACGATCTACCGCCTCCTTCCCTCGCATGGTGAAGATTGAATGCCCGATCGGACGACGTCGTGACAGTTGGCAAGGTAAAAGGAAGGTCCCATGAGCCTGCCGCAGCATTGGTGGAGCGCAAGTCGGAGTTATGTATCGGAGATCCTCTCGCTGTTCGCAGCCACGCCGAATCAGGATGTCGTTCATTGGCGCGGTAAAGCGTTCTCCGGTGGCGAAATTGTCCGGTCCGTCACGGATGCATTCCTTGCGCTGCGCGACCGTGGAGTGGGCAAGGGGGATGTGGTGGCGATATTCGTCGCACCCAACAGCCCCGAGATGCTCACCGTGCGGTACGCGACCCATCTGCTCGGCGGCGCCGTGTGTTATCTGCGAACCACCAATCCGGGTACCAGGACAACGGTACTTCCGCTGGATCACCAGATGCAGATCCTGCGCGAAACCGATGCGGTGACCCTCTATGCCGACGCGGAGTGCTCGGAGCGCGCGACCGAGCTGGCCGAGGCCTGTGGGCTTCCTCTTACGCGCGTTCAGGACGGGGGACGCGGGGAGGCCGGCCTGGCCGAGGGTATGGGTGCCCCGGAGCTCGCGTCATGGGATCCGCAGGCGCTGGCCTTCATCGGCTTCACGAGTGGCAGCACCGGCCGGCCCAAGGGCATCCGGCTGTCGGGCCGCGCGTGGGAAGCCACGGTACGTGCGTGGATGGATGTCGGTCGTGAATACGACTGTGCGTCGATCCTGGTGACGACCCCGCTGAGTCACGGCGTCGCCGCGATGGTGGACGCGGTCTTCGCGCTGGACGGAGCGCTCCATCTCCATGAGAGCTTCGATGCGGAAAAGTTCGTGGACACCGTCTCCGCCGAGAAGGAGATCTCGTGGACGTTCATGGCGACGAACCACGTGTTCCAGGTCATGGACCATCTGGCTGGGCGAGGAATTCGTGACACTGCCGATCTGGAAGCCGCGGGCCTGTCCTCGCTGAAGCGGATCGTCTACGGCGGCAGCCCTGCGGCACCCGCGCGCATCGCACAGGCTTTTCAGCTGTTCGGCCCTGCCATGGCGCAGGGTTACGCCACGAGTGAGAGCGGCCGGATCACGATCCTGACTCCTCTGGAGCACGGTGACCCGGAACTCGCGGCCACGGTCGGCCGGCCCTTTCCCGAGGTGGAGGTCGCCGTCTGCAACTCGAATACCGGCGCGCAGTTGGCGCCGGGGGAGATCGGCGAGGTCCGTGTCCGCTCGCCTCAGATGATGGACGGCTACAACGGAAACCCGGAATTGACTGCACAGGTCATTCGGGACGGCTGGTATTTCACCGGTGATATCGGGTGCCTCGACGAGCGGGGCTATCTGACTCTCCTGGGGCGGGTGGCCCACGTCATCAAGGTCGGCGGCGTCAAGGTTCATCCCATCGTTCTCGAGGCGGAAATCCTCTCCCACCCCGGAGTTCTGCACGCGGCCGTCTACGGCGTGCAGGACGAGGATGGAAGCGATCACATCCACGCCGCTGTCGAATGCGACCCGGCCGAGGTGGTCGACGTGGAAGACATCCGTACTCGGATCGCTGAGAGGCTTTCTCCGATTCACGTGCCCGAGAAAGTACACGTCCTGAGCGCTCTGCCGATGAACAGCAACGGCAAGCCCGACAAGGTGCTCCTGAAGTCCCAGTATTCCTAGACCGTGAAACCTTCGGTTCGCAGGTCAATCCGACCACTACGTCGAGAAGGCGAGTGAATGAACGTTCACCTGGCATCATATCTGAGTGGGACCACCGCCGGCGATCTCGCCGGAAGCAAGCGGGAGTTCCTGGAGATCGGCCGGCGTTCCGGTGATTACCCCATGGCCACTGCGCGGCGCGACGGGGTGGATTCGGAAGTAAGCGTCTGGTGCAGCAACGACTACCTGGGAATGGGTCAGAACAGCCAGGCCATCGCCGCCATGCACGCCGCGATAGGCACCCATGGTGTGGGCTCCGGAGGTTCCCGGAACATCGGCGGGACCAACCACTACCACGTCCTTCTCGAAAATGAGCTGGCGGATCTGCACGGCAAGGAATCCGCTCTCCTCTTCACCTCGGGATACACCGCCAACGAGGGCTCCCTCAGCGTGCTGGCGGGGCTGCCGGAAGACACCGTCGTGTTCTCCGACGCGAAGAACCACGCCTCGATCATCGACGGCCTCCGGCACAGCGGCGCGAAGAAGCACATCTTCAGGCACAACGACGTCGCCCACCTGGAAGAACTGATTGCGGCTGCTCCCGCCGACTGCCCGAAGCTCATCGTCGTGGAATCGGTCTATTCCATGTCGGGCAACGTCGCGGCGCTCGCCGAGATCGCCGACATCGCGGACAAGTACGGTGCCACCACCTTCATCGACGAGGTCCACGCGGTCGGCATGTACGGACCGCAGGGCGCCGGAATCGCCGCGCAGGAAGGCATCGCAGACCGGTTCACGGTCGTGATGGGTACCTTGGCGAAGGGGTACGGGACGGTCGGCGGCTACATCGCGGGCCCGGCGGCCCTCGTGGACGCGGTGCGGACCTACTCGCGCTCGTTCGTCTTCACCACCTCGCCGCCGCCGGCGGTCGCGGCTGCCGCGCTGGCGTCGGTCCAGTACCTGCGGTCCTCCGATGCCGAGCGGAAGGCCCTCGCGGCGAACGCGCGGCTGCTGCACAGCCTTCTGATCGCGGCCGACATCCCGTTCATCTCGACGGACTCCCACATCGTCGCGGCCTTCGTCGGTGACGACGAACTGTGCAAGCGGGCGTCCCGGCTGCTGTTCGAGCAGCACGGGATCTACGTCCAGTCCATCAACGCCCCCAGCGTGCCCGCGGGCGAGGAGATCCTGCGGATCGCTCCGTCCGCCGTGCACGAGCAGAAGGATGTCGAGACCTTCGCCGACGCCCTGCACGGGATCTGGAAGGAACTGGACATCCCGACCGCGAGTGCACGGGAGTGGGCCACGTCCGGTCTCCGGGGTCGCGGCGCCCGCACCGCCGGATGACCATGTCCGTCGCAGGCGTACTCGCCGGCGCGGCGGCGTGGCGACCCGACCACCCGGCCGTGATCCAGGGCTCCGAGCGTGTCACCTACGGGTGGCTGTGGGACCAGGCACGTCGCTACGCCGCCGTACTGCGGGCCGAAGGGGTGCGGCCGGGAGACGCGGTCGCCATGCTCCTGGCCGACACCCCGCGGTTCCCCATCGTGTACTTCGGCGTGCTAGCGGCCGACGCCGTCGTGGTCCCGCTGAACGTCATGTCGACCCCCTCGGAGATCGATCACGTACTGACCGATGCCGACGCCCGTTTCCTGGTGTGCGACGCCCCCCTGCTCGCCGGGGCGAGAGAGGCGGCGGAGCCGCTCGGCACGGTGCTCCTGACCGTCGGGCCGGGCCCCGAGGGCACGGTCGACCTGGAGAGCGCGGCACAGGACACGGCGCCGATCGACGATGCCGCGGTGCGGGAAGCCGACGACGTCGCGGTCGTGTTCTACACGTCCGGCACGACGGGTGAGCCGAAAGGGGTGATGCTCACCCATCGGAACATCCTGCACAACGTCGAGAGGATGGTCACCACTCCGTACATGTTCCGGAGTGACGACGTGTTGCTCGGCTGTCTGCCGCTGTCGCACGGCTTCGGTCAGATCTGCGGCATGCTGACCGGCTTCCGCGCCGGTATCTCCATCGTCCTGATGCCGAGGTTCTCCGGGCGGGAGGCACTCGTGCTGATGACGGAATACCGGTGCACGGTGTTCATGGGCGTACCGACCATGTACGTCAAGCTGCTCGACGCGGTGGCGCGGGGTGAGCAGGCCCCTCGGCTCGACCGCGTGTACAGCGGAGGATCGGCGCTCCCGGTGAAGACCCTCGAAGAGGTCCGGAGCACGTTCGGATGTCCTGTGTACGAGGGCTACGGGATGACCGAGACCTCGTGCAGCGTGGCCTATCACTATCCGGGCGTGACGTTCCGCCCCGGAACGGTCGGTGTTCCCATCACCGGCGTCACGGTCGGTATAGCCCGGCCGAACACCGACAGGATCGATCTCCTGCCGGCCGGCGAGGTGGGCGAGATCGTGGTGCGCGGTCCGAACGTCATGGCCGGATATCTCGGTCGCCCGGACATCACCGCCGAGGTCCTGACCGACGGTTGGTTCCTCACCGGTGATCTCGGGACGCTGGACGGTGACGGTTACCTCTCGGTCGTGGGCCGGAAGAAGGACCTGATTCTCCGCGGTGGCTACAACGTCTATCCGCGTGAGATCGAGGAGATCCTCGCCGGGCATCCGGCCGTCGCGCAGGTGGCGGTCATCGGTGTCCCGCACCCGGAACTCGGTGAAGAGGTCTGGGCGGTTGTCGTGCCTGTCCGGCCGGAGGACATCACCGCCGGAACGGATGCCGAGATCATCGAATGGGGCAGACAGCGCCTTTCCGCGTACAAATACCCACGGCGCGTCGAGTTCACCGACGCCCTCCCGTTGGGATCCAGCGGAAAAGTCCTCAAACGGATGCTGGTCGCGGCCTACGAGCCGGCCGGCTCGTCGTCGCAGACGAAATAGAAGCACATCGGCACAGCACCCGCGGCACGGCTACGGGTGCTGTGCCCCCGCTCAGGAATCGTACGGATCAACAGGTAGGGCGTACTCGACCATGGTTGAATTCCAAGCTGACACGTCGGTATCGGCCGAGGCGATCGCCGTCGTCGGTATGTCCTGCCGACTGCCGCATGCGGAGAACCCCGCGCAACTGTGGCGGCTGCTGCGCGAGGGCCGCAGTGCGATCGGCGCGCCCCCGGCGGGGCGCCCCGGACTGCCCTCCCGGCCGGGGGGCTATCTGGAGGACGTCAGCGGCTTCGACGCGGGCTTCTTCGGCGTCAGCCCGCGTGAGGCGGCGTCGATGGACCCGCAGCAGCGGCTGATGCTGGAGCTGGCCTGGGAGGCGCTGGAGGACGCCAGGATCCTCCCGTCTGCTCTCGCCGACAGCCGGACCGGTGTCTTCGTTGGTGTCATCGCCGACGACTACGCCGCGCTCACGCGTCAGCACGGGGGCGACGGTGTCACCCGCCACACCCTGACCGGTCTCAACCGTGGTGTCATCGCCAACCGGATCTCCTACACCCTGGGTCTGCACGGACCGAGCGCGGCCGTGGACACCGGCCAGTCCTCCTCACTGGTCGCCGTGCACCTGGCAGCCGAGAGCCTGCGCCGCAGCGAGTCCACCATGGCCCTGGCCGGCGGGGTCAGCCTCAACCTGGTGCCGGACAGCACCACCAGCGCCGAGCGGCTCGGCGCCCTGTCACCGGACGGCCTCAGCTTCACGTTCGACGCGAGGGCGAACGGATACGTACGCGGTGAGGGCGGTGCGTTCGTCCTGCTCAAGCCACTGCACGCCGCCGTGGCGGACGGAGACCCGGTCTACTGCGTGCTGCGCGGCAGCGCGATGAACAACGACGGGACCACCGAGGGCCTCACCGTGCCCAGTTCGGCCGGCCAGCAGGAGGTCCTGCGGCAGGCGTACCGGCGTGCCGGCGTGGCCGCCGAGCAGGTCCAGTACGTCGAACTGCACGGCACGGGCACCAAAGTGGGCGACCCGATCGAGGCGTCGGCTCTGGGCGCGGTACTCGGTGACGGCCGCGCGGACGGAGCCGCACTGCGGGTCGGATCGGTGAAGACGAACGTCGGGCACCTGGAGGGTGCCGCCGGCATCGTCGGCCTGCTGAAGGCGGCGCTCTGCATCCGTCACCGCGAGCTCGTGCCGAGCCTCAACTTCGAGACCCCGAACCCCGACATCCCCTTCGACGCGTTGAAGCTGGTCGTGCAGCGCGGCGTCGAGGCATGGCCGCGGCCGGACGAACCGCTCTACGGAGGCGTCAGCTCGTTCGGCGTGGGGGGTACGAACTGCCACGTCGTGCTGTCGGACTGGCGCACCGGGCCTGCGGAGGGTCCGCCTGCCGCCGCGTCCGGCACGGGTGCGGTGCCGTGGGTGCTGTCGGGCAGGTCGGCCGAAGCCGTGGCCGGCCAGGCCGGGCGGCTCGTGTCGTACCTGGAGGAGCGGCCGGAGCTGGACGCCGCGGCGGTGGGCCGCTCGCTCGCGGCGTCGCGTGCCCGCTTCGATCACCGTGCGGTGGTCGTGGGGCAGACTCCCGACGAACTGCTGGCGGGTGTGCGGGCGTTGGCCGAGGGCCTGCCTGCGGCCGGTGTGGTGACGGGCCGTGCGGTGCCGGGAGGCCCCGGTAGGACGGTGTTCGTGTTTCCGGGTCAGGGGTCGCAGTGGCGGGGTATGGCGGTGGGGCTGGTGGAGGTGTCGCCGGTGTTCGCTGCTCGTCTGAGGGAGTGTGAGCGGGCGTTGGCGCCGTTCACGGAGTGGTCGTTGCTGGATGTGTTGCGGGGTGTGGAGGGTGCGCCTGGTTTCGATCGGGTGGATGTGGTGCAGCCGGCGTTGTGGGCGGTGATGGTGTCGTTGGCGGCGTTGTGGCGTTCGGTGGGTGTGGAGCCGGATGCGGTGGTGGGGCATTCGCAGGGTGAGATCGCGGCGGCTGTGGTGTCGGGGGCGTTGTCGCTGGAGGATGCGGCGAAGGTCGTGGCGTTGCGCAGTCGGGCGATCGTGAGGCTGGCGGGTACGGGTGGGATGGTCTCGGTGGCCTTGCCGGCGGGTGAGGTGGGTGAGCTCGTCGCGCGGTGGGACGGCGCGATCGACATCGCCGCGCACAACGGTCCCCGGAGCACGGTCGTCTCCGGCGACCCGGAGGCCCTGGCCGACCTCGTCGCGCGCGGTGAGGCCGAGGGGTACCGTGCCCGCACCATCAAGGTCGACTACGCCTCCCACTCCGCCCACGTCGACCTGCTGAGGGACGAGCTGCGGGAGCTGCTGGCCGATGTCACGCCGCGTGCGGGTGACATCCCCTTCTTCTCCACCGTCACCGGGCAGCCGCTGGACGGCACGGAGCTCGACGGCTCGTACTGGTTCAGCAACCTGCGCCGGACCGTCCGGCTGGAGGAAGCCACCCGCGCTCTGCTCGACGACGGGCATCACGTCTTCATCGAGGTCAGCGCCCACCCGGTGCTCACCTCGGCCCTCAGCGAAACGGCCGAGGAGGCCGGAGTCGGCGGCACCATCGTCGTCGGATCGCTGCGCCGCGACGACGGGGGGCAGGACCGTTTTCTGACCTCGGTCGCGGAGGCGCACGCCAACGGCGTGGAGGTGGACTGGGAGCGTCTGCTGCCGGGTCCGGGGCTGGTGGATCTACCCACGTACGCCTTCCAGCGTGAGCACTACTGGCTGGAGGGCCCGGCGGCCGGGCCGGCCCCGGTCCGGACCGCCGTGGCACGGCGGAGCGGCCGGAAGAGGTCCGCGCCGCGCGGCGACGCCCTGGAGCTGGTGCGTGCGCACGCGGCGGCGGTGCTCGGCCACGGCTCGGCGCGTGACGTCGACATCGACACGACCTTCAAGGACCTGGGCTTCGACTCCGTCTCGTCCGTCGAGCTCCGGAACGCGCTGAACAGGGCCACCGGGCTGTCGCTGCCCGCCGGCCTCCTCTTCGACCACCCGACTCCGGCCGTACTCGCCGCACACCTCGGCGCTCAGCTCCCGGACCTGGCCGAGGACCCGGACGAGGAGCTGTACGAGGACCTGTACGAAGGCCAGGACCAGGGCCTGGACGACGACGCCTACGCGGCCGTGGCGCTCGACGAGCCGATCGCGATCGTGGGCATGGCGTGCCGGCTGCCGGGCGGGGTCGCCTCCCCCGCGGACCTGTGGAACCTGGTCAGCGACGAGGCCGACGCGATCGGCGCATTCCCGGCCAACCGGGGCTGGGACCTCGACGCGCTTTTCACCGACGATCCGGACAGCCCCGGCACGACCTATGCCACCCAGGGCGGCTTCCTGCACGACGCGGACCGGTTCGACGCCGAGTTCTTCGGCATCAGCCCCCGGGAGGCGGCGGCGATGGAGCCCCAGCAGCGGCTGCTGCTGGAGACGGCCTGGGAGGCTCTGGAGCAGGCGGGCATCGACCCCGCCGCGCTGCGCGGCACCCGAACCGGTGTGTACGTGGGCGCCACGGCGCAGGAGTACGGGCCGAGGCTGCACGAGCCGTCCGGCGGACACGACGGCTACCTGCTGACGGGCAACACCGCCAGTGTGGCCTCGGGCCGGCTGGCCTACACCTTCGGTCTCGAAGGCCCGGCGGTGACGGTCGACACCGCCTGCTCGTCCTCACTCGTCGCACTCCATCTCGCCGCGCGGTCGCTGCGCCAGGGCGAGTCCTCCATGGCGCTCGCCGGCGGTGTGTCCGTCATGGCCACGCCCGGCATGTTCGTGGAGTTCTCCCGGCAGCGCGGGCTGTCGCCGGACGGGCGGTGCAAGGCGTTCTCGTCGTCGGCGGACGGTACAGGCTGGGCCGAGGGCGTGGGCCTGCTGGTGCTGGAGCGGTTGTCGGACGCGGAACGCAACGGGCACCGGGTGCTCGCGGTGATCCGTGGTTCCGCCGTGAACCAGGACGGGGCGAGCAACGGCCTGGCGGCCCCGAACGGGCCCGCGCAGGAGCGGGTCATCCGCGCCGCGCTGGCCGACGCCCGCCTGTCGGCGTCCGAGGTGGACGCGGTGGAGGCGCACGGCACGGGCACCAGGCTCGGCGACCCGATCGAGGCGCAGGCGCTCCTGGCCACCTACGGCCAGGACCGCGAGGAGCCGCTCCGCCTCGGCTCGCTGAAGTCGAACGTCGGTCACACGCAGGCCGCGGCGGGTGTCGCGGGCGTGATCAAGATGGTCATGGCCATGCGGCACGGGGTGCTCCCGGCGACGCTGCACGTGGACGAGGCGACCCCGCACGTCGACTGGTCGGCCGGCGCGGTGGAGCTGCTGACGCGGGCCGAGCAGTGGCCGGAGCGCGGTCGCCCGCGCCGGGCAGCCGTCTCGTCGTTCGGAATCAGCGGTACCAACGCACACCTCATCGTCGAGCAGGTGACGGAGACAGAAGCCCCGGTGGCGGAGCCGTCGGTGCCGGGACCGGTGCCGTGGGTGGTGTCGGGCAGGTCGCGGGCCGCTCTGTCGGAGCAGGCGCAGCGGCTGGTGTCGTTCCTGGAGGAACGGCCGGAGCTGGACGCCGCGGCCGTGGGCCGTGCGCTGGCCGTATCACGTGCCCGATTCGCCCACCGCGCGGTGGTCGTGGGGGAGACCCGCGAGGAACTCCTTGACGCCCTACGGACGTTGACTCCGGGTGAGGCCGCATCGGCGGGCCCGGTGGCGTTCCTGTTCTCGGGGCAGGGCAGTCAGCGGGTGGGCATGGGCCGCGAGCTGTACGCGGCGGAGCCGGTGTTCGCGGCTGCGTTCGACGAGGTCGCGGAGGCGTTGGACGTCCACCTGGACCGTTCGCTCGCCGAGGTGATCGAGGGCGAGCCGGAGCTGCTGCGGCGGACCCTCTACACCCAGCCGGCGTTGTTCGCGGTCGAGGTGGCCCTGTTCCGTCTGCTGACCCGTTACGGGGTGACTCCGGACTACCTGGTGGGTCATTCGGTGGGTGAGCTGGCGGCGGCCCATGTGGCGGATGTGCTGTCGCTCCAGGACGCCGCGCGTCTGGTGTGCGCGCGGGCGCGTCTGATGGAGGGTGTTGCCGAGGGCGGGGCGATGGCCGCCCTGAACGCGGGGGAGGCGCGCGTCGCCGGGTGGCTGGAGGGCCGCTCCGGGGTGGAGGTGGCCGGGGTCAACAGCCCTGCCGCCACCGTGATCTCGGGTGACGAGACGGCCGTGCTCGACGTCCTGGAGCTGGCGCGCGGGGAGGGCGTGCGGGCCACACGGCTGAAGGTGAGCCACGCCTTCCACTCCGCGCACCTGGACGGCATGCTGGCAGAGCTCACCGAGATCGCCCGGACCCTGACCCATTCGGCTCCCCGGATCCCGGTCGTCTCGAATGTCACCGGTGAGGTGGTCGAGGAGTTCACTCCCGAGTACTGGGCCGTGCAGGCCCGTTCGGCGGTCCGTTTCGCCGACGGCATCGCCACGCTGACCGGTCTCGGTGTGACGGCGTTCGTGGAGCTGGGCCCCGACGGGACACTCGCGGCTCTGACGGGCGAGTGCCTGGACGGCGCCGAGGGCGTCGTCACGGTTCCGGTGCTGCGCAAGGACCGTCCCGAGAAGCGTTCCCTGCTCGCCGCCCTGGGCGCTGTGCACGCACACGGCGCGGGTGTGGACTGGGAGCGGTTCCTGCCGGGCTCCCGTGTGGTGGAGCTGCCGACGTATGCCTTCCAGCGCGAACGCTTCTGGCTGGACGCGCCGCGCTCCGGTGACGCGGCGGGTCTGGGTCTGACGGCTGTGGATCACCCGCTGCTGGCTGCGGTGATCACGGAGCCGGACGGTGACGCGGTCCAGTTCTCGGCTTCGGTCTCGTCGTCCTCGCACCCGTGGCTGGTCGATCACGCGATCGGTGGGACGGTCCTGGTACCGGGGACGGTTTTCCTGGAGCTCGCGGGCGCTGCGGCCGAACAGCTGGGATACGCCGGCGTCGAGGAGCTCACCCTCCAGGCCCCCCTGGCTCTCCCGGGGACGACGGGCGCTCAGCTGCGGCTGGCCGTCGACCGGGCCGACGTGCGCGGCGACCGCCGGTTCACCGTGTACGCACGGACCGGCGAGGAACAATGGACCGCCCACGCGACCGGCCTGCTCACCTCCGCCGTCCCCTCGCCGGGTGTCTCCCTGGAGACATGGCCCCCGGCAGGCGCCACGCCCGTCCCGCTGGACGGCGTCTACGACCGCCTCGGCGACCTGGGCTACGGCTACGGGCCGGCCTTCCAGGGGCTGCGGGCCGCCTGGCGCGCCGGTGACGACCTGTTCGCCGAGGCCGTCCTGCCCGAGCAGCTCCACCCGGGAGCCGCGCGCTTCGGGGTGCACCCCGCCCTGCTCGACGCGGTCCTGCACCCGCTCGTGCTGGAGGCCGCGGCCTCGGCGCAGGACGACACCACGATCCGACTGCCGTTCTCGTTCGCGGGCTTCGCGCCGCATGCGGTCGGCGCCACGGTGGTGCGCGTCCACTGGACCCGGACCGGCCAGGACACGGCCCGTCTCGCTCTCGCCGACGGCGCCGGCGCTCCGGTGGCGACCATCGAGTCGGTCACCCTGCGGCCGGTCGCCCGCGACCGGATCGCCGTCGCCGGCCCGGCCGTGGAGTCCCTGTACCGGGTGGCCTGGGAGCCCGTCCCGGCGGCCGAGCCGGTCGCCGGCCGGCGGTGGGTCCGGCTGGGCGAGGCGCCCTACGCCGACCTCGCCGCCCTCGGCGCCGCGCTCGACGCCGGATCCGATGTGCCGGAATTCGTGGTGATCGGCGAGCGGGAACTCGTCGACGAAGGCATCGGTGACGTACTCGACCGGACCCACTCCACCGCCTCGCGTGGGCTGGAGACGGTACAGGAGTGGCTGGCTGCCCCGCGGTTCGCGGACAGCCGCCTCGTCCTCGTCGTCCCGGACGGCGCACTGCACACGGCCCCGCTCGTGGGCCTGATCCGTACCGCGCAGACCGAGCAGCCCGGCCGGCTGGTCCTCGCCCACGTCGACGAGGGCGGGGCGGAGCTGCTGCCCACCGTGCTGGCGTCGGGTGAGCCCGAGGTGGCGGTGCGGGGCGGCGCGCTGTTCGTGCCGCGCCTGACGCGTGCCGAGGGTGTCGCGGCGGGCGTGGCGGAGAATCTGGACCCGGAGGGCACGGTCCTGGTGACCGGTGCCCTGGGCACGCTGGGCCGGCTGGTGACGCGCCGCCTGGTGACGCATCACGGTGCCCGGCACCTGCTGCTGGTGTCGCGTCGCGGGGGTGGGACGCCGGGGGCCGCCGAGTTCGTGGCAGAGCTGGCGGAGGCGGGCGCGCGGGCGCGCGTGGCGGCCTGTGACGTGTCGGACCTCGGCGCGCTGGCCGGTCTGCTGGACGAGGTCGCGGCCGAGCGTCCGCTGACCGCCGTGGTGCACACGGCGGGTGTCCTGGACGACACGACGGTCGCCTCGCTGTCGGCCGGTCAGCTGGAGCGCGTGATGCGTCCGAAGGTGGACGCGGCCTGGAACCTCCACCGCCTCACCGAGTCCCACGGCCTCGCCTCGTTCGTGATGTTCTCGTCCATCGCGGGTCTCATGGGTAACGCCGGCCAGGCCAACTACGCCGCCGCGAACACCTTCCTCGACGCCCTCGCGCAGCACCGCCGCGCCCGGAACCTGCCCGCCACCTCCCTCGCGTGGAGCCTGTGGGACAGCGCCGACGGCATGGCCGCGACCCTCACCGACGCCGATGTCGCGCGGTGGAAGCGGAGCGGGATCGTCCCGCTGACCCCGGAACTGGGCCTCGACCTCTTCGACGCGGCGCTCGCCTCGGCGGAGCCGCTGCTGGTCCCCGCCGAACTCGACCTGCGCGCCCTGCGGACCCGTGCCGCTGAGAACACGCTTCCCGAGCTGTTCACCGGCCTGGTCCGCGTCCGCCGTCGGCAGGCGGCCACCGCCGGCGCCGGCTCGTCGTGGGCCGGGCGGCTGAACGCGCTGGGCGCGGAGGAGCGGGCCCAGGCCGTGCTCCGGACCGTACGGGAGACCGTGGGGCTGGTCCTCGGGCACGGGGCCGGCGCCGGCATCGACCCGGTCAAGGCGTTCATGGACATCGGCTTCGACTCCCTCATGGGTGTCGAACTGCGCAACCGGCTCAGCGCGGTGACCGGGCTGCGCCTGCCCACCACCCTCGTGTTCGACCACCCGTCGCCCCGGGCGGTGGCGGACTTCCTGCTGGACCGGCTCGACGCGACCGGGACGGCCGTCGTCCCGTCGGTGGCCGCCCACGCCCAGGGAACGGACGAGCCGATCGCCGTGGTCGGTATGGGATGCCGCTATCCGGGCGGGGTCTCCTCGCCGGAGGACCTGTGGCGGCTCGTCGCGGAGGGCCGGGACGCGATCGACGAGTTCCCGGCCGACCGAGGATGG
The DNA here is from genome assembly GCF_002899455.1 of Streptomyces sp. DH-12. Classification (GTDB taxonomy): domain Bacteria; phylum Actinomycetota; class Actinomycetes; order Streptomycetales; family Streptomycetaceae; genus Streptomyces. The sequence goes on along the minus strand of NZ_PPFB01000001.1, from coordinate 936,685 downwards.
GACGTGGAGAGCCTCTACGACCCGGACCCCGACAAGACCGGCACGTCGTACACCCGTAAGGGCGGATTCCTCTACGGGTCCGCCGACTTCGACGCCGAGTTCTTCGGCCTGAGCCCGCGTGAGGCGATCGCGACCGACCCGCAGCAGCGGGTGCTGCTGGAGGTCGCCTGGGAGGCGCTGGAGCGTGCGGGAGTCGACCCCGCCTCGCTGCGCGGCTCCTCGACCGGTGTCTACGCGGGTGTGATGTACAACGACTACGGGTCGCGGCTGGGACATGCGCCGGAGGGCTTCGAGGGGCATCTGCTGACGGGCACGATCTCCAGTGTCCTGTCGGGCCGGGTGGCCTACACGTTCGGTCTGGAAGGACCGGCGGTGACGCTGGACACGGCGTGTTCGTCCTCCCTGGTGGCGGTGCACCTGGCCACTCAGGCGCTGCGCCAGGGCGAGTGCTCGATGGCACTCGCCGGCGGGGTCACCGTGATGTCCACGCCGACGACCTTCGTCGAGTTTTCGCGTCAGCGCGGTCTGTCGCCGGACGGGACCTGCAAGTCGTTCGCGGCGTCGGCGGACGGTACGGGCTGGGGCGAGGGCGCGGGCATGCTGGTGTTGGAGCGGCTGTCGGACGCCCAGCGGCTCGGGCACACCGTGCTGGGGGTGATCCGGGGTTCCGCGGTCAACCAGGACGGTGCGAGCAACGGCCTCACCGCCCCCAACGGGCCCTCACAGGAACGCGTCATCCGCCAGGCCCTCGCCAACGCCCGTCTCGCCCCGCACGAGGTGGACGCGGTCGAGGCGCACGGCACCGGCACCCGGCTCGGTGACCCGATCGAGGCCAACGCGCTGCTCGCCACCTACGGCCAGGAACGCGAGGAGCCCCTGCGGCTGGGTTCGGTCAAGTCGAACATCGGTCACACGCAGGCCGCCGCGGGTGTCGCGGGCATCATCAAGATGCTGATGGCGATGCGCCACGGGGAGCTCGCGCCGACGCTGCACGTGGACGAGCCCACACCCCACGTCGATTGGTCGGCGGGTGCGGTGGAGCTGGTCACCGAGCGCAGGCCGTGGCCGGAGGTGGCGCGTCCGCGCCGCGCGGCCGTGTCCTCGTTCGGTATCAGCGGTACGAACGCCCATGTGGTCCTGGAGCAGGGCCCCGAGCCTGCCGCGACCGGCGAACCGGTGGTGGCGGGGCTTCCGCTGGTGGTCTCGGCGAAGAGCGAGGCGGCCCTGGCGGCGCGCGCCGGCCAGGTGCGCGAGCTGCTGGCCCCGGAGACCGTCGACCCGGCACGGGTGGCCTCGGCTCTCGCCACCCGCGCCCCGCACCTCCCCTTCCGGGCGGCGGTCTCCGGCGCCGGCCGCGACGAACTGCTCGCCGGTCTCGACGCGCTGGCCTCGGGCGGGCCCGCGCCGAACCTGGTGCGGGGCACCGTCACCAGTCCGGGCACGACGGTGTTCGTGTTTCCGGGTCAGGGGTCGCAGTGGCGGGGTATGGCGGTGGGGCTGGTGGAGGTGTCGCCGGTGTTCGCTGCTCGTCTAGGGGAGTGTGAGCGGGCGTTGGCGCCGTTCACGGAGTGGTCGTTGCTGGATGTGTTGCGGGGTGTGGAGGGTGCGCCTGGTTTCGATCGGGTGGATGTGGTGCAGCCGGCGTTGTGGGCGGTGATGGTGTCGTTGGCGGCGTTGTGGCGTTCGGTGGGTGTGGAGCCGGATGCGGTGGTGGGGCATTCGCAGGGTGAGATCGCGGCGGCTGTGGTGTCGGGGGCGTTGTCGCTGGAGGATGCGGCGAAGGTCGTGGCGTTGCGCAGTCGGGCGATCGTGAGGCTGGCGGGTACGGGTGGGATGGTCTCGGTGGCCTTGCCGGCGGGTGAGGTGGGTGAGCTCGTCGCGCGGTGGGACGGCGCGATCGACATCGCCGCGCACAACGGTCCGCGTTCCGTGGTGGTCGCCGGAGAGGTGACCGCCCTGGAGGAGCTGGTCGCCCACTGCAAGGCCAACGGTCTGCGCGCCAAGCGCATCCCGGTCGACTACGCCTCCCACTCCGCGCACGTGGACAGCGTGCGGGACGAGCTGCTCGACGCCCTGTCCTCGCTCACCCCGCGCGCCGTCGATGTGCCCTTCCTCTCCACCGTCACCGGGCAGCCGCTGGACGGCACGGAGCTCGACGGCTCGTACTGGTTCAGCAACCTGCGCCGGACCGTCCGGCTGGAGGAGGCCACCCGGACCCTGCTCGCACAGGGCCACCGCGTGTTCATCGAGGCCAGCGCCCACCCGGTGCTGACCGTCGCGCTTCAGGAGACGATCGACGACACACCGTACGACAGTGCCGTCACCGTGCCGTCGCTCCACCGTGACGAGGGCGGAATCGACGACTTCCTCGCCTCCGCCGCGCAGGCCCACGTCTCGGGCGCCCCGCTCGACTGGACCGCGGTGGTCGGCGGGCCCGGCGCGGTCGTCGACCTGCCGACCTACCCCTTCCAGCGCCGGCGCCACTGGCTGGAGGGCCCGGCGTCGGCCGGGGACGCGGGCGGGCTCGGCATGGCCGCCGAGCGGCACCCGCTCATCGGCGCCGCGCTCTGGACGGCCGACCAGGACAAGCTGGTCCTCAGCGGCAGGATCTCCCTGACCACGCAGCCCTGGCTCGCGGACCACGCCGTGGCCGGCACCGTGCTGCTCCCCGGTACCGCCTTCGTGGACCTCGCCATCCGGGCGGGTGACCACACCGGCCTCGACGAGCTCGACGAGCTGACCCTCCAGGCCCCCCTGGTGCTGGCCGGCCGTGGCGGAGTCCAGCTCCAGGTCGTGGTCGACGCCCCGGACGAGGAGGGCCGGCGCGCGCTGTCCGTGCACTCCCGCCCGGAACCCGAGCCCGACGCCGCCGCCGTCCACCCGTGGACCCTGCACGCCACCGGCGTACTGGGCCACGCGAAGGAAGGTCCGGCCGTACAGGCCGGCACCCCGTGGCCCCCGGCCGGCGCCGAACCGGTCGACCTGACGGCGGCCTACGACACGCTCGCCGAGCGGGGCTTCCAGTACGGGCCCGCCTTCCAGGGCCTGCGGGCGCTGTGGCGCGCCGACCGGGAGATGTTCGCCGAGGTCGCGCTCCCGGAGGGCGTCGCCCCGGGCGAGTTCGGGATCCACCCGGCCCTCCTCGACGCCGCCCTGCACCCGCTGGCGCTCGCGGAGGACAGCCGCCTGGCGCTGCCGTTCGCCTGGACCGGCGTCCGGCTGTACGCGGTGGACGCCGGCGTGGTGCGCGTACGGATCACCCCGGAGGGCTCGGGCGCCGCCCTCTCCCTCGCCGACGCGAGCGGTGCGCCGATCGCGTCGGTGAGGACGCTCGGCCTGCGGGCCGTGGACCCCGCGCGGATCGCCGGCTCGGGCGCGCCCCGCCGGCCGCTGCTCCAGGTGGAGTGGACGACCGCCCCGGAGGCCGCCCCGGCCACCGGGTGGGCCGTCGTCGGCGCCTCCGGTCCCGGTCTGCCGGCCCCTCTGGGCAGTTACCCGGACCTCGCCGGCACGGTCGGTGCCCCGCCGCTCGTGGTGGTCCCGTTCCCCGGTGAGGACGGCCCCGGCGCCGTGGCCCACCGGGCTCTGCGGCTGGCCCAGGAGTGGCTCGCCGAGGAGCGGTTCGCCGACTCGCGCCTGGTCTTCGTGACCCGCGACGCGACCACCGCTCGCACGGAGGCCGGACTCGGCTCCGCTCCCGTCTGGGGGCTGGTGCGGACCGCCATGGCCGAGCACCCCGGCCGGTTCGGGCTGCTGGACCTGACGGACTGGGACGTCTCCGAGGCCGAGCTCGGCCGCGCGCTGGCCGTACCGGACGCGCAGGTGAGCCTGCGCGACGGGGCGCTGCTCGTACCCCGGCTGGTCACCTCGCCCACGGCTGGCGACGACACCGTGCCCGCCCTGGATCCCGCGGGCACCGTGCTCGTCACGGGCGCCACCGGCACCCTGGGCCGGCTGTTCGCCCGCCACCTCGTCACCGCCCACGGCGCACGGCACCTGCTGCTGGTGAGCCGCCGTGGCCGGGACGCGGCGGGCATGCCGGAGCTGGAGGCCGAACTCGCCGCCCACGGAGCCGCCGTGTCCGTGGTCGCCTGCGACACTGCCGACCGCACGGCGGTCGCCGCGCTGCTGGACGCGATCCCCTCGGAGCACCCGCTCACCGCCGTCCTGCACACCGCCGGTGTCCTCGACGACGGCACGCTGCACGCCCTCACCGCCCGGCAGCTCGACGACGTACTGCGCCCTAAGGTCGACGCCGCCCGGCACCTGCACGAGCTGACGGCCGACCTGGACCTGGACGCGTTCGTCCTGTTTTCCTCGCTCGCCGGTACGGTCGGCACGGCGGGGCAGGCCAACTACGCCGCGGCCAACACCTATCTGGACGCCCTCGCACACCACCGCCAGGCCCTCGGCCTGCCCGGTACGTCGCTGGCCTGGGGTCTGTGGGCCGAGGGCAGCGGGATGACCGGTCACCTGACCGACGCCGACCTCGCCCGCATGGCCCGGGGCGGCATCGCCCCCCTCGGCAGCGAACAGGGGCTTGCGCTGTTCGACGCGGCCCTCGCGACCCGCCGCCCGATGCTCGTCCCGGCGCTGCTCGACTACACCGGACTGCGGGCCCGGAGCGAGGACGGCACCCTGCCCGCGCTCTTCCACGGCCTGGTGCGCCCGGCGCGGCGCACCGCCGCCGGCGAGCGGGCGGGCGGGAACTCCCTCCGGGAACGCCTGGCGCCCCTGGCCCCCCAGGACCAGGAGCGCGCGCTGCTGGAGCTGGTCCGCGGCGTGGTGGCCTCCGTGCTGGGGCACACCGACGCCGGCCAGGTCGCGCCCGACCGGGCCTTCAACGAGCTGGGCTTCGACTCGCTCAAGGCGGTGGAACTGCGCAACCGGCTGAACGCGGCCACAGGTCTGAAGCTGCCCGCGACGCTGGTGTTCGACCACCCGAGTACAGTCGAACTGGCCGGTTTCCTGCGGACCGAGCTGCTCGGCCGGGACGCCGCACCGGCCGAGGCCGAACCGGCCGTCGGCGCCTCCGACGAGCCGATCGCGATCGTCGCGATGGCCTGCCGCTATCCGGGCCAGGTCAGCTCACCGGAGGAGCTGTGGGCGCTGCTGTCCGACGAGCGGGACGCCATCGGCCCGTTCCCGGACGACCGTGGCTGGGACCTGGACGGCCTGTACGACGCGGACCCCGACCACATGGGCACCTCGTACACCCGGCACGGCGGATTCCTCTACGACGCCCCGCAGTTCGACCCCGAGCTCTTCGGGGTGAGCGCCCGTGAGGCCACCGCCATCGATCCGCAGCAGCGCCTGCTGCTGGAGATCTGCTGGGAGGCATTCGAACGCGCGGGCATCGACCCGGCCTCACTCAAGGGCAGCCGGACCGGGGTGTTCGCCGGTGTCATGGCCAACGACTACGCGGCACGCCTGAAGGACGCCCCCGAGGCCCTGGAGGGCTATCTGTCGGTCGGCAGCACGGTCAGTGTCGCCTCCGGCCGCGTCGCCTACACCTTCGGCCTCCAGGGACCGGCGATCACCGTCGACACCGCCTGCTCCTCCTCCCTCGTCTCCCTCCACCTCGCCGCGCAGGCGCTGCGGAACGGCGAGTGCGGGCTGGCCCTGGCCGGCGGGGTGACCGTCCTCGCCGCGCCCACTCTGTTCGTGGAGTTCAGCAGGCAGCGCGGCCTGGCACCGGACGGCCGGTGCAAGTCCTTCTCCGCCCAGGCGGACGGGGCGGCCTGGGCCGAAGGCGCCGGAATCCTCCTGCTGGAACGGCTCTCCGACGCCCGGCGCAACGGCCGCCGGGTCCTCGGCGTGATCCGGGGAACCGCCGTCAACCAGGACGGTGCGAGCAACGGCCTCACCGCCCCCAACGGCTCCTCGCAGGAGCGGGTGATCCGCCAGGCCCTGACCAACGCGGGCCTGACCGCCGCGGACGTCGACGCACTGGAGGCCCACGGCACCGGTACCACGCTGGGCGACCCGATCGAGGCCCGCGCCGTACTCGCCACGTACGGGCAGGAGCGTACGGCACCCCTCCTGATGGGCTCCCTGAAATCCAACATCGGACACTCCCAGGCCGCCGCCGGCGTGGCCGGGGTCATCAAGATGGTCATGGCGATGGAGCACGGGGTGCTCCCCAGAAGCCTCCACATCGACGAGCCCAGCCCGCACGTGGACTGGTCCGCCGGGGCGGTCGAACTGCTCACCGAGGCGGTGCCGTGGCCCGAGTCCGACCGGTCGCGCCGGGCAGGCGTGTCCTCCTTCGGCATCAGCGGTACCAACGCCCACGTCATCGTGGAGGAGCCGCCGGCCGAGGGGGTAGCCCCGCCCGCCGCGCCGATGCCGGTCGTGCCCCTGCTGCTGTCCGCGCATAACGACGCGGCTCTGCTCGCGCAGGCGGACCGGGTGGGTGCTGCCCTCGCCGGCGCCGCGCGTGGAGACCTGGCGCCGGCGGGCCGGACCCTGGCCTTCGGACGGGCCGGACTGCCGCACCGCGCCGTCGTGGTGGCCTCCACCGTCACCGAAGCGGTCGACGGCTGCGCGGCACCGGCCGTGCGGGGTACCCCCGTGGACGGCCGTACGGCCTTCCTCTTCACCGGCCAGGGCAGCCAGCGAATCGGCATGGGACGGGAGCTGTACACCGCCTACCCCGCCTACGCCGCAGCGCTGGACGCCGTGTGCGAGGAGCTCGACCCGTGGCTGGAGAAGCCGCTGCTCGACGTCCTCTTCGGCACGGACCCGGCGCCGCTGGACCGGACCGGCTTCACGCAGGCTGCCCTCTTCGCCACCGAGGTCGCGCTCTTCCGGCTTCTCGAAGGCTGGGGCGTGCGACCGGACTTCGTCGCCGGGCACTCCGTCGGTGAGCTGGCCGCCGCGCACGTCGCCGGCGTCCTCTCCCTGGCGGACGCGGCGCAGCTCGTCGCGGCCCGCGGCCGGCTGATGCAGGCGCTGCCCGGCGGCGGCGCAATGCTCGCCGTGGAGGCCGAGGAGCGGGAGGTGCTGCCGCTGCTCGCCGGGCGGGAGGACCTGCTGGACATCGCCGCCGTCAACGGCCCCACCTCCGTGGTGCTCTCGGGCGACGAGGAGGCCGTGGAGGCCGTCGGGGCCGAACTCTCCGCTCTGGGACGCAGGACCAAGCGGCTCCGCGTCAGCCACGCCTTCCACTCGCCGCACATGGACGCGATGCTGGACGAATTCCAGACGGTCGCGAAGGGGCTCACCTTCGCCGCGCCCGCTATCCCGGTCGTCTCCACCCTGACGGGGCAGCTCGCCGGCGCCGAGGAGCTGACCACGTACGAGTACTGGGTCCGGCACGCCCGCCGCCCCGTGCGCTTCCTGGACGCGGCCCGCGCCCTGGAGGCCGAAGGCGTACGGACCTTCCTGGAGCTCGGCCCGGACGGTGTGCTCAGCGCCATGGGGCAAGACTTCCTCGACGCGGGATCGCTCCTGGTCCCGGTGATGCGCGGCGGGCGCCCCGAGCCGCACACAGCCGTCACCGCCCTGGCCCACGCACACGTGCGGGGGGTGCCGGTGGACTGGCGCGCCCTGTTCGACGAGGACACGGGACCGGCAGCGGAGCTGCCGACCTATCCCTTCCAGCGCCGGCGCTACTGGCTCATGGAAGGGCCCGGCGGCGACGTCACCTCGGCCGGGCTGGACGCCGCACGGCACCCGCTGCTCGGGGCCGCGGTCCCGCTCGCCGACTCCGACGGTGTCCTGTTCACCGGCCGGATATCGGCCCGCAGCCACCCCTGGTTCGCCGACCACGCCGTCGCCGGCACCCTGCTGGTCCCCGGCACGGCCCTGGTCGAGCTCGCGCTCCACGCGGGCGCCGCACTCGGCTGCGAGCGGCTGGAGGAACTCGCCCTCCAGGCGCCCCTGGTCCTCCCCGACGAGGGCGCGCTCCAGCTCCAGATCACCGTCGGCGGCCCTGACGGAGACGGCCGCAGGCCCGTCGCCGTCCACTCGCGCGGGGACCAGGAAGGAGACGCCTGGGACCGGCACGCCACCGGAACCGTGGTGGCCGCCGTCCCCGGCACCCCCGGCCCCGACCTCGTCCCGTGGCCCCCGGTCGGCGCCGAACTACAGCCGGTCGAGAACCTGTACGACCGCCTCGCCGACCGGGGCTACGGCTACGGACCCGCCTTCCAGGGCCTCCGGGCGGCATGGCGCTCGGGCGAAGACCTCTACGCCGAGGTACAGCTGCCCGTCGACCTCGATGAGGGATTCGCCCTGCACCCGGCCCTGTTCGACGCCGCGCTGCACGCACTGCTCCTGGAGGAGCCTGCCGCACTACGGCTGCCCTTCTCCTTCGGCGGCGTCCAGCTGACCGGGACCGCGACCGGAACCCTGCGGGTCAAGCTGTCACCCCGCCCGGACGGAACGGTCACGGTCGCCGTCGCCGACGGGACGGGCGCGCCGGTCGCCACCGTCGCCTCGCTCGCCGTGCGGGCCCTGCCGGCGGGGACCTCGCTGACCCGCCCCTCGGAGCCGCTCGTGTACGCGGTGGAGCGGGCCGCTGTGGAACTTGCCACCGGTGGTGACATGAGTCTCGCGGTCCTCGGCGGGACCACCCTCGGACTCGCCGCCCGGCACCACGCCGACCTCGCCGGCCTGGCGGCCTCGACGGCGGACGGCGCGCCCGTACCCGACGTGGTCGTCCTTCCGGTACGCCCGGCCACCCCGCAGGAGACCGGCCGGGTCACGGAGGAGACGCTGACGGTCCTGCGGCAGTGGCTCGCCACCGACCCGGCGGCCGGAGCTCGGCTCGCCGTGGTCAGCACCGGGGAACTGGCGCACAGCGCGCTCTCCGGGCTGATGCGGACCGCGGAGTCGGAACATCCGGGACGTTTCCAGCACGTGATCACGGACGGCCGCCCGGTCGGCGGCGACCTGCTCGCGGCGGCCCTGGCCGACCCTCGGCCGCAGATCGAACTGCGCGGAGGGCTGGCCTACGTGACCCGGCTCGCCAAGGTCCCGAACCCGGCCCCGGACACCGGTGGCGCGTTCGACCCGGAGCACACGGTGCTGGTCACCGGGGGCACCGGCGCCCTCGGGGCCCAGGTCGCCCGGCACCTGGTGACCGCCCACGGCGCCCGTCGCCTGCTGCTCACCAGCCGGCGAGGCGGGGCGCGGAATTTGATCGCCGAACTGGCGGCGCTCGGCGCGGACGTACGCGTCGCGGCATGCGACGCGGCCGACCGCGACGCGCTGGCCGCGCTGCTCGCTTCGGTTCCGGACGAGCACCCGCTCACCGCGGTCGTGCACGCGGCCGGAGTCGTCGAGGACGCCATGCTGGAGGCCACGACCCGGGAGCGCCTCTCCCGGGTCCTACGGCCGAAGGTGGCAGCCGCCTGGAACCTGCACGAGCTGACCGCCGGGCTGGAGCTGACGCACTTCGTCCTCTTCTCGTCCGTCGCCGGTCTGGTGGGCAACGCCGGACAGGCCGGCTACGCCGCCGGCAACACCTTCCTGGACGCGCTCGCCGGACACCGGCGCGCCGAGGGCCTGCCCGCCGTGTCCCTCGCCTGGGGAATGTGGCAGGACGGCATGGCGAACGACCTCGACCGTGCCGACCGGGCCAGGCTCGCACGCAACGGGATCTTGCCGATGTCGGCCGGCCGGGCGCTCACCGCCCTCGACACGGCCCTGGCCGGAGCCGAGGCGCCACCGGCGGCCGGCGCGGCGGCGACGCCACCGGTGCTCGCACCGGTGGCCCTCGACCTCGCGGCCCTGCGGAGCCTCGGGGACGCCCTGCCCGAGCTGTACCGGGGCCTGGTGCGCACCGGGCCCCACACCGGCCGGCGAGCCTCCGCCCCGGCGGAGATCCCCCTCGCGCAACGGCTCTCGGGCCTGGGCTCGGAGGAGCAGCGGCAGCGGCTGCTCGACCTCGTCAGGGAGCAGGTCGGTATCGTGCTGGCCCACCCGGCCCCGCGGACGATCGACGTCCAGCGCGGACTGCTGGACCTGGGCTTCGACTCCCTGACCGTGGTCGAACTGCGCAACCGGCTGAACACCGTCACCGGAATGCAGTTGCCCAGCACGCTCGTCTTCGACCACCCGACCGTTCAGGCTCTCGCCGAACACCTGCGGGGCGAGCTGGCCGGCGAAGCGGCGGACCCGGTCCAGGCGGCTCTGGACGCCCTCGAGGCCGCACTCTCGGCCGCCGGACCTTCGGACGGCGACGGCCCGGCGGGAACGTACGCCACGCGACTGCGCGGTCTGCTCCGGACGGTGGACGGCGGCCCCGACGGCGCCGACATCGACCTGGCGACCGACGACGAACTCTTCGCAGCACTTGACAACGAACTCGGCAGGTAGACATGGACAACGAGCAGAAACTTCGTGACTATCTCAAGCGGGCGACGGTCGATCTGCGGGAGAGCCGGCAGCGGGTGCGGGATCTGGAGGAGCGCGCACACGAGCCGATCGCGATCGTGGGCATGGCCTGCCGGCTGCCGGGCGGTGTCGCCTCCCCGGAGGACCTGTGGGAGCTGCTGAGCGCCGGACGTGACGCGGTCGGTCCCTTCCCGGACGGCCGTGGCTGGGACCTGGAGAACCTGTACCACCCGGACCCCGACCACCTCGGCACCTCGTACGCCCGCGAAGGCGGCTTCCTGTACGACGCGGACCGGTTCGACGCCGAGTTCTTCGGCATCAGCCCCCGCGAGGCGGCGGCGATGGACCCCCAGCAGCGGTTGCTGCTGGAGACCAGCTGGGAGGCTTTCGAGCACGCGGGCATCGCCCCGACGACGCTGAGGGGCACCCGTACCGGGGTGTACATGGGCGTCATGTACGACGATTACGGCTCCCGCCCCCACACCCCCGAGGGCTTCGAGGGCTACATGCTGACCGGGAGCGCGGGCAGCGTCGCGTCGGGCCGGCTGGCCTACACCTTCGGCCTGGAGGCGCCGGCGGTGACGGTCGACACCGCGTGTTCCTCCTCGCTCGTCGCGCTGCACCTCGCCGCGCAGGCGCTGCGCCAGGGTGAGTGCTCGATGGCGCTCGCCGGCGGTGTGACCGTGATGGCGACACCTGGCACGTTCGTGGAGTTCTCCCGGCAGCGCGGGCTGGCGCCGGACGGGCGGTGCAGGGCCTTCTCGTCGTCGGCGGACGGCACGGGCTGGGCCGAGGGCGTGGGCGTGCTGGTGCTGGAGAAGCTGTCGGACGCGGAGCGCGCCGGGCACCGGGTGCTGGCGGTGATGCGGGGCTCGGCGGTGAACCAGGACGGTGCGAGCAGCCAGCTGACCGCACCGAACGGGCCGTCGCAGGAGCGGGTCGTGCGGGCCGCGCTGGCCGACGCGCGGCTGTCGGCGTCCGAGGTGGACGCCGTGGAGGCGCACGGTACGGGAACACGGCTCGGCGATCCGATCGAGGCGCGGGCGCTCATGTCCGCGTACGGCCAGGCCCGGGGGGACGACAACCCGCTGTGGCTGGGTTCCGTGAAGTCGAACATCGGTCACACGCAGGCCGCGGCGGGTGTCGCGGGCGTGATCAAGATGGTCATGGCGATGCGCGAGGGGGTCATGCCCCCGACGTTGCACGTGGACGAGCCGACCCCCGAGGTCGACTGGTCGGCGGGCACCGTGAGGCTGCTGACGCGGACTCAGCGGTGGCCGGAGCTCGGCCGTCCGCGCCGGGCGGGTGTGTCGTCCTTCGGGATCAGCGGGACCAACGCTCACGTGATCCTCGAAGAGGCGCCACGCGCCCGTGCCACCGGACCGGCGGACGACGCACAGCGGCCGGAGCCGGGCCGTCCGGCGCTGCCGGCGCCGTGGCTGCTGTCCGCCAAGTCGGAAGCCGCGCTCCAGGCGCAGGCGGGCCGGCTGCGGGACTGGCTCGCCGCGCACCCCGAGGCGGATGACGCTGATGTCGCCGCCGCCCTGCTCACCGGGCGCGCTCAGCTGGCGCGGCGCGGCGCGGTGCTCGGCGCCGACCGGGCCGCTCTGCTCGCCGGCCTCACGGCCCTGGCCGAGGGCGCGGAGTCCCCGCAGCTCGTGTCGGGTGCCGCCACCACCGGCGGAACGGCCTTCCTGTTCACCGGCCAGGGCGCGCAACGCGTCGGCATGGGCGAAGGGCTGGCCGCCGCGTTCCCCGTGTTCGCCGCCGCCCTCGACGAGATCTGCGCGGAGTTCGACGCCCTGCTGGGGGTGTCGCTGCGCGAGGTCATGTCCGGCCGGGCCGGCGACACCGGGCACAGCGCCCCGCTCGACCGGACGGAGTACACGCAGCCCGCGCTGTTCGCGTTCGAGGTGGCGATGTACCGCCTCCTGGAGTCGTTCGGCGTGACCCCGGACGTGGTGGTCGGGCACTCGATCGGTGAGCTGGCCGCGGCCTACGTGGCCGGGGTGTGGTCGCGGGCCGACGCGTGTCGGCTCGTCGCCGCCCGCGGCCGGCTGATGGGCGCGCTGCCGGCCGACGGAGCGATGCTCGCCGCCGCGGTGCCGGAGGAGCGGGCGCTGCACCTGCTCGCGACCGGGCCGGTCTCGCTGGCGGCCGTGAACGGGCCCACGGCCGTGGTGTTCTCGGGCGGGACGGCGGCGATCGCCGCCCTGGAGGAGCGGCTGAAGGACGAGGGCGTCAGGACGAACCGGCTGACGGTCAGTCACGCCTTCCACTCGGCGCTGATGGAGCCGATGCTCGCCGCGTACGAGGAGGTCGCCGGGTCGGTTGCGTACCGGGAGCCCCGCATGGACGTGTGCTCCACGGTGTCCGGTGCGCCGGCCGGTCCCGAGCTGCTGACGCCGCAGTACTGGGTGCGGCAGGTGCGCGAGGCCGTGCGGTTCGCCCCGGCGGTGCGGTCGCTCGCCGACGCCGGGGTGCGCCGGTTCGTCGAGGTGGGTCCGGACGCGGTGCTGGCGGCGCTGACCCGCCACACGCTGAACGACGAGGTGGCGCAGCGCTCGCTGGTCGAGGCGGCGTCACGGCGGGGCGTCGACGAGGCCGGCCAGTTCCTTCGGTTGCTCGGCGCAGCCCATTGCTCGGGCGTCACCGTCGACTGGTCGCCGCTGTCACCGGCAGGGCCGGTCACCCACCTCGACCTGCCGGCCTACGCCTTCCAGCACCGCCGCTACTGGGTGCAGCCCGAGGACGGCGCGCTCGGTGACCTGGGCCGCGCCGGCCTGTCCACGCTCGACCATCCGATGCTGCGCGTCGCCGCGCCGCTCGCCGGGCGTGACGCATGGCTCTTCAGCGGCAGGCTCTCCGCCACCGACCAGCCGTGGACCGCCGACCACACGGCGTTCGGTTCGAGGCTGCTGCCCGGCACCGGGTTCGTGGAGCTCGCGTCGGCGGCGGGCAGCCGCCTGGACCTGCCCGTCGTGGACGAACTCGTCCTGGAGGCACCGCTGGTGTTCGACGGCACCGCCGCCGTGGACGTACAGGTGTCGGTGACCGAGCTCGACCACACCGGCCGACGGCGCCTGTCGGTCCACTCGCGTGCCGCCACCGGCATCGCGCCGTCCCACCCGGGCGGGCCGGACTGGACGCTGCACGCCACCGGCGTCCTTGCTCCCGCCGACGGTGTGACACCGGCCTGGACCGACCCCGACTGGCCGCCGGCCGACGGCGAGCCGATCGACGGAACGCGGCTGTACGACCGGCTCGCCGACCTGGGATTCGGCTACGGCCCGAGCTTCCAGGGCGTGCGCGCCGCCTGGACCAGCGGTGACGACGTCTTCGCCGAGGTGTCCCTGGGCGGGACGACGGCGGGCCGGGCGGCGGCCTTCGGGGTCCATCCGGCGCTGCTGGACGCGATCTTCCACGCCGCCATCGACGTACTCGCCGACGACCTCCCCGACGGCAGGCTGCCGCTTCCGTTCTCCTTCGGCGGCGTCCGTGTCTTCCGGCGCGGCGCGAGCGCAGTCCGCGCCCGCATCATCCGGTCGGGTTCCGAAAAAGTGCGCATCGACGCCTGCGACGCCACCGGCGCCGCCGTGCTGTCGATCGACGCCGTGCTCGCCCGCCCTGCGGACGCGCGCGCTCTCGCCGGGGCCCGCGCCCCGCTCCACACGATCGCCTGGACGCCGGTGACGGCGCCCGAGGTGCCGGACCGGCCCCTGGTCGCCCTGGGGCGGCCCGTCGAGGGCTGCGCCGAGACGTTCGAGGATGTCACGGCGTTCGTGGCAGGCGGGAACCCCACCGGCGCGGCCGTCGTCTGGTCGCCCGGAACGGCGGCGGAGGACGGCGCCGACGTCCCGGCGACCGTCCGCACCGCCGTGCACAGCGCCCTCACGGTGCTGCGTGACTGGCTCGCCGAACCGGGCTGCGCCGACTCGACGCTGATCGTGCTGACCCGCAACGGGGCGGGTCTGCCCGGTGAGACGCCGGATCTCGCGGCGGCGGCCGTCCGTGGCCTGGTGCGCAGCGCGCAGTCGGAACATCCGGGGCGCATCGTGAGCGTGGACCTCGACGACGACCTCGCGGACCCGCACCGGCGGATCGCCGCCGCAGCCGCCATGGACGAACCCCAGCTCGCGATCCGTGTCGGCGCCACGGTGGCACCGAGGCTGGTCCGTGCGGCCACCGCCGCGCCGGCCGGCGAGCCCTTCGGTGACGGCACGGTCCTGATCACCGGCGGCGCCGGCGGACTGGGCGCCGTCACCGCACGCCACTTGGTCACCCGGCACGGGGTGCGCCGGCTGCTGCTCGTCTCGCGCCGGGGCTCCGCCGCGCCGGGGGTTGCGGAGCTGGTCACCGAACTGACCGCGCTGGGCGCCCGCGTACGCGTCGCCGCCTGCGATGTCAGCAAGCGCTCCGATGTGGCGGCGCTGCTGGAATCCGTACCCGTGCACGAACCGGTGACCGCTGTCGTGCACACCGCAGGCGTGGTCGACGACGGCACCGTCGAGACCCTGACCGCGGAGCAGGTGGACCGGGTGCTCGCCCCGAAGGCCGATGCCGCCTGGCACCTGCACGAGCTCACCCGCGACATGGACCTGGCGGCGTTCGTGCTGTTCTCCTCCGCCGGGCCGCTGCTCGGCGGGCAGGGCCAGGGCAACTACGCGGCGGCGAACGCGGCGATGGACGCCCTTGCCCAGCTGCGCCGCAGTGCCGGTCTGCCCGCACACTCGCTGGCCTGGGGGCTGTGGAAGCGCGGCATGGCCGAGGCGCTGAACGAGGCGGGCGCCGAACACCTGGCCCGTCAGATCCGCACGCGTCTGGGCCTGTCCCCGATCGAGCCGGACACCGGCATGCGGATGCTCGACGACGCGCTGACCACCGGCGAACCGATGCTGATGACCGCGCTGCTCGACACGCAGGCCCTCACCGCGCTGGGCCGGCTCGGCACGCTGCCCGCCGTGCTGCGCGGTCTGATCCACGTGCCGTCGCGCGGCCGGACCGCCGACAGCCCGTTGCGTCGGCGGTTGCTGGACGCCCCCGCCGATCGGTGGGAGGCGCTGATCCGCGACGAGGTCCGCGCGATCGCCGCCGGGGTACTCGGCCACGAGTCGGCCGAAGCCGTCAACCCCGAAACGCCCTTCACGGAACTGGGCTTCGACTCGCTCGGCGGAGTCGAGTTCCGCAACAAGGTGACCGCCGCCACCGGCGTCCCGCTCCCGTCCACGCTGGTGTTCGACTATCCGACCACCGCCGCCGTCGCGGACTTCCTGCGTACCAGGGTTGACAGCGCGGCGCCGGCACGGTCGCGCCCCGCCACGGCCAGGGCCAGGGCCGACGAGCCGATCGCGATCGTCGGCATGAGCTGCCGGTACCCCGGCGGCGTGGAGAACGCCGACCAGCTCTGGGACCTGATCGCCGGGCGCGTGGACGCGATCGGCCCGATGCCCGATGACCGCGGCTGGGACATCGACCACCTGTACGACACCGTCCCCGGCACGCCCGGCAAGATGTACACACGGGAAGGCGGATTCCTGCGCGCCGCGGGTGATTTTGATGCCGCCTTCTTCGGCATCGGCCCCCGTGAGGCAGCGGCGATGGACCCGCAGCAGCGGCTGCTGCTCGAAGCGTCCTGGGAAGCGCTCGAGGACGCCGGTATCGACCCGGCCTCCCTGCGCGGCAGCGACACCGGGGTGTACGCCGGCGTCATGTACCAGGACTACGGCTACACGGCGCGCGAGGCCGCCGACGGTGCCGCGGAAGGCTATCTGGCGACCGGATCGGGCGGCAGCGTCGTCTCCGGCCGGGTGTCCTACGCCCTCGGTCTGGAAGGACCCGCGGTGACGGTGGACACGGCGTGCTCGTCGTCGCTGGTGGCCCTGCATCTGGCGGTGCAGGCCCTGTGCGCCGGGGAGACGTCGTTGGTCCTGGCCAGCGGGGTGACGGTCATGTCCACCCCGATGCTGTTCCAGGAGTTCTCCCGGCAGCGGGCCCTGTCACCGGACGGGCGCTGCAAGGCGTTCTCGAGCGCCGCGGACGGTGTCGCGTGGGCCGAGGGCGTCGGCGTGCTCGCCCTGGAGCGGTTGTCCGACGCGCAGCGCAACGGGCGCCCCGTGCTGGCCGTGATCCGCGGCAGCGCGGTCAACCAGGACGGCGCGAGCAACGGCCTGACCGCACCGAACGGACCCTCCCAGGAGCGGGTGATCGCCCAGGCACTGGCCAGGGCAGGGGTGTCGGCGGCCGAGGTGGACGCCGTGGAGGCGCACGGCACCGGCACCACGCTGGGTGACCCGATCGAGGCACAGGCGCTGATCAACGCCTACGGCCAGGACCGCGCCGAGCCGCTGCGGATCGGGTCGCTGAAGTCGAACATCGGGCACGCGCAGGCCGCTGCAGGTGTCGGCGGTGTGATCAAGATGGTGCAGGCGCTGCGGCACGAGACGCTGCCGCCCACCCTGCACGTCGACGAGCCGTCACCGCACGTGGAGTGGCCGGCGGACGCGGTACGGATCCTGACCGAGGCCGAGCCGTGGCCCGCCGGCGGTCGCCCGCGCCGGGCGGGGGTGTCGTCGTTCGGGATCAGCGGGACCAACGCGCACGTGATCCTGGAGGAGGCGCCCCTGGCCCCGCCCCGGCCGGTCGATCCACCGCGCCCGCCGGCCGTGCCGCTGCTGTTGTCCGCGCGGACACCTGCCGCGCTGCGGTGCCAGGCGCGCCGTCTGCACGACACGCTGAGTGAACGTCCGGAGCTCGACCTCACCGATGTCGCGGTGACGCTGGCACTGCACCGCGCGCGGTTCGACCGGCGCGCCGCAGCCGTGGGCCAGGACAGGGAGACACTGCTCGCCGCCCTGGCGCGCTTGGCGGCCGACGAGCCGGGATCGGGCATCGCCGACGACGCCGGCCGGACCGGGACGACCGCGTTCCTGTTCACCGGCCAGGGCGCCCAGCGAACCGGGATGGGCGCCGGGCTGTACCGGGCGTTCCCCGCTTTCGCGGCGGCGCTCGACGAGGTGTGCGCGGAGTTCGACGCCCACCTGGGGCACGCGCTGCGGGACGTGATGTTCGGCGCGGCCGACGAGACGCTGCTCGACCGCACCGAGTACACCCAGCCCGCGCTGTTCGCGTTCGAGGTGGCGATGTACCGCCTCGTCGAGTCGCTGGGCGTGACGCCGGACGTGGTCGCTGGGCACTCGATCGGCGAGCTGGCCGCGGCCTACGTGGCCGGTGTGTGGTCGTTGCCGGACGCGTGCACCCTCGTCGCGGCCCGAGGCCGCTTGATGGGGGCGCTGCCGGCAGGCGGGAGCATGCTGGCCGCCGCGGTGCCGGAGGGGCGGGCCCTGGAGCTGCTGGCGGCGGCCGACGCCGGTCCGGCAGCCGGCGCGGTCTCCCTGGCCGCGGTGAACGCCCCCGACGCGGTGGTCCTCTCCGGAGACGCCGACGCGGTCTCGGCGGTCGAGTCGAGGCTCGTGGCCGAAGGCGTCAGGACCAGCAGGCTGCGGGTGAGCCACGCGTTCCACTCCGCTCTGATGGACCCGATGCTGGCTGAGTTCGCGGAGATCGCCGCCGGCCTGACGTACCGGGAGCCGCGCATCCCTCTGTGCTCCACGGTCACCGGCGCGTTCGCCGGCGCCGCGGTGGGCACGCCCGAGTACTGGGTACGGCAGGTGCGCGAGGCTGTGCGCTTCGCCCCGGCGGTGCGGTCCCTGCTCGACTCGGGCGTGGGCCTGTTCGTCGAGCTCGGCCCGGACGCGGTGCTGACGGCCATGACCCGCGCCACCGCGGCGGCCGACGTCGCGGCGCGCGCCTCGGTGGTCGCGGCGTCCCGCCGCACCGTCGACGAACCCGGACAGCTGGTCGCCGCGCTGGCCACCGCGCACTGCGCGGGCCGGCCGGTGCGGTGGTCCGACTACTTCGGAGCGCGACCGCAGGCACGGATCACACTGCCCGCCTATCCCTTCCAGCACGAACGCTTCTGGCTGCTGCCCGCGGAGGCCGCAGCGCCGCTCGCCGGCGCCGACTCCGCCGGCCATCCGCTGCTGCACGCCCAGACGCAGCTCGCCGGCAAGGACGAATGGCTGTTCACCGGCAGGCTCTCGCTGCGCACGCACCCCTGGCTCGCCGACCACACGGTCCTGGGCACGGTCATGATGCCAGGGACCGGATTCGTGGAACTGGCCCTGGCGGCCGGCGCCCGGCTCGGCGTGCCACGGCTGGCTGAATTGGTCCTCGCGGCGCCGCTGGTCCTCCCGGCCGACGGCACCGCGGACCTCCAGCTCGCCGTGGGCGAACCCGACGCGGCCGGGCACCGGACCGTGGCCGTCCACGCCCGCGTCGCCGACGCCTGGGTGCCGCACGCCCATGGCCTGCTCACGCCCGCCGCACCGGTCCCGGCACCGGACTGGTCCCGCGCGTGGCCTCCGGCCGCGGGCGAGCCGGTCGACGGGGAGCGGGTGTACCGCGCGCTCAGCGACCTCGGCTTCGGGTACGGCCCGGTGTTCCAGGGTGTTCGCGCCGCGTGGACCCGTGGGGAGGAAGTCTTCGCCGACCTGGCCCTCGACACCGACAGCGCGGCGCGCGCCACTGACTTCGGGCTGCACCCGGCACTGCTGGACGCGGTGTTCCACGCGGCGGTCGGACCTCTCGTCGAGGGCGGGCCCGACGGCCGGCTGCCCCTCCCCTTCGCCTTCGACGGCGTCCAGGTGGCACAGTCCGGCGTGGGCGCCCTGCGCGTCCGTATCGCCCGCATCGCACCGGACACCCTGCGCGTGGACGCGGCCGACGCGACCGGTGCCCTCGTGCTGAGCGTGAAATCGGTGCGGTCCCGCCCGATCGAGCCGCAGGCGCTGGCCGAGCTGCGCGGCGCGGCACCGCTGTTCGACCTGGAATGGGTCGCCGTGCCTGCCGCCCCCGAGGCGGACGCGGGGTGCGTCGTCGTGCTGGGTGACCCGGCGGCCGTCGAGGCTCCGGAGCCCGCGACGAGCTGTTCCGATCTGGCCGGACTCGCCGGGCTGGGGGACGCTCCCGACACGGTGGTATGGCAGGCGCCCCGCAGGACAGGGGCGGGCGCGGCGGACGTCCACACCGGCGTCCTGACGACGCTCGCCCTGTTGCAGGGCTGGACAGGCGCCGCTCACCCCGGCCGGCTCGTGATCGTGACCCGCACGGCCGCTGGGCTGCCCGGTGAGGAGCCCGATCTGGCCGGGGCCGCCGTGGCGGGCCTCGTGCGCAGCGCACAGGCCGAGCATCCGGGCCGTTTCCTGCTCATCGACCACGACGGCGACGCCCTGCCGCTCACCTCGCTCGCCGACGCCGTGGCCCAGGACGAACCGCACCTGGCCGTGCGCGGGGGACGGCTCCTGGCACCGCGACTGCGCTCGCTGCCCGCCACCGGAGCGGGCGCGCCGCCGTCGTTCGACCGGGGCACCGTGCTCATCACCGGCGGCACCGGCGGCATCGGTGCGATCGTCGCCCGGCATCTGGTCACGGCGCACGGCGCACGGCGGCTGCTGCTGGTGTCGCGACGCGGCGCCGCCGCGGACGGCGCCGCCGAACTGACCGCCGAGCTGACCGGCCACGGCGCCCACGTCCAGGTCGTGGCGTGCGACGTCACCGAGCGCACCGCGGTCCAGGACCTGTTGGCCGGCATCGGCACCGACGCGCCGCTGACCGCCGTCATCCACGCGGCGGGCGTCCTGGACGACGGCACACTCGACACCCTGACCGCCGAGCGGACGACACGGGTGCTGGCGCCAAAGGTCGACGCGGCATTGCATCTGCACGAGCTGACGCGCGATCTGGATCTGTCGGCGTTCGTGCTCTTCTCGTCCGCGGCCCCGCTGCTCGGCGGACAAGGACAGGGCAACTACGCCGCCGCGAACAGCGCCCTGGACGCCCTGGCACGCCTGCGGCGCAGCGCGGGCCTGCCCGCGCACTCCCTGGCCTGGGGGCTGTGGACCGTCGGCATGGCAGGGGCGCTCAGCGGGGACGGTGCCGAGCAGTACGCCCGCCGGATCCGGGCCAGGCTGGGCCTGGTCCCGATCGACCCGGATTCCGGGATGGCGCTGTTCGACCATGCGCTGGAGACCGACCGGGCGACACCGATGACGGCGCTGCTGGACACGGTGGCGCTCACCGCCCTGGCGCGCGGCGGCACACTGCCCGCGGTGCTGCGCGGCATGATCCGGGTCCCCCGGGTCACCAGGAGCGCCGGTGTCAGCCTGGCGCGGCAGATGGCCGCCCTGCCCGACGCCGACCTCGACGCCGCGGCCCTGCGCGAGGTACGCCACGTCGCGGCGGCGGTCCTCGGCCACCTCTCCGGTGACGCGATCGACCCGGACGCGCCGTTCACCGAGCTGGGGTTCGACTCCCTCGGTGCCGTCGAGTTCCGGAACCGGCTGGCACAACTGACCGAGCTGACGTTGCCGTCGACGCTGATCTTCGACCACCCGACCGCCGCCGATGTGGCGAAACTGGTGCGGTCGCGGATCGAGGAGTCCGGCACCGGCGTGGCCGAGCAGGTACCGGCCGGCGTGCGCGGCACGATCACCGAGCTGGTGTCGACGGCGCATCGCCGCGGTGAGCTGGCAGGGGCGATGCCGCTGCTGACCGCGAGCGCCGCCCTGATGCCCCTGTACTCCGCCGAGGAGGCCGCCACCCGGCGCCCGGCCGCGCAGCTCCTGGCGCGCGGCGACACGGCACCGGCACTGGTCTGCATCCCCTCGTTCCTCGCGGGATCGGGCTCCCACCAGTTCGCGCGCCTCGCCCATGAACTGGGCGGCGAGCGGCGTGTCAGCGCGTTGCGGCTGCCCGGCACGCGCGCGGGTGACGACCTGCCACCGACCTGGACGGCGGCGATCGAGAGCCTCGCCGCGAGCGTCGCGGCGGAGCTCGGCCGAAGCCCGGTGGCGCTCATCGGCTATTCGGCCGGTGGCGCGATCGCCCATGCGGTCGCCCGGCGGATCGAGGACGACGGAGGCACGCTGGCGGGCGTCGCGATGATCGACACCTACTCCCCGGACGACATCGAACTCAACCGCCACGTGCTCACCGACGCGCTGGGGCAGATCCTGTCCCGGAACAACTCGCTGACCCCCGTGGACGACCACGGCCTGCTCGCCATGGGTGGCTATGTGCGCATCTATCCCGATCGCGAGGCCGAACCGATCGCCGCACCCACACTGAATCTGCGGGCCACCCTGACGCTGAGCACCTTCGGAGACAGCGACCCTGTCCCGGACTGGCAGCACCGTGGACCGATCGAGCACATCGAGGCGGATCACTTCTCGATCATCGAGGAGCGGGCGCCGGAGACCGCCGCACATCTGCGGCGCTGGCTGGACTCACTCGGCGGCCGGTGAGGGCCGGACCGTCGGAACGGGGGAATGGAGACGCCTGACAGCTCTGCCCGAGCCCGAGCACGCCGCCCGCGCGGCGCGCTCGGGCTCGTCCGTCCGCAGCGGGGCGCCGCGCGACAGTTCAGGTCCCCGAGGGCAAAGAATCGCCTCGGCCGCAACCACCGAGGGAGGTGAATTCCTCCGGCTCGAAAATTCACCGGAGGCACAAAACTATTCGATCCGCAAATTCGGTGGAGGCACAGAATGGCGCGGTCTGCAAATCCGCTGGAGGCATAAAGGCCGCCCGATTGCAACCGTGTCGGCGAGAAATTCTGAGCTTGACAGTGTTGTAGGGCCTGTTTATAGTCGCGTCGTTCAAGTTTCCGCCGATCGATATTCGAAGGTGGTCATGGCCGCGCCTCCGACGTTGCCGAAATCCAGGCAACGGTTAATTCTCTCCGTGCTCATGGTGTGTTCGCTGCTGATCTGGCTGGACAACACCGTTCTCAGTATCACTCTGGAGACCCTTGCTGACCCGGTCCAGGGGCTGGGCGCCAGCCCGGCCGAGCTGCAATGGGCCACCGGCGCCTACACCCTGGTCTTCGCGACCCTGATGTTCACCGCCGGTGCGATGGGCGACAGCTTCGGCCATCGGAATGTGCTCGCCGTCGGCCTGGTGATCTTCGCCGGGGCCTCGATCTGGGCGGCGTACGCGGGCGATGCGGGCCAGTTGATCGCCGCACGTGCCGCGATGGGAGTCGGCGCCGCACTGATCATGCCGGCCAACTTCGCCATTCTGTTGTGGACCTTCACCGGCGCCGGGCGGGCAACCGCGATCGCCATTTCCTCGACATCCACCGGTGTCGGAATGGCGGCGGGGCCGGTGCTGGCGGGACTTCTGCTCGGACATTTCTGGTGGGGTTCGGTCTTTCTCGTCAACGTCCCGATCATCGTGGTGGCACTGGCCGGGATCGTCTTTCTGGTCCCCAATTTCCGCAGCCCCTCCGTGCGGCCGATGGACCCGGCCGGGATCCTGCTGTCCATCACCGGACTCGCGGCACTGACCTACGGCGTGATCCGTGCGGGGCAGGTGGACGACTGGAGCCGTTGGGACGTCTGGGCGCCGACCGCGGCCGGGATCGTCCTGCTGGTCGTCTTCGTGCTCGTCGAATTGCGGACCGAGGCACCGAGCTTCGATCCCCGGCTGCTCGCCCAGAGGATGTTCGGCGGTGGCAACGCGTCCATGGCGTTGCTGTTCTTCTCCGTCGCCGCCATCACCTTCTACAACGCGTTCTACATGCAGGGCGCGCTGGGCTACTCACCGATGAAGGCCGGTTTGGCGAATGTTCCGACGGCCGTCGGCGCCGTCGTGGGCGCGCCCCTGGGCGCACGTCTCGTCGGCCGATGGTCACTGCGCCCCGTCGCCGTGCCGGCGCTCACGGTGGCGGCGCTTACCATGGGCGCGGTCGGATTCCTGGATCTGCGCACCCCGCTCGTCTGGATCGCTCTCCTGCTGCTGGTGCAGGGCCTCTCCGTCGGCATGGTGATGGCCCCGGTGACCGGCGCACTGCTCAGCAGCCTGCCGCTGGAGCGGTCCGGTGCCGGGTCGGCCGTCACCAACACGGCGCGGCAGGTCGGCAGCGTGATCGGGATCGCGGTGGGCGGCACGATCATGTCGATCGCGTACCGAGACGCGATCGAACCCTCGCTAGGAGCTGTCCCGGAGTCGGTGCGGGACAGCGCCCGGGTCTCCGCGGAACAGGCCCGCCATGTCGCCACCACGATCGATCAGCCCGCTCTCGCACGGGCCGCCGATCAGGCGTTCATCCACGCCATGCACGTCGGTGCGGTCTGGATCATGCTCATCACGCTCGTCGCGGTGGCCGTGCTGATGATCGCCCTGCCCGCTGCCGGAAAGAAGAAGAACCCGGCACCGGAACCGGAGTACGAAGGGGCCCGCAGTGCCGAGCCTCATTCCACCGCCTGACGGGGTGGACGCGGACGGGAACCCGGACCGGAACGGGCGGGAACGCGGACGGAACTCGGACGGCCGCCGCCGTGAAGGGGCTGTCGGTCACCCGCCGCCGGGCTGCACTGCGGCGAGCGGGGTGCGAGTCCACCGGTCCGTCTCCCGGCGGAGCGGTCCGATTCCCGGCGGAAGATCTCACCCCGTATGTCTCGCCCGACCCGAAGGAGCCCCCGGTTGTCGACCATGAATGATCCCGCTGCGCGTGCGGTGGAAGCGGAGCGGGATTACGTCTCCTCCTTGTACGCGTTGCTCACCGAGCGGCTTTCCGAGGCCCGCGAGAGCCGGACGAGCGTGCTGAAGGCCAAGGCGGAAAGTGCGGTTGAGGCATACGAGAGAGAGATCGCCGCCGAGCGGCTGGCCAAGGAGATCGGCCGGTTGGAGGGTGCCGAGAAGGGGCTGGTCTTCGGGCGCATCGACTGGACGGACGGCACGGCCCTGCGCATCGGGCGCATCGGACTGCAGACGGAGGAGGACGACCTGCCTCTGCTCGTGGACTGGCGTGCGAACGCGGCACGTCCTTTCTACGAGGCGACACCGGTCCACCCGATGGACCTGCGGCGGCGCCGGCACCTGCGTCTGGAGGAGCGCACGGTCATCTCGGTGAGCGACGAGATCCTGGACGGGACCGCCCCCACCGACGACGACGTCGTGGGGGACGGTCCGCTGACCGAGGCTCTGTCGGCACGGCGTACGGGCATGATGCAGGCGGCCGTCGCGACGCTCCAGGCCGAGCAGGACGAGATCGTCCGCTCCGCCCACCGCGGGGTGACCGTGGTCCAGGGCGGCCCCGGCACCGGAAAGACGGTGGTCGCCCTGCACCGGGCGGCCTACGTCCTGTACGCGTTCCCGCGCGCCGCCGAGGAGGGTGTCCTCGTGGTCGGGCCGAACGCCCGGTTCCTCGACTACATCTCCCAGGTTCTCCCCTCGCTGGGCGAGAACGATGTCGTCCTGGCGACCTGCCAGGAACTGGCCGGGGTCTCCACGGACGTGGTGGACCCGTTCGACAGGGCACGTCTCAAGGGCGGCTCCGGCCTCGCCGATGCGCTGGCCGGTCTGCTGCGCGTCCACCAGGCCCCTGCCGGCGATTTCACCGTGCGGGTCGGACAAGAACGGGTCCACCTCTCCGGCGAGGAGGTCGCCATGGCACGTGAGGCCGCCGTCCGAGCCGTATCGGGGCACAACCCCGCACGCCAGGTGTTCAAGGAGCTCCTGGTCGACGCCGTCACCGACGCGATGCAACGGGACATGAGCGAGGTGCTCGAACAGATCGACGCCGATGCCGAGAGGATGACGGGCATCAACCTCGACCGGTTCACGGGCGTCGCCCAGCGCCGCGTCGAAGGTGCGGCCGACCCCGGTCCGGTCCACGAACTGGACCTGGACGCCATCCGGGACGATCTCCTCGACGACGCGGGCGTCGACCGGGCGGTCGAGACGCTGTGGCCACGGCTGGTACCGGGTGACCTCGTGAAGGCGCTCCTGACGGATGCCGACGCTCTCGCCGAGTACCTGCCCCGCCTGACCGCGCAGGAGCGGTCCCTTCTGCTGCGCGGCCCGGACGACCCGTGGACCGATGCGGATGTGCCCTTGCTGGACGAGGCGGCGAGCCTGGTCGACGGCCCCCCCGAGCGGACGTACGGGCACGTCGTCGTCGACGAGGCCCAGGAACTGACCGCCATGCAGTGGCGGATGATCGTCCGCCGTTGCCCGGCGAGGGCGATGACGCTGGTGGGGGACTTCGCCCAGGCGGGCCCGGCCGCGACCGCATGCGACTGGAAGGAAGCGCTGAGCCCTCACGTCGGACCTCGGTTCAAGCTCCACAACCTGACCGTCAGCTACCGCACCACGCAGGAGATCCTGGAGAGCGTCCGGGACCTGCTCACGCGGATCGCCCCCGACCAGAAGCCCACACGGTCACTGCGGAGCGGTGAGAGCCCTCGCACCGTGACCACCACCCCGGACGGGTTGGTGGCCGCCGCCGTCCAGGAACTCCGCGCCCAGAGCACCACGCATCCGGGCGAGCTCCTGGGCGTGATCTGCGCGGACAACAGGGTGAGCGAACTGACGGCCCAGGGCATCGCTCACCACGCACGCATCGTGCCCGCGTCCGAAGCACGCGGCCTCGAATTCGACGGGGTCGTCGTCGTGGACCCCGAGGAGATCATCACGGCCCGCCCCGGAGGGGAGAGGGACCTGTACGTGGCCCTGACCCGCGCGACCAAGCGCCTCTGCACCATTACCGTCCAGCCCGCCTGAATACGCGGCGCCCGCGGTGTCACCGCGGGCGCCGCCGACGCAGGACGATCACCGCCCCGCCCCCGCCGGGCCGCTCGCCGCCTCCCCGCGCACACCCGGCCGCCCACGGTCCGGTCCGAGCCGACGATGTCCCGCTCCCCTCCGCAGCAGGGTGAAGCCGACCGTCGCGCTCCCGGTCGTACACGCCGGGTCCGAGCCCGAGACCGAGTCCGCGCCCAAAACCCTCAGCCCGGCTGTCCACGGGCATGCCGCCGACCACACCCGACAGGCCCCCATGACGCACGACGTCCGGACTGTCGAGGCCGCCCCACCCTCTCCCGGTGCACCGCACAGCCCTCCCGACTCGTCGGGATGAACCGGGCATAGGCGCATACGTGATCAGGTCGGGACCATCGAACGCGGTAAACAGCCCCGAGATCCTAGGCGAGTTTTTTACTTGAAATTTTTCTTCAGAGATGCCTTGCGATCGAGCGGGGCTGATCAGTGCGGGGTGGACAGTTAGCGTCACTCCGTGCCATGCTCATGTATCAGGAAGCGGCTCTTCCGGATTTGCAGCATAAAGGAATGGGGGAAGTTATATGGGTAACGGGGGAATCGTTGACATGGGCAGCGTGAAGAACGGGTTACTTTGGCAACCGATATCGAGTGGCAGAAAATACGAGAACTGCAGCGTTCGGATAGATGATGTGGTGCCTGACATACGTGACGGACGAGCTTCCCTGCACACCGGACGACCCTGGTCGCGCACCGCTATAGCGTTGATCATCGAAGACGACATCCGCCGATACAGTGTCGAGGGAATGCTTGGTTCGCTCGACATCCAGTTGGCCGTTCGATCCGTGACGAATGCCGAAGATCTCTCGTCCTTCTGCAACGGCTGGCTGGTCATCTCGGACAGTACTGCCCTGGAGTCCGTACCTGATGAGATCTCCGAAAGGCTGCGCAGGCAGAACACGCCCGTACTGATCCTGGTGGACTCGGCGGACGTGGTCGAGCAGTCCTGGGCCGATCACGCGAACGGCTTCCTGGACTGGGCGGATCTCTGCCCCGAGTCCCTGCGTGTGGCGATCGTCGATGTGCAGGCCGGGCGCTTCCATGTGTCGGCGACCCTGGCCCGACGGTCCGTGACAGCGTCCGAACAGGTCGGGGACGGAAGCACCTCGAAGCGCGCGTCGACGATATCCCTGACGGCACGTGAACATCAGGTGCTGCGCCTGATCGCCGAGGGGCTCAGCAACCGGCAGGTCGCCCGATCGCTGAGTGTCTCCGAACACGGGGTCAAGCGCACGGTCGGCATCATTCTGGCCAAGCTCAACTGCCCGAACCGGACTCTGGCGGTCGTCCGGGCCATGGAGTCGGGGCTCCTCGTCATGTGAGATGTCGACCGCTCGGCGAGAACCTGTCCCTCAGGCGCAGCTAGTCCAGAGATGAACTTCTTAACGAGCCGCGCCGGGGGCAGGTTGCCCTCCGCTGGCCGATGCGTCCTGCCGCTGCTCGACAGCACGCCGCGGAGGGCTGAAGTTTGCGCGGATTCCTACCCCCTTGCGTCTGCGCATTGCGGACCTGCGTTTCTCCACGCGTTATGGATTCCGAAGGGCCAAGAGCCTCGCCGGGGCGGTCGCCTTGCCTTCCTGGCGGATCGGCCGCACCCGGATTGCGGCGATCCGGCATTTCCCTGATGCCCTCGCCCACGCTCCACCGCGCTTCCGGCTCGAATAACTTCGTCGTGTGCACACGAAGTTGCCGCACCCGCAGTCGAATTCACCGGAAGTAATCCTGAGTTGTTTAGGCATGTCTCCGGAGTAGGGGCGGTCGCACCCATGGATGACATTCGGAACGGGCCCGGTCGGCGCGTATCTGCATGCCTTAGCGCTCACAGACAGACGTGAATGATCCCGTGGGCGTGCATCGCTCGCAGGCCGGGCGGGTGAGAGGCGCGA
Source organism: Streptomyces sp. DH-12 (assembly GCF_002899455.1). Lineage (GTDB taxonomy): Bacteria > Actinomycetota > Actinomycetes > Streptomycetales > Streptomycetaceae > Streptomyces. The sequence goes on along the minus strand of NZ_PPFB01000001.1, from coordinate 908,780 downwards.
CAACCGTCCGGCCGGACCGGTTACCACCCGCATGTGCGCTCCTGTGGGACGTGTTCGGGGGAGCGGCCCTCTCGTTCGGTTGACGGGGACGGGGTGCGGGCATAGCTTCGCCGGCTCGCTGAGCCAGTACGTGGAGAGGCCGTCCGTGCCGCATGCCGACCCCAGCCGTTCACCGGCGCCCGGCCGTCCCACGGACCGGAGTCTTGCGTCCGGCACCGTCCCCCCACCCGGCACCGCCACCGGGCTCGACCTCACCAACACCCCGCGCCCCCATCGCACCGGACCCGACGGCAGCCCGTGAGCCCGTCGAGGCATCGCTGACCGCGCCCGGTGCTCCCTTCGCCGTCGTGCGGGACGAGCGCGGGGTCCTCGTCTACGCGAACGAGCCCCGCATGCTCCGCGAGTTCGTGGAGACGACCTGGGCGTTCGGGGAGCAGCCGTTCCTGATCTCCGATGGACGCGCCTGCTCCTACGGGGAGTTCTTCGCCGCCGCGTCCGCGCTCGCCCGCCGGTTCACCGAGACGTACGGGCTCCGGCCCGGTGGCCGGTCCGTCGTGTCCATGCGCCAACACCCCGAGTGGCAGATCGCGTTCTGGGCGGCGCAGCTCGCCGGACTCGTCGCCGTACCGCTCGACGCCCGGTGCACCGAGGCGGAGTTCCGCTGTGCCCTCGACGACTGCGCACCGCGGTTGCTGCTGGTCGACGGGGAGCGGCTGCCGAGGGTCGCGGCCTGGGGCGTGAGGGCCGGGGCGCGCTTCGTCGTCTTCCACGACGCGGAGGAGAGCGCGGTCGTCGGGGCCGAGCGGTACGCGGACTTTCCCGAGCCCGACCCGTGGGCGGGGCCTCCCGAGGTGGAGATCCGGCCGGAGGACGACGCCACGATCATGTACACCCCCGACACCACCGGCCTGCCCAGGGGGGTGCCTCCACGATTTCGACCTATCTCCCGAGACTGTGCCGAACTCCAAGATGGGCGAGTTGTCGGCGTCACCGCTGAGATGCTTTCCGCTTTCCGAACATGAGCGGTTGGTTCGGCCGGTAGAGGCATGAACAGCGCCTGGCGACGGGAGTGATGCGGGCGATTCGTTCCGCTCGTGTCGCTCGTGGAGGTGCCTGTGCCGTCGATGATCGGTCTGCTGGAAGCCCGTGAGAAGAAGGCCCGCGAAGAAGTCGCGCGACTTCGCGAGGAAGCAGGACGCGTGCAGGCCGCGCTGGATGTCGCCGAGCGTTCTTTGAACCGTCTTGCCGATGCCCGGGCGACGTTTGTCGAGGTCTTGGCCGCCGAGTAGGCCGCTCCGGCCGGGGCCCGCCGGGGCGGATCGTGCCGCCGTGGTCCCCGGGCATCGACGCGCGGGCGCTGGCGGTGGAGTATCAGCGGATCCTGTCGATCCTCGCCGCCGCACCCGCCGACGGGCTGCGAGCGCCGCAGATCCTCGGCCGGCTCGGCGGCAAGGCGACCCCGTCGAGGCTGGAGGGCGTGCGGGCCAGAGTGCGGCGTCTGGCCGACCGGGGCTGGGTGCGGGAGGTGACCCCGAATGTTTTCGTCCGCCTCACCACCGAGACGCCGGCTACTAGGCGGTTTCGTTTGGATCATCGGGCGGACCAGAGGAAGATGCCCGCGATGTGGAGTCCGGCCAGGTAGATGGTCGCGGTCTTCTCGTAGCGGGTGGCGATACCGCGCCACTGCTTCAGGCGGTTGATGCACCGCTCGACGGTGTTGCGCTGCTTGTACGCCTCCGGGTCGAAGGCCGGCGGTCTGCCGCCGGCCTGTCCGCGCCGCTTCCGGTTGGCCTGCTGGTCGGCCCGTTCCGGGATCACCGCCCGGATGCCGCGTCTGCGCAGATGGTCACGGATCTCGCGGGAGGAGTAGGCCTTGTCGGCCAGGACCATGTCCGGTCTGGTGCGCGGACGACCGCGCTGTCGGGGAACGCGCAGGCGGTCCATCACCTCGGTGAAGGCGGGTGCGTCACCGGCCTGACCGGCGGTGAGGTGGAAGGCCAGGGGCCGGCACCGGCCGTCGGCGGCAAGGTGGATCTTCGTGGTCAGTCCGCCGCGGGAGCGGCCGATGGCGTGGTCCTGCGGCTCGTCGGCCGGGGCCCCTTTTTGCGGGCCCCGGCCGCGTGCTGGTGGGCCCGCACGATCGTGGAGTCCACCGACACAGCCCAGCTCAGGTCCTCGTCAGCGTCGGCCTGGGCCACCAGGGCGGTGAACACCCGCTCCCACGTGCCGTCGGCGGCCCACATCCGCAGCCGGTTGTACACGCCCCGCCAGTTGCCGTACTTCTCCGGCAGGTGCACCCACTGGGTACCGGTCTGGAACTTGTAGGCGATCGCGTCGATCACCTCACGATGGTCCCGCCAGCGGCCACCTCGCTTCGGCGTCCGGTCCGGGAGCAACGGCTCGATCCGCGCCCACTGCGCATCAGTCAACGGCACACCCAGACCAACGACCGACTGATCCAAACGAAACTGCCTAGTGCGGGATGAGCCCGGTGCGCCGGCGGCCGCCCGCGAGCCGGCGGCTCATGAGCATCGTCATGGACCAGAACACCACTGCCTCGTGCATCTGCGGCAAGGTCTCGTAGTCACGGACGAGACGGCGTGAACGCATCAGCCAGCTCAGGGTCCGCTAGACCACCCACCTTCTGGGTAAGACCGTGAACCCGCGGGCGGCGTCGGAACGTCGGACGATGTCGAGGACGAGACCGAGCCGGTCGGCCGACCAGCCGACCAGGCTCCCGGAGCAGCCGCCGTCGGCCCAGACCCGCTTCAGGGAGTAATAGGCCGTCCGTCCCCGCTCGAGCAGGGCGACGGCGGCGTCACGGCCCTGGACACTGGCCGCGGTGACGGAGACCGTCAGGAGCATGCCGAGGCAAGTCAGCATCCAATCAGCATTGGACCGGGGCAGTCTTCCGTACATGCTCCCGGTTGATGGCTTCGCGGCAGGCTGCTTCATGCAGATCACGCAGGTGAGAAGCCTGCTCGCCACGGCGCACGATGTTCCGGAAAGTCTTCGAGTCGAAGACATGCCGATGTACAGTGAAGGACGCCCCTGACCTGCAGAAAGCTGGCGGGGAGCCGTCTTCCAGGAGTCCAACATGCTGCGCACCATGTTCAAGTCCAAGATCCACCGCGCCACCGTCACCCAGGCCGACCTGCACTACGTGGGATCCGTGACGATCGACGCGGATCTGCTCGACGCCGCCGATCTGCTGCCCGGTGAGCTCGTGCACATCGTCGACGTCACCAACGGCGCCCGGCTCGAGACGTACGTCATCGAGGGGGAGCGCGGGTCCGGTGTGGTCGGCATCAACGGAGCCGCCGCCCACCTCGTGCACCCGGGCGACCTCGTGATCATCATCAGTTACGCCCAGGTGACCGACGCCGAGGCGCGGGCGCTCGAACCGCGGGTCGTCCACGTGGACGCCGACAACCGTGTCGTCGCCCTCGGCGCCGACCCGTCCGAGCCGGTGCCCGGGTCGGACCAGGAGCGCAGCCCCCAGGCCGTCGCCACGGCCTGAACGGCGCCGGAGCCCGCACGTTCGTCCGGGTGGTCCGGGTGGGCCGCGCGGCCACCCCCAGGGGGCCCCGCGGTCGGCCCGGAGCCGCTCCGCGCGACCGGGCAGCGGCTCGCCGCGCGTCCCGGACGGTTCTGAGAGGGCTGACACCGGGCGTGCACGGCGTGCCGCGCACCCGGCCCGGTGCACACCCGGCCCGGTGCACACCCCGACCGGTGCACGCCCCGACCGGTGCGCCGCCCGGCCGTCGCCCCGTCACGCGCGTGGGTGACTGCGCGGGGGTCCGCCGGGTAGGCGGGCAAGTAAGTCCAGAGCCCACGTCGACCGACCGGCCGGAGGACACGCGTCATGACGAACCCGCACCCGGACCCCGTCCCGCCGGGCCCCACACCCGGCCCCGTTCCGGGCCCGGACCCCGCACAGCCCACCCCCGACCCGGGCCCGCCCGGACCCGACCCGGCGCCCCCGCCGCAGCCTCCGGGCCCCGGCCCGCAGCCCCCGGGGCCGAACCCGCAGCCGCCCCCGCCGCACCCGGGCCCGCCCGAGCCGTCGCCCTCGCCGATCCCTCCGGGACCGGAGCCCGTGCCCCATCCGGAGCCCGGGCCGCCGCTGACCTGAGACCGACAGCCTCAGAGAGGCCCCGGGCAGGTGGGGGGGCTGGTCGCGCAGTTCCCCGCGCCCCTGAGGGCGCGGGGACCGCGGACGTTACGCCGGCACCTCCGACCGGTCCCCGCCCCACAGCGTGTGGAACGACCCGCCCCGGTCGGTGCGCCGGTACGTGTGCGCGCCGAAGTAGTCCCGCTGGCCCTGAGTGAGCGCGGCCGGCAGCCGTTCCGCCCGCAGCGCGTCGTAGTAGGCGAGCGCCGCCGCGAAACCGGGGGCCGGGACACCCTGCCGGGTCGCCGCGACCAGCACCTCGCGCCAGTCGTCCTGCGCCTCCGCGATCTCCCGCGCGAACGTCTCGTCCGCCAGCAGGCTCGGCAGGTCCGCCCGCGCGTCGTACGCGGCCCGGATCCGGTCCAGGAACGCCGCGCGGATGATGCACCCGCCGCGCCAGATCGCCGACACCGCGCCGAGGTCGATGTCCCAGCCGTACTCCTGGCTGCCCGCGGCGACCTCGTGGAAGCCCTGGGTGTACGACACGATCTTCGACGCGTACAGCGCCTGCTCCACCCGGTCGGCGAACGCCGACGCCTCCTCCTCGCCCATCGGCGTCGGCTTCGGACCCGCCAGCCCCCGCGAGGCCTCCCGCAGCGCCGAGTGACCCGACAGGGAGCGGGCGAACACCGCCTCCGCGATGCCCGACACCGGCACGCCCAGGTCCAGGGCGATCTGTACGGTCCAGCGGCCGGTGCCCTTCTGCTCCGCCTGGTCCACCACCACGTCCACGAACGGCTCGCCCGTCGCCGCGTCCACGTGCGACAGCACCTCGGCGGTGATCTCGATCAGGTACGAGTCGAGCCGGCCCGTGTTCCAGGTGCGGAAGATCTCCGCGATCCGCGCGGGGGAGTACCCGGCGACGTCGCGCAGCAGCTGGTACGCCTCACCGATGAGCTGCATGTCGGCGTATTCGATGCCGTTGTGCACCATCTTCACGAAGTGGCCGGCGCCGTCCGGACCGACGTGCGTGACGCAGGGCGAGCCGTCCTTCGCCTTCGCGGAGATCTTCTCCAGCATCGGGCCCAGCGAGTCGTACGACTCCTTCGGACCGCCCGGCATGATGCTCGGGCCGTGCAGCGCGCCCTCCTCACCACCCGAGACGCCCATGCCGACGAAGTGGATGCCCTGCTCGCGCAGCGCCCGCTCCCGGCGGCGGGTGTCCGCGAAATGGGCGTTGCCGCCGTCGATGATCATGTCACCGGGTTCCAGCAGCGGGGCGAACTCCTCGATCACCGCGTCCGTCGGCTCCCCGGCCTTCACCATCACGACCAGGCGCCGCGGCCGCTCCAGCGCCGCCACGAACTCCTTGGCCGTCTCGGCCGCCACGAAGCTCCCCTCGTGTCCGAACTCCTCCACCAGCGCGTGCGTCCGGGCGGCGGTCCGGTTGTGCACCGCGACCGTGTAGCCGTTGCGGGCGAAGTTGCGTGCGAGGTTGCGGCCCATGACCGCGAGCCCGGTGACGCCGATCTGCGCTGAACTGCTCATAAAGGTGACTCCTGGTGACCTCGGTATCGGTGCCGCCGGACGCCGGTGCTGCCGGTGGGCGCCCGCCGGTCCTGACATCGACCATCCTGACGTGTCGCACTTGCGTGCGCATACGCGAGTCCTCGGAACCCGCGCAGGCCCATACGCGCGAAGGCGCCCTCCGTACTCAGCGCCCCGGTCCGTCGCCTGCCGGCCGCACCCCGGCGCGGCCGCCCGCACCCCCGGCGTGCCGGTCCGGCGCACACCTCCGCGTGCTCCCGCGCCCGGTGGCAGGCGCCCGCGCACGCTCCTCCCCGGCGGCAAACGGGGGCGCAACGGGCGTAACGTCCCGGCCGCTTGGCGCATCCGTGCGGCCGATAGCCGCCTTGTCACGGCCTGTTCGCAGCGCTTACTTTTGCCCCTCCTGACGCATTGTCGAGAGGGATTCCATGGCCGTGCGCGGCCGGCACCGCCGGTATCAGCCGAACAGGATCAACCGAGCATCGCTCACCGTCACCGCCGGCGGCGCGGGCATGGCCCTCCCGCTCATGGGCACCGGTGCGGCGCAGGCCGCCGACGTGGACACCTGGGAGAAGGTCGCCGCCTGCGAGTCCACCGGCAACTGGGACATCAACACCGGCAACGGCTACTACGGGGGGCTGCAGTTCAGCCAGTCCACCTGGGAGGCGTTCGGCGGCACCCGGTACGCGCCCCGAGCGGATCTGGCCACCAAGGACCAGCAGATCGCCATCGCCGAGAAGGTCCTCGACGGGCAGGGCCCCGGCGCCTGGCCGACCTGCTCGGTACGCGCCGGACTGACCCGCGACGGCGCCGTCCCGGACATCCGCCCGGCCACCGACCGCCCCACCGGAACCAAGAGCGCGACCGGAACCAAGGGCGGCAGGGGCGACGGCCGGACCACCGTCGAGGACGTACGGCCGCACACCACGCCTCAGGCCCGTGCGGGCCGCGCCGAGATGTACACCGTGGTGCGCGGCGACACCCTCTCCGGGATCGCCGAGCAGGAGCGCGTCCGCGGCGGCTGGCGGGGGCTCTACGAGGCCAACGAAACGACCATCGGCGCCGACCCCGACCTGATCCTGCCGGGCCAGCGACTCACCCTCGCCGGAGGGAGCGGCGGCAGGGCCGAGGCCCCCGTCAAGCCGCCCTCCCGGTCGGCCGAGCCGGCGGACAAGAGGGCGTCCGCCCCCAGGACCGAGCAGAGGAAGACGGAGAAGGCCGAGAAGAAGGCCGAGAAGAAGACCGAGAAGAAGACCGAGAAGGCCGAGAAGCGGACCCAGCAGCGGGCCGACCGCTCCGGCTCCGCCTCCTCCGGCGTGCAACGGGTCGCACCGGTGAGCGCCGCCCTCGGCACGCCGTACCACAAGGCGGGGTCGTCGTGGTCGAAGGGCTACCACACCGGCGTCGACTTCCCCGTCCCCACCGGCACGCCCGTGAAGTCGGTCGGCGCCGGCACCGTGGTCGCCGCGGGCTGGGAGGGGTCGTACGGCTACCAGGTCGTGGTGCGCCACAACGACGGCCGGTACAGCCAGTACGCCCATCTGTCGGCGATCTCCGTGAAGAACGGCCAGTCCGTCGGCGCCGGCCAGCGCATCGGGCGCTCCGGCTCCACGGGCAACAGTTCGGGCCCGCATCTGCACTTCGAAGTGCGGACGGGGCCCGGATTCGGATCGGACATCGACCCGCTCGCCTACCTGCGCGCGGGGGGCGTCAAGATCTGACGGGGCGTCACGGCCCGAGGTCCTTCACTTCACGATCTGACGCGGGCGAGCTGCCGGTCGGCCGCCGGCAGCGCCACGTACGGGCCGCCGTGGAACGGCGCGTACGGCATGACCGGCACCGCCGCCGGGTCCGCCGCGTCCGGTCCGGCGGCCGCCGCGGGGACGGTGGCCGGCGACGTGGCGTGCTCGGGCAGCGTGACGTCCTCCGGAACCGTCAGCTCGGCCAGCAGCAGCTCGGCGGGGTCCTCCGTCCCCCGCCCGGCGGCCACCGGCACGGTGCCGGGCCCCGCATCCAGAGGGACGGGAACAGACGCCTCCGCCTCGGCGGCGGCCTTCTGCTCCCGCGCCAGCCTCTCGGTCGTCAGCAGGATCAGGCCACCCGCCGCGACCACACCACAGCTCAGCGCCAGCGCCGTCCCCGTCGTGCCGTAACGGAAGGTCTCGCCGAACATCGTGATGCCGACCGCCGCGGCCACCACCGGGTTCACCACGGTGAGCGTCGCCAGCGGGGCCGCGAGGCCCGCGCCCCGGTAGGAGGCCTGGGACAGCAGCATGCCCGCCGTCGCGAGGACGCCGATCACCGCGAGGGACGGCAGGTCCGCCGCCGACACCCCGCCCGACCAGTCCACCGCGACCGTCTTGGTGAAGACGGAGGACATGCCGAACGCGACACCGGACGCCGTCGCCAGCAGGATGCTGCGCACCGCCGGGTGCCGGTGCGCCGCCCGTGCCGCCACCATCAGCGTCACGACCGCCGCCGCCGTCCCCACGGCCGCCGCGACCCGCTGCGGGCCGTCCAGCGACTGCGTGCCCGACGCGCCGACCAGCGCCAGCAGACCCGCGAGACCCATCGTCGCCATCAGGGCGCCCCGCCACGCGGTCGCCCCTGCCTTGCGGCCCACGAACAGCGCGGCCATCGGCAGCGCGAACACGATCGTCAGGGCGCCCAGCGGCTGGACCAGGCTCAGCGGCCCGTAGGCCAGCGCCACCACGTGCAGGATCGCGCCCAGACCGTTCAGCGCGACCGCCGCCCACCAGCCCGGCCGGCGCAGCGGGGCGTACTGCTGCGCGCCGGAGGAGGACAGCGCCACCTGCTCCTGCACGATCGCGCCCCCGGCGTACGCCACGGCGGACACGAACGAGAGGAGCACGGACAACGCGAGGGCGCTCATCGGCTGCTCCTCTGCGTGAGGCGGGGGCGGCGGGCCCGGCGCGGCGAACGGTCGGCTGTCATGACCAACACGATGCCCTGCCGGGGTGTTCCCCGTCGTCGTCCCTGAGCACCCAATACGTCCTACTGCCGATGGAGTAGGAGGACGCCCCCGTCATCCCCTGGGTGGGCTCCGGAAGGCCGAGGCCCCTGACATCCACCCCTGAGAGACGTGGTACCACTGCACGTCGTGGATCTCGACCCCCGCCTCACCGCCCTCCGTGACCTCGGTGGCTTCTTCAGCCTGCGCGCGGGGGAGGAAGCCGACCGCCGCCTGCCCACGCTCGCCCACGCATACGGCCCCCACCGCCCGGATGGTCAGGGCGCCCCCCGGAGTGCCCCCTTGAGCGACCCCCTGAGCGCTCCCCTGACCGCCCCCCTGACAGGCCCGGACGTCCTGACCGACCCCCTGACCGCCCGCGTCCGCCGGGTCGCCGCCGCCCTCCGCACCCGGGAACCCCGCGTCGCCGCCTCCGTGGCGCACCAGGGTCTGGCCGCGCGTCTGTGGTCCGTGGCGCTCGGCTGCACCGCCCTGTACGGCGCCGTCCCCGACCTCGCCCCGGAGACGGTCCGCTGGGACCCCGAGGGGAGCGCCCCCGACGACCTGTGGCTCGCCGGGGTCCGCCCGCTGCCCGGCGACGCGGCGTCCCTCGCCGACGTCGTGCTGCACGGCCACCTCGAACCCCTCTCCGCCGCCCTGCGCGCCCGCCACCGCGTCGCGCCCGCCCTCCTGCGCGGCAACGCCGCCTCCGCCCTCGCCGCCGCCGCCCGCGAACTCGCCCGCCACGCCCGCCCCGAAGCCGCCGCCCGCGCCGCCCGGCTCTGCCGTGAACTCCTCGCACACCCCCTCCTCTCCGGCGCGGGCGGCCTCACAGCCGCGGGCTTCCGGCGCCGCAGCTGCTGCCTGTACTACCGGGTGCCCGGCGGAGGCGTCTGCGGCGACTGCTGCTTCGTCCGGCCGCCCCGCTCTTCCCCGCGCGCCCCGTCTGCGTGACCATGGGAGGGACATCCGCGCAGACAGGGGGTTCAGGGTGCGAGTGGGACTGCTGACCCGGGAGTACCCCCCGGACGTGTACGGCGGCGCGGGGGTCCATGTGGAGTTCCTGGCCCGGGAGCTGCGGTCCCTGGTGGACCTGGAGGTGCACTGCTGGGGCGAGGGCCGCGCCGACGGCGTGCTGCGCCACCGCTCCTGGCCCGCGCTCGACGGCGCCAACGACGCCCTGCGCACCTTCTCCACCGACCTCGCCATGGCCGCCGCCCTCGAAGGCCGCGAGCTGGTCCACTCCCACACCTGGTACGCCAACCTCGGCGGCCACCTCGCCAAGCTGCTGTACGGCGTTCCGCACGTGGTGACCGCGCACTCCCTGGAGCCGCTGCGTCCCTGGAAGGCCGAGCAGCTCGGCGGCGGCTACGCCCTGTCGAGCTGGGCGGAGCGCACCGCCTACGAGGCCGCCGACGCGGTGATCGCCGTCTCCGGCGCCATGCGCGACGACATCCTGGACTGCTACCCCGCGCTCGATCCGGCCCGGGTGCACGTCGTCCACAACGGCATCGACACCGCCCTGTACCGGCCCGACCCCGGCACCGACGTGCTGGACCGCATCGGTCTGGACCGCTCCCGCCCGTACGTGCTGTTCGTCGGCCGGATCACCCGGCAGAAGGGCGTGCCCCACCTGCTGCGGGCGGTGCGCGGCATCGACCCGGACACGCAGGTGGTGCTGTGCGCGGGCGCCCCGGACACCCCGGAGATCGACCGGGAGTTCCGCGAGCTGTACGAGGAGCTGAGCCGGGTGCGTGAGGGCGTGCACTGGATTCCGCAGATGCTGCCCCGGCCCGAGGTGATCCAGCTGCTGACGCACGCGACCGTGTTCGTCTGCCCCTCCGTCTACGAGCCGCTCGGCATCGTCAACCTGGAGGCGATGGCGTGCGGCACCGCCGTGGTCGCCTCCCGCGTCGGGGGCATCCCCGAGGTCGTGGACCACGGCGCGACCGGGCTGCTGGTGGACGTGGACGACGACTTCGAGGCGGGGATCGCCCGGGCGCTGGACTCCGTGCTCGGCGACCCGGACACCGCGCGGACCATGGGCGAGGCGGGACGGGAGCGCGCGGTCACGGAGTTCGGCTGGGACGCGGTGGCCCGCCGCACGGCCGGGCTGTACGAGGGGGTCCTCCGGCAGGCTTAGCCCGGCCCGTCCGGGGCAGTCATGGGAAAACTCGGCGTGAGGGGAGCGGCCATGCGTCGTGGAGGGCCTTCGGTCCTGGGAATCGTGCTGGCGGGCGGCGAGGGCAAGCGCCTGATGCCCCTCACGGCGGACCGCGCCAAACCGGCGGTCACCTTCGGCGGCACGTACCGCCTCGTCGATTTCGTGCTGTCCAACCTGGTCAACGGCGACATCCTGCGGATCTGCGTGCTCACGCAGTACAAGTCGCACTCGCTGGACCGGCACATCACCACCACCTGGCGGATGTCCAGCCTGCTCGGCAACTACGTCACCCCGGTCCCCGCGCAGCAGCGGCTCGGCCCGCGCTGGTACCTGGGCAGCGCCGACGCCATCCTCCAGTCGCTGAACCTGATCCACGACGAGCGCCCGGAGTACGTGGCGGTGTTCGGCGCCGACCACGTGTACCGCATGGACCCGCGCCAGATGCTCAGCCAGCACATCGAGAGCGGCGCCGGGGTCACCGTGGCCGGGATCCGGGTGCCGCGCGCGGAGTCCTCCGCGTTCGGGGTGATCACTCCGGGCTCCGACGGCCGCACCGTCGAACGCTTCCTGGAGAAGCCGGCCGACCCGCCGGGCCTGGCCGACGACCCCGACTGCGTCTTCGCCTCGATGGGCAACTACATCTTCACCACCAAGGCGCTCGTCGAGGCGCTGCAGCGGGACGCCGAGGACGAGAACTCGGTGCACGACATGGGCGGTTCGATCCTGCCACAGCTCACCGAGCGGGGCGAGGCCCACCTGTACGACTTCGGCACCAACCACGTGCCGGGGGAGACCAGCCGCGACCAGGGCTACTGGCGGGACGTCGGCACGCTCGACGCCTACTACGACGCGCACATGGACCTGATCGCCGAGCGCCCCGCGTTCAACCTCTACAACCGCCAGTGGCCCATCTACACGCACTCCGGGCAGCTCTCGCCGGCCCGGTTCAACGCGGGCGGCATCGCCGGCGAGTCCATCATCAGCGCCGGGTGCCTGATCCGGGGGCAGGTGACGCGGTCGGTGCTGTCGCCGGGCGTGGTCGTCGACCCGGGCGCGGTGGTGCAGGGGTCGGTCCTGCACGACAACGTGCACATCGGGCGGGGCGCGGTGGTGCGCGGGGCGGTGCTGGACAAGAACGTCGAGGTGCCGCCGGGCGCGACGATCGGGGTCAACCCGGAGCGGGACGCGGAGCTGTACACCGTCTCCCGGGGCGGCGTGATCGCGCTCGGCAAGGGGCAGCCGGTGCCGTAGCGGCCGTGGGGGAGGCTCCGGTCGGGCGGGACGACCGGAGCCTTTGTCATGTCCCTGGACTGTTGAAGGAATCCGTGCTGTCATGCCAAGTGCTGTTCTTTGACAACGTTGTACTGGACTGGCAACGCACAGAAAAGAACATGCACACCTGCACAGCGAGCCGTCATTTCCTCACCGACGGAGGATCCGTGCGCACCAGACGACTCAGGAACCGCTTCGCCCTCCTCCTGGCCACCGCGCTGGGCGTCACCGGTCTCACCGCGACCGGGCCCGCCTCGGCCGCCGCGGAGGACGACCCCGTGGAGATCCACGGACTGAAGGGCGAGTACTGGACCCATTCCGCCCCCGGCGCCTTCGACTTCCACGAACTCAAGGCCGTCGCCTTCGACCCCCGGCTCGACTTCGACAACCTGGAGCCGCGCCTGACCTTCACCACCGGCCAGGCGGACGACGTCAGCGTCCGCTGGACCGGCAGGATCGTGCCGCAGGCCACCGGCGCCCACACCTTCTCGGTCAGCTCCGACAACGGCTTCCGGCTGTGGATCGACGGCGCCCTCGCCATCGACCACTGGGTCGACGACTGGGACAACGAACAGACCTCCGAGCCGGTCCAGCTCACCGCGGGCCGCGCCCACGACATCAAGGTCGAGTACTTCGAGCACTACGGCGGCTCCAACTTCCACCTGCGCTGGACCCCGCCCGGCGGCGTCAAGGAAGCGGTGCCCCGGACGGCGTTCCGCCTCCCCGACGGCTTCGACTACGACGGCGCCCTCGCCGCCACCGTCCTCGCCTCCGGACGCACCCTCAGACTCGACTTCCCCAAGCCGCTCGCCACCCCGCCCGCCGGCTTCACCGACCACCTCGACGCGGTCATCGGCGGGGCCCCCTGGCCGCTGACCTCGGCGCGACCCGACCCGGCCGACCCGAGGGCGCTGCTCGTCACGCTCGCCGAGCCCGTCGTCGGCAACAAGACCGGCACCGCCCGCGGCAGCGCCGACGTCCGCTACGACGGCCGGGGCGGACTGCGGGCCACCGACGGCGACCCCGTGGACGCCTTCCTGAGCAGCGGCCCCAACCGCTCCACCCACGAGCTGCGCACCAGGTGGGCCGACGAGGTGGGCCCCGGCAACGCCCACCCCGAGTACCCGCGCCCGCAGCTCACCCGCCCCGAGTGGCGCAACCTCAACGGCCGCTGGCAGTTCGCCGCCGCCGAGGAGGGCGAACGTCCGCCCGTGGGCCGCACGCTGAAGGAACGCATCCTGGTGCCGTACCCGGTGGAGTCCCAGCTCTCCGGCATCCAGCGGCACGAGGACCGCATGTGGTACCGCCGCACCTTCACCGTCCCGCGCGACTGGCGCATCGGCTCCGGCAAGCGGCTGCGCCTCAACTTCCAGGCGGTCGACTGGCGCGCCGAGGTCTACGTCAACGGCACGAAGGTCACCACGCACGAGGGCGGCTACGACAAGTTCTCCGTGGACGTCACCGACGCGCTGAAGCGGAGCGGTCCCCAGGAGCTGATCGTCGGCGTCCACGACCCGACCGACGCCGCCGACGGCGAGAACCCGCCGATGGGCAAGCAGCGCCTCGACCCGAGCGGCATCTGGTACACGCCCAGCTCCGGCATCTGGCAGACGGTCTGGATGGAGCCCGTCGCCCGCGACCACGTGGACTCCCTCAAGCTGATCCCCGACGTGGCGGGCGAACGGCTCACCGTGGAGGCCAAGGGCGTCCGCGCCGGCCTGCCGGTCACGGCCACCGCGTACGACGGGCGGCGCAAGGTCGCCACGGCCACCGGCCGCACCGGACAGCCGCTCACCCTGGAGATCGGGAACCCGCGCCTGTGGTCGCCCGACGACCCCTTCCTGTACGACCTGAAGGTCAGCGTGGGCGCCGACCGCGTCTCCAGCTACTTCGGCATGCGCTCCATCGCCGTCGAGAAGATCGACGGGGTGCCGCGCACGGTCCTCAACGGGAAGCCGATCTTCCTGATGGCCACCCTCGACCAGGGCTTCTGGCCCGACGGACTGCACACCGCGCCCACCGACGAGGCCCTCGCCCACGACCTGAGGGCGCACAAGCAGCTCGGCTTCAACTCGGTGCGCAAGCACATCAAGGTCGAACCCGACCGCTGGTTCCACTGGGCCGACCGCCTCGGACTGCTGGTGTGGCAGGACATGCCCTCCATGCGGGCCGGCCGCACCCCGGACGCCGAGGCCCGCGCCCGCTACGAGCGCGAGATGAAGGAGATGATCGACGAGCACATCAGCAGCCCCTCCGTCGTCATGTGGGTCACCTTCAACGAGGGCTGGGGGCAGTACGACGTCGGCCGCGTCGCCGAGCAGGCCAAGGCCTGGGACCCCAGCCGGCTGGTCAACAACCAGTCCGGGCTCAACCTCGGCGCCGACGGCGGCGCCGGCGACATCATGGACGAGCACGGCTACCCGAGCCCCGCGCTGCCGCCCCGCCCGGACGGCGAACGCGCCCTGGTGAGCGGCGAGTACGGCGGCCTCGGCCTCGCGGTGCCCGGCCACGCCTGGCCCGTGCAGCAGTCGTACGTCGACGTCGACCCGGCGACCTACACCGACGACTACCTCACCAAGCTCGACGAGGTGCGGGCGCTGGTGTGCCGGGGCAGCAACGGCGCCGTCTACACCCAGATCTCCGACGTGGAGGGCGAACTCAACGGCCTGCTCACCTACGACCGGCGGGTGATGAAGCCCGACGTGCCGCGGGTGCGGGCCGCGCACCAGGACCTGATCCGGGACGCCTCCCGCGCCCGGCCCGCGGGCTGCCCGGCCACCGGCTGACGGGCCCGGACGGGCGGGGCGCCCGCCCGTCCGGGCGGCGTGCGTCCGGGTGGCGTGCGTCACCCCGCCGGACGGCCGGAAGGCCCCGGCGGCCCCGTACGCCACCCGGTCTTCCGCCCCTTCCGCCGTGGCGGCGGAAGGGGCGGAGACGTCACATGCTGTTAACTAGGGGTAGCCAGATCGTACTTGACCGTAATCGGCCGGGAGCGATTGACGGCTGATCCGTTCCCGTCGTCGATGCGAGGCCCCCGCCCATGACCGCAGACCCGCTCGCCCCCCTCGACCTGGCGTTCTGGAACCTAGAGTCCGCCGGTCACCCCATGCACCTCGCGGCGCTCGGCGTCTTCACGGCCGGCTCGCCCTCCGCCGCGGCCCACGCCGCGGACCTGCTCGCCGCGCGGGCGGCCGCCGTCCCCGGGCTGCGCATGCGCATCCGCGACACCTGGCAGCCGCCCGGACTGCGGCGGTCGCTGTCGGCGCTGCGCCGCCCCTGGCCCGCCCCCGGCGAGCCCCTCACGGCCGCCCTGGGCCGCCCGCTCACCTCCGCCGTACGCCACTCGCTCGCCTTCGGCGGCGCCGCCCGCGAGCCCGACCCCGGCTTCGACCCCCTGGACCACGTCCGGCTGCACCCGCCGGCCGCCGACTTCCACACCGCCGCCGGCGAGCTGATGGGACGCCCGCTCGAGCGCACCCGTCCGCCCTGGGAGGCGCACGTGCTGCCGGGGGAGGGCGGCGCCCGCTTCGCCGTCCTGTTCAAGTTCCACCACGCCCTCGCCGACGGACTGCGCGCCCTCGCCCTCGCCGCCGCGCTCATGGACCCCACCGGCCTGCCCGCACCCCGGCCGAGGCCCGCCGAGCCGCCCCGCGGCGTCATCCCGGACGTGCGGGAGGTGCCCGGCATGGTGCGCGAGGCCCTCGCCGAGGCCGGCCGGGCCCTGGACATCGGCGCCGCCGTCGCCCGGTCCACCCTCGACATGCGCTCCTCACCCGCCCTGACCTGCGCGCCCAGCGGCACCCGCCGCACCGCCGGCGTCGTCGTCGACCTCGACGACGTGCACCGCATCCGCAAGAGCGCCGGCGGCACCGTCAACGACGTCCTCATCGCGGTCGTCGCCGGCGCGCTGCGCCGCTGGCTCGACGAGCGCGGCGACGGCAGCGAGGGCGTCGCCCCGCGCGCCCTCGTCCCCGTCTCCCGGCGCCGCCCGCGCACCGCCCACCCGCAGGGCAACCAGCTGTCCGGGTACGTGATGCGGCTCCCGGTCGACGAGAAGGACCCGCTCGCCCGGCTGACCCGGGTGCGCACCGCCATGGACCGCAACAAGGAGGCGGGCCCGCACCGCGGCGCGGGCGCCGTCGCCCTGCTCGCCGAGCACGTGCCGCCGCTCGGCCACCGGCTCGGCGGACCGCTGCTCGGGCAGGCGGCCCGGCTCTGGTTCGACGTCCTGGTCACCAGCGTGCCGCTGCCCGGCTTCGGCCTGCGCCTCGGCGGCGACCCGCTCGGCGCCGTCTTCCCGCTCGCGCCGCTCGCCCCCGGCCACTCCCTCGCGGTCGCCGTCTCCACCTACCGGGGGCACGTCCACTACGGGCTGGTGGCCGACGGCGCGGCCGTCGCGGACCTCGGCCTGCTGGCCCGCGCGGTGACCGAGGAGGTGACAGCACTCACCGTGGCCTGCGATCACTGAGCGCAGCGGTTTGGTGCTGCGGCCCGGCGCTCCGTAAAATCCCCCGTTCGACAGCGGACGCGAACGGAGCGCCGCGAGAACCGAAGCGGGAACGGCAGCGGCGATGACGGTGACACAGGACGGCCCCGACACCACGGACGAGGTGGCGCACGGGCCCGGCATCGACCCGGAGCGGCTGGCCGTCTGCCTGAGCGTGCTCGAGGAGCTCGACAGGCTCGACGTGGACCACCCGGACGCGATCGCGGTCCGCCGGGCCACCTCGCACATCTACCGCACGGTCAAGCAGCGCCGCCGCCAGGAGCGCCGGGCCGCCAAGACCGCGCACGACAAGGCGGTCACCGAGGCCACCGCCACCGGCTCCGCCCAGCGCATCGACGACGAGACCGAGGGCATCCTGCCCTCCTCCCGCGTGGAGCCGGGCCGGATCGCGGGGATACTCCAGCGCCCCCGCTCCTGCTACGTGTGCAAGACCCGCTACGTCGAGGTCGACTACTTCTACCACCAGCTCTGCCCGAAGTGCGCCGCCGAGAACCGGGCCCGCCGCGAGGCCCGCGCCGACCTCGGCGGCAAGCGGGCGCTGCTCACCGGCGGCCGCGCCAAGATCGGCATGTACATCGCGCTGCGGCTGCTGCGCGACGGCGCCCACACCACGGTCACCACGCGCTTCCCCAAGGACGCCATCCGCCGCTTCAAGGCGATGGACGACTCCGCGGACTGGATCCACCGCCTGGAGGTCGTCGGGATCGACCTGCGCGACCCGGGCCAGGTCGTCGCGCTCGCCGACCAGGTCGCGGAGCAGGGCCCGCTGGACATCCTGATCAACAACGCCACCCAGACGGTGCGCCGCCTGCCCTCCGCCTACGCCGCGCTCGTCGAGGGCGAGAGCGCCCCGCTGCCGGCCGGCGAGCTGCCCGCCCACCACGTCATCGGCGCGTTCAACTCCGGTGCGGTGGACGGTCTGACCGCGCTGCCCGCCGGTACCAGCGGCCTCGACGCGCAGGCGGTGGCCGACCTCGCGCTGGTCGCGGGCAACGCCAGCGTGGAGCGGCACCGGGACGGCACCGCCATCGACGCGGGCGGCCTGCTGCCCGACGTCGTCGACAGCAACACCTGGGTGCAGACCATCGAGCAGATCTCCCCGGTGGAGCTGCTGGAGACCCAGCTCTGCAACTACACGGCGCCGTTCATCCTGATCAGCAAGCTGCGCCCGGCGATGGCCGAGGCGGCCCGCCGCTCGTCCTCGAACCGCGCCTACGTCGTCAACGTCTCCGCGATGGAGGGCGTGTTCGCCCGCGGCTACAAGGGAGCGGGGCACCCCAACACCAACGCGGCCAAGGCGGCCATGAACATGGTGACGCGGACCAGCGCGCAGGAGATGTTCGACACCGACCGGATACTGATGACCTCGGTCGACACCGGCTGGATCACCGACGAGCGTCCGCACTTCGACAAGCTGCGCCTCGCCGAGGAGGGTTTCCACGCCCCGCTCGACCTGGTCGACGGCGCGGCCCGCGTGTACGACCCCATCGTGCGCGGCGAGGCGGGCGAGGACCTGTACGGCGTCTTCCTGAAGGACTACGCGCCCGGCCGCTGGTGACACCGGCGGACGGCCGACGGCAGCCGAACGGCGCCCCGGGCGTCCGGACTTGTCGGGTACATCGGTGGGCGCGTACTCCGATCGAGTGAGCTATGGTGTGCGTTCTGTCACGGCATGCCCGGACATAGCGCCTGATGGTGGGCGATCCGTCATGTGATGATTACAGCCAGTGCGCGGCCCCATCGAGCGGGGGGCCGCTCATTTGGTTACTCTGGGGCGGACGGAGGCAGCGACAAGGGTCCTACCCGCACCCACGATCCGTCATGGGACGGCCGGTTCACCACGGCCCGCTCTCCCTCGAACGACCGGCGCCACCGCGCCCGAACGGCATGGGACACAGACCCGCTCGGGCGCCGGGCGCCGGCCACAGGGTCGACGCGGTACGTCCCGAGGGTGACCGACACATAAGGAGTGCGCGGTGACACCGGAGCAGACGAAACTCGAACGGCGCCCCGACGAACGCATGGAGCGTTCCGGCCGCCGCCCAGGGGAACTGGGGAGCCTCGACGTGTGGGCCCGCTCGGCCCCCATCCGCCTCGCCGGGTACGAGGAGGACCTCGCGGAGCCGCACATCCTCCCCAGCGTCGACTGACACGTCACCCCCGCACCCTCGCCGCGTACCGGGCCTGAAAGACTCGCCCCCATGCTGATCAGGGAAGCGAACCCCGACGACTGGCCGCGCATCTGGCCGTTCTGGCACCGCATCGTCGCCGCGGGCGAGACCTACACCTGGGACCCGGGCACCTCCGAGGAGGCCGCCCGGGCCCTGTGGATGAGCCCCGCGAAGCGGGTGTACGTCGTCGAGGACGACGGCGGAACCGTCGTCGCCTCCGCCTATCTCACCCCCAACTACGGCGGCCCCGCCGCGGACATCGCCAACGCCGGTTTCATGGTCGACCCGGACCGGGCGGGCCGGGGGACCGGGCGGCTGCTGGCCGAGCACGTGCTGGCCGCGGCGCGCGACGCCGGGTACCGGGGCATGGTGTTCAACGCCGTCGTCGAGACCAACCCCGCGGTGAAGCTGTGGAGTTCACTCGGCTTCACCGTCCTCGGCACGGTCCCGGACGCCTTCGACCACCCCCGGCACGGACGGGTCGGACTGCACATCATGTACCGGTCGCTGTGACCGGACCGGCGCTCAGGGCCGGGCGTACGGCCGGGTCATGATCTCCATGTTGTGGCCGTCCGGGTCGTCGAAGTAGGCGCCCTTGCCGCCGAACAGGCCGTTCACCCGGCCTGGTTCGGTGTGCCGGGGGTCGGCGTAGTACGTCACCCCGGCCGCCTCCAGGCGCGCGATCATGGCGTCGAACCGCTCGTCGGGCACCAGGAACGCGTAGTGCTGGGACTGCACGGGCTCGTCCCGCATCTCGTAGTAGTCCAGGGTCACGCCGTTGCCCAGGTCGACCGGGAGGAACGGGCCGAACGGCGCCCCCACCTCCAGGCCCAGGATCCCGGCGAGGAACTCGGCGGAGCGTCTGGGGTCACGGGCGTGGACGACGGTGTGGTCCAACTGGATGTGCGGTGCTGCGGACATGGCTGTCTCCCGTCTCAGGAGTCGGATCGTCGATCCCCGCCGGCGGAAGCACGGCGGGCGGAAGGAACGACCGACGACGGAGGCGCACGCGCCCGCCCCGGACTCACTCCGGAGCCGGGAGCGCCTTTCGTGTGAGGCCCATGGCCGACCCGGCAGTCACGTCTCCGACCCTAGGTCGTGAACGCCCGTCGGGGCAATGGGACATGACTCGGGCGTCTGACGTCCGCCACCGGTGTCCGGGAGGTCGCCTGGCGGAGTGCCGGCCCGTTCTCTGGGCGAGCCGGCGCGGGGCCGTCGGTGCCGGCTCCAGCGGGAAGGCCGGCAGGACCGCCCGCAGGTGATGCGTGACCGCCGCGGCGGCTCGGCTCCGAGATCCTCACGTGCGTCCCCATTTTCCCCTGGCGTCGGGTAGTGGCACTCTCTAACATGGATAGTGTCACTACCCAACTATGGAGGCGAGAGCACCGTGCCCACTCTTCCCTGGGTCACACCCCACCCGGCCCGGCCCGACACGGAGGCCTACGTCATGGCCTCCCGCTTCGAAGTGCGGTCACTGAAGGACGTCCCCCGGTTCTTCCGGAAGTCCCTCGCCGCATGGGGTCAGGTGCGCCGGGCGCCCGGGGCGCTCGGCGCCTCCCTGGTGGCCAGGCCGCTGCGCCGGACCTTCCTCACCCTGTCCGCGTGGGAGAGCCGCGAGGCCCTCTACACCTACGCCCGCACCGAGCCGCACAAGAGCGTCATGACCGGTCTGCGGGACACCATGCGCACCTCGACCTTCACCTTCTGGGAGGTGCCGGCCGACGCACTGCCGATCGACTGGGCGGAGGCCGAGCGCCGGCTCGAGGAGCAGGCCCGTGCCGACGCGGAGGGCCGCAGCCAGACGCCGGAGGCCCGCTGACCCGGGCTCCCCCTGGGGGAGCGGCCGCGCCGCGGCCAGGCGGGCGCCTCCGGCTCCTTCCGAGGACCAGCCGGCCGGTCCGGTACCCGGTCGCGCCGGACCACTTCACGACCGCGCCCCTCTTCCTCCGCCGCACCGGTCCCGCGTCCGCTTCCGGCCCTCGTGCCTCCCCGCCGCCTGTGACGTCCCGTGTCCCACCGGGTGACCCGGGACGCCCGTGTCCCAGGTGTCCCAGCGGTCGAAGAATCGCCCGAATCCTGGCAAGGTGGCCCCATGGCTGATCGGGGAGCGAGCCCCCTGTCACTCCCGGACGACTGGCCGGAACACCCGGATCCGATCCTGGCGCTCAACCGCATGGGCAGTTTCGACTGGGACCTGGACGCCGGGGTGATGCAGATGGACGCCCAGGCGCACGAGATCTTCGACGTGCGCCCCGACGAGTACGACGACCGCCCGGAGACCCTCGCCGGCCGCGTCCCGCCCGCGGAGGCGCGGCGGCTCGACGCCGTCGTGGCCCGCGCGCTCAACAGCGGCGAGGAGAACTACGGCGCCTACTTCCGCCTCCGCCGCCGCGACGGCTCCCTGCGCTGGACCCACACCCAGGGCTACATCCGGCGGGACCCGGCCGGCCGGCCCCACCGCATCATCGGCATCGTCCGCGACGCCACCCAGGAGCTGCGCGACAGCGGCGACCGGCGCGACCAGGCCCTCCAGGAGGCCCTGCGCCGCCAGCAGACCAACGTGGTCCAGCTGACCACCGCCGCGCTCGCCCACGCCCGGACCGTGCAGGACGTCATCGACGTCCTCAAGGACACCCACGGCCTCACCCATCTGGGCGCGACCAGCCTGGTGATGGGACTGGTCGAGGCCGGGCACATCCGGCTCATCGCGGAAGGTCCCGCGGGCAGCTTCGTCCCCGGCACCGAACTCACCCGGATCGACGAGCCGTACCCGATGAGCGAGGCGGTGCGCACCCTCAGCCCGCGCTTCATCGAGTCCCCGGAGGAGTTCGCCGAGCGCTACCCGGAGCTGTGGCGGGGCATCACCGGCCTGAACATCACCTCGGCCGCCTATCTGCCGCTCATCGCGCAGGCCCGCCCCATCGGCGCGATGGGCCTGCTCTACAGCGACCGGCGCGGCTTCTCCGCCGAGGAACGCAACATCCTCGTCGCGCTCGGCAGCAGCATCTCCCAGAGCCTGCAGCGCGCGATGTTCTACGAGCAGGAGATGGACCTCGCCCAAGGGCTCCAGCAGGCGATGCTGCCCCGCACCATCCCCAGCGTGCCCGGCGCCGACCTCGCGGTCCGTTACCGCGCCGCCTCCTTCGGCGGCGCCTTCGGCCGGGACATCGGCGGCGACTGGTACGACCTGATCCCGTTGCCCGGCGGCAGCCCCACCGGCGGCAGCCGGGTCGGCGCCGTCATCGGGGACGTCCAGGGCCATGACACGCACGCCGCCGCCGTCATGGGTCAGCTCCGCATCGTGCTGCGCGCCTACGCCGCCGAGGGGCACACGCCGGCCACCGTGATGGCCCGTGCCTCCGTCTTCCTGCACGAACTCGACACCGACCGCTCCGCGACCTGCCTGTACGCCGAGGTCGACCTGTCCACCGGCGTCATCCAGGTGGTCCGCGCCGGGCACATCGATCCGATGGTGCGCCGCGCCGACGGCTCCTGCCGCCGGGTGCCCGTCCCCGGCGGGCTGCCGCTCGGCCTGTCCGCCGAGTTCGGCGGGCTCGACTACCCGGTCGGGACGATAGAGCTGGAGCCGGGCGACACCCTGGTGCTGTGCACCGACGGCCTGGTCGAACAGCCCGGCGCGGACCTCGACGACGGCGTGGAGACCCTCGCCGCGCTGATCGCCGCCGGCCCCGACGACGTACGCGACCTCGCCGACCGGCTGATCGACGTGGCCGAGGGGCGCGGAGGCGACGACGACGTGGCGCTGCTCCTGCTGCGCCGCCGCGAACCGGAGGGGCCGCGCTCCGGCGGCCGGCTCAAGCAGCTGGTGCCGCCCGGCGACCCGGAGGCGCTCTCCGACACCCGGCGCATGATCCGCACCGCGGCCGTCGCGTGGGGCGCCCGCGACCGGGCCGACGAGATCGAACTGGTCGCCGACGAGGTGATCACCAACGTGCTGATGCACACCGAGGGGGCCGCGCAGGTCACGCTCCGGGTGCTCGACGGCGCCGAACGGCGGCTGCGGGTGGAGGTCGAGGACTCCTCCAGCGCGCTGCCGCGCCGCAGGGAGGCGGGCGAGGCGGGCGTCTCCGGCCGGGGCCTGCTGCTGGTGGAGACGCTCACCGACCTGTGGGGGGTGGAGGCGCGCGGCGGCGGCAAGTGCGTGTGGAGCGAGTTCGTGGTGGCGAAGGACCCGGTGCGGGCCGAGCGCAGGCCCGGCACGGGCTGAGGCCGCGGGCCGCCGGCGGGCACCCCTGGCGCATGCCGGAACTCCCCGGGGCGAGGCGCTCAGGGACTTCCTCACCGCACACCTGACCGGCCACGGGATCGTCCGGACGCTGCCCGTGGCGACCAGCGTCCTGAAGATTTGCGACCCGCCGCTCACCGCCGTGGGGGGCCGCGAGGTCACCGCTGTCCGCCGGTACGGCGCGTTCCTCGCCCTGGCCACGGACGGCGGCCCGTACCCCGTCACCCGTCCGGCGCGCTCAGGCTGCCCGGGTCATCCGGGCCGCAGCACCACCAGCGTCTCGCCCTCCGTGGAGCGCACCTCGTAGCGTTCGATGTCGCCGGAGCGCAGCGCGGAGCCGCCCGGGACGGTGTTCGGGCGGGCGTCGTGACGGGGCACGGCCCAGCTGGTCAGGACATCCTCGGAGCCGTCCCGGCCGACCCCCACCAGGACGCACTCGCGCGGCCCCGCCGCGTCCTTGACCCGCAGCTCCACGCTGCTGCCCCACTCGCGGTCCTCGACCTCCACCTCGGCCCACACCCCGGAGCGCTCGTCGGTCGCCTCCACGGTCAGCGGGCGGGGCCCGTCGCCGCCCCGCGCCACCACCGTGACCGCCGGCACGGACACCGCCAGCACCACCGAGGCGGCCAGCGCCAGCAGCGTCCGCCGCCGCCCGGCGCGCCGCCGGAGCGACACCTGCGCGAGCAGGCGGTCCGACATCCGCGGCGAGGGCTGCGCCATCGGGTGGACCATGCGCGGGGTCGCGCTCCGGTAGAGCATCAACTGGCGTGTCGCGGGGCCGAACGCGGTCACCTGGACGGCGCAGCGGGGACACTCCATGAGGTGGTCCTCGAAGCGGAACGCCTCCGCCTCGTCCAGCACGCCGAGCGCGTAGGCGCCGACGTCGCGATGCCTCTCCAGGGACCTCATGCCGAATCCTCGTGCCGTCGGGTGCGGGTGGGGTTGCTCCTTGCTCCCACCGGTACGCACCAGGCAGCCGGATGACTCAGCCACGCACCGAATCGTGACCTACGCGTTCGGAGACCCGCGGCCCGCGGACCGGCCGGATCTCCCGCGGGCCGCGGACCGGGCCGGCGCGGCTCCTAGAAGAGGTGGATGGCGAGGTGTCCGAGCGGCAGTCCGAGCTGCCACGCCGGCGTCCACACCTTCGGCCCCTCGTCCTCCCCGGCCGCCCCGCCGCCGGGCACCGCGTTCAGATCCGGGGCCAGCAGCTCCGTCTCCCGCAGCCAGCGCCAGGCCTCCACCGCCAGCTCCAGGTCCGGGCCCGGCGTGCCCCGGCCGGACGCGGCGGCGTCCGCGGCCAGGTCGTCCAGGCGGCCTTGCACCCACTCCTGCCACGGCTGGTCGTAGGCGGTCAGCGACAGCCAGGTCTCCAGCTGGGTGATGACCCGGATGCCGGACAGCTCGCCGTCGGTGTCGGACAGGAACACGGTCAGCGCCAGCGCGTCCCGGCCCGCCCGGAACTCCACGGACGTCGGCGGCATGAGGTCGCCGGTGCGCAGCAGCTCGTCCGCGATGTACTCGGCGTAGAACCAGGCCATGGGGACGTCCGGCCGGCCGTCGCCCTCCGCGTTCTCTCGACCTCTGTGCAGCATCCCTTCCTGCCTCCTCCGGTGCGTGCGCGTCGCCCGAGCCCGGGTCCCCGGTCCGGAACACGGATGAGGACAGCCGATCCCCAACCGGGTTCCACGGCAAGGCGCTTTACGGAGGTTTGACCCGACGGCTGGTTTCACCGCATGTCGGAGGCGTAGCCCGGAAGCACCCGGCGCAGGGCGCGCAGCGCGTAGTACGCGCGGGACTTCACCGTACCGGGCGGGATCCCGAGGGCAGCCGCCGCTTCCGCCACACTCGCCCCCTGGAAGTACACGAGCACCAGGACCTCACGGTGCTCGGGAGTGAGAGTCTTCACAGCCTCCCGGACGTCGAGCATCGCGGCGGCCCGTTCCGCGTGATCGGAGATCACCCGGGCGTTCTCCAGCACGGCGTCGCCGACCTCGGCGGGACGCGCCTGTCGGGCGCGGCGCGCGTCGATGGCGAGCCGCCGCGCCACGGTCAGCAGCCAGGGGCGTACGGAGTCGAAGTTCTCGGCGCGCAGGGCCTCGGGGTGCTGCCAGGCGCGCACCAGCGTCTCCTGGACCAGGTCCTCCGCACGCTGCCGGTCCCCGTCGCAGAGCCGGAGCAGCAACGCGAAGAGGGGCCGGCCGTGCTCCCGCTGGAGTGCGGCGAGCTCGTGCTCGGCGGTGGTCCCGTGCGTGAGTGTCATTCCGGCCGTCATGGCCGTATGGCAACGCACGCCGCGGCCGGGGGACAGGGCGCGCACAGGAGTGTGCGACGGACGGTCGATCGCGTCGACGAACGGTTCGACGAACGGTCGAGACGGCTGTTCTCGCACGCCGGACGGCCTAAAGGGCGTGTCGGAGCGCCACGCGACGAGAGGAGGATTTTTACCTGTTCATCCATAAATACGACCACAGCGGGGTGACGTGATGATCGCACGCAGCAGACAGCTGGCCCTCGTCCTGACCGCCGTCCTCGCCGCGGGCGCCGCCTGCCAGGCCCGCGGCCACGAGCCGCCGGCACAGGGACGTCCGGCTCCCCCGGCGACGGCCCAGCGCGGCTTCACCCTGGTCGCGTCGGGCGATGTGCTGCCCCACGCCTCGGTCGTCGAACGCGCCCGGTACGACGCCGGCGGCAGCGGACACGACTTCCGGCCGATGCTCTCCGGCGTCCGGCCCGTCGTCGCCCGCGCGGACCTGGCGCTGTGTCACATGGAGACCGTCCACGGCGCGGACGGCGACTACGGCGGTCGCTCCCTCCTCACGTCACCGCCGGACGTGGCCGCCGGCCTCGCCGCCACCGGCTACGACGGCTGCTCCACCGCCTCCGACCACACCCTGGACGACGGCGAGGCCGGAATCCGCCGCACCCTGGACGCCCTCGACCGGGCGGGAGTGCGCCACGCCGGCTCGGCCCGCTCCGCCCAGGAGGCCGCCACGCCGACGCTGCTGAAGGCGGGCGCGGCGCGGGTGGCGCACCTCGCCTACACCTTCGGCACCCACGGGCATCCGCTGCCGTCGGACCGGGCGTGGGCCGTGAACCTGATCGACGAGGAGCGGATCGTCGCCGACGCCCGCGCCGCCCGCGGGGCCGGCGCCGATGTCGTGGTCGTCTCCCTGCACTGGGGCACCGAGTGGCAGGACGAACCCGACGACCTCCAGCTCTCCCTCGCCCGCTCCCTCACCGCCTCGAGAAGCGGCGGCCGCCCGGACATCGACCTGATCCTCGGCGCCCACGCCCACGTCCCGCAGGCGTACGAGAAGGTCAACGGCACCTGGGTCGTCTACGGCATGGGCGACCAGATCGCCGGCGCGACGACCGGCCCGGAGGGGGGCACGGACCCGCGCGGCAACCAGTCCACCGTCGGCCGCTTCACCTTCTCCCCGCCGTCCCGCCCCGGCGGCCGCTGGGAGGTCACCCGCGCCGAGTTCGTCCCCCAGCTCTACGACGTCGACGCCGGCCGGGTCCTCGACCTCGACCAGGCCCTGGCCCGGGGAGCCGAACTGCACGCCGTGCGCGACCGCATCCGCGACGTGGTGTTCAGCCGGGGCGCGGCGAAGGACGGGCTCGTGATGGCGGGCGGGGAGGGCTGAGGGCGAGAGCTGAGGGCGAGGGCGTCCGTACCGGTCGCGTCGGCCGGCTCGGCCGGCCCGCGCCCGCGGCGGAACCGGGCGGCGACCGTGCCGGCCGGGACGCCGCCCACCGGGCCGTGGCGGTGTGACGGCCGCCGAAGCGGGTGCGGTCGCGGACCGGCGTCACCGGGGCGTCACCGAGGGCGGTCCCGAACGGCCGACGGCCGGGACCCCGGCGGAACCGTCAGTCGTCGTCGACGTGGTCCAGCGCCTTGAGCAGTTCGCCCAGCACGCGCAGACACGCCGTCACCTCGGCGTCCGTCAGCCTGCCGCCGGTCTCCCGCAGCAGCGCGTGCTCCCGGTCCAGCACCTCGCCGATCGCCGAGGCGCCCCGCTCGGTCAGGCGGATCAGCGAGGAGCGGCGGTGGGCCGGGTTGGGGATGCTCTCCACCAGGCCCCGGGCCGCCGCGTCGTTCACCATGCGCTGCACGAACTGGCGGCTGATCGCCTGCGCCCGGCCCATCTGCGGCACCGTCATGGGTCCGTTGCGGTGCAGCAGGGTCAGCACGGCGCGCACGCCCAGGGACAGTTCACCGTCCGTCAGGCCGTGCTCGACGCTGCGCTGGGCGCGCCGGTACAGGGGACCGACCAGGTCGTACACCTCGGTGAGGCGACGGCCGAGCTCGTCCGGGGGGAGGGGGGTGTCGTGGTCCGTCACCCGTCCATCATGACATCCAGGTTGTCAAAGTGGCAGCAAGATGACACCCTAGTTGTCATGAATGGTGCTTCGGATCTCCGCTTCCTCCCGTCCGCCGACGGCGACCTCGCCTACCGCGACACCGGCTCCGGCGACCTCGTCGTCCTGCTCCACTCCGGCTTCCTCGACCACCGCGTCTGGGACGACCACGTGCCCGTCCTCGCCCGGCGGTACCGGGTGATCGCCCCCGACACGCGCGGCCACGGCTTCTCCGCCAACGCCACCGAGCCGTTCCGCTGGGCCGACGACCTGGCCGCGCTGCTGCGCCACCTCGACGCCGGACCCGCGGTTCTCGTGGGTCTCTCCATGGGCGGCGTGATCGCCACCGACACCGTGCTCGAACACCCCGACGTGGTCCGCGCGGTGGTCACCGCCGGGGCCGCGACCGGTGACTTCCGCTACACCGACCCCTGGCACCGCGAGCTTCAGGGCACGATCGACCGGGCGCTGGCGGCCGGCGACGTCAGCGCCTGGCTCGACGCCTTCCTGCGGCTCGTGCCCGGCCCGGACCGTACGGCGGGCGACATCGACCCGGACATCCTGCGCCGCGTCCGCGAGATGGCCCTGCACACGCTGTCCAAGCACAGCCCCGACGAGAAGGACTGGCTGGTCCGGGTGACCGGCTCCTTCGACCGGGCCGGCGAGATCCGCGTTCCGCTGCTCGCCGTCAACGGCTCCCTGGAGCCGGCCGATCTGCACGCCGCCGCCGAGCGGCTGGCCGGCGCGGTCCCCGACGGCCGGACCGCCACCGTCGACGGCACCGGCCACTACTCGGCCATGGAACGCCCCGACGCGTTCGTCCGCGTCCTGTCCGACTTCCTGGAGACCCTCTGACCCCGCGCCGTCACCGGTAACCGGTAACCGGAGGAGACGACCAGGCCGACCGCGCACCACACGGCGAACCGCGCCCGGTCCGTCACCGCAGGAACGTGATCAGCAGGGCCGGGGACACCACACCCCCGCCGGCACCACCGGCGTCCGCGGCGCACGGAAGGCGCGCGGCAGCCCCGGCCGCCGGTGGCGCAGCACGGTCACCGCCGTGCACGCCACCACGAACGCCGGCGGCGTGCCGATGTCGCTCGGCTCGGCCGCCCCGGCCGCCGGCACCGGCTGCACGTACGCGAGGGCGGGCAGCGCGCCCTGACGCCGCGCCAGGTCCGAGGCGTACGCCGCCGCGCGCAGTGACGAGTCGGAGCCGCCCCCCGGCCACGATCACCTTCGGGCCGTCCGTGCCCCGCCCGAACCGACGGGACCGCTGTTCCGTCACGGCCGCGAGGCCGTCGGAGCGTCCCCCGGCCGGACGTGCGGTCCCCGCGGAACTCCGCCGTATGCTGCGCCGACCAGGTGAAATCGTGCCGCCGCACCGGTGTCGCGGAGCTGCGCCGGACCTCCGCGGGGCGACTGATGAGTCATGCAGAAGGATCACTCGCTCACCCGGCGCCGGGCCTTGTTCGCCGGTGCCGCCGCGCTGGGCGCGGCAGGCGTGGCCGCGGCGCTCGTGCCGGGGGCCGGGGGCCGGGGCGCTCCGGCGCCGCCGCCCGTCGCCGGAGCGCCCGCGGCCCGCCGCCCGCTCAGACCCTCCGAGTACCGTCTGAGGCCCCTGACCGGCTACGGCCCCCCGCGCGCCGCGCCCGGGAGGACCCCGGTGCGCAAGGAGCCGCTGCTGAAGGTGCCCGAGAACGGCCGCACCATCGTGCTCAGCTTCGACGACGGACCCGACCCCCGCTACACCCCCGACATCCTCGACACCCTGGCCCGCCACGAGGTGCGCGCGATGTTCTTCGTGTGCGGCGAGATGGCGGCCTACCACCCGGACCTGCTGGCCCGCATGGCCGACGAGGGACACGTGGTCGGCAACCACACCTGGTCCCACCCCCTGCTCACCGGCCTGCGCCGCGCCCGCATCCGCTCCGAGATGGAACGCACCAGCGACGTCGTGGAGGAGCACTACGGCGCCCGTCCGGAGTGGTTCCGCGCCCCCTACGGCGCCTGGAACCGCGCCGCCTTCCAGCTCGGCGCGGAACTGGGCATGGAGCCCCTGGCCTGGACCGTCGACACCCTCGACTGGACCGAGCCCGGCACCCGCACCATCGTCGGCCGGGTCGAGGACGGCGCCGCCCCCGGCGTCGTGGTGCTCTCGCACGACGCCGGGGGCGACCGCTCGCAGAGCGTGAAGGCCCTGCGCTCCTATCTGCCGCACCTGCTGGACTCCGGCTACCACGTCACCGTGCCCCGCCGTGAGTACCTCTGAGAACCCCTGAGAGGCCCCCGCCCGCCCCGGGCGGGGACCCGCTCAGCGGACCTCGGCCAGGCGGGCGAAGGCGACCACGTTGCCGTCGTAGCCGTCCTGCTGGGTGAAGCCGCCGCCGCAGGTGATGACCCGCAGCTCCGCGGTGCCCTTGGACGCGTACACCCGGTCGCCGGGGAAGTCGTTCTTGGAGAAGACCTCCACGCCGTAGATCTCGAACACGGCCGTCCTGCCGTCCCCCCGGGCGATCTCGACCCGGTTGCCCTTCTTCAGCGCGCCCAGCCCGTAGAACACGGCCGGGCCCTGCGCGTTGTCCACGTGTCCGACGACGACCGCCGTGCCCTTCTCGCCCGGCGTGACCGCGCCGGTGAACCAGCCCGCCAGGTTCGGGTCCTCGGGCGGCGGCGCGTCCACCCAGCCCTCCGCGTCCAGGCCCACCGGCACGATCGGCGCGTCCACCTGTATCGCCGGGATCCGCACCCGGTCCGGCACCGCGTACGGCAGCGGCGGCAGCGCGCCGACGGTGACGCCGGGGGTCGCGCTGTCCGCGGCGGCCGCGCCGGCCGGCTGCGGCGGGCCCACGTCGAACTCCCCGGAGCCGTTGCGGAGCAGCGCGAGACCGGTGAGCAGGACCAGCGCTATCACGCCCCACGGAGCGCGCCTCCTCGGACGCGCCTCCTCTTCGGCTTCGGCCGGCTCGAAAGCAGACATTCGCCTTCCCCTCTCGACACGGCCGTCGCCGTGTCACTCGCGCATGACGTGAACGCTAAGCGGAGGGTGCGCCTCCGGCGACGGGACGGCGGCGAACGGGTGGCCTCCGGACGGGCGGGGTGCGCCATCCGGGGTGATCCCGGACGAAGATCCTCTGACGGTCCGTGACCTGCGGCGATGGCCCCGCCCGCACGGCCGGGCCGGGCGCGGCCCTCAACCGTACGGACCACTCCCGAAATGCGCGGCGGCGCAAGGCATCTGAGGGTCTATCCGGGAGGCGCTTTCTCGCCGATCGGACCGGGGACGGGACCCGGGGCGTCTCCCGCGGAGGAACACATGCGCAACACACGTGCCCTTGCGGCCGCCGGCGCCGCGGTCGCCGTCCTCGGGGTCGCCGCCCCGGCGGCCGTCGCGGACGGCGGGCGGGTTCCCAACCCGTCCAACATCGTCGCCCTGCCCAGCGTCATCGCCCGCGGCGGCCAGCTCACCATCACCGTCGACGGCTGCCCCAACGGCGGCACGGCCACCTCGAACGCCTTCCAGCGGACGCATCTGACGCCCGTCCACGGTGCCAACGACACCGCCAAGGGCACCGCCACCATCAACAACGACGCCCGCCCCGGTTCCTACGACATCACCGTCCACTGCTCCGGCCGCAGCCTGACCCGCCCGGCCGCCTTCACCGTCATCGGCGGCGTCCGCGGCGGCATCGGCGGCAGCAGCACCACCGGCGCCACCCCCGCCGACATGGCGATCGGCGGGTCGCTGGTGGCCGCCGCGGTCGTCGGCAGCGGCGTCTTCTGGATGCGCCGTCGCGCCGAGAAGCGGATCTGAACCGCTGTCCCCCTCGGTCCCCCGTTCCGCATGCGCTCGAGGACCGCGCCCCGGACCCTGACGGTGTCCGGGGCGCGGTCGTGCGCGCACGGCGGTTCGGGCCGAGAGCGGCGTTCCGCTAGCTCCCGGCCTCCGGGAAGAGCCGCAGGAACGGCTCCGCCGTCGCGGCGAGGCCCCGGCTGTAGGGGGCGTCGAAGTCCCAGATCAGGAACAGCAGGAAGGCGATGAGCGCCGAGAAGAGTCCGGCGAGGATCAGTTCGCGGCGGGTGCGCCGGATCTGCAGGGCGAAGATCATGCCGATGGTGATGACGGCGCCCGTCACCAGGCCGAACCACACCACGCCCGGCATGGTCGCCCCGGTCGACTCCGCGCGGGCGCTGCGCGCCTGGTCGGCGGCGGCCACCTGGTCCACCAGCGGCTGGTAGGCCTGCGCCTCGAAGTCGTTGCGCGGTTCGTAGTCCGTCACGTCGTGGCGCAGCCGGTCGAGCAGTGCGGTGCCCTCGTCGGTCAGCCGGTCGTGGTCGGCCATGGTGCGCCACTCGGTGGTGACGACGTGTCCGACATAGGCGTTGACATCGTCACGGATCCGGTCGCGGATCTCGGCGGGATAGACCCGTACCCGCTCGGAGATCTCGTGCAGGGCGACCGCCTCGGCCCGGACGTTCTCCTGGGCGGCGCTGCGGCCCTCCCAGACGCCGGCGATGGCGAGACCCAGGACGATGGCGTACACCACGCCGATCCACATCGTCATGTACTCGATGACGTCCGGGGTCTCGCTGGGGTCCTCGTCCTCGGCCGCCCTCCGGTGCCGGAGAAGGGTGATGATCACCACGACGGCACAGGCGGCGAGCATGGCGAGGGTGAGAACAAGCCATTCCGGCAAGAGGTGCCTCCAGGGAGAGAGGGGCGGTCGTCAGCGCGGGCGGAGCGCGGCCACGGCGACCACCGCCGGGGTGATGATGAGCAGGACGAAGACGAGCGGGGACGTGGTGCTCCGGGCCGGCCGCCGCACCTCGGTCGCGCGGTGGCGCGGGTAGGTGACGGTCCGCACGGTCGGACGGGGACCCGGGGTCACGGACGGCTTCGGCGCCGGAGGCGGCGGGGGCGGTGCGGGGCGGACCGTCGGGCGCGGCCGGACGGTGGGCGTCGGCCGGGGCGGCGGCGGTGCGGGGCGCGCCGCGGGCGGCGGGGCGGGCCGCGCGGTGGGAGTGGGCTTCGGCGGCGGAGGCGTCGGCGAGGGCGGTGGTGGCGGTGGCGGCGGCGGCGGGGGAGTCGGTGTCGGGGTGGGGGTCGGCGTGGGAGTGGGGGTCGGCGTGGGTGACGGTGGCGGGGGAGGCGGGGTACAGGGCGGGACGTCCCAGTCGACGGAGCCCGCGATCGCCACCGCCTCCGTGCCGCCCGGCCCCGTCGAGGCGTACGCGCAGGCGTCGGCCGCCGCCTGGCCGGGTGCGCCCGCCAGCGCCCAGAGCAGCGTGACCACGGTCAACGCGCGTACCCCGGTACGGGTTTGGGTCGGTACGAGTGCGTGCACGACGAAGATCATGAGTCGTCCGGGGCCGGGACACGCGCGGAAGCCCGAGGATTGCCCCGAAGGAGTTAAGAAAAGAAAAACGGGCCGCCGTTGAACACAACCTGTGCTGTCGTGCGTACCCCTCGTCGAGCGGCGGCGCGGCAGGGCGCTGCACCACCTCTGTGATCATCTGGAGCTGACGATGAAGACCTCCTGGCGGACCGCCTCACTGGTGGTGAGCGCCGCAGCGGTGCTGACCCTGACGACGGCGTGCGGTCAGGACACCCAGCCGCCCTCCAGCCAGAACGTGGGGATCACGGCGCCGGGCGACCTCGGCGGCGTCGGCAGCGGCGCGCAGGCGGGCCGGACCTCCCCGGCCCCGGACCGGCCGGCCGACACGGCGGGCCGGCTGAACGTGGCCACCGACGCCGAGCTCGGCAAGGTGGTGACCGACGAACTGGGGCTCACGCTGTACCGGTTCGACCAGGACTCCGCGAACCCGCCGAAGTCCAACTGCGACGGGGACTGCGCGAAGACCTGGCCGCCGGTGCCCGCGGACGACGCCTCGGCGGGCGAGGGCATCGACAAGGCGCTGCTCGGCGAGATCACCCGGGCCGACGGCACCAAGCAGCTCACCGTGGACGGCTGGCCGGCGTACCGGTACGTCAAGGACGTCAACGCCGGTGACGTCAAGGGCCAGGGTGTGGGCGGCAAATGGTTCGCGTTCACTCCGGAGGGCAAGAAGGCGCAGGCGGCCGAGCAGGCCGGGCTCTCCACCCGGCAGGACCCCGAGCTCGGCGAGATCGTGGTCGACGGGAACGGCATGACGGTCTACCGCTTCATGAAGGACGAGGCGTGGCCGGAGCCCGTCTCGGCCTGCACCGGCGACTGCGTGGAGAAGTGGCCGATCGTCCCGCCGGTCGACTTCGCCGACACCGAGGGCATCCAGAAGAAGGGCTACATGACCTTCACCCGGCCCGACGGCGCCGACCAGCAGACGATCGACTGCTGGCCCCTCTACACCTTCGCCGGCGACGAGGCCCCCGGCGACACCAACGGTCAGGGCGTCGGCGGCACCTGGTACGCCGTACGGCCCGACGGGAAGCCGGTCGGCGCGCCGGAGGAGTGACGACCTCCCCAGGGCGCCCGTCCCGGCGCGGCCGGCCCCCTGTCCGCCCCTCCGCGAGCCCGCGGAGGGGCGGACCGTTTTCCTTCGGTTCCTCCGCGCGCCGGAACCCTTCGGAGTGACGTGATCACATCACGTGACGATCCTGTGCACCCGCAAAGTGGGCACGTGCCAGAGGCAGTGACCGGGAACGGATGGTCAATTTCCGTTTGGGGTCGCCTCGTTGGCGGGCGATCAGTAGCCTCTGCTCGAACAACGGATCGCCTACGCCTTGGAGAGGTACATGGAGCGTCCCGTCTGGGCCCCACGGAGCATCGACGTCACGGTGCCCAGCGTCTCCCGGATGTACGACTACTACCTGGGCGGTTCGCACAACTTCGAGGTCGACCGGGAAGCCGCCCGCAGGGCCATGGAGTTCATGCCGGGACTGCCCAAGATCATGCAGGCGAACCGGGCGTTCATGCGGCGGGCGGTGCGGTTCGCCGTCGCCGAGGGCGTCACCCAGTTCCTCGACATCGGCTCCGGCATCCCCACGTTCGGGAATGTGCACGAGGTGGCCCAGGCGGCCGACCCCGGGGCCCGGGTGATGTACGTGGACCACGACCCGGTGGCGGTCGCGCACAGCAAAGCGGTGCTGGAGGGCAACGACCGCGCGGACGTCCTCGCCGCCGACCTCCGCACGCCGCGGGAGATCCTCGGCAGTGACGAAGTCGGCCGGCTGATCGACCTGAATCGGCCGGTGGCGCTGCTGCTCGTTGCCATACTTCACTTCGTGGAAGAAGCGGACGACCCGTACGGGGCGGTGGCCGAACTGCGCGAGGCCCTGGCACCCGGGAGCCTGCTGGTGCTCACCCACGCGGCGTACGAGGGGATCCCGTTGCCGCCGGAGCGGGCCGAGGGGGCGGTCGACGTGTACCGAGACACGCGCAACCCGCTGATCATGCGCACGCGCGACGAGATCGCGCGGTTCTTCGAGGGGTACGACATGGTGGAACCCGGACTGGTGCCGATGCCTCGATGGCGTCCCGACACCGCGCCGGAGGACGAGGATCCCTACGCCTTCTCGGGCCTCGCGGGCGTGGGGCGTGCGGCGTGAGCGCGGAGCCGGACGGGCCGGAGGACAGACTGCGCCGGTTCGCGACGATCTGGAGCCGGGCCGTGTACCCGGTGACCTCGACCGCCGCCACCCGCCCCGAGTTCGAGGAGCGGCTGCTCCCGGTGGCCCGGCGGCTGAGTGAGGCGCTGCGCGCGAGATCCTTCGACGCGGAGGCGGGCCGGGCGGCCGGCGCGGCGCTGGTCGAGGCGCACTGCACGGACCCCGAGGCGCTCAGCCGCACCCTGGACTGCGTCGACGCCTACCTCGTCCTCTACTGCGGCGGCGACGGCGACCGCGAGACCCTCAGGGCGCGCAGCGCGCGGCTCCAGCACGCCATGGCGGCCGGCTTCGCGGAGGCACTGCGCGAGCGGACGCTGGCCGAGCAGGAGGCCGTCGCCAAGGCCGCGCTGGAGGCGCAGGGCGTGGTGGCGCAGGCCCTGCACGCCACCGAGACCCGCTTCCGCGCGGTCTTCGAAGGCGCGGCGATAGGGATCGGCATCGCCGACCTCGAGGGCAACATCCTCCAGGTCAACGGCGCGCTGCGGCGCATGTTCGGCCTGACCGGGCAGGCCCTGCCGGGCCGCAACGTCAAGGACTGGACGCACCCCGACGACGCCCCGCAGACCTGGCGGCTCTACGAGGAACTGGTGAGCGGCGAGCGCGAGCACTACCACCTCGAGAAGGCCTTCTACCGCCCTGACGGAACGGTCCTGTGGACCAACCTCACCGTCTCCCTGCTGCGCGACGCCGACGGCGCACCGCAGTACCAGCTCGCCCTCATGGAGGACACCACCGAGCGGCGGCTGCTCAACCTCCGCCTCCGCTACGAGGCCACCCACGACGCGCTCACCGGGCTGCCCAACCGCACCTTCTTCTTCGAGCGACTGGAGAAGGCCCTCGCGGCCGGTCCCGGACAGCGGTTCGGGCTCTGCTACCTCGACCTGGACGGCTTCAAGACCGTCAACGACAGCCTCGGGCACGCGGCCGGCGACCGGCTGCTCGTCGAGGTCGCCGACCGGCTCCAGTCCTGCGCCACCGCGCCCGGCGAGATGGTGGCCCGGCTCGGCGGCGACGAGTTCGTGGCGCTCACCACCGGCCCCGACACCCGCCGCGCCGTCGACGAGCTGGCCGGCCGCATCATGAACGCGCTCCTCGCCCCGATCAGCGTCGACGGGCGGGAGCTGACCGTGCGGGGCAGCATCGGCATCGTCGAGGGACCGGCGGGGGAGCGCAGCGCGGCGGAGGTGCTGCGCAGCGCCGACATCACGATGTACCGGGCCAAGGCGGCGGGCGGCAACCGGTTCGAGCTCGCCGACCCGGAGGCCGACGCCCGCGCCATCACCCGGCACGGCCTCACCACGGCACTGCCCACGGCCCTGGACCGGGGCGAGTTCTTCATCGAGTACCAGCCCCTGGTGCACCTCGGCGACGGCAGCGTCCGGGGCGCCGAGGCGCTGGTGCGCTGGCTCCACCCGCAGCACGGGGTGCTCTCCCCGGACCGCTTCATCCCGCTCGCCGAGCACACCGGGCTGATCGTGCCGCTGGGCCGCTGGGTGCTGGAGCAGTCGGTGCGCCAGGCCCGCGAGTGGCGGGACGCCCACGGCGGTGACGCGCTCGGCCCGCTGCGCATCAACGTGAACCTGTCGCCCTGCCAGCTCACCCACCCGGGCCTCGTGCAGGACACCGTCGAGATCCTGGAGCGCACCGGCGTCACCCCCGACGCGCTGTGCCTGGAGGTCACCGAGTCCGCGCTCATCGGCGCCGACGACGACCTGCTGAAGCCGCTGCGCCGGCTCGCCGAGATGGGCGTCGACATCGCCCTCGACGACTTCGGCACCGGCTACTCCAACCTCGCCAACCTGCGCCGCCTCCCGGTGAGCGTCCTCAAGCTGGACCGCTCCTTCACCCAGAGCATGCAGCAGTTCCCCGTCGACCCCGTCGACCTCAAGATCGTCGAGGGGATCGTCTCGCTCGCCCACAGCCTCGACCTCGCGGTCACCGTGGAGGGCGTGGAGACCGGCGCCCAGGCCGAACAGCTCCGCGTCCTCGGCTGCGACACGGCCCAGGGCTGGTACTACGCCCGCCCGGGCCCGCCGGAGCGGCTGCACAAGCTGGCCCTGGTGGACGCGACGGGATGAGGTGCGGGCGGTGACCGACGAGGAGACGGAGGCGGTCCGGGCGGCGATCGAGGGGGAGCTGCGGCTCCTGGACCCGGCCGTGCGCTCCTCCCGCGCCGAGACGACGCGCCTGCTGGACCCCGAGTTCACCGAGGTGGGCGCCTCCGGCCGCCGCTACACCTACGAGGAGACGATCGCCGGCCTGGCCGGCCACCCGGGCAGCGCGGCGGACGGCGCGGTCTACGAACCGTCGGACATCACCGGCGTCCTCCTCGCGCCCGGCCTGGTGCACCTCACCTACGAGACCCGCTTCGAGGGCCGCCACGCCCGCCGCAGCTCCCTGTGGCGCAAGCGCGACGAGGAGACGGGCTGGCGCATGTACTACCACCAGGGCACCCCCGTGCCGCCGGACGTCCTCTAGGTCACCTGGGTCCGGTTCCGGCGGCACCGGCGCCCGGTGTCACCGCTCCAGCAGTATCCGCTGCAGTTCCCGTGCCGCCCGGGGCGGCGCCACGTCGCTGCGATGGGCCAGGGCGATCGTCCGGTGCAGGCCCGGGCGGGCCAGCGGGGTCACCCGCAGGCCCAGGCCGGAGCGGGCGGCCACCATGCGCGGCACCACCGCCACGCCCAGCCCCGCCCGCACGAAGCCCAGCACCGCGTCCATCTCGCCGCCCTCCACCGCGAACTCCGGCTCGAACCCCTCCGCCCGGCAGGCGGCCACGGTCAGCTCCCGCAGGTCGTAGCCGTGGCGGAACATCACCAGGCGCTCGCCCTCCAGGTCGGCGACCCGCACGGCGTGCCGCCCCCGACCCGGGTGCGGGGCGTCCGGGGAGGAGACCACCACCAGGTCCTCGCGCAGCAGCTCCACCGTGGTCAGCGCGGGGGAGGGCGTCGGCAGCGGCAGCACGACCAGGGCGAGGTCCAGCGCGCCGCGGGCCAGCTCCCGCACCAGGTCGTGCGAGCCGCTCTCCTCGACCAGCAGCCGTACGCCCGGGTAGCGGTCGTGGAAGGCGCGCAGCACGTCCGGGAGCAGGCCCGTGCACAGGCTGGGCGTGGCGCCCAGCCGCACCCGGCCGCTGCGCAGCTGCGCCACCTCCTGCACCTCGTGCCGGGCGGTGTCCGCGTCGGCCAGGATCCGCCGGGCCAGCGGCAGCAGCGCCTCGCCCGCGTCGGTCAGCGTGATGTTGCCGCGCGCCCGCCGGAACAGGTCGGCGCCCAGCTCCCGCTCCAGCGCCTTGATCTGCTGGGAGAGCGACGGCTGAGCGACGTGGACCAGTTCCGCGGCGCGCGTGAAGTGCCGGGTCTCGGCCACGGCCACGAAGTACTGGAGCTGCTGGAACTGCATGCGGTCATGATAGGCGCTCCCTATCGAATCGAGCCGTACCATGTCTTGGACCGATGGGGGCCTCTGGCCCTAACGTCTGATGCCATGGCTCTGGCAACGCGGACGGACCGACGGCCGTCCATGGCACGCACCGTGTGGGACTCGACCGTCGGCAAGAAGACAGTGATGGCGGTCAGCGGCCTGATCATGCTGCTGTACCTGGTCGTCCACATGCTCGGCAACCTGAAGATCTTCTTCGGGGCCGGGGAGTTCAACCACTACGCCCACTGGCTGCGCACCCTGGGCGAACCGTTCATGCACTACGAGTGGACGCTGTGGGCCGTCCGCGTCGTCCTCGTCCTCGCCGTGGTCGCCCACGCCGTCTCCGCGTACCAGCTCAGCCGCCGCGACATCAAGGCGCGCCCCACCAAGTACGTGCACAAGAAAGCGCGTGCCAGCTATGCCACCCGCACCATGCGCTGGGGCGGCGTCATCCTCGCCCTGTTCATCGTCTGGCACATCCTCGACCTGACCACCGGCACCGTCCACTCCGGCGGCTTCGAGTCCGGCAAGCCCTACCAGAACGTCGTGGACACCTTCTCCACCTGGTACGGCAACACCGTTTACATCGTCGCGATGCTGGCCGTCGGCCTGCACGTCCGGCACGGCTTCTGGAGCGCCGCCCAGACCCTCGGCGCCGGCAGCCGCACCCGCGACCGCGCCCTGAAGACCACCGCCAACGCCCTTGCGCTGCTGCTCACGGCCGGCTTCCTCGCCGTCCCCGTGGGCGTCATGACCGGAGTGGTGAGCTGACCATGACCTCGTACACCGACTACACGACCGGCGCCCCGGTCGCCGACACCAAGGCCCCCGCCGGCCCCGTCCACGAGCGCTGGGACAAGCGCCGCTTCGAGGCCAAGCTGGTCAACCCCGCCAACCGGCGCAAGCACACCGTCATCGTCGTCGGCACCGGCCTCGCCGGCGGCTCCGCCGGCGCCACGCTGGCCGAGCAGGGCTACCGCGTCGTCCAGTTCTGCTACCAGGACTCCCCGCGCCGGGCCCACTCCATCGCCGCGCAGGGCGGCATCAACGCGGCGAAGAACTACCGCAACGACGGCGACTCCGTCCACCGCCTCTTCTACGACACCGTCAAGGGCGGCGACTTCCGCGCCCGCGAGTCCAACGTGCACCGCCTCGCGCAGATCTCCGTCGAGATCATCGACCAGTGCGTCGCGCAGGGCGTGCCCTTCGCCCGCGAGTACGGCGGCCTGCTCGACACCCGCTCCTTCGGCGGCGTCCAGGTCTCCCGCACCTTCTACGCCCGCGGCCAGACGGGCCAGCAGCTCCTCCTCGGCGCCTACCAGGCGCTCAGCCGGCAGATCGCGGCCGGCAACGTGGAGATGCACCCGCGCACCGAGATGCTCGACCTGATCGTCGTCGACGGCAGGGCCCGCGGCATCGTCGCCCGGGACCTGATCACCGGGAAGATCTCCACCCACTTCGCGGACGCGGTCGTGCTGGCCACCGGCGGCTACGGCAACGTCTTCTACCTGTCGACGAACGCCATGAACTCCAACGCCACCGCGATCTGGCGCGCGCACCGGCGCGGGGCGTACTTCGCCAACCCCTGCTTCACCCAGATCCACCCCACCTGCATCCCGCGCACCGGCGACCACCAGTCCAAGCTCACCCTGATG
Organism: Streptomyces sp. DH-12; assembly: GCF_002899455.1. Classification (GTDB taxonomy): domain Bacteria; phylum Actinomycetota; class Actinomycetes; order Streptomycetales; family Streptomycetaceae; genus Streptomyces. The sequence goes on along the minus strand of NZ_PPFB01000001.1, from coordinate 868,738 downwards.
AGCGAGTCGCTGCGCAACGACGGCCGCATCTGGGTGCCCAAGGCCAAGGGCGACACCCGGCCGCCCGCGCAGATCCCCGAGGACGAGCGCGACTACTACCTGGAGCGCATCTACCCGTCCTTCGGCAACCTCGTGCCCCGTGACATCGCCTCCCGCGCCGCGAAGAACGTCTGCGACGAGGGCAGGGGGGTGGGCCCCGGCGGCCAGGGCGTCTACCTGGACTTCGCCGACGCCATCGAGCGCATGGGCCGGAAGGCCGTCGAGGCCAAGTACGGCAACCTCTTCGACATGTACCAGCGGATCACCGACGAGGATCCGTACGAGGTGCCGATGCGGATCTACCCCGCCGTGCACTACACGATGGGCGGCCTGTGGGTCGACTACGACCTGCAGACCACCGTCCCCGGCCTGTTCGCGATCGGCGAGGCCAACTTCTCCGACCACGGCGCCAACCGGCTCGGCGCGTCCGCGCTGATGCAGGGCCTGGCCGACGGCTACTTCGTGCTGCCGGCGACCCTCAACGACTACCTCGGCCGCAACCCGAACCCGGCCGAGGTGACCGGCGACCACCCCGCGGTGCGGGAGGCGCTGGCCGAGACCGAGGACCGGCTGGGCCTGCTGCTGTCCGTCGACGGCGACCGCACCCCCGACTCGTTCCACCGTGAACTGGGCGAGCTGATGTGGGAGTTCTGCGGCATGGCGCGCAGCGACTCCGGACTGCGCAAGGCCCTGGAGCGCATTCCGCAGATCCGTGAGGAGTTCTGGCGGCGGATCAAGGTCCCCGGCACCGGCGAGGAGTTCAACCAGTCGCTGGAGAAGGCCAACCGCATCGTCGACTACCTGGAGCTCGCCGAGCTGATGTGCCTCGACGCGCTGCACCGCACCGAGTCCTGCGGCGGGCACTTCCGCGAGGAGTCCCAGACGCCGGAGGGCGAAGCGGCCCGCAAGGACGACGAGTTCGCCTACGCGGCCGCCTGGGAGTTCACCGGGACCGGCGAGGCTCCGGTCCTGCACAAGGAAGACCTGGTCTTCGAGTACGTCCACCCCACCCAGCGGAGCTACGCATGAAGCTCACCCTGCGCGTCTGGCGCCAGAAGAACGCCGACGCCGACGGCGCCATGTCCACGTACGAGGTGGACGGCATCTCACCCGACATGTCCTTCCTGGAGATGCTCGACACCCTCAACGAGGAGCTCATCCTCAAGGGCGAGGACCCGGTCGCCTTCGACCACGACTGCCGCGAGGGCATCTGCGGCGCCTGCTCGCTGGTCATCAACGGCGACGCCCACGGGCCCGAGCGCACCACCACCTGCCAGCTGCACATGCGGTCCTTCAAGGACGGCGACACCATCGACATCGAGCCGTGGCGGGCCGCCGCCTTCCCGGTGATCAAGGACCTGGTGGTCGACCGCTCCGCCTTCGACCGCATCATCCAGGCCGGCGGCTACATCACCGCGCCCACCGGCTCCGCCCCCGAGGCGCACGCCACGCCGGTGCCGAAGCCGGACGCGGACTTCGCCTTCGAGCACGCCGAGTGCATCGGCTGCGGCGCCTGCGTCGCGGCCTGCCCCAACGGCGCGGCGATGCTGTTCACCTCGGCCAAGATCAACCACCTGAACGTGCTGCCGCAGGGCGCCCCCGAGCGGGAGACCCGGGTGCTGGACATGGTGGCGCAGATGGACGAGGAGGGCTTCGGCGGCTGCACCCTCGCCGGGGAGTGCGCCACCGCCTGCCCCAAGGGCATCCCGCTGACCTCCATCACGGGGATGAACAAGGAGTGGCTGCGGGCGGCCCGCAGGACGGGCAAGCGGTAGTCACCCCTCACCGACGTTCGCCGGAAGGTGCGGACGGGCGGGGCCGGAAGAGGTGCTCCTTCCGGCCCCGTCTCGCGTTCCCGGACACCCGCGTACCGCACTGTGGAAAATAAAGCGCATTTCGTCGCCTTTGTTCCGTTTTTCACCTCCTGAATCAGGAGAACCGGAGAGGAGTGACCCGAGAGGAGGGTGATGACCGATGATCACCCGCGATGAGATCCCGATCCTGCTGGACCACCCCGTGTACGACGGGGACGGCAACAAGATCGGCGACGCGAAGCACGTCTTCCTCGACGACGCGAGTGGACGCCCCGAGTGGGTGACCGTCAAGACCGGGATGTTCGGCTCCAGCGAGTCGTTCGTGCCCATCCGTGACGCCTCCCTGGTCCAGGACCACCTCGAGGTGCCCTACCCCAAGGACAAGGTGAAGGGCGCCCCGGCCGTCGACATCGACGCGGGCGGCCATCTGTCGGTGGACGAGGAACACCGGCTGTACGAGTACTACGGCGTCAACTGGGACAACGTCCTCGGCGACGCCCCCGGGGACAGCGGCGGCACCACGGGCGAGGCCGGAACCGCCGGGACGTCGGGAACCGCCGGAGCGGCGGGCGCGGCCGGTGCCGCGGGCGCGGCGACCGGACGCCGCGGCGACACGTCCGGCACGGCCGGCACGACGGGCGCCAGGGGCACCACCGCCGACCGGCCCGGCACCGCCGGGGCCGCCGGCGCCATGTCCCACCGCGGCGAGGCCGGGAAGCACGGCACCGACGACGCGATGACGCGCTCCGAGGAGCGCATGCACGTCGGCGTCGAACGCCACGAGACCGGGCGGGCCCGCCTGCGCAAGTACGTGGTGACCGAGGAGGTGCAGCAGACCGTCCCGGTCCGCCACGAGGAAGTGCGCGTGGAGCGCGAGCCGATCACGGACGCCAACCGCGAGGAGGCCGAGTCCGGCCCCGCCTTCAAGGAGGACCAGCACGAGGTCACGCTGCACGAGGAGCGCCCCGTGGTCACCACCGAGGCGGTGCCGGTCGAGCGCGTCCGGATGACCACCGAGGAGAAGGTCGAGAACGAGACCGTGCGCGGCCAGGTGCGCAAGGAGCGCATCGAGGCCGAGACGGAGATGACCGAGGAATCCGGCCGCCGGGGCCGCGACGTCCCGGGCCGCGGCCGTGACGTCCCGGGACGGGGCCGTGACGTCCCGGGACGGGGCCGCGAGTAGCGCCCCCGTCCCCGCTCTCCCCGCGACGCGCCGGTGAGCTCACCGGCGCGTCGCGCTGCCGTCGAGCCCCGCGAGGGCGGCGAGCCGCCGGTAGGAGTCCAGCAGCGCCTCGCGGTCGTAGGTGCTGGTGGTGACGAGGACCTCCTGGGCGCCGGTGTCCCTCAGCAGCGCCTCCAGCTCCCGCTCCACCTCCTCCTCCGTGCCGGCGAGCTGTCCGGACAGCCCCGCCTCGTAGAAGCCGCGTTCCTTGGCGCCCAGGGCGAGGGACGCGACGCGCTCGGCGGGCGGCAGCGGGGGGAAGGTGCCGTGCGTGCGGGAGTACGCCATCGACCAGGCCTCCGGGACCAGCAGCCGCCGGGCCCGCTCGGCCGTGTCCGCCACCGCCACGGTGCCGGAGACCACCACGTACGGCTCGTCCGCCCACGCGGAGGGGCGGAACCGCGCGCGGTAGCGGTCGATGCCGCGGCGCATCCGGTCGCGGTCGCGCAGGTCGCCGATGACCATCGGCAGCCCGGCGCGGGCGGCGATGTCCGCGCCCTCGCCCATGGCCAGGACGAACGGCGGCACGGTCAGCCCCTCGGACGGCCGGGCGTGCACCCCGGTGGGGGAGGTGCCGCGGAACCAGCCGAGCAGCTCGTCGATCTGGCCGGCGAAGTCCTCCGCGTCGCCCTTGTCGCGCCCGAGCGCCTTGCGCACCCCGTCGGTGAACCCCACCGAGCGGCCCAGACCCATGTCGATGCGGTCCGGGAACAGCGAGGCGAGCACCCCGAACTGCTCGGCCACGACCAGCGGCTGGTGGTTGGGCAGCATGACCCCGCCGGTGCCGACGCGGATGGTGCGGGTCGCCCCCGCGACGGCCGCCGCCAGCACGGTCGGCGCCGAACCGGCCACCCCGGGCACCCCGTGGTGCTCCGCCACCCAGAACCGGTGGTACCCGAGCCGCTCCGCCTCCCGTGCCAGGCTCACCGTGTCCCGCAGGGCCTCGGGTGCGGTGTGTCCTTCGCGGACCCGTGAGCGGTCGAGGACGGAGAAGCGGGTCGTGGCGATCACGGAACTCATACCGGGTCCAACACCGGGGAGCCGCCAGGATTCCTGCGCGGGCCGCCTAGGGTGTGAGGGTGACCGACCGCACCGATCGCACGGACCGGATCTTGCGTCCGCTGGCCGTGTTCGACCTGGACAACACCCTCGCCGGCACCGCGCACCGCCAGCACTTCCTGGAGCGCAGGCCACGCGACTGGGACGGCTTCTTCGCCGCCGCGCCGCACGACCCGCCGCTCGCCGAGGGCATCGCGCTGGTGCGGGACAGCGCCCGTGAGTGCGACATCGTCTACCTCACCGGCAGGCCGGAGCGCTGCCGCCGCGACACCCTGGACTGGCTGGCCGCGCAGGGGCTGCCCGAGGGGGAGCTGCGCATGCGCGGCAACGCCGACCGCCGGCCCGCCCGGTTCACCAAGCTGGCCGTGCTGCGCCGCCTGGCCCGCACCCGGGAGGTGCGGATGCTGGTCGACGACGACGAACTGGTCTGCGAGGACGCCCGCCGGGCCGGGTTCACGGTCGTCCAGGCGCGCTGGGCGACCCCCTCGGGCGAGCTGAGGGACGTGCAGGAGCGCGAGGGCCGTACCTGACCCTGAGCGGCTCAGCCCGTCTCCTCCAGCCGGAAGCCCACCTTCAGCCCCACCTGCCAGTGCGCGATCCGTCCCTCCTCGATCTGTCCGCGCACCTGCGTCACCTCGAACCAGTCCAGATGGCGCAGCGTCTGCGACGCCCGCTCGATGCCGTTGCGGACGGCCGCGTCCACGCCGTCGGGCGACGTGCCGACGATCTCGGTGACCCGGTAGGTGTGGTTCGACATGCTCTGCTCCTCTCACGGCGGCCCCACCGCCTGTGGCGCACGTCACTCCACCGTGCCTCACCCGGGGTCCGGGCGCGAGACGTCCACCCCGTTCGCCCGACGGCCTTGACCCGGGCATTGGTCCATACCAAGATGCTGGGCACCCGTCCGAGCTCCTGCTCGCCCCCACGTCGGGCCCCGCCCTGTCCGCCAGACAGAGAAACAGGACCTCACGTGAGACGCCGTCTGCTCGCCCTCGTCTGTGTGTCCGCCTCCCTGCTCACCGGCTGCGGGGTGATGTCCGACAGCGCGGCGGAGCGGCGCACCGTCACCGTGTGGCTGATGCAGCACAGCGCCTCGCAGGACTTCCTGGACCGCTTCACCGAGGAGTTCGAGCGGGAGCACCGGACGCTCGACCTCGACATCCGCGTCCAGGAGTGGACCGGCATCGGCGAGAAGGTCCAGCAGGCCCTGCGCGGCAAGGACCCCGACGGGCCCGACGTCATCGAGGTCGGCAACACCCAGGTGTCCGCCTACGCCGAGGGCGACGGCCTGCTCGACCTCACGCTGGAGTCCATGCGCGACTGGGGCCGCGACGACTGGCTGCCCGGCCTCGCCGAACCCGGCCGCTGGAGCTCCCAGCAGTACGGCATCCCCTGGTACGCCGCCAACCGCGTCGTCGTGTACCGCAAGGACCTGTTCCGCGCGGCCGGCGTCACCCCGCCCGAGACCCGCGACGAGTGGCTGGAGATCACCGAGCGGCTCGACACCGGCGACACCCAGGGCATCTACCTCGCCGGACAGGACTGGTACACGCTGGCCGGCTTCATCTGGGAGGAGGGCGGCGAACTCGCCACCGAACGCGACGGCGTCTGGCGGGGCGCCCTGGACAGCGAGGCCGCCCTGCGCGGCATGGACTTCTACCGCCGGCTCCAGCGGCTCGGCGACGGACCCGTCGACGCCGACGAGGAACACCCGCCGCAGGCAGGCGTGTTCGCCGAAGGGCGGGTCGCGCAGATCGTCGCCGTCCCCGGACTGGTCCGCGCGATCGTCCAGCAGAACCCCGGACTCGAGGACGAGATCGGCTACTTCCCCGTCCCCGGCAAGGAGGCCGGCCGCCCCGGCGCCGTCTTCACCGGCGGCTCCGACCTCGTCGTCCCGGCCAACACCGACGCCGAGGACGCCGCCGTCGAGGTCGTCGCCGCCCTCACCGGAGCCCGGTGGAACACCGAACTCGCCCGCACCATGAACTACGTCCCCAACAAGGCGGACCTCGCCGACGCGGTCGCGGGGGAGGAGGGGCTGGAGGCCATGGCGGCCGGCGCGGCACGGGGCCGGGCGACCCCGGCCACGCCCCGGTGGAGCGTGGTCGAGGCCGACAACCCGATCAAGGAGTACATGACCAGGGTGCTCACCGGCGCCGACCCCGCGAAGGAGGCCGAGCGCGCCGCGCGCCGCATCACCGAGACCCTCGCCTTCGACTGAGGGCGCCCCCGCGCGCCGCGCGGCGGCCGGTCAGCGCACGACGCTCAGCGACAGCGCGAACCGCTGCTCGCCGTCCGTCCACCACCGGGCCAGGTCCAGCCCCGCGGCCGCCAGCTCCGCGCGCACGCCCTCCCGCCGGAACTTCGCCGACACCTCGGTGCGCAGCTCCTCGCCCTCCGCGAAGTCCACGGCCAGTCCGAGCGCCGGGATCTTCACCGACTGCGCGGTGCGCGAGCGCAGCCGCATCTCGATCCACTCGTGCTCCGCGTCCCACAGCGCCACGTGGTCGAAGGCGTCCGGGTCGAAGTCGGCGCCCAGCTCCCGGTTGACGACGTTCAGCACGTTCTTGTCGAACGCGGCCGTCACCCCGGCCGCGTCGTCGTACGCCCGGACCAGCGTCCCCTCGTCCTTCACCAGGTCCGTGCCCAGCAGCAGCGCGTCGCCCGGGGCGAGCAGGGCGCGGACGGAGGCGAGGAACGCGGCCCGCTCGGCCGGCGGCAGGTTGCCGATGGTGCCGCCGAGGAACGCCACCAGGCGCGGCCCCGGGGTGTCCGGCAGGGTCAGCTCCGCGGTGAAGTCCGCGACCAGCGCGTGCACCTCCAGGCCGGGCCGTTCGGCCGCCAGCGCCCGCCCGGCCCCGGTCAGCGCCGACTCGCTGACGTCGACCGGGACGTACGCGTGCAGCCCGGTGAGGGCGGCGATCAGATGCTGCGTCTTCTCCGAGGAGCCGGAGCCCAGTTCCACCAGGGTGCGGGCGCCGGACGCGGCGGCGATCTCGTCGGCGCGGGCCAGCAGGATCTCCCGCTCGGCGCGCGTCGGGTAGTACTCGGGCAGCGCGGTGATCTCCTCGAACAGCTCGCTGCCCCGGGCGTCGTAGAACCACTTGGGCGGCAGCGTCTTGGGGCTGCCGGTCAGTCCCGCGCGGACGTCGGCGCGCAGCGCGGCGGCGGTGGCGTCCTCGGGGAGGGTGCGGGTGAGACGGAACGGGCTCACGTGAAGGGCTCCTTGAGCGGGGTGAGCAGCACCTCGGTGCGGCTCGCGGCGAGCAGGGTGCGGTCGGGCACCTCCTGCCAGTGCGGGTCGTCGTCGTAGGGCTCGGAGGCGACGACGGCGCCCCCGCCGGGCCGGACGAGGTACCACAGGGTGTCCCCCCAGGCGGTCGCGGCGACGGCGGCGCCGTCGGTGAGCAGCAGGTTCAGCCGGGCCGTGGGCGCCGCCCGGGCGACCTCGGCGACCGTGTCGGCCAGCGCCTGCCCCAGGGCGTCGCCGGCCCGCAGCCGCGCCAGCACCAGCGCCCACACGAACGCCGAGTCGGTGCGCGCCTCCAGCGACAGCAGGTCCCCGGCCGGCACCGTGGCGGCCAGCGGCGCGAGCGAACCCGGCCAGCCCGGCACCGCGCCGTTGTGGCTGAACAGCCACGCCCCGGACGCGAAGGGCGCCGCGGCCGCCTCCGCGTCGGCGCCGGACAGTGTCGCGTCGCGCACGGCCGCGAGCAGCGCCTCCGTCCGCACCACCCGCGCCAGGTCCGTGAACGACAGGTCCGCCCACACCGGCCCGGCCCTCCGGTACCGGGCCGGAACCGGGTCGCCGGCGGCGTACCAGCCCACGCCGAAGCCGTCCGCGTTGACCGTGCCGTGCCGCTGCCGGCGCGGCGCCCACGACTGCCGGTACAGACCGTGCGGCGGCCGCACCAGCAGCGCGCCCAGCGGCTCCTCGGGTCCCACGTACGCGAGGTGGCGGCACATCAGGCGCCCTCCACCGAGCGGGCGGTGCGGAAGCCGGAGAAGATCTGCCGCCGGACCGGAAGGTCCCAGTTGCGGAACGTGCCGCGGCAGGCCACCGGGTCCACGGCGAACGAACCGCCGCGCAGCACCTTGTGTTCCGGCCCGAAGAAGACCTCCGAGTACTCCCTGTACGGGAACGCCTCGAAGCCGGGGTACGGCAGGAAGTCGCTCGCCGTCCACTCCCACACGTCGCCGATCAGCTGCCGCACGCCCAGCGGCGACGCCCCGGCCGGGTAGCCGCCGGCCGGCGCCGGACGCAGATGGCGCTGGCCGAGGTTGGCGTGCTCGGGCGTCGGATCGGCGTCGCCCCACGGGTAGCGCCTCGAACGGCCGGTCGCCGGGTCGTACCGGGCGGCCTTCTCCCACTCGGCCTCGGTGGGCAGCCGGCGCCCGGCCCAGCGGGCGTACGCGTCGGCCTCGTACCAGCACACGTGCAGCACGGGCTCGTCCGGCGGCACCGGTTCGGTGACGCCGAAGCGGCGGCGCAGCCACACCCCGCCCTCCCGGCGCCAGAACAGCGGCGCGGTGAGGGAGGCGCGGCGGACGTGCGCCCAGCCCTCGGGCGTCCACCAACGCGGGTCGTCGTAGCCGCCGTCCTCGACGAACGCCTGGTACGCGCCGTTGGTGACCGGCGTGGCGTCGATCCGGAACGGCGCCACCTCGCGGCGGTGCGCGGGCCGTTCGTTGTCCAGCGCCCACGGCTCGGCCGAGGCGCCCATGGTGAACGGGCCGCCCGGCACCAGGATCTCGGCCGGCCCGGCGTACGGCGTGACCGGCTCCGGGCCGGGCGCGGTGAGGGCGGCCGGGCCCTTCCGGAGCTGGTGCGTGATCAGCATGGTCTCGCCGTGCTGCTGCTCGTGCTGGGCGACCATCCCGAAGACGAACCCGGCCTCGGTCAGCCGGTTCCCGTCGAACGCCGTGCGCTCCAGCACGTCCAGCACCCGTCCGCGCACGTCGGCCGCGTACCGGCGGGCCTCCTCGGGCGACAGCAGGGGGAGGCCCGGGCGTTCGGCGCGCGGGTGCTCGAAGGCGTCGTAGAGGCTGTCGATCTCCGGGCGGATCGCCTCCTGGCCGGCCACCGCGCGCAGCAGCCACTGCTCCTCCTGGTTGCCGACGTGTGCCAGGTCCCACACCAGCGGCGACATCAGCGGCGAGTGCTGCGCGGTCAGGTCGGGGTCCTCCACACAGCTGGTCAGCAGCGTGGTGCGGTCCCGCGCGACGACCAGGGAGGCGACCGCGCGCTCGCGCAGGGTCTCGGCGTCGAGGGCGGGGTCGGTCATGGGACGACGTCCTTCCCGTGCGGGTGGGGGGTGAGGGGCGTGCCGGACGCGGTACGCCCGTCGTGCTCCGCGCGCCACGCGTCGAGCAGGTCGTCGGCGGGGCAGCGGCCCCGGGCGACGTAACGGTCCCGGAACGCCGCGACCCGGTCGACCAGGGCGGTCGCGGCCCCGAGCCGGGGCAGCGCGTCGAGCGCCTCCGCGAAGCAGACGGCCGCCGTCTCCCGCAGCTCCGGGTCGGCCAGACCGTCGCGGGCCGCGTCCCGCCACAGCGGGTTCTGCGGCGCGGGCACGCCCCGTGTCCGCTCGGCCAGGGGCTTCACCGTCCGGTAGGCGGTCTCGGCGGCCTCCGGGTCGTCGAACAGCGCCGCCGTCACGGCCAGCGGCACCGTCCAGCCGTCGTCGCCGGGCTGCGCGTCCATCATCCGCAGCTCCAGATGGCCGCGCGGCCTGACCGGCGGGAACAGGGTGGTGACGTGGTAGTCCAGGTCGTCGTGCGTGGGCGCGCGCGGCGACCGGCGGCGCGTCCAGTGCCGGAACGACAGGTCCTCCGGCACCTCCCACGGCCCGTCGTCGGCCCGGCGTACGCACATCACGGGCGCGTCCAGCACGTGCCGGGCCCAGGCGCCGCGCGGGTCGGCGTCCAGCGCGGGGGCGCCGGCCCGTCCGGCGCCGATCTGCGCCCAGCGCAGCTGCCGGGTGGACCGCCAGCCGGTGGGCCAGCCGGCGGAGACGGGGGAGTTCGCGAAGACCGCCACCAGGACGGCTCCCAGCAGATGGGCCAGCCACCAGCGGCGTACGTGGCCGAGCGGGCCGGGCTCCTCGTGGCCGGCGTCCACGCACACCTGCACCGAGGCGGAGGTGCACATCATGTACCGGCCGGCCGCGCCGGTGCGGTCGAGGGCGGCCTCCATCGCGTCGTAGCGCGGCCGGCGGAGGTAGCGGCGGGGGGTCCGCCAGGGGTCGTGGCCCATGCCGGCCAAGGCGAGGCCGTCCCGGCCGAGGACCGCGCGGACGGCGTCCAGGTCGGCGGAGACGGTGGTCAGGCACTCGGTGAGGGACGCGGCGGGCGGCGAGCTGAGCTCGAGCTGGCCGCCGGGTTCGACGGTGAGCGCCGAACGCAGGGGCACCGCGCGCAGTGCGGCGTAGGCCGCTTCGAGTCGTTCACGGGAGACGGGGAGCCGCGGGTCGCGCAGCTCGTGGACCAGCCATTCGACTTCCACACCGAGGCGGCGGGGCGGTCCGGTCTTGAAGCAGATGCCCCGTACCAGGGCCTCCGCCTCGGCTTCGGTGACGGCCGCGCGGGACGGCGCCCAGCCGCTCGACGGATCTGACATGCGGGAATCCTCCTGAGACACCACCATGTCGCCGGCCCGGAGCCCGGTCCTGGCCGGCACCAACGCGTCCACCCAAAACCCTCGGGCCGCCCCGCACAAGGGCGCCCGGCGGGGCGTGAGGGGTCGGTCACCTCCGCGTCCCGCCCGCCGCCGGGGCCTCCCGCCGCCGGTCCCGGACCGTCCGGGGCGGCGGAAACCGCGTTGCGCCGCGTGACCAGCATCACTCAGGATGCTCGCGTGAGCACGACGAGGGGGGACGCGCGGGGCGCGGTCACGGCGGCTACGGGGGTGGCGCCGTGAGCGCGCGCCTGCGGGGCATCGCCCGGGAGACGGAACAGATCGTGGCGGAGGGCGCCTACCGCGCGCCGGACGGCCGCGAGGTGCGGATCGGGCCCGCCGTCGAGGCCGCGCGGCAGGGCACCACCCTGCACGGACCGGAACCGGTCGCGGTGCCGCGGTCCAGCCCGGTGCGGACCCGGTTCGAGGTGACCGGCGAGAGCAGTCTGGACGCCGCCCGTCGCCTCACCGGCGCGGACGGCGCGGATCCCGTGGCCGTGCTCGGTTTCGCCTCGGCGCGCAACCCGGGCGGCGGCTACCTCAACGGCGCGCAGGCCCAGGAGGAGGCCCTGTGCCGCGCCTCGGCGCTGTACACGTGCCTGCTGCGGGCGCCCGGCTTCTACGAGCACCACCGCGCCCACCGGGACCCGTTCTACACCGACCGGGTGATCCACGTGCCGGCCGTGCCGGTGTTCCGCGACGACCGGGGCGGCCTGCTGGACGCCCCCTTCACGGTCGGTTTCCTCACCTCGCCGGCGCCCAACGCGGGCGTGATCCGCTCCACGGCGCCCGAGCGGCCGGGGGAGCTGCCCGGCGTGCTGGTCCGCCGCGCGGGCCGCGTCCTGGAGACGGCGGCCGCCCACGGTTACCGGCGCCTGGTGCTCGGCGCGTGGGGCTGCGGGGTGTTCCGCAACGACCCGGCACAGGTGGCGGAGGCGTTCCGTGCGTCCCTGGGCCCCGGCGGACGCTTCCACGGCGCCTTCGGGCACGTGGCGTTCGCCGTCCTGGACCGCACCCGCGACGGCGAGGTCCGCGCGGCGTTCGAGCGGACCTTCGCGGACCTGCCGGCCGGGCCGGCGGCGGTCAGCTCCAGCCGTGGCGCTCCCTGAGCCGCTGCCGCACCAGGTTGAACCGCATCCGGTCCAGCGCGCACGCCTCCCGGCGCATGCCCTGCTCGTGCAGCCGCAGCACCCGGTCGACGTCCACCCAGGACTCACGCCCCGACCGGTCCCACGGCCCGCTGCCGATCGGCACCCACTCCCGGTCGCCGGTGCGCCGCTTGCTCGACAGCTGCACGGCGAGGAACGTCCCGGCCGCCTCGCGGGCGACGACCAGCACCGGCCGGTCCTTGCCCCGGCCGTCGTTCTCCTCGAACGGCACCCAGGTCCAGACGACCTCCCCGGGGTCCGGGTCGCCGTCGTACGCCGGCGAGTACTCGGTGCGCACCCGGCCGACGGAGCGCGGCTCGGTCTCGAGCGTGGCGTACGGGCCGTAACGGCCCGGGGTGTTCTCAGAGGTGTAGGCGGTCACAGGCGGTACCGTACGTCACCCGTACGGCGGTGCCGCGCAAGGGGATTGACCACCCACGCGACGCCTGCGGTCAGTCCCCGGTCCCTGTCGGGTCCCGCCCGGTCACCACCACGCTCCAGCCGGACCGGCTCCCGACGTGGAAGTCGTCCGCCTCGAACGCCACCACCACACCGTCGACGGCCCGCACCAGGCCGGAGTCCGCGGAGGTGCACAGCACCACGGACGCGTCCGTGTCCAGGACGAAGTCCACCGGCAAGCGCCTGCCGGGTGTGCACGACGCGACCGACCGGCACCTTGCCCGGCAGGCGCGGGCACTCCTGCCGGTCGAGCGCCCGGAAGCCCGGCGGACACGGGGAGCGCGGGTCTGAGGGCGTTCCGATCCCGGATGCGCCGGGGATGCCTGATCGCGCGCCCCGGTGGAACCCTGAAGGCATGGGCAAGACCGCACTGATCGTCATCGACATGATCAACACCTACGACCACCCGGACGCCGACCAGCTGCTCCCGTCCGCCGAGACGGTGGTTCCTGTGATCTCCGGCCTGCTGGAGCGGGCACGGCGGCAGGACGCGCCGGTGATCTACGTCAACGACAACTTCGGCGAGTGGCGCTCCCACCACGGCGAGCTGCTCGACAAGGCGCTGGCGGGACCGCACGCGCGCCTGGTCGAGCCGCTGGTCCCGGACGAGTCCTCGCTCTTCGTGGTCAAGGCCCGGCACTCGATCTTCTTCGAGACCCCGCTCGGCTACCTGCTCTCCCAGCAGGACATCGACCGGCTCGTGCTGTGCGGCCAGGTGACCGAGCAGTGCGTGCTGTACTCCTCGCTCGACGCGCACATCCGGCACTTCCAGGTGACCGTCCCCCGGGACGCCGTCGCGCACATCCACGCCGACCTGGCGGACGCGGCCCTGCGGATGATGGAGCGCAACATGAGCGCGACGGTGTGCGACAGCGACGAGCTGTGGGCGTGAGAACCCGGACCGGTCGCGCCTCCTGGGGGACACTGAGGGCATGAGCCGTCCCTCCCCGCCGCCGGAACTGCGCGCCTATCTGGAGGAGCTGGTCCGCCGTACCTCCGCCGTCTGCGGGGACAGCCTGGTGAGCGTCCTCGCCGTCGGCTCGCTCGCCCTCGGCGACTACCGCCACGGGCGCAGCGACGTTGACGTGACGGTCGTGGTGGACCCCGCGCTGCCGCGCGCGGACCTCGCCTCGCTGGCCGGGACGCTGGCCCACCCCGCGCTGCCCTGCCCGGCCGCCGGCCTGGAACTGGTCGTCTACCCGGCCGACTTCGCCGCCCGCCCGTCGGGTGAGGCGGGATACCTGCTGGACCTCAACACCGGACCCTTCCTGCCCGAACGGGCCGATGACGACTCCGCCGGCGCAGCGGCCTTCTGGTACGTGATCGACCGCTCCGTCGCCCACCAGGCGGGACTCCCGCTGTACGGCGCGTCGGCGCGGGACGTGATCGCGGCACCGGAGCGGCCCACGGTGCTCGCCGCGCTCCGCGCCTCCGTGCGGGAACACGCCGGCGGAGAGGGACACCTGTCCGACAACCGGGTGCTCAACGGCTGCCGCGCCACCGTCCACTGCCGTACCGGCCGCTGGTTCGCCAAACGCAGGGCGGGGGAGATCGTCGCCGCGGCCGAACCCGCCTTCCGGCCCCTGATCACCGAGGCGCTGACCAGCTTCGAACGCCCCCGCGCGGAGGCGGCCACCCTGCCCGCCGCCGACGTGCGGGCGTTCCTGGCCTGGGTGGCCGCACGCGTCGAGGAGGCGGCCGCGAACGCCGGCGGGTGAGCGACGCCGTCATCCGACCCTGACAACTGTCAGGTGCCGCGGCGGCCCTGACGCCCCGTACGGTCACGGCACCGGGCCGGCGGCCCCGACCGAGGGCGCCGGCCGTGAACGCCGTTCGACACACAGAGAAGAGGCATCATGAGCCGCCGATCGCTCAGGACTCTGCTGGCCGCGGGGGGCGCAGCCGCAGTGATGGCCCTCCTGCCCACGTCCGTCCACGCCGCGCCGTACTCGGGCGGCAACTACGGGGCCTTCGCCAGGGAGGGGCAGTACCCCACGGTCTCCGGCTGTGCGGGCACCTTCCGCCAGGTCGGAGCCACCCGGTCCTTCGAGGGCATGAGGCTGAAGTACTTCTACTCCGACGCGTGCGGGTCCTTCGCGCGCATCGAGAACGCGCGCACCAACTGCGCGGCGGTGCTGGAGCGTTCCAACAGCGGCGCGGGCCGGGCCGACGGCTGGGTCTCCGAGACCGTGGACCCCGGCCTCACCCATGCCTACACGAGGATCGGGAACAACCTCGACGGGCGTGTCTCGCGCGCCATCCTCGCGTGTGACGGGCACCCGCTGGTGAACACGGGCTGGTACTGAGCCGTTCCGGCCCCGAAGCGCGCACGAGGAAGGGAGGGGGCGGGCCGGAACACCGGCCCGCCCCCTCCCGCGTGCATCCAGCCGCCAGGTGAGCCCGCCGAAGGCCGGGGCGGCCGCGGCGGACAGGGTGGCGTACCGGTGCGTCGGACGGGGGACACGGGTGTCCCTGACGACTGTCAGGGGGTCAAGGGGCCCTGGTGCGCCTCGTCGAAGTGACGGGGGAGCAGCAGCGGGGTGGCCAGGAGCAGGACGCCCGCGAGGGCGATGGCGGTGCGGGGGCCGGTGAGGCTCGCCAGCAGGCCCCAGAGCGCGGTCAGCGCGGCGATCGACGCCTTGCCGGTCGCCGACCATGCCGACAGGGTGCGGACGACGCGGTCCGCCGGGGTCCGCTCCAGTCGGCGCGTCGCGAACACCGGGTTGAACACGCCGATGCTCGTGATCAGCCCGAACTCGATCACCATGACCAGGACCAGACCGGCCGTGCCCGGCCCGACGAACGCCAGCCCGAGCGGCCAGCACGCCCGCAGCGTCCCCGCGACGCGCAGCACCCGCCGCGGCCCGAACCGCGCCACCAGCCGCCGCGACAGCCGCGCGCCGACCAGCCCGCCCAGACACGGCACCGCGAAGGCCAGACCGTACTGCCAGGGAGCGAAACCCAGGGGGCCCACCATCAGCACGACCAGCAGCGGCGACGATGCCATGATCAGCCCGTTGACCAGCACCGTGTTGAGGAACAGCGGACGCAGTTCCCGGCTGCGCAGGATGTGCCGCCACCCGTCCAGCAGGTCGCCGGCCCGCAGCCGGGGCCGCGCGTCCGGCCGCTCGGGCCGCCGGTCGCCGCCGCCCGCCGCGCCCAGCGCACCGGCCGACAGCAGGTAGCTCACGGCGTCGGCGAGCACCGTCGTCACCGGGCCGAACCAACCGATCGCCGCCCCGCCGAGCGGCGGGCCCAGCATGGTCGCGGTCCAGCTCGTCGACTCCAGCCGCCCGTTCGCCCGCAGCAGCTCCTCCTTCGGCACGACGTCCTTCACGTACGCGCCGACCGCCGCCTGGAAGGTGATGTCGGCCGCCGCCACCGTCACCGACACCATCAGGAGCTGTCCCACGGTGAGCGCGTCGACGGCGTACGCGACGGGCACACTGAGCAGCACCGCGCACCGGACCACGTCCGTCGCGATCATCACCGGGCGTTTGCGGCGGTGCTCCACCCACGGCCCGAGCGGCACCGCGAGCACCGCGCCGACCGCGGGGCCCACCGCCGCCAGCAGCGACACCTCCGCCGGGCCGGCGTCCAGCACCAGCAGGGCGACCAACGCGAACGCGTCGAACGCGAACCGCGTGCCGAAGGTGCTGACCCCGTACGCCGCCCACAGCCACCCGAACCGCCACCCCGGCGACCGCCGCCCGTCCACCCGGCCCCCACCCCGCCGACCCGGCCCCCGGCGGCCGCCGGGGGACCGGCCCATCCAAGCGAGCGGGGGCGGGCCGGGCAAACCGAGCCGGTTCCCACGGTGCGCGGAGAGCTGCGCGGGCCCTCACGGGGAGGGCGTGCGCGACCCCGACGGCACCACCGACCACGCCGTCGAGCGGACATCGGCCGCGCCGCGCCGGCCCACTGAGCGCGCCGCTTCGGCCGCGTACCGGTCTCAGCCGTCGATGGTCACCGCGCACGACCAGCCGTACGGTCCCGGCCGCAGTCGCAGGTCCTCCCAGCCGACGTCCGTCGGCACCTCCCCGGTGACCCGCACGTCCGCCAGGCCCGCGACCGCCAGCCGTACGTCCAGGCCGCCCTCGGCCTCGTCCGCCTCCACGTCCACGGGCACGTGACCATGGACCTCCAGGCGGTACAGGACCTCGTCGAGCAGCGCGGCCAGCAGGTCGTCGTCGCTGGCCTCCTCCAGGCGGATGCGGCCCACGCCGGTCGGTCTCACGCCGGAGACGTCGGCGAAGCACTCCACCATCGCCACCACGGCCTCCGCCAGGCAGTGCTCGCGGCTCGCCGCCCAGGCCTCGATCCGTACCTCGTCCTCCTGCGCCACCGAGCGGTGCCCGCTGCGGTCCGGTCCTGGCGCCTGCCCCGGGTCACCCGTGTCACCGACCATGCACCACGACTGCCCGAGCGCACGGGCCCCATGCCCCGTGGCGGCGCATCGCGCACCGGGGGAGGGGTACGCGGACGCCGACCGGGGACCTGTCCTGGCCGTACGGAGGGAGGCCGACCGTCATGCGGTTCCGTGATCGCCGGCAGGCCGGACGCGAACTGGCCGCGCGGCTGCGTCAGGAGCGGGACGCGGGCGCCCTGCCCGACCCCCTCGTGCTGGCGCTGCCCCGCGGCGGTGTCGCCGTCGCCGCGGAGGTCGCCGAGGCGCTCGGCACGCCTCTCGACGTCCTCGTGGTCCGCAAGGTGGGCGCCCCCGGGCACGAGGAGTACGGCGTCGGCGCCATGGCCGGCGACGGCGTCCCCGTGTACGACGACGAGGCCCTGCGCGGCCTGGGCCTGACCCACGCCGACCTCGCACCCGTCGTCGAACGGGAACGCGCCGAACTGCGGCGACGCGAACGGCTCTACCGGCAGGGCAGGCCCGCGCCCGACCCGCGCGGCCGTACGGTGATCGTCATCGACGACGGTCTGGCCACCGGCTCCACCGCCCGCGCGGCCCTGCGTGCCCTCCGCGCCCGCGCCCCGGGCCGCCTCGTCCTGGCCGTCCCGGTCGCCTCCCCGACGGGCGTCGCGTCCCTCCGCCCCGAGACCGACGACCTGATCTGCCTCCACGCACCGGCCGCCTTCATGGCCGTCGGCCAGTGGTACGACGAGTTCGACCAGCTGACGGACGAGGAGGTGCTGGGGGCGCTGCGCGGGCGGAAGCAGGCGTAGCGCGAGGCGCCCTGGCGGCGCTCCGCCGCCCAGCTCACCGGCACGTGGCCGCGAGGGGGGCTCCCCGCGGCGCGGCCACGGGCGCACGCCGGCGGGCGTGCGGCTTCCCGGCGGTGTCTCGCTGGATCCCCGCTGTCCGGCGTACCACCCGGGCGCCGCCCGACCGGGTCAGATCACCCCGTCCCCCCGCAGAGCCGCGATGTCCTCAGGGGTGCGGCCCAGGCCGCGCAGGATCGTCTCCGTGTGTTCGCCCACCGCCGGGACCGGATCCATGCGCGCCGGGATGCCGGCGAGGTCCGCCGGCGGGAGGAGCGCCTCCGCGGTGCCGCCCGGCACCCCGATCTCACGCCACCGGCCGCGCGCGGCGAGCACCGGGTGGTCGAGGAACGCCGCGACGTCGTTGACCCCGGCGCAGGCGATGCCGATGCCCTCCAGGCCCGTGAGCAGGTCCGCCGCGTCGTCGAGGGCACAGCGGTCCGCCACGATCGCGTTCAGTTCCTCCCGGTGCGCCACGCGGTCCGGACCCGTCGCGAACCGCGGGTCGTCGGTCAGCTCCGGCCGGGCGAGGAACTCCCGGCACAGCGCGGCCCACTCGCGTTCGTTCTGGACGGAGAACAGCACCTCGCGGCCGTCCGCGGCCCGGTACGTGCCGTACGGGGCGATCGTCGCGTGCTGGGTGCCCAGCCGCGGCGGCTGGGCGCCGCCGTACCGGGTGTAGTAGGCGGGCTGCCCCATCCACTCCGCCAGCGCCTCGAACAGGGACACCTCCACGGGGTGCGCCTCGCCGGTGGTGGCGCGGGTGTAGAGGGCGGTGAGCACACCGCTGTAGGCGTACATCCCGGCGGCGATGTCGGCGACGGAGATGCCCGTGCGGGCGGTCTCCTCCGGGGTGCCGGTGAGCGACACCAGACCCGTCTGGCACTGCACCAGCAGGTCGTACGCCTTGCGGCCGGCCCACGGGCCGGTGGTGCCCCAGCCGGAGATCGCGCAGGGGATCAGCCGCGGATGACGGCGGGCCAGGTCCTCGGCGCCCAGTCCGAGCCGGCCGGCCGCGCCCGGCGCGAGGTTCTGCACGAACACATCGGCGTCCGCGAGCAGTTCGTGCAGGATGTCCAGTCCGCGCGGATCCTTCAGGTCGAGGGTGAGGGACTCCTTCGAGCGGTTGATCCACACGAAGTAGCTGGACGTGCCGTGCACGGCGGTGTCGTAGCGACGGGCGAAGTCGCCCTCGCCCGGCCGCTCCACCTTGATCACCCGGGCGCCGAGATCGGCCAGCTGCCGGGTGGCGTAGGGCGCGGCCACGGCCTGCTCCACGGTCACCACCGTCACCCCGGACAAGGGGAGTCTCCGCACGTCCACGCCTCCTGCCCGCACCCGGGTCCCCGGTCACCGGCCGCCCTCGGCCGGTACGCGATCACTACGCGATGAGTACGGCCGGGGCGAACCGCCTGTCAAGCCGGTCCGCCCACCCGCTGGTCACCTGCCGTCGGTCCGGGCCCCCGGGACGTCGGCGGGCCGGCTGCGGGACACGACGCGCATGCCCCGCGCGTCCACCGCGCGGACCTGCAGCGAGCCGCAGCCGCAGCGCGTCCACACGGTGCTGCCCGCCGCGGTGGCGTGCCGCGAGACGACCCGGAACGGCTCCGCCCGGTCCGGCCACCCGCAGTAGGGGCAGGCGGTGCCGGTCGTGCCCGTGGCGCCGGTCGTGCTGGTCATGGCGACTCCTCGGATCCTCACGTGTCTCACGTGTCTCACGTGTCTCACGTGTCTCACGTGACTCGTGTGTCTGTCGTCGGTCGTGACACGTCAAGGGTGCGCCGTCGGTTATGTTCACGTCCAGGTTGACTTTGCGCACGCCATTGTGAAGCCTC
This sequence comes from Streptomyces sp. DH-12, assembly GCF_002899455.1. Classification (GTDB taxonomy): domain Bacteria; phylum Actinomycetota; class Actinomycetes; order Streptomycetales; family Streptomycetaceae; genus Streptomyces. Next base: position 849,269 of record NZ_PPFB01000001.1, on the reverse strand, counting down.
GACTTCATGATTGACCTGCGCCGGCTCCACGTTCTCCGAGCGGTCGCCCACTACGGCACGGTCACCGCGGCCGCCCGCGCCCTGCACTTCACGCCTTCGGCCGCCTCCCAGCAGATCCGCCAGCTCGCCCGCGACCTCGGCGTCGACCTGCTGGAACCCCAGGGCCGCGGGGTGCGCCTCACCCCGGCCGCCGAGAGCCTGCTGGCGCACGCCGACGCCATTCAGGCCCGCTGGGACCAGGCCGAGCTGGATCTGCGCGCCGATCACGGCGACCCGGCCGGGGTGCTGCGGGTGACCGGTTTCCCGGTGGCCGTCTCGGTGCTGCTCGCGCCGTTGGCGGCCCGGCTCGGCGAGCGCCACCCGAGGCTGTCGGTACGGGTCACGGAGGCGGCGGTACCGGGCATCTTCGACCTGCTCTTCGAGGGCGCCGCCGACCTGGCCGTGGTGGAGTCCACCCCGCACAACCCGCCGATGAGCGACACGCGGTTCGACCAGCAGCCGCTGCTGGACGACCCGTTCGACCTGGTGGTGCCGGACGGGCACGCGCTGGCCGGGCGGGACCGGATCGGCCTGGCCGAGGCGGCGCGCGAGCCGTGGATCGCCCCGGTGCCGGAGAGCCCGTGCCGGCTCCAGGTCATGGCCGCGTGCGGCGCGGCCGGCTTCGCCCCGGAGGTCGTCCACCACGCCGGCGACTGGAACGCGACGGCGCATCTCGTGGCCCACGGCCTCGGCGTGGCCCTGATCCCACGCCTGGCCCACGTCACCCCGCACCTCCCGATCACCCGCGTCCGCTGCACGGGCGACCCCCACCGCAGACTCCTCACCGCCACCCGCACCGGCGGCCACGCCCGCCCGGCCGTCGCGGCGGCCCTCCACGAGCTGCGCGAACTGGCCCCCGCGGCGGTCGCCTGACCCGTCGCGCCCGCCCGGCCCCGCGTCACCGCGGCGCCCGCACGACCGCGCACGTCACACCGTCCCGCAGGCCGTGCGTCCAGCACAGCGCCACCCGGTCCCGGGCGCCCTGCACGGCGCCGACCCGGCCGGCTGCCACGTCGCCGCCCACGCCGGCGTGCCGCACGTCGAGGCCGTCCGGATCGAGGGCCACGGCCCCGGCGGCCCGGTCGGCACGCTCGACCTCGCCGGCGACCTGCGGCGCCGCCGGCCGAGGGCCGGGAGCTCGCCATGGCCACTGTCGTCCCCGTGGGCGGCAACGCGTCCCGCGGTCCGGGCGCCGCCCTCGCCGCCGGCCGGGACGGCACGGTGACCGGTTCGGTGCCCGGCGGCTGCGTCGAGGGCGCGGTGTACGGACTGTGCGTCGAGGCCCTCGCGGACGGGATGAGCGGGACCGGGCCGTCTCGGTCACGGCGACGAGGACGCCTCCGCGGTCGGCCACGACGTCGACACCGGTCCACCACGACGGGCGGCCTGCCACGGCGGCGGTGCGGGCGGGGGACGGCCGGGGTCCGTCCGTCCGGTGACACGGGATCCGGGGAGACCTCCGGCCTGCGTGGGCGCCCCCGTGGTGTCCGGTGGCCGGGGCGGCCTCGCGGACCGGCCGCGCGGGGCGTCCCGGGCGGCCGGCTGCCGGCGTGAAGGGCGGCGGGACTGGTTCCGCCGGTCCCGCCGGCGGCGGTCGGCGGCGCCCCCGAGCGCTGGGAGGGGCCGGAAGCATCCGCTTCCGGCCCCTCCCAGGACGTGTGCGTCAGGCAGCGGTCCGCTCGCCGTCGACCAGGGCGTGCAGGCGGTTCAGGACCTCCGCCAGCTGCTCGGCGACCTCGCTGTCGTCGGCCGGGTGGGTCTCGGCGAAACGGGTCACGGAGCCGGGGATGGACAGCTTGATGTCCTCGACGACCTTGCCGCCGGCGATGCCCACGGCCTTGCGGGCCTCGTCCTGCGCCCAGACGCCGCCGTACTGGCCGAAGGCGGTGCCGACCACGACGACCGGCTTTCCGCCGATGGCGCCGGCGCCGAACGGCCGGGACAGCCAGTCGATGGCGTTCTTCAGCACGGCCGGGATCGTGCCGTTGTACTCCGGGGTGAAGAGCAGCAGCGCGTCCGCGCCCGCGGCGGCCTCGCGCAGCCGGGCGGCGGCGGCCGGCACGCCGCCCTCGACGTCGATGTCCTCGTTGTAGAACGGGATCTCCGCCAGCCCCTCGTGGAGTGCGATCTCGGCGCCCGCGGGGGCGAGCTTGACGGCGGCCTCGGCCAGCTGACGGTTGTGCGAGCCGGCGCGGAGGCTGCCGACGAGGGCGAGGATGCGAACAGACATGAGGAACTCCAAGGGGGGTGGACTATGACCTGCGACACGATGCGGACCGGGGTCCGATTTGCAGTTGTAGCACTCCAACCGGACTGCGGTCCAGTTTCATTCCCGATGCTTTACCCTGGCTTCATGTCCGCCGCGCCTCCGTCCGCCCCGACGCCCCCGGAGCCCGTCGAGCCGCAGCTGCTGCAGCTCGGTCTCGGCGGCGACGAGCCCTGCCTGCGCGCCGACGCCGCCCGCAACCGGGCCCGCCTGCTGGAGGCGGCCGCCGGACTCGTCGCCGCGCGCGGAGCCGACGCCGTCACCATGGAGGAGGTCGCCGCGGCGGCCGGCGTGGGCAAGGGCACGGTCTTCCGCCGCTTCGGCGACCGCACCGGTCTGCTGATGGCCCTCCTCGACCACAGCGAGAAGAAGCTCCAGGCCGCCTTCCTCAGCGGCCCCCCGCCGCTGGGTCCGGGCGCGCCCCCGGCCGAGCGGCTGCGCGCCTTCGGCCGTGCCGCCCTGCACCGCACCGTGGAGGACCTGGAGCTCCAGCTCGCGGCCGAGCCGGACGCGGGCCGCCGCTTCACCGTCCCGCCCTACCGGGTGCGGCACCACCACGTCTCCCTGCTGTTGCGCCAGGCGGTCCCGGACGCCGACTGCGACCTGCTCGCCCACACGCTGCTGGCCCAGCTCGAGCCCGCCCTGGTCCACCACCTGACGCACCAGTGCGGCATGTCCCGGCAGCGCCTGGAGGACGCCTGGACCGATCTGGTCGACCGCATCACGGGCACCGCCGCCTGACCTCCCCGGACGCCCCCGCTCGCACCCCGGCCCGTCCCTCCCAACTCCCCCGATTCAAGGCCGCGTTACGGCTTCTGCGAAGATGCCGTACGTCATGGTGCAGATACCGAACCCGCCCGCCCCCGCGCCCCCCGCACCGACGCGCTCCGTGCCCACGAGCGCCGATGTGGCCCGCCTGGCCGGCGTCTCGCGCGCGACCGTCTCCTACGTGCTGAACAACGCCCGGGCCGTACGGATCAGCGAACCCACCCGCCGCCGCGTCCGCGAGGCCGCGCGCGAACTCGGGTACGTCCCGCACGCGGCCGCCCGCAGCCTGCGCGCCGGGCACAGCCGCATGGTCCTGATGCCCGCGCCCGCGTTCCCCGTGGGCCCGCTGTACAGCAAGTTCATCAACGATCTGCAGGCCGCGCTGAGCCTGCTCGACTACACGGTCGTCCAGTACGGCACCGTCGGCGTGCACGACGACGAGGCCGCCCGTGCCTGGGCCGAGCTGCGCCCGGTGGCGGTGCTGGTGCCCGGCTCCGGGCTCGGGCCGCGCGGCGTGGAGGTGCTCAAGCGCTCCGGGGCGCGGGCCGTCGTCACGCTCGGCCCCGAGACCGTGCAGGGCGCGCACGCCCTGCTCATGGACCACGACGTGGTCGGGCACAGCGCGGGCGCCCACCTGTTCGACCGGGGGCGCCGACGGATCGGCGTGGTCGTGCCGGGGGAGCCGGGCCTGGACACGTTCTCCGCGCCCCGCCTGGCGGGGGTGCGGGCCGCGGTGCACGGCACGGACGCCACGGTGACCGAGCTGCCGCTCGCGTACGACGAGGAGGCCGCCGCCCGGCTCGCCGCCCGCTGGCGGGACCTCGGCCTCGACGCGGTGTTCACGTACAACGACGAGTACGCGATGCTGCTGATGAGGGCGCTGCAGGACGAGGGGATCCGCATCCCCGAGGAGACCGCCGTGGTCGGCGCGGACAACCTGACGCTGGGGCGGCTGCTGCGTCCTCGGCTCAGCACCGTGCACCTCGAGTTACCGTCCGGTCAGGAACTGGCCGACCTGGTCGACCGAGCCGTCCGCGACCCGGCTGCCGCGCCGGAGGCGCACAAGGTGCTGGGGGCGTCGGTGGTGCGGCGGGAGTCCAGCTGACCCTCGACGCCCGGCAGGGTCCGCCTCACCGGGGGCGTGCCCGGGGAGGCGCACGACCGGGAGCGCTCGATGCGGTGCGTGCGGATGGCGTCGCTGCGGGCGCGCGTCGACCGCCGCAGGCCGCGGGCGCTCATGCCGCCGCGGCGGCACGGGCGGGCGCGACGGCCCCCGTCGGCGCCGGGTGGCGCGAACCCCCGGCCCGCCGCCCCGCACGCCGCGCGTCCGGGCGCAGGCCCGGCTCCGAGGCTCCGGCGGCTCAGGCGCCCTGACCGTTGCCCTGCTGCTGCGCCTGCTGCTCGGCGATCTGCTGCCGCACCTGGTCCATGTCCAACTTGCGGGCCTGGCCGATGACGTCCGTCAGCGCGGCCTCCGGCAGGGCGCCCGGCTGGGCGAACACGGCGACCTGGTCGCGAACGATCATCAGCGTCGGGATCGACTGGATGCCGAAGGCGGCGGCCAGCTCGGGCTGCGCCTCGGTGTCCACCTTGCCGAACACCAGGTCCGGGTTGTCCTCGGCCGCCTTCTCGTACACCGGCGCGAACTGCCTGCAGGGTCCGCACCACTCCGCCCAGAAGTCGATCAGCACGAACTCGTTGTCGGTGACCGTCTGGTCGAAGTTCTCCTTGGTGAGTTCGACGGTGGCGCTCATGGTCTGGTCCCTCTTCCTGCTGTCGGCTCGGGTGTCGGCACAACACGGCCGACCGGTCACGTATTCCGCGCCCCTACCCGTGTGGCCGTCGGGCACACCACCCACCAGACTGACGTCATGACGGAAACGCGAACGACGCACACGGAGACGCACACGGAAGCGACCGCCTACGACGTCGTGGTGATCGGTGCCGGACCGGTCGGCGAGAACGTCGCGGACCGCACCCGCGCCGCCGGGCTCTCCACCGCCGTGGTGGAGAGCGAACTGGTCGGCGGCGAGTGCTCCTACTGGGCCTGCATGCCCAGCAAGGCCCTGCTGCGCCCGGTCCTCGCCCAGGCCGACGCCCGCCGCCTGCCCGGCCTGAGCGCGTCCGTCCAGGGCCCTCTGGACACCGCCGCCGTGCTCGCCCGGCGCGACTCCTTCACCTCCGGCTGGAAGGACGACGGTCAGGTCCAGTGGCTGGAGGGCACCGGCGCCGACCTGTACCGCGGCCAGGGACGCCTCAGCGGCCCGCGCACCGTCACCGTCACCGGCCCCGACGGCGGCCGCCGCGTCCTCACCGCCCGCCACGCCGTCGCCGTCTGCACCGGCAGCCGCGCCCGGCTGCCCGATCTGCCCGGACTCGACGAGGTCCGCCCCTGGACCAGCCGCGAGGCCACCGGCGCCCGCTCCGCGCCGGGCCGGCTGGCCGTGGTCGGCGGCGGGGTCGTCGCCACCGAGATGGCCTGCGCCTGGCAGGCGCTCGGCTCGCGCGTCACCGTCCTGGTGCGCGGCGAACGCCTGCTCGGCCGCATGGAGCCGTTCGCCGGCGAGCTGGTCGCCGAGGCCCTCACCGAGGCCGGCGCCGACGTCCGCACCGCCACCTCCGTGAAGTCCGTGACCAGGGAGAACGGCACCGTCGTCGTCCTCACCGACACCGGCGACCGGATCGAGGCCGACGAGATCCTCTTCGCCACCGGCCGCGCCCCCCGCACCGACGACCTCGGCCTGGAGACGATCGGCCTGGAGCCCGGCTCCTGGCTGGAGGTGGACGACACCCTCCGGGTGACCGGCCACGACTGGCTGTACGCCGTCGGCGACGTCAACCACCGAGCCCTGCTCACCCACCAGGGCAAGTACCAGGCGCGCATCGCGGGCGCCGCCATCGTCACCCGGGCCGCCGGGGAGCCGGTGCGGAGCGAGGACTGGGGCGCGCACACCGCCACCGCCGACCACGCGGCCGTCCCGCAGGTCGTCTTCACCGATCCCGAGGCGGCCTCCGTCGGCCTCACCCTCGCCGAGGCCGAGCAGGCCGGCCACCGGGTGCGGGCCGTGGACGTCGACCTGTCCTCGGTGGCGGGCGCGAGCCTGTACGGCGACGACTACCGGGGCCGGGCGCGCATGGTCGTCGACCTCGAGGACGAGATCGTGCGCGGTGTCACCCTCGTCGGTCCCGGCGTCGGCGAGCTGATCCACGCGGCGACCGTCGTGGTGGCCGGCCGCGTCCCGGTCGGCCGGCTGTGGCACGCCGTCCCGTCGTACCCCACCATCAGCGAGGTGTGGCTGCGGCTGCTGGAGGCCTACCGGGACGCCTGACCGGCACCTCCGACAGGGGCGGGCTCACGGCAGGTCGAAGCCCAGCGCCCGCGCCGCCTCCCCGGCCGTCGGCTGCGCCCAGTACCGGGCCGCCGCCTCGTTGGAGGACAGCGAGCGCAGCTCGGCCCGGTCCAGGTACAGCGTGCCGTCCAGGTGGTCGGTCTCGTGCTGCACGATCCGGGCGGGCCAGCCGGTGAACACCTCGTCCAGCGCCCGCCCGTCCTCGTCCTGCCCGGTCAGTCGCACCGACGCGTGCCGCGCCACCACCGCCTGGTAGCCCGGCACGCTCAGACACCCCTCGAAGAACGCGGCCCGCTCCGCGCCGACCGGCTCGTACCGAGGGTTCACCAGCACCCGGAACGGCTGCGGCTCCCGCCCGCGCGCGACCCGCACCTCCTCGGGCACCGGCGCCGGGTCCTCGATCACCGCGATCCGCAGCCCCACCCCCACCTGCGGCGCGGCCAGCCCGACACCGGGCGCCGCGCGCATGGTGACCCGCAGCGCCTGCACGAACCGCGCCAGCAGCACCGGGTCCAGCTGTCCGTCGTACGGCTCGGTGCGGCGCCGCAGCACCGGATGCCCGGCGGCGACGAGGGGCAACGGCCCCTCCTCGGCGAGAAGCCGCTCGACCCTCTCGGCCAACGGCACGCGATCGCTCGGAGTGTCCATCACGTCAGGATCGCATGCCCGTCGGCTCGTGCCCCCAGCGCGGCCGCGAGCCGCAGATGCGGCTGCGCCTCGGCGTCCCGCCCCTGCCGCTGCAGGGTGCGGCCGAGCATCAGACGGGCGTAGTGCTCCACCGGGTCCCGTTCCACGATGATCCGCAACTCGGTCTCCGCACGGCGCAGTTGAGCCGAGTGGTAGTAGGCGCGGGCGAGCAGCAGACGCGGACCGGTCTGCTCCGGCACCTCTTCGACCAGGCTGCTCAGGACCCGCGCGGCGGCGGTGTAGTCCCTGGCGTCGAAGAACATCCCCGCGCGCTCCCAGCGCTCGGCGGGCGTTCCGTGGTCGTAGTACGTCGTGTCCACCTGGCACCTCCTTCGCGCCCGGCAACCGGACCGGCCGCCCCGGTATTCCCTCCGCCCCGCGGAGGCCGGCCCCGGCGACGTCGCCGGAGCCGCCCGTCGGCCGCGGTCAGTCGAGGTAGTGCGCGCGCCCCTCGTCGTCGAGTTCGAAGGACCCCGCGGGGATGACGCAGAACTCGTTCCCCTCGGGATCGGCCATCACCAGGAACCCGCCGTCGTCGTACCCCTCCAGCCGCCGTCCGCCGAGCCCTTCGATCCGGCGCTGCTCGGCGGCCGGATCGGGGGCGGCGATGTCGAAGTGCATCCGGTTCTTGCCGGACGCGGGCGCGTCGGTGCGCTGGAAGCCCAGCCCGAGGCCGTTCTCCCGGCGCAGCCAGACGTACGGGCCCGTGCGCCCCACGACCGGCCTGCCGAGCACGTCCGACCAGAACGCGGCGAGACGCTCGGGGTCCGTCGCGTCGACGACGAGGGCGTTGATCTGAGCTGAGGAATCGGTCATGCCCCGATCCTCTCGCGATCCGGCGTGCGGGACGGCCACGGCGCGGCCCGGGGGCGACGTCGTGCGGCGGTCGCGCGCCCTCGTGGAGGATCCCGGTGCCGGGTCCGCGCGCGACCCGCCGCTCACCGGTCCGGACGCGGGCACGTGTCGCGCGCTCTTGCGACGGCGTGGGCCGCCTCCGCCTCCCGGCGGGCCGTTCACCGGACCAGCACGACCTCCAGGGTGCGCGGCCCGTGCACGCCCTCGACCCGGTCCAGCTCGATGTCGCTGGTCGCGGAGGGGCCGGAGATCCACGTCAACGGGCGGGTCGGGTCCAGGCGTTCGAGGGCCTGCGGGACGGACGCCACCACCTGGTCCGGGACGCGCACCACGCAGATGTGGTGGTCGGGGATCAGGCTGATGCGGCGCCGGCCCTGGTCGGGGGAGCCGTCGAGCACGAGGGTGCCGGTCTCGGCGACGGCCACGGCGCAGCCCGTCACCACGCTCTCCACCTCGTCCAGCTCCCGCGGAGTGCTGACCGCGCGGTCGTGCACGCGCGTGGGGTCGGCCGCCGACATCCACTCCGGTGGCAGCCCCGGCGGCACGAGCACGTACCGCGGTCCGCGCTGGGCGAGCAACCGCATGATCAGGTACGGCAGTTCCTCGGCGTCCGTACGGTGCACGACCGCCCGGTAGTCCGCCAGGTTCTCCGCCAGCAGGTCCACCGTCTCCTCGACGGTCCGCTCCCCGTGCTCGCGCAGGTAGTCCCGCTCGACCGCCGCGTCCTCACCCGGCGGTACGTCCGCCAGCGCCCGGCGCACCCGCCCCAGGATCCGCTCCCTGCTGTTCACGAGGCATCCCCCTTTCCGCCGCGCGTCCGCTGCCACCAGTCCCGGAACGGCTCCGCCGGCACCGGCGGCAGGTCCCGGGTCCCGCTCCACGCCCGGCCGGGCCCCGGCAGGGTGCGCGGATGCAGCCGTCGGGTGCGCGAGGCGAGCCGCTGTCCGGTGCGCAGCGCGCCGGGCCGGGTGAGCGCCCAGCGGGCCGCGCGCATCGCCGCCCGCTCGGCGGCGTGGCCCTTCGCCGGCCGCAACAGCACCTTGTTGCCCTCGCGGACGGCCTCGCCGCCCTCCACCACCCGCTCCCGCAGACGCACCAGCACCTCGGGGATGTCGATGGCGACCGGGCACACCTCGTAGCAGGCCCCGCACAGCGACGAGGCGTAGGGCAGGGACGCGTCGATCTCGCTCCCGATGCCCCGGAGTTGAGGGCTGAGGATGGCTCCGATCGGCCCCGGATAGACCGAGCCGTAGGCGTGGCCGCCGGCCCGCTCGTACACCGGGCACACGTTCAGACAGGCCGAGCAGCGGATGCAGCGCAGCGCCTGCCGGCCCACCTCGTCGGCGAGGGTGTCGGTGCGGCCGTTGTCCAGCAGCACCAGGTGGAAGGCGCGCGGTCCGTCCCCGTCCGTGGTCCCGGTCCACATGGAGGTGTACGGGTTCATCCGCTCGGCGGTCGAGGAGCGCGGCAGGGTCTGCAGGAACACCTCCAGGTCCTGCCAGGTCGGCACGGTCTTCTCGATGCCCACCACCGAGATCAGCGTCTCCGGCAGGGTCAGGCACATCCGTCCGTTGCCCTCGGACTCCACCACGACCAGCGTGCCGGTCTCGGCGACCATGAAGTTGGCGCCGGAGATGCCGACCTTGGCGCGCAGGAACTTCTCCCGCAGGTGCAGCCGCGCCGCCTCGGCCAGGTCGGCGGGCGTGTCCGTCAGCCCTTCGGGCGCGGGGCGGCCCCACTCGCCCATCTCCCGGGTGAAGATCTCCCGGATCTCCCCGCGGTTGCGGTGGATCGCCGGGACCAGGATGTGCGACGGCCGGTCCTTGCCCAACTGCACGATCAGCTCGGCGAGATCGGTCTCGTAGGCGGCGATGCCCTCCGCCTCCAGGGCCTCGTTGAGCCCGATCTCCTGCGTGGCCATCGACTTGACCTTGACGACCTCCGACTCACCGGTCGCCTTCACCAGTTCGGTGACGATCCGGTTGGCCTCGTCGGCGTCCGTGGCCCAGTGCACGGTGCCGCCCGCCGCCGTCACCGACTCCTCCAGCTGCACCAGATAGCGGTCGAGATGGCGCAGCGTGCGGTCCTTGATCCGCATTCCGGCCTGCCTCAGCCGTTCCCAGTCCTCCAGCTCCGCGACCGCCCGCGCCCGCTTGGCGCGGATGGTGTGCGTGGCGTGCCGCAGATTGCCCCGCAGGGTGGTGTCCCGCACGGCCTCCCGGGCCGCCGCGGGGAAAGCGGGCATGCCGACGAACGTTCCGCTCATACGGCCGGGTCCTCCTCCGTGCTCGCCAGGATCTCCGCGATGTGCACCGGCCGCATGCCGGTCCGCAGCCGCGTCATCGTGCCGCCGATGTGCATCAGACAGGAGTTGTCCGCCGCGCACAGCACCTCCGCGCCCGTCGACTCGGCGTTGCGCACCTTGTCGGTGCCCATCGCCGCCGACACGTCGGCGTTCTTCAGCGCGAACGTGCCGCCGAACCCGCAGCACTCGTCCGCGCCCGGCAGCTCCACCAGCTCCAGCCCCTTCACCGCGCGCAGCAGCCGCAGGGGCCGCTCGCCGAGACCGAGCGAGCGCAGCCCGTGACAGGTCGGGTGGTACGTCACCCGGTGAGGGTAGTACGCCCCGACGTCGGTCACCCCCAGCACGTCCACCAGGAACTCGGTGAGCTCGTACGTCTTCGGCACCACCGGCGCCAGCACCGTCGCGAGGGTGTCACCGCGGCCCTCCGCCCGGGCTCGCTCACCCATCCGCGGATACAGCTCCCGCACCATCGCCCCGCACGACCCGGACGGCGTCACGATCGCGTCGTGGTCGCGGAAGACGTCGGCGAAGTGACGGGCCATCGGCTCCGCCTCGTGCCGGTACCCGGTGTTGTAGTGCGCCTGTCCGCAACAGGTCTGCGCCACGGGGAAGTCGACGTCGACGCCCAGCCGGGTGAGCAGCTTCACCACGGCACGGCCGGTGTCCGGGTACAGCGTGTCGTTGACGCAGGTCAGGAACAGTGCGACACGCATCGCGGCTCCTCGTCCAGTCGATCATCGGGTGATGGGCAGGGTAGTGCGGGTCCGGGCGCCTCGGGGAGACCCGGTCAGTCCCCGGTGAGCCGGGCGCGGGCCGCCTCCCACCGCCGGGCGTCGCCGCGCGGCTCGTAGCGGGTGAGCGGCTGGGTGGCGGCCAGCAGCCGCCGCGTGCCGGGAAGATCGCCGGCCCGCCCCTGGGCGCGGGCCTGTACCAGCACGTTGCCGAACGCCGCCGCCTCGGTCGGTCCGGCCACCACCGGCAGCCCGCAGGCGTCGGCGGTGAGCTGGCACAGCAGGGCGTTGCGGGCGCCGCCGCCCACGACGTGCACCACGTCCACGCTCCGTGCGGCGAGCCGCTGCGCGTCCTCGACGGCGGTGCGGTGGGCCAGGGCGAGCGAGTCGAGGATGCAGCGCACGGTCGCGGCGGGGGAGTCCGGCACCGACTGCCCCGAGGCGCGGCACGCCTCGGCGATCCGCTCCGGCATCCGCCCCGGCGCGAGGAACGCGCTGTCCCCGGCGTCCACCACCGACCGCAGCGCCGGCGCCCCGGCCGCCTCCCGCAGCAGCGCGCCCAGGTTCGGCTCGCCCCAGGCCCGCAGGCACTCCTGGAGCAGCCACAGGCCCATGATGTTGCGCAGGTAGCGGACCGTGCCGTCGAGCCCCAGCTCGTTGGTGAAGTTCGCGGCCCGGCTCTCCTCGGTCAGCACCGGCGCGTCCAGCTCCAGCCCGGCCAGCGACCAGGTGCCGGTGCAGATGTACGCGAACCGCTCGCCGTCCGCCGGCACCGCGGCCACCGCGGACGCCGTGTCGTGCGAGGCGACCGCCGTCACCGGCACCGGCCCGGTCAGCCCGGTCTCCTCCAGCACCTCGGGCCGCAGCACTCCGGCCGGGTCGCCGGGCAGGCGCAGCGGCGGGAACAGCCCGAGGTCGATGCCCAGCCGCTCCGCCACCCCGTGCGCCCAGGTGCGGGTGCGGGGGTCGATCAGCTGGGTGGTCGAGGCGTTGGTCAGCTCGGTGCCCTGCTCCCCGGTCAGCCAGTACGTCAGCAGGTCGGGCATCAGCAGCAGCCGCTCGGCCTGCGCGAACTGCCGTGTGCCGCGCGCCGCGACGAGCTGGTACAGCGTGTTGAACGGCGCGTACTGCAGCCCGGTCGCCGCGTACAGCTCCCCGGCGGGCACGGTCGCCCACACCTTCTCGGCGACCGTGTCCGTCCGGCCGTCGCGGTAGTGCACGGGATTGCCGAGCAGCGCCCCGTCCGCGTCCAGCAGCCCGTGGTCGACGGCCCAGCTGTCGATGCCGACGGAGTCGGCCGCGCCGGCCGCCCGCAGCCCGTCCAGCACCCCGGCGTACAGCCCCAGGACGTCCCAGCGCAGCCCCTCCGGCACCCGCACCGGGCGGTTCGGGAACCGGTGCGCCTCCGTCAGCTCCAGACGGCCGGGGCCGACCCGGCCGACCATGACGCGCCCGCTGGACGCCCCGAGGTCGACCGCCGCGTACGCCCCCACCCCGCCGCTCATCGCAGGAAGGCGGCGGCGACGCCGGCGTCGACCGGGACGTGCAGTCCGGTGGTGTGGGTGAGGTCGCCCCCGGTGAGCGCGAACACGGCGTTCGCCACGTGCTCCGGAAGCACCTCCCGCTTCAGCAGCGTCCGTTGGGCGTAGAACTCGCCCAGCTTCTCCTCCGGCACCCCGTACACGGCCGCCCGCTGTGCACCCCAGCCGCCCGCGAAGATCCCGGAACCGCGCACCACACCGTCCGGGTTGACGCCGTTGACCCGGATGCCGTGCTCACCCAGCTCGGCGGCGAGCAGGCGCACCTGGTGGGCCTGGTCGGCCTTGGTGGCGGAGTAGGCGATGTTGTTGGGGCCGGCGAACACGGCGTTCTTCGACGCGATGTAGACGATGTCGCCGCCCAGCTCCTGCGCGGTCATCACCCGGGCCGCCTCGCGCGAGACGAGGAAGGAGCCGCGGGCCATGATGTCGTGCTGGAGGTCCCAGTCCTTCGCGGACGTCTCGAGCAGCGGCTTGGAGATCGAGATACCGGCGTTGTTCACCACCAGGTCGACTCCCCCGAAGGCGAGCACGGCGGCCTTGAAGGCATCCGCGATCTGCTCCTCGGACGTCACGTCGACGGTCACGGCGACGGCCTTGTCGGAGCCGCCCAGCTCCTCGGCGACCCGCTCGGCGTTCTCCCCGTTGAGGTCGGCCACGACGACACACGCGCCCTCGGCCACCAGCCGCTGGGCGATCGCCTTGCCGATCCCGCTGCCGGCGCCGGTGACGAGCGCGACGCGCGTCGCGAGCGGCTTGGGCTTCGGCATCCGCTGGAGCTTGGCCTCCTCCAGCGCCCAGTACTCGATGCGGAACTTCTCCGACTCCTCGATCGGCGCGTACGTGGAGACCGCCTCGGCCCCGCGCATCACGTTGATCGCGTTGATGTAGAACTCGCCGGCCACGCGCGCGGTCTGCTTGTCCTTGCCGAAGCTGAACATGCCCACGCCCGGCACCAGCACGATCGCCGGGTCGGCCCCGCGCATCGCGGGGGAGTCGGCCTGCGCGTGCCGCGCGTAATAGGCGGCGTACTCCTCGCGGTAGGCGGCGTGCAGCTCCTTCAGCCGGGCGACCGCCTCGTCGAGCGGGGCGGACGGCGGCAGGTCCAGGACCAGCGGCCGGACCTTGGTGCGCAGGAAGTGGTCCGGGCAGGAGGTCCCCAGCGCGGCCAGCCGCGGGTGCTCGGCGCGGGCCAGGAAGTCCAGTACGGCGTCGGAGTCGTCGAAGTGCCCGACCTGCGGCCGGTCCTGCGAGGCGACGGCCCGCACGTACGGTGCCAGCGCGGCGGCCCGCTCCCGCCGCTCCTCCTCGGACAGCGCCTCGTACCCCTCGATCACCGGCCCGAACGGCTCCGGACGGCCGCGCTCGGCGAGGAACGCCTCGGCGGTGCGGATGATGTGCAGCGAGTTCCGCTCGCACTCCTCGGAGGTGTTCCCCCACGCGGTGATCCCGTGCCCGCCCAGCACACAGCCGATGGCCTGCGGGTTGGCCTCCTTCACGGCGGCGATGTCCAGCCCGAGCTGGAACCCGGGCCGCCGCCACGGCACCCACACCACGGTGTCGCCGAAGCACTCGGCGGTCAGCTTCTCCCCGTCGGCCGCGCAGGCGAGCGCGATCCCGGAGTCGGGGTGGAGGTGGTCGACGTGCGCGGCGTCGACAAGCCCGTGCATCGCGGTGTCGATCGACGGGGCCGCACCCCCCTTGCCGTGCAGGCAGTAGTCGAACGCGGCAACCATCTCGTCCTCGCGCTCCACCCCCGGATACACGTCGACGAGCGCCCGCAGCCGGTCCAGCCGCAACACGGCCAGTCCGTCCTCGGTCAAGGTCCCGAGATCCCCACCGGACCCCTTGACCCACATCAGCTCCACGTCACCCCCGGTGACGGGATCCACCTCCCGCCCCTTGGCGGAGGCGTTCCCTCCGGCGTAGTTGGTGTTCCGGGGATCAGCCCCCAGCCGATGCGACCGAGCAAGCAGAGCAGCGACTTCGCTGTTGATCATGACAACCAGTCCTTGAGGAAGAGGGTGGGCAAACGCCCCTCCAGGGGCGCGGGGAACTGCGCGACCAGCCGGGACGAACCCGCAGTCCGCGACGAACAGGAAACCGGCAGACGCTCACGCCCCCCAGCCGGCCTGCTCCCCGCCGATCCGCTCGGCCACGATCTTCTCGGCCCACCCCGACCGCGCGTACGCCGCCATGGGATCGGGATCCAGCCCCATCTCCTCCCGCACCTCCCGCAGCAGCGGACGGACGTCCGTGTTGAACGCGTCCATCAGCACGGCGTTCGCGCCGAGCACATCCCCCGCGCGCTGAGCCTCGGCCAACGCGTCCCGATCGACCGACAACGCCTTGGCGGTGGCTTCCTGCACGTTCATGACGGACCGGATGATGGCGGGAATCTTCGATTCCACGTTGTGGCACTGATCCAGCATGAACGCCACGTCCCCCGACAACCCGCCCCCGCGGACCACCTCGTACATGATCCGGAACAACTGGAACGGGTCGGCCGCGCCGACCATCAGGTCGTCGTCCGCGTAGAACCGCGAGTTGAAGTCGAACCCCCCGAGCTTCCCCTCCCGCAGCAGCGTCGCCACGATGAACTCGATGTTGGTGCCGGGCGCGTGATGCCCCGTGTCCACCACCACCTGAGCCTTCGGTCCCAGCTTCAGACAGTGTGCGTACGCCGTCCCCCAGTCGGGGACGTCCGTCGTGTAGAACGCCGGCTCGAACAGCTTGTACTCCAGCAGCATCCGCTGGTCGTCGCCGAGCCGCTCGTACACCTCGGCGAGCGCCTCCGCCAGCCGGTCCTGCCGGGCCCGGACGTCGTCCTGCCCGGGATAGTTCGTCCCGTCGGCGAACCACAGCTTCAGGTCCTTGGAGCCGGTCGCGTCCATGATGCCGACGCACTCCAGCAGATGGTCCACGGCCTTCCTGCGCACGGCCGCGTCCGGGTGGCAGACGGAGCCGAGGCGGTAGTCGTCGTCCTGGAAGGTGTTGGAGTTGATCGCGCCGAGCCGCAGCCCGCGGTTCTCGGCGTGCCGGGCCAGCGCCGCGTAGTCGTCGACCCTGTCCCAGGGGATGTGCAGCGCCACGGTCGGCGCCACGCCCGTGAACTCGTGCACCTTCGCCGCGTCGTCCAGCTTCTCCCGCGGATCGCGGGGGACGCCCTGCTGCGCGAACACCTTGAACCGGGTGCCCGAGTTGCCGTACGCCCACGACGGCGTCTCGACGGCCTGGGTCTTGAGGGCGGCTTTCACCGCGGCGCGCTCGGTCACGTCAGGGCTCCTGTGACATCGGGTCGTGACGACCACTGGATGAAACGATTCAGAACGCGAAGCTAGGTGCCTCCCGCAGGGGTGTCAACCCCTGCGGCCCTGCCGGTCCGCCGTGACCTGCGCGTGATCTGGAGCCGCTGAAAGTTTTTCGACCGGGACCCATTGACGTGACATGTGTGACGCGCCTAACGTCCCGGCAATCCAGTTGAAACCTTTCACGGCGTCGCCAGGGCCGCCCCGCCGACGTCGTCGAGGAGCCCTCATGACCCACCCGTCCGACACGGGTCCGGCCCCGGTTCTCGCGCTCAAGGGCATCTCCAAGTCCTTCGGCGCGGTCCGTGCGCTGCGGGACGTCTCCCTGGAGCTGTTCCCCGGGGAGGTGCACGCCCTGGCCGGAGAGAACGGAGCCGGCAAGTCGACCCTCATCAAGACGCTCGCCGGAGTGCACCGGCCGGACGCCGGCCAGGTGCTGCTCGACGGCGAGCCCGTCGTCTTCCACGGCCCCGGTGACGCCCGCGACGCCGGCATCGCCGTGATCTACCAGGAGCCCACGCTCTTCCCCGACCTGTCGATCGCCGAGAACATCTTCATGGGCCGGCAGCCCCGGAAGGCGCTCGGCCGGATCGACCACCGCGCCACCCACGACGCCACCACCGCCCTGATGCGGCGGCTCGGCGTCGCACTGGACCCGGACCGGCCCGCCCGCGGACTGTCCATCGCCGACCAGCAGATCGTCGAGATCGCCAAGGCGCTCTCCTTCGACGCCCGCGTCCTGATCATGGACGAGCCCACCGCCGCCCTCACCCACAGCGAGGTCGCCCGCCTCTTCGGCGTCGTGCGCACCCTGCGCGAACAGGGCGCCGCGGTCCTGTTCATCTCCCACCGCCTGGAGGAGATCTTCCAGATCTGCCAGAGGGTCACCACGCTCCGCGACGGCGCCTGGATCTCCAGCGAGCCACTGGACGGCATGACCGAGGACGACCTGGTCCGCCGCATGGTCGGACGTGACCTGGCCGAGCTCTACCCGAAGCAGGCCGTCACACCCGGCGAGGTCGCTCTCAGCGTGCGCCGACTCACCCGCGAGGGCGTCTTCACCGACGTCTCCTTCGACGTGCGGCGCGGCGAGATCGTGGGCCTCGCCGGACTGGTCGGCGCCGGACGCACCGAGGTGGCCCGCGCGGTCTTCGGCATCGACCGCTGGGACGCCGGCGAGGTCGAGGTCGACGGACGCAGGCTCACCAACGGCGCCCCGTCCACGGCCATGGCCGCGGGCCTCGCCCTGGTCCCCGAGGACCGGCGCGCCCAGGGCCTGGTGATGGACATGTCCATCGAGCGCAACATCGGCCTCACCGGCCTCCGTACGACCGTGCGGGCCGGCCTGATGGACCGTGGCGCCGAACGCAGCCGCTCCCTCGACTGGGCCGTCAAGCTCCAGGTCAAGTACGCCCGGATCGCCGACACGGTGAACACCCTGTCCGGCGGCAACCAGCAGAAGGTCGTCCTCGCCAAGTGGCTCGCCACCGGACCGAAGGTACTGATCGTCGACGAGCCCACGCGCGGCATCGACGTCGGCACCAAGGCCGAGGTGCACCGGCTGCTGTCGCAGCTCGCCGCCGACGGCGTCGCCGTCCTGATGATCTCCTCCGACCTGCCCGAGATCCTCGGTATGGCCGACCGCGTGCTGGTGATGCACGAGGGCCGCCTCACCGCCGAGATCCCCCGCACCGACGCCACCGAGGAAACCGTGATGGCCGCAGCCACGGGGAGGGCCGCCGCATGACGGTCGCCGCTCCCGACGAAGTCCCCGTCGCCGAGGCGCCGCAGGCCGGCGCCACCCGGCTGGTGGACCGCGTCTTCAAGATGCGCGAACTCGCCATCCTCGTCGTCTTCCTGGTGATGATCGCCGTCACCCAGGCCGGCAACAGCGCGTTCCTGTCCGAACAGGGCATCAAGGACCTGCTGCTGAACGCGACCATCCTGGTCCTGGTCGCCACCGGCCAGTCCCTGGTCGTCATCACCCGCAACGTCGACCTGTCCGTCGGCTCCACCCTCGGCATCAGCGCCTTCGCCGCCGGTGTCTACCTCCAGGACGGCGGAAACCCGGTCGTCGCCGTCGCCCTCGCCGTCCTGCTCGGCATCGGCTTCGGACTGCTCAACGGCCTGCTCGTCAGCCTCGGCCAGGTGCCCGCGCTCGTCGTCACCCTCGGCACGATGTACATCATCCGCGGCATCGACTCCGTCTGGGTCGGCTCCCGTCAGATCACCGCCGCCGACCTCCCCGGCGGATTCGTCGACTTCGGTTCCGGCGGCATCTCGGCCGTGCCGTATCTGGCGCTGATCGCGCTCGCGGTGCTCGTGGCGACGGCGTACTACCTCAAGCACTTCGGCAGCGGACGCGAGCTGTACGCGCTCGGATCCAACCCGGAGGCCGCCCGGCTCGCCGGCATCCCCGTACGCAAGAGGATCCTCGCCGCGTACACCTTCTGCGGCGCCCTCGCCGGCCTCGCGGGCGCCCTGTACCTGGCCCGGTTCGGCAACGTCGACTCCGGCACCGGGAACGGCTACGAACTCACCGTCGTCAGCGCGGTCGTGGTCGGCGGCGTGATCTTCACCGGCGGCTCCGGCAGCGTCTACGGCGCGGCTCTCGGCGCGCTGCTGCTGACCTCCATCAACAGCGTGCTGCCCGCCCTCGGAGTCAGCTCCGTGTGGGTGCTCGCCATCAACGGCATCCTGCTCATCCTCGCCATCGCGGTCGACCGGATCGTCGCGCTGCGCGTGGCCTCCGCCCTGAAGAAGAGGAACGCCCGCCATGCCTGAGTCCCTGACGCGCGCCGTCCGCTGGGACACCGTGGTCGGCGCCCTGCTCGTGGTCGTCCTGCTGCTGTCGTTCACCACCGTCGACGGCTTCGGCAACGCCCTCAACCTGTCGTTCCTCATCGGCAACACCCTGCCGATCGCGCTGATCGCCCTCCCCATGACGCTGCTCGTGGTGTCCGGCGAGATCGACCTGTCCGTGGCGTCCACGGCCGGCCTGTCCGGTGCGGTGATGGGCGCGCTGTGGAACCAGGGCATGGCCATCGAGGCGATCATTCCGATCTGCCTCGTGATCGGTGCCGTCTGCGGCCTGATCAACGGCCTGCTGGTGACCCGTCTCGGACTGCCGTCCCTCGCCGTCACCATCGGCACCCTCGCCGCCTACCGGGGCATCGCACAGATCGTGCTCGGCTCCGACGCGGTGACCGACTTCCCCACCCAGTACCTGGACTTCGCCGCCGGACGCATCGGCGACACGTTCGTCCCGTACGCCCTCCTGCCCTTCCTGGTGCTGCTCGCGATCGCCGTCGTCGCCCTGCACGCCACTCCGTTCGGCCGGTCGCTGTTCGCGATCGGCGCGAGCGAGGAGGCGGCGCGGTTCGCCGGCATCCGCGTCAAGCGGCAGAAGCTGATCCTGTTCACCCTGACGGGGCTCATGGCCTCCCTCACGGGTGTCTTCTGGGCGTTGCACTACGCCAGTGCCCGCTACGACAACGCCACCGGCCTCGAACTCTCCGTCGTGGCGGCGGTGTTGCTCGGCGGCATCGACTTCGACGGCGGCAAGGGGACGCTCGGCGGCGCGATTGCCGGTGTCTTCCTGCTCGGCGCACTGCAGAACGTGATGAGCCTGCAGGACGTGTCCGCGCAGTCCCAGATCGTCGTCACCGGTGTGCTGCTGGTCCTGTCGGTCCTCGGTCCCCGTGTCGCCCGGCAGATCGCCGTCGCACGTGCCGGACGCCGGTCGGCCGCCGCACCACCGGCGTCCAAGGCGCCCACCCCGACTCCCTGAAAAACTTCTCGCTCCCAAGGAACCCATCATGCGCAAGGCATCCCTCCGCCGTACCTGCGCGGCGCTCGCCGCCGTCACCTCCCTCGCCCTGGCCGCCACCGCCTGCGGCGGCACCACCAAGGAGGACGTCGAGAACGAGGGCGGCGCCGCCGCCTCCGCCGGCAAGGCCGACCCGGACGCCGCGACCAAGAAGGGCCTGACCGTCGGCTTCCTGCCCAAGCAGGTCAACAACCCGTACTTCACCACCGCCGACAAGGGCGGCGAGAAGGCCGTCAAGGAACTCGGCTCCACCTTCAAGGAGGTCGGCCCCACCAGCGCCACCGACACCGCAGGCCAGGTGTCCTACGTCAACACGCTCACCCAGCAGCAGGTCGACGCGATGGCCGTCTCCGCGCAGGACCCCGGTGCCCTGTGCACCGCGCTCAAGCAGGCCATGAAGAACGGCATCAAGGTCGTCACCTACGACTCCGACACCACCCCCAGCTGCCGCAACGCCTTCGTCTCCCAGGCGTCCGCCGAGGACCTCGGCCGCACCGAGGTGCAGCTGCTCGCCGAACAGATCGGCTACAAGGGCGAGATCGCGATCCTGTCCGCCGCGCAGACCGCGACCAACCAGAACACCTGGATCGAGTTCATGAAGGACGAGCTCGAGGACCCCAAGTACAAGGACATGAAGCTGGTCGAGGTCGCCTACGGCAACGACGACGCCCAGCAGTCGTTCCAGCAGACCCAGGGTCTGCTCCAGGAGCACCCGAACCTGAAGGGGATCATCTCCCCGACCACCGTCGGCATCAAGGCCGCCGCCCAGTACCTGTCCGGCTCCACGTACAAGGGCAAGGTCAAGCTGACCGGCCTCGGCACCCCCAACGACATGCGCCAGTACGTCAAGAACGGCACCGTCGAGGCGTTCGAGCTCTGGGACCCGGCCAAGCTCGGCGAGCTGGCCGCCCGTACCGCCGTCGCCCTGGCCTCCGGCCAGATCACCGGCAAGGAGGGCGAGCCCTTCACGGCCGGCGCGATGGGCGAGTACACCATCGGCGAGGACGGCGTGATCAACCTCGGCAAGCCCACCGTCTTCAACGCCGACAACATCGACCAGTTCGACTTCTGACCCCCACCGGGCTGCTTGAGGAAGGGCGGTGCTCCGTGCGACGCGTCTGTTTCCTGCTCAAGGTCCGCCAGGACCGCATCGACGAGTACCGCGCACGCCATGCCGCCGTGTGGCCCGAGATGCGCGAGGCGCTCTCGGCCACCGGCTGGCACAACTACTCCCTGTTCCTGCGCGACGACGGCCTCCTCGTCGGCTACCTGGAGACCGACGACTTCGAGGCGGCGAAGGCCGGCATGGCGGCCACCGGGGTCAACGCCCGCTGGCAGGCCGAGATGGCGCCCTTCTTCGAGTCCCTCGACGGCTCCCGGCCCGACGAGGCGATGACCCCGCTCACCGAGGTCTTCCACCTCGACTGACGGTCACGGTCCCCTCCCGCCCGTGGCCGGAAAGGGGCGGACGTGCGGGTAGTGTGAAGCCCGCCGCCGCCCCCTCTCCCGTAGTCCTGGAGGTTCCTGTCCGATGGCCCAGTCGGTGGGTATCAAGGACGTCGCCCGCGTCGCCGGAGTCTCCGTCGGCACCGTCTCCAATGTGATCAACCGCCCGGACACGGTCGCCGCCGGGACCCGGGCCCGGGTGCTGTCCGCCATCGACCGGCTCGGCTACGTCCGCAGCGAGTCCGCCCGCCAGCTGCGCGCCGGCCGCAGCCGCATCATGGGCCTGCTCGTCCTCGACATGGGCAACCCCTTCTTCGTCGACGTGGCGCGCGGCGCCGAGCGGGCCGCGCGCGCGGCCGGCCTCGGCGTCATGGTCTGCAACAGCGCCCAGAGCCCCAGCGAGGAGGCCGAGTACCTGTCGCTCTTCGCCGAGCAGCGGGTGCGGGGCGTGCTCCTCACCCCCGCCGACGCCACCGGCCGCACCATCGAGGCGTTCCGCCGGCACGGCATCCCGTTCGTCCTGGTCGACCGGGTCGCCGAGGGCACCACCGAGTGCTCGGTCTCCGTCGACGACGTGGCCGGCGGCGCCCTGGCCGTGCGGCACCTGGTCGACGCCGGGCACCGCTCCCTCGCGTACGTCAGCGGCCCGCCCGGACTCCATCAGGTCAGGGACCGCCGCACCGGCGCGCTGAACGCCCTCGCCGAGGCCGGGCTCGGCCCCGACAGCCTGCACGAGCTGCCCACCGAACGGCTCGACGTGGCCGCCGGACGCGACGCGGGCGCCCGGCTCCTCGGCCTGGCCCGCCGCCCCACCGCCGTGTTCTGCGCGAACGACCTGCTCGCCCTCGGCGTGCTCCAGGCGATGTACGCGGCCGGCGTCGGCGTCCCCGACGACCTGGCCATCGTCGGCTACGACGACATCGAGTTCGCCGCCGCGGCGGCCGTGCCGCTCACCTCCGTGCGGCAGCCCGCCGTCACCATGGGGGCGCTGGCGGCCGAACTGCTGCTGGAGGAGACCGAGACCACGGACACCCCGCACGAGCACCGCCGGGTCGTGCTCGCCCCGGAACTGGTGGTGCGGCGCTCCAGCCTGTCGGCGCGCTGACCGCCGTTCAGAAACATTTTCATGATCCCGGGGTCGTTGGCCGCAGGAACATGTGCTGAACTGGTCGCGGCCCGACAATCCGTACGTCCCGGGAGTTCCGTTGACCGCCACCTACCGCCAGCCCGGAGTGGTCCTCACCGACCGCCGGTTCACCGTGCCCCTCGATCACGACAACCCCTCGGGCGAGACGATCGAGCTGTACGCGCGCGAGGTCGTCGCGAGCGAGAAGGCGGACCGGGACCTGCCCTGGCTGCTCTACCTCCAGGGCGGCCCCGGCTTCGGGGCGAACCGTTTCGTCGGAAAGCAGGCCTGGCTCGGCCGCGCCCTGGAGGACCACCGGGTGCTGCTCCTCGACCAGCGCGGCACCGGCAGCTCGACCCCCGCCAACCGGCAGACGCTCCCGCTGCGCGGCGGCCCCGCCGAGCAGGCCGACTACCTCACGCACTTCCGCTCCGACTCGATCGTGCGGGACTGCGAGGCCATCCGCCCCCAGGTGACCGGCGGCGCCCCGTGGACGGTCCTCGGCCAGAGCTTCGGCGGCTTCTGCACCGTCGCCTACCTCTCCCTGGCCCCCGAGGGCCTGGACACCGCCCTGATCACCGGCGGCCTGCCCTCCCTCGACGCGCACGCCGACGACGTCTACCGGGCCGCCTACCCGCGCATCGAGCGCAAGGTCGCCGCCCACTACGCCCGCTACCCGCAGGACGTCGAGCGCGCCCGCCGCATCGCCGACCACCTCCTCACCCACGACGTGGTCCTGCCGAACGGCTACCGGTTCACCGTCGAGGCGTTCCAGTCCCTCGGACAGATGCTCGGCAGCGGCGACGGCAGCCACCGCCTGCACCACCTCCTCGAGGACGCCTTCGTCCCCACCCCGGCCGGCCCCGCCCTCTCCGACGCCTTCCAGGAGCAGGCGCAGGCCCTGCTCTCGTTCGCCGGGCACCCCCTCTACGCACTGGTCCACGAGGCGATCTACGCCCAGGACGCCCGCCCCACCGCCTGGTCCGCCGAACGCGTCCGCGCCGAGTTCCCGCGGTTCGACGCGGCCAAGGCGCTCGCCGGCGACGAACCCCTGCTGTTCACCGGGGAGACCATCCACCCCTGGATGTTCGACTGCGACCCGGCGCTGCGCCCGCTGCGCGAGACCGCCGAACTGCTCGCCGCGCGCACCGACTGGACCCCGCTGTACGACCCGGCCCGCCTGGCCGCCAACGAGGTCCCGGTCGCGGCGGCCGTCTACCACGACGACATGTACGTCGACACCGCGCACTCCCTGGCCACCGCCCGCGCCGTCCGCGGCCTGCGCACCTGGGTGACCGACGAGTTCGAGCACGACGGCGTCCGCACCGGCGGCCCCCGCGTCCTGGACCGCCTGCTCGCCCTCGCCCGCGACGAGGTCTGACCGCGCGCCCCCGTGCGCTGTCGGCGCACGGGGTTAAGGTGCCGGACATGACCGAGCCGACGATCAGTCAACTCCAGCCCATGCCCGACGACTGGCAGCGCGCTCTGGCCGTGGTCGCCCACCCGGACGACCTGGAGTACGGCTGCGCGGCGGCCATCGCCGCCTGGACCGACGCCGGGCGCGAGCTCTCCTACCTGCTGGCGACCCGCGGCGAGGCCGGCATCGACACCCTGGAGCCGGCGCGGTGCGGGCCGCTGCGCGAGCGCGAGCAGCGGGCGAGCGCGGCCGTGGTGGGCGTGTCCGAGGTCGTCTTCCTGGACCACGCGGACGGCGTGATCGAGTACGGTCCTGCCCTGCGCCGGGACATCGCGGCGGCGATCCGCCGGTACCGCCCCGAGCTGGTCATCACGTTGAACCACCGGGACACCTGGGGCGGTCACACCTGGAACACCCCCGACCACGCGGCCGTCGGCCGGGCCACGCTCGACGCGGCCGGGGACGCGGGCAACCGCTGGATCTTCCCCGAGCTGACCGAGCAGGGGCTCGAGCCCTGGGACGGTGTGCGCTGGGTCGCGGTCGCCGGTTCCGACACGCCCACCCACGCGGTGGACGCGACCGACGGACTGGAGCGGGCGGTGCGCTCCCTGCTGGAGCACCGCACCTACATCGAGGCGCTCACCGACGAGGACCCGGAGACGTACGCGCGCACGCTGCTGACCGGCTTCGCCGAGGAGGCCGGGAAGCGGTTCGGCAACCGTCCGGCGGTCGCCTTCGAGCTGTTCCCCCGGTGAGCGTCGTGGGGGGAGACGAGGAACGGCTCGCGCGGAGCTTCGAGGAGCACCGCGCCCACCTCGAGGCGGTCGCCTACCGCATGCTCGGCTCGCTCGCCGAGGCGGAGGACGCGGTGCAGGAGGCGTGGCTGCGGCTGGGCCGGGTGGATCCCGCCGAGATCGACAACCTCGGCGGCTGGCTCACCACCGTGACCGGCAGGATCTGCCTGGACCTGCTGCGCTCGCGCACCGCCCGCCGGGAGCAGCCGATGGACGACACGTTCGTCCCCGACCCGGTGATCCGGCCGCTGTCCCGGGTGGACCCGGAGCAGGAGGCGCTCGAGGCCGACTCGGTGGGCATCGCCCTGCTGGTCGTCCTGGAGAGCCTCGACCCCGACGAGCGGCTGGCGTTCGTGCTGCACGACATGTTCGCCGTGCCCTTCGACGACATCGCACCGGCGGTGGAGCGGTCGCCGGCCGCGACGCGGCAGCTCGCCAGCAGGGCCCGGCGCCGGGTCCGCGACTCCGCCCCGCCGTCCGACCCCGACGCGGGGCGGCAGCGGCAGGCCCTCGACGCCTTCCGCGCCGCCGCGCGCACCGGGGACTTCGAGGCGCTGCTCGCCGTGCTCCACCCGGACGTGGTGCTGCGCGCGGACGCGGGCGCGCTGGTCCAGGGCGTGGCCGGCTCGAAGCGGCTCCAGGGCGCGCGGCGCGTGGCCGAGTCGGCGATGCTGTTCGCCCGCTACGACGCGACCGCCCGCATGGTCCTGGTCAACGGCGCCCCCGGCCTGGTCAGCGTGGCCGGCGGCCGGGCCCGCTCGGTCCTGACGGCCACCGTCCGGGACGGCCGCATCACCGCCCTCTACATCCTGGCGGACCCGGACCGGCTGGCGGGGGTGGTGCTGCCGGACGAGGGGGAGTGAGGGGCCGGCCGGAAGCGCCGGAACGCGTCGGTCGCGCGTTCCGGGATCGCGGAATGAGCGATCTTCACCTCACGCTCCTGGGCTCCGCGACGCCCTGCCCGAGCGTGGACCATCCGTGCTCCGGCTCTCTGGTGCCGTGCGGGGACACCCGCGTCCGGGCGGACGCGGGCAGCGGGACGCCCGGCCGGCTCCAGCGGCACGTGCGGCTGGGCGAGCTCGACGCCGTCCGGATCTCGTATCTGCACGCCGACCCCGGCGCCGCCTTCTCAGTCGGCTGGGCCGCCGCTGCCCCGGGGCGCCGCCCCGCTGTCCGTCCGCTGCGCCGGAATGTCCGGGTGCGGCGCACGGCGTCGTACCGGGCGCAGCCGCAGCCCCTCCGGCATGAACGTGAGCCGTTCCGTCACGCGGAGGCGGTACCCGGGGTCGGGGCGCAGGTCGTAGCGGCGGAGGAGGAGGCCCAGGACCAGGGTCGCCTCGTGCAGGGCGAACTGGCGGCCGATGCAGGCGCGGGCGCCCGTGCCGAACGGCTTGTAGGTGTGGGGCGGCCGGGACCGTACCGCCTGCGGCTCGAAGCGGTCCGGGTCGAAGGCGTCGGCGTCCGTGCCCCAGACCTCGGGGTCGCGGTGCAGCATCGGGACGAGCACCATCGTCCACGCCCCGCGCCGCATCGGGTGCTCGTCCGCCAGCACCGTGTCCCGCGTCGCCTCCCGTGAGTACGCCGGCGCGGTCGGCCACAGCCGCAGCGACTCGTCGAGGACGCGGCGGACGTGGCGGAGCCGGGCGACCTGTTCGTAGGCGGGCGCGTCCGTGTCGCCCCAGACGCGGTCCACCTCGGCGCGGGCGCGGTCCGCCACGTCCGGGTGGAGGGACAGGTGGTGCAGCGCGAAGGACAGCGCGCCCGAGGTGGTCTCGTGCCCGGCGACCAGGAAGGTGATGACCTGCCGGCGCACGTTCTCCGGCGACAGGCGCTCCCCGGTGCGCGGGTGCGCGGTCTCCAGCATCCGGTCCAGCAGGTCGCCGTCCGCGTGCCCGTCCGCGCGCCGGCGGCGGACCACCTCGT
The DNA here is from genome assembly GCF_002899455.1 of Streptomyces sp. DH-12. Lineage (GTDB taxonomy): Bacteria > Actinomycetota > Actinomycetes > Streptomycetales > Streptomycetaceae > Streptomyces. The sequence goes on along the minus strand of NZ_PPFB01000001.1, from coordinate 822,887 downwards.
CGACGATGCGGCCGAGCCGCGCGATGTCCTCGGCGTTGCGCCGGTTCGCCCGTCGCAGCAGCAGCGGGGCCAGCGGCGGCGGCACGTTGTTCAGCCGCTGCGCGTGGGAGAGGGTGCCGACCATCGCGGTGACGAAGGGGTGCGGACGGGACCGTTCGAAGGAGCCGAAGTCGTGCCCGAACCCGGTGCGGGCGATCGTCTCCAGCGTCAGCTTGGTCATGTCGCCGGGCACGTCCACCCACCGCCCGTCCGCCGCCGCGCGGTCCCAGTGCTCGGTGAGGCGCGCGGCCACCGACAGCATCATCGGGTGGTAGCCGGCCATGGCCTCGCGGCTGAACCCGGGCGCCAGCACGTCGTGCGCGAGCTGCCAGTTGGGCTCGTGGTTGTGGGCGGTGAACAGCCCGTCGCCCGCGAGCGGGCGCAGGTTGGCCACGCCCAGCCCCACGTGTTTGGCGAACCGCGACTCGTCGGCCAGGTCGGCCACCAGCCGGGGGCCCCACGTGAACACGAACTCCCTGCCGAAGGCCCGGCGCCGGAAGATCGGCCCCAGCCGCCGGGCGATCCGCACCGTGTCCTGCACGGGCGTGCGTCTGCCCGCCCCGAGGACGTCGCCGAGCAGCGGCAGCCGGTGCGGCGGATGCGGTATGCGGTGCAGTGCGGGCCAGCCCTGCTCCGCGCTGCGGAACCCTTTCGGCACAGCGGCCCGTGCCGTCGTCTCCGCCATGACGCGGTCTCCTTCGGTCCGGCGAGCGAGTGGCGACGTGTTGCACATGAGTTCAATAACGCGGACCCAGTCTGGTCCGGCGGCCGGACAGGCGTCAACTACAGTGCGGGAATGGCCGTGGACCAGGGCGGGCGCGCACGCCGTCGGCTCAGCACCGAGGAGCGTCGGGAGCAACTGCTCGCGGTGGGCGCGCGGTTGTTCTCCGAGAGCCCGTACGACGAGGTGTGGATCGAGCAGGTCGCCGAGATCGCCGGGGTGTCGCGCGGGCTGCTGTACCACTACTTCCCGGCCAAGCGGGACTTCTTCGCGGCCGTGGTGGAGCGGGAGAGCGAGCGGATGCTCCGGATGACGGCGCCCGTGCCGGGCGTCCCGGTGCGCGCGCAGCTCACCGCCGGGCTCGACGCCTACCTGGAGTACGTCGAGGCCCACGCGCACGGCTTCCGCGCGTTCCACCGCGCCGACGCGGCGGGGGACCGGGCGGTGCGGCGGGTGTACCGGCGGGCGCTGGCCGCGCAGGAGCGGCAGATCCTCGCCGCCCTCGCCGCCGACCCCGAGTTCGGTCCCGCGCTGGGGGAGCGGCCCGGCACCCGGCTCGCGGTGCGCGGCTGGCTGGCGTTCACCACGGCGGTCTGTCTGGAGTGGCTGCGCGGGGCGCAGGTGGGACGCGACCAGGTGCGCGACCTGTGCGCACGCGCGCTCCTGGGCGTCCTCACGCCCTGAAAGGTCCCGAAAGGATCACCGGAGGCGGTTGGCGCACGCCCCGATCTTCGATAGCTTAGGCAAGGCTTACCTAAGAGGAGGTTGGGATGGGTGACCACACGCACGGCTGGGCCGCCGCGCCGGGCGCGGCCGAGCGGGCCCGCTCGGTGCTCGCCGCCGCATGGTCCTGCACGGTGACCGCGGAGGGCGCCCGCGAGGAACTGGTCGGCGCGCACACCGTCACGGACGACGGACGGGTGCTGCTGGAGGTGCCCGAGGACAGCGCGCTGCTCGCCGCCGCGCTCTGCGCGCCGCGCGGAGAGCCGTCCGCCGTGCTGGAGTGCGCCGACGTCGCACCCGTCCCCGTGCGCGACCGGATCCGCTCCCGGCTGTGGCTCGCCGGACGGTTCTCCGTCCACGACGGCCGGCTCGCCTTCCGGCCCACCCGGGTGGTGCTCCGCCGGCCCTCCGGCGCGCTGACGGTCGGACCCGACGAGTTCGCCGTCGCCGCGCCCGACCCGTTGGCCGGCGCCGAGGCGCGGCTGCTGACCCACCTCGCGGACTGCCACGCCGACGCCGTCGACCGGCTCACCCGTCTGGTGGACCCGGCGAGCCTGCAGGGCGCGGTCCGGGTGCGGCCGCTCGCCGTGGACCGGCACGGACTGACCCTGCGCATCGAACGCGCCCGCACCGACGGCGACGTACGGCTGCCGTTCCACGCGCCCGCCGACGACCTCTCGCAGCTCACCGAGCGCATGCACGTCCTGCTCTCCCAGGCGAGCGCCGCCTCCTGCCCCCGGCCGCTACAGCGGCAGCGCGCAGACGGCGACGGGTGACGCGAACGGCTCGCCCGCCGGCCGCAGTTCACCGCTGTCCGCGTCCACGTGGAACACCGTCACGTCGCCGGACCTCTGGTTCGCCGCGAACAGCAGCCCGCCGTCGGGGGAGAGGGCGATGTGGCGGGGGAAGTCGCCGCCCACCGGCACCGTGCCGAGCAGTCGCAGCCGGGCCCCGTCCTCCTCGACGGCGTACCGGGCGAGGCTGTTGTGCCCCCGGTTCGCGAGGTACGCGTACCGGCCGTCGCCGGTGACGACGAGCTGCGCCGGGTAGTTGGTGCCGGACCCCGAGCCCGTCGGCTGCGGCTCGCCGATCGTCAGCCGGCCCGACCGGGGCTCGTACGCGCACACCGCCACCGTGTCGTCGAGCTCGTTGGCGAGGTAGGCGTACCGGCCCCCGGGATGGAAGGCCAGGTGGCGTGGTCCCGCGCCGGGCCGCGCGGTCGCCCGGGAGACCTCGGTCAGGGTGCCGGCCCGTTCGTCCAGGCGGTACGTGTACACGGTGTCCGTGCCCAGGTCCACGGCGAGGACGTGACCGCCGTCCGGAGCGGTGACGCACTGATGGGCGTGCGGGCCCTGTTGGCCCGGGCCCGGCGGCGGCTCGGAGTGGGTGACCGTCTCCGTGCGCTCGCCGAGCGCACCCGACACCCGGATGCGGTGCACCGCGACACTGCCCGAGCCGTAGTCGGCGCTCAGCAGGAACCGGCCACGGGGGTGCACCGACAGATGGCAGGGGGAGGAGCCGCCCGTGGCGCTGCTGCCCAGGACCTTCCGGTCGGACAGCCGCACGGCGGTCACGGCGCCCTCCTCCCGCTCGTTCACCGCGTACAGCGTGCGGCCGTCCGGGTGCACGGCCAGGAACGACGGGTCGCCCACCCCGCCGACGACGCCCGCGCCGGTGATCCGCCCCGTCGCCGGGTCGTACGCCGCCAGACCGATGCCCTCGCCGCCGCCGTCGGCCGAGGTGTACGTGCCCAGGTACAGCGGGCGCGGCCCCGGGGGCGTCGCGCTCGGCGCCGGCGGGCCGGTCACCGTGGCGGGAGCCGGCGGGACCGGCACGTCGGACGGCGGGGAACCGCCGTCGCAGGCGGACAGCGACACCCCCGCGGCCGTCCCCGCGAACGCGCCCACGAAGCGGCGCCTGCTCAAGTCGGCCTTGTTCATCACACGCACCCTCGGTCGTCTCCCGTCCCGCTCGCCACGGGCAACCTTGGCGTCGATCACCCGTCGGACGCAAGGGAACCCCGCGTACCCGGGCGGGTTGTCGTCCATGGGCGGCGCGGAACCGCCCGTCTCAGCGCCGCGCGGGCTCCCCGTCCCGGTCGCGGCGGATGCGGGACAGCCGGTCCCGCATCCGGGTGAGCCGGGGAAGCCGTTCGCGCTGCTCGCGCGAGTGGCGGTCGAGCTCCTCGAACAGCCGCCGGGTCCGGTGCTCGGTGTCCATCTCGTCGAGGATCCGGTTGACCTCCGTCAGCAGGGCGCCCAGCAGCTGCCACCGCTGCGGGTCGCGCCCGGCCTCCTCGTACAGCAGCTCCGCCAGCTTGTCGCGGGTGCCGGCCGCCTGCCGCAGCTGCGAGGCGAGCCGCTCCTCCGCCGACTCGGCGTTGGCGCTCACGCTCGTGGTGACCAGCACCGCGAAGCTGACCACGGCGTCGGCGATCTCCGCCAGCAACTGCTCGAAGACCTGCCCCGTCTCCTCGCTGAAGAGACGTTCCGGCTCCCGTTCCTTCGCCAGGTCGGTGAGGGTGCGGGCCAGCACCCGCAGCACCACCGTGCAGATCTCCAGCGTGTCCAGACCGGTGCGCAGCACCACCCGGTGCAGCAGCCCCTCCCGCACCCGGGGGTTGAGCCGCAGACTCTCCTCCGCCTGCCGCAGGTCCGCGTCGACCTCGCTGATGTCGTGGTCCAGCCGGCGGGCCTCGTGCAGCCGGGCCGCCGCGCGCGCCGCGGGCGGACGGCCGGCGGCCTCCTCGCCGATCCGCAGCATCAGCTGCCGCACCCGGCGCGCCAGCTCCTCGATGGAGGCGCCGGCCTCCTCCACCCACACGGGCGGTGCCAGCAGCAGGTTGAACCCCATCCCGACGACGGCCCCGATCAGCGTCTCCACGATGCGCGCCCAGGCGGTGTCCCCGTGCGTGGTCACCCCGAGCACCAGCATCGCGCTGATCGCCACCTCGGGCACGAACTCGCCCGCCCGCACCACATGGCCGGTGACCAGTGCCGCGAGGATCAGCAGGCCGAGGCTCCACCAGGTCAGACCCACCAGCAGGCTGAAGAGGATCGCCAGCACCACGCCGGTCACCACGGAGTTCACCCGGCGCAGACCGGTGGTCAGCGTGGAGTACAGGGTGACCTGGACGACGAGCAGCGCGGTCAGGGGGGCGGTGAGCGGCGCGGCCTCCGGGCTCAGCCGGACCGCGATGACGTAGGCGAGCGTCGCCGCGGCCGCCGACCGCACCGTCTGCACGGTCAGCGGATCACGGTGTTGCTTGAGGAACCGGACGGCAGGCATGGTCATCTGGCGTACGACGTGCATCTTCGGACGGTTCCCCCTCCCCGCGTGTGACGAACGTGTTCTCGTGTGACGGCAGTCCCCCGGGGGACGGACGACGGGACCACCCCCGGCCGCCCGGCGGGACTACAGCTTGTCGACGAAGGCGAAAAGATTGCTCCGTGTGCGGTCGATCTGCTCCTCCAGGGTGAGGCTCTCCTCGAACCGGACCCCGGTCTCCGGCACCTTCAGCCCGCGCAGGTACAGGGAGCAGGCCAGGTCGGTGCACATGTAGGCGCCGACCGAGTTGCCCTCCCGGCCCGCCGGGCCCGACTTGCGCGCGGTCATCAGCGAGACTCCGCCGCGCGGATGGGTCGTCAGGCACAGGGAGCACATGCTGCGGTGCAGGAAACCCCGCTGGGCGGGCTGGAAGCGCAGGGCCACTCCGACGAGCCGGTCCCGCCGCTCGACGACCAGATAGCTGCGGTCGGGTGCGCCGGGATCGCCCCAGCCGAGGAAGTCGAGGTCGTCCCACGGACGATCGGCCAGGTCGCGGGGCACGGACAGCCGCTTCGCCTCACCCTTCGAGCAGTTGATGAAGGAACCGCGGATGTCCTGCTCGGTGAGTGCTCTCATGAGGTCGTCTCCTGTGACGTTCCGGCAAACCTAGGAGGTCTAGGTTTCGGCGGCCAGCGTAGGGACCCGCCCCGCGCGGGAGCCAACGGTTTTCCCGCCCGCGCCCCGCCCCTTCCCGCCCAGGGCCCCACCGGGTACCGTCCCGCACCGCGCCCGGGATCGCGCCGTACGCTGTACCGCAGCCGCCGAGGGGGAGGGGTGCGCACGATGGAGGACTCACGGGAACGGGCCCGCCGGGTGCTCGCGGGCGCGGGCCTGCCGCCCGACGCCCTGGCCGGGGTGCGCCCGCTGACCGGGGGCACCTACAACACCGTCGAGGAGATCCTCCTGACCGACGGTACCCGCTACGTCCTGAAGGTCCCGCCCCCGCCCGGCGTGCCCGGCCTGCGCCACGAGCGGCGGCTGCTGGTCGCGGAGGCCGCGTTCTGCGCGGGCGCGGAGCAGGCCCGGGTGCCCGCGCCACGCGCCGTGTCCCTCGCCCCGGACGACACGGCGCCGCACCTGCTGATGACCGCCTGCCCGGGCGTGCCCTGGCCCGAGGCGGACCCCACCGACGAGGAACGGACCGGCCTGCGCACCGAACTGGGCCGCCAGGTGGCGCGGCTGCACCGGGTCACCGGTACCGCGTTCGGCTACCCCTCCGGCGCGCTCGGCCCGCTCGCCCCCGACTGGCGGTCCGCCTTCACCACGATGACCGGCGCCGTGCTCGCCGACGCCCGCGACCACCGCCCCTGGCTGCCCCGCCCCGTCGACGAGGTGGCCGCCGTCCTCCGGGCCGCCGCTCCCGCGCTCGACGCGGTCGGCGTGCCGGTGCTGGTCCACTTCGACCTGTGGCCGGGCAACATCCTGGTGGACCGCCCGGCGGACGGCCCCGCCCGGATCGGCGGACTGATCGACGGCGAGCGGATGTTCTGGGGCGACCCGCTCGCCGACTTCGTCTCCCTGGCGCTGCTCGGCGACATCCGGCGGGACGACGCCTTCCTCGCCGGCTACGCGGAGGAGGGCGGCCCCGCGGCCCTCGACGGGAGCGCCCGTCTCCGCCTCGCCCTGTACCGCGCCTACCTCGACCTGATCATGCTCACCGAGACCGTGCCCCGGGCCGTCGGCGCCGAGGACGCGCGCCGGGTCCGGGAGAGTGTCGGCCCGCACCTGGCGGCCACGCTGGACGAGATCACCGCCCTGAGCACGTGCACACCGTGACCTCGCGCACTGAAGGGGGAGGGAACGTCGCGCCGAGCCGCCGCTCGGCGGTGTGCGCGGGCCGGGCCGCGTCCACGGGAGGCGAGCCGGAGGCGGCGGGGAACGGACCCCGCGACCTGCCCGGAGGCGTACGCGGGCGCCGAGCCGCTGCTCGCCCGCCGGCGCGACGCCGCCTCGGACCGGACCCGGCGGAGGATCAGCCGGTGGACTCGTCCGGCACCGGGGCCTCCGGGTAGGACGCCGCCGAGTGCGGCGCTCCCTGGCGGCCCGTGCCGGCCTCGTCCGTGTCCGGCACGTCGTCGGCGGAATCCGGCCTGTCCGCTTCCTCGGCCTTGCGCTCGCTCTCCCGCTCCGCGGCGGCCGGCGCGACCTCCCAGGGGTCCTCGTCGGGACCGGCCTGCTGGTCCGGCATGTCCCTGGGGACACCCGCTCCGTTCTCACCGGGACTGTCGATGCGGTGGTCGGTCACGACGCTCTCCCTTCGTCCGTACAGCACTCGCGGGTACCCCGCGCGGGCCCGCGCACGCGCCGCTCAGCCGACCGCGCTGCCGTGCAGCGGCGCCGTGCTCTCCCCGGCGCCCTGCCGCATGCCCAGCAGGAACTCCTCCACCACCTGCGTCGCCGTGCGCGTCGGCCGCCAGCCGAGCTCCACCCGCGCCCGGGTGCAGTCCATCAGCGGCAGCCGCAGCACCGCGTCGAACAGGTGCGGGGAGGCGGGCAGCAGCCGCAGCCCCCAGGCCGCGGCGACCGCCGACCGGGCCGCGGCGCGCGGCAGCCGCACCCGGCGCGCGCCGAACATCTCGCCCAGCAGCTCCACGTCCACCGTCGGCTCCGCCGCCAGGTTGTACGGCCCGCGCGCCTCGGCGGACAGGACGGCCAGCCGGTACGCCTGCGCCGCGTCGTCGGTGTGCAGCACCTGCATCCGCAGCCCGGGGACGTCCGGCAGGAACGGCAGCAGATCGGGGCGGGCCAGCTGCCCCGGCAGGTAGCGGCCGCCGAAGATGCGGCGCTGCTCGCTCGCCGACTCGCGCTTGAAGAGGAACGCGGGCCGCATCCGCACCACCCTGAGGGAGGGCCGGTCCCGCTCCACGATGTCCAGGGCACGCTCCAGATACGCCTTCTCCCGGCAGTACGCCGCGTCCGGCCAGCCGTGCGTCGGCCACGTCTCGTCCACCGCGTGGTCCTTCGGGCCGGGGGAGTACGCCCCCACCGACGAGGCGTGCACCAGCGTCGGCACCTCCGCCCGGGCCACCGCGTCGAACACCCGCATGCTGCCCAGCACATTGCTGCGCCAGGTGGTCGCGGGGTCGTGCGTGGGCTGGAACGCCCAGGCCAGATGGATCACCGCGTCGGCGCCCGCGAACTCCCGCACCAGATCGAACCGGTCCGAGGCCAGGTCCACCGCCGACCACTCGGTCTTCGGCGGCGACCAGTCGGGGATCCGCCGGGCCAGCCCCCGTACGGAGGCGACCTCCGGTTCCTCCGCGAGGGCCCGCACCACGCTGGTCCCGACGTTTCCGGTGGCGCCGGTGACGACGACCCTGAGTCCCGCTGCGCTGCTCACCCTTCCACTCCCTCCGGCCGGTCTGCTTGGCGGAACCGTCCGGGTACCCCGCACGCGCGCGGGCTCACGCCCGCCGCGAGGGCGTGGGCGCAAGGGAGAGCCCCGGCCGTGACGGGGGGAGCACGGCCGGGGCGGCAAGGAGGTGGGTGCGCATGGCGGTCGCCTCGCGGCGAAAGGCTCCACAGGGCTTCAGCCGAACGATCGTCCCTGTGGGCGAATGGTGAGGCCCGGGGACACTGTCCCATCCGCACCCACGGTCGGTTCAACGGGAAACCGCCTCCGTGTGTTCCGCCCACGGCCCCGTTCCGCGGTGACGTGTGTCACCCCGCCCGGCGGCGGTCAGCGGCCCCGCGCGTCCGGGTCGAGGTCCGCCCACAGGTTCTCCGCCTGGAGCACCAGCGTGCCCAGGACCGCCGTCCGCGCCGCGCCCTGCCCGGCCTCCGCCCTCAGACCCTCCTGGAGCCGGGTGTGCAGGTCCCGCATGGCCGCGTCGGTCCGCTCGTCCAGCAGCGGATCCGCCGTCCCCTCCTCGCCCAGCAGCCGGTCCGCCTCCGCGCGGCAGCTGTCCCCGAGGAGTTCCAGCAGCTTTCCGTAGGAGCGGAGCACCTCCGGGTCCGGCGCGGCCGGGGAGCGCTCCTCGTCCGCGGCGACGGCCAGGCTGCGGGTCAGCGCCGTGACATGGCCGGTGATCCGGCCGAAGCGTTCGTCCTCGTCCTGTGACGGCAGCGCCTCCGTCGGCGCGCGGTGCAGCTTGCGCAGCAGACCCGACGTCAGCCTCAGGCTCTCCCTGCTCCAGCCGCGCGCCGAACGCAGCGAGTCCAGCCGGTCCTGCAGCCGTTTCGCCGCGCTCAGCCGGTTGGCCGCCGTCTGCGCGTCCCAGTCGCCCTCGCGCAGGTCCTCGGCGACGGCGTGCAGCACCTCGCCCGCCTCCCGGGCCAGCGCCGCGAGGTTCTCCCGGACGTCCCGGAGGTGGACGGGCGGCAGGACGAGCGCGTTCACCGCCACGCCGATGGCCCCGCCGAGCGCCGCCTGCCCCAGCCGGTGTCCCACGGCCTCCGCGCTCACCGTGCCCGTGGCGATGGTGAACACGGCCGTGGTCGCCGCGTAGATGCCCTGGTCGCCGAAGCGCGGCCAGTTCGACAGCAGCACCAGGACGGGCACCGACAGGGCGATCGCGCCCGTGGTGTCGTCGGTGACCGCCTGCGCCCCCGACGCCACCAGCGCGCCGATGCAGATCGCGGCGAACTGCCGCGCCCCCTGCACCAGCGAGCTGTACACCGTGGCCTGCACCAGCACCAGCGCGACCCAGGGCGCCATCAGCGCCATCGGGTCGCCGAGCCACACCTGCGCCACCAGCCAGGCCAGCAGCGCCGCCAGAGCCGCCTTCAGCGACTGGACCAGCAGGTCCCGCTCCCGCCCCGGCCCGCGTAGGGCGGCCCGCGCCGCCCGGCCGACCGAGCGCGCCTCCCACCGCACGGCGTCCGCCGCCCGGGCCAGCCGCCCGCCCGGGTCCTCGTTCTCCGTCCCGTCGATCACCCGCGTCATGAGCTGCGGGTTTCCCCGGCACACCGGTGATGAAGCATGCGGGACCTCACGCCAGGGGGGAGTCCGCCAGCGAGGCCAGCAGATGCGCCGGGTCGTCGTACACCACGTCCGCGCCCGCCTCGGTCAGGTCGGCGCGCGGGATGCCGCCGCACAGCAGGCCCACACAGCGCACCCCGGCCCGGGAGGCCGCCCGCATGTCCCACACCGTGTCACCGACGAACACCGCGCGTTCGGCGGGCACCCCGGCCAGCTCCAGCGCGTGCTCCACGGGCTCGGGCGCCGGCTTGCCCTCGTCGACGTCGTCGGCGCTCGCCGTGGCGGAGATCGCCCGGTCCGCGTCGACCGCCCGGCGCAGCGCGCCCAGCTCCGCCCCGCCCGCCGAGGTGGCGAGCACCACCGTCCAGCCGTCGTCGTGCAGCCGCTCCAGCAGCCGCCCGGCGTCCGGCAGCGCCGGCAGCCGGTCGAAGTACTGCCCGTACAGCGTCTTGTGCGCGGCGCTCAGCCCGGCGTCCTGCGAGGTGTCCCGGTCCTCCCCGAGCAGATGCGCGATCAGGTCGGCGGAGGGCAGGCCCACCGCGCGGTGGATCGCGTGCATCGGCACCTGGTGGCCGGCCTGCCGGAACGCCTCCCACCAGGCCGTGACGTGCAGATGGTTGGTGTCGGCCAGAGTGCCGTCGACGTCGAACACCGCCGCACGGTTCATGACGGTTCTTCCTCTCCTCGCGGACCGGTACGGGTACCACCGCGACCGCCCGCCACGCCGGCCGGCGTCCCGCGCTTCCGGACCCGCGCCGGCGACCCCTCCGGCGACCACCCGCTCGGGTGGCGCCCCGCACTCCTCGGCGCGGACGCGGTGCGTCGGAGCCGGCGACCGCTCCGGCGGGAACGCGACGTCCTCCAGCGCCTCGACGGGGGCCGTGGCCACCTCCTCGCTCCAGGGTTCCCCGGGGCGGACGGGGCCGCACGCCGCGTCCGGGACGGTTGGCCCGCGCCGGCGCGGGTACTGCGACCCGGCACCCCGGACACCGACGACGAGGAGGCACGCATGGCACTCTCCACCCCCGTCAACGGCAAGGTCGCCGTGATCACCGGCGCGGACTCCGGCATCGGCCGGGCCACCGCCGTACGGCTCGCCGCCGCAGGCATGGACGTGGGCATCACGTACCTCAGCGACCGCGAGGGCGCGGAGGAGACCGCGGAGGAGGTGCGAGCGCACGGCTGCCGCGCCGAGGTCGTCCGCCTCGACCTGACCGAGCTGCCCGGCGCCGCCGACACCGTGGACGACCTGTGCGACCGGCTCGGCCGTGTCGACGTGCTGGTCAACAACGCCGGCACCGGCACGAGCACGCCCTTCCTCGACCTGGCGCCCGAGAAGGTGCGGGAGGTGCTCGACGTCGACCTGCTCGGCCCGTTCCTGTGCTCGCAGAAGGCGGCGCGGCACATGATCCGGCAGGGCGACGGCGGCCGGATCGTCAACGTGACCTCCGTGCACGAGCACCAGCCGCGGGTCGGGGCCGCCCCGTACTGCGCGGCCAAGGGCGGCCTCGGACTGCTGACCCAGGTGATGGCGCTGGAGCTGGCCGAGCACGGCATCACGGTGAACGCGGTCGCCCCCGGTGAGATCGCCACCCCGATGACCGGCCAGGAGGACACCGACCCGCACACCGAGAGCCGCCCCGGCATCCCCCTCGGCCGGCCCGGCGACGCCCGTGAGGTCGCCGCGGTGATCGCCTTCCTCGCCGGCCCCGACGCCTCGTACGTCACCGGCGCCTCCTGGAGCGTGGACGGCGGGATGCTCCGCATGGGACCGCAGGCCGGCTCGCACCTGACGAGCGACGACTGGCGGCGTCCCTGAGGGACGGTTCCGGGCTGCCATGTCCGAGAGGTCGGGTTCATGTTGTTTGGGGCTACCCTCGGAGGCATGACCGAAAGCGCGAGTCCGTACATGTCACAGCCGCGGATCACGGTGCTCGGAGTGCAGCCCGGGCCCCCGCCCTTCCGGATCGTGGAGATCGACGGAGAGATCGTGGGTGAGGCCAGGTCGGTCACCGACGTGCTCCAGGCGGCCGTGGTGTACGGCATCACGGTGCACGACCTGGACGACCCCGACACGGTCCGCTGGGTGGGCGGGGACAAGTTCACCTGGTCCTCGCGCCAGGCCCCCCGCGTCCGCGAGGAACAGAGGGAGAAGCCCTAGACGGCGTACGCCTCCGCCCGCGGGGGACGGAGGCGTACGTACGGTGTGCGGCGGCCCTCGGGTCACTCCTCGGAGCGGCGTGCGTGCACGGCCCTGCTCATCCGCCGGCCCACGAGCAGGTAACCGATCAGCGCCCCGGCGGTGTTGAGGATGACGTCGTCGATGTCGAAGGCGCGGCCGGTGACCAGCGAACCCTGCGCCACCTCGACCAGCAGCATCACCACGGCCGTCAGGAACAGGATCCGCAGGAAGCCCCGGGTGCGCGGCGCGACGACCGGCGCGAGCACCCCGAAGGGCACGCCCAGCAGGATGTTGCCGCCGATCTGCTTCACCGCGTCCCGCAGCGCCGGCTGGTCCAGATAGGCCCGCAGGGAGCGGCCCGGATGCAGGTTGGTGTGGGTCAGGGACTCCGAGGCGGGGGACGGCTGCAGCGTGAGCCGGGCCAGCACCACCGCGAAGAGCACCATGAAGGCGAAGGCGCACAGCATCACCAGCAGCCGCAGGGGCAGCGGGAGCGGATGGCGGGCGGCGCGGGCCATCGGATGTCCTCCAGTCGTCAACGTCCTTGAGTGTTACGGCGGTTACCCCCGGCCGGGCCGGACAGTCCGGGTCAGTCGGCGAAGCTGACGCGCACCCGCTCGAAGCCCAGGGAGCGCAGCAGGCCCTGGAGCATCTCCCGGGTGTTGGCCTCCGCCCGCGCGGTCAGCCCGCTCTCCTCGGCCGCCTCCCGGATGTGGCGCACCGCGAGCTTCTGCACGGCCTGTTCACTGTTCGGGTTGTCCGAGAAGAGATCCCCGAGCCGGTCGAGCAGGCCGCGCTGCTTGGAGACGGCGTAGGAACGGTCCACGTCCAGTGCCGGGGCGTCCAGACGGGCTCGGGGCAGCCGCAGCGTGGCGGAGGTGCGGTCCTCGTCCACCCGGACGTCGCCCTCCTTCAGCCCGCCGAGGTCGACGTACGCGTCCACGGTGCCCGCGCCCACGTACAGGGTGCGGCTGCCGCGGACCGCGTCCGGCAGGAACTTGGTGTCCTTCTCCAGGTCCACCACCACCTGGAAGGCGCCCGAGGCGGCGTCGTAGCGGCTGATGTCCTGGATGGACTCCAGCAGCGCGGGCCCCGAACGGTCGCGCGTCTCCGTGCCGAACAGGTCCTTCAGCCCCGGCAGCACGCTCAGCCGGATCCCGGCGAACAGCACGGCCAGCAGTACCACCGTCGCGCCCAGCACCTTCACCCAGCCGGGCACGCGCGCGGTCGGTCCCTCCACCGGAGTCGTCATGGCGACGTCCCTCCTTCCTTCCGTCCGGATGCCCGTCATCCCGCGGAACAGACAAGGCGATCGGGGGACGGCCATCGGCACCCGGAGCACGGAGGGGCGCACGGGCGGGCGGGCCCGCGAAGGGCTACACCGGCCCGGACCCCGATCCGGGGGCGGTCAGCGCCGCCTCCAGGGTGGGCCACGGAGGCAGCAGACGGGACAGCCCGGTGATCCGCAGCATCCGCAGGGTCAGTGGATGGGCGCACACCAGGTGCAGCCGTCCGTCGGCGAGGCGGTGCCGGGCCCGGTGGATCAGGCGCAGCCCGGAGAGGTCGAAGAACGCGACGTGGGTCAGGTCGATGACCACGCGGGCGCCCGGCTCGGCGGTCGCCAGGTCGAGGTGCGGCACGATCTCCGCGGCGGCCGCGATGTCGATCTCGCCGTGGAACTCGAGCACGGTGTGACCCCGGTCGCGGCGCACGCGCAGATGCCGCGTCAGCGGCGGGGGTTCGTACCGCACGACGCCATCGCCTCCGGTCTGCTCCGTGCTCCGAGGAGGGCAGCCGGCCCCAACACCGGTCCCTGGCACGCTGGTTACTCGCGGACGACTGCATTTGAGCATGTTCGAATGACATATGTCTTCGTCTTGCGGCCGAGTTTTTCACCACTGTGATCGATGAGTGAAAACGGCGAGCGCGGACAGGTGTCACCGGGCGGGGCCGGACCGCCCCGCATCCGACGCCGCGGAGGAGACATGGCACTGGTGACCACGGGCGTGGTGGTGCTCGACTGCGCCGAACCCGAGAAACTCGCCGATTTCTACAAGGAGTTGCTGGAGGCGGACCACGTCGACGCGAGCGCCAACCGGGTGGAGATCCGCACCGCCGACGGTTTCCGCCTGGCCCTGCGCCGCGACGTGAACGCGACCGCGCCGAGCTGGCCCCGCCCGGAGAACTCCCTCCAGGCGCACCTGGAGTTCATGGCGGACGACCTGGACGGGGTGGAGCGGAAGATCGTGAGCCTGGGCGGCCGCCCGACGGAGAGCGGTGACTCGTCCAGCTCCACCGAGGAGCGCGGGTACGCCGATCCGGCGGGGCATTCCTTCACCGTCCGCCGGGGCACGCCGACAGCGCCCAAGCAGGGCTGAAGCGCCGGAAGGGCTGAAGCGCCGGAAGGGCTGAAGCGCCGGAAGAGCTGAAACGCCGGAGGGGCTGAGACGTCAGCCCCTCCGGCGTTCCGACGAGCGCGACCGTCCGGGTCAGTCACGGCCCCCCTGGTCCGGTACCGGCCAGGTCCCGGTGGACCGCTCGATCGCCTTCGCGCCCGCGCGGTCCACCGCACTGCGCACCACCGCGAAGATCGCCCCCTGGATCGCCGCGGCCAGCAGGATCTCGCCCCAGCTGCGGTCGCGGTCCAGCGCGTCCGGCGCGTTGTCCTCCTTCTTGATCACCTTCCAGGTCTTCTGGAAGGCCAGGCCCGCCACGGTGCCGCTGGTCCAGCCCAGCGCGAAGCCGATCGGCTTGTACGCCAGGGGCAGCTTCTTCTTCGCCTTCTTGTTCTTCTTCGCCACGTCGCCTCTCCTAGGTCGGCTGCTTCGAGTGGGATGGGTGGTCGGTCGGGCCGGGCGTCAGGGGCGGCCCCGCGCCGGGATCTCCTCACCGGGCGGCACCGGACCGGGCGGGGTGCCGTCGCCGAACGGCCGGCCGCCGAGCTCCTCGCGGTGGTGGGGAGACGTCCAGCCGGCCAGGTCGGGCCCGAGCGGGACGATCCCGGACGGGTTGATGCCGGTGTGCACCTGGTAGTAGTGCCGCTTGATGTGGTCGAAGTCGACGGTGTCGCCGAACCCCGGCGTCTGGTACAGGTCGCGGGCGTATCCCCACAGCACCCGGCTCTCCGTCAGCTTCCAGCGGTTGCACTTGAAGTGCCCGTGGTACACCGGATCGAACCGCACCAGGGTGGTGAACAGCCGGATGTCCGCCTCGGTGAGGGTGTCCCCGACCAGGTACCGCTGCCGCTCCAGCCGCTGCTCCAGCGACTCCAGCCGCCCGAACAGCGCCGTGCAGGCGGCCTCGTACTCCTCCTGCCCGGTGGCGAAACCCGCCCGGTACACACCGTTGTTGACGTCCCGGAAGATGTCGTCCATGACCGCGTCGATCTCGTCGCGCAGCTTCTCGGGATACAGGTCGGGCGCCCCCTCGCGGTGCAGGGCCGTCCACTCGGTGGCGAAGTCCAGGGTGATCTGCTGGTAGTCGTTGGTGACCAGCTTCCCGCTGGGCACGTCCACCACGGCCGGCACGCTCACCCCGCCCGGATGGCCCGTCTCCCGCCGGTCGTAGGCCTCGCTGAGGTAGCGGATGCCGAGCACCGGGTCACGGCCGTCGGGGTCCAGGGTGAAGCGCCAGCTGCGGTCGTCCTGGACCGGGTCCGCGACGGCCAGGGACACCGCGTCCTCCAGCCCCAGCAACCGCCGCGACACCAGCGCCCGGCCCGCCCAGGGGCAGGCGCGGCTCACCACCAGCCGGTAGCGCCCGGCCTCCACCGGCCACCCGTCCCGCCCGTCCGCGGTGATCCGGTCCGCGAAGTGCGCCCGGGACCGCTTGAACGCCTTCCTGCCGTACGAGCTGTTGCCTCCCGAGTCGTCGCGGCCGCTCATGGTGGTCTCCCTCTGTCGTGGTTGCGCCGTCCCTGTGACCGCGTTCCCCGTTGTTCCCCGTTTTCCCCCGACCGCACGGTATGAGCTGGACCGGCCGGGGCAATCGCCCGACGTGACTACACGATCGGATCGCAGAACACGGGTCACCGTCCTGGTGGCGCTCGCGGCCAACCTCGTGATCGCCGCCGCCAAGGCCGTCGGCGGCCTGGCCGCGTCCTCCCCGGCGCTGCTGTCGGAGGCGGCGCACTCGGTGGCCGACAGTCTGAACGAGATCTTCCTGCTCGCGGCCCTCCGCCGCAGCCGCCGTCCGGCCGACACCCGCCACCCCTTCGGTTACGGCAAGGAACGGTTCTTCTGGTCGCTGCTCGCGGCCGTCGGCATCTTCGTGATGGGCGGCTGCTTCTCCTTCTACCAGGGCGTCGACGCGCTGCGGGGCGGGGGGGACGAGCACCTGAGCGGTTACGTCGCCGGACTCGTCGTGCTCGGCGTGGCCCTCCTCGCCGAGGGCGGCTCGCTGCTGCGCGCCCTGTACCAGGTGCGCCGGCAGGGCGGCGGCCTCGGCGACCCGGCGCTGCGCACGGTCATCGCCGAGGACGGCACCGCGGTCGTCGGCGTCACCCTGGCCATGGCCGGCATGGCGCTGCACATGACCACCGGACAGGTCGTGTGGGAGGCGTCCGCCTCGCTCGCCATCGGCGTCCTGCTGGTGTACGTCGCCTACCGGCTCGGCCGCGAGGCCCGGGACCAGCTCATCGGCGAGGCCGCCGACCCGCGGGCGAGCGAACGGATCCGGGAACTGCTGCGCGCCCAGCCCGAGATAGACAGCGTGGAGGCGCTGTTCACCATGAAGACCGGGCTCGACACCGCGCTGGTGGCCGCCCGGGTCGACCTGGTGCCGGGGCTGGACAGCGAGCGGGTGGAACAGGTCGCGGTGCGCATCAAGCGGTCCATCGCCCGGGTGGTCCCCGAGGCCGCCCAGGTGTTCCTCGACGTCACCGACCGCGGCGCGACGGAGGCATGGGAGGGCCCCGCCGCGACGGGGGAACGCGGCGGGGCCTGAGGCTCGTGTGCCCGGCGGCCGGGGCTTCATGCGCGACCGGGCCGGGATTTCCTCCCGGCCCGCCGCACCGGCCCCGTCAGCCCTGGCCGGACCGCTCCAGCACGAACACCGGGATCTCCCGGCTGGTCTTCTGCTGGTACTCCTCGTACGGCGGGAAGGCCGCGACCGCGCGCTTCCACCACTCGGCCTTCTCCTCACCGGTGACCTCACGGGCCGTCATGTCCCACGTGTGCGGGCCGTCCCGGAGTTCGACGTGCGGATCGGCCTTCAGGTTGTGGTACCACACCGGGTGCTTGGGCGCGCCGCCCAGCGAGGCGACCACCGCGTAGCGGCCCTCGTGCTCCACCCGCATCACCGGGGTCTTGCGCAGTTTGCCGCTCCTCGCTCCCCGGCTGGTCAGCACGACCACGGGTCTGCCCTGCAGCGTCGTCCCCTCCGTGCCGCCGGACCGCTCGATCAGTTCCACCTGTTCCCGCACCCAGGCCGTCGGGCTGGGTTCGTACTCGCCTTCGAGAGGCATGGCATCCGTCCCATCGTTCTCGCGTCGTACGGCCGAGTCGATCATCGCTCCGGACGCACCGCACCCGGAAGCCGTCCGGACCCGGGCGTGTCCCGGCCGCTGGGGGACCGGTGCCCCGGAAACCCGGTCCGATCCCCGCCCGTGCCGGCGTCCGCACCCGCACGGGACGGGCAGGTCCGCCGCCCCGGCCCCGTCAGCCCGGAGCCGACGCCGTCCGCAGCGCGAGCGCCGGCGTCACACCGCTCGCCACCAGCCCCGTCACCAGCCGCCCCCGGTGACCGGTCAGCGCCCGCCCCAGCAGGGCGCCGCCGCCGGCCAGGAGCACCTGCCGGCTCGCGGAGGCGCGAGGGCCGCCGTCACGAACACGCCCCGTCCCGCCGCCCCGGCAGCCGTCCCGCCCCGCGAGCGAGCACGAGCGCCGCGAAACAGATCACCGTGGCCGGGTCGAGCAGGGTGATCCCCAGCAGCGTCAGGTACGCCCGCAGGGCGGTCGGGGGCGCCGTCGCGGAGCGGACGGCGAGCCGCCGGCCGCGGTACCGCCGGAGCGCGCCGGCCGCGCCCCACGCCGCCGGAGCGGCCAGCACCAGCACGCACACCCAGCGCAGCGGACCCGGCGCGGGACGCAGCGCCGAGGCGGGGGCGGAACCGCCGAGGACGGCGGCGAGCGCGTACAGACCGTCGGCCGTGGCGACGCCGAGGGCCGCGCACACCCCGGTGCGCAGGGACGTACGGGCGGTGAGGGAGACGAGGCAGGCGCCGACGGCGCCGACGGGGACGGCGATGCCGTAACCGGCCGGCAGCCCCGCCGGCAGCGCGGCCGTCACGGGCGCGGGCGAGTCGCGCCTTCCCGGGCGCCGCGCTGCCGCTGCCGGTCCGCGACGAGGGCGAGGACGGACGACGACCGCGGGAACACGAACGTGGACAGGGAAGGGGTCCTGGGGCCTGCCGCCCGGTACCGGCAACCGGTTTCGGCTGGCTAGGGTGCCCGGGTGACCGACAAGCCCTTCCTCTACGTCGTCGTCTGCGCCGCCGGAGTCGCCGCGGACGTCGGCAAGCTGATCACCGCCGCGCAGGAGCGGGGCTGGGAGGTCGGTGTCCTCGCCACCCCGACGGCGATGAGCGGCTTCTTCGACGCCGCCGCCGTCGAGACGCGGACCGGCCGCCCGATCCGCTCCGCCTGGCGCCGCCCCGGCGACCCGCGCCCCTTCCCGGCGCCCGACGCCGTGGTGGTCGCCCCGGCCACCTTCAACACCGTCAACAAGTGGGCGGCCGGCATCGCCGACACCCTCGCCGTCGGCACCCTGTGCGAGGCCGCCGGGCTCGGCGTGCCGATCGCCGTCCTGCCCTGCGTCGCCGACGCGCTGGCCGCCCATCCCGCCTACCGGGACAGCGTCGCCCGGCTGCGCGGCATGGGCGTCCGCTTCGCCGACCCGTACCAGGAGGAGGCCGGAGGGGACGGCGGGCGGCGGGAGTTCGGCTGGGAGCGGGCCCTGGACCTGTTGCGGAACGGCTGAGCGGCACCCCGCACCCTGACGGACGAGGAGCCCCGGGAGCTCGCCGAGCCCCGCCCCCCGCACCCGATCGCGGGCCACTGACGGGGCGGTGACGCCGGGACGCGACCGGGAAACACCCGGTCGGCGCCCGCCGCGGCGAGAGGCGTGCGCCTCACCGGGGAGTGACTTCCGCCGAGGTCACTCCCTGTCCGCCAGGGCCAGTTCCGCCCAGATCGTCTTGCCCTCCGTCGTGTGCCGCGTCCCCCACCGCTGGGTGAGCTGGGCGACCAGGAGCAGGCCGCGGCCGCCCTCGTCCCAGGTCTTGGCGCGGCGCAGGTGCGGAGCCGTGTGGCTGCTGTCGGAGACCTCGCAGATCAGCGTCGACGCGTCGTGGATCAGGCGCAGCCGGATCGGCGGGGCGCCGTAGCGGATGGCGTTGGTGACCAGCTCGCTCACCACCAGCTCCGCCGTGAACGACGCGTCGGTGAGCGCCCATGCGGCGAGCTGGTCGAGGACCTGCTTGCGGATGGGTGCCACCAGCGCCGGATCGGCCGGGATGTCCCAGGTGGCGACCTGCGAGGACGGCAGGCCCCGGGTGCGGGCCAGCAGCAGCGCCACGTCGTCCGCCGAGCCGCCCGGCGCCAGCACGCTGTTCAGCACACGGTCGCACGTCTCGTCGAGCGGGCCCGACGCGCCGGACAGCGCCTCGCGCAGCGCGGCCTCGCCCTGCTGGTCCCCCCGCCCGTGCGAGGTGACCAGTCCGTCGGTGTAGAACGCCAGCACGCTGTCGTCGGACAGCTCGAACTCCGCCGACTCGAACGGCAGTCCGCCCAGGCCCAGCGGCGGCCCCGACGGCAGTTCCAGGTGCCGGGCCGGTCCGCCCGGCGGGATCAGCACCGGCGGCGGATGCCCCGCCCGGCACAGGGTGCAGCGCCGCGACACCGGGTCGTACACCGCGTACAGGCAGGTCGCGCCGACCTCTCCGGGCCCGGAGTCGCCGCCCGCCTCCTCCGACAGGTGCAGCACCAGGTCGTCGAGGTGGGTGAGCAGCTCGTCGGGGGCGAGGTCGATGTCGGCGAGGGTGCGCACGGCCGTGCGCAGCCGGCCCATCGTCGCCGAGGCCTGGATGCCGTGCCCCACGACGTCCCCGACGACCATGGCGACCCGCATCCCGGACAGCGGGATCACGTCGAACCAGTCGCCGCCCACACCGGAGCGCGCGGCCGGCAGGTAGCGGGTGGCGGCCTCCAGGGCGGCCGTCCGCGGCAGGGACCGGGGCAGCAGGCTGCGCTGGAGGGTGAGCGTCGTCTCCCGCTCCTGCGAGTAGCGGCGGGCGTTGTCGATGCAGACGGCGGCGCGCGCGGTGACCTCCTCGGCCAGCAGCACGTCGTCGTG
The DNA here is from genome assembly GCF_002899455.1 of Streptomyces sp. DH-12. Taxonomy (GTDB): domain Bacteria; phylum Actinomycetota; class Actinomycetes; order Streptomycetales; family Streptomycetaceae; genus Streptomyces. The sequence goes on along the minus strand of NZ_PPFB01000001.1, from coordinate 802,622 downwards.
GGTGAACGCCTCCGGCCGGCTGAAGCGGGTGAAGACGGCCACGCCGAGGGTGGTGCCGCGCGCCTGGAGCGGCACGGACAGCATCGAGTGCACGCCGTACTCCTCGATCCGCCGGGCCCGCGTCTCGTCCACCGACAGCCACGGGTCGAGGTCGCCGGACGGCACGGAGGCGACGATGCTGTGGCCGGTGACCAGCGAGTCCGCCTGCGGCGAGTGCTCCGGGTAGACGACCACCTCGCCCACCTGCGCGACGCTCTCCGGGGCGCCGGCCGTCAGGGACTGCTGGGCGACCCGGCGCAGCGGGACCGGCGGGGACAGCGGACCGGCCGCCTCGTTCCCGTTCTCCTCCGGCTCCAGCAGCTCCACGCTGACGAAGTCGGCGAGCGCCGGCACGCACACGTCCGCCAGCTCCTGCGCCGTCCGGGTGACGTCCAGGGTGGTGCCGATGCGCATGCTGGCCTCGTTGACCAGCTGCAGCCGCTCCCGGGCCCGGAACTGCTCGGTGAAGTCGTGCGAGGTCACGCACACGCCCCGCACCCGTCCGGACCGGTCGGTCAGCGGCGCCAGCCGGGCCAGCCAGGCGTGCGCGTGGCTCTCGGCCCTGGCCTTCATGTGCGTCTGCATGTCGTGCGGCCGCCCGGTGCGCAGCACCTGCCGCAGCTGCCGTTCCAGCTCGCTGTGCTGCGGGCGGCTCCCGATGTCGGTGGGCCGCAGCCCGCGCAGGTGGCCGGCGGGCAGGCCGAGGAGCTGGGCCATCGCGTCGTTGACCCCGCGCAGCCGCAGTCCCTGGTCGAAGACCATCGTGGCGCACGGCGACTGGAAGACGGCCTTCCTGACCAGCGGGTCGTCGGGCAGATCGTGGTCGGTCGCCTCCAGCGGGGTGACCGCGAGCCACTCGCCGGGGCCGTCGCCGGAGGGCTGCCGGCGGTGGGCGAGCACCCACACGCTCACCGTGCCGCCGTCGCGGTGGCGCAGCACCAGCGTGCCGTTCCACCGGTCGGACGGCAGTGGGAGCGGTCCCGAACCGTCGGCCAGCAGCTCGGCGGCCGGGCGGCCGACGACCTCCTCGGCCCGGTGTCCCAGCAGCAGTCGCGCGCCCTCGCTCCACCGCGTGAGCGTGCCGTCGGCGGTGATGACGGCCCGGGCCGTCACGGCATCGTCGAACGGGTCGTCCGGCCTCATCGTCGCCACTCCATCGCGCCCACTCACCGTGAACCGGTGCATCGCCAGAGTCCCAGCCTAGTGCGTCGGAGCGTGACATGAACGGGAACCGGGGCCGCCGCCTCCGCGACATCCGGAGGGCGCTTGTCGTGTCACGACCGTTGACGGGGCGTCACATCTGCCACAACCATGGGCGGCGCACGGAGTTGGGAGCGCTCCCATTCGCGCCCCGTACCCCCGTACCTCCGCAGAGGAGCCCAGACGTGAAACGACGCAGAACCGCGCTGCTGACCCTCACCGGTCTGCTGGCGACCGCGCTCACCGCGCTGCCGGCCGCCCCGGCCGGGGCGGACGAGGCCGAGCAGGTCCGCAACGGCACCTTCGACAACGGCATCGAACCCTGGTGGGCCTCCGAGGGGGTCACCGCGGGCGCCTCCGACGGCCGCCTGTGCGCCGACGTGCCCGGCGGCACCGCCAACCGCTGGGACGCGGCCGTGGGCCACAACGACATCACCCTGGTGGAGGGGGAGACCTACCGCTTCTCCTTCAGCGCGACCGGTTCGCCCGCGGGCCATGTGGTCCGGGCGATCGTCGGCCTCCAGGTGGAGCCCTACGACACCTACTACGAGGTGTCGCCGCAGCTCAGCGTCTCCGGCGACACCTACTCGTACACCTTCACCGCACCGGTCGGCACCGAGCGGGCCCAGGTCGGCTTCCAGCTCGGCGGCAGCCCCGACCCCTGGCGGTTCTGCGTGGACGACGTCTCCCTGCTGGGCGGCGTCGCCCCCGAGCCGTACGAGCCGGACACCGGGCCGCGCGTCCGGGTCAACCAGGTGGGCTACCTGCCCGCCGGGCCGAAGAACGCCACGCTGGTCACCGACGCCACGCAGAAGCTGCCCTGGCGGCTCGAGGACGGCCGCGGCCGGGTGGTCCGCACCGGCTGGACCGTGCCGCGCGGCACCGACGCCTCCTCCGGGCAGAACGTGCACTCCGTCGACTTCGGCTCCTACCGGGGACGCGGCACCGGCTTCACCCTCACCGCGGACGGCGAGACCAGCCACCCCTTCGACATCGACGCGAGGGCGTACGAGCGGCTGCGGCTGGACTCGGCGAAGTACTACTACACCCAGCGCAGCGGCGTGGAGATCCGCGAGGACCTGCGCCCCGGCTACGGCCGCCCGGCCGGCCACGTGGACGTGGCGCCCAACCAGGGCGACGGCGCGGTGCCCTGCCAGCCGGGGGTCTGCGACTACACCCTCGACGTCACCGGCGGCTGGTACGACGCCGGCGACCACGGCAAGTACGTCGTCAACGGCGGCATCAGCACCTGGGAGGTGCTCAGCACCTACGAGCGCGCGCAGCACGCCCGCACCGGCCGGCCGCACGAGCTCGGCGACCGGACGCTGAACATCCCGGAGAGCGGCAACAAGGTCCCCGACATCCTCGACGAGGCCCGCTGGGAGCTGGAGTTCCTGCTGAAGATGCAGGTGCCGGACGGCGAGCCGCTGGCCGGCATGGCCCACCACAAGATCCACGACGAGCAGTGGACCGGGCTGCCCCTGCTGCCCAGCGACGACCCGCAGAAGCGCGAGCTGCACCCGCCGACGACCGCCGCCACCCTGAACCTCGCCGCCACGGCGGCGCAGGCGGCCCGGCTCTACCGTCCCTACGACAAGGGGTTCGCCGACCGCGCCCTGGCGGCGGCGCGCAAGGCCTGGGCGGCCGCGCTGGCCCACCCGGACCGCCTCGCCGACCCGGACGACGGCATCGGCGGCGGCGCCTACCCCGACGACATCGTGTCCGACGAGTTCTACTGGGCGGCCGCCGAGCTCTACCTCACCACCGGTGAGCGCCAGTTCAAGGACCACCTGCTGAAGTCCCCGGTGCACACCCAGGACATCTTCGGCCCGACCGGATTCGACTGGGCGCGCACCGCCGCGGCCGGCCGGCTCGACCTCGCCACGGTGCCGAACAGGCTGCCCGGACTCGACAAGGTCCGCCGCTCCGTCATCGAGGGCGCCGACCGCTACCTGGCCACCCTGAAGGCGCACCCGTACGGGATGCCGTACGCGCCGGAGGGCAACCTCTACGACTGGGGCTCCAGCCACCAGATCCTCAACAACGCCGTCGTCCTCGCCACCGCCTACGACCTCACCGGCGCGGCCAAGTACCGGGACGGCGCGCTGCAGAGCATGGACTACATCCTCGGCCGCAACGCCCTGAACATGTCCTACGTCACCGGCTACGGCGAGGTCCACGCCAAGAACCAGCACAGCCGGTGGTACGCCCGCCAGCTCGACCCGAACCTGCCGAACCCGCCCGCCGGCACGCTCTCCGGCGGACCCAACGCCAGCATCCAGGACCCGTTCGCCCAGTCGAAGCTGCAGGGCTGCGTCGGACAGTTCTGCTTCATCGACGACATCCAGTCCTGGTCGACCAACGAGCACACCATCAACTGGAACGCGGCCCTGACCCGCATGGCCTCCTTCGTGGCCGACCAGGGCTGACCCGCTTCCTTCTCGCGCGGGCCGGTGACCGACAGGGCCACCGGCCCGCGCCCGTACCCCGGTACCCCAACGCATACGCTCTGACCTGCGGGTATTTACTGTTCAGTACCCGAGCGGTACCGTAAGTCCATGCCAGCTCTCAACGTGGAGTTCAGCGACCGCGAGCTCGAGGACCTGCGGCAGATCGCCAAGGAACGCGGTACGTCCATGAAGGCGCTCGTACGGGAGGCGGCAGCAGCGGACATAGCCCGCCACCGCGCCCTCCAGGAGGGCGCCGAGGCCTTCCGCCGCTTCTTCGCCACGCACGCCGACGAGTTCGCCGCCGCGTTCCCCGACGACGAACCGCCCGTCAAGGGCGCGGGCCGGGCCGCCTGACCGATGACGCCCGTGCTGCACATCGACGTGCCCTGGCTGCTCCAGCGGCACGAGGAGGTCCTCCCGGACCAGCCCACGATCAACGACTTCTCCGCCCTCGTGGCGGCCGTCGCCCGGCACCGCGTCGATCCGCCCCGGCTGGGCGTGGACTCCGACGCCGCCTGGCGGGCCGCCGCCCTGCTGCACACCCTCGCCGTGCTCCGCCCGCTGCCCTCGGCCAACGCCCGCTTCGCCTGCGCCACGGCCGTCGCCTACATGTACGTCAGCGGCGCCGGCATCGACCCGCCCTACGGCGCCCTGGTCGACCTCGCGCGCGACCTGATCTCCGGCGCGGTGGACGTGTACGGCGCCGCCGACCGGCTGCGCTCCTGGCAGATCTGACACCCGGGCCGCCACGCCTGCGCGGCCGGGCGTGCCGCTGCGGACGCGCCGTTCACCCGGGGCGCGCGTCGCGGAAAGGGCACACCGGGGGAGTGGTGTGCCCGCCTTCCCGTCACGCCTTCCGCCGCGTCTTCCTGTCACCGCTTTTCGCGGCGCCCCGCGCGAACTCCGAAAAGGCGCCGTGAATGCCGAACACGGATCGCGGACCGCCTTCTCCTTTTGACTTTCTGTCAACGTGGGAATGTTGCCCGACCGCCTTGTTGGCCGCGTGCGGGTTGTGCGAGAGTGAGCCACCCGTGAGGGGGTAGAGGCCGGGGACGCTCGCGCGTCGATGAACCGGACCGGAAGCGCCGTCGGACAATTCCCGCCCCCCGCGCCACACCAAAGAGGTACGCCCGACTCGGGCATCCCTTTTCGGTGCCGGAAACGCTCGAATGTCACATGCGCTGTGGGAAGGAACCAATCTCAGTGCACACCCCCCGCCCCCCTCGTCCCCCCTACCCCCCGCCGGGCGGTGATCCCGGGGAATCCGACGAGGCGCTCGCCGCGCGGCTGCGGGGGCGTCCGGAGGCCGAGGCGGCCCGTTCCGTCGCCCTGCTGACGGCACGCCACTGGCACGCGATGCACGACTACGCGACCGTGTGCCTCGCCTCGGGCGGGCGCACCGCCGCCATGGTCACCGGGGCCGCCCTGCACCGGGTGCTCGACCGGGTCGCCCTCGGCGAGTCCGCCGTCGCCCTCCGTCCCGTCCTGCTCGTGGGGGTGCGGGACACGGTCCGCGAGTGGGCGGCCGACGACCGCGTGACCGAGGTGCTGCCGGGACTGCTGAAACCGGTGGGCGGGCGGGGCATGCGCGCGGCGACGACCATGACGCCGGAGAACCGCGCACTCGCCCAGCGGGCGTTCCGGTCCCTGCCCGCGCCCGCGCGCTGCCTGCTCTGGCACGTCGAGGTCGAGGCCGAGCCGGTCTCCGTGCCCGCCGGTCTGCTCGGCACGGACGCCGACCTCGCGTCGGGCGCGCTCGACCAGGCACGCGAGAAGTTCCGCCAGGGGCTGGTCCGCGCCCATCAGGAACTGGCGCCCACGCAGGAGTGCCGCTTCCACAACCGGCTGCTCGACGTGCCCATCCGCCGGGGCGGCGAGCTGCTGCTCGACGTGCGGCAGCACATGGCCGAGTGCCGCTACTGCCGCAACGCGGCCGAGCAGCTCGGCCACTTCCCGTCCGGACTGGGCACGCTCCTCGCGGAGGCGGTGCTGGGGTGGGGGGCCCGGCGCTACCTCGACTCACGACCGGGCCGTGCCACGTCCGGTCCGCGCTCCGGCCGGGCCGGACGCCGCCGGCGCCGCGGCGGCGGGGACGGACACGGGCACACCGACGGCCGGCGCCGGCTGCTGGCCCGGTTCCCGGTGCCCGACCGGCTCGCCATGGCGCTGCCCGACCCGGTGCGCTCCACCCGCACCCTGCTCACCGGCCTCGGCGCGGTGTGCGCGGGCGTGCTGGTCAGCGTGCTCATCGCCGGGTCGTCCACCCCGGACGGCGGCACCGCCGGCCCGACGGGCGCCACCGGTGCGGGCGGCCGGGCCGCCGTGCCGTCCGCCTCGCCGCCCGGAGCGGCCGGCCTGCCCTCCGCGCCGAGCCGCACCCGGCTGCGCAACATCGCCTCCGGGCTGTGCCTGGACACCCGCGACGAGCCCCGGGACGGCTCCGGCACCCGGCTGGCGAAGTGCTCCACGGCATGGACCCAGCAGTGGACGTACGAGGAGGACGGGCTGCTGCGCAGCGTGGCCGACCCGGGGCTGTGCCTGGACTCGCACAAGGACGCCGGTGTGGTCGTCCTCGGCGCCTGCGCCGACGCCGGCGACCGCACCGCCGACGACGTGCGGTACGACCTCACGGCGCAGGGCGAGCTGGTGCCCCGGTGGGACGTGCGGACGGCACTCGCCCCGTCGGCCCTCGACGCGGACGCCGACATCGTCGTCAAGGTGCGCGACCGGACCGTGGAGCAGCGCTGGGCCGCCGAACCGGTCCGCTCCGCCGGCGAGTCCGGCGAGCCCTTCTCCGTCACCGGCCCGACGGCCCCCTCCGCCCGCTACGCCGACCTGGCGCAACCGGTGAGCTGAGCCGCGCGCCCCCGGGGCGGCCGCCGGGCCGCCCCGGACGGGTCAGAGCGCCGCCTCCGTGAGGTCGGCGGGCCCCACCGTGCCCGGACCGGAGTGGCCGGACAGGGCGAGGGTGAGGTCGAGTTCGGCGAGCAGACAGCGGATCACGTGCTCCACGCCCGCCTGCCCGTCGAGGCCCAGCCCGTACACGTACGGCCGCCCCACCAGCACCGCGCGGGCGCCCAGCGCGAGCGCCTTGAAGACGTCGTCGCCGGTGCGCACCCCGCTGTCGAACAGCACGGTGAGCCGGTCGCCGGCGGCCCGCACCACCTCGGGCAGCGCGTCCGCCGCGGCGATCGCGCCCGCCACCTGGCGGCCGCCGTGGTTGGACACCACCACCCCGTCCATGCCCGCGTCGGCGGCCGTCCGGGCGTCGTCGGGGTGCAGCACGCCCTTCAGGACGATCGGACCGTCCCAGTTCTCCCGCAGGAACGCCAGATCCGGCCACGTCTTGGCGGGGTCGGCGAACATGCCCACGAAGTGCATCACCGCCGCGTTCGGATCCTCGTGCACCGGCTTGGCGAGCCCCGCCCGGAACGCGGGGTCGGAGAAGTAGTTCGCGGTGCCCACGCCGCGCAGGAACGGCAGGTACGCCTGGTCCAGGTCGCGCGGCCGCCAGGACAGCAGGGGCGTGTCCAGGGTGACGACCAGCGCCGAGTATCCGGCCGCCTTCGCCCTGTCCAGGAAGGACCGCGCCACCTCCACGTCCTTCGGCCAGTACAGCTGGAACCAGCGCTCCGCGTCCCCCATCGCCTCGGCGACCTGTTCCATCGGCGTGCTGGACGCCGACGACAGCACGAACGGCACGCCCTGCGCGGCCGCGGCGCGGGCGGCCGCCGGCTCGGCGTCCGGGTGCATGATCGACAGCACCCCGACCGGCGCGAGGGCGAGCGGCGCGGGCAGCGGGCGGCCCAGCACCTCCACCGACAGGTCGCGCTCGTGGACGTCCCGCAGCATGCGCGGCACGATCCGGCGGCGGTCCAGGGCGGCCCGGTTGGCACGGGCGGTGCTGCCGTCGCCCGCGCTGCCGGCGACGTACCCGACCGGGCCGGGGCCGAGGCGCCGCTCGGTCAGCTCCTCCAGGCGGGTCAGGTCGGTCGGCAGCCGCGGCACGGCGCCCGTCATCCCGTTCAGGTAGATCTCGTACTGGAAGTCGGCCCAGTGCTTCGCCATCCGCCCCGCCCTGTCTCGTCGTGGATCGTGGTCCCGACGCATACTGGCCGGTATGCGCCGGTGGCGTCCAGCGTCCGGTGACAGGACGCCCCCTCCGCCGGAGGAGACGCGCGGTGTGCTCGAAGGTGACCGCGAAGCATCCCTTTCATGACCGCAAGGGGTTTCTATTCAGCCTGCGCACGGCGGAATCGGAAAGTTTCAGGCCGATTGACGAGCGACGGATATCCGGCCATCTGGCCGTTTCTCTTGCGCGGGGGCCGCGAGTTCACGGGGTCGACGCGCGTCCGTTTGGTGACTTCACGCCACTGATTCAATACGCAATGTTACTGAAATGCATGGGGTCGAGATGAGTTTCCGCCGGGGACTCGGCAGACTCCGGCACGCCGGTCCGGCACCACCGAGCACGGGCCGGCGAACGGAAGAAACGAAGCGGAAGGATGCACACAATGCGGAACACCGCGCGCTGGGCCATCACCCTCGGCCTCACGGCCACCGCCGTCTGCGCCCCCCTCTCCGGGGCCGCGCTCGCCGCCCCGGGAGACGCCCCCTCCGCGCTCTACGCCCCCTCTGCCCTGGTGTTCACCGTCGGCAAGGGCGTCAGCGCCACGACCGCCACGCCGGAACGCGCGGTCACCCTGACCTGTGCCCCGGGCCCCGAGGGCACCCACCCGGCCGCCGGCTCCGCCTGCGCGGAGCTGGCCGCCGTCGGCGGCGACCTGAACGCCCTGACGCGGAACGACGACGTCATGTGCCCGATGGTGTACGACCCGGTGCTGCTCACCGTGGACGGCGTCTGGCAGGGCAAGCGCGTCTCCTACGAGCGCGTCTTCTCCAACGAGTGCGAGCTGAACGCGCACGGCGCGAACGTCTTCGCCTTCTAGAGACCGGGATCGCACGGTTCCCGTGACCGCGTGGCGGCCCGCGGACTGGGGAGTACGGGGCACCGCGCGGACAGTGCGATCCCATGGGAGGCCGACGGGCGGAGTGGGGCCGCCCGCCGGCCTCCGGGCTGTTCACCGGGCCGTTCCCCGGCCGCTCGGGGAACGGTCAGGCGCGGTCGCGGTGACTGGTGTCGCACCAGGGGTAGCGCCGGCTGCGCCGGCAGGTGCACAGGGCCACGCGGAAGCGGTCGGAGGACACCACCGAACCGTCCTCCAGCTCCACCTCCACCGGGCCCTCCACCAGCATCGGCCCCTTGCGCCGCACGGTCACGCGGCGCGCGTCGCCGGACGCGGGGTCCGGGACCCCGGAGGGAGCGCCGGACCGGACGGCGGACGGGGACCGCGCGGGATCAGACGGGGAGTTCGGCACGGACCACCACCAGCTCTTCCTCGTTCTCGTCCGGGGACAGCAGCCCACGCTCCCGCAGCCACTCCACCCGGGTCCGCAGCACCGGCCCGAAGGCGATCCGCTGCCGCTGCGTGACCGCGGACTTCATTCCCGCGGACCGCAGACAGTCCACGGTCAGCCCGGGATCGCTGAGCGCCGACTGCACCAGCAGCAGCACTCCGCCCGGCCGCAGCAGTCCCGGCGCCTCGTGGCAGATGCGGTCGAGCACCAGCCGCCCGTCGCCGCCCGCGTCCCAGGCGCGGGCCGCGCCGCGCGGCGGCCGGTGCGTCCGGGGCGCGGGGACGTACGGGGGGTTGGCGAGGACCAGGTCGAACGACCGTCCCCGCACCGGTTCGAACAGATTGCCGCGCAGGACCTGGACGGACAGACCGGCCCGCAGGGCGTTCAGCCGCGCGGCGCACACGGCCCGCCGCGACACGTCGACCGCGGTCACCCGGGCGCCGCGCCGGGCGGCCGCCAGAGCCAGGGCGCCGGAACCGGTGCCGACGTCGAGGACGGCGGCGCCCGGCGCCACCGGCTCGTCGGCCAGGGCCGCGGACAGCAGCTCGGTGTCCTCTTGAGGGGCGTACACGCCCGGAGGTGCGAGACTTTTCACAGGCGGCCGGGTACCCCGTTGGTCAAGAGACATGGGTCGCCTCCTGTGACAGGGGAGCGCGCAGCGCGGAGCGGCCCTCGCTCCACTCGGCGAGCAGCCGGTCGCCGAGCCGGTCCTCCGTGAGGACCGTGGCCGCCACACCGAACGCGATGTCCGGCGCGAGGTGCGGCTCGTCCTCCAGCAGACCGCCGATGACGTCCTTGCGGACCACCTGCTCGTGCACCGCGTCCGCCTCGACGTGCTCGTCGTAGAAGTGCTCGGCGGCGGGGCCGGCGCCGGTGCGCCGCATGGCCTCCGCGAGCCGCCGGGACCCCGGCGAGGAGGTGATCTCGACCGTCGCGAAGTGGCCCACCAGGGCGCCCCGCAGGGTGCGGTGCAGCCCGAACAGCGACATCAGGTTCACCGTGACCAGCAACTCCGCGCAGGCCGCGTCCAGATACCGGCCGTACGTCGTGTCCAGCCCCAGATCCGTCATCAGATCGGCGAACAGCCGGGCGTGCACCCGGTCGCCCCGCCCGCCGCCGTACTCGTCGAACTCCACTGCCGCCATCGCCGCCTTGGCCCGGCCGCGCAGCCGCGGCAGCACCCAGGCGTGCGGGTCGGCCTCCTTCAGGTGGTACAGCGAGCGCAGGGCGGCGTACTCGCGCAGATGCCACAGCTCGCCCTTGTCGCGCAGGAAGTGGCTGACGCCCGTGCCCTCCACCGGCTCGACGAGGATCCCGGCGAGCGCGTCGTCGACGCTTTCGTGGCGCGGGGCGTCCTCGCGGAGCGCGGCGAGGAAGCGCCGCTCCATGGCGGCCCGCACACGCAGCAGGTCCGGGTCCCACTCCAGGGTGGGCGCCACGCCCGCGAAGCCGCGGTAGTGCAGTTCGTAGCAGAGGTAGAGGGCGAGCTGGAGGTCCTCGCCGTACACCGGGGCGGCGGCCACCTCCTCCTCGGAGGGCAGCGGGCCGGCGCCCCGCAGATACGTCGTCACGGCGCGGCTGAGCGGCCCGCGCGGCGCGGGCAGCAGAGGTTCGTCTCGAGGGTCGTCCATGGACCCCGTGTACCCGGACGGCGTACGGAAACCCCTGCCGGTGTGGCGGGGGCGGACGCGCGGGGTACGCCATGACGTCATGAAGGCATTGGTGATCAACTGCACGCTCAAGAAGTCGCCGGAGACCTCCAACACCGAGGCGCTGTTCCGGACCGTCACCGAGCGGCTGGAGCGGGAGGGCGTCGAGGTCGACGTCGTCCGCGCCGTGGACCTGGACATCGCCCCCGGCGTGGTCAGCGAGGCCGTGCACGAGGGCGACGACTGGCCGGGAGTGCACGAGAAGCTGCTCGCGTCGGAGATCCTCGTCATCGCCTCGCCGACCTGGCTGGGCCAGCCGTCGTCGGTGGCCAAGCGCGTCCTGGAGCGCATGGACGGGATGATGTCCGAGACCGACGACGACGGACGTCCGGTGGCCTACAACCGGGTCGCCGGCGTCGTCGTCACCGGCAACGAGGACGGGGCGCACCACGTGATCAGCGAGATCACGGGCGCGCTCCACGACATCGGCTACACCGTCCCCGGCCAGGCGTGGACCTACTGGAACCAGGGCCCGGGCCCCGGGCCGAGCTTCCTGGAGGGCGGCAGCGGCCAGGACTGGTCGCGCAGCACGGGCCGCGCGATGGCCGCGAACCTGCTGGGCGTGGCCCGCGCCCTCGCGGCCCACCCGCTCGGCGCTCCGCCGCAGTAGGGGCGGTCACGGGGCTGCCGTCCAGGTCCTCCCGGAACCCGGGTGGCGGTGTCCGCGCGCGTCTACTCGCCCTCCGCCTCCTCCTGCGCCCGGACGTTGGGCGTGACCGCATCACCCGCCTCGCCGCGGTGACGGCGGTCCTCGTCGGTGTCCCGGGTGCGGCGCTCGGCCTCCTCCACCTCGCGCAGCACCTCCTCGAGGGCCGACTCGGACGGCTTCGGGGTGTCGTCGTGCTCGTGCTCGGACAACGGGCTCTCCTCACGTCGTGCTCGGTCGTGCTCGTCGCTCCCGGCCCCGCGGGCGGGAGTCAGGGCCGGGCGGCGGCGATGCGCAGCGGCACCGGGTCGGCACCCTCCGCCTCCTCGTTGCGCCGGGTGATCTCCGCCCACCAGGAGGGGCCGTCCTCCACGTGGCGCAGCAGCACCCCCTCGCGCAGTGCCCAGGGGCAGATCGTCACCGTCGCCAGGCCGGTCAGCTTCATCGCGGTGTGCGCCACCACGGCCCCCGCCAGGCTCTGCGTGGCGCGGGGCGCGGAGATGCCGGGCAGCCGGGCGCGTTCGGCGGCCGGCAGGGCGGCCAGCCGGTCGATCGCCCCGCGCAGGTCGGCGACGGACAACTCCCGCTCCACGAACGGGCCGTGCCGGCCGGGCGCCGCCCCGCACAGCCGGCCGAGCTGCTGGAAGGTGCGGGAGGTGGCGACCGCCGTGCGCGGCCCCTCCCAGCGGATCCGGGCCGCGGCGTCGCGCAACTGGTGACGCACCTGCCGGCGCAGGGCGCGCACCTGGTCGGGCGAGGGCGGGTCCTCGTCCCCGAAGTGCTCGTGGGTCAGCCGGGCCGCGCCCAGCGGCAGCGAGGCGGCGAAGTCGGGCAGCCGGCCGCGCCCGAAGGCGACCTCCAGCGAGCCGCCGCCGATGTCCAGCAGGGCCAGCGGCCCGCAGCGCCAGCCCATCCAGCGGCGCGCGGCGAGGAAGGTCAGCTCCGCCTCGACCTCGCCGGGCAGGGTGCACAGCGCGACGCCGGTCCGCTCCCGGACCGTGCGCAGCACCTCACGCCCGTTCGAAGCCCCGCGCACCACGGCCGTGGCGAAGGCCAGGGGACCGGCGGCGCCCCAGCGCGCGGCGGCCCGGTCCGCCGCCGCGACGGCCTCCACCAGGTCCTCCACGGCGCGGTCCGGCACCGGCCCGCCGGGCGTGACCTGCTCGGACAGCCGCAGCCGCCACTTGGCCGTGTGCACCGGCAGCGGCGCACCGCCCTCCGTGTCCGACACGACGAGCCGGACGGTCTTCGACCCCACATCCACCACGCTGGTCCGCATGGCCCGTGGGTACCCATTTACCGCCCCGTCCAACGGACGGATCGCGCGGAGGGCCGCATACGCGCCACGGTGTGCGTGCCCCGGCGGGAGGGGGACCGAGCCGTCCCCGGGGGCCGACGGCCGACGGCTCAGGCCAGCTGCCTGCGCACCAGCTCGTGCAGCCGGCCCCGGGTGTCGGCGAGGAGCTCGGACGGGGCGCCCTGCTGGACCACCTTGCCGGCCTCCATCACCACCACCCGGTCCGCGTCCAGCACCGTCGACAGCCGGTGCGCGATGACGACGCGGGTCGCCCGCAGCGCCTTGGTGCTCTCGATCACCGTGCGCTGCGTCCCGTTGTCCAGGGCGCTGGTCGCCTCGTCGAAGAAGAGGATCCGGGGCCGGCGGATCAGCGCCCGGGCGATCATCAGCCGCTGACGCTGGCCGCCGGAGACCGCGCCGCTGCCGGACACGACGGTGTGCAGCCCCATCGGCATCCGGCGGATGTCCTCGGCCAGTCCCGCCATCTCCGCCGCCGCCATCGCCTCCTCCGGCGTGTACGGCTCGCTGCCGCAGATCACGTCCGTGATCGACCCGGTGAACGGCTGCGCGTGCTGGAGCACCACACCGCACTGGCGGCGCACCGCCGACGGGTCCAGCGCCGCGAGGTCCTGACCGTCGTACAGCACGCTGCCGGACAGCGGGCGGTCGAAGCCGATGAGCAGCCGCAGCAGCGTCGACTTGCCGCAGCCGCTCGGGCCCACGACCGCCACGAACTCGCCCGGCCGCGCCTCGAACGACACGTCGTCCAGCACCAGCGGGCCGTCGTCGGAGTAGCGGAAGGACACCCGCCGCGCCTCGATCGCGCCGGTCAGCGGGCCCGGCCGGGTGCTCGCCGCGCGCACCTCGGGCGCCGCGTCCAGCACCGGCCGGATCTGTTCGAACAGCGGCAGCGCGGCGACCGCCGAGACGAACGAGCCCGTCAGCTGGGTCACCGACGTCAGCACCATCGTCACCGACGTGTTGAAGGTGAGGAACTCCGCCGCCGTCATCGACCCGCAGGCCGCTCACCAGCAGCCCCGCCAGGTCGCCCCGGGCGCCGCCCAGGCAGAACCGCATCAGCCGCAGCGGGCTCAGCCGGCGCTCGGGCAGCGGTCCGGTGACCGGGCCGGGCATGCGCTGTGCAGATTCCCCGAAGCCGGGACCCGCGGCGGGACCGGACACCGGGAGCCCCCGGACGGTGACGGACGGTGAGGGCCTGGAAGGAGTTGAACACCTCTCGACCCCCTTGCGTACCAACGACCGTCCAGGCGCCCCGAACAGCCGCCGGGCGGCGGCACGACTCCGGTCCCCCCAGGAGGTCGAGAAGTTTGAGTCACAAGCGAATCCCGAAGCGCAAGGCCGCGGCAGCGGTGGGCGCTGTGGTGGCCCTCGGCGCCGCCGCGATCCTGCTCCCCAGCGCCGGCGCGTCCCAGGACGGCGTGCCGGACGACGTCGCGGCCGCGCCGAGGACCCTCAGGGCGGGTGACGCCTCGGACCTCGCCACCCGGCTCGCCGGCATGCTCGGCGACGCGTACGCGGGCGCCTGGTACGACGGCGAGGACAAGCGGCTCGTCGTCAACGTGGTGCGCGGCGAGGGCGTCATGGCCCTGAAGGCGCGCAGCGCGGGCGCGGAGGTCCGCGAGGTCGACCACAGCATGGCCGAACTGGAGGCCGGGGCACGGACGTTGAAGACGGAGGCGACCATCCCGGGCACCTCCTGGGCGGTCGACCCGCGCACCAACAAGATCCTCGTCACCGCGGACAGCACGGTCACCGGCGACACGTGGGACCGGCTGGAGTCCACCGTCGAGGGCCTCGGCTCCGGCATGGCCACCCTCAAGAGGTCCGCGGGCACCTTCCGCACCTTCGCGTCCGGCGGTGACGCCATTTTCGCGGGCGGCGCCCGCTGTTCGCTCGGCTTCAACGTCACCGCGGGCGACGGCAGCCCGGCGTTCCTCACCGCCGGGCACTGTGTCGCCGCCGGCGACGAGTGGTCCGACCGGCAGGGCGGCGAGCCCATCGCCACGGTCGGCCAGGCGCTCTTCCCGGGCGCGGGCGACTTCGCGCTGCTCGCCTACGACGACCCGGCCGTCGAGGCCCCGAGCGAGGTGAACGTCGGCGGCCGGACGGTCCCGGTCGTCCGGGCCGCGGACGCCACGGTCGGACAGCAGGTGTTCCGCATGGGCAGCACCACCGGCCTCGCCGACGGACAGGTGCTCGGCCTCGACGCCACGGTGAACTACCCCGAGGGCACGGTCACCGGCCTCATCCAGACCGACGTGTGCGCGGAGCCCGGCGACAGCGGCGGCCCGCTGTTCACCCAGGACGGTCTCGCCCTCGGCCTGACCTCGGGCGGCAGCGGTGACTGCACTGTGGGCGGCGAGACCTTCTTCCAGCCCGTCACCACCGCCCTGGAAGCGGTCGGCGCGACCCTCGGCGCCGACGCCGACGCCGACGCCGGCGCGGACGGCCAGGCCGGCGGCCAGGCGCAGGGCGCGGGCGAGGAGACCGGCGACGGCCAGGCGGGCGCGGACGGCCGGGCGGACGCCGGGGACCGGACGGGTGGTCAGGACGCCGGTGCCGGCCAGGACGCCGGTGCCGGCCAGGACGCCGGTGCCGGCCAGGACGGCGCGGGCGGGCACCACGGTGCGCCGGAGCAGAACGGCACGGGCTCCGGCCGCCACTCCGGGGCCGGCTCCGGGCCGGCCCCGTCGCACTGACCCCGTGCGCGGGAGGCGCCCCCGGCCGTGTGCGGGCCGGGGGCGCCTCCCGCGCACGGCCCGCGCCACCGGGCCCGCACGGGCCCTTCGCGCGCACCCCTGCGCGTACCCCGTTCCGCCGCCGTGAGGCCCGTGCCCGCCTTGCCGGTCCTGACGGACCCCCGCGAGCGGTTCCCGGGGCGGTCCGCCCGGGAGCCGTTCGCGCACAGGGGCTGCGCCCGTGTCCCTTTGGCGCTGTAATGGCCAACGTGGTCGGTGAGGGCGCTGCGGGAGGCGGCACGAGAACGCTGCGTGCCGAGGGCGCCCTGAGCGCGATCGCGGCGGATCCGCAGGCGCCCGACCGGCTGCGCAGGACCCTGGAGCAGGCCCTCGTCTTCGCCGGCGCCCTGTTCGCCGGCGTCTACGCCCCCGGCGAGGACGGCGAGCTGCTGTGTCTGGCGGAGGCCGCCGGGGTGCCGCGGACCCTGTGCGGGGTGCGCGACTGCTACTCCGCCACCGGCCGCGGTCCCGTCGCCGAGGCCCACCGCGGACGCGCGGTGTGGCTCGGACCGAGGGACCTGGCCGCCCAGTCCCAGTCGCGGCGCACGCCCCGCCGCGATTTCCACCTCGCCGCCCTGCCCGTGCGCCACGACGGCGGCGGCTGTCTGCTCGCGGTGAGCGAGCGGCCCGGCGGGTTCGACGCCGACGACCGGGCGTGCCTCGGCCTCGTCGCCGACGCCGTCGCCTTCCCCGCGCCGCCCGTCACCGCCGAGGGCGCGGACCTGCCGCCGGGCGGCTTCAGCCTCGCCATGGACACCGGCCGGGTCCGGGTGCACGACGACGTCCTGGACCTCTACGGACTCGACCCGGACGACTTCGACGGGCGGGTGGAGACCCTGCTCGGCCTGGCCGTCCCCGAGGACCTGCCCTCGCTGATGTCCGTGGTGGAGGCCGACCACATGACCATCGGCGACCGCGAGCTGGAGTTCCGGGTGCTCCAGCCCGCCGGACCGCCCCGGTGGCTCCGGCTGCGCGGCCGGCTGGCGCCCGGCGGCGAGGGACGCCCGGCCCGGCTCGTCGGCACCGTCGCCGACGCCTCCTCGCTGCGCGCCGACGTCACCGACGTGGCGCGGGTGCAGCGCCTGGCCGCCGCCCTGTCCACCGCCGTGACCGTGCGGGACGTCGGCAAGGCCGTGGTGGCGGCGCTGCGCCGCCCGCTGCGCGCGGACCGGATGGCGCTGGCCGAGCTGGAGAGCGACCGGCTCGTCGTCACCGTCCTCGACCCGCCCGAGCCGGAGGCCTGGCCGGAGCTGTGGCGGTCGGAGTGGCGCACCGAGTGGCCCGACGCGCCCGTGCGCACCATGCCGACCCTGGCCGCCGCGCTGCGCGACGGCCGCCCCGCGATG
Source organism: Streptomyces sp. DH-12 (assembly GCF_002899455.1). GTDB lineage: Bacteria > Actinomycetota > Actinomycetes > Streptomycetales > Streptomycetaceae > Streptomyces. Next base: position 785,758 of record NZ_PPFB01000001.1, on the reverse strand, counting down.
TGGCCGGCCGGCTCCCCGCTCGAACCGGCGCTCGCCGGGGTCGGCCCGGGCGGTCTCGCGGTGCTGCCGCTGCCCGCCGGCAACCGCATGGCCGGCGCCTGCCTCGTCGGCTGGGACGCCCCGCACGACATCGGCGCGGACGAGCGGACCCTGCTCACCGCCGCCGCCAACCTGGCCGGGCAGGCGCTGATGCGGGCCCGCGCCTTCGACGCCGAGCACGAACTGGTCGGCATGCTCCAGCGCCAGCTGCTGCCGCACCGCCTGCCCCGGCTGCCGGGCGCGGTCGCCGTCGCCCGCTACCTGCCCAGCACCGCCGGACTGGAACTCGGCGGCGACTGGTACGACGTCATCCCGCTGGCCGACAACCACGTCGCCCTCGTCATCGGGGACGTACAGGGCCACAGCGCCGGCGCCGCCACCCTCATGGGACAGATGCGCACCGCCCTGCGCGCCTACGCCGTCGAGGGACATCCCCCGGACGTGGTGGTCTCCCACGCCAACCGGCTTCTCGTCGACATGGAGACCGACCTCTTCGCCACCTGCTGCTACGTCGACGTCGACATGGAGGCGGGCACCGCCTGGTGCGTGCGCGCCGGACATCTGCCGCCGGTGCTGCGCCACCCGGACGGGCGCACCGAGATCGCGGAGGCGGAGGGCGGTCCGCCGCTCGGAGTGGTGCGGCAGTGCGACTTCCCGATGAACCCGCTGCGGCTCCAGCCCGGCACGCTGGTCGCCCTCACCACGGACGGCCTGGTCGAGTCGCCCGACTCCGACATCGACACGGGCATGGAGCGGTTCGCCCGGCAGGTGGCCGCCGCCGACCCCGCCGACCTGGGGCCGGTCGCGGACACGCTGCTCGGCAACGCGCTCCGCAGCGACGACGTGGCGCTGCTGCTGATGCGCTACGACGGCATGGACACCCGTCCGCTGCGGGAGAGCTGGACGGTGTGGCGGGTGCCCCAGGCGGTCGGTCACGCCCGCCGCTTCACCCGGCGCACCCTGCGCTCCTGGGGCGTCACCGAGGAGATCGACGCGCCGCTCCTCGCCGTCTCCGAGCTGGTCACCAACGCCCTGGTGCACACCGACGGCCAGGTGCGCCTCGACCTCGCCCTGATCGGGGACCGGCTGCGTCTCGCCGTCGCGGACGCCTCCCCGCGCTCGCCGGTGAGGCCCACCAGCATCGGCTGGGAGGCCACCGGGGGCCGCGGCATCCTGCTCGTCGAGGCGGTGGCGGCGTCCTGGGGAACCCTGCCGGTCAGCGGCGGCAAGCAGGTGTGGGCGGAGTTCACCGTACGGCGCTGACGGTGCCGTCCGCCGCACGGCGGGTACCCGGGTCCTTCACCGAGCCGGCGAGGACGCCGAGCAGGCCGAGGAAGGGGACACATCATGACCCAGTACGTCCGCGACATCATGACCGCCGCGCCCGTGACCGTCGGGCCGCACACCTCCGTCGCGCAGGTCGCCCGCATCATGCGGGACCGCGACCTCGGCGCCGTGCTCGTCACCGACGAGGGGCGGCTGCGGGGACTGGTCACCGACCGGGACCTGGTGGTGCGTTCGGTCGCCGAGGGCGTCGACCCCGAGGAGACCACCGTGGCCGGCGCGTGCAGCGACGACCTGGTGACCGTACGGCCCGACGACGAGCTGGACCTCGCGGTGCGGCTGATGCGCGAACACGCCGTGCGCCGCGTCCCCGTAGTCGAGGACGAACACCCGGTCGGCGTCGTGTCGTTGGGGGACGTCGCCATGGAGCGCGACCCGGAGTCGGCGCTCGGTGACATCAGCGTCGCCCGTCCGCACACGTGAACTCCTCACATCCGTAAGGGGGTCGCATGAACGCGCGGTGTGGGGTCCGGCCTCCGTGGCACCGGGGGACCCGGCCCGCCGGTGACCACGGAAGGAGATGATGTGACGTGATCACGGGGAGCACCGACAAGCCCCGGACCCGCCGTCCGAAGACCGGCTGGGCGCGCGCACGGCGACTGCGCGGTCAGGGACCGCTGCGGACCTGCCTGCCCGCGGTCGACCGGAACACCACACCGGCCGCCCCGGTCACCCGGGCCGAGGGGAACGTCGTGCGCGGCGAGGAATGACCCCCGCCGTCACCGGGCCCGCACCCACGAGGTGTGCGGCCCGGCGGCGTGTACGCGTCCCCACCCGCCCCGGCGTCCAGGCCGCCCCCCACACGCTCCTCGACGGTGGCCGCGGCCTTGTCGATGTCACTCGCCGGGCGCCTGGTCACCGGCTGCACGTGCCCGATCCCCCCGCCGTGCTGCTGCAGCACCGCACACCGCACGGCGAAGCGCCACTTCGTCCCCCGGGAGGCCGTCCGCTTCGGTGCGGGTGGTGACCGGTGCGCCCGCAGGGTGGTGCGCCGGGGTGTTCTCGGCCCCCTCGACGGTCGGAGGGTGGGCACCGTACCGTCGACGACGGTCACAAGGGGACCGGTGGGCGGGCCCGGCCGCATGACGAGGGGTGGGGAGTGGGGATGGTGGGCAAGGACCCTTGGATCAGGCCACTGCGCGGTGCCGCGGATGCCCGGGCGCGCGTGGTGTTCTTTCCGCACGCCGGAGGCGCCGCCTCGTTCTACGCTCCGTTCGCGCGGCGGTTCCCCGACGGGTACGACGTGGCAGCCGTTCAGTACCCGGGGCGGCAGGATCGTTGGGGCGAACCGTTCGTGACGACCGTCGAAGGCCTTGCCGACCGGCTGCTGCCGTCCCTGCGGCGATGGGCGGCAGAGCCCGTGCCGCTCGTCCTCGTCGGTCACAGCATGGGAGCGTCCGTCGCCTTCGAGTCGATGCTCCGGCTCGGGCGCGACCGGTTGACGGCCCACTGCCGCCTGGTCGTCTCCGGCCGCGCCGCCCCGTCGATGACGCGAGAGGCCCGGGCGTTCGACTCCGACCGGGACCTGCTCGACCACCTCGCACGCCTCGGCGGAACCGACACGGCGATCCTGAGCAGCCCGGACCTGATGGACCTGACGCTGCCCGCCATACGCAACGACTACCGGGCGGTCACCCGGTATCGGCCGGTCCCCGACGCGGTGGTGGCGACGCCCGTCCTCTGTCTGACCGGGGACCGGGACCCGCAGGTGACGCCGGAGGAAGCCGCAGCCTGGAAGAGTCACACCACGGCCGGCTTCCGGCTGGAAATGCTCCCCGGCGGACACTTCTTCCTGTCGGACCACCAGGACACCGTCGTGCGTCTCGTCGCCGAGTGCGCCGAGGCCGGCGTCCGGTGACGGGCGGTGGGCCCGCAGTGCGCCGGGGCCGCGCCGGACTGCTGCTCTCTCCTTGACGTGGCGCCCACGCACGTGGGCGAGCGCGCGTGTCCTCGGTTTTCCGCGTGCGCCGGGTCGGCCTCGACGCCGTGGCCGTGCCGGTGACCGGACGACCCGGCGGGGCCCGGGGCGACCCGCGCCCGGTCTGGCCGAAACCCGTGGTGTGGACGGCCGTGTGATCGAGGCGGTGGTCGCGGGGGTGAGGGGGGTCGTGCCCCGCGGTGTGGAGGGCGTGTGAATTCTCTTCGACAGCACCAGGTTTGAATGTGAAACGCCGGGATACACGCCCTTCTTGGCGAGGCGCCCCACGGCTCTCCCCTTCGATTTCGGGGGGTTGCGATCTCGTCACCCGACGTGAAAACTGTGAGCGCGCTCGGCCCGGACGAATCGTGTCGAAGGCGTGTTCTTGGCATGTGAAGTGCGGAATCGTGGGTCAGGGGAGTTCCCGCGCGGGGTTGCTGCACGGGAGAAGTCACGGGGGGATGTGTTGATGTCTGTTCGTCGGTCCCCGGGGTGTGTGCTGCCAGGCTGCGCAGGTGCGGGCCTGTCCGCTGCTCGGCGGGCTTCCGGACCGCTCGGAGCCGCATCCCCGCCGTCCGAAAGCTGTCCTCAGATGTGCTGACGCCCGGGCCGGCATGCCGTGAGCCGGCGGACCGGCCGGTCGCTCCCGGCCCGGCCCCCGGGGGCGGGCCGCGGGGCGGCCCGTGGCGCGGAGCGAGAGCCGTCCTGCGGCGCCACGTCCGGTGGCCGCGGGCATGCCGGCCGCCCCTGCCCGCGGCGGCCCACGGCGTCGTCGCACCACGGCATCGTCGGTGACCCACCGCCGGGCCTGCGCGTTCTCACCCAAGGAGAAACGGTGACAAGCACAGAACTGACCGGGGCGGAATCGCCACTCGACGCGTTACCCGAAAGATGGCGCTGCTTACGCGACGCGGGCCCCGTGGCGTACGACGAGGAGCGGCAGCAGTGGCACGTCGTGGACCACCAGGGCGTCGCTGCCGTCCTGTCCGACCCGGCGACGTACTCCTCCGACATGACGCCGATCGCCCCCACCCAGGAGGACTTCGAGGCCTTCACCCAGGGCAACTTCGTCGGCATGGACCCGCCGGAGCACCGCAAGCTCCGCACCCTGGTCAGCCAGGCCTTCACCCCCCGCGTGGTCCACGGACTCGCACCTCGTGTCGAGGCCGTCTGCGCGCGGCTGTTCGACGGTGTCGCCGACCGCGACCGCTTCGACCTGGTCGACACCCTCGCCTACCCCCTGCCGATCATCGTGATCGCCGAACTCCTCGGTGTCCCCGCCGAGGACCACCGGCTGTTCCAGGAGTGGGCCGCGACCCTCTTCGGCGGCGACCAGCTCGGCGACAGCCTCGACATGGCCGACCTGGAACGGGCGCTGGAGGCCATCGCCCCGACCGTGCGCGAGATGAACGGCTACGTGCTGGACCACATACGCCGCCGCCGCGCCGACCCCGGTGACGACCTGACCACAAGACTCCTCTCCGCCGAGGTCGACGGGACGCGGCTGGAGGACCAGGAGATCGTCGGCTTCGTCGCCCTGCTGCTGGTCGCCGGGCACATCACCACCACCGCGCTGCTCGGCAACGCCGTGGTCGCCTTCGACCGGCACCCCGGCACGTTCGACGCACTGCGCAAGGACCCGGACCGGGTGCCCGCCGCAGTGGAGGAAGTCCTGCGGTGGCTCCCGCCCTTCCCCGAGCTGGGCCGGCGCACCACCCGGACCGTGGAGCTCGGCGGCCACGAGATCCCGGCCGACACCCTGCTGATGGTCCACCTGGGGGCCGCCAACCGCGACCCCTCCCGCTTCACCTCGCCGGACGTCTTCGACCCGGCCCGCGATCCCAACCCCCATCTGACTTTCGGGCACGGCATCCACTTCTGCTTCGGCGCCCCCCTGGCCCGACTGGAAGCCCGTATCGCCCTGCGGATGATGACGGCTCGTTTCCCCGACATCGAGGTGCCCTCGTACGACGACGTCACGTACCAGAACCCGGCTGTCATCGTCGGCGTACGCCACCTGCCGATCGCCGTCACCAGGCCGTGAGCACGTCGACGCGCACCCCGCACCGCTCACCGCGGGGCCGGCGCGTCCGCTCTCCCCGCACCCGCTCTCACCAGGAGTCACGTCCCCATGACCTACTCGACCGCCGCGCCGACCACCGACCGGCCATCGGCCGTCTCACACCACGAGTTGCGCAGTCACCTCGAATCCCTCGCGCGCATACACCTCGTGCCCGGGGCCCAACTCGCCGTCCACACGGGAACCCACCTCGTCAGCCTGCACACCGGCACGGCCGACGCCCTGACGAACACCGCGTTCACCGCGCGGACGGCCGTCCCCCTGGGGTCCGTCACCAAGGTCGCCACCGCCACCGCCGTCCTGCTCCTCGCCGATGACGGCGACATCGACCTGGACGAGCCCGTCAGCGGCCTCCTGCCCGACTTGCCCGGCGAGTTACCTGATGTGACGGTCCGCCACCTTCTGAGTCACACCGCGGGCCTTCCCACCGGGCCCGACTCCGACAGCGCCGTCGGCGCCACCGCCTCCCGCTACCTCTCGGCCGTCTGGACCGCCCGGAACACCCTCTTCGCGCCGGGCACCGGATTCTCGTACTCCAACGCAGGCTACGTCGCCGCCGGCCGCATCCTGTCCGAAGTGACGGGCATGACCTGGCAGGAAGCGGTGACGGCGCTCGTCCTGGAACCCCTGGGCATCGTCCCCGCGTTCCTCGGCGACACCGCCCCCTCGCGGCCGCTCGCCAGCGGCCACGCCCTCAACACGGCCACGGGTCTGGTGCGCCCGGCCCACCAGAACCTCGCCCCGGTGGAGGCCCCCGCCGGAGCCCTGCTGGCCAGCGCCGAGGACCTGGTCACCCTGGGCAGAGCCCTGATCGGCCGATCGGCCGCGCTGCCGGCCGCCGTCGCCGACCGGATGCGCCACCCCGAACCGGCCGCCGACGCCGGCGCGCTGGCGGACTCCTGGGGCCTGGGCCCCGCCCTCTTCCAGCAGGACGGCCGGGTGTGGTGGGGCCACGACGGCAACGCCCAGGGCACCTCCTGCCACCTGCGGGCCGACGCCGACACGGGCATCGTGGTCGCCTTCACCGGCAACGCCGGTGCCGCCACCGCCCTGTGGCGCGACATCGCCGCCGAACTCGCCCGGCTCACCGGCATCCGCGTGCCCACCGGCCCGTCCGCCGACACCCGCCGCGGACCCGCCCTGACCCTCACGGACTGCGCCGGGACGTACCGCAACGGGGCCATCGAGTACACGGTCAAGCTGGACGGGGACGGCAAGCCGACCCTGTCCGTCGACGGCGACTACCCCATTCCGCTGGTGTGCTACGCGGACCTGTCCTGCGACCTGGTGGACCCGTCCACCGGCCGGCTCGAACCGGGCGGCCGCTTCCACCGCGACCCGGTCACCGGGGCCATCGACCGGCTGCAGATATCCGGGCGCGCCGCGCGCCGAACAGGCACCGGCTGACCGCACCGCGCGTCTCGCCGCCGTCGGTTGACCGCACCGCGCGCCGCACCGCCGCCGTCCGACCGTGTCCCGCGCCACCCGTCACGCACCCGCCCCGTAGGCGAAGACCCCGCACCGCTCCGGTGTGCCCGCGCGCCGCCCGCGAGCGGCGCGCCGGGTCCGCGCCCCGCCACCGCCCGAAGGACTGCTCCCCGATGACGGACCTGCACGCCCCGCGCCCCGCCACGCCCGCTTCCCCAGCGGCCGGTCCCGTCCCGCCGGCCCGTGCCGACCACGCCACACGGCACGTCCCGCTCCGTGAGGTGTTCACCGGCTGGGTGACGCGCGACCCGCACGCCCCCGCGGTGACCGACGGCCGCCGCACCTGGTCGTACGGCGAACTCGCCCGGCGGGCCCGCCTGCTCGGCGCCCACCTCGCCGCGAACGGCGCCGGACCGGAGCGGACGGTGGCACTGGTCCTGCCGCGCTCGATGGAACTGATCGCCGCCGAGCTGGCCGTGGCCCTGACCGGCGCCGCCTTCCTGCCCGTCGATCCCGACTACCCCGCCGAACGGCGGGAACTGATGCTCGCCGACGCCGCACCGGCCGTCGTCCTGGACGACCACGACCGGGTCCGCGCACTGCTGGACGACGAGGACCGCGAGGCGACCGCGCCCGCGCCCCCGGTACTGCCCGACCATGCCGCGTACGTCATCTTCACCTCCGGCTCCACCGGCACCCCCAAGGGCGTCACCGTCACCCACCGGGGCATCGCCGGTTTCGCCGCGGCGGCCGCCGAACGCTACGCCGTCGGCCCCGGCGACCGCGTGCTGCAGTTCTCCTCGCCCAGTTTCGACGCCTCCGTGCTGGAGCTGTTCATCTCCGTGCTGTCCGGCGCCACGCTGGTCGTCCCGCCGCACGGGCCCTGGCTGGGCGACGAACTGGCCGCCGTCCTGGCCGAACACCGCATCACTCACACCCTCATACCGCCGGCGGCCCTCGCCACCCTGCCCGACCCGGCGGACCTCGGCGGTCTGCCGTCGCTGCGCACCCTGATCGTCGGCGCCGAGGCGTGCCCGGCCGCCCTCGTCGACCGGTGGGCCCCCGGCCGCCGCATGATCAACTCCTACGGGCCGACCGAGGCCACCATCGTCGCCACCTGGACCGGACCCCTGACCGCGGGCACCGGGACGCCCACCATCGGCGGCCCGCTGCCCGGCACCGAGGCACACGTCCTGGACGCGGCACTGCGCCCGGTGCCGCCCGGCGGCGAGGGCGAGCTGTACGTGGGCGGCGACGGTCTGGCCCGCGGTTACCTCAACCGCCCCGGACTGACCGCGACACGGTTCGTCGCCCACCCCTTCGGGCCGGCCGGCGCCCGTCTCTACCGCACCGGCGACCGGGTACGCCGGCGCGGCGACGGCGAGCTGGAGTTCCTCGGCCGCGCCGACCGGCAGGTCAAGGTGCGAGGCTTCCGCATCGAACCCGGCGAGATCGAGGCCGCCCTGACCCGGGACCCGCAGGTCCGCGAGGCCGTCGTCGTGGTCCGTGACCAGGAGCCGGGCCGCGGCCGGCTCATCGGCTACGTCACCCCCGCCGCCCCCGCCCGCAGACCCGAGCCGGCCCGGCTGCGCGCCGCCCTCGCCGCCGCGCTGCCCGCGCACATGGTGCCCTCCGCGATCGTCGTGCTGGACGCGCTGCCGCTCACCCCGCAGAACAAGACCGACCTCAGGGCACTGCCCGCCCCCGGTGCGGCGCCGACCGAGCGGCACGTCGCACCGCGCACCGACGGCGAACGGACCCTGGCCGCGATCTGGGCCGACGTCCTCGGCGTGGACACCGTCGGCATCGACGACGACTTCTTCGACCTCGGCGGCGACTCGATCCTCGCGGCCCGCGTGCTGACCCGCATCCGGGAGGCATCCGGCGCCCGGCTCACCCTGCGCGACGTGTTCACCGCGCGGACCGTCTCCGCGCTCGCCCCGCTGACCGCCGAACCGTGCGCCGCCCCGCCGGAGCCGATCCCCGCCGCCCCGCGCTCGGAACCCGTCCCGCTCTCCAGCGCCCAGCGGCGCCTGTGGTTCCTCGACGACCTCACCGACGGCGGCACCGAATACAACACCGGCGTCGCGCTGCGCCTGCGCGGCCCCCTCGACACGCCTGCCCTGGAACGCGCCCTGCACCGGCTCGCCGCCCGCCACGACTCCCTGCGCACCACCTTCGCCACGGTCGACGGGCAGGGCGTCCAACTCGTCGCCTCCGAGCCGGACCTGCCGCTGCGCACCGCCGATGTCGGGCACGTGCCCGCCGACCGGCGGGACAGCGCCGTCGAGCGCCTGCTGACCGAGGAACTGCGCCGCCCCCACGACCTGACGACCGGGCCCCTGACACGGGCGCTGCTCGTCCGCCGGGCACCCGAGGACCACGTGCTGCTGCTGGCCCAGCACCACATCGTCACCGACGGCTGGTCGGTAGGCGTCCTGACCCGGGACCTGGCCGCCCTCTACCGCGCGGAGGCCGCCGGCGAACCCGACGGGCTGCCCGAACAGGCGGTGCAGTACCCGGATTTCGCGCTGTGGGAGCGCGGCCGGCACACGGCCGACGCCCACGCCGACGACCTCGCCTACTGGAGACGCCACCTCGCCGGCCTCCAGCAGCTCGAGCTGCCCACCGACCGGCCGCGCCCCGGGGTGCGCACCACCGCGGGCGCCGCCCACCGCCAGGACGTGCCGCGCCACCTGGTGGACCGGCTGCGGCAGCTGGCCGCGGGCCGCGACACCACCGTCTTCACGGTGTTCGCCGCGGCGGCGGCCGTGCTGTTCGCCCGCCACTCGGGACAGCGGGACATCGCCTTCGGCACCGTCACCAACGGTCGGGACCGCCGCGAACTCGAGGACGTGACCGGCTTCTTCGCCAACACCGTCGTGCTGCGCGGCGAGGTCGACGACGCCGTCACGGTCGACCGGTTCGTGCAGAGCATGCGCGCGACCGTGCTGGACGCGTTCGCCCACGACGGCGCGCCCTTCGACCGGGTGGTCGAGGAGCTGGCCCCGCCCCGCGACCCCAGCCGCACCCCGCTGGTGCAGGCGCTGGTGGTCCAGCAGGCCGCCCCCGCCCGGCCGCCGGTCGCCGCCGGACTGCGCATCGACGACCACCCGCTGCCCCGCCCGGCCGCCCGCTTCGACCTGGTGCTGGAGTTCGCGCCGCGCGCCGACGGCGGGCACGAGCTGACGGTCGAGTACAACACGGACCTGTTCGACGCGGCGACCGTGGCCCGGATGGCCCGACACCTGCACCACCTGCTCGAAGGCATGGCGGACGGCCCGCAGCGGACGCTGGCCGACCTCCCGCTGCTGTCCGACGACGAGCGGCGCGTGCTCCTCGACTCCTGGAACCCGCCCGCGACGGCCGCGGACCCGGCCGCCGACACCACGCTCCCCGCGCTGTTCGAGGAGCAGGTGACCAGGACGCCTGACCGGACCGCCGTGACCTGCGGCGACGTCCGGCTGGACTACGCCGGCCTGAACCGGCGCGCCAACCGGCTCGCCCGCCTGCTCGCGGCGCGCGGCGCGGGACCGGAGTCCCTGGTCGCACTGTGCCTGCCGCGCACCGCCGGCCTGCTGCCGGTGCTGTGGGCCGTCCTGAAGTCGGGCGCAGGCTACCTGCCCGTCGACCCCGCCTACCCGGCCGAGCGCATCCGTTTCATGCTCACCGACGCGGCCCCTGCCCTCGTCCTCGCCACCCGGGAGACCGCGCACGCGCTGCCCGAGGACTGCGAGCCGCTGCTGCTGGAGGACGTGGCGCCCTTCGTCACCGGCACCACGACCGACGCCCCGGCCGGCACCGCGGCCGGCTTCGCGGACCCGGCCGGCGCCGAAGCCGACCTCACGGATGCCGACCTCACCGACGCCGACCGCACGGCGCCCCTCCACGCGTCCCACCCCGCCTATGTCATCTACACCTCCGGCTCCACCGGCCGGCCCAAGGGCGTGGTCGTCACCCACCGCAGCGTGGCCGCGCTGGCAGCCTGGGCCCGGGACACGTTCGGAGCGCGCGGCTTCTCCCATGTCGTCGCCTCCACCTCCCTCAACTTCGACGTGTCCGTCTTCGAGCTGCTGTGCCCCCTGACGGCCGGCGGCAGTGTCGAGGTGATCGCCGACCTCACCGCGCTGGCCGATCTCACCGACGGTTCCCGGCCGGGCCGGGCCGGACTCCTCAGCGGCGTGCCGTCCGCGCTGTCCCGGGTGTTCGTCGGCGACGGCGCCCTGGAGGCGGACACCGTCGTCCTTGCCGGGGAGGCCCTGCCCGCCCGCACCGTCCGGGACCTCAAGGACGCGATGCCCGCGGCCGAGGTGGCGAACATCTACGGCCCCACCGAGGCAACCGTCTACGCCACCGCCTGGTTCGCCGGCGGCACCGTCCCCGAGCAGGCTCCGCCCATCGGCCGTCCCATCGCCCGCACCCGCGCCTATGTCCTGGACTGTCTGCTGCGCCCCCAGCCGCCGGGCGTCACCGGCGAGCTGTACCTCGGCGGCGGCGGACTCGCGCGCGGGTACCTGCACCGCCCCGGCCTGACCGCCGCCCGCTTCGTCGCCGACCCGTTCGGCGCTCCCGGGGAGCGCATGTACCGCACGGGCGACCTGGTGCGCTGGAGCGCCGACGGCCAGCTGGAGTACCTGGGCCGCCTCGACCAGCAGGTCAAGGTGCGCGGTTTCCGCATCGAACTCGGCGAGGTCGAGGAGGCCCTGCGCGGCTGCGCGGGCGTCGCCGAGGCCGCGGCCACCGTCCGCGACGCCGACGGCCACCGCCGCCTCGCCGGGTACGTCGTCCCCGCGCCCGGTGCCACCGTGGAGCCCGAGGCCGTACGCCGTGCCCTCGGGCGCACCCTGCCCGAGTACATGGTGCCCTCGGCCGTCGTGGTGCTGCCCGCCCTGCCGCTCAACCCCAACGGCAAGCTGGACCGCGGCCGGCTCCCCGACCCGGCGCCCGCCGAACGCGCCGCCCGTCACGTCGCGCCCCGCACGGCCACCGAACGGACCCTCGCCGCCATCTGGGCCGGTGTCCTGCACGTGGAGCGGGTCGGCGCCGACGACAACTTCTTCGCGCTGGGCGGGGACTCCATCCTCAGCATCCAGGTCGTGGCCCGGGCCCGGCAGGCGGGCCTGACGATCAGCTCGCGGGACCTGTACCAGCACCAGACGCTCGCCGCCCTGGCCCGCCGCGCCGACGAGGCCGGCAGCCGGCGCGGGGCCGCTCCGGCCGCCCCCGTCGAGGCCACCGGCACCGCGCCGCTGACGCCCATCCAGCACTGGCTGTTCGACAGCGCCGCCGAGCGGGCCGGGCACTTCGCCCAGACGCTGTCGCTGGACCTGCCCGCCGACGTCGACGAGAGCGCGCTCCAAGCCGCACTGGACGACGTGGTCGCCCACCACGACGCGCTGCGGTCCCGCTTCCTTGCCGACGGGGCGGGCGTACGGTGGCTGATCGACGGCCCGGCCGCGCGCTGCCGCCTCACCCGCCACACCGGCCCGGACACCGACTCCCCGCACCTCGGCCCGTTCGACCTGGCCCACGGCCCGCTGCTGCGCGCCGTCCTGCACGACCGGGGCGACGGACGGCCGCCCGTCCTGCACCTGTCGGTCCACCACCTCGTCGTGGACGGCGTCTCCTGGCGCCTGCTCCTGGAAGACCTCGAACACGCCTACCACGCACGCCGTGACGGCCGCGACGGCGCGGCAGCGCTGCCCCGCAAGTCCTCACCGCTGCGGCAGTGGGCCGAGCGGCTGGCCGCGCACACCGCCGCCGGCGGCTTCGCCGCGGAGAAGGCGTACTGGACCCGGGAGACCGAGGGCGCCCCGGCCGCCCTGCCTGCGGACCGGGACGGCGCCAACACCTACGCCTCCCAGCGCTCGGTGACGGTGCGGATCGGCCCCGAGGACACCGACCTGCTGCTGCGAACCCTCCCCGAGACGTACCGCACCCGGGCCAACGACGTCCTGCTCGCCGCGCTCGGCCGGGTGCTGTGCGGCTGGAGCGGCCACGAGCGGGTCCTGGTCGACGTCGAAGGTCACGGCCGCGAGGACCTGTTCGCCGACGTCGACACCAGCCGCACCGTCGGCTGGTTCACCACCCGCCACCCGGTCGCCCTGGCCGTCCCGCCCGAGGACGACTGGGACGGCGTGCTCAAGCGGGTCAAGGAACACCTGCGCGCCGTGCCCCGGCACGGCATCGGCCACGGCGCCCTGACCCTGCCGGGCCTCGACGGCGCACCGCTCCCGGCGACCAGCGCGCAGATCAGCTTCAACTACCTCGGCCGGTTCGGCCTGTCCGAGACCTCCGCGGAGGGCCTGTTCCGCGGGCTGGCCCGTCCGCTGGAGCTGGACGCCGACCCCGCCTCGACGCGCCCGCACCCCCTGGAGGTGGTGGGGCGGCTCGACGGGGACAGCCTGGAGTTCACCTGGTTCTACTCCGGCCGGCTGCACCGCCCGGAGACCGTCGCGGATCTCGCGGAACGCTACGCCGACGCGCTGGCCGGTCTCGCCCGGCACGCGGCCCGTCCCGGCGCCGCCGGACGCACCCCCTCGGACTTCCCGCTGGCCCGGCTCGACCAGACCCAGGTCGACCGGATCGCGGGGGAGGACCCGGCGGGCCTGGAGGACGTCCACCCGCTCACGCCCACCCAGGCCGGCATGCTCTTCCACCGGCTCTCCCAGGCCGACCGCGGCGTGTACTTCCAGCAGTTGACGTTCGTCCTGGACGGAGTGCCCGACCCGGCGGTGCTGGCCGACGCCTGGCAGCGGATCACCGACCGCACCCCGGTGCTGCGCGCGCGGGTGGTGTGGGAGGACGTGCCCGAGCCGCTGCTCGCGGTGCAGCGCCGGGCCGCCGTACCGGTGGAGACCGCCGACTGGCGCGGCCTGACCGCGGCCGAACAGGACGAGCGGCTGCGCGACCTGCTCGAACGCGACCGCGCCCGGGGCGTCGACCTGACCCGCGCCCCGCTCCAGCGCCTCGTGCTGGCCCGGGTCTCCGACACCGCGGTGCGCGTCGTGTGGTCCTTCGACCACCTGATCCTGGACGGCTGGAGCCTGTTCCAGGTGCTGTCCGACGTGTTCGCCTGCCACGCGGGCCTGTCCGGCAGCGCACCGATGACGCTGCCCGAGCGCCGCCCGTTCCGTGACTACGTCGCCTGGCTGCGTGAGCACACCGACGGCGCCGAGGGCGAACGCCACTGGCGGGCCCGCCTGAACGGCCTGGCAGAGACGACCGCGCTGCCCTTCGACCGCGAGCCCCGCGAGAGCCACCGCGCCGAGTCCACGGAGGCGGTGCGCGTCACCCTGCCCGAGGCCGTCACCAAGTCCCTGGAGGACGTGGCCAGGACGGCAGGCCTGACGCTCAACACGCTTGTCCAGGGCGCCTGGGCCGTGCTGATGAGCCGTCAGGCAGGCCGCGACGAGGTGGTGTTCGGCACCACCGTATCCGGGCGGCCGCCCGAGCTGCCCGGCTCCGACGCCGTCACCGGCCTGTTCATCGCCACCCTGCCCACCCGCGTGCGGGTGCCGCGCGACGAGCCGCTGCTCACCTGGCTGGCCCGGCTCCAGCAGGAGCAGAGCGAGGACCGGCGCCACGACCACGTGCCGCTGAACCGGATGACTGCGTACACCGACCTGCCCGAGCGGGCCGCCCTGTTCGACAGCATCGTGGTGTTCGAGAACTACCCGGTGGACGACGACCTCGCCGCCGCGCACGGCCTCCGGCTGAGCGGCCTGGAGGGCATCGAGACCACCAACTACCCGCTCAGCCTGGTCGCCTACCCCGGCGCGGAGCTCGCCCTGCGCCTCGGCTACGACCCCGGCCTCTTCGACGCCGCCACCGTCGAGCGGATGGCCGAGTACCTCACCGTCCTGCTGGAGAGCTTCGCCACCACCCCGCGGTCCACCCCCGCCCGGCTGTCCCTGCTGACGGCCGCCCGCCGCGAGCAGGTGCTGCACACCTGGAACGACACGGCCACCGACGCGCCCGTCACGACCACCGCGGACCTCTTCGCCGCCCAGGTGGAACGCACCCCGGACGCCGTCGCCCTGCTGGCCGGCGACGAGCGGCTGACCTACCGCGACCTCGACGCCCGGGCGACGGCCCTGGCCGGCCGGCTGGCCGCGCTCGGGGTGCGGCCCGAGGTCGCCGTCGGCGTGCTCATGGACCGCTCGACCGCCCTCGTCGTCGCCCAGCTCGCCCTCGCCCGCCTCGGCGGCGTGTACGTCCCGCTCGACGGCCGGGCCCCCGCGGACCGGCTGCGCACCATGCTCGCCGAGGCCGGCGCCGACCTGCTCCTCACGGACGCCGAGTGGCACGGAACGGCCGCGGACCTCCTGCCCGAGGGACGCGTCCTGCGCCCGGACCTGGACACTGGAGGGCCCGCAGCGGATCCCGCCACCGTGCCGCGCGTGCACCCGGACAACGTCCAGTACCTCATGTTCACCTCCGGCTCCACCGGCAACCCCAAGGGTGTGGCCGTACGGCAGCGGGACGTCGCCGCGCTCGCCCTCGACCGTGCCTTCGCGAGCCACGACCGCGTCCTCGTGCACTCCCCGCACGCCTTCGACGCCTCCACCTACGAGCTGTGGGTGCCCCTGCTGCGCGGCGGCACGGCCGTCCTCGCCCCGCCCGGGGAGCTGGACGCCGCCGCCGTACGCCACGCGATCGCTGAACAGGGCGTCAGCAGCCTGTTCATGACGATCGGCCTGTTCCGCCTGTTCGCCCAGGAGGACCCCGCCTGCCTGCGCGGCGCCCGCGAGGTGTGGACCGGCGGTGAGGCCGTGCCCGGCGCCGCCGTACGGCGCGTGCTGGACGCCTGCCCCGACCTCACCGTCGTCGACGTCTACGGCCCCACCGAGACCACCACCTTCGCCACCCGCCGGCCCTTCCGCGCCGGTGACACCCTGCCCGCGGCGCTCCCCATCGGCCGCCCCCTGGACGACACCCGCGCCTACGTCCTGGACGGCGCCCTCCAACCGCAGCCGCCCGGCGTGCCGGGGGAGTTGTACCTCGCGGGTGCCGGACTGGCCCGCGGCTACATCGGCCGTCCCGGCGCCACCGCGGCCCGCTACCTGGCCGACCCTTACGGACCGCCCGGCGGGCGGATGTACCGCACCGGCGACATCGTGCGCTGGGGCGCCGACGGTGATCTGCACTTCGTGGGACGCGTCGACGACCAGATCAAGATCCGCGGCTTCCGGGTGGAGCCCGCCGAGATCGAGGCCCGGCTCACCGCCCACCCCGCGGTCGCCGAGGCGGTGGTGTCGGTGTCCCGGCACGAGGGCCGCAAACGCCTGGTCGCCCACCTGGTGCCGGCCCTCGGCGCCGCCGTGCCGCAGACGGCCGAGCTGCGCGCCCACGTGGCTGCCGAGCTGCCCGACTACATGGTCCCGGCCGCTTTCGTCCCCCTCGCCGAGCTGCCCCTGACCACCAACGGCAAGGTCGACCGGCGCCGGCTGCCCGCCCCCGAGTGGTCGGCGGCGACCGACAGCGCCCACCGCGCACCGCGCACCGAGGCCGAGCAGGTGCTCGCCGGCATCTGGGCCGAGCTGCTGGGTGTGGAACACGTCGGCCTGGACGACCACTTCTTCATGCTGGGCGGCGACTCGATCGTCAGCATCCAGGTCGTCTCCCGGGCCCGCACCGCCGGGCTCGCGCTGACCCCGAGGGACCTGTTCCGCCACCCCACGCTCGCCGCCCTGGCCGCCGCCTCGACCGGCGCCGCCGCGACCGTCGCGGGCACCGGGCCGGTCGCGGGCGAGGTGCCCCTCACCCCGATCCAGCGCTGGTTCCTCGACGCCGCGCTGCCGCGCCCGGAGTACTTCAACCAGTCGGTGGTCGTCGAGACCGGTGAGGACGTGGACCCGGCTGCACTGCACGCCGCCCTGGCCGCGCTGTGGTCCCATCACGACGCCCTGCGCGCCCGCTTCACCCGTGCGACGGACGGCACCTGGCGCCAGGAGTACGCCTCCGCGGACGCCGATGTGCCGGAGCTGCTGCGGGTGCACGGCCTGAGCGGCCAGGACGCCGACGTCGCCGCACAGGCCGAGGCCCGCCTCACCCACGAGGCGCACACCGGCTTCCGGCTGGACACCGGACCGCTGATCGCCGCACGCCTCTTCACCGGCGGCGGCCGGCCACCGCGCCTGCTGCTGACGGCCCATCACCTGATCGTCGACGGCGTCTCCTGGCGCGTCCTGCTGGAGGACCTGGAGACCGCCTACCGGCAGGCCGGGAACGGCGAGCCGGTCCGGCTGCCGCGGCGCACCACGTCCGTACGGGAGTGGGTGCGGCGGCTCACCGCACGCACCGGCGAGGCGGACCTCGCCGCGCAGCGCGCCCACTGGGCCGACGTCTCCCGGCACTGCGCCGCACCCCTGCCCGAGGACCTCGACGGCGGCAACACCGTCGCCGACCTGCGCGCTGTGACCGTACGCCTCGACCGACGGCGCACCGAGGACCTCCTGCGCAAGGTCCCCGGCGTGTACCGCACCCGCGTCGACGACGTCCTGCTGACCGCCCTGGGCCGCGTCCTGGCCGACTGGACCGGCCGGAGCACCGTCGCCGTGGGACTGGAGGGCCACGGGCGCGAGGACCAGCACTTCGACGACCTCGACCTGTCCCGCACGGTCGGCTGGTTCACCAGCCTCTTCCCGGTCGCCCTCGACCTGCCCGACGGCGACTGGGGCACCGCGCTGAAGGCCGTGAAGGAACAGCTGCGGGCCGTGCCCGACCGGGGCATCGGCTACGGCGCGCTGCGCCACCTCGCGGGCGACGAACACCTCGCCGGAGCACCGCTTCCCGGCATCAGCTTCAACTACCTCGGCCGGTTCGACTGGTCCGCCGCCGACGCCGAGCTGGTCCGGGCCGTGCCCGGCGGCCTGGACGGCGCGGAGGACCCCGGCGCGCCCCGGCCGCACCTGCTGGACGTGGTGGCCCGCGTCGAGGACGACCAGCTGAAGATCACCTGGCACTACAGCGGCGGCCGCCACCGCGAGGAGACCGTCGCCTCCCTCGCCGAGGGCATGCTGCGGTCCCTGGAGGAGATCGTCGCGCACTGCGCCGCCCCGCGGGCCGGCGGCCGCACGCCGTCGGACTTCCCGCTGGCCCGGCTCGACCAGGCCGCCGTGGACCGGGTCGTGGGCGACGGCCGCGGCGTCGAGGACGTGTACCCGCTGACCCCGATGCAGGCGGGCATGCTGTTCCACAGCCTGATGGACCCGCAGGGCCGCACCTACGTCAACCAGGTGCAGGTCGTCCTGCACGGCGTCACCGACCCGCACGCCCTCGCCGGGGCCTGGCAGGACACGGCGGACGCCAACGCCATCCTGCGCACCCGCCTGGTGTGGCAGGAGACCGCCGAACCCCTCCAGGTGGTGGAGACGCGGGCCGCCGTGCCCGTCACCCACCACGACTGGACCGGCCGGACCCCCGAGTGGTGCGCACGCGAGACGGAGGCGCTGCTCGCCGCCGACCGCGAGGCCGGCATCGACCTCGGCGCGGCCCCGCTGATGCGGCTCGCACTGATCCGGCTGGCACCGGACCGGGTGCGCATGGTGTGGACGTTCCACCACGTGCTGCTCGACGGCTGGAGCGCGGCCCAGGTGTTCGACGAGGTGTGCGAGCGGTACGCGGCCCGGACCGCCGGCCGCCGCCCGCAGGTGCCCGACCGGGCCCGCTTCGCCCGCTACCTGGAATGGCTGGCCGTTCAGGACACCGCCCGGGCGGAACAGCACTGGCGCGACACCCTCGCCGGGTTCGCCGTGCCCACCGAACTGCCCCGCGACCGGCGCCCCGCCGACACCCACGGCGCGTCCTCGTCGGGCACGGTGCGGATCGCCCTCGGCACGGAGGTGTCGGCACGGCTCAGGGACACCGCCCAGCGGGCCGGGCTGACCGTCAACACGGTGCTTCAGGGCGCCTGGGGCCTGCTGCTGCACCACTACGGCGGCGGCGACGACGTCGTCTTCGGCACGACCGTGTCCGGCCGCCCCGCCGAACTGCCCGGCGTGACCTCGATGGTGGGCCTGTTCATCAACACCCTGCCCACCCGGCTGCGCGTCGACCGGCGGCGCCCGGTGCTGGAGTGGCTGCGCGAACTGCAGGCCGCCCAGGCCGAGTCGCGCCGCCACGACTTCGTGTCCCTCGCCCAGCTCCAGTCGTGGAGCGAAGTCCCCGGCGGCACCGGCCTGTTCGACAGCATCGTCGTCTTCGAGAACTACCCGTTCGACGTGGGCGCCCTGGCCCGGCACGGACTCGCCGTCGAGCAGGAACGCGACGTCGAGCCGACCAGCTACGCGCTCAGCGTGGTCGTCGCCCCCGGCGACGACGTCACCGTGAGCCTCGACTACGACCCGGCCGCCTTCGACACGGCCACCGTCGAGGGGATCGGCGCGAGCCTGCGCACGCTCCTGACGCAGTTCGCCGCCGACGCCGACCGCAGCCTGGCCGACCTGGCCCCGCTCGAACCGGCCGACGGACGCCGCCTCCTGGACCGCCTCGCCGGACCCGGGGCGCGACTCCCGCGGCGCACCCTTCCGGACGCCTTCGCGGACCAGGTCGCCCGCACCCCCGACGCACCCGCCGTCAGCTCCGGCGCCGACCACCTCACGTACCGGCAGCTCGACGAGCGCGCCAACCGGCTCGCCCGCCTGCTGATCGAGGCCGGCGCCGGGCCGGAGCGGTTCGTCGCCCTGGCCCTGCCCCGCACCGCCGACCTGATCGTGGCACTCCTCGCGGTCCTCAAGAGCGGCGCCGCCTACCTGCCGGTCGACCCCGGCTACCCGGCGGAGCGCATCGCGTTCCTCTTCGAGGACGTACGCCCCGACGCGGTGATCACCAGCGCGGAGACCTCCGCACGGCTGCCGGACGGCCCGTACACGCGGATCGCCCTGGACGACCCGGACGGGGCCGCCCGGCTGGCCGCCGCGTCCGCCGCGCCGGTCGGCGACGGCGAGCGGCGCGGCAGGCTGCTGCCGGACCACCCGGCCTACGTCATCCACACCTCCGGCTCCACCGGCCGGCCCAAGGGCGTCGTCGTCCCCCACGCCTCGGTGGTGGCGCTGACCGACTGGGCCGCCGCCGAGTTCACCGGCCGCGGGCTCGCCCACGTGGTGGCGTCCACCTCGCTCAACTTCGACGTGTCGGTCTTCGAGATCTTCTCGCCGCTGCTGGCGGGCGGCCGGGTCGAGGTCGTCCGCGACCTGCTGGCCCTCGCCGAACGGTCCGAACCGTGGCGGGCGGGGCTGCTCAGCGCCGTGCCGTCCGCCCTCGGCCGGCTGCTGGCCGAGGACACCGTGCACGTCGGCGCCGACACCGTCGTCCTGGCCGGCGAGGCACTGCCCGCCCGCGCCGTCCAGCAGGTACGGGCGGCGGTGCCCGGCTGCCGGGTGATGAACATCTACGGCCCCACCGAGGCCACCGTCTACGCCACCGCCTTCACCTGCGACCCGGCCGACCCCGACCGCGTCCCGCCCATCGGCCGCCCCGTCGGCGGCGCCCGCGCGTACGTCCTCGACGCCCGCATGCGGCCCGTGCCCGTCGGGGCGCCCGGCGAGCTGTACCTCGCCGGGACCGGGGTGGCCCGCGGCTACCTCAACCGGCCCGGTCTGACCGCCGGCCGCTTCCTCGCCGACCCGTTCGGCCCGCCCGGCAGTCGCATGTACCGCACCGGCGACCTGGTCCGCTGGACCGCCGACGGCGATCTGCTGTACCTGGGCCGTACCGACGACCAGGTCAAGGTGCGCGGCTTCCGCATCGAACTCGGCGAGCTGGAGGCCGCGCTGGCCCGGCACCCGCAGGTCGCCGCGGCCGCCGCCCGCGTCGTGGAGCACGGCGGCCACAAGCGCCTCGTCGGCTACGCCGTGCCCCGGGCCGGCGACCTCCCCGCGCCGGCCGAGCTGCGGGAGTTCCTCGCCCGCACCCTGCCCGACCACCTGATCCCGGCGGCCGTGGTGCCCCTGGAGCGGCTGCCGCTGGGCGCCACCGGCAAGCTGGACCGGCGCGCCCTGCCCGAACCGGTGTGGTCCGCGGCCGTCACCCCGCAGGACACCCGGCCCCCGCGCACCGCGACCGAACAGACGCTCGCCGCGATCTGGGCGCAGGTGCTGGGCGTGCCCGAAGTGGGCGCCACGGAAAACTACTTCGCGCTCGGCGGGGACTCCATCCTCGGTATCCAGATCGTCTCCGCGGCCCGCCGGGCCGGACTGACCCTGACACCTCGTCACCTGTTCGCCCATCAGACGATCGCCGAGTTGGCCGCCGCGGTCGACACCTCACCGGCCGGCCCCGCCACCGCCACCGCCGACCAGGGCCCGGTCGTCGGCGACGTTCCCCTCACGCCCGTGCAGCACTGGCTGTTCGACACCCTCACCGGCGACCCGGCCCGCTTCACCCAGGCGGTCTCCTTCGAGGCGGCGCCCGACACGGACGAGACGCTGCTGCGCGCCGCCCTCGCGGCGGTGCTGGAGCAGCACGACGCGCTGCGCATGCGCTACGAGCCCTCGGGCGACGGCCGATGGCGGCAGATGGGCACCCCGCCCGGTGCCGCACCGCACCTGGAGGTGCACCGCGCCCCTGAGGAACCAGCCGACGTGGCCGCCGAGTTGTGCTCCGCGTTCGACCTGGCGGGCGGGCCGCTGCTGAAGGCCGCCCTGTGCCACCGGGACGGCGACCGGCCGCCCGTGCTGCTGCTGGCCGCCCACCACCTGGTCGTCGACGCGGTGTCCTGGCGGGTGATCCTCGAAGACCTTGAGGCCGCCCACCGGGCGCTGCGCGCCGGCGGCACCCCCGACCTGGGCGCGAAGACCACGTCCTTCCGCGACTGGGCCCGGCGCCTGGCCGCGTACACCGCCGACGGCGGCTTCGACGACGAGGTCGCCCACTGGAGCGCCCTGCACCCCACCGACCTGCCGACCGACCGGCCCGGCGGCAACACCGCCGCCGACGAGGAGACCGTGACGGTGGCCCTCGGCGCCGAGGAGACCCGGCGCCTGCTGACGGAGGTCCCCGACGCCTACCGCACCCGCGTCAACGACGTCCTGCTGACCGCCCTCGGCCGGGTCCTCGCCCGCTGGACGGAGCAGGACCGGGTGGTGGTCGCCCTGGAGGGCCACGGCCGCGAGGACCTCTTCGACGGCGTCGACCTCTCCCGCACCGTCGGCTGGTTCACCACCATGTACCCCGTCGGCCTCGACGTGCCCCGCGGCGCCGACCTCGGCACCGCGCTCAAGACCGTCAAGGAGAACCTGCGGGCCGTACCGCGCGGGGGAGTGGGCTACGGCGCGCTGCGCCACCTGCACCCGACGGCGGGAGCCGCGCTGCCCGCCCTGCCGCAGGTCGGCTTCAACTACCTCGGCCAGCAGGACCGGAACGGGGGCGGGGAGGGTCTGCTGCGGGCGCCCCACGAGGGCCTGACCGGCGGCATGGACCGCTCGGCGCAGCGACCCCACCTCATCGACGTGCTCGGCCGGGTCACCGACCGGCGCCTCGAGTTCACCTGGTCGTACTCCCGGGCGGTGCACCGGCCGGAGACCGTCGCCCGTCTCGCCGAGGAGACAGCGGAGGAGCTGCGCCGGATCGTCGCGCACTGTGCCGAGCCCGGCGCGGGCGGCCGCACCCCGTCCGACTTCCCGCTGGCCGCCCTGGACCAGGCCGCCGTGGACCGACTCGTCGGCGACGGCCACGACGTGACGGACGTCTACCCCCTCACCCCCACCCAGACCGGCATGGTCGTGCACGGCATGGACGAGCCCGGCGAGGGCCTGTACGTCGAGCAGATCACCTTCGTCGCCGACGGCGTGCGCGACCCCGCGCTGCTCGCCGACGCCTGGCAGCGCGTCGTGGACGCCACGCCCGTGCTGCGCACCGCCGTCGCCCTGACCGGAGCCCCGGTGCCGTTGCAGACCGTGCACCGCCGGGTACCGCTGCCCGTCACCCGGCTCGACTGGAGCGACCTCGACCCGGAGCGGCAGGAGAACGCACTGCGGCGGCTGCTCGACGAGGACCGGGCCCGCGGCATCGACCTGGACCGCCCCCCGCTGCTGCGGGTCACCCTGATCCGGCTCGGCCCCGATCAGGTGCGCGTGATGTGGACCTTCCACCACGTCCTGCTGGACGGCTGGAGCGTCTTCCACGTGCTGTCGGACGTCCTGGAGGCACATGCCGCGCTCGCCGCCGGAACCGAGCCCCGCCTTCCAGGACGGCGGCCCTTCGCGGACTACGCCGCCTGGCTGGCCGGCCGGGACAGCGCCGCCGCCGAGGAGCACTGGAAGGCCGCCCTCGCCGGGTACGCGGCGCCCACCCCGCTGCCGTACGACCGCAGGCCCGCCCCGGGCGCCGCCGCCCGGTCGGGCACCTGGCTGACGCAGCGGCTCGACGCGGCCGGCACCGCCCGGCTGACCGATTTCGCCCGCCGTCACCGGCTCACCCTCAACACCTTGGTCCAGGGCGCCTGGGCGCTGCTGCTGGCACGCTCCGGCGGCGAGCGGGACGTGTGCTTCGGCACGACGGTCTCCGGGCGGCCCGCCGACCTGCCGGGCGCGGACACCATCACCGGCCTGTTCATCACCACCCTGCCCGCGCGGGTCACCGTGGACGACTCCATGCCGTGTCCCGCCTGGCTGCGGGAGGTGCAGGCCGCCCGTGCCGAGGACCGGCGCTTCGACCACGTGCCGCTGACGGACCTCCACCAGTGGAGCGAACTGCCGGCCGGTACCGCGCTGTTCGACAGCCTGCTGGTGTTCGAGAACTACCCGGTCGGCGACGCCACCGCCGGCGCGCACGGCGTGCGCGTGCACGGCCTCGACGCCCGCGAGGCGACCAACTACCCGCTCACGGTGGTGATCTCGCCCGGGGACGAACTGACCGTGGAACTCGGCTACGACCCGCGGTATTTCGACGAGGCCACCGCCGACGCCCTGGCCGCCCGGCTCATGCACACCCTGACCGCGCTGGCCGCCTCCGGCGACGAGGCGCCGCTGGGGGCGGTGGACGTGCTGCCGCCGGCCGAACGCCACCGGCTGCTGCACGGACCCACCCGCCCGCACCAGGCGCCGCCGCCCCCGGCGACGCTGCCCGCGCTGATCGAGGCGGCCGTCGACCGCCGGCCCGCTGAACCCGCCCTCGAAGGTGACGGGTTGACGCTCACCTTCGCCGAGGCGGAGGCCCGCGCCAACCGGCTGGCACACCGGCTCATCACCCGCGGGGCGGGGCCCGGCGACATCGTCGCGCTGGTCCTGCCGCGCTCGGCGGACATGATCCTCGCCCAGCTCGCCGTGGCCAAGGCGGGCGCCGCGTTCCTCCCGGTGGACCCCGGCTACCCGGCCGAGCGGGTGGCGCTGATGCTGCGCGACGCGCGGCCCGCCGTCACCCTGACCGCCGAGGAGGTCGCCGACCTGCTCACGGCACCGCCCGACGGCACGCCGGACCACCGGCCCGCCGACGCCGACCGCGTCCGCCCGCTGCACCTCGACGACCCGGCGTACGTCATCTACACCTCCGGCTCCACCGGCACCCCCAAGGGCGTCGTCGTCACCCACCGGGGACTGGCCGCGTTCGTCGCCGCCGAGGCCGCGCACTACCAGGTGGGCGCCGGGGACCGCGTCCTGGCCTTCGCCACGCCCAGCTTCGACGCCTCCGTGCTGGAGCTGTGCATGTCCCTGCCGCACGGCGCGACCCTCGTCGTACCGCAACAGGGCCCGCTGCTCGGCGACGAACTCGCCGGCGTCCTGCGCGACGCGCGCATCACGCACACCCTGCTGCCGCCCGCCGCGCTCGCCACCCTGCCGCCGGACACCCCCGGCACCCTGCCCGACCTGCACACCCTGATCGTCGGCGCGGACGCCTGCCGGGCCGAACTGGTCGCGCGATGGTCACCCCACCACCGCATGATCAACTCCTACGGGCCCACCGAGGCCACCGTCGTCGCCACCTGGTCCGGCCCGCTCGCACCGGACGGCGAGGCACCGCCCATCGGCCGCGCCCTGCCCGCCACCGCCGCCTACGTCCTCGACGCCCGCCTGCGGCCCGTCCCCGACGGCGTGCCCGGCGAACTGTGGCTCGCCGGACCGGCCCTGGCCCGCGGTTACCTGGGCCGCCCCGGCCTGACGGCGACCCGCTTCACCGCCGACCCGTTCGGCCCGCCCGGCGCACGCATGTACCGTACCGGCGACCTGGTCCGCCGCGACGCCCGCGGCGAACTGCACTACCTGGGCCGCACCGACCACCAGCTCAAGCTGCGCGGTCACCGCATCGAGGCCGGCGAGGTGGAGGCGACCCTGGTGCGCCACCCGGCGGTCCTGGACGCGGTGGTGAGCGTGCGGGAGGACGAGCCGGGGCTGCCGCGCCTGGTGGCCCACGTGCTCGTCGCCCCCGGTGCCGAGCCGCCCGCCGGCGCCGAGCTGCGGGCCCTCGCCGCCCGCACCTTGCCCCGACCCATGGTGCCCTCGGCGTTCGTGACGATGGACCGCTTCCCGCTCACGGAGAACGGCAAGACCGACCGGTCCGCGCTGCCCGCCCCCGCCCCGGAGACGCGGCAGCCCGACGCCGCGCACGTACCGCCCCGCACACCCACCGAGGAGGCCGTCGCCGCCCTGTGGGAGGAGGCCCTGGAGACCACCGTGGGCGCCGAGGACGACTTCTTCGCCCTGGGCGGCGACTCCCTGCGGGCCCTGCTCATCGCCTCCCGCGCCAACGACACCTTCGGCGTGCACCTCACGCCCCGCGACGTCCTGGTGGGCCGCACCGTCGCCGCCCTGGCGGACCTGGTGGAGGAACAGGTGCTGAGCGAACTCGAAGACGCCGCACGCGGCGACAGCGACCACGAAGAACGGTGAGGACCGGACGACCATGACGTCTTCGAAGCGAAACCGTGCCGAGGCCCTGCCGCAGGACCTCCAGGAAGCACTCCGCCGCCGGCTGGCCGGACGGGCCGCCCCGGGCGCCCCCGGCACCGCCCGGCAGGCCATCCCGCGCGCCGACCGCACCCGCCCGCTGCCGCTGTCCTTCGCCCAGCAGCGCCTGTGGTTCCTGGACCGGCTGCGCCCCGGCGACCCCCGCTACAACAGCGCCGTCGCGCTGCGCCTGACCGGCCCCCTCGACCACACCGCCCTGGCCGCCGCACTGGAGCACGTGGTGGCGCGGCACGACGCGCTGCGCACCACGTTCCAGGAGCACGACGGCACCCCCGCGCAGACCGTGCACCCCGCCGGGCCGCTCCCGCTGCCCGTCCATGACCTCACGGGAGCGGCCGGCGCCGGCCTGGAGGCGGCCCTGCTGGCCGAGTACGAGCGGCCCTTCGACCTGGAGGCCGGACCCCTGTTGCGCGCCCTGCTGCTGCGGGAGGCACCCGACACGCACGTCCTGCTGCTGACGGCCCACCACATCGTCACCGACGGCTGGTCGATGGGCGTCCTGCTCGACGAGCTGTGCACCGCCTACGACGCTCTCGCCCAGGGCGCGAGACCGGCCCTGGCGCCGGTGGCCACGCAGTACCCGGACTTCGCCGTCTGGCAGCGCGAGCAGCTGTCCGGCGCGCGGCTGGAACGCCACCTGGCGTACTGGAAGGAGCGACTGTCCGGGGCGGTCGCCCCCGAACTGCCGCTGGACCGGCCCCGCCGCGGCGAGGAGTCCGGCGCGGGCGCGGTGCACACCTTCACCGTCCCCGCCGCCACCACCGCCCGGCTGAAGCAGCTCGCGGCCGGCCGGCACACCACCCTGTTCACCGCCCTGGTCGCCGCCTGCCAGGCCCTGCTGGCCCGCTGGTCCGGGCAGGACGACATCACCGTCGGCTCGCTCACCCCGGGGCGCGGCCGCACCGACCTGGAACGGGCCGTCGGCTTCTTCGTGAACACCGTCGCGCTGCGCACTCGCGTCGAGACCGGCGCCTCCTTCCGGGACCTGCTCACCGCCGCCGCGGACACCGTCAACGACGCCTTCGCGCACGGCGACACGCCGTTCGAGCGGCTGGTCGAGGCCGTCGGCGCGACCCGCGAGGCCGGCCGCAACCCCCTGTTCGACGTGATGGTCCTGCTGCATCCGGCGCCGCCCACCGCGCCCGACCCGCACGGCCTGGCCGCCTCCCCGGTCGCCGTGCCCCGGCGGGCCGCCACCTTCGACCTGAGCGTGGAGTTCGTACCCGACGGCGACGAGCTGACGGGCCTGCTGGAGTACCGCACCGATCTGTTCGACGCGGCCACCGCCGCACGCATGGCGGACCAGCTGCTGCGCACGCTGGACGGCGCCGCCGCCGACCCCGACCGGCCCCTCGGCGCCCTCCCCCTCCTCTCGTCCGAGCAGGAACGGCAGGTGACCCGGGACTGGAACGCCACCGCGCGCCCGGTCCCCGAGGAGACCCTGCCCGAGCTGTTCGCCCGGCAGGCGGCCCGCACCCCGGACGCCACCGCCCTCGTCGCCGGGGACGTCCGCCTCGACTACGCGACGCTCCACGCGCGCGCCGACCGCCTGGCCCGTCACCTCGTGTCGCGGGGAGCAGGCCCCGAGCGCCTGGTCGCCCTCCGACTCCCGCGCACCGCCGACATGATCGTGGCGATCCTCGCCGTCTGGAAGGCCGGCGCAGGCTACCTGCCCCTGGACCCGGCGCTGCCCGAGGACCGGGTGCGGTTCCTGCTGGACGACGCCCGGCCCGCCCTCGTCCTCGACGAGACCGCGCTGCGGGAGGCGGACGACGCTCAAGACGGCGCCGCCGACGCTCCGTCGGCGCCCCCCCACCCCGACACCACCGCCTACGTCATCTACACCTCCGGCTCCACCGGCCGCCCCAAGGGCGTGACCGTGGCACACCGGTCCGCGGCGAACCTCCTCGCGGGCCACCGCGAGGGCTTCGTCGCCGAGGCGGGCGGCGGGCCGCTGCGGGTGGCGCTCACGGCGTCGTTCTCCTTCGACACCTCCCTGGAGGGCTTGCTGCTGATGGCCGACGGCCACCCGCTGCACCTGGTCGACGAGACGACCCGGCTGGACGCCGCCGCCCTGGTCGAGTACGTCGTCGAGCACCGCATCGACTTCCTCGACCTCACCCCCACCTACCTGCGCCAGCTGCTGCCCGCCGGGCTGCTCACCGACCCCCGTCACCACCCGCGCGTCCTCATGCTCGGCGGCGAGGCCGTCGGACCCGCACTGTGGCGGGAGCTGGCGGCGCGGCGGGACGTCGCCGCGTACAACTTCTACGGACCCACCGAGTGCACCGTCGACGCGCTGGCCTGCCGGATAGCCGGCAGCGGCCGGCCCACCGTGGGCCGGCCGCTGCCCAACGTGCGCGCCTACGTCCTGGACGACCGCCTGCGGCCCGTTCCGCCCGGCGTCGGCGGCGAGCTGTACCTGGCCGGTGTGCAACTGGCCCGCGGTTACAGCGGGCGGCCCGGACTGACGGCCGCCCGGTTCCTGCCCGACCCGTTCGGCCCGCCCGGCACCCGGATGTACCGCACCGGCGACCTGGCCCGCTGGAGCGCCGACGGACGTCTGGACTACCTGGGGCGCGCCGACGACCAGGTCAAGGTGCGCGGCCACCGCATCGAGCCCGGCGAGGTCGAGGCGGCCCTGACCGACCTGCCCGGGGTCGCCGCCGCCGCGGTCGTCGCCGTTACCGACCCGCACGGCCACGCCCGGCTCGCCGCCCACCTCGTCCCCGCCGACCCCGCCGCCCCGCCCGCCCCGGGCGAGGTACGGGCCGCCCTGCGGCGGACGCTGCCCGACCACATGGTGCCGTCCTCCTTCACCGTGCTCGACACCCTGCCGATGACCGTCAGCGGCAAGGTCGACCGGCGCGCCCTGCCCGCGCCCGACCTCGAAGGCGTCGAGGAGCGGGAGTTCGTCGCCCCGCGCACCCCCGAGGAGGAGACCCTCGCCCGCATCTGGGCCGAGGTGCTGGGCGCGCGCCGGGTCGGCGTCACGGACAATTTCTTCGAACTGGGCGGCGACTCCATCCTCAGCATCCAGGCCGTCTCCCGCGCCCGCGCGGCCGGGCTGCACCTGACCTCGCGGGACGTCTTCCGCCACCAGACCGTCGCCGACCTCGCCGCCGCCGCGTCCGTGCGCACCGCGCAGGTGCCCGCGCCCCGGCGTCCCGCCGAGGAGGGCCCGGCGCCGCTGACCCCCGTACAGGAGTGGTTCTTCGCCACCCACGGACCGCTGCGGCACTTCAGC
Source organism: Streptomyces sp. DH-12 (assembly GCF_002899455.1). Classification (GTDB taxonomy): domain Bacteria; phylum Actinomycetota; class Actinomycetes; order Streptomycetales; family Streptomycetaceae; genus Streptomyces. Next base: position 756,797 of record NZ_PPFB01000001.1, on the reverse strand, counting down.
ATGTCGATGCTGCTGAACCTGCCGCACGACCTCGACAAGCCTGCGCTGGAGCGCGCCCTGGAGGCGCTGGCCGCCCACCACCCGGCGCTGCGCACCCGGTTCGCCCGCTCGGGCGACACCTGGCGGCAGCACCCCGGCGAGGGCCCGGCCACCGGCCTGCTCACCCACCACGACCTCACCGGCGCCGCCGACCCGGCGGCGCAGCGCGAACGGGCCGCCACGGCCGCCCGCGCCGCCCTCGACCCCGAGACCGGCGCCCTGCTGCGCGCCGCCCTGTTCACGCGCGCCGGTGATCGGCCCCAACTCTTCGTCGCCGCTCATCACTTGGCGGTGGACAGCGTCTCCTGGCGGATCCTGCTCGCCGACCTCGCCGAGGCCTACCGGCAGACCGCCGGGGGAGAGGCGGTCCGGCTGGAGCCCGTCGCCACGCCGTTCACCGACTGGGCCGCGCACCTCGCGCGCCGGGTCCGCGACGGCGACCTCGACGCCGACCTGCCGCACTGGACGGCCGAGGCCGCCGAGCCCCGCACCCCGCTGCCCGTGGACCGCCCCGGCACCGCGCCGGCCGGCTCGGTCCGCACCCTCGGCGCCCGCGTGGACCGCGCCACCACCGAGGCGCTGCTGCGCCGGGTGCCCGCCGTCTACCGCACCCAGGCCAACGACGTGCTGCTCGGTGCGCTGAGCCGGGTCCTCGCCGACTGGACGGGCGCGGAGCGGGTGACCGTCCTGCTGGAGGGCCACGGCCGCGAGGACGACACTCTGGACCTGTCCCGCACGGTGGGCTGGTTCACCGCCCAGTACCCCGTCACCCTCGCGCCCGCCGGGCCGCCCGGGGCACCCGACTGGGGCGCGACCCTCAAGGCGGTGAAGGAGCGGCTGCGGGCCGTGCCCCGGCACGGCCTGAGCTACGAGGCCCTCGCCCGCCTCGGCTCGCCCGATCCGGCCGCCCGCGCCCTGAAGGACGTGCCGCTGCCGCAGATCAGCTTCAACTACCACGGCCAGTGGGAGGCCACCGACGGCGGCGACTTCGCCCCGGCGGGCGAGACGCCCGGCCGCGACATCGCCCCGGACACCCCGCTCGACCACCTGCTGGACGTCTCCGCCGTGGTCACCGACGGCGAACTCCACCTCACCTGGCACTACAGCGACCAGGTCCACGACGAGGCCACCGTCCGAGCCCTCGCCGACGGCATGACCGGCGCGCTCGCCGCGATCACGGAGCACTGCGCCCTGCCCGGCGCGGGCGGCCGCACCCCGTCCGACTTCCCGCTGGCCCGCCTCGGCCAGGACCGCCTGGACCGCCTCGTCGGCGACGGCCGCGACGTGGAGGACGTGCTGCCGCTCACCCCGCTCCAGGAGGGCATGCTCTTCCACCGGCTGGTCGGCGGCCCCGACGACGTCTACGTCGACCAGGCCGCCCTGCTCCTCGACGGCGTCGCCGACCCGCACGCCTTCGCCGTCGCCTGGCAGCGCGTCACCGACCGCACCCCGGCCCTGCGCACCTGCGTCGTCTGGGAGGACGTGCCCGTACCCCTCCAGGTCGTGCGCCGCGACGTCCGGGTGCCGGTCACCCACCTCGACTGGCGCGAGCTGGACGAGGTGGAACGCGCCGAGCGCCTGGGCCGGCTGCGCGCCGACGACCTGGCCCGGGGCATCGACCTCGCCGCGGCGCCGCTGATGCGGCTCACCCTGGTCCGGCTGCCCGACGCCCGGCTGCACCTGCTGTGGACGTCCCACCACATCGTCCTGGACGGCTGGAGCCTCGCCCAGGTGCTGACCGAGGTGTGCGAGGAGTACGCCGCGCTCACCGCGGGCACCGAGGCCCGGCCGCCGCTGCGGCGCCCCTTCGGCGACTACGTGCGCTGGCTCGCCGAACAGGACCCCGACGCCGCCCGCGCCCACTGGCAGAACGTCCTCGCCGGGTTCGCCGAGCCCACCCCGCTGCCCGCCGACCGCCCCCTGCGCGAGGCCCACCGGGCCCGCTCCGCCGCACTGCACACGGCCGGCCTGGACGCGGAGGCGTCGGCCCGCCTCGCGCGCACCGCCCGCGAGGCCGGACTCACCCTCAACACGGTCGTCCAGGGCGCCTGGGCCCTGCTGCTGTCCCGCTACGCCGCCCAGGACGACGTGCTGTTCGGCACCACCGTCTCCGGGCGCCCCGACGACCTGCCCGGCGTCGAGTCGATGGTCGGCATGTTCATCAACACCGTGCCCACCCGCGTCCGCGTCGACCCCGCCCGCCCCGCCGGGGCCTGGCTGCGCGAACTCCAGGACGCCCAGGCCGAGTCGAGACGGTTCGCCGCCGCCTCGCTCGCCGAGCTGACCCAGCTGAGCGACGTGCCGTCCGGCAGCCCGCTCTTCCACAGCATGGTCGCCTTCGAGAACTATCCCTTCGACGAGGCCCGCACCGCCGGGTCCGGGATCCGCCTGGCCGACGTGTCCTCCCGCGACGCCACCAACTACCCCCTCGTCCTGCGCGCCTACCACGGAGAACGCCTCGGCTTCGACCTCGCCTACGACCCGGACCTGTTCGACGCGGCCACCGTCCGCGCCCTCGCCGGCCGGCTCTGCCTGCTCCTGACCGGGCTCGCCGACGGCACCGACCGGCCGCTGCGCGCCCTGGCCTGGACGACGGCCGGGGAACGGCACCGGATCCTCACCGACTGGAACGGCACCGCGTCCGGCCGCCCCGCCGAGACGCTGGTGGACCTGTTCGAGGCGCAGGCCGCCCGCACCCCCGGCGCCGTCGCCGTCACCTGCGGCACCGAGCACCTGGACTACGCGACCCTCGACGCCCGCGCCGGCCGCCTCGCCCACCGGCTCGCCGAACTGGGCGCCGGACCCGAGCGGTTCGTCGCCCTCGCGCTGCCCCGCTCCATCGACCAGGTCGTCGCGGTCCTGGCCGTGCTGAAGACCGGCGCCGCCTACCTGCCGATCGACCCCAACTCGCCCGCCGAACGCATCACCCGCCTCCTCACCGACGCCACGCCCGTCACCCTGGTGACCACCACCGGCACCGCGGCCCGCCTCGACGGCACCGGTGTGCCCGTCGTCCTCCTCGACGCCCCGGACGAGGAGGCCGGCCTCACCCGGCACCCGGCCACCGGCCCCGCCCCGGCCCGCCGCCCCCTGCCGGAGAGCCCCGCCTACGCCATCTACACCTCCGGCTCCACCGGCCGCCCCAAGGGCGTGGTGATCCCGCACGCCAACGTGGTGCGGCTGTTCACCCGGACCCGCCCGTGGTTCGACTTCGGCCCGGACGACGTGTGGACGCTGTTCCACTCCTACGCGTTCGACTTCTCCGTGTGGGAGCTGTGGGGCCCGCTGCTGCACGGCGGCCGGCTCGTCGTCGTGCCCGACGAGACCGCCCGCTCCCCGGAGGACTTCCTGCGGCTCCTGGCCGACGAAGGGGTCACCGTCCTCAACCAGACGCCGTCCGCTTTCTACCCGCTGGTGCGCGCCGACGCCGAACACCCCGGCACCGGCGCCCGTCTCGCCCTGCGCACGGTGATCTTCGGCGGTGAGGCCCTCGACGTCGGCCGGCTCACCGACTGGTGGGCCCGCCACCCGGCCGACACCCCGCGCCTGGTCAACATGTACGGCATCACCGAGACCACCGTGCACGTCACCCACGCCCCGCTCGACCCCGCCACCGCCGCGCGCGGCCCCGCGAGCCCCATCGGCGTCGCGATACCCGACCTCAGGGTGTACGTGCTCGACGCGGACCTGTCCCCTCTGCCGCCGGGCGCGACCGGCGAGCTGTACGTGGCTGGGGAGGGCCTGGCCCGCGGTTACCTGGGCCGCCCCGGCCTGACCGCCACCCGGTTTCTCGCCGACCCGTTCGGCCCGGCCGGCAGCCGTATGTACCGCACCGGCGACCGGGCGAAGTGGCGGCCGGACGGCACCCTGGAGTACCTGGGCCGCGCGGACGCCCAGGTGAAGATCCGCGGGTACCGCATCGAGCCCGGCGAGATCGAGGCCGCCCTGCACACCCACCCCGGGGTCGCCGACGCCGCCGTCGGCGTGTTCGAGGACGCCTCCGGCACCCGCCGCCTCGTGGCGCACGTCGTCGGCACCGGCGACACGACCCCCGTGGCGGCCGAGCTGCGCGCCCATCTGGAACGGCTGCTGCCCGCCCACATGGTGCCCGCCGCCTACGTCCCGATGGACACCCTCCCGCTCACCGTCAACGGCAAGCTCGACCGGCGCGCCCTGCCCGCCCCGACGGCGGACGGCTATGCCGCCGACACCGACCGGACCGCACCGCGCACCCCCGCCGAACGGGCCGTCGCCGCCGCCTGGGCGGACGTCCTCGGCATCGAGGAGGTGCACGCCGGGGACGACTTCTTCGCGCTCGGCGGCGACTCCATCCTCGCCGTCCGCGTCACCGCCCGGCTGCGCGCCGCGTTCGGCCCCGACGTGTCCCCGCGCGTGCTGTTCACCCACAGCACCGTGTCCGCGCTCGCCGCCGAACTCGGCGACCCGGTGGGCGACCCCTCCGCCGCCCCCGTCGACGCGATCACGGCGACCGCCCCCGAGACCCCGGCGCCACTGTCGTACGCCCAGCAACGCCTGTGGTTCCTCGACCGGTTCGAGCCCGGCAGCACCGAGTACACGACGCTGTCCGTGCTGCGCCTGCGCGGCCCGCTCGACGAGCCGGCCCTGCGCGCCGCCCTGGACGGCCTCGTCGCCCGCCACGAATCCCTGCGCACCACCTTCACCGAACAGGACGGACAGCCCCGGCAGGTGGTGCACCCGCCGCATCCGGCCGCCCTGGCCGTGGACGACCTCACCGCCGCCCCCGACTCGCGGGCCGCGCTGGAGGAACTGCTGGACCGTGAGGCCGCCACGCCGTTCGACCTGGCGACCGGGCCGCTGCTGCGCGCCCGCCTCGCCCGCACCGCGGCCGACGAGCACGTGCTGGCCCTCGCCGTCCACCACATCGTCACCGACGGCTGGTCGCTCGGCGTCCTCGGCCGGGACCTCGGCGAGCTCTACGCGGCTGCCCACGAGGGCCGCCGGCCCGAACTCCCGGACCTGCCCGTGCGCTACGCCGACCACGCCGCCTGGCAGCGCGCCCGCACCGACCAGGTCGAGCGGCAACTCGCCCACTGGCGCGAACAGCTGGCCGGCGTACCGCCGCTGGAGCTGCCGACCGACCGGCCGCGTCCCGCCGTCCGTTCCCGCGACGGCGCGCTCGTGACCTTCACGCTGCCCGCCGAGCTGACCGACCGGCTGCGCGAGCGGGGGCGTGAGGCCGACGCCACCCTCTACATGACCCTGCTCGCCGGCTGCACGGTCCTGCTGTCCCGCTGGGCGGACCAGGACGACTTCGCCGTCGGCACCGTCACCGCCGGCCGCGAGCGCCCCGAACTGCACGACGTCGTCGGCATGTTCGTCAACACCCTGGTGCTGCGCAACGAGGTCCGGCCCGGAACGTCGTTCCGCGCTCTGCTCGAACAGGTGCGCGGAACCGTCCTGGACGCCTTCGCCCACCAGGACGTGCCCTTCGAACGGCTGGTGGACGCCCTCCAGCCCGAACGCGACACCAGCCGCACCCCCCTGTTCCAGGTCATGGTCGCCCTGCACAACCTGGGCGCCGAGGCACCCGAGCTGCCCGGCCTGGACGCCGAGCCGCTCCTGCCGCCGGTCCGGCACGCCACCTTCGACCTGGCCTTCGACTTCGTCGAGGGCGACGGCGGCGTCACCGGCCACCTGGAGTACGACACCGGCCTGTTCGACGAGGACACCGTCCGCGGCCTGGCCGCCCGCCTGCGCCTGCTGCTGGAGGCGGCGGTGCGGGAACCGGACCGTGAGGTACGGGCGCTGGAGCTGATGACCGCCGACGAACGGCGGCGGGTGCTGCACGACGGCCAGGGAGCCCACCTGACCGTCCCGGACACCACCTTCCCCGCCCTGTTCGAGGCCCAGGCCGCCCGCACCCCGCACGCCACCGCGCTGGTCGCCCGCGACGCCACCCTCGACTTCGCCGCCCTGAACGACCGCGCGAACCGGCTCGCCCACCACCTGCTGGCCCTGGGCGCCGGACCCGAACGGGTGGTGGCCGTCCGGCTGCCGCGCACCTCCGAGCTGGTCGTCGCGGTGCTCGCCGTCGCCAAGTCCGGCGCCATCCTGCTCCACCTCGACCCCGACCTGCCGGCCGAACGCGCGGCCGGACTCCTTGAGGACGCCGCCCCGCACACGGTGCTCACCGCCGACGCGCTGCGCGCCACCCCGTGGGACCGGCTGCCCGCCCACGACCCCACCGACCGCGACCGCCCGGCCCCGCTGCGCCCGGACCACGCCGCCTACATCATCTACACCTCCGGCTCCACCGGCCTCCCCAAGGGCGTCGTCGTGGCACACCGCCACCTGGTCAACCTCTGCCACGACCACCGCGACGGGCTCGTCGCCCCGCACACCGCCGACGGAGAGCGGCTGCGCGCCGCGCTCAGCGCCTCGTTCTCCTTCGACACCTCCTGGGAGGGCCCGCTGCTGCTCGCCCTCGGCCAGGAGGTCCACCTCATCGACGAGGACGTGCGCCTGGACCCCGAGGCGTTCTGCGCGCAGATCGTCGAACGGAACCTGGACCTGGTCAACGTCACCCCGTCCTTCCTGCGCGAACTCCTCGCCGCGGGCCTGCTCGCCCCCGGCCGCCACCACCCCCGCGTCCTGCTCGTCGGCGGCGAGGCGACCGGCCCCGACACCTGGCGCGACCTGTGCGCCGCCGCCGAACTCGGCGTCACCGCCTACAACATGTACGGCCCTACCGAGTGCACCGTCGACGCCGCCTACGGCCGCGTCACCGACCGCCCCGACCGGCCCGTCATCGGACGGCCCGGCGCCAACCTGCGCGCCTACGTCCTCGACGGCGCCCTGCGCCCGGTGCCGCCCGGCACGCCCGGCGAGCTGTACCTCGCCGGCGCCCAGGTCGCCCGCGGCTACCTGAACCGCCCCGGCCTGACCGCCGCGCGGTTCCTCGCCGACCCGTTCGGCGCGCCGGGGGAGCGGATGTACCGCACCGGCGACCGCGCCCGCCGCGACGCACAGGGAGTGCTGGAGTTCCTGGGCCGCGCCGACGAACAGATCAAGATCCGCGGATTCCGCATCGAACCCGGCGAGATCGAAGCCGCGCTGCTCGCCCACCCGGACGTCGCCGACGCCGTCGTCACGGCACGCGACCACGCCGGCCGCCAGATGCTCGTGGCCCACCTGGTGCCCGCCGGGGACACCGCCCCGGCCGCCGACGAGCTGCGCCTCGCGCTGCGCCGCACCCTGCCGGACCACATGGTGCCCGCGGCGTTCGTGCCGCTGACCCGGATTCCGCGCACCACCAGCGGCAAGACCGACCGCCGCGCCCTGCCTGCTCCGCCCGCCCAACCCGACACCGCGGAAACCTACGTGGCGCCCCGCCCCGGCACCGAGCAGACTCTCGCGACGATCTGGGCGGACGTCCTGCGCGTCGAACGGATCGGCGCGCGCGACAACTTCTTCGCGCTCGGCGGCGACTCGATCCTCAGCATCCAGATCGTCTCCCGGGCCCGCCAGGCCGGTCTCGCGCTGACCACCAAGGACGTCTTCCGCCACCAGACCGTCGCCGAACTCGCCCTGCACGTCACCGAGTCGACGCCGGTCACCACCGACACGACCGCGCCCGCCGAGGCGCCGCTCACCCCCATCCAGCGCTGGTACCTCGACGGCCGCAGCCCTGGCGACCCGCTGCGCTTCACCATGTCGCAGCGCCTCGAACTCGCCCCCGGCACCGACCTGCCCGCCCTGCGCACCGCCGCCGATGCCCTCGTACGGCACCATCCCGCCCTGCGCACCCGCTTCCGCCGCACCGAGGACGGCTGGCGCCAGGAGGTCCTGCCCGGCCTCCCGGACGGCACCGTCACCCTGCACGACGTGACCGGCCTCGACGGCCCCGCTCTGGGATCCGAGGCGGCCCGCCTCGCGGACGAGGCACGCGCCGCACTCGACCCCGCCGAGGGCCGGATGGCGCGCGTCCTCGTCCTCGACCGCGGCCCGGACGCGCCCGGCCAACTGCTATTCGTCATACACCACTTGGTTGTCGACGGCGTCTCCTGGCGGATCCTGCTGGCCGACCTGGAGACCGCCCACCGGCAGGTCGCCGCCGGGCACCCCGTCGAACTGCCCCCGGTCACCACCGCCTACGGGCACTGGGCGGTGCGGCTGGAGGGCCACACCCGCTCCGACGCCCTGGACGGCGACCTCGACCACTGGCTGCGTACCGTCGAGGCCCCCGCCGAGCTGCCCGCCGGCCGTCCCGGTCCCAACACCCACGGCACCGCCGCCACGGTCACCGTGGAACTGGAACCGGAGACCACCGAGGCCCTGCTCCGCCAGGTCCCGGAGGTCTACCGCACCCAGGTCAACGATGTCCTGCTCAGCGCCCTCGGCCGCACCCTGGCCCGCTGGTGCGGGCGTGACAGCGTGCTGGTCGGCGTGGAGGGCCACGGCCGCGAGGACCTCTTCGACGACCTGGACCTGTCCCGGACGGTCGGCTGGTTCACCGCCGAGTTCCCGCTCGCGCTGACCGTCGCCCCCGACGCCGGCTGGCACGACACCCTCCGCTCGGTCAAGGAGCAGCTGCGCGCGGTGCCCCTGCACGGCCTGAGCCACGGCGCGCTGCGCCACCTGCTGCCCGACAGCCCGCTGGCCGGCGCCCCGGCACCGCGGGTCGGCTTCAACTACCACGGCCAGTGGGACGCCGACGCGGGCGGCAGCGGCCTGTACGGCGCCGTCCTGCCCCCGGCCGGGTCCGACACCGACCCCGACGCCCCCCGGCCCTACCTGCTGGACATCACCGGCGTGGTGCAGGACGGCCGGCTCGAACTCGGCTGGACCTACCCGCCGGCCGTCTACGACGAGTCCACCGTCCGGGCGCTCGCCGAGGAGATGTGCGCGGCGCTGCGCGAGATCGCGGCCCACTGCGCCTCCCCGGACGCGGGCGGCCGCACCCCGTCCGACTTCCCGCTGGCCGGGCTCGGCCAGCGGGAGCTGGACCGCCTGGTGGGCGACGGCCGGCACGTCGCCGACGTCCTGCCGCTGACACCGCTGCAGGCCGGCATGCTCTTCCACGGCCTGGTGGACACGTCGGGCGCCTACGCGGACCGCGTGGCCGTCCGCCTGGCCGGGGTGAGCGACGCGCGGCGCTTCGCCGCAGCCTGGCAGCAGGTCGCCGACCGCACCGAGGCCCTGCGCACCAGCGTCCACTGGCAGGGCCTGCCGCACCCCGTGCAGGTCGTGCACCGGCGCGTGGAGCTGCCCGTCACCCACCTGGACTGGCGACACCTCACGCCCGAGGAGCGCGCGGCGGCCACCGAGGACCTGCTGGCCGCCGACCGCGCGGCGGGCATGGACCTGACCACCGCACCGCTCACCCGCATCACCCTGGCCGCACTGCCCGGCGACGAGGTACTGCTGCTGTGGTCCTCCCACCACCTCATCCTGGACGGCTGGAGCACCGGGCAGCTCCTCACCGAGGTGTGCGAGCGCTACGCCGCCCTCACCGGCGGCCGATCGGCCCCCGCACCGGTCCGGCGTCCGTTCGCCGACTTCCTGCGCTGGCTGCACGACCAGGACGAGGCCGCCGCCGCGGCGCACTGGGCCGAGACCCTCGCCGGGTTCCCCGCCCGCACCCCGCTGCCCTACGACCGCACGCCCACCGGGGAGCACCGCGCCCGCGCCGCCGCCCTCACCGGCCGGCGACTGGACGAGCACCTCTCCGCGCGGCTGCGGCAGGACGCCGCCCGCGCCGGGCTCACGGTGAACACCGTCATCGAGGGCGCCTGGGCGCTGCTCCTGGCCCGCCACAGCGGCCGCGACGACGTCGTGTTCGGCACCACCGTCTCCGGGCGCCCGGCCGAACTGCCCGGCGTGGAGTCGATGATCGGCATGTTCATCAACACCGTGCCCACCCGCGTCCGGGTCGAGGGCGGGGGAGCGGCGTCCTGGCTGCGCGCGGTGCAGGAGCACCAGAGCGACACCCGGCGCTTCGACTTCCTCGCCCTGCCTCGCATCCAGGCGCTGAGCGAGGTCCCGGCCGGTGAGGCGCTGTTCGACAGCATGGTGGTGTTCGAGAACTATCCCGTCGACGAATCCGCCACCGCTCGCACGGGCGTACAGGTCGAGGAGGTGCGCGCCGAGGACGCGCCCACCTTCCCGCTGTGCCTGCGCGCCCACCTCGGCGACCGCCTCGGCCTCGACCTCGCCTACGACGACGGCCTGTTCGACACGGACACGGCCGAACGCCTCGCGGACCGCCTCACCGTCGTCCTGCGCGCCCTCGCCGACGCGCTGGAGACCGACGCGGACGTGACCGGCCTGGACGCGCTGACCGAGGACGACCGCGCCCTGCTCGGGCGGTGGAACACCACCGCCCGCCGGACCGAACCGAGCAGCCCCGTCGCCCTGTTCGCCGAGCAGGCCCGCCGCACGCCTGAAGCGCCCGCGCTGCGCGACGGCGACACCGAGCTGACGTACCGCCAGGTGGACGCCTGGTCCGACGCCGTGGCCTCCCGGCTCCTCGCCGGCGGACTGCGCGCCGAGGACCGGGTGGCCCTGCTGATGGACCGCGGTGCCGAACTCGTCGTCGCCCAGCTCGCCGTGCTCAAGGCGGGCGGCGCCTATGTGCCCGTGGACGCCCGCGCCCCCGAGGACCGGCGCCGCACACTGATCGGACGCGCGGGCGCGACCGTCCAGTTGTCGGCCGAGGACGTCACCGCCGCCCGCACTCCCGTGCCGGACGCGCCCGTCGCCGCACCGGCCGACCCCGACCGGCTCGCCTACGTGATGTTCACCTCCGGGTCGACCGGCGAACCGAAGGCCGTCGCCGTACGCCACCGCGACGTGGCCGCCCTCGCCACCGACAGCCGCTTCACCGGCGGTGTGTGCGACCGGGTGCTGCTGCACTCCCCGGTGGCCTTCGACGCCGCCACCTTCGAGGTGTGGGCGCCGCTGCTCACCGGCGGCTGCGTCGTCGTGGCCCCCTCACGGCCGCTGGACGCCGCGCTGTTGCGGCAGTTGGTGCGCGACACGGGTCTGAGCGCGTTGTGGCTGACCGCGGGCCTGTTCCGGCTGCTGGCGCAGGACGCGCCGGACTGCTTCGTCGGACTGCGCCAGGTGTGGACCGGCGGCGACGTCGTGCCGGCCACTGCCGTACGCCGCGTCCTGGCCGCCTGTCCGGGCCTGACCGTCGTGGACGGCTACGGCCCCACCGAGACGACGACGTTCGCCACGTCGTTCGCCCTCACCGACGCGGCCACCGTCCCGGACACCGTGCCCATCGGCCACCCGCTCGACGACATGCGCGTGCACGTCCTCGACGGCCGGTTGCGGCCCGTGCCGCCCGGCTGCCCGGGCGAGCTGTACCTCGCCGGCGAGGGCGTGGCCCGCGGCTACCTGGGCCGCCCCGGTGACACCGCGGCCCGCTTCCTGGCCGACCCGGCCGGCCCGTCCGGCAGCCGCATGTACCGCACCGGCGACCTGGTCCGCCGCCGCCCCGACGGCACCGTCGAGTTCCTCGGCCGCGCCGACGACCAGGTGAAGATCCGCGGCTTCCGCGTCGAGCCGGGTGAGGTCGAGGCCGTCCTCGCGGGACACCCCGGCGTCACCGACGTGACCGTGCTCGCCCGCGAGGACCGGCCCGGCAGCCGCCGCCTGGTCGCCTACGTGGTCGGCCCCGAAGATGTCACCCCCCTGCGGGAGTTCGCTCGGCGCTCCCTGCCGGACTACCTCGTGCCGTCGGCGTTCGTCGTCCTGCCCGCCCTGCCGCTCAGCCGCAACGGCAAGGTGGACAGGGCGGCCCTGCCCGCTCCGGAACCCGCGAGCGGGGCACAGGACACGTCGGCCGAGCCGCGCACCGACGCCGAGCGCCGCACGGTGGAGGTCTTCGCCGACGTCCTGTCCGTGCCGCGCCCCGGCGTGCGGGACGACTTCTTCCAGCTCGGCGGCGACTCCATCCTCAGCATCCGCCTCGCCGTCCGCCTCTCCGAGGCGTTCGGCACCGAACTGTCCCCCCGTGCGGTGTTCACCCACCCGACCCCCGAGGCCCTCGCCGCCCTGCTCACCGAGGAACACCCCGTCGGCACCGCCCCTGCCGCGATCGTCCCGGTCACCCGGGACACGCCCGCCCCGATGTCGTACGCCCAGCAACGCCTCTGGTTCCTGGAGGAGTTCGCGCCGGGCAGCGGCGAGTACGTCACCGCGCTGGCCCTGCGGCTGCGCGGCCGGCTCGAGGTGCCCGCCCTCACCGCGGCCCTGCGCGCCCTGGTCGAGCGGCACGAGGCGCTGCGCACCACCTTCGACGCGGTCGACGGCCACGGCGTGCAGATCGTCCACCCGGCCGGGGACGTGCCGCTGACCCTGCACGACGTGTCGCAGCTCACCGGAGGCGAACGCGACGCCCGGCTCGCGGACCTGCTGGACGCCGAACGCGCCCGCACGTTCGACCTGCGGCGCGGCCCGCTCCTGCACACGGGCCTGATCAGGCTCGCGGACGACGAGCACGTCCTGACGCTGACCCTGCACCACATCGTCACCGACGGCTGGTCCACCGGCGTGCTCACCGGCGACCTCGCCCACTTCTACCGCGCCGAACTCGGCGTGGGAACGGACGCGTTGCCACCACTGCCGGTGCAGTACGCCGACTACGCGCACTGGCAGCGCGGGCGTGGCGCGGACGACCACCTCGGGTACTGGAAGGAGCACCTGACAGGGCTGGAGACGCTGGACCTGCCCACCGACCGGCCCCGTCCGGCGGTGCGCACCCACCACGGCGCCTCCGTACGGCTCTCCCTGCCGCGCGAGACGACCCGCCGCCTCGCCCGGGTGGGCCGCGACCGGCAGGCCACCCTGTTCACCACGCTGGTCGCCGCCGCCCAGGCCTACCTGGCCCGGCTGACCGGCGGTGAGGACATCACCGTCGGCACGGTCACCTCCGGCCGGGACCGCGCCGAGGTCCAGCACCTCGTCGGGTTCTTCGTCAACACGCTCGTGCTGCGCTCCCGCGTCACGCCCGACCGGCCGTTCCCCGAGTTCCTCGACGAGGTCCGCGGCACCGTCCTGGACGCCTTCGCCCACCAGGAGGCGCCGTTCGAGCAGGTCGTGGACGAGGTCCAGCCGGTCCGCGACACCAGCCGCACCCCGCTGTTCCAGGTCATGGTCGTCCTCCAGAACGCCCCGGCCGCCGCCCTCGACCTGCCCGGCTTGGAGGTCACCGACGTCGACAGCGAGCTGCGGCACGCCGCGTTCGACCTCACCCTGGAGTTCGCCGAGACCGGCACCGGTGAACTGCACGGCGTCCTCACCTACAACACCGACCTGTTCGACACGGCTACCGCCGAACGCATGGCCGACCAGCTCGGCACCCTGCTGACCGCCGTCGCCGACGACCCCGACCGGCCCGTGGGCGCCCTGCCCCTCGCCACGGACGAGACGCTCAAGGCCGTGCTCGACCAGGGCCGCGCCACCGCCCGCCCGGTCCCGCCGGCCACCCTGCCCGAGCTGTTCGAACGCCAGGCCGCGCACACCCCCGACGCCCTCGCCCTGGCCGACGCCGACGGCCGGGAGCTGACGTACGCGCACGTCGAACGCGCCGCCAACCGGTTGGCGCACCGCCTCATCGCCCGGGGCGTGGGACCCGAGCGGATCGTGGCCCTGGCCCTGCCCCGCAGCGCGGAGACGGTGGTGGCGCAGCTCGCCGTCACCAAGGCCGGCGGCGCCTTCCTGCCCGTCGACCCGGACTATCCGCAGCAGCGCCGGGAGTTCATGCTCCGCGACGCCGGCGCCCGGCTCGTCCTGGACGACCCGGCCGCCGTGTGGGACGCCGACGGACCGGACACCGCGCCCACGGACGTCGACCGCACCTCTCCGCTGACCGTCGACCACCCGGCGTACGTGATCTACACCTCCGGCTCCACCGGCACCCCGAAGGGCGTCACGGTGACGCACCGCGGCCTCGCCGCCTTCGCCGCGTCAGCCGCCGACCGCTACGACGCGGGCCCTGGCGACCGGGTCCTGCAGTTCGCCTCACCCAGCTTCGACGCCTCGGTGCTGGAGCTGTGCGTGTCGCTGCTCAGCGGCGCCACCCTGCTCACCGGGGAGGAGGGCCCCCTCGTCGGCGAGCGCCTCGCCGAGGTCCTCGCCGGGCGGCGCGTCAGCCACACCCTGATCCCGCCCGCCGCCCTCGCGACGGTCGACCCGGGCACCGCCGACGCCCTGCCGCACCTGCGCACCCTCATCGTCGGCGCCGAGGCCTGCCCCGCCCACCTCGTCGAACGGTGGGCACCCGGCCGACGGATGATCAACTCGTACGGCCCCACCGAGGCCACCGTCGTCGCCACCTGGACCGGCCCGCTCACCCCGGCCGCCGGCGCCCCGCCCATCGGACGCCCGGCCGGCGCCACCCGCGTCCACGTCCTCGACGCCGCCCTGCGCCTCGTCCCGCCCGGCGTCACCGGCGACCTCTACGTCTCCGGACCCGGACTGGCCCGCGGCTACCTCCACCGGCCCGGCCTGACCGCCTCCCGCTTCGTCGCCGACCCGTTCGGCGCCCCCGGGGAGCGCATGTACCGCACCGGCGACCGCGCCCGCTGGGACGCGAGCGGCGACCTGCGCTTCGCCGGACGCGCCGACGCCCAGCTCAAACTGCGCGGCTTCCGCATCGAACCCGGCGAGATCGAGAGCGCGCTGCGCGGCAGCCCGCTGGTGCGCGACGCGGTGGTCACCGTCCGCGCCGGCGGCAGTGATCCGGACGGCCGATCCGACGCACGCCTGGTCGCCCACGTCGTACCTGCCGAGGGCACCTCCGAGGACCTGCCCGTATCCGAACTGCGCGACCACCTCGCCGGACTGCTCCCGGCGCACATGATCCCCTCGGCGTTCGTGCCGCTGGCCCGGCTGCCGCTCACCCCGAACGGCAAGACCGACCGCAACGCGCTGCCCGAACCCGGGCTCGCGCACACCGCCACCGGGCCGCACACCCCGCCGCGCACCGACACCGAACGCCGCATCGCCCGCATCTGGGGCGACGTCCTCGGCGTCGCCGACGTCGGGGCGCACGACAACTTCTTCCACCTCGGCGGCGACTCCGTCCTCAGCATGCAGGTCGTCTCCCGGCTGCGACGCGACGGACTGCACGTGACCACCCGCGACCTGTTCACCCACCAGACCGTCGCCGAACTGGCCGGCGTCGTCACCACCGCCCCCCGGCACACCGGGGAGGAGGCGGTGAGCGGGGACGTGCCGCTCACCCCGATCCAGGAGTGGTTCCTGACCGGACAGCGCGCCAGCCACGCCCACTTCAACCAGTCCCTGCTGGTGGAACTCGCCCCCGGCGTCGACGCGGCCGCCCTGGAAACCGCCCTCAACGCCCTGCTCGACCACCACGACGCCCTGCGCATGCGCTTCACCGCCGGCCAGGACGGCTGGCGCCAGTACAACCCGCCCGCGGACGACACCGACCGCGACGGGCTCCTGACCCGCCACGACCTCGGCGGCCTCACCGCCACCGACGCCGACACGGCGATGGAGAAGGCCGCCGACGACCTGCACACCGGCTTCGACCTCGCACGCGGCCCGCTGCTGCGGGCGGCCCTGTTCACCGGTGCCGCCGACCGGCCCGACTTCCTCCTCCTGGTCGGCCACCACCTGGTCGTGGACGCCGTCTCCTGGCGCATCCTGCGCGACGACCTGGAGGCCGCCTACCGGCAGGCCGTCCAGGGCGGACCTGTCGCGCTGGGGGAGCGCACCACCTCCTTCCGCGACTGGGCCCGTGGCCTCGCCGCACACGTCGCCTCCGGCGCCTTCGACCACGAACTGCCCTACTGGGAACACGCCGTGGACACCGAGCCGCTCCCGTCCGAGACGCCGGACGGCCCCGACACCGGCGCCGTCGACACGCTCACCGTGGAACTGGACGAGGCGGACACCGAGGCGCTGCTGCGCGCCGCGCCAACCGCGTACCGCACCCGCGTCAACGACGTCCTGCTCGCCGCCCTCGCCCTCGCCCTGGCCCGCTGGACCGGCCGCGAGGACGTCCGCCTGGACCTGGAGGGACACGGCCGCGAGGACGTCCTCGACGACGTCGACCTGACCCGCACGGTCGGCTGGTTCACCACCGTCCACCCCGTCGCCCTCCAGGTCCCCGAACCCGCCGACCTGGGCCCCGACCGCGACTGGCGCACCCTGGTGAAGTCCGTACGCCGCCAGCTGCGCGCCGTGCCCGGCAACGGCCTCGGCTTCGGCGCGCTGCGCACCTTCGGCCCGCCCGAGGTGCGCGAACGCCTGGGACGCGCCGCCCACGGACAGGTCGTCTTCAACTACCTCGGACAGTGGGACGCCCGCCCGGAGAACCCCGGTCACGGCCTGATACGCGCCGAACACGGCTCGTTCGGCCGCCACCACGACCCGCGCGACAGCGGCTCCCACCCGCTGGAGATCATCGGCGCCGTCCAGCGCGGGCGGCTGTCCTTCATCTGGCACCACCGGCCCGCCCTGCACGCCACCGCCACCGTGCGCGCTGTCGCCGAGGACTTCGCCCGGGCCTTGCGCCACATCGCCCACCACGCCCACCACGCCCGCCACCGCCGGTGACGCCCCGCCTCGCGGCCCGCGCCCCGCCGCCGCAGACGGAATCCCGTCCCAGCCCCCTTTCACCGACCGATCACCACCCGATCACCACCCGATCACCGACCGAGAGAGCGAGACAGCCGGACATGGACGAGAACACCCGCTACCAGGTGCTGCGCAACGACGAGGAGCAGTACTCGCTGTGGCCCGTCGACATCGAGGTGCCCGCCGGCTGGCAGCCCGTCGGCAAGGAGGGCACGGAGGCGGAGTGCTCCGCCTACGTCGACGAGGTCTGGACCGACATGCGTCCCCGCAGCCTGCGGGAGCGCATGGAGAACGCCGAAGCCTGACGCACTCGCGCGGAGGCACGAGAGACCGGGCCGGGGTGCGTCCCGCTGCCGCCTGCCCCGGCCCGGTTCCGCCGTCCTCCCCGCATGTCCCGAGGAGCCTGATGACCACACCGGTCCTGCACACCGAACGACTCACGTTCCGCCCCTACCGCCCCGAGGACGAGGACGCCTTCGTGGAGCTGCTGCGCGACGAGGAGGTCTGCCGCTGGATGGGCCAGGAACGCGTGCCCGAGGCGGACATCCGCACGCTGTTCCGCACCATCCTCACCGACATCTACCCGCAACGCCTGTTCGACGTATGGGGGGTGTGGCAGGGGGAGACCTTCGTCGGACACGCGGAGGTGAAGAAGACAGGCAATGTCGACGGACACGAGCTGATCGCTGCCCTCGCGCCCCCGTACTGGGGCCGGGGCCTGGGCACTGAAGTGGTCCGCGGCCTGCTGCGCCACGCCGCCGACGACCTGGGCCTGAAGGAGGCCTACGGCATGGTCGGCGCGGACAACACCCCCAGCCTGGCCATGTGCCGCCGCCTGGGCTTCCGGCACGTACGGGACGTGACCGGCGACGACGGCACCGTCACGAAGCTGCTGGTGATCTCGACGACGGACGCGTACGCCCAAGACGGTCAGACGTCCGAAAGGCACCTCGAGGTGCCGTCGCACGGTTCAGATCAGCACCCGGAATGAGAACCTGCCGCCGCGCCGACGGTCCGGGCCGCTTCGCTTCGGTGGAAACGGCCCGGGCCCTGCGAGTGATGCGACTCTTCCACGGACCCCCTTCCATCGGAGGTGATACGTGGCGACTACCCCTGTCCGTGGGACTCACACATCCCGGAGGAGATTCGAGCGGGGGACGGGCGGTTCAGGACCATCGGCCACCCGCGTGCGGCGCGGGTCAGCCGCCCGAGGGTCCGGTCCAGCCCTCCCGCACATGGCCGAGCCGCACTCGCTGCGGGTGGTCGCCGACCGGGACGGACGCGGTCTTCTCGCCGGTCGCGAAGTCGATCGCCGTGACCCGGTCGGCGCCGCTCTCGGAGACCACGCAGGACTCCCCGTCGCCGCTGACGGTCGCCCAGTACGGCTTGGAGACGGTGACCAGCGGGCCGTGCTCGAAGGTGTCGCGGTCGACCACGGTCGCGTAGTCGTCCATGGTGCCCGCCACGCACAGCTTGGCGCCGTCGGGCTTCATGGTGATGCCGTGGTGACGGGAGTCGTTGACCCAGGTGGTGCGGTCCTCGCCGGTGTCCGGGTTCTTCGGCAGGGTCTTGACCCGGGTGATCCGGTCGGCGGCGACGTCGTACTCGAAGAAGCCGTGGAAGAACGACACCTGGAAGTACAGCTTCGACTCGTCGGGGGAGAAGGCGGCGGGGCGGACCGCGTCCGAGTACTCCTTGAAACCCGCCGCGTCCAGCCGCTCCCGCATGTCGATGACCCGGACCTGCTCGAACGTCCGGGCGTCGGCGACCGTGATCTTGCGGTCGCCCTTCGTCCAGTCCAGCCAGGGCGCGTCCAGGTCGGTGTTCACCTCGCCGATGGACATGTTCCAGATGTAGCGGCCGTCCCGGCTGAAGACGTTCTCGTGCGGCTTGTCGCCGGTCTTGAACTTTCCCACCTCCTCGCCGGTCTCGATGTCCAGCACGTGCACCGTGTTGGACGTCGAGGCGGAGACGGCGACGCGCGTGCCGTCGGGCGACACGGCCATGTGGTCGGAGCGGTGGCCGGACACCGGGAAGCGCCAGTTGACGCGTCCGGTGGCCAGGTCGAGGGAGACGACGTCCGCGAAGCTGGGCCGGGAGACGACCACCGAGGTGCCGTCCGGGGTGGAGTACATGTCGTCGACGAACTGGTCGTGGCCCTCGCCGACGGTGTTGCGGATCGCCATGAAGTAGATCCAGCGGATCGGGTTGGCGTTGATCTCCGCCATCCGCTGGTCCTTGTCGGGGATCACGTTGATCCGGCCGATCCGGCCGAGGTCACCGCCGGACTCGATGACGTCGGCGGTGCCGTCCCAGTTGTTGCCCACGAACAGCACCTCCCGCAGCCCGTCGGAGGGCGCGGCCGGGCCGGCGGCGCTCGCGACGGCTCCGGGGGCGGTGAGGGTCAGGGCGACGGCGGCGGCGAGGGTGCACAGATGCCTGCTGCGGATCGGCACGGCGGGTCTCCTCTGCGGGTGGGGGGTCATGATCGGGACATGTCAAACAGGGGGAGGGGAATCTGAACAGACGCGCTTTCAGATTGAACTTACTGAAAAGTAGGGACGGTCAGGGGTTCTCCACAAGACCGCGGACACGACAACATTGCCGGGCGCGGGGAGAGGAGACCGGGTGGCGGACAGACTGAGCGCACCGAGCGGCCGGTACGCCGGGAAGTCCGCCGAGGAGCGGAGGGCCGAGCGGCGCCGCCGCTTCCTCGACGCGGCCCTCGAACTCTTCGGCGGCGGGCCCGGCTACCGGAACACCACCGTCGCCGCCCTCAGCGAGGCCGCCGGACTGTCCACCCGCCAGTTCTACGAGGAGTTCCGCACCCTGGAGGACGTCCTCGCCGCACTGCACCTCCAGGTCAACGACTGGGCCGAGGCGGCCGTCCTCGCCGCGGCGGCCGGGACGGCGGACGCCCCGCTCGCCGAGCGCGCCGCCGCCATTTTCCGCGCCTACGCGGCCGCCGCCACCCGCGACCCGCGCCGCATCCGCATCGCCTTCACCGAGATCATCGGGGTGAGCCCGCGCCTGGAGGAACAGCGGCTGGCCCGCCGCGCCCGCTGGGTCGACCTGATCTGCGCCGAAGCGGCCGCCGCCGTCGCCCGCGGCGAGGCCGCACCCCGCGACCACCGCCTCGCCGCGACCGGCTTCATCGGCAGCGTCAACGGACTGCTGCACGACTGGAACGCAGGATGGGTCGAGGCCACCCTCGACGAGGTCGTCGACGAACTGGTCCGCCAGCTCCTGGCGATTCTCCGTCCGCCGGGGACGCCGGGGACGCCGGGGACGCCGGAGACACCGGAGGCGGAAACGCCGCGGACGCCGATGCGGTGAGCGCGCCGAACCCGCCGAACCCGCCGAACCCCCGGGCGCACCGGCGCGGACAGGTCGACGAAGCGTCGACCCGCCGGCGTGAGGTCCCCCGCGAAGACGATCATCTGGTCGATCAGCCCCCGCCGCAGGTGGACGACGTCGGTCCCGGCGAGCCGGGGACCATCGGGTCGAGCCCCTGCGGAAGCGGGGTGACGAACCCGGCCTTGAGCAGCACGTACGGGGCGTGTCCGCCGCCGGCGACGGCGGCGCGCATCATGACGAACACTCCGGAAGAGGGGGAGAGGCGGGCGGAGGATCGACGCCGCCCGCGGTACGTAACCAGCGTGACCTGGGGTTTCCCGAAGGTCCGATGCTTCCTTCGGCGCCTACGATGACGTCGGTGCATCGGTGCAGGCAGCGGGGAAGAGGGCGGCATGGACGGCCGGCGGACGGATCTGGATCTGCGCCGGCTGCGCTCCTTCGTCGCCGTCGCCGAGCGCCTGCACTTCGGGCAGGCCGCGGCCGCCCTGCACGTCACCCGGCCCGCCCTGTCCCGGCAGATCCAGCGGCTGGAGCACGACCTCGGCGTGACCCTGTTCCGCCGCAACAGCCGCGAGGTCGCCCTCACGCCCGCGGGCGAGCAGTTCCTCCAGGACTCCCGGGACCTGCTGGCCGCCGCCCGCGCCGCGCGGATCCGGGTCCGGCGGACCGCGGCGGGGGAGGGCGTGCTCAAGGCCGGCTTCATGCTGAGCTCCGGCATCACCGCGCCGCTGCACGCCTTCTCCGCGCGGGAGCCGCAGGTGTGCGTCGAACTGGTCCGGCTGCGCTGGTGGAGCCGGTCCGCCGCCCTGCTCGACGGCACCGCCGACGTCGGCTTCGTCCGCCTGCCGGTCGACGCGGAGCGGCTGCGCGTGCTGCCGCTGTACCGGGAGGGGATCTGCGCGGTGCTGCCCGTCCGGCACCCCCTGGCCGGCGAGGACGCGGTCGGGCTGCGCGCCCTCGCCGACGAACCTCTGCTGCGGTACGCGGGCGCCTCCCCGGCGTGGTCCGCCGTGTGGAACGCCGACCCACGCCCCGACGGCGCCCCGTGGCGGCACGGCCCGGACGTCCACGACTGGAGGAGATCCTGGCGTACGTCCGGGCCGACAGCGGGACGGTGCTGGTGCCCGAGTCGGTCGCGGCGGTGTCCCCGCGCCCCGACATCGCTTACGTGCCGGTCACCGACGTGGCGCCCGACCCGGACGACGCCGGGGACGTCGCCCGCCGGGCGAGCGCGCGGCTGGCGACACGACCGACGCGGAGATCGTCGCTGCCCAGCAGGTGCTGTGGAACCTGATGGCGGACTCCTGCACGAACCCCTGTGGGCCGCCGCCTACGTGATCAACGGCGGATGCTCCGACGACGGCTTCGACTACTTCCGTGGCTGGTTGATCGCCCAGGGGAGGGAGGTCTTCGAGCGCGCGGTCGCCCGCCCCGGTGCCCTGGCGGACCTGCCCGTCCTGCGCGCCTCGGCGGCCGACGGGCACTGCCTCGAGTGCGGGGAGGCGCTGAGCATCGTCTGGAACGCCCGCATCCGGGCGACCGGCCGGCGACTCGCCGGCGATGCGTCCACCATTCGCTATCCGGAGCTGGACCCCACCGGGGACTTCGACTTCGACGACCACGCCGAGACGACACGCCGACTGCCGCGCCCGGCAGCCCTCCACCTGGAGTGAGCGGAGACGCGCGCTCGCTGAGCGACGGGGCGGAGGTCCCCGGCGAGGAAGGCGCCGACCGGCGGCCGCGCACGGACCCCGGGACCGGGGGCGCCTGCCCGCGGAGGGCGTCCTCGGGGCAGGCGGGGACCGGCCCCGCGTCCCCCGGCCCGTTTCACCCCGCCGTGGCCAAGAACTGCGTAGCGGCCAGCTCCCTGTACAACGGGTCCGAGGCGACCAGCTCCCGGTGCGTCCCCACCGCCCGCACGCGGCCCGCGTCCATCACCACGATGCGGTCGGCCGCCGTCACCGTGGACAGGCGGTGGGCGACCACCAGGACCGTCGTCGTACGCGCGACGTCCGCCACGGTGTCCCGCAGCGCCGCCTCGTTGACCGCGTCGAGCTGGGAGGTCGCCTCGTCGAGCAGCAGCAGGCGGGGGCGGCGGAGCAGGGCGCGGGCGATGGCGACCCGCTGCCGCTCGCCGCCGGAGAGCTTGGTGCCGCGGTGGCCGACGAGGGTGCCGAGCCCGTCCGGCAGCCGGGCGACCAGCCCGTCCAGCCGGGTCGTGGCGAGGACACGGGTCAGCGTCTCCTCGTCCGCGCCGGGGTTGCCCAGCAGCAGGTTGTCCCGCAGGGAACCCGACAGCACCGGCGCGTCCTGCTCGACGTACCCGATCGCCGCCCGCAGCTCCGGCAGGTCCCAGTCGGTGAGGTCCCGGCCGTCGACGGTGATCACGCCGGACTCGGGGTCGTAGAACCGCTCGATGAGGGAGAACACCGTCGTCTTGCCCGCGCCCGACGGGCCGACGAACGCGGTCAGGCCCCGCGCGGGCACGGTGAACGTCACCCCGTGGTGGACGTACGGCAGGTCGTCGGCGTAGCGGAACCGCACCTCCTCGAAGGCGACGGCCGCCGGGGCGGCGCCGGGCGACGGCAACGCGGCGGGCGGCGCGGCCGGTTCGGCGGGCAGCCGCAGCGCCTCCTGGATCCGGGCGAGCGCCGCGCTGCCCGCCTGGTACTGCGTGACCGCGCCGACGACCTGCGAGATCGGCGCCATGAGATAGAACACGAACAGCAGGAACGCCACCAGCGTCCCGATGTCGATGGCGCCGGTCGCCACCCGCGCGCCGCCCACCGCCAGCACCGTGATGAACGCGAGCTGCATCGCGAGTCCCGCCGTGTTGCCCGCCGCGGCCGACCACTTGGCGGCCCGCACGCTCATCCGCCACGACTCGCGCGCCGCGTCGTGCAGCGTCCGCTCCTCCCGGGGCTCGGCGCCGGACGCCTTCACCGTGCGCAGCGCGCCCAGCACCCGCTCCAGCGAGGCCCCCATCACGCCCACCGCGTCCTGCGCCTGCCGGGACGCCCGCCGGATCCGCGGCACGATCACCCCGAGCATCGCCCCCGCCAGCGCGATCACCCCCAGCGTGACCGCCAGCAGCACCGGCTCCACGTAGCCCATCAGCACCACGGTGGCGATCAGGGTGAGGCCGCCCGTGCCCAGCCCGATCAGCGAGTCGGTGGTCACCTCCCGCAGCAGCGTGGTGTCGGAGGTGACGCGGGCCATCAGATCACCCGGCTCGGCCCGGTCCACGGCGGCGATCCGCAGCCGCAGCAGGTACGACGACAGCGTGCGCCGCGCCCCGAGCACCACCGACTCCGCCGTGCGCCGCAGCACGTACGCCCCCACCGCGCCCAGTACCGCGTTGGCGACCACCAGCGCCGACATCAGCAGCAGCGCCCCGGTGACGGCCCGGTCCGCCGCGAGGTCGTCGATCAGCTCCCGGGCCACCAGCGGCAGCGCCAGCCCCGTCGCGCCGGTCACCAGCGACAGCACGGCGCCGCCCAGCAGCGCCCACCGGTGCGGCCGTACGTACGACAGCAGCAGCCGCCAGGCCGGCGGTCCTGACCGGTCCCCGGCAATGCTCACGAGCCCCCCTCGGCGTCGGACGGATGTTCAGGCTACGTCGCCCGGGCAGGCGCAGCGCACGGTGGGCGGCACAGCCGATCATTCCCGCGTAGGGTCGGGGGAGACGGGGGAGACGGACCCGGCCGATGAAGGAGTCAGCACCATGGCCCAGGAAGTACGCGGCGTGATCGCACCCGGCAAGGACGAGCCGGTACGGATCGAGACGGTCGTCGTACCCGACCCGGGACCCGGCGAGGCGGTCGTGCGCGTCCAGGCATGCGGGGTGTGCCACACGGACCTGCACTACAAACAGGGCGGCATCAACGACGACTTCCCCTTCCTCCTCGGCCACGAGGCCGCGGGCGTCGTCGAGTCGGTGGGCGACGACGTCACCGACGTGCGGCCCGGCGACTTCGTGATCCTCAACTGGCGGGCGGCGTGCGGTAGTTGCCGCGCCTGCCTGCGCGGACGCCCCTGGTACTGCTTCGACACGCACAACGCGCGGCAGAAGATGACGCTGACCGACGGCACCGAGCTCACCCCGGCGCTGGGCATCGGCGCCTTCGCCGAGAAGACCCTGGTCGCCGCCGGACAGTGCACCAAGGTCGACCCGGCCGTCGCGCCGCAGGTCGCCGGACTGCTCGGCTGCGGCGTGATGGCCGGCATCGGCGCCGCGATCAACACCGGCGACGTGGGCCGCGGCGACTCGGTCGCCGTCATCGGCTGCGGCGGCGTCGGCGACGCGGCCATCGCCGGCTCCCGGCTGGCCGGCGCGGCGAAGATCATCGCCGTCGACATCGACGACCGCAAGCTGGACAAGGCGCGCTCCATGGGCGCCACCCACACGGTCAACTCGCGGCAGAACGACCCCGTCGAGGCGATCCGCGAGCTCACCGGCGGCTTCGGCGCCGACGTCGTCATCGAGGCCGTCGGCCGCCCCGAGACCTACCGGCAGGCCTTCTACGCCCGCGACCTGGCCGGCACGGTCGTCCTGGTCGGCGTGCCCACCCCGGAGATGAAGATCGAACTGCCCCTGGCGGACGTCTTCGGCCGTGGCGGCTCCCTCAAGTCCTCCTGGTACGGCGACTGTCTGCCGTCCCGGGACTTCCCGATGCTGATCGACCTGCACCTCCAGGGCCGCCTGGACCTGGGCGCGTTCGTCACCGAGACCATCGCCCTGGACGAGGTGGAGAAGGCGTTCGAGCGGATGCACCACGGCGACGTGCTGCGCTCGGTGGTGGTGCTGTGATGGCCGCCCGCATCGAACGCCTCGTCACCTCCGGCCAGTTCCGCCTCGACGGCGGCACCTGGGACGTCGACAACAATGTGTGGATCGTGGGCGACGACCACGAGGCCGTCGTCATCGACGCGGCCCACGACGCCGACGCCATCGCCGAGGCGGTGGGCGACCGGCGCCTGACCGCCATCGTGTGCACCCACGCCCACAACGACCACATCGACGCCGCGCCCGCCCTCGCCGAGCGCACCGGAGCCACGATCTGGCTGCACCCCGACGACCTGCAGCTGTGGAAGCAGACCCACCCGGACCGCGACCCCGACGCCTGGCTGGCCGACGGACAGATCATCGAGGCCGGCGGCGCCGACCTCACCGTGCTGCACACCCCGGGCCACGCGCCGGGCGCGGTCTGCCTCCACGACCCGGGGCTGGCGACCGTGTTCACGGGCGACACCCTCTTCCAGGGCGGCCCCGGCGCCACCGGCCGTTCCTTCTCGCACTTCCCGACGATCATCGACTCCATCCGGGACCGGCTGCTCACCCTGCCGCCGGAGACCAAGGTCCTCACCGGGCACGGCGATCCGACCACCATCGGCGCCGAGGCCCCGCACCTGGACGAGTGGATCGCCCGGGGCCACTGAGCGGGACGGCACGCGCCCGGACGCCGCCGCGTCCGGGCGCGTGCGGGCGAACCCGCCGAAGACGCGGACGACCCCGCGGAAAAACCGACAGAGGATGTCCGGCTTACCCGTCACGCTTCTCGTCGACAGACGGACACGAGTGCAGGAGGCCGTACATGACGGAGCGGTTGAGGGACAAGGTCGCGCTGGTGGCCGGGGCGACCCGGGGAGCCGGACGGGGCATCGCCGTGGAACTCGGCGCGGCGGGCGCCACGGTGTACGTCACGGGCCGCACCACCCGCGCCCGCCGCTCCGAGTACGACCGGCCCGAGACGATCGAGGACACCGCCGACCTGGTCACCGAGGCGGGCGGCCGGGGCATCGCCGTCCCCACCGACCACCTCGAACCGGCACAGGTGAAGGCGCTCGTCGACCGGATCGCCGCCGAACAGGGCCGTCTCGACGTCCTCGTCAACGACATCTGGGGCGGCGAGACGCTCTTCGACTGGGACGCCCCCGTCTGGGAGCACGACCTCGACAAGGGACTGCGGCTGCTGCGCCTCGCGGTGGAGACCCACGCGATCACCAGTCACCACGCCCTGCCGCTGCTGCTGCGCCGCCCCGGCGGTCTGGTCGTCGAGGTCACCGACGGCACCGCCGCGTACAACCGCGACCACTACCGGGTCTCCTTCTTCTACGACCTCGCCAAGTCCTCGGTGCTGCGCATGGCGTTCGCCCTGGGCCACGAACTCGGCCCGCGCGGCGCCACCGCCGTCGCCCTCACCCCCGGCTGGCTGCGCTCCGAGATCATGCTCGACCACTTCGGGGTGCGGGAGGACGACTGGCGCGACGCGCTCGACAAGGTGCCGCACTTCGCCATCTCCGAGACACCGCGCTACGTGGGCCGCGCCGTCGTCGCGCTCGCCGCCGACCCCGACGTCTCCCGCTTCAACGGCGCCTCCCTGTCCAGCGGCGGCCTCGCCCAGGAGTACGGCTTCACCGACCTCGACGGCAGCCGCCCCGACGCCTGGCGCTACCTGGTCGAGGTGCAGGACGCGGGCAGGCCGGCCGACGTGACCGGCTACCGCTGACCCTCCCGGCGCCGGCAGATCGGAAAAGGACTTGCGGCGGTGATCGTCCGGGCGGCTACCGTCCCTCCATGACGACGGACACAGGGCGCTTCGCGGGGTACGGGGTTCTCATCACCGGGGCGGCACGCGGCATCGGCGCCGCCACCGCGACACGGTTCGCCGAGGAGGGCGCGCGCGTCCTGATCGCGGACGCCGACCCGGAGGCGGGGGAGCGCACGGCGGCAGAGCTGCGCGACCGCGGACTCACGGTCCGGGCCGTCGCCTGCGACGTGACCGGTCAGGCGTCGGTCGAGGCGGCGGTGGCCCACGCCGTACGCGCCTTCGGCTCGCTCGACGTACTGGTGAACAACGCCGCGCACTGCACCCCGGACGCGCACCGCTTCGAGGACGAGCCGGAGGAGGAGTGGGCCGCGGACCTGGACGTCACCCTCACCGGCGCCTACCGCTGCTGCCGCGCCGCCCTGGAGCACCTGGAGGCCTCCGGCCGGGGCGCGATCGTCACCATCGGCTCGGTCAACGGGCTCCAGGACTTCGGCAACCACGCCTACAGCGCCGCCAAGGCGGGTCTGATTTCCCTCACCCGGACCCTCGCCGGCCATGCGGGACCCCGCGGCGTCCGGGTCAACCTCGTGGCGCCCGGCACGGTCCGCACCCGCGCCTGGGCCGGCCGGTCCGACGACCTGGCGGCGATCTCGGAGCTCTACCCCCTGGGCCGCGTCGGCGAGCCGGAGGACATCGCGGCGGCCGTCGCCTTCCTCGCCTCCCGCGACGCCTCCTGGATCACCGGCACCACCCTGGTCGTCGACGGCGGCATCACGGCCGTCAACCACGGCTTCCACCGGGCGGCGGACCACACCGGAAGACGACGAGCCCCGCACCCCGGGGACTCCGCGTGACCCGGCTCACGCCGAGGCACCCGGCGTGACGGACACAACGGTCCGGTCGCGGGTACAACCGAACGCCCCCCTCCGCCGTCTACTTGGCAGAGTGCGCGAGCCGGCGCACGTTTCCGCGGGAAAGGCAGAACAGCTCATGGGGGAGATGCGCAGACGGGGTGTCGTCGCCCTGGGGGTCACCGCTCTGGTGGCTCCGCTCACCCTCGCGCTCGGTGCGACGCCGGCCCAGGCCGCCAGTTGCACCAAGTCGGCGGGGCCGTACCAGAAGAAGGTGGAGAAGTTCCTCGGCCGTCCGGTCGACGGCAAGCAGTCCGCCGCCGACTGCAAGGCCGTCCGGGCGTTCCAGAACAAGCACGGCATCAGGCCCAACATCGGGTACGCCGGCCCCGTGACCTGGGGCGTGATGAACCTGATGAACAAGCAGAAGGCCGTCGGGAAGAACCCGAACAAGGCAGGCGCGTGCCCCACCAACAAGGGGCGCATCGCCTGCGTCAACCTCACCCTCCAGCTGAGCTGGATCCAGGACGGCAAGAAGCTCGTGTACGGCCCGGTCCCGGTCCGTACCGGGCGCGACGGCTACGAGACCCGTACCGGTCTGAAGAAGGTCTACTGGCGGAACAAGAACCACGTCTCGACCATCTACGACGTGCCCATGCCCTACAGCCAGTTCTTCGACGGCGGACAGGCCTTCCACTCCGCCGGCGTCAGCATGTGGAACCCGCCCGGCTCCCACGGGTGCGTCAACATGACCACGACCACGGCCAAGAAGTACTGGTCGCTGCTGAAGAAGGGCGACGACGTCTACGTGTACGGCCGCAAGCCGGGCACCTGACGCCCCTCGGCGCCCGGCCCGCGGGCCGGGCGCTCCCGCGTCCTGCCGGTGTGAACTCGCCCACCTTGCACGGGAGATGGACGTGATCAGCGACACTGTCCGAATTATCCGATAAGTGCGCGATTACTCACGGCGTCTTCACCTCGGGGGACGTATGCTTCACGGTATGTCCACCACTGTTGAACCTACCTCCGAGCGATCGGCTGCCGAGGTCAACGAGGAGATCCGGGCCCTGTGGCTCCGGTCGGGCGGGACACTCAGCGTCGAACAGCGCGAGGAGTACCAGCGCCTGGTCCAGGAGTGGGCCTCGGCTCTTCCTCCGGCGGCCAAGGCCGCCTGACCGGCCTCGGCATCACGATCGGGCACCCGTGGGCGCACGGGTGCCCTTCACGTCTCACCCCAGGTCGCCGAGTACTGCCGCCGGTACGCCTTGCGGTCCTGCTCGGCCCTGATCCACCGCGACGCCACCAGCGCCACCAGGCTCCCGCCCGTCACCAGCAGCCCCGGGCCCACGTTCCGCGGGTCGGCCAACCGCGACACCAGCGTCGACGGGTCCGGCAGGATGCCCGGCGCCGACGGCCCCGGTCCGGCCGCGTCCGGCGCCGCCACGCCCTGCGACGGCGCCGGGCCCTCGCCGTCCGCCCCGGGCGCCACGATCAGCTTCAGGTCCAGGTCCGCCAGCGCCTTCGTCACCGGCTGGAAGTACGTCGTGCCGCCCGAGCGGCAGTCGCCGCTGCCTCCGGAGGTGACGCCGAGCGCGATCCCCTCGGAGAACATCGGCCCGCCGCTGTCCCCGGGTTCCGCGCACACGTCCGACTCGATCAGCCCGCCGACCGTCCCCTCCGGGTAGTTCACCGTCACGTCGAGCGCGGTCACCTCCCCGTCGCGCAGCCCGCTGGTGCTGCCGCTGCGGAAGATCCGCTGCCCCACCGCAGGATCGGCCACCCCGGTGATCCGCACGCCCTTGCCGCCGCCCACCGCGACCACCCCGGCGTTCCCACCCGCCCGGCCGCCCTCGTACGCGATCAGCGAGTAGTCGTCGCCCGGGAAGCTGCCGCCGACGGTGGTGCCGACCTTCTGCCGGTCCCCGTCGCCGGAGAACCACACCGACCCCTGCGGTCCGCAGTGCCCGGCCGTGAGGATGAACTCCCGCTCCCCGTCGGTGACGTTGAACCCGGCCGAGCAGCGGCCGGCCGTCGACAGCACGGGCAGCCCTCCGTCGAGGCGGGTGGTGAAGGCGCCCCCGACCCGCTCCATGCGGACGAAGTCGCCGATGCCGTCGGCCACGTCGGCCAGCGCCGACCAGTCGTCCGCGGACACCGTGCTGTCCCCGCGCACCACCACCTGGTTCGACCGGTAGTCCTTCAGCCACGCCGTGCCGGGCACCCGCGGCGCCGAACCCAGCGTCTTGGCCGCGGAGTCGAAGTCGTCCGTGCTGTGCCGCACCAGCTTCGGCTCGGCGCCCGCCGCCCGCACCTCGGCCGCCGCCTCCGCGTCGGTCACCGCGACCACCGTCCGGCCGTCGGAACCCACCCAGGTGCCCGCCGTGCGGGACGTGCCGAGACGCCGGACCAGGGCGGCGCCCGGCCCTGCCGGGGCCTTGTCCGCGGGGGAGGCGGTGGAGAACGGGACGGCGTCGGGCGTGCCGGGCTCACTCGCCACGGCGTGCGTGACCATCGTGCCGCCCAGCAGGAGTCCGCCGACGGCCGCCAGCCGTGTCACTCGCCGGACCACCCGTCGTCGTGCGTGCCTCATGTGCATGGCTCCAGAACCTCGACAGCGCGGTGCGCGCACCGCGGGGGCCTCCCTCGAGCCGAGCGCCCCTTGTCCATACGGCCCCGGAGCCCGCCGTGTTCAGCGCGGGCGCGACCGTGTCCGCCTCAGCCGCCCGTCCGCGCCGCGGAGCCGGGCACGGGCAGGCCCAGTGCGGCCGCGGTGCGGGCGTCGCCCCAGACGGACGCCGGGTCGGCGTAGGGACGCAGCAGCGCGGTGAGCCCCGGGTCGCCGTCCCCGCGCAGCGCGTCACCGGCCGCCTTGCGGGCGATCCCGGCGAGGAAGTCCGCCAGTTGCACCCGCGGGTCGTCCCGCGCGACGACCAGCCGCACCTCCGCCAGGGCGACGCCGGACCGCCGGGCGGTCTCCTCGATCCACGCGAGGCGCCCGGGCGTCAGCAGGTTCTGCCGGTCGTGCACCAGCCGCACCGGCCGGCGCCCGCGCCCGCACCAGTACGCGGCCGTGGCGACGATCGCCGGGAGCAGCGGGTTGAGCACCGGGATGCGCACCGCCGGGCCGTCGAGCAGCCCCGCCCGGTACGCCTCGGCCCGCCGGCGCCCCGCCACCAGCCGCTCCAGCACCGGGCCCGCGTCCGTACCGGCGTACACCCGGCACAGCTCGTCCAGGGTCTCGAAGAACAGCGGCACCGAGGACCCCGGCTCCGCCCCGTTGCGGGTGCGCAGCAGGCGGTTCGCCACGGACAGGAACCGCTGCCAGTCCTCCGCCCCCAGCGCCTCCCGGCCCGTGCGGTACAGCTCCGCCGCCGCTCCCGGGTCGCCGAGGAGCACGGAGGCCAACCGGTCCACCACGAAGAACGACTTCTCGGTGAGGTGCACGCGCGCCGCGCCGTGCAGCGGCCCGCCCGGCGCGAGGAACCACTCCAGCACCGCCCGGTGCTTCTCCCGCAGCAGATGGGTCGCCTTGTACTCGGAGGCCGGGGAGCGGATCCGGTCGCGGATCTCCCGCAGGGCGCCGGCCGCGGCCGGCACGGGGACGCGCACCCCGGCGTGCGCGAACACGTCGGTGTTCCCGCCGGTCAGGTTCTCGCCGTCCGACCCCGACTCGTCGCAGGCGATCTCCAGGACCGTCCCGTCACCGTCGCCGGGCGGCGCCGCGACATCCTGATGTGGGTCCACACCACGCCCCCTATCGTGTGTTGCATGACCAGGATCCCGCACGGCACGTCCGGTGAACCGAATCCCCTCGAGGCCCTTTCCCTGGATCAGCTGCGCCGCCGCACCAGCATGAAGTGGCGGACCCACCCCGACGACGTCCTCCCCGTGTGGGTGGCCGAGATGGACGTGGCGCTCGCGGAACCGGTCGTGCGCGCGGTCACCGACGCGATGGCGACCGGTGACACCGGGTACCCGGCCGGGACCGCGTACGCCGAGGCGCTGGCCGCCTTCGCCGGCAAGCGGTGGAACTGGCCCGGGCTCGCCGTGAAGCGCACCGCGATCGTGCCGGACGTGATGCTGGGCGTGGTCGAGATGCTCCGGCTGGTCACCGGGCCCGGCGACCCGGTTGTGGTGAACCCGCCGGTCTACCCGCCCTTCTACGACTTCGTGCGGCACGCGGACCGCCGGGTCGTCGAGGCGCCGCTCGGCGCGGACGCGCGGCTCGACCCGGACGTCCTGGAGCGTGCCTTCCGGGAGGCGACGGCCGGCGGCGGGCGGGCCGCGTACCTGCTGTGCAGCCCGCACAACCCCACCGGCACCGTGCACACCGCCGACGAGCTGACGGCGGTGGCGGCGCTCGCCGAGCGGTACGGCGTGCGGGTCGTCGCCGACGAGATCCACGCGCCGCTGGTGCTCGGCGGCGCACGGTTCGTGCCGTACCTGAGCGTGCCCGGCGGCGAGCGCGGCCTGTCGCTGATGTCGGCGTCCAAGGCGTGGAACCTGGCCGGGCTGAAGGCGGCCCTCGCCGTCGCCGGGCCCGGGGCGGGCGAGGACCTGGCCCGGATGCCGGAGGTGGTCGGCCACGGTCCGAGCCACGTCGGCATCCTCGCCCACACGGCCGCCCTGCGCGACGCCACCGGCTGGCTGGACGCCCTGCTCGAGGGCCTGGACGCCAACCGCCGGCTGCTCACCGAGCTGCTCGCCGAGCACCTGCCGGCCGTCCGGTACCGTCCGGGCGACGCCACCTACCTCGCCTGGCTCGACTGCCGCGGCCTCGGCCTGGGCGACGACCCCGCCGAGGCGTTCCTCGACCACGGCCGGGTGGCGCTGACCGGCGGGCTGCCGTTCGGCGCGGGCGGCGCGGGCCACGCCCGGCTGAACCTCGCGACCTCGCCCGAGGTGCTCACCGAGGCGGTGCGCCGGATGGCGGCCGCCGTGCGAGCGGCGGGCGGCACGCGTGTCTGACGCCTCCTTCGCCCACCCGCGGCTCGCCGCCCTCTACGACCCGCTCGACCCCGACCGCGGCGACCTCGACGCCTATCTGCGCATGGCGCGGGAGTTCGGCGCCCGTACGGTGCTGGACATCGGCTGCGGCACGGGCGTGTTCGCGCTGCTCCTCGCGGACGAGGGCATCGACGTCGTGGGCGTCGACCCCGCCGGCGCCTCCCTCGACGTCGCCCGCGCCAAGCCGGGCGCCGATCGGGTCCGCTGGATCGAGGGGGACGCCACGGAACTGCCCCCGCTCGCGGCCGACCTGGCCACGATGACGGCGAACGCCGCCCAGGAGATCACGGACCCCGGCGCCTGGCACGCCACCCTGCGCGGCGTCCGCGCGGCCCTGCGTCCCGGCGGACGCCTGGTTTTCGAGACCCGCGACCCGGCCCGGCGCGCGTGGGAGACCTGGACCCGCGAGCAGTCGTACGTCAGCGCCGACGTGCCGGGCGTCGGCCGGGTGGAGAGCTGGCACGAAGTGACCCGTGTGGACGGCCCGTCGGTGACGTTCCGTACGACGTACGTGTTCGCGTCGGACGGGGAGACGCTGGTCTCGGACTCGACCCTGCGGTTCCGGGAGCGGAAGGAGGTCGAGGCGGACCTCGCGGACCACGGCTACGTGCTGGAGGAGGTGCGGGACGCACCCGACCGCCCCGGCCGGGAGCTCGTGTTCGTCGCCCGACGCCCGTAGGAGGGCCGGACGGCTCCCGGCGGGACATGCCGGAGTCGGCCTAGACTCGGGGCATGGACGACGCGTTGCGGGACCGGCTCGGAGCGGGGAAGTACCTGCTGCTCACCAGCTACCGGAAGAACGGCACGCCCGTCGCCACCCCGGTGTGGGTGGTGCGCGACGGCGACGCGCTGGGCGTGTGGACCGCGGCCGGCTCGTGGAAGGTCAAGCGGATCCGCGCCCGGAAGGACGTCCTCGTGGGACCGTGCGACCTGCGCGGCAACCCGACCGGCGACCAGGTCCCGGCCACCGCGGAGGTCTGCGACGCGGCCACGACCGCCCGCTACCGGCAGTTGATCGCCCGCAAGTACGGGCTGACGGGCCGCCTCACCCTGCTGGGCAGCCGGCTGCGCCGGGGCCTGGACGGCACGGTGGGCATCCGCGTCACCCTGTGAACCCACGCCCCTCATGCGGCCGTCGGCGCCGGAGCTGTCAGGTCCAGGCCCGCAGCGGCTCGTCCACCAGTTGGAACACCGGCTCACCGCGCACCGGGTCCTCGGCCGTCGACAGCCGCACCCGGTCGCCGCTGTGGATGCCGATGGGCGGGCCCATGACCCGGCCCCGCACCACGAACCCCTCGGCCATCTCTATCAGCGACACGTTGCGCGCGGCGGGGGTGTTGCGGTGCAGCACCGTCGAGTGGCGCACCGTGCCGAAACCCGCGCTGCGCTCCGTCCGCAGGTCGCTGCCCTGACAGACCGGGCACAGCAGCCGGTGGTACATCGCCGTGCGGCACCAGGTGCAGCGCTGGAAGAGCATGGCCTCCTGGTCGCCGCTCCGCGACTCGGGGCCCTGCGGTTCGAGCAGGCGCGTCGTGGAGCCGGCTGCCCGCTGAGCGACGCTTCCTGAGAAGTGGTACACGCTGGTCAACTCCCTGCACTCGGCCGGACTTCCACGTGCACGGTCCCGCCCGGGCACGCGCCTGCCCGGTGGCCGTGCCACCGCGCACGGCCACAGGTTATGGCACTGAGTGTCACGAGTAAAGGCACTCAGTACCCTCTTTCTTCGGGGCGAGGGCCGCTTCCGGGGATCCCCGGCGCCTGACGGGAACGTGACGGGTCTGAGTCCACGAGAGCCGGGCATACGGGCAACACCTCTACGGAAGGAGCTCGTTCATGCTCGGCATAGTCGCGGCGGTGCTGTTCTTCATCGCCTTCCTGATCAACGCGGCGGAGATCGGGACCAATGAGGTGTTCTCCTCGGTGAACGTGATGCTGCTGGGGCTGACCGCCCTGGCCCTGCACGTCGCCGGCATCGGGGCGGGCCGGCCCCGCAGACGCTGACCCTTCCCCGGCCGGGGGCCCGGCGCACACGCGTCGCCGGGCCCCCGCCCGTCAGCCGCAGGCGCGGGGGGCCGGTCCACAGCTGACGGAACTGCACGATCGGCTTGTTGTGGCTGTGGCCGTCGCAGCGGCCGTCGGACGAGGCGATGCCCCCGGCCGCCGAGGCACTGGCGGTCGCGTCGATCCTGCCCTTGATCCTGGAGACGGGTTGCGCGGGCACGCCAGTCGGAGACCACCGGCTGACGACAGGAGGTGTGCCGCTCCGCGGTGTGGTGTCTTCGGCAGGTCCGCGGACCGCGGGATGCCGCGCCGGTGACCGCGCGGCTGTGCGTCGGCTCCGGAACCGTCCCTAAGATCGACGCACGCCGCCCCGAGGAGTCCCCATGCGCGCCACCCGCCCCCGCGTCCTGTACGTCACCGACCTGGCCTACCCGGCCCGGGGGCGGCGGTACTGCGACGAGGACATCTTTCTCACCTCCCGGCTGCGCGAGGAGTTCGATCTCGCCCTGTGCCATCCGCGGGACGCCGTCGCCCTGATGGGCGGGTTCGACGGGGTCGTGGTGCGGAACAGCGGGCCGGTGCTGGGGTATCCCGACGCCTACCGGGAGTTCCGCACGCGGGCCCTCGCGACCGGCACGCCGGTGTACAACCCGCTCACCGGGCGCGGGGACATGGCCGGCAAGCAGTACCTGCTGGACCTGACCGACGCCGGGCTGCCGGTGATCCCCACCGTCGGCCGGCCCGAGGACCTGCACCGGCTGCCCCGCGCGGAGCGGTACGTCGTCAAGCCGCGGCTCGGCGCCGACTCGCACGGGCTGCGGATCGTCCCGGCCGCCGAGGCGTCCGTCCCCGCCGACGGCGACGTCCTCGTGCAGCCGTACATCGACTTCGCCTACGAGGTGTCGTTCTACTTCGTCGACCAGGACTTCCAGTACGCCCTTCACGCCCCGGACCCCGCCGCGCGCTGGCGGCTGGAGCCCTACCGGCCCACCCCCGGCGACCTCGGCTTCGCCCGGCGGTTCATCGAGTGGAACACCCTCGGCCACGGCATCCAGCGGGTCGACGCCTGCCGGGCGCCGGACGGCAAACTCCTGCTCGTCGAGCTGGAGGACCTCAACCCCTATCTGTCGCTCGACGCCCTCGACGACGCGACCCGGAACGCGTTCGTCGCCGCGATGACGGCGTCCCTGCACCGCTTCCTGCGCGAGGCCGAAGGTGCCCGGGGCTGAACCGGCCGGGCCCCGGTCACGTGTCTCGCCCGCCGCGGGCGGCTCGCCTCCCCCGTGCGGTCACTCCCGCGGCACGCGAATGTCCAGCACGCACACGTCGTCCCGCCGCTCGTCCTCCAGCATCACGTCCAGGAGGGTGCCCAGGGAACCCGGGGTGTCCTCGGGGTGGGCGGCCGCGGCGTCGGCGAGGCGGGTGAGGCCGGTGTCGATGTTCTCCGGGGGGCGCTCGACCAGGCCGTCGGTGTACAGGAGCAGGCGGTCGCCCGGTTCGAGGCGGTGCTCGGTCTCCTCGAAGTACGGGGCGGAGGTGGCGCCCAGCAGCATGCCTCTGGGCCGGTGCAGATACGTCGCCTCGCCGCCGCGCAGCAGCAGCGGCGGCGGGTGACCGGCCTGCGCCCACACCAGCCGGCGGCCCGCCGCGTGGTAGCGGGCGATGACCATCGTCGCGGTGCCGTGGGCGTCCCGGGAGTGCAGCAGCAGCGAGTTGAGCCGGGACAGCGCGCCCTTCAGCGACGAGCCCGTGCTCACCATGCCCTTCGCCGTGAAGCGGAGCTGCGCCATCGTGGCGACCGCGTCCACGCCGTGGCCGGCCACGTCCCCGACGACGAACAGGGCGTCCCCGCCGGGGAGTTCCACGGCGCTGAACCAGTCGCCTCCGACGTGTATGCCGGCCTGCGCGGGCAGATAGGCGACCTCGACGCGCAGCCCGGACAGGTCCACGACCTTGTCGGGCAGCGGCAGCAGCGCGTTCTGCAGCCGGGCGACCAGGACCCGCTCCGACTGGAGCACGTCGTGCTGGGTGAGGTTCACCCGCTCGCTCTCCACCAGCGCCAGTTCCGCCCGCCGCCGCGCGGTCAGGTCCTGCACGACCCCGTGCACCTCGACCGGGGTGCCGTGCGTGTCCGCCACCACCTCGGCGACCAGCCGCAGATGCCGTACGCCGCGTCCGCCGGGGACCCGGAACAGCGCGTCGAACGGCTGCCCCTCGCGCAGCAGGGCCTCGACGGCGGCCCCCAGCGCCGGCCGGTCCTCGGGCAGCGCCAGACCGGGGACCTCGGCGAGCCGGGCCGGTCCGTCCGCCGGGTCCCGCTCGAGGATCGTGAAGACCTGCGCCGACCAGGACGCCTCCTCCCGCGCCAGGTTCCAGTTGGCCCAGCCGATGTTGCCGAGCCGCTGCAGCTCCGCCAGCCGCTGCTCCTGCCGGTCCGAGGAGGCGCGCCGCAGCCAGGTGACGACCAGCGCGTCCTCCAGCCGCGTCACCCGCACCGAGTAGGTGGCCAGCTCCGTGACCCCGTCCACGGTCTCCTGGTGCGCGAACGGCTCGCTCTCGTACGGCCCGCCGCCCTCCAGGGTGTCCAGGCAGCCCTGCCACATCGGGACATCCGTGAGGTCGGGCCGCACCTCGCGCAGCCGCCGGCCGGCCGGGTCGCCCGAGGATCCGCCGAGGAGGTCGGCCGCCTGGGCGGTGGCCGCGTCGACGCGGAAGTCCTCCACGTCGCCGGAGGCCCCGGTGACGGGCGTCAGCAGCATCGCCGGAACCGGCAGCGCCGCGAACAGCGACCGGACGGCGTCCGTCCCGGCGTCGCGGGCCGGCGCCGCCGACGAGGTGAAGGTGCGCACGCGTCCCGCGCACAGCCGGACGACGCCCTCCAGATGCGCGCGGTCGCGCGGGGTGAAGACGTCGGGGCGTCCGCGCAGCACGCCGATGCACACGTCGGAGCCGTCCCCGGCGCGCAGCGGCAGCCAGACCCGGGACTGCCACCGCTCGGGCGGCTCGCCGATCAGCAGGTAGCGCCTGCTGTCCTCGGAGTAGTTCTCCAGCCAGCGCGGTTCGCCCGTCAGCAGGGCGTCCGCCATGGCCATCCCGCTGGACGGGGGCACCTGACGCCAGCGGGCGGCGAGCCCGTCGTCGATGCCGGCGTGCCCGGCCAGCACCAGGCCGCCGCCGGAGCGGCGGACGTAGATCATCACCGAGTCGGCGTCCAGGTCCGGGGCGAGATGGTCCCGCAGGCACTCGGCGAGCGCCTGGTGCGTCTCCACGTGGACCAGGGCGCGGCCCAGGCGGCTCAGGGCGTCGGCGACGTCGTCGGACCTGGCGAAGGGCGCCGGGGCGTCCGCCGCGGGCATGACGGCCGCCGCGTCCCCGGGCCCGCCCTCCGGGCGGGGAGCGGCCGCGTCCTCGCACGGCCGGGCGGGCGTCAGCTCACCCAGGGTGATCCAGCACTCCTCCAGCAGGGTGCGGCGGGCGGCCTTGGCGCGCTGGTACAGGATCTCCTCGGCGGCGTCCGCGGTGCAACCGGACAGAGCCATCACGACGCCCTTGGCGCGCTCCACGGCCACCGTCGTCGCGGCCTGCTCGCGGAGCCGGTCCATCTCGGCGCGCTGCTGGGCGACGACCCTGGCCAGTTCGACCACGTCCGGGACCGTGCCGGGCCCGACCTGGACAAAGCGATCGCTCTTCACGCACCGAGCATTGCACACCCGCCCGTGTTCGTTGACCGGCTTGTCACCACGGACGGCCGGTCCCGGCCGGTCCGTGGCGGACCGGACGCGACCGCGCGGGGGCGGGGCGGCCCGGACGGGCGCGGGACCGGGCCGCGCCGGGCCGTGCACGGTCAGCGGGCGCTCTCGTCCAGGGCCCGGGCGACCGCCCGGACGCTCCGCGCGATGTGCTGGAGCTGCGTCAGCTCGGCCGCGTACAGCTTGATCGTGTGCTCGATCACACCCTCGTGCAGGCCCAGCCGGGGCAGGTCCGCGCGGGCGGTCTGCAGCGCGGTGCGCGCCACCCGTATCTCGTGCTCGACCTGGATCCGGGCGTGCCGGGCCAGCAGCACGGGGTGCCGGACGAACGCCGGGTAGCTCGCGTAGCGCGCCGGGACCAGCTCGCGCAGCCACTTGGCCGCCGAGCGCTCCCAGTCGTAGCTCCCGGGGGTCTTGACCTGGCGGGGCCAGTCGGGTCCGAGGCGCGTGGACGTCACAGGCATGATCTTCGCTTCCGGGTGTGCGGCGCCGCCGGCGCGGGCGACGGGGTGGGGCGGCCCCGGTCCAGGGCACGACCGGGGCCGCCGCGGGCGGCCGGGCAGGGGAGGCCCGGCCGAACACCCCGGTCGCCGGCACGGGCGGGAGCCGGCGGCCGCGGGCGTTCGTGCGGGTGCCCGGAGGAGGCCGGTGCGGGCGGCCGCGGCGACGGGTGCGTGCAGCGCATGGCGGGCCCTCGGCCTTCCGGGCGGGCGGGTGAGGTGGACGGAACGCGGTCCGGAGCGGGCGGGGCCGCGATCCGTGAGCAGTATTTATATATGCCGTCTGCTTGGCAAGACGCATGAAAACATTCATGTCCGATCGCACCGCGTGACGTGCCGGAGGCGGCCCCGGACCGGGCCGGTCCCGCAGTGAGCGAGGAGTCAGTCCCGAAGGAAGAACCGGTGCTCGTCGGCGACCTGCTCGTAGTCCTCGAGCCGGGCCTGCGTCCGCTCCGGGTCGGCGTCCGTCATGGCCTGCAGCAGCGCCGCGCACATCACACCCGGGGCCGCGTACGAGTCGAAGACCAGGCGGGAGCCGGTGCCGGTGGCGAAGGTGACGTCCGCCTCGTCCGCGAGCGGCCCCAGCGCCAGGTCGGTGATGAGCGCGACCTTCAGCCCGGCGCTGCGCGCGACCCGCACCGCCGTCAGGGTCTCCTGCGCGTGCCGCGGCATGGAGAACGCCAGCACCCATGTCCCGCCCGCTTCCCGCGACTGCAGCAGGGCGTCGTAGGCCACGCTGCCGCCGAGCGTCACCAGCCGCACGTCCGGGTGGATACGGCGGGCGGCGTACGCGAAGTACTCGGCCAGCGAGACGGAGATGCGCAGGCCCAGGACGGTCAGCGGGGTGGAGGCGGACAGGGCGCGGCCCGCCTCGATGACGCGGTCGGTGTCGGCGAGGTCCCGCCGCAGGTTCTCGAGGTTCTCGATCTCGGCGTCGACGGCCGCCTGCAGTTCGTTGCCGCGGTGCTCCTCGGTCTGCCCGGCGCCGGCGGACCGGGTGCCGAGGGTGATCGACTGGAGCTTCTCCCGCAGCGCCGGGTAGCCGCTGAAACCGACCGCCGAGGCGAACCGGGTCACCGAGGGCTGGCTCACCCCGGCCCGGTCCGCGAGATCGGTGATCGACAGGAACGCCGCCTCGGTGATGTGCTCGATCAGGTACTGCGCGATACGCCGCTGGCCGGGGGAGAGCCGGGGCCGGTCGAAGAGGGCGCGGAGCTGGGCCGTCGGGGACGGCTCCGTCTCCGGACCCGCCTTGGCCGAGGTGATCGCGTACGCCTGTGCGCGTGCCTGCTGCGGCGATGGCACCGGTACGCCTCCCTTGTCTCCCACGAGGGTTCAACATAGCCCACCCCCTCGCACCACCAGCGCCGTCGCCGACCGGGACCGGCCACGGCGCGGGGCCGGCCATGTCCGGGGGAGACCGCTCCGGCTTCGCGGGGGATATCCCCGCCCGCTCAGGGAACCCGCCGACTCAGCGCTGCACCGCGGCACCGCGACACAGCGACATCGCAACCCCCTGCAAGACGAGGAGCACTGCGGACATGACCGTCCCCGAGGAGAACCGGCCGAAGACGCACGACACCGACGAGGTCCTCGAGCAGCACCGCGAGGATGACGCGCAGGCGCAGGGCGGCACCGGCCGGACCATGCGCGAGGCGCTGGAGGAGGCCGAGATCCGGCCCGACGACTACGAGGAGCGGTAGGGCATGCCGCTCGGATCAGGCCGCGGGCGCCGGGACCGGCCGGCCCCGCCCTGCGGCCTGGTCCGAACGCCATGACCGCCGCTCCACCCGCCCCGTCCCGACGCGACCGAGTTTCGGCAGGTGACAGTATGAGCGCCCTGAGCGCGCTGGAAACGGCACTGGAGAACCGATGGGAGGCCCTGTGGGCGCGGATGTTCGGGCGTGATCCGCTCGAACTCGCCGACGCCCTGCGGCGCGAGTGCGACAGCAACGCCGTGGTGTGCCGTGCGGGGCGGGTGATGGTCCCCAACGCCTACGACGTCGAGCTCGCCGAGCCGGTGCACGAGCGGCTGTCTCGACGCGGCGACAGCGTGGGCCAGGTGCTCACCGACCGGCTGGCCCGGCACGCCGCCCGCAACGGCTACGAGTGGGCGGGCCCGCTCACCGTGCACGTGCGCCGTTCCGCCGAGGTGCCCAACGGCCGCTACCGCGTGGCGAGCACGGTCATGCAGCACGTGAGCGCGGTCGGCTTCCAGCGGGCGGCCCAGCCGGGCGAGGGCTGAGCACGCCGAGGACCCGGGGCGCGCGAACGCGCACACCGCCGGCCCGAACCCCGGCGTCGGCACGATCACCGGCAGGCGGGCCCGGAACACCGGCCGCCAGGGACCGTGGCCCGACTCGTACCGCGGCCGCCGCCCCGACGCGGTCCGGTCGTACCGCGGCCGCCGCCCCGACGCGGTCCGGCCACCGTCGAATCCCGGCTCCGGACGCGGACCGGCGACCGCCGCCCTCGCCACGGCCGTCCGCCCCGGCGACAGCACCACCGGAACGGGCACCGGCCACCGCCCCCACACCGCCGCGCGACGCCTCGTGCGCCCCGCTCCCACACCGACGCATGTCCGGCGGGCGTGGCCCCGTCGCATGGGCCACGAGCGGCGCCGTCCTCTCCGGTCACGGACGCGAGCCCACCGGCCCGGACGGCCGGCGGCCGGACGCGGCCCGACGTCACGTCAGTTCCTCCACCGGCACCACCACGTCCGCCCGGTCCCGTGTCGCCTCCACCAGCTCCGCGTTGCGCTCGTCGGAGCGCTCCACCCAGGCGACCGCCTCCTCGTGCGACTTGCCGAACCGCTCGTGACGGGCGATCAGCCGGCCCACCCGCCGCTCCTCGTCCGCCGCGCAGAACCACACCTCGTCCAGCAGCGGACGCACCCGCGCCCACGCCCCGGTGCCGAGCAGCAGGTAGTTGCCCTCCGTGACCACCAGGCGCGCGGCCGGCGGCACCGGGACCGCCCCGGCCAGCGGCTGCTCCAGCTCCCGTTCGAAGCAGGGGGCGTACACCACCTCGCCGGCCTCGTCGTTCTCGTCGGCCTCGCGCAGCCGCCGCAACAGGGCCGCGTACCCGGCCGCGTCGAAGGTGTCGGGGGCGCCCTTGCGGTCCCGGCGGCCCAGCCGCTCCAGCTCCGCGTCGGCGAGGTGGAAGCCGTCCATGGGGACGTACGCCACCCACGGCTCGCCGGAGCCGTTCAACTCGCCGACCAGGCGCTGCGCGAGCGTGGACTTGCCCGCGCCGGGACTGCCGGCGATGCCGAGGATCGCGCGCCGCCCGCCCCGGGGGAGGGCACGGGCGCGGCGGAGGAGGTCGTCGAAGGTCAGCGCCACACAGCAGAGTGTGTCACCCGGGACGCCGGGCCCCGCCACCCGTGTGGCCCGCGCCACTCACTGTTCCGCGCCGTCCGGGGAACGGTGACGGTATGACGGATCTGGGTCTGCCCGAAGGCATCGAGGCGTGCCTCTTCGACCTCGACGGCGTCGTCACCAGGACGGCCGTGGTGCACGCCGCCGCGTGGAAGGAGATGTTCGACGCCTTCCTGCGCGAGCGGGACGGCGAGGGCTTCGCCCCCTTCACCGCCGCCGA
This sequence comes from Streptomyces sp. DH-12, assembly GCF_002899455.1. GTDB lineage: Bacteria > Actinomycetota > Actinomycetes > Streptomycetales > Streptomycetaceae > Streptomyces. The sequence goes on along the minus strand of NZ_PPFB01000001.1, from coordinate 714,543 downwards.
CTACGACGCTTACGTGGACGGCAGGCCGCGCGCCGACGGCGTGCGCACCTTCCTCGCCTCCCGGGGCGTCCGGCTGCCCGAGGGCGGCCCCGGCGACCCGCCGGCCGCCGCCACCGTGCACGGGCTGGGCAACCGCAAGAACGAGCTGCTGCTCACGAAGATCCGCACCGACGGCGTGGAGCCCTACGACAGCACCCTGGCGTATCTGCACGCCGTCCGCGCGCGGGGCCTGCGCACCGCGGTCGTCTCGTCCAGCGCCAACTGCCTGGACGTGCTGCGCTCCGTCCACGCCGAGCACCTCTTCGACGTGCGGATCGACGGGGTGGTCGCCGCCGAGCGGCGCCTGCCGGGGAAGCCGGCGCCCGACACCTTCCTCGCCGCCGCCCGCGACCTGGGCGTGGAGCCCGCGCGGGCCGCGGTGTTCGAGGACGCGCTGGCCGGCATGGACGCCGGACGCGCCGGACGGTTCGGCCTCGTCGTCGGCGTGGACCGCGTCGGACAGGCCGCCGCCCTGTACGCGCACGGCGCCGACCGGGTCGTCACCGACCTGTCCGAGCTCGGGGGTGACGCGTGACCCGCACCCGCCGCTGGTACGACATCGACCCCTGGACCGTGCGGGAACGCGGTCTGGACCTGGAGCGGCTGCCGCAGAGCGAGTCGGTGTTCGCGCTGTCCAACGGCCACGTCGGCTGGCGCGGCAACCTCGACGAGGGCGAACCCCACGGCATGCCCGGCTCCTACCTCAACGGCGTCCACGAACTGCACCCCCTGCCCTACGCCGAGGCCGGCTACGGCTATCCCGAGTCCGGGCAGACGGTCATCGACGTCACCAACGGCAAGGTGCTCCGGCTCCTCGTCGACGACGAGCCGTTCGACCTGCGCTACGGCCGGCTCGTCCACCACGAACGCACCCTCGACCTGCGCCGCGGCGTCCTGACCCGGGCCTGCGAGTGGACCTCGCCCGCCGGTTCCACCGTCCGGGTGCGCTCCACCCGGCTGGTGTCCCTCACCCAGCGGGCCGTCGCCGCCGTCGCCTACGAGGTGGAACCCGTCGACAGCCGCACCCGGGTGGTGGTGCAGTCCGAGCTCGTCGCCAACGAGTCCCTGCCCGGCCCGGACGGCGACCCGCGCGCCGCCCGCGCGCTGCGGTCCCCGCTGGAGCACGAGGAGGACTTCGCCAAGGACGGCCGGCTGCGGCTGGTGCACCGCACCCGGCGCAGCGGTCTGCGGGTCGCCGTGGCCGCCGACCACGCCGTCGACGGTCCCGAACGGACCACCGCCGACTGCGAGAGCGACATCGACATGGCCCGGCTGACGGTCACCTCCGTCCTGGAGCCGGGACAGCGGCTGCGGGTGGAGAAGTTCGTCGCCCACGGCTGGTCCGGCGTCCGCTCCCGGCCCGCGATGAGCGACCAGGTGGAGGCGGCGCTGGCGGCCGCCGCGCACAGCGGCTGGCAGGGCCTCCTCGACGAACAGCGCGACTACCTCGACGCGTTCTGGAGCCGCGCCGACGTGGAGGTCGACGGCGACGAGGAGATCCAGCAGGCCGTGCGCTTCGCCCTGTTCCACGTGCTGCAGGCGGGCGCCCGCGCCGAGCGGCGCGCGATACCCGCCAAGGGCCTCACCGGCTCCGGCTACGACGGGCACGCCTTCTGGGACACCGAGGTGTTCGTGCTGCCGCTGCTGATCTGCACGGTGCCGCAGGCCGCCGCCGAGGCGCTGCGCTGGCGGCAGAGCACCCTGCCCGTCGCCCGGGAGCGCGCCGCCCAGCTCGGCCTGCGCGGCGCCGCGTTCCCCTGGCGCACCATCGAGGGACCGGAGGGCTCCGCGTACTGGCCGGCCGGCACCGCCGCCTTCCACGTCAACGCGGGCATCGCCGACGCCGTCGTGCGCTACGTCCAGGCCACCGGCGACGAGCGCTTCGAACGCGACACGGGCGTGGAGCTGCTGGTGGAGACCGCCCGGCTGTGGCGCTCCCTGGGCCACCACGACGACCGGGGCGTCTTCCACATCGACGGGGTCACCGGACCGGACGAGTACAGCGCCGTCGCCGACGACAACACGTACACCAACCTCATGGCCCGCGCGAACCTGCTGGCCGCCGCCGACGTGTGCAAACGCCACCCCGACCGGGCGGCCGAGCTGGACGTCGACGAGGAGGAGAGCGCGAGCTGGCGGGACGCCGCCGAGGCGGTCCACCTGCCGTACAACGACGAACTCGGCGTGCACGAGCAGCACGCGGGCTTCACCCGCCACCAGCGGTGGGACTTCGCCGGCACCCGCGCCGACCAGTACCCGCTGATGCTGCACTTCCCGTACTTCGACCTCTACCGCAAACAGGTGATCAAACAGGCCGACCTGGTGCTCGCGATGCACACCCGCGCCGACTGGTTCGAGGAGCGTCACGACGAGGAGCAGATCGCCCGCAACTTCGCCTACTACGAGCCGCTGACCGTCCGCGACTCCTCCCTGTCCGCCTGCGTCCAGGCCGTGATGGCCGCCCGCACCGGACACCTGGACCTGGCGTACGAGTACACCGCCGAGGCCGCGCTGATGGACCTCGCGGACCTGGAGCACAACACGCGCGACGGACTCCACATCGCTTCCATGGCCGGGGCGTGGACCGCGCTGGTCGCCGGGTTCGGCGGCATGCGCTGGGACGACGACGGCCTCCGCTTCACGCCCCGGCTGCCGCCCGGACTGCGCCGGCTCGCCTTCACCCTGGTCCACCGCGGCCGGTGCCTGCGCGTGGAGATCACCGCCGACCGCGCCACGTACCGCCTGCGCTCCGGACCGCCGCTGACCCTCCGTCACCACGGCACGGAGCTGACCGTGGGCGTGGACGCCCCCGCCGAGGGCCCGGTCCCGGTGCCCGCCCCGCGGCGGTCGCCCGAACAGCCCGCGCACCGCCGGCCCCGTCCGCGGTGACCGGGGCGCTCAGGCGGTCCTCGGCCGTTCTCCGCCTGCGCCGCCGACCGGTCCGGGTTAGCTTTGGCCATGATTCCCCTCCATCCGTCCTCCTCACGTTCCTCACGGCAAGGGGCCTCCGCGGCCCGAGGGAGACGGCACCCAGGACCGGCGGCAGCGAAGGACGGACGATGACCCACGGCGCCGGAGCCCCGCCGACCGTGACCCGGCGGAGCGAGAAGCGGTCACGGCCGGCCGGCTCGTGGACCGTCCACGACGCACGGCCGTTCGCGGTGCTCGCCGCCGTCTTCACCCTGGCCCAACTCGTCCTCGTGCGACCGACGCTGGGCCTCGGGTGGGACGAGATCGTCTACACCAGCCAGGTCACCGCCCACCACCCGGCCGCCTTCTTCAGCGCCCCCCGCTCCCGGGGCGTCTCCCTGCTGGTCGCGCCCGTCGCGTCCTGGTCCGACTCCACCGTGCTGCTGCGGATCTACCTCGCGCTGCTCTCCGGACTCGGGCTGTACCTCGCCCTGCGCGCCTGGCGCGGCCTGTTCCCCACCCGCGTCCTGGTCACCGCCGGCGCCTTCTTCGCCTCCCTGTGGGTGACCCTCTTCTACGGCCCCCAGGCCATGCCCAACTACTGGGTGGCCGTCGGCGCGCTCGTCGCCGTCGGGTCGTTCCTGCGCCACCGCCAGGACCCCGCTGCCAGGGGCGCCCTGTGGGCCGTCGTGGCGGGCGCCGCGCTGATGGCGTGGATGCGGCCCACCGACGCCGTCTACGTCTCGATCCCGCTGCTCGTCCTCGCGGCGGCGGGCCGCAGCCCGCGCCTCCTGGCGGCGCTCGTCGGCGGTCTGCTGGCCGGCGGGGTGCCGTGGGTGATCGAGGCGTACGCGTCGTTCGGCGGCCTCGGCGAACGGCTGGCCGAGGCGTCCCGCATCCAGGGCGGACTCGGCCTGCACATGGCCGTCGACGACCAGCTCCGCAGCCTCGGCGGACGCACCCTGTGCCGCCCCTGCACCGGATCGATGCCCCACCCGGTGATCACCCTGTGGTGGTTCGTGCTGCCGCTGCTCGCCGTGCTCGGCCTCGTCGTCGCCGTGCGCGCCCGCCGCGCCCTGCGCACCGTGGTGCCGCTGGCCTGCGCCGCCACCGCCGCGCTGCCGTACCTGTTCACCATCGAGTACGCGGCGCCGCGCTTCCTCCAGCCCGCCTACGCGCTGCTCGCCCTCCCCGTCGCCGACGCCCTGTGGTACCTGGTCACGGCGGTGCGCGGGCGCTGGCGGCCGGCCGTCCGGGCGGTGGTCGCGCTGGGCCTCGCGGGCCACCTGGTGGTGCAGCTGACCGTGCTGGTGCACACGGCGAACCGCTCCGCCGCCGGCCGCGAGGAGTGGGCCCGCACCGCGGAGGGACTGCACCGGCTCGGCGTCAGCCCGCCCTGTCTGGTCACCGGCCACGAGTCCATCCCCATCGGCTACTACACGGGCTGCTCCTCCGGCGCGACGGCCGGGAACAACGAGAACATGACGGCCGCGGACATCCGGCGCACCGCCGAGCGCGTCCCGGTCGCCGAGATCACCCGCGCCGGCAGCAGGCCCCACGCCTACGCGCGGACCTGGCCCGTCCACCGGATCGAGGACTACGACATCCGCGTCGCGCCGGGTCCGGACGCGCCACGGGAGTGAGATCCACCGGTTTTCCGCAGGTGGGGCGGCTCACGGGGTTAGAGACCGGCTGACGGGAAACGCGGATCTGACATCCGAGACGGCACGAGCCGACGCAGCGCGACAGGGAGGACGCCATGGGCTCCGAACCGATGGGGGACGACGTCTACCAGCCCACCGGGACCAACGAGCAGCAGGAGGATGGCGCCCCGCTCGACATGCAGGACGCCCTCGACGAGCGGGACTACGACGACATGCTCGACGAGGGCTACTCACCGCCGGAGAAGGCGATGGGCGTCAACAAGCACGGCATCACGGCCGCCGAGCAGCACGACGGGGAGAGCCTGGACCAACGGCTGGCCCAGGAGGTGCCGGACGCCTCCGCGCCGGCCGGCGACGGCGTGGGCGACCTGCCGGGCGGCGAGGGCGAACCGGTCGACCCGGAGGCGGGCGCCGAGCGCGCGGGACGCCTGGTCGCACCGGACGAGGGCGCGCACCCCGACACCACCAAGGAGTCCGTCGCCGACGACGTCGGCATCGACGGCGGCGCGGCGGGCGCGGAGGAGGCCGCCATGCACGTCGTGGAGGACGAGACCGAGCTGCCCGAGGACCGCTAGGCGGCGACGAGGGCCGTACGACGCCGTCGGGCCCGGTGCACGCGCTGTGCACCGGGCCCGACGGCGTCCCGCTGCCGAGGGAGCGGGGAGAAGACGACGGGGGGACTACGGAAGGATCTTCTCCATCGCGGAGGGACCCTCCTCGGCCAGCTTCCGCCTGGCCCACTCGAGGTTCTGCGGGGTGAGGTCCTTGCCGCTGGCGAGAACCAGGTCCTCCGGCGACACCTCGCCGCCGGTGCGGGTGTGGAGCAGGCTGTCCGGGGTGACGCGGTCCTCGCTCTGCCGGGACGCGTCGGGCTGGGACGTCGACATCTTCGGGCTCCTCGGGTCCGGATCACTGGTACGGCCCGGCGCCTGGCGCCGGGTCCCGTATCCAGCCTTCACCGCGGAGGCCCGCCGTGCACCCGGAGCGCCGTGACGCCCGCCGTGGAGCGCCTGCGGCGGCCCCCGGGTCGCGGGGCCTCCCCGTGCATGCCGGGGTACCGTGCCGGGCCCCCGGGAAACCTGCTCCCGCTCACTCGAAGGGCGTGAGCGTCAGCCGCAGGGCGGCCGGGGCCGTGTCCTGGATGTACGAGGCGAAGTCCGCCACGTCGTCGAAGGCGAACCCGTACGCCCGGCCGTCCTCGGTGACTGTGTGCATGACCTTGGAATAGTGGTTGGTCAGTTCGGTCAGGTAGAACTCCGCGGGGTCGGTGGTCGGCTGCTCGGGGTGGCTGAGCAGCGTCGAGCGGTTGAAACCCGCGCCCAGGACCGCGGCGACCGGGCCCGTGGTGCCGTCGTTCGGCGCGGCCAGGGCGCCGTCGCAGAACAGCACGTCGCGGGTGGACGGCTTGTCGAACGCGACCTGGGCGGGCCCGTCGAAGGTGAACCGGTCCCCGCGCACCCGGCCGGTGAAGGTGCCGGCGTTGGTGGTGACCCTCAGGTCCCGGCCGGTGTAGGTGCTCCACACCTCGTCGATGTACGGGGCGAAGTAGTCCTCGGCGAACAGCCCCGCGTCCAGGCCGTGACCGGGCGCGATGATCCGGGTGTCGTCCACCACCAGCCGCGAGAACGCCTCCGTCTCCCGGACGGCGGCGAACGCGGCCGCGCGGCCCCCGGGGCGGACCGTGCCGGTGGTCTGGTCCTCGGCGCCGGTGAGCCGGATGCTCAGCGGCACGCTGAACATGTCGACCATGGTCGTGTTGCAGAACAGCCCGGCGGAGTTGTACGTGAACTCGGCGCAGTCGTGCAGCACGCCGTAGTTGGGGTCCGAGGAGACCCACCCGGCCGGGTACTGCAGCGCGGGCGCGCCGTTGCCGTCCGCGACGGCCTTGAACCTCAGCTTCTCGCCGAGCGCGACGTAGATGCGGCCGGACATGTGCGGCAGTGACAGCGTCGTCTCGGCGCCGGACAGGCTGATGGCGTAGTCGGTGAAGCCGTCCGGGCCGTTGTCGGCGAGGTCGATCGGGGCGAGGGTCCCGTCAGGGGTGAGCCGGACCTGGCGGCCGTCGGCGTTGCCCACGACGTACAGGTGCACCGAGGCGTTGTCGAAGGAGCCGCTGTCGTTGACGATCGTCAGCGGCAGCGAGGCGGCCGCCTTCGTGCCGGACCGGCGCTCACCGGACTGGTCGGCGAGGGCGTGGGGGGCGATCACCGCGGCGGCGGGCAGGGCCACGGCGGCCCCGCCGAGGGTGAGGAGGAGCTTGCGCCGGCCGAGGGCGCGCTGGTGCCGAGGAGTCATGTGGGGGATCTCCAGAGTGCTCGTGCGGGTTGCGGTGGCACACCGGCCGACCGGCCCGGGAAGCGCGTGAGAGCGCTCTCAGGCCGTGCGTCGGAACCGGCACGCGGCACCGATGGTAGGGACCGGGGCCGGGTCCGCCAACGGGTCCGACTTGTCCCTGACACCCGCTGACCTGCGCCTTCTTGAAAGGGCGACACAGCGCGCACGATCGCTTAACCGGTCCTTAAGGATCGTTTAAGCGGGTCCCGGCGGGCCGGACACGCAGCGCACCGGCCGCACTCCGCTCGGTGCCGGCGGCGGGGCCGCTCCGCGCTCGCCGAACCGTCCGGTGCTCAGTGCGTGCCGCTGTGCAGCAGCGTCTCCGCGGTGGCGAGGATCCGCGTGACGGTGAAGGCGAACGCCGCGTCGCACGGGTGGGGCGTACCGGAGCCGGCCGCGGCGATCAGCGCGTCGGCTGCCCGGCGGAGCGCCGGTACGGCGTCCTGCCCGGCCTCGGGCAGCACGGTCACCCCGGATTCGCCCCGCAGCTCCACCATGGCGCCCGCGGCGGCCGGGGGAGCGGTCAGACTCAGGGTCGTGCTGCTCGACGCGCCGCCCGCGTGGTCGAGGACGAGATGCACCGTGTCCCCGGGCCCGTACGCCGCCGCCGTCACCCGGCGCGGCTCGCCCAGCACCGGCAGCAGGACGGACAGGGCGTGCGGGCCGACGTCCCACAGCGCGCCCTTCTCCCGCCGCCAGGGCGAGGCGGCGAAGGGGTCGTCCCCGGAGGTGAACACCGCGCCGAGCCACTGCGCCCGCCCGGTGAACCAGCCGTCGACGCGCCCCTGTTCCTCGATCCACGCCTGCGGCTCCGGCTGGAAGCGGGTGGTGAAGAAGACCACGGAGGCCACCCCCGCCGCCTCGACGGCCTCCACCACCGCACGCCCCTGCGCCACCGTCGGCGCGAGCGGCTTGTCCAGCAGCAGATGGCGTCCCGCCCGCGCGGCCCGCACCGCCAGCTCCGCCTGCACGGCCGGGGGCAGCGCCACGGCGACCGCGTCCACGTCGGCGAGCAGCGCGTCGACGTCCTCGTACGCCCGGACGCCGTACACCGTGGCCAGCTCGCCGGCGGCCTCGGGCCTGCGGCCCCACACGCCGGCGAAGTCGAGGTCCGGGTGGCCGCTCAGCGCGGGGGCGTGCGCCGCCCGCGCCCAGGGTCCGGTGCCGAGCAGTCCGATCCGCATGCCGCCGCCTCTCCCCGGGGGCGCCGTCCGCCGCCGGGCCGATCTCCGCGCCGCGCCCCGCCGGCGCGCGCCAGACCTGCACGATGATCCCCGCCGGAAGGCCGTGTCAACCGCCGACCCGCCGTGCCCGACGGCATGTCCGGGCCCCTGGCCGCGAAGCCGTCGGTGGTGGTGGGCCTGCCATGCGTGGTCTTGTCGGCGCGCCCCTGCCGGCGCCGCCGGCCTCACCGAAGGGGTGCGGGCCCGGCTCCCCGCCGGAAACCCCCTCGTGGCACTCCGTCGCCTGCCCGGCGTTCCCGTCGAGGTACGGAGGGAGGAGCGGGGCCGTCGGAGCCTCCCGGAACGGGGCAGCGCGACGCCGGGGCGGAGGAACGCGTGGTGACGGTGGTGCCGGGCACGGGCGAGCGGCGTGGGGGGCCGGTCGATTCAGTGACCGGTCCGATGAATCCGTTCGGATTTCCGCGTTGGATTTCCGGGCACGCGGCGACGAGGCTGGTACGCGCTTTCCACGACCGCCAGCACGACAGCCGGAAGGGGCTTCTCGCACATGCACACGCGTCGTATCGGTGAGGTCGAGGTCTCCGCGATCGGACTGGGCGGGATGCCCATGTCGATCGAGGGGCGACCCGACGAGTCCCGTTCCCTGGCCACCCTGCACGCCGCCCTGGACGCGGGCGTCACCCTGATCGACACCGCGGACGCCTACCACCGGGACGCCGGGGAGGTGGGGCACAACGAGAGCCTGATCGCCAAGGCGCTCGCCTCCCACGAGCGAGGCGGCGACGTCCTGGTCGCCACCAAGGGCGGACACCTGCGCCCCGGCGACGGCAGCTGGACCCTCGACGGCAGCCCGGAGCACCTCAAGCGGGCCTGCGAGGCGTCCCTGCGCCGGCTGGGCGTGGAGGCGATCGGCCTCTACCAGTTCCACCGGCCCGACCCCCGCGTCCCGTACGCCGAGTCCGTGGGCGCCCTCCGCGACCTGCTCGACGAGGGGAAGATCCGCATGGCCGGCATCTCCAACGCCGGCCCCGAGCAGATCCGGGAGGCCCAGGAGATCCTCGGCGGGCGTCTCGTCTCCGTGCAGAACCAGTTCTCGCCCGCCTTCCGCTCCAGCGAGCCGGAGCTGGAACTGTGCGACGCGCTCGGTGTCGCCTTCCTGCCCTGGAGCCCCTTCGGCGGCATCACCAAGGCCGGTGAACTCGGCTCCACCTACGAGCCGTTCGCGCGCGTCGCGCAGGCGCACGGGGTGAGCGCCCACCAGGTGTGCCTGGCCTGGATGCTCGCCAGGTCGCCGGTCGTCGTGCCGATCCCGGGCGCCAGCCGTCCGGAGTCGGTCCGGGACTCCGTGCGCGCCGCCGACCTCGTGCTGAGCGCTGAGGAGATCGCGCAGCTCGACGCGGCCTGAGCAGCCGTTCCCGCGCCCGGCGCCCCCGACGGGCGCGGGGCGCGGGCCGTCCCGGGGCGGCTTCGCGCCGGCCCGCCGGTTCCCAGGGGGAGGACCACCGCCCATGACATCGCCGCAGACGAGACCGCTCGACCACCGCTACCGGGGCGAGCATCCGGTGCGCACCCTCGGCTACCTGCTCCGCGCGGACCGCGGCCGGCTCGCCGCGGCCGTCGTCGTCTTCACCGTCAAGCACAGCCCCGTCTGGCTGCTGCCGCTGATCACCGCGTCCATCATCGACACCGTCGTCCAGCACCAGCCGGTCTCCCGGCTGTGGACCAGCACCGGCGTCATCATGGTCATCCTGCTGGTCAACTACCCGCTGCACGTGCTGTACGTCCGCCTGCTGTACGGCAGCGTCCGCCGCATGGGCACCGCCCTGCGCTCCGCGCTGTGCACCCGCATGCAGCAGCTCTCCCTCGGCTACCACTCCCGGGTCAGCGCGGGCGTGCTCCAGGCCAAGGTGGTCCGGGACGTGGAGACCGTCGAGCAGATGGTGCAGCAGACCGCGGAGACCGGGCTCGGCGCGCTCACCGTGCTGGCCGGCGGTCTGGTCATCATCGGCGTGCGCACCCCCGAGTTCCTGCCCGTCTTCCTCGTCGTCGTGCCCGCCGCGGCCCTGCTCGTCGCCCGGCTGAGGGCGCGGCTGCGCACCCACAACGAGCACTTCCGGCACGAGGTGGAGACCCTGTCCTCCCGCGTGACCGAGATGACCCGGCTCATCCCCGTCACCCGCGCCCACGGCCTGGAGGGCAAGGCACTGCGCCGCATGCACGGCACCCTCGACCGGCTGCTCACCTCCGGGATGCGCCTCGACCTGGTCAACGGGCGGTTCGGCTCGCTGGCGTGGGTGGTCCTCAACGTGGTCGGCGTGATGGTGCTGGCCGGCGCCGCCCTCGTGTCGTACCACGACGTCTGGGGCGTCACCGCCGGCGACGTCGTGATGCTCAGCGCCTTCCTGACCACGCTCACCAACTCCACCACCACGCTGGCGGGTCTGGCGCCGGTCGTCACCAAGGGGCTGGAGTCCGTGCGGTCGGTCGGCGAGGTGCTGCAGGCGCCGGAGCTGGAGGACAACGAGGGCAAGGCCGAACTCACCGCGCTGCGCGGCGCGGTCACCTTCGAGCACGTCGGGCACGCCTACGACGGCGACGGGCGTCCGGCCGTGCGGGACTTCACCCTCGACGTCGCCCCCGGCGAGACCATCGCCCTGGTCGGCGCGTCCGGCGCGGGCAAGTCCACGGTGCTCAACCTCGTCATCGGGTTCATCCGCCCCACCTCGGGCCGGCTGCTGGTCGACGGCGCCGACATGAACACCCTGGACCTGCGCACCTACCGGCGCTTCCTGTCCGTGGTGCCCCAGGAGTCGATCCTGTTCGACGGCACCGTGCGGGAGAACGTCGCGTACGGGATGGACGACGCGGACGAGGGGACGGTCCGGGCCGCGCTGCGCGACGCCAACGCGCTGGAGTTCGTCGACCGGCTGCCGCAGGGCCTGGACACCCTCGTCGGGGAGCGCGGGGCGCGGCTGTCCGGCGGGCAGCGCCAGCGCCTGGCCATCGCCCGCGCCCTGATACGGGACCCCAAGGTGCTGGTGCTGGACGAGGCGACCTCGGCGCTGGACACCCGCTCGGAGGCGCTGGTGCAGGAGGCGCTCGCCCGGCTGCTGCGCGGGCGGACCACGTTCGTGGTGGCGCACCGGCTGTCCACGGTGCGCGGCGCCGACCGGATCGTGGTGATGTCCGACGGGGCGATCCAGGAGGTCGGCACGCACGAGGAGCTGCTGCGGCGCGGCGGCGCGTACACGGCGCTGCACGGCGGTCAGGTGGCCTGAACCGCCGTCAGACGGCGCGAACGGTCACCCGTCCCCATGACCCGGTCGCAGAGCGAATGTTTTTGGTCAATTTCGATCAGCAGAGCGTAGGAAGTGCGTGCTTTCGTCGTCTTCGGGCATACGCAGCGAAAAACACGAGAGGGGCGCTACGTGCTCGTACCGGATCCGAAGGCCGTCAGACGGCTGCTGACGCGGTATGCGACGCTGCGGATCGCGCAGGCGGAACGGCAGAACCCGGCGGTGACCAGGGAGCTGGAGGACGTCACCCGCAGGCTCTGCGCGACGATGGGCACGGCCGGCGTCCACGACGCCATCGCGCGCGCCGACGACCTGCTCGCCCGGGCCCGGACCGACCTCTGCCGGTCACCCCGGGCGGACGGGGAGAGCGGTCTGCCGCTGGCCGTCTGAGCCCGGGGGACGGCCGTCCCCCGGGACGCCGGCGGCGCGCCCGCCCTCGAACGACCTGCGATAGGCGTACGGGGTCGTGCCCACCACCTTGCGGAACCGCTCGCGGAACGCGGTGGTGGACCCGAATCCCGCCTGCTGGGCGATCCGGTCGACCGTGTGGTCGCTGTTCTCCAGCAGGTACTGGGCGCGCCGCACCCGGGCCCGCAGCAGCCACTGCAGCGGAGTGGTGCCGGTCTGCTCGCGGAAGCGGCGGCTGAAGGTGCGCTCGCTCATCCCGGCCCGCGCCGCCATCGCCGCGAGCGTCACCTCGCGCGCGAGGTTGTCCTCGATCCAATCCAACAGCGGCTCCAGGTCCGAGCCGCGCGGCACGGGCGGGTGCTCGTGCACGATGAACTGGGCCTGCCCGCCCTCCCGTTCCAGCGGCATCACCGACATCCGCGCCGCGTTCGCCGCCACCGCGGAACCGAAGTCCCGGCGGATCATGTGCAGGCACATGTCCAGCGCGGCGGCGGCTCCGGCCGAGGTGAGGATCCGCCCGTTGTCCACGTAGAGCACGCCCGGCTCCACCTCCACCCTCGGATACGCCCGCGCGAACTCCTCGGCGGCCACCCAGTGCGTGGTGGCGCGCAGCCCGTTCAGCAGCCCTGCCTCCGCGAGCACGAAGGCGCCCACGCACACCGACGCGATCCTGGTGCCCGCCGCCGCCGTCTCCCGCAGCGCCGCGAGCACCCCGGGGGAGGGCGGCGGGGAGCCCGGGGCGCGCCCCGGGACGATCACCGTGTCGGCGTCGGCCAGCGCCTCGAGCCCGCGGTCGACGCGCAGCGCGAAGCCTCCGTCCGCGGCCACCTCCGGCCGCTCGGCGCACAGCCGGACGCGGTACGGATGCCGCCCGTCGGGCAGCCGTGTGAAGTCGAACACCTGCATGGGGGCCGCCATGTCGAACGGCACCACACCGTCCAGAACGAGGATCGCCACGGAGTGCATGAACGCCACCCTAGACAGGTTCCCGCCACGCGTCCGCGCCTGGGCCGACGCGATGCGCGCCTGGTCGGAGGCGTTGGCGGGAACCCGTGGGGAACTGTCGATCCAGCCGCTGTCCGGCCGCCGCGACGGCCCCTAGCGTGAGCCCGGCATCCCGCCGCCCACGTCGAGGAAGAGTCCCGGTGACCAAGCTGCTCCTGTCCCTCCATGTCCTGGCCGCCATCGTCGCCGTCGGTCCGGTGACCGTCGCCGCCAGCATGTTCCCGCCGGCCGTGCGCCGCGCCGCCCCGGCGGACGGGTCCGATCCCGGCGCGGGGACGGCCGGAGCCGTGCGGCTGCTCCACCGCATCTGCCGCGTCTACGCGGGCTTCGGCGTGCTCGTGCCGGTGCTGGGCCTCGCCACCGCCCTCGCGATGGGCGTCCTGGGCGACGCCTGGCTCGTCGCCTCGGTCCTCCTGACCGCGGTCGCCGCCGGTACGCTCATCGCCCTCGTGCTCCCCCGTCAGGAGGAACTCGTCGCGCAGGTGACCGAGCGCAGGCCCGTGGAACGGCGCAGCACCGCGCAACTCGCCATGTTCACCGGCGTGTTCAACCTGCTCTGGGCGACCGTCACCGTCCTGATGATCGTCCGGCCCGGTTCCACGACGGGCGCCTGACGCCCGGAACGCCCACTTCACCCCCGGTGGCCGCCTACACTCGGCAGTCGCGGTCCTGCACCGGGACCGCCGAGCAGAAAGGCACGTTGTCGGGTGTTCCGAGATTCCCCCATCTACGACCGACTCATCGCGGAGTGCGGCGACGTGCCCGCACAGGTCCGCCGCGAGGCAGAACGCGTGCACAGGGAACTGGAGTCGGTCATGCGGCCCCTGCAGTCGCCCGGCTACGGCTCCGGCCTCGACCGGCCGCCGGCCCAGGGCAACGGCTGGCACCGTGCCGCCCTGCTGCCCGGGCCCCGGCCGCACTGACCCGCGCCCGCTCCGCCCCCGCCCTGCGTGGTGGCGGGAAGCTCACCGCGCCGTGGTGATCGTCCCGTCCAGCTCCGCGGGCTCCTCGGGCACGGGACGGGACAGCCACTCCGCGATGGTCCGCGCGATCGGCTGTTCCGTCTCCACCTCGACGAACCCGAACTGCCCCGACTGGTTGCACTCGAGGAACCACCAGGTCCCGTCCGCGTCCTCGGCGAAGTCGAAGGCCCCGTACGCCAGGTGCGCCCGGCGCATGTAGTCGAGCACGGCGGCCGCGGTGCGCGGCGGGACCTCCGCGGGCTCCCACGGCGGCCCGGGCGCGGCGAAGCGCACGTCCACCACCTCCGGGTCGGCGTCCGGCGTCGTCGCCTTGCGCGCCGCCAGCAGCACGTCGCCCACCACGGTGAGCCGGATGTCGCCCCGCTTGGCGATCCGCCGCTGGAGCAGCGTCGGCCCGTAGGCCACCGCCGAGAAGTCCGCGTCCGGCGGCACCCTGCTGGTCGGCACGGCCCGCGGCGGGTCCTGCGGGTGCGCCCCCGACACCGGTTTGACCACCAGGTCCGGGAAGCGCTCCGCGAACTCCCGCGCCGCGCGCGGGAACGTCGTGATCACCGTCGCCGGCACGGGCAGCCCGCAGTGCTGGGCCAGGCGCAGCTGCCACGGCTTGTGGCGGGCCTGCCGCGCGGCGTCCGGGTGATTCATCCATCGCGCGTCGCAGCCGCGCAGCATGCCGTAGAGCGCCTGCGACGCCTCCTCGGTCAGCCACGCGGACGGCTGCGGCGCGCGCTCGGCCGGCGGGCCGGGCCGGCGCACCCACACCGACCGCAGCCCGCCGATGCTCACCAGCCGTCCGCCGGCGGACAGATGGCCGCGGAACCGGCCGTGGACGTACTCGCCGGACAGCGAGACGCCCCCGGTGAGATCGGCGGGGTCGAGACGGACCACCGGCACCCCTGCGCCGTTCAGATGGACCACCACCATGTCGGCGGTCACATCCTCCTCGCAGGTGAGGATCAGCACGGTCATGGTCTACGGTCCGCGTTCAGTCGTCGAAGTGGGTCTTGGAGCCCGCGGTGGACGTCGTCGTCCCCACCTCGCGCAACAGCGCGTGGTCGCAGGCCGCGATCCGCCCGTCACCGAGGACGTTCAACTGCAGTCCGGAGTCATACGCATACGGAGTGGCAACGGCCAACTCCACCGCCGGACGGGCGTAGTTGAGCGCGAACGGTTGCATCGTCTCTCCCTCGTCGGTGCTGCGCCGATCAGGCAACGGCCTTCTGTGCGCCGCCGCTTGGTCCGCCGACTAGCGTTGGCTTCCAGAGACTTATACGAATCGAACGGGTGGTTGGTTTCCTCACGGAGCGTAATCATCGGCGGGTTGCCGGCCCGGCCGCCTTCCGGGTGCTCCGGGCACCCCCGCGCCGAGGGAGCCACGCATGGTGCGCAGAGCGAGCAGAAGGACGCCGATGTCGTCCAGGTACACCGGATCGGGCAACAGATCGGCCGGCAGCACCAGATAGAGCACCGCGCCCCAGAACACCCAGCGGGGCCCGGTGGGCAGCCCCGCCCGCCGCAACTCCCGCCGCGTGCGGACCAGACGGACCAGCACGGCCACGGCGCCGGCCAGCATCACGGCCGCGAGGACCGCGACGCCCCACACCACGGTGGACGTGTCCAAGTTCACTGCCCTCCTCCCGGTGAGCCGCGTGCCGCGGCCTCGCGCCGCGACACAGTCCTCGAGGAAACGGATTCCCGCTCCGGGCCCCGGTAAGGCGGCGGGGACCGGCCATGCCGCGCACGCGACCGCTGCCCCGTGAACACCACCCGAAACACGGAATCGTCGCAGGTCATCCCTGCGGCTCAGTCAAGTGGCAGCACGCGGTGGGGGAGCCTAGTAATGGTCATCAGTCTTCACCCTGGAGTCGATCATGACCACTTTCTCGTCGTCCTCCTCCAACGGATCCGGCATACCCGTCGACCCGCCCGCGGTTCCGCCCGCCGGCACGACGGGCACCGCGACCGGCACGCACCGGACCGAGCCGGCCCGGGCACGCTCCCGGACGGCGGAGCACCCGGCTCCGGTCGACCGAACGGGGTACGCGGCGGACCCGACGGCGGACACCGCACGCCCGCGTGACCCGTCCGGGGCGGACCACCGGGCCCCTCGGGCCGACGCGCACCACTCCCGCGATCCCGTGCACGGCAACCACCCACGCGATCCGGTCGGAGGGCGCCGCGGACCCGCCGACGCGGAAAGGCCGGAGGACCCGGTGGCGACGGCCTATCCGGTGGACCCGGTGGACACCCGTGCCCCGAGGGAACCGGGAGAGCCGCGCGATCCCCGTGACGCACGCGACACGCATGACGCGCGCGGCCCCCGTGACGCGCGGACGCCCGCCGGCCCGCCGGGTGCGGCGGCGGGCGCGACCGGGCGGCCGTACGCCGATCCGGTCACCGACCTGGTGCACGCCGCCGTGTCCGACCGTCCCCTCGAGGAGGTCGTCGACCTCATCACCGCGCTCGAACGGTCGCCCGAGCACACCCGTGCCGTCGTCGACGCCCTGCGCGCCGCCGGCGTCGACCGGTCCGTGGAGGACGTCACCCGGCTGGTCGCCCTGCTGACCCGCCCTCCCCGCGACGCCGCCAGCGCGGACGAGACGATCCGCGCGGCCGCCGCCCACCGCCCGGTGGAGGACGTCACCCTCCTCGTCGCGCTCCTGCACAACGAGCCCCTCGCGCCGCACTGCCGCGAGGAGGCCCTGCGCGCCGCCGCCACCGGCCGTTCCGTCGACGAACTGGTCGAACTGATCGACCGTCTGGCCGCCCACCGGCCCCCCGAGCACCTCGTCCGGGCGGCCACGGCCGCGGCCGAGGCGCGGCCCGCGCAGGGGACGGAAGGTCCGGGAGAGGAACGGCAACAGGGCCTCCGCCCCGAGGCCGAGCGCGCCGCGGCCCCCCGCGGGGGCGTCCTGCGGGCCGGGCGTCCTCGCCCCGCCGCCCGCCGGACGCCGCGTGCGGCCCGCCGCCCCGGCAGCGCCGCCCGCGCGTCCCGGCCCGTCGCCCGGCCGGTGATCTGGACGAGCTGGCCGGCGGCCGTGGCCCTCGCCGTCTGCGCGGTGACCCACTTCCCGCTGCAACGTGACGGCGTGTCACTCGACGTGCACGTCCTGGCCGTCGGCCTGTCGGTGCTGTGCACGGTGCCGGCGCTGGTCCTCGTCGTGCGCCCCGCGGTGGCCGCGCTCGCCTCAGGGGTCGTGGCGGCATCCGTGCCCGCCGCCGCCCACGCCTACGGAGGCTCGTTCCCCGAGGCGGCCCTGCCGAGGGCGGTCGACCTCGCCCTCGCGCCGGCCTGGCTCGCCACGTCGGCCGCCGTCGCGGCGGCGCTGCTGACGTTGGTGGCCCTGGTGGTCCGCGTGGCCGCCGCGGCCCCGGGCACCCGCTGGTCCCCGTGGCCGCCTGCCGAACCCCACCACGCCACGGACTGACTCCCGGAGCCGTCCCGGGCGGTGGACGGGGCAGCGCCGGCCCGGCCCCCGTTCACGCCCGGCACCGCGGCCCGCAGCGGCGGCCGCCGCTTCGAGGCCTTCGCCGGCCCTCCCGGCGCACCGGCCGTCGTGGCCCGTCCGGCACGGCCCGGGGGTACGTCGACCCGGTACGGCACGCCTTCACGGCCGAGGCCGGCGCGCCCCCTGGCGAGGCGCACCGGTGCCCTCACCCGGCCGGGGCGTCACCGTGCCCGACGGACACCGCCCCGGGGCCGACGCGGGCGGGCATGTCCCGGGCGGTCCCCGTACGGTCGGTCACGACGACCGCGTACCGCGGCCCGCCGGCTCACCGGTCGTCCGAAGGCGTCGGCTCCGGCTCCGGTGCCGCGTCCGTGTCCTCCTGGGCCGAGCGGGCACGCCGGGACCCGCCCGCCTTCAGGCGCTCCAGCGTGCGGGTCAGGTGCTGGAACGGGGCAGGGGTCCGCGGCCCGGGCGGCTGGGCCGGGGGCGGGGCGGCGATGCCCGCCTCCCGGTACGCGGCCAGCGCCTCGTGGGCGCGTTCGGCGGCCTCGCGGTACAGGTCGCGGGACTTCGTCATGGCGTCCAGCGCCTCGGCGTACATCGCCACCAGCGCCCGCTCCCGCTCGAGCTCCTCGGCGAGGGTGAGCAGGTGCCAGTCCTCCCGCAGCGCGGTCAGCGCCTGAGCGGCCTGCTCCGGCAGCTCCCTCGGCAGCGCGTCGTAGCGGACCACCGCGTCGACCAGGTCCGCCGGTTCCGTGCCGTCGAGGAAGACCGCGCGCACGGCGAAGGCGTCCGGCTCGTACCCCTCGGGGGCGGGGCGGCCGGGCAGCACCGCCGCGCCGCCCCGGGGGACCTCCACGTCGAACTCCCGCAGCGCCCAGTTCGTCACCCGCGCCTGCTGCGGGGTGGCCCGGTGCTCGACGACCCGGTGCCGCAGCCCGGGCGGCAGCCAGTGCGCGAGCGGCACGTGGCCGCGCTCGTCCGGGGTCATCGCCTCGTGGACCACCACGTGGATGTACCAGGGGTCGCGTGCGCAGTCCCGCAGCCGGCGCCGTACGTCCTTGTCGTCCTCCGGGAGCGGGTTGATCTCCCCGGGCCGCAGTCCGGACGCGGGGTCGTGGTTCCAGGCGGCGTCCGGTCCGGAGGGCCAGAACAGGGTGACCGGGGACGGCCAGGAGCGGTCCCAGGGCTGCTCCGCCTCCGCGACCAGGAGCCAGTCCCGCTCGCGCCCCTTCCCCTTGGCGGGGGCGAGGGTGAGCCGGGCGCGGACCGTGACCCCGTCACCGACCCGCGTCCGGGACTCGAACACCAGGTCGGGCTTGGTGTCGTCCGCCGGGAGTTCCAGGAAGTCGTCGATGCGCCCGGCGTCCTTCAGGGCGAAGAGGCCGCGCCGGAGCGTCTCCTCGGCCCGCTCTCCGACGTGGCGGCCGCGGGTGGCCCAGACGGTGGGAGGGACGGTGGGGCGGGCTGTGGCAGAGATCGGCATGGGTCCAGTCGTCAGCGGGGGCACGTGCTGCCCTCAGTATCGTCGCCCGCGCCGGACGACGGGACGCCGGGTTGCGCCGTACGGCTGTCCGGCCCGGGGGCGGCCCGCCCGGACGGCCGGCGTCCCGGCCGTGTTCGGCGTGACGCGTGCGGGGTGCGCGCGGCGCGCACCCGGTGACGCCCCTTCACCCGTGGTCCCACCTGGTCCCCGGTCCTCACCACGGCCGCGCGGGCGGGGCCGGCCCGCCGTCCGCGTCGGGGCCGGCTCCGCCCGCACACGCGCGGGCGCCTGCTCGGGAAACGCCCGCGTGGGCCGCCCGTACCGCCCCCGGCCGGAGGCGGGAAGCGCGGACCCTACCAGCGCCCGGATGTCCGTGTCGCATATTCCCCGGGAAATCGCCAAAGCCCTCACCACGACCGAGCACGCACCGTAACGTCGACATCACGTTCGCGGTACGGCCGTGCGAGGAGGGGGATCCGGCGTGCCCGGAATCGACGAGAGTCTGGTGGAAGCCATGCGACTGCCCGGGGCCCGTGGCGCCCTGGTGGTCGACTGGATCAGCGGGCTCGCCCTGGGCGCGGTGGGGGAGGCGCCGGGCGGCGACGTCGAGGCGACCGCCGCCGAGACCGCCGAACTGGCCCGCCTGGCGATGGAGAGCGGCGCCCTCGCCCCCGCGCACGCCGGCCGGGGCAAGGAACCGCCCGTGGAGGACCTGATCCTCACCACCGCGGACGCCTTCCACCTGCTGCGGTTCGTCGTCACGGCCTTCGACAGCACGGTCTTCCTGTTCCTGTGGCTGGACCGCGCCGACGGCAACCTCGCCCTGGCCCGTATCCGGCTGGCCGAGATGGCGGACCGGATGGTGCTCGGATGACCGCTGCCGCCGCCCGCGCGGACGGGTCCGCCCCCGAAGTGCTGGACACGCTCGCCGCCGACCGGGCCACCGGAGCGCTCACCACACGCTCCGGGATCTTCTACCTCGCCGCCGGACACGTGGTCCACGCCGAGTCCGCCCACAGCCCCGACCTCGGCGACCTGCTCACCCGCAGCGGCGCCCTGGCCCCGGCCGGCTGGTGGGAGGCGGTCGAGCGGGCCGGGGCCCGGCAGCGGGTCGGCCGCCAGCTCGTGGACAGCGGGCGCCTCACCGCCGGCGCGCTCGAACTGGCCCACCTGGGCGCGCTGTTCGACGCGGCGTACTTCGCGCTCGCCCACGACGGCACCGCCCTGCGCTTCCGCCCCGGGGTCGCGCACTGGCTCGGCGCGGTCCGCCCCGTCCCGGTCGCGACGGTGCTGCGCGAGTCGTACCGCCGCCGCGCCCTGCTGGACCGCATATGGCCCGACCCGGCCGTCGACACCGCGCCGCTGACCCGGACGCCCGACGCCGACCCGGGGGCGCTGCCGCCCCGCAGGGGCCGCGCCCTCGCCCTGGTCGACGGCGGACGCACCGCCGCGCAGATCGCGTCCGCCCTCGCCCACCGCACCTTCCACACCCTCGTCGAACTGCGCCGGCTGGCCGCCGACGGTCTGGTCGCCCCCGCGCCCGCCCCGCCCGTCCACCCCGTCCCCGGCGCGGGCCGCGCCGACTGGGACGAGCCCGACACAGCGCTGCTGAGACGGCTCCTGGACGCCTTGGAGGCACTGTGATCCGCACGCGCCGGCAGCGTGCCGAAAGGAGACTGCTCATGGCCGTCGAGACCGACGTGCTGGACGAACTGCGTCGGCTCCGCACCCGCGTCCCGCGACTGGCGGGCTCCCTCGCGGCCACCGTCGACGGACTCGTCCTCGCCCACGACGTGCCCGGCACCGAACCCGAGGGGCTCGCCGCGCTCACGGCCGCCGCGCTCGGCGTCGCCCACCGGATGACGGACGCGGCCGGCCGCGGGGACTTCCGCGAACTCCTGGTCCGCGGCGGCCTCGGCTGCATCGCCACCTACGCGGCCGGCACCACCGCCGTGCTCACCCTCCTCGCCGACGACCGGGTCAACGTCGGCCGGCTCCACCTGGAGGGCCGCCGCAGCGGCGCCCGGATCGCGGAACTGGTGGACGCCCGCATCGGCCCCGGCGGCGGACGCCACGCCGACCGGCCCGCCGCCCACGAGGGCGCCGGCGCCCCGGACCCCGCCGACCGGTCCCGGCCCATCGGCGCCCTCCCCGTACGGACCCCGCAGCGCCCCGCCCACCGGCCCCGGCCCCAGACCGGCGGCTGACCGACACCTCACCCCCCGGCCGGACGCCCGGACACCGACGGCGCCGGCCCGCACCACCCTTCACGATCCGGAAAGGACACCACTCATGGCCAACACCGAGACGTCGCTCAAGGAATGCCTCAGCTCCATCGACGGCGCGACGGCCGCCGCGCTCGTCGACTACACCAGCGGCATGGCCCTCGGCACCCTGGGCGGCGGCAAGGAACTCAACCTGGAGGTCGCCGCGGCCGGCAACACCGACGTGGTGCGGTCCAAGCTGCGCACCATGGAGCTGCTGGGCCTGAAGGAGGAGATCGAGGACATCCTGATCACCCTCAACAGCCAGTACCACCTGATCCGCCTGCTCAAGGGGCGCGGCGGCAACGGCCTCTTCCTCTACCTGGTGCTGGACTCCAACCGGGCCAACCTGGCCATGGCGCGGCACCAGCTGCGCCGCATCGAGAACGAACTGGAGGTCTGACACCCCCCGCCGGGCCGCGGCCGCGGCCCCGCCCACCGCCTTCCGGCGCGGGGCCGCGGACGCCGCGGACGGGCACGGGACGGTTCCCGCTCGTGGTCCCCGCCGGATGCGCGTCCCGTCCGATGCCGTACCGTCACGGTCACTGGACCGTGACCGAGGCCCGCCCCGGGAGACGCCGGGCGGGCGGTGCCGGAGCGTGGGGACAGGAGGCACACGGGTGACAGACGCCGGGCGGGACACGCCCCCGGAACGGGCTGAGGACGCGCGCGTACGGCTGCCGCAGCTCAGGCTCGACGAACTCCTGGAGGAGCTGCAGGCGCGCATCGACGCGGCCCGCGGCACCCGCGACCGGGTGCACAGCCTTCTCGAGGCGGTCCTCTCCGTCGGCCGGGAACTGGAACTGGAGCAGGCGCTGCACTCCATCGTGGAGGCCGCCGCCGCACTGGTGGACGCCCAGTACGCCGCCCTCGGCGTGATCGGCCCGGACGGCAAGCGGCTGTCCGCCTTCCACACCGTCGGCGTCAGCGACGAGGAGATCGCCCGCATCGGGCACTTCCCGGAGGGCCACGGCATCCTCGGCGAGCTGATCCGCCGCCCGGAACCGCTGCGGGCGGCCAAGCTGTCCGAGCACCCCGCCTCCTACGGCTTCCCGCCGCACCACCCGCCGATGAACACCTTCCTCGGCGTCCCGATCCGCGTCCGCGACCAGGTCTTCGGCAACCTGTACCTGACCGAGAAGCGCGGCGGGCTGCAGTTCGACGAGGAGGACGAGTCGGTCCTGTCGACCCTCGCGGTCGCCGCGGGCGTCGCCATCGACAACGCCCGCCTCTACGAGGACTCCCGGCTGCGGGAGCGCTGGCTCCAGGCCAACGCCGAGATCACCCACGGGCTGATGTCCGGCAGCGAGCGCGGCGAGGCCCTGCTGCTGGTCGCCGAGCGCGCCCGCGAGATCACCGGGGCCGCCCTCGCCGTCGTCGCGGTGCCCATGCCCGGCACCGACTCGCTGACCGTGGAACTCGCCCTCGGGCAGGACGCCGAGCCCCACCGCGGCCTCGTCGTACCGGCCGAGGGCAGCCTGCTCGGGCGGGCGTTCGCCGCCGCCGCCCCCGTCACCTCCGCCGACATCGCCCACGACGAACGCGTCCTCCGGGGCCCGCAGACCTTCACCGGGCTGGGCCCGGCCGTGGCGGTGCCGATCGGCGGCGAGCACGGTGTGCGCGGCATCCTCCTGCTGGTCCGCGCGGTCGGTCGCCCCGTCTTCACCGACAAGGAGATCGAACCGCTGCGGGGCTTCGCCGCCCAGGCCGCCGTGGCGATGGAGCTGGCCGAGCGACGCCAGGACGCCGAACAGATCGCCGTGCTCGAGGAACGCGACCGCATCGCCCGCGACCTGCACGACCTGGCCATCCAGCGGCTGTTCGCCACCGGCATGACGCTGCAGAGCGCCGGCCGGTTCATCGAGCACGAGGGGGCCTCGGAGCGGGTGCTGCGGGCCGTCGACGACCTCGACGAGACCATCAAGATCATCCGGTCGACCATCTTCGGGCTGCGCTCGCGCGAGCCCGCGGGCGGTGCCGGGGCCGGCCTGCGCGCCCGCGTCGTACGGCTGGTCGGGGAGGCCGCCCCGCTGCTGGGCTTCGCGCCCAGCGTGCGGATGGAGGGCCTGATCGACACCCACGTCTCCAAGGAGGCCGCCGACCATCTGGTGGCCGTGCTCTCCGAGGCGCTCACCAACGTCGCCCGGCACGCCCGCGCCGGCCACGTCCAGGTGGCCCTGGAGACCGACGGGCGCGAGGTGCGGCTGACGGTCGCCGACGACGGCGTGGGCCTGCCCCCCGGCGGCCGGCGCAGCGGGCTGCGCAACATGGCCGAGCGCGCCGAGCAGCTCGGCGGCTCCTTCGACGTCTCGGACACCCCCGGCGGCGGCACCACCCTGGTGTGGCGGGTGCCGGTGGGCGAGCAGTAGCCCTCCCCCCGGCGGTGTGTGGTGCGCTCCGGCCGGGGGTACTCGGTGCGCCGTTCCGGTCGCGGCGGGACCGCCCGGCCCCCGGCAGGGAGGACTCGCCGCCGGTGACGGCGCCGGGCCGCCGCGGCACCCCGGCGCCCTCGTACGGGACCGTACGACCGTGTGCGCGGCGGTCGTCGGCGGGAGGAGCGGCGAAGTGACGGGCTGGACCTGGCAGTACGAAGGCTACGACCCCGCCGACGAGCGTCTGCGCGAATCACTGTGCACCCTCGGCAACGGCTACTTCGCCACCCGTGGCGCGCTGGCGGAGTGCACCGCCGACGGGGTGCACTACCCGGGCACCTACGCGGCCGGCGTCTACAACCGGCTCGTCTCCGCGGTCGGCGGCCGGCAGGTGGAGAACGAGGACGTCGTCAACCTGCCCGACTGGCTGCCGCTGCGGTTCCGGCTGCCCGGCGACGACTGGCTGACCCCCGACACCGGGACCGTCCTGGAGCACGCCGTCACGCTGCACCTGTCCTCCGGGCTGATGGAGCGCCGGACCCGGTACGGGCTCGGATCCGGGGGCGCGCTCCTGGTGCGGCAACTGCGGTTCGTCCACATGGCCGACCCGCACCTCGCGGGCCTGCGCACCGAGTTCACCGCCGAGGGGTTCTCCGGGCCGCTGGAGGTCGAGGCGGCACTCGACGGGGGCGTCACCAACGCCGGGGTGGCACGCTACGCCGACCTGGACGGCCGCCACCTCACCCATGTGCTCACCGGCAGCTCGCGCGGCGACACCGTCTGGCTGCGCTGCCGCACCCGGACCTCCGACATCCGCGTCGCCCTCGCCTCCCGGCTGACCTCGCCCGCGTCCGTCATCGTCCGGCACGACCGGCCGCGCGCGGTGCAGGCGACCCGGCTGGAGCTGGCGGCGGGCCGGACCCTCACCGTCGACAAGGTCGTCGCCCTGCACACCTCCCGCGACCCCGCCATCAGCGACCCGCTGCACGCCGCCGTCGACCGGGTGCACCGGGCCGCCGGTTTCGACGAGCTGCTGGCGCCCCATCTGACGGCCTGGCAGCAGCTCTGGCGCCGGGCGGAACCGGACGTGCCCGACGAGGCGGGGCGCATCCTGCGGCTGCACCTCTTCCACGTCCTGCAGACCCTCTCCCCGCACACCGCCGACCTGGACGTGGGGGTCCCGGCCCGGGGCCTGCACGGAGAGGCGTACCGGGGGCACATCTTCTGGGACGAGCTGTTCGTCCTGCCGTACCTGAACCTGCACTTCCCGGAGGTCTCCCGGGCGCTGCTGCACTACCGCCACCGGCGCCTCGAGCGCGCCCGCACGGCCGCCCACGACGCCGGGCTGCGGGGCGCGATGTACCCGTGGCAGAGCGGCA
This sequence comes from Streptomyces sp. DH-12, assembly GCF_002899455.1. GTDB lineage: Bacteria > Actinomycetota > Actinomycetes > Streptomycetales > Streptomycetaceae > Streptomyces. The sequence goes on along the minus strand of NZ_PPFB01000001.1, from coordinate 689,773 downwards.
GCGACGGCCGTGAGGAGACCCAGCAGCTGCACCTCAACCCGCGCTCGGGCCGCTGGCTGCCCGACCACTCGCACCTGCAGCACCACGTCGGCTCGGCGATCGCGTACAACGTGTGGCAGTACTGCGAGGCCGCGGGCGACGAGGAGTTCCTGCACACCAAGGGCGCGGAGATGCTGCTGCAGATCTCCCGCTTCTGGGCCGGCTCCGCCGCCTTCGACGACCGGCTGGGCCGGTTCCGCATCAAGGGCGTGGTGGGGCCCGACGAGTACCACGAAGGCTACCCGGACGCCCCCGAGCCCGGACTCGACGACAACGCGTACACCAACGTCACGGCCGCCTGGGTGCTCGCCCGCACCGTGGAGGTGCTGCGCCACCTGCCCGACCCGCGCCGCCGCGAGCTGGCCGAGCGCACCGGCCTCGACGAGGCCGAACTCGACCACTGGGACCATGTCTCGCGCACCCTGCACGTCCCCTTCCACGACGGCGTCATCAGCCAGTTCGAGGGGTACGGCGAACTCGCCGAGCTGGACTGGCGGGGCTACCGGCGCCGGTACGGCGACATCCGGCGGCTGGACCGGATCCTGGAGGCCGAGGGCGACACCGTCAACCGCTACCAGGCGTCCAAGCAGGCGGACGTCCTCATGCTCGGCTACCTGTTCTCGCCCGCCGAACTGCAGGGCGTCTTCCGGCGGCTGGGACTGAGCCTGGACGAGCGGACCTGGCGGCGCACGGTGGATCACTACCTGCACCGCACCAGCCACGGCTCCACCCTCAGCGGCCTGGTGCACGGCTGGATCCTGGCCCGGGCGCGCCGCGCGGACGCCTGGAAGTTCTGCCAGGAGGCCCTTCAGTCCGACATCGCCGACATCCAGGGCGGCACCACGGGCGAGGGCATCCACCTCGGCGCCATGGCCGGCACCCTCGACCTGGTGCAACGCGGCCTGACCGGCCTGGAGACGCGCGGCGGAGCCCTGTGGCTCGACCCCGTGCCCCTGCCGGAGCTGTCCTCCTACGGCTTCACCGTCCGCTACCACGGACACTGGGGCGTGCGGCTGCGGCTGGAGAGCAGGCTGCTGGAGATCACCGTGCCCGCCGCCGGCCACTCCCCGATCGAGGTGCACCTGCCCGGACACCGCGCGGTCCGCGTGGACCCGGGCGAGACGGCCCGGCTGGCCCTGCCGGAATGACGACGCCGGACGCCCGGCCGGCGCGGAACCGGCCGGGCGCCCGGCGGACGGGCCCCGGCCCGGGGCCCGGGGGTGTCAGGCGCCGCTCTCGCGGAGCATGTCCTCACGCTCGACGATCTTCACGCGCTCACGGCCCTGCGGCTCGCCCAGCGCCTTCTCCGCCGCGTCCAGGCGGTACCAGCCGTCCCAGGTGGTGTAACGGACGCCGCGCTCGGCGAGGAACGCGTCCACCGCCTCGGGGTCCGGGGAGCCGGGCGTGCCGAGCCGCCCGTGGGCGTAGTCGTCCAGCAGGTTGGCCACGGTCTCGTTGGCGTCGCCCTTGGTGTGCCCGATCAGGCCCACCGGACCGCGCCGGATCCAGCCGGTGACGTACGTCGACGCCAGGTGCTCGCCGGTCTCCTGGATGACCCGGCCGCCCTCGTCGGGCACGGTGCCGGACTCGATGTCCCAGGGCAGCTTGGGCAGCTTGTCGGACAGGTAGCCGACCGCGCGGTACACCGCGGTGACGTCCCAGTCCTTGAACTCGCCGGTGCCCTTGACGTTGCCGGTGCCGTCGAGGGCGGTGCGCTCGGTGCGCAGGCCCACGACCTTGCCGTCCTCGCCGAGGATCTCGGTGGGCGACTCGAAGAAGTGCAGGTACAGCTTGTGCGGACGGTCGCCGACGTCGCGGATCGCCCAGTTCTCCAGGGTCTTGGCGACCATGTCGGCCTGCTTGTTGCCGCGCCGGGTGGCGATCGAGCCGTCGTCGTAGTCGATGTCCTCGGGGTCGACGATCACCTCGATGCTGGGGGAGTGGTCCAGCTCCCGCAGCTCCATCGGGCTGAATTTCGCCTGCGCCGGGCCGCGGCGGCCGAAGACGTGGATCTCCATCGCCCTGTTGGCCTTCAGGCCCTCGTAGACGTTCGGCGGGATCTCGGTGGGCAGCAGCTCGTCGGCCGTCTTGGCGAGGATGCGCGCCACGTCCAGGGCGACGTTGCCGACGCCGAGCACCGCGACCTTCTCCGCCTCCAGCGGCCAGGTGCGGGGCACGTCCGGGTGGCCGTCGTACCAGGACACGAAGTCCGCGGCGCCGTAGGACCCGTCCAGGTCGATGCCCGGGATCGGCAGCGCGCGGTCGGCCATGGCGCCGGTGGCGAAGATCACACCGTCGTAGAAGGCGCGGAGGTCGTCGAGGTGGACGTCGGTGCCGTAGTCCACGTTGCCGAACAGGCGGATCTGCGGCTTGTCGAGCACCTGGTGCAGGGCGGTGATGATGCCCTTGATCCGCGGGTGGTCGGGGGCGACGCCGTAACGGATCAGTCCGAACGGCGCCGGCATCCGCTCGAAGATGTCGATGGACACACCGGGATCGGCGGCCACGTCGGACTTGAGCAGGGCGTCGGCGGCGTAGATCCCGGCGGGGCCGGATCCGACGATGGCTACCCGCAGGGGGCGGGGCATGGTCAGGTTCCCTTCGAGCGATGACAAGCGTCTCGTGGGAAAGCCTAAACTGAGGCTTGCCTTACCTGGTACGCGGGTCCGGTCTATGGGCTCATAAGCCGGTCTTATGCCTTGTCCCCAGGTGATCTTATGGGGCCGACGCCAGGGTCCTCACGGAGCCCTCAGGGCAGGTTCTGCTCCGCCCAGATCACCTTCCCGGCGGGCAGATAGCGCGTGCCCCAGCGCTCGGCGAGCTGCGCGACCAGGAACAGTCCGCGCCCGCCCTCGTCCGTCATGGTCGCGTACCGCAGGTGCGGGGCGGTGCTGCTGCTGTCGTAGACCTCGCAGATCAGGTGACGCTCGTACAGCATCCGTACCTGGATGGGCGCGGCGCCGTGCCGCATCGCGTTGGTGACCAGCTCGCTGAGGATCAGCTCCGTGCCGAACGTCAGCTCCTCCAGCCCCCACTCGGCCAGCTTCCGGGTCACCGCCGCCCGCACCTCGCCCACGGCCGCCGGATCCGACGGCACCGGCCACTGAGCGATCCGCCCGGCGGGCAGCGCCCGGGTCCGCGCCACGATCAGCGCGATGTCGTCGGCCGCCTTCGCGGGACGCCGGGCCTCCACCACCGCCCGGCACGTCTCCTCCGGGGAGTCCCCGGCGCCCGCCAGCGCCTCCCGCAGCCGCTCCAGACCGACGTCGATGTCGTGCTCGCGGTCCTCGACCAGTCCGTCGGTGTACAGCACCAGCCTGCTGCCCTCCGGCAGGTCCAGCTCGGCCGACTCGAACGGCAGGCCGCCCAGGCCCAGCGGGGGACCGGCGGGCACGTCCGGGAACTCCACGTGCCCGTCCGGCCGGACCAGCGCCGGCGGCGGATGGCCCGCGCGTGCCACGGTGCAGCGCCGCGCCACCGGGTCGTACACGGCGTACAGGCAGGTCGCGCCGATGACCGGGGCGACGTGCTCGTCCTGCGCCTCGTCCTGGTCGATCCGGCCGACCAGTTCGTCCAGCAGCGCGAGCAGCTCGCCGGGCGGCAGGTCGAGCGCGGAGAAGTTGTGCACCGCCGTGCGCAGCCGGCCCATGGTGGCCGCCGCGTGCAGCCCGTGCCCGACGACGTCGCCGACCACCAGCGCCACCCGGGCGCCGGACAGCGGCAGCACGTCGAACCAGTCGCCGCCCACCCCGGCCTGCGCGGGCAGATAGCGGTAGGCGATCTCGAGCGCGTTCTGCTCGGGCAGCGTGCGCGGCAGCAGACTGCGCTGCAGCGTCACCGCCATGCTGTGCTCGCGGGTGTAGCGGCGGGCGTTGTCGATGGACACCGCGGCCCGCGCGACCAGCTCCTCCGCCAGCGCCAGCTCGTCGTCGTCGAACGGCTCCGGCTTGCGCGAACGCCAGAAGCTGACCACGCCCAGGACCAGCGAGCCGGCCCGCAGCGGCACCGTGATCAGCGAGTGGATGCCGTACCCCACCACCTGCGCGGAGCGCTCCTCGTCCTGGGCATGCCAGCCCGGCGCCTCGTCGAGCCGCGGCTCCAGCACCGCCCGGCCGGTCGTCAGGCTGCGGCCCTGCGGGGACGACTCGACGAAGCGGATCTGCTGTTCCCTCGGGTACAGCGGGGCGTCGTCGGCGACACCGGTCCGGGCGGTGCGGCGCAGCGCGGCGGCCGCGTCGGGGTGGCCGCCCCCCAGCACCGACTCGAACAGGTCCACGGTGACGAAGTCGGCGAACCGGGGCACGGCCAGGTCCGACAGCTCCTGTGCGGTCCGCGCCACGTCCAGGCTCGTGCCGATGCCCACGCCCGCGTCGTAGAGCATGTTCAGCCGCTCGCGGGACTCCTCCGCCCGGCCGGACAGCGCCCGCAGCTCGGTGGAGTCGCGGACGGTGGTGACGCTGCCGCGGTGGCGGCCCGCCGGGTCGGTGGGACGCTGGTTGACCGCGAGCAGCCGGTCACCCACCGGAAGCACCTCGTCCGTGGCGACCCGGCCCGAGGACAGCAGCTCCGTCGTGGCCGGATCCAGTCCCAGGTCCCGGACGTGCCGGCCCTCGGCGTCCTCGGGGAGGCTGAACAGACGGCGTGCCTCGTCGTTGGCGAGCAGCAGCGTGCCGTCGTCGTCGAGGATCATCACACCCTCGCGCACCGCGTGCAGCACGGCGTCGTGGTGTTCGTACATCCGGGTCATCTCGTGCGGGCCCAGGCCGTGGGTCTGGCGCAGCAGACGTCTGCTGATCAGGGCCGCGCCGCCGGTCGCCAGGGCCAGCGCGGCGAGCGCCGCGCCCAGTACCAGCGGAAGCTGCGCCTCCGTCACCCCGCCGACGTTCTCCGTGGTGATGCCGGCCGACACCAGGCCGACCACCTCGCCGTCCGGGTCCTCCACCGGCACCACGGCCTGCACGAGGTGTCCGATGGTGCCCTCGATCTCCTCCACGACCGGCTCGCCGGCCAGCGCGGGCTCGATCGTGCCGACGAACTGCTTCCCGATGCGGTCCGGTCGGGGGTGCGTGTAGCGGATGCCGTCGGTGTTCATGACGACGACGAAGTCGACGTGCGACCGCTCGCGGGCGGCCTCGGCGCGCGGCTGGAGCACGGCCGTGGGGTCGGGGGACTTCAGCGCCTCGACCGTGCCGGGGGCGTTGGCGAAGGTCTCGGCGACGGCGAGGGAGCGGCCGCGGGCCTCCTGCGTGCTGTCCCGCTGCACCTGGAGCACCAGGGCCACCACGGCGGCGACGACCAGAAGCAGCACCATCACCAGGTGCAGTACGAACACCTGTCCGGCGACGCTGCGCCCGCTCACCACCGACCGCAGCCCCGCCACCGGATGCCACCCCGAGCGGCCGCTCTCCTGCCGCCGGCGCCGCACCGAAGCCGCCGCACCGGACCGCTGGGGCGACCGGGTCCGGGATCGACCCATGAGTCGGACCATGTGCCATGTCTACACTGCCACGCGAATCGAGGCGAGGGTAGGCCGCTGCCGCGGGGCTCGGAGGGGCGCCGCTCCCCGCCTGCGGGGCTGGCCGACGCGTCCCGGGACGCCCGCCCGGCCTCTCCCGCCGGGGGCGCGCGCCTCGGGCGGCCGAGGACGGCGCGTGCATCGACGGGTGCAGGGGCCGGTATGTCTGTCGGACGACGTGAACGCGCTGTTCGCTCCAGTACGCCCCGGCGCTCCCGCGCGCGCCGGGGCGCGCACGGAGGCGCGGGGCGCGCGGGATGTGGGGTCCATGGGCGCGTTCCGGCAGCCACGGGAGCCGCCCCGGTACGCCGGGGAGCACCACGAGGTGTGCATCGGCGTGGGAGCGCGCAGGGCGTGCAGCCGCACCGCGGAGTGTGCGGGGCGCGCAGTGCGTCATGACGTGCACGGGTGCTCCGCGGAAGGACGCGGGTCGCGCGCGGTCTTCCCCCTCGGCCGCGCGCGACCCTCCCCCCGACGCGCGACCCGTCCCCCGAACAGTCGCGCGTCTTCTCGGCCGGGCCCGCCCCGTGCGGGGGCGTCCCGGAGTGTGCGGGCCCGTAGGACGGGCTCATGGCGCCGGGCTCGGAGCCCGCGCCGACACGCCCTGTCGGCGCGGGGACGGTACGGGAACGGCCGGATCCGGTGGTTCAGTCGGCCAGCGCCCGTGCCAGTTCCGTGCTGGCGCGCGCGATCTCCGTGTCCGGCTCGGCCAGCAGCCGGTTCAGCTCACCGCGCCGGGCGCGCACCGCCTGGCGCGCGGCCCGCTCCCACACCACCGGGTTCTCACGGCGGTTCAGCAGCTTGGGGTACGCGGCGGCCGTGCTCTCCCACTGCCGGGCGTCGGCGATGGCCCTCAGCAGCTGGATGATGCCCGCCCGGACGGTGACGTGCGGCAACTGCGCCAGCTCCCAGAGGAACGGGACCGTCGCGGCGGTCGCCTGCTCCGTGACGAAGCCGTACTGGCAGATCCGTTTCCGCAGATCCTCGAGGGCGGCCCGGGCCGTGTCGGCGTCGCCCCAGGCGATGCCGTTGAGCAGCAGGGGAATGGCGGCCGCCGATCCGGTGGAGTCCTGCATGTCGGCCCACGGCACCTGGGACAGGGCCATGAGGGGCGTGGACCGTGCCACTTTGGTGGGGGACGTGTGGCGCACTGGGCGCTCGCTGCTCGGCTGTTCCGTAGAAGCGCTGCGCATGGCGTGGGTGCCTTTCCGCGGCAGTCGTGTCAGGTGGACGGACGGGTGGACAACCGGGCCCACACCGTCTTGCCCGCCGGGACGGCGGGGAACCAGCCCCACGCCTCGGACAGGGCGTCGACGATGCGGAGCCCCCGGCCGTGCTCCTCCAGAACGGCGTCGCCGCCGGGGGAGTGCCGCACGGGCGGGTGGTCGTCGGGGTCGGAGACGGTGAGCAGCAGGTGCGCGGGCTCCAGACGGAACCCCAGCCGGACGGCCGACTCACCCGGGCAGCGCGACGCCGCGTGGGTGACGGCGTTGGCGGCCAGCTCGGTCATCACCAGGGTGGCGTCGTCGCTGCACTGCCGCAGCGACCAGTCCCCGAGGGTGTCGCGGATGAAGGACCGCGCTCGCGCGAGGCCCTCCCCGCTGCAGGCGATGCTCACCGCCGCGTGGGGGGCGGCGGCGGGCACCGTCGACAGCGGGGGCCCGTCCTCGTGCGGCACCGCCGGCAGCGGGCCGAACGGCCCGGCACCGGCGCCGCCGGCCGGTAAGACGGCCGAGGCCGCCGACCGGAACGTCAAATACGCAGGTGATGACACGGCATCTCCTCGATGCGACGCCAGGACGGGGCGCTCCCACAGGGGTTGACGCCGCGGCTATTATCCACGCTGTCAGCGCTCCCGTGCAATTGCACGGGAAATTGCGCGAGGTTTTTCGCCAAGCGTGGTGACGGCCGTGCGCGGCGGGACGAGATCAGCAGCAAGGAGACAGCGGTGCCTGGAGTGCGGAACGGAGTGCGGGCCAGTCAGTTGGACGCCCGCTGGATAAAGAGCCGGCACAGCAACGCGGAAGGCAACTGCGTCGAGGTCGCGCCGCTGTCCGGCGGCGACGTCGCGATGCGCAACTCCCGCGACCCCGACGGCCCGGCCCTCGTGTACACCGCCGCCGAGCTGGCCGCCTTCCTGGCGGGGGCGAAGGACGGTGAGTTCGACCACCTCGTCCGATGACGGGCCCCCGCGCCCGATGACCGCCGTGCGGCCGGCGTGGGCCCTTGGGGGCGGCGCCGGTGAGGCGGAATGCAACTGCCTGATTCTGATCGGCATGTCGCATTCTGTTTCCGTGAGCCGGCATCAGATGCGATAGTGTGAATCGCCCTTGTGCCGGTCTGCTGGGAGTCAGGATGTCCGCCGCGTCGCATCGCATCTCCCGTCTGGAACCCTACCTGGACAGACCCGAGCCCGCGCCGACCTTGCTCAAGATGCTGGTGGGCGTGCAGCTGGCCGGTTTCCGTGAGGACGCCGGACTGTCCCAGGACCAGGCGGCCCGTTCCGTCGGCTTCAGCGGTGCCAAGCTGTCCCGCATCGAGTCCGGCAAGGGCCGCCGCCCGCCGACCGAGGCCGACGTACGGAAGCTGCTCGACCTCTACGGCACCGACGCCTACGCGGCCTCCGTCCTCCTCAAGCTGCTCCGGCGGGCCGGCGAACCGGGCTGGTGGCAGCGGTACGACAAGCGGCTGATGCCCGAGTGGTTCGACCGGCTGGTCGGACTCCAGGAGGCCGCCGCCACCATCCGTACGTTCGAGATCCAGTACGTCCCGGGACTGCTGCAGACCGCCGACTACACCCGCGCGGTCGTCGAGCGCGGACTGCCCAACGCCCCGGCGAGCGAGGTGCAGCGGCGGATCGAGCTGCGCATGCACCGGGCCCGGCTGCTGCTCCGCGAGGACGCCCCGCAGCTGTGGGCCGTCATCGACGAGTCGGTCCTGCTGCGTGTCCTCGGCGACCGCGCCGTGATGCGCGAGCAGCTCGGCCACCTCGCCACGATGGCCGAGCGGCCGAACGTCACCCTGCAGATCGTCCCGCTGGACGTCACCAACGCCTCGGCGCCCGCCATCCCGGTGACCTACCTGCGCTTCGGCGGCCTCGACCTGCCCGACGTGGTCTACCTGGAGCAGATCGGAAGCGCCAACTTCCTCGAGGACCGCGACGAGACCGAGGAGTACCGGATCGTGCTCGACCGTCTCGCCGACGAGGCGCTCACGCCCCGCGCGTCCGTCGAGATGCTGCGCCGCACGATCGAGGAGCGCTACGCCCTCTCCTGACGAGCGTCGTGCCCGAGGCGTCCGCGCCCGGACGCACCGACGCCCCTTCCGGTCCCACGAGATCCGGTGGAGGGCGGCGCGGGACCGGGAGGGCTACTCGGGTATCCGGCCCACGCCGCCGAACTCGATCCACTCCCGCGTGAGCTGAACGGGCGCCACCTCCGTGTCCGGACGCCAGGTGGACACCTCCACCAGGCCCGGGTCGAGGACCTCCAGCCCCTCGAAGAGCGCCTCGACGTCCTTCTCCTGGCGGACCCGGCCCCAGCGTCCCTGGGTCGCCTGGTCCATGAAGCCGGTGACGAAGTCGCGGACCTTCTCGTCCTCGCTGACCAGCTGGCACATCACCATGAAGCTGCCCGGCGCGAGCCGCTCCCGCACCCGGTCGGCGACGGCCCGCGGACCGTCGGTGTCACTGTCCGGAATGCAGTGGAAGACCGAGTTGAACAGCACGCAGACCGGCTCGTCGAAGTCGATCAGCCGCTGGGTCTCGGCATGGCCGAAGATCCTGTCGGTGTCGCGCATGTCCGCCTGTATGACCACCGTGCGCTCGTCCTGCTCCAGCAGGGCCCGGCCGTGCACCAGCACCATCGGGTCGTTGTCGACGTACACGACGTGGGTGGTGGGGTCGACGCGCTGCGCCACCTGGTGGACGTTGTCCTGCGTGGGCAGGCCGGAGCCGTGGTCCAGGTACTGCCGTATTCCGTACTCCTGGGTGAGCGTGCGGACCACGCGCTGCAGGAAACGCCGGTTGTTCAGGGCCAGCCGGCGGGTGCTCGGCACCACCTTGTCGAGTTCCTCGACCGCGGCCCGGTCCGCGGCGTAGTTGTCCCTGCCGCCCAGGTAGTAGTCGTACATACGCGCGGCCGTCGGCACGGTTGCGTCGATCTCGGTGGACAACTGCTTACCGGCGTGCATCGTTCCCCCTGTGGAGTGCCGCGCCAACTGGACTGGCTGGACAGGAAATACATCCTAGGGAGGACCGAACGGCCCTTGCCAGCCCGTCGGTGAACATAACCCCGAAGGAATGGTGAAGGTGTGTCAGTCCGTCACTCCGGGTCGCGTGATGAGTGTGAGGAGTGAGGGCCGGGCCGGTGAGGGGGAGGCGGGCGTCCGCCCCGTGACATCCCCGCGCCGTGAAGACCGGACCACCGTGGACGGCCCGCCGGACCGGCTCACCGACCCCTGGGCGTGCGCACGCTTCACGCGCCCGGACCGAACGCCGCCGCGCCGGACGTCCGGACGGAGATCCCCCGGTGGAGGCCGCCGTGCCGGACCGGCCGACGGTGGCCTGGTCCAGGTCACCGCCCCGCGCGGGGCGCTCCGGGCCCGGCTGCGGACCGTGGCGGTCCGTGACGGCGTGGTGCCCGTGCCGTTCCCCTACGGCTGCCGGGACACCCCCGGGGGCCACCGGCCGCCCGACGGCCGCCCCGGACGCGCCGCCGACGGGACCACGGCGTCGGGCTGTCCGGCCCCCGCGGCCACACCGCGCCCGGCGCGCTCGCCGCCCTCCGTGAGAAGGCCGCCCAGGCCCCGGACGGCGCCCGGAGACCGGGCTGCTCCTCCCGGAGGACCTGTGCGCCCCGCACCTGGCCGCCGTCCGCGGCTCCCTCCACCGGGAGATGCTCGCCCGGACCGCCTGGACCGCCTGGACCGCCTGGACCGCCCGGACCGCCCGCGACCGGGCTCTGCTCGATCCGGCCCTCGACCGCCCCCCCCGCGGACGCCGCGGCAGATGCGCTGGACCAACACGATGATCAAAGTGCTGTCGCCGCAGCTCCACGTCGGCGTCCGACCTGCCCCGGGACGGTTCCGCGGTGCGCCTGCGAGGCCGTCCGTGCCCCGCTATCGTCGGTTTCGTCCCCATGGGACGCCGGCCGCCTGACGAGCGGCGGCCGGCCCGGCCGGACCCCCGGGAGGCGGGCACCATGGACGGCTACTACGACCTCGGCTCCTACCGACGGCCCGTGTCGACGACCTCCCCCGAGGCCCAACTCTGGTTCGACCGCGGGCTGATGTGGACCTACGCCTTCAACCACGAGGAAGCGGTTGCCTGTTACCAGAAGGCCGCCGACGCCGACCCCGGCTGCGCGATGGCCCACTGGGGCATCGCCTACGCGCTCGGCCCCAACTACAACAAACCCTGGGAGGCCTTCGACACCGAGGACCTCACCCGCACCGTCGAGCGCACCCACGCGGCCGTCGAACGCGCCCATGAGGCGGCCACGGTCCGCGCCACCCCCGTCGAGCGGGCCCTCGTCGAGGCCCTGCGCGCCCGCTACCCGCAGGCCCGCCCCGAAGGCGACTGCTCGGTGTGGAACGGACCGTACGCGGACCGCATGCTCGCCGTGCACGAGAGCGCCCCCGGCGACCCGGACGTGGCCGCGCTCTGCGCCGACGCCCTGATGAACCTCACGCCCTGGCGGCTGTGGGACCTGAGGACCGGCCGTCCCGCCGACGGCGCCCGCACCGCGGAGGCCGAGGCCGTGCTCGACGGCGCCCTCGCCACCGAGGCGGGCGCCACCCACCCCGGCGTGGTGCACCTCTACATCCACCTGATGGAGATGTCCCCGACCCCGGAGGCGGCCCTCACCGTCGCCGACCGGCTGCGCGGAGCCGCGCCCGACGCCGGGCACCTGCTCCACATGCCTTCGCACCTCGAGGTGCTGTGCGGCGACTACCGCCGGGTCGTCTCGGACAACACCGCCGCCGTCGCCGCCGACGAGAAGTACCTCCAGCGGGCCGGCGCGATGAACTTCTACACGCTCTACCGCTGCCACAACCACCACTTCCGGATCTACGGCGCCATGCTCGCCGGACAGTCCGGGGTGGCCCTCGACGCGGCCGCACGCCTCGAGGCCGCCGTGCCCGAGAAGCTGCTCCGGGTGGAGAGCCCGCCCATGGCCGACTGGCTGGAGGCCTTCCTGGCGATGCGGTTCCACGTGCTGATCCGCTTCGGCCGCTGGGACGACATCCTCGCGCTGCCCTTCCCGGACGACCCGGAGCTGTACTGCGTCACCACCGCGATGCTGCACTACGCCCGGGGCATCGCCCTGGCCGTGAAGGGCGACACCGGGCGGGCCGACGCCGAGCGGGAGGAGTTCCGCGCGGCCGTGGACCGCGTGCCCGCGAGCAGGGTGCTGTTCAACAACACCTGCCACGACATCCTCGCCATCGCCTCGGCGATGCTGGACGGCGAACTCGCCTACCGCAGGGGCGATCACGACACCGCCTTCGCCGCGCTGGAGCTGGCCGTCAAACGGGACGACACCCTGCTGTACGACGAGCCGTGGGCCTGGATGCAGCCCGCCCGGCACGCCTGTGGCGCGCTGCTGCTCGAGCAGGGCCGGGTCGCCGAGGCGGAGGCCGTCTACCGGGCCGACCTGGGGCTGGACGACACCCTGCCCCGGCCGCTGCAGCACCCGAACAACGTGTGGGCGCTGCACGGCTTCCACGAGTGCCTGCTGCGCGCCGGCAGGACCGGCGAGGCCGCGATCGTCGCCCGTCAGCTGCGGCAGGCGGCGGCGCTGGCGGACGTGCCGGTCGAGGCGTCCTGCTTCTGCCGGCTCGATACGCACGGCCCGGTGGCGGGGGAGCACGCCCCGGGAGCGGGGCGGCACGCCTGTCACTGAAGCGGCGCCGGCGGACCCGGGTGGTGCCCGGGCCCGCCGGCGCCGACGGGGGCAGCCGCGGTTCTCAGCGGGACGCCATGACGGCCTGGAACGACTGCATGCAGGAGAAGCAGTGCCGGTCCGTCGTGTCGCGCCGGGGTGATTCCCTCTCCTTCTCCACCCCGCACAGCGTCGAGGTCTTGTCCGGGGTGAGAACGTGCCAGACCGGCTCCCCCGAAGTGTCCGCACCGCACCACATCTCGTGCATTCCCAGCTCCCTCCGGGTAGGCATGGAGGCCGCTTCCATACCAGCACGGGGGGCGTCCGTACGGCTCCTCCGGCGGGCCAGTCGGGTGACGCGGGGTCCCGGCACGCATACGCGCCGGCACGGACGGGTCCTGGAGGGACAACAAACCTCCGATCGGGGTACACCCGCCGCCCGGCCCGGGCGGCCGACGCGTCACCGTGCGCGCGGAGACCGTCGGCCTCGCCTGCCCCGACCGGGACGCCGTGGAGTTCCCGCGCCGCGCCGGGCCGCCGGAGGCCGAACGGCTCCCGGACGGTCCCGTCCGGGAGAAGCGGGCCGGCGGCCGGGCCCACGCGCACGACGCCGCACAGAGCGGCGGCGCCCCGGGAACCGGGGCGCCGCCGCCACCGTCGGCGCCGACTCCGACGGTGACCGTGCCCGTCCGGGTGCCCCGGCCGGCCCCACTCATGCAGCCCGCCCGTTCTCCTGTCCCGGGGACGTGACACCCCCCGGGGCGTGTCGGCGCACAGTGGCGGCGAGACCCCCCAGGGACGGGGCCCCACCGGCCCGCAGGTCCACGCCCGGCCCGCCCCGCGAAGCGCCTCTCCCACGAGACCGGTGATTTCGCCGGTCCGCGACCGCCCTCTCCTCTCCGACAGTGGCACCGCCAGTCAGAAGGCGACGCCCCCGGCCGGGGCACGGCTCCCCGTCCCACGCCGTGATCCCGCGCACCGGCCGGCCGGGCGGTCCGCCGTGACAGAGAGGACCACTCGTCGTGCAGCAGCACCCCCACACCAGCACGCGCAGGACCGGCCGCCTGGCCGGACTGACCGCGGCGCTCGCCGCCGTCGTCGCTCTCAGCACCCTCACCGGCCCCGGCGCCCACGCCGCCGACAACCCCTACGAGCGCGGACCGGCGCCCACCGAAAGCAGCATCGAGGCCCTGCGCGGCCCGTACGCCGTCTCGGAGACCTCCGTCTCCAGGCTCGCCGCGACCGGCTTCGGCGGCGGCACGATCTACTACCCGAGCACCACCGCCGACGGAACCTTCGGCGCCGTCGCCATCTCGCCGGGCTTCACCGCGCTCGAGTCCTCCATCTCCTGGCTGGGGCCGCGCCTGGCCTCCCAGGGCTTCGTGGTGTTCACCATCGACACCAACACCACCCTCGACCAGCCGGCCTCCCGCGGCGACCAGCTGCTGGCCGCGCTGGACTACCTCACCCAGCGCAGCTCCGTCCGCAACCGCGTCGACAGCAGCCGACTGGGCGTCATGGGCCACTCCATGGGCGGCGGCGGTTCCCTCGAAGCCGCCAAGGACCGGCCCTCCCTCCAGGCCGCGATCCCGCTGACGCCCTGGAACCTCGACAAGACCTGGTCCGAGGTCCGGACCCCCACCCTGATCTTCGGCGCCGACGGCGACAGCGTCGCGCCCGTCACCACCCACGCCGAGCCCCTCTACAACGGCCTGCCCTCCTCCCTGGACCGGGCCTACCTGGAGCTCAACAACGCCACCCACTTCACCCCGAACTCGTCGAACACGACGATCGCGAAGTACAGCATTTCGTGGCTGAAGCGCTTCATCGACAACGACACCCGGTACGAGCGGTTCCTGTGCCCGCTGCCGGCGCGGAGCCTGACGATCGAGGAGGCGCGGGGCAACTGCCCGCACACCTCCTGACGACGTCCCTCGGTGGCGGTCCGCGGACGACGCGGGCCGCCACCGCCGTTGTGCGGGGGCACCGCACGGAGCCGCCCGGACTGGGCCGCGGCACAGTCCCCGCCGTGCGTCCCGGTGGAAGAACCCGCTGATGACACGGCCGTTGATGGTGCGTCCGGCGACGGACGTATACCTTCCGCATGACCTTACGCGCGAGTAAGGTCACGGGAATGACCGGATACCCGACCGCCCGGCAGCGGCTGACCGCCGAGCTGCTGGACGCGCTGCGCACCGACGGCGGCGTCCGCGTCGTGACCGGTGAACCCGGTTGCGGCCGCACCACGTTCCTCGACCACGCCGCCCGCCTCTTCCGCGCCGGCCCGGTGCGGCACGTCCGCGCCGGCCGCGTACGCGAGCTGGACGACGCCCTGCGGACGGCCGCCGTGGCCGGGCCGCTCCTCGTCTGCGTGGACGACGCCCACCTGTGGGACGCCCCGTCCCGCGCCGCGCTCGCCCGTGCCGCCGCGCGGGTGCGCCGGACGGGCTCACGGGCGGGCCTCCTGCTGACCGTCGCCGGCCACCGCCCCGTGGACCCCGAATTCGCGGACCTGCCCGTCCTGCGCCTCGGCCCGCTCACCCCCGGGGACGCGGCGCTCCTGATCCGGGAGGCCGCGGACGGCGCCGTCGCCCCCGGCGTGCGGGACGAACTGATCACGGCGGCCGAGGGCAACCCCGCGCTGCTGCTGACGCTGGTCCGGCGGTTGTCGCCCGCCCAGCTGAGCGGACGGCGGGCGCTGCCCCGCCCGCTGGTCGACGGCGAGGCGCTGGCCGGTGTCGTCGGCGACCGCCTGCCCGGCCCCGGCGGCCTGCTCCTGACGGTGGCGGCGGCCGCGCAGGCGACGGGGGAGGAGGACGCGGACGCGGATCTCGTCCTCCGCGCGTGCGACGAGGCGGCGGACGGGCCGCTGCCGGAGCTGCTGGCCCGCGGTGAGGGCCGGCTGCGCTTCCGCAGCGCGCTGATGGCCAGAGCGGTGTACGCCACCGCGCCGCCCGGACACCGCCGCGCCGCGCACCGTGTCCTGGCCGAGGCGGCGACCGAGACGCACGACGCCGTCCTGCCCCTCCTCCACCGCTCATGGGCCGTCGCCGGCCCCGCCCCCGGCCTGGCCGCCGCCCTGACGTCGGCGGCGACCGACCCGGCCGCCGCGGCGCCGCCCGCCCTCCGCCGCCGCGCCCTGGTCCGCGCTGCCGAGCTCACCCCGGACGAGGCGGAACGCGCCCGGCGCCACCTCGCCGCCGCCGAGCAGGCGCTCCTGGCCGGTCACGCCGCCGACGCCCTGTGCCTGCTGGACCGGGCCCGCGGCCGCTCGGTACCCGCGTCCGTGCGCGGCGGCGCGGAACTCCTGCGAGGCGCGGTGCTCCTGGCCGACGGCCCGGTGGAGGACGCCCGCGAGTCCTTCCTCCTCGCGGCGGGCCTCCTGGCGCCCACCTCCCCCCACGCCGCGGCCCGCGCGACCCTGGGCGCGGCAGACGCCTCCTGGTCCGCCGGCGACCCCGCCTCCTGCCTCTCGGCCCTGGCCCCCGCCCACACACCCCCCACGCTCCCGTTGGCGACGGCCTGCGTCCGCGTCCCGAGAACACCTGCCTCGGCCGACGGACCCGCACTCCGTCGCGGGCCGTCGTACCTCGCCCAGAGCCCTGGAGGTGTCGGGGGGACCCCAGCGGCACGGGCGGGCGCGGCGGCACCCCACGCGGCGCGCACCGCGCGGACCGCCGCCGCGGCTACCCCGCCGACCGGTGACCTCGCCCGCGACCACCGCGACGGCATGCGCGCCGTCCTCCTCGCCCGCTTCGACCTCGCCGCCGCCCCGTTGCGGCGCGTGGTCGAACACGGCCTCCACGGCAGCGACCCCGACCCCCTCCTCCGCTCCGCCGCCGCGGCCCTCATGCTGGGCGACGTCCCGTCCGCCCGCCGCGCGGGCGCCCGCGCCCTCGCCGCGGCCCGCACCTCCGGCTCCGCCGCCCTGGAACCCCGCGCCCTCGAATACCTCGCGTACGCCGAACTCCGCGCCGGCCGCCACCAGCTCGCCCGCACCCACGCCGAGGAGGGCCTGCGCACAGCCGAACGCACCGGACAGCGCAACACCGCCGCCCACCACCACGCCGTCCTCGCCCTCGCCGCGTCCATCGAGGGCGAGGCGGACCTGGTGGCCGAGCACGCCGAGGCGGCCCTGCGCACCGCCCGCCGGCACGGGCTCGCGCAGGCGTCGACCCTCGCCCACTGGGCCGCCGCCCGCGCCGATCTGGGCGGCGGCCGCCCCCGCGAGGCGGCGCAGCGGCTCGGCCCGCTGGTCCGCCCCGGCGCCCGCCGCGGCCACTTCGCGGTGTGGATGCTCGCCGTCCCCTGTTTCGTGGAGGCCGCCGCGTCCGCCGGACGTCCCCAGTACGCGGCGGCGGTCGTGGAGGACTTCGCGCTGTGGGCGGCCTGCGGCGCCGACCCCCAGGCCCCCGCCCAACTCCTGCGCTGCCGGGCCCTGCTGGCCGCACCGGACGCGGCGGACGAGCTGTACCTGCGGGCCCTGGACCAGCACGACGACGCCGCCGACGACTTCGAACGCGCCCGCACCGGACTCCTCTACGGCAAGTGGCTGCGCCGCCGGCGCCGGCTCCGCGAGGCCCGCACCCGCCTGGAGGAGGCGCGCATGGGCTTCGAACACTGCGGCGCACGCCTCTGGGCGCAGCAGGCCGCCGCCGAACTGCGCGCCGGCGGAGCGGCCCCGCCCGCCGTCCCCGCGACGGCCTCCGGCGCCGGCGAACTCGCCCGCCTCACCCCGCAGCAGCTGCGGATCGCCCGGTACGTCGCCGAGGGCGCCACCAACCGGGAGGTGGCCCTCAGCCTCTCCGTGAGCACCCGTACCGTCGACTACCACCTGCGCAACGTGTTCGCCACGCTCGGCCTCCGTTCCCGGGTCGAGCTGGTGCGTCTGGTCGAGCAGGAGGAAAAGACCGGTGCACGACTCTAGGGACCGACCGGACGGTATGCCATCCTTCGGGGCAGGACGAGTCCGACGGCGGCCGGCCCGTGGGCTCCCCGTACCTGCCGGGCGCCGGTACGGGGCCGCCGCACGACCACCGCCGGGAAGCCAGACCCTGGGGGGAATGCGCGATGCCTCACGCCGTACGGCCACGTACCCTGCTGCGCCCCGGACCCGTGCCCGCGTCCCGGTCACGGTCCCCGCGCGTGCGGTCGCTGATCGACGCCGACGCGCTGCGCGTGCTGCACCGGGCCGCCCGCGTGCTGCTGGACGACCTGCCGCAGCTG
This sequence comes from Streptomyces sp. DH-12, assembly GCF_002899455.1. Taxonomy (GTDB): domain Bacteria; phylum Actinomycetota; class Actinomycetes; order Streptomycetales; family Streptomycetaceae; genus Streptomyces. The sequence goes on along the minus strand of NZ_PPFB01000001.1, from coordinate 672,109 downwards.
ACGGACCGGCTGGTCGCGGTCCTCCAGGAGCAGGAGCCGGCCTATCGCACCGCCGTCGAGGGCGACGCCGTCGCCACCTGGCAGGAGGTGCACCGCTCGCTGCGGCACAGCATCTCCTCGCTGCTGGACCCGCAGGGCGCCCGCGACGGGGCGCGCCGTTGCTCCTGGAAGATCGGCGCCACCCGCGCCGAACAGGGCCTGCCGCTGGACGCGGTGCTGCACGCCTTCCGGCTGGGCGGCTCGCTGGTGTGGCAGGGCCTGGTCGACGAGACGTCCCGGGCGGCGCCGGAGGACGTACGGCTGCTGGTGCACGTCGCGTCCGACGTGTGGGACTTCGTCGACGAGCACAGCACCATCGTCGCCGACGCCTACCGGCAGACGGAACGGCAGATGGCGTGGCGGAGGGAGAACAGGGTGCGACTGCTGGCCGCGGCCCTGCTGGACGGCACGAGCCGGATCGCCGACCTGCCCGAGGCGGCCGAGGCGCTGGACCTGCCCGAGCAGGGCCGGTACGCCGTCGTCGCGGTCGAGGGGACGCGGTCCCCGGGTTGTACGGGCGCCCAGGCGGTCCTCGCCCCGGGTGTGCGCGTGCACTGGCACACCGGCGTGGACGCCGACCACGGCATCGTCCTCGTCGGGGAGGACGTGGAGCTCGTCGTCCCGGACGAGCAGCCGCCCGGCGTGCGGGTGGGCGTCAGCAGCACGGTCGACGGCCTGGCCGCCGTGGGGGAGGCACGACGGCTGGCGGACACGGCGCTGCGGCTGTGCCCGGAAGCGGGCGGCGCGGTCCGGCTGACCGAGCACCTGCCGGCGGCGCTGGTGGCGTCGAACCCCGACCTCGCCGCCGCGCTGACCGACCGGCTGCTCGGCCCGCTGGCCGGTCTGGAACCCGCCGACGCCGAGGTCCTCCTCGACACCCTCGCCACCTGGCTGGCCTGCGACGGCTCCGCCCAGCGGGCCGCCCGCCGCCTGTACTGCCACCGCAACACCGTCCTCAACCGCCTCCGCCGCTACGAACAACTCACCGGCCGCTCCCTCTCCCGCCCTTCCGACCTGATCGAAGCCAGCCTGGCCCTCACGGCCCGCCGCCTCCTGCGCCCCTGAGCCGGTACGGCACCACGCCCCCTCTCCGGGCGGAACCGCCCTCCGGGGGCGGGCACCGCCCGGCCGTAGCGGCGTGCGCCCCGGGGGCGCGGGGAACCGCGCGACCGGCCCCCGACGGCCCGCAGCCGCCGGCGGAACGGAGGCGGCCCGTCCCTGAGGCGTGGGGGAGGCTCCCCGCCCCCCCGGGCGGGGGCGGGTCAGCCGTCGGCGGGCAGGGAGCGGGCCTCCACAGGCCGCCGTCCGCCCCGCATGGGCACCCGCACAACCCCCGCCCGCCCCCGTTGGTACGCCGCAGCGTGCGGGACCGGAACGCTGTACCGGCCGGTCACCGCCGTGCTGTCGTGAGCACCCCTTCCCCCGAAGCCGTCGGCGAAGTGCGCGGCGGCCCCGAGGAGTCGTGATGCCCGAAGCACCACCGGACGGCCTGCCCGCGCTGCACGTCGAGGACGTCGACGTGACGTACGGGCGCGCGCTGTCCGCTCTGCGCTCCGTGTCCCTGACCGTGCCGCCCGGCGCGGTCGTCGCCCTGCTCGGCGCGAACGGCGCCGGCAAGACCACGCTGCTGCGCGCCGTCTCCGGCACCCTCCGCCTGCACCGCGGCGCGATCACGGCCGGGCGCGTCCGCTACGGCGACACGGAGCTCGACGGCAAGGACCCGGTCACCGCGGTCCGCGCCGGCGTCGTCCAGGTCCCGGAGGGACGCCGGGTGTTCGCCGGGCTGTCCGTCGACGAGAACCTCCGCTCCGGCGGGCTCGGCCTCGGACGGCGCGGACGCGCCCAGGTCCAGGAGGCACGCGACCGCGTCTTCACGCTCTTCCCCCGGCTCGCCGAACGCACCCACCAGGCGGCGGGACTGCTGTCCGGCGGTGAGCAGCAGATGCTCGCCATCGGCCGCGCCCTGATGGCCGCGCCCCGCCTGCTGCTCCTGGACGAGCCGTCCCTCGGACTCGCCCCGCAGATGGTGCACCGCATCGGCGAGGTGATCCGGGAGATCAACGCGCAGGGCACCGCCGTGCTCCTCGTCGAGCAGAACGCCGGCATGGCGCTCTCCCTCGCGAGCCACGCGCACGTCCTCGAGGTCGGCGAGACCCGCCTGTCCGGCCCCGCCGAGGAACTCGCCCGCACCGACGCCGTACGCCGCCTGTACCTGGGCGAGTCGGCGCAGGACCAGGGGGCCGCGTGAACGACCGCACCATCGCCGCACCGCCCGAGCTCGCCGTACGGGACGTCACCGTGCGCTTCGCCGGGCTCACCGCGCTCGACGGGGTGTCCTTCACCGTCGCCCCCGGTTCGGTGCACGCGCTCATCGGCCCCAACGGCGCCGGCAAGTCCACCTGCTTCAACGTGCTGTCCGGGCTGTGCCGCCCCGCCGCCGGCAGCGTCACGCTCGGCGGCACCGAGCTGACCCGGCTCGCCCCGCACCGCATCGCCGCGCTCGGCGTGGCCCGCACCTTCCAGAACATCGTCACCACCCAGGGCACCGTCGCCGACAACCTGATGCTCGGCCGGCACGCCCTCAGCCGCGCCGGGTTCACCGCGAGCGCCCTGCGGCTGCCGAGCGCCCGGCGCGAGCAGCGCGACCATCTCGCCCGCGCCCGTGAGATAGCCGAACTGACCGGTCTCGGCGCCCACTTCGACGCGCCCGTCGGCCTGCTGCCGTACGGCGACCGCAAGCGCGTCGAACTCGCCCGCGCCCTCTGCCTGGAGCCCCGTGTGCTGCTGCTCGACGAACCGGTGGCCGGCATGAACGCCGCCGAACGCGCCCGCACCGCCGAGGTGGTGGCCGACCTGCGCACCGAACTCGGCCTGTCCGTCGTCCTGGTCGAGCACGACATGGGTCTGGTGATGCGTCTCGCCGACGACGTCACCGTGCTGGACTTCGGCCGGCCCATCGCGCACGGCACCCCCGACGAGGTCCGCCGGAACCCCGAGGTGCTGCGCGCCTACCTCGGCACCGACGCGACCGGGGAGGAGGCGGCATGACGGACCTCCTGGACAGCCTGCTGGGCGGACTGGCCCTCGGCGCGGTGTACGCGCTGGTCGCCCTCGGCTTCGTCGTCATCTTCAAGGCCTCCGGCGTGCTCAACTTCGCCCACGGCTCCCTGCTGCTGCTCGGCGGCTACCTCGTCGCCGTCCTCCACGACGACCTGGGCTTCGCCGGAGCGCTCGCCCTGGCGGTCGTCGTCACGGCCGCCCTGGCCGGGGCGCTGGACCGGTTCCTGCTCCAGCGCGGCGGGCACGACGCCCACTCCGCGCACGTGCAGACCATCGTCACCATCGGCATCGACATCGTGCTGCTCACCGACCTGGCCCGCCGCATCGGCGGTGACCTGCTGTCCCTCGGCGACCCGTGGGGCGACGCGGTGACCGACCTGGGGCCGCTGACCGTCGCGGACAGCCGGCTCGCCGCGATCGCGGTGTCGGCCGTGGTCATCGGCGCGGTCTTCGCCCTGTTCCGGTTCACCCCCTGGGGCCTGTCCCTGCGGGCGGCGGCCGAGGACACGGAGGCCGCCGCGCTGATGGGCGTACGGCTCGGCCGGGTACGGGCGGGCGCCTGGTGCCTGGCGGGCGCGCTCGCCGCGCTGGCCGCGGTGTTCCTCGCCGCGTTCCCCGCCCCGGGCCTGGAGCGCACCACCGGCCAGATCGCGCTCAACGCCTTCCCGGCCGCCATCCTGGGCGGGCTCGCCTCCCCGGTCGGCGCCCTCGCGGGAAGCCTCATCATCGGGCTCACCGAGGCGCTCGTCATCGGCTACCAGTCCGAACTGCACGTCCTCGGCGACGGGTTCGGCGAGGTCGCCCCGTACGCCGTGATGCTGCTGGTGCTCCTCGTGCGGCCCAACGGGCTGTTCGGCGCGAAGGGAGCGGCCCGTGTCTGACCGGATCACCGCGCTCCTCACCCGTCGCCGCGCCACCCTGCTCACGGTCGCCGTGCTGCTGTGCCTGCCGCCGTTCTACCTGGACGCCTTCTGGCTGCGCATCGGCCTGTTCTCCATGGCGGCCGCCATCGGCGCCATCGGCCTCGCCCTGCTCAGCGGCACCGCCGGACAGCTCTCCCTCGGCCACGCCTTCTTCCTCGCCGTCGGCGCGTACGGCTACACCTGGCTCGCGGGCGACCCGGGCCCCGGACTGCCGACCGCCCTCGCCGTGCCCCTCGCGGTGCTGATGGCCGGCCTCGCCGGCGGGCTGTTCAGTCCCGTCGCCGGCCGGGTCAAGGGCATCTACCTGGGCATCGCCACCCTCGCCCTGGTCTTCCTCGGCCACCACGTCCTGCTCACCGCCGAGTCGGTCACCGGCGGCTTCAACGGCCGCTCCGTGCCCCCGCTCTCCCTCGGCGGCTTCACCTTCGACGCGGGCGACGAACTGACCGTGCTCGGCGTGCCGTTCGGCGCGGAGGAGCGGCTGTGGTTCCTGGGTCTGGCGCTGTTCGCGCTGACCTGGTTCACCGCCCGGGGCCTGCTGCGCTCCCGCCCCGGCCGGGCGCTGGCCGCCCTGCGCGACAGCGAGACCGCCGCCGCCGTGATGGGCGTCGACGTGGCCCGGCACCGCTCGGCCGCCTTTGTGGTGTCGTCGATGTACGCGGGCCTCGCCGGGGTGCTACTGGCGCTCGCCTTCCGCCGGGTGGTGCCGGACTACTTCTCGCTGGTGCTGTCCGTCGACTACCTCGCCATGATCGTCATCGGCGGCCTCGGCTCGGTCGCCGGAGCCACCGCCGGCGCCGTCTTCGTCACCGCGCTCCCGCTGCTGATGACGCGCTACGCCGACCAGCTCCCGCTGGTGGCCGCGCCGGGCTCCGCCGAGGGCGCCGTCGGCCCCACCGAGGCCGCCCGCTACCTCTACGGCGCCGCGATCGTGCTCGTCCTGCTGTACGCCCCCGACGGGCTGCACGGTCTGGCCCGCCGGGCCCGCGACCGTCTGCGGCGCCGCCGCACCCCGACCGACGTCCCGCATTCCGCCGTTCCCTCGCCCCCGCCGCCGGCCGCGGCCGCACGACCCAAGGAGCACACCCCGTGAACACCAGACACACCCGCCGCCCCCGCCGCCGCGCCGCCGGGGCCGTCCTCGCCGGCACGCTCGCCCTGCTGCTCGCGGCCACCGGATGCAGCTCCAAGACGGAGGGCGGCGACAAGGGCGACGCCGCCGACGGCGTCCGCACCGGGCCCGGCGTCGACGACGACACCATCAGACTCGGCGCCCTCACCGACCTGACCGGCCCGTACGCCACGCTCGGCAAGAGCATCGTGCAGGCCCAGCAGATGTGGGCCGAGGAGACCAACGCCAAGGGCGGCATCTGCGACCGCGAGGTCGAGATCGTCGTCAAGGACCACGGCTACGACGTGCAGAAGGCCGTCACCGCCTACGCCGACATCGCCCCCGACGTCGTGGCGCTGCCCCAGGTCATCGGCTCCCCGGTGGTGGCCGCCCTGCTCGACGACATCCAGCGGGACAAGGTGCTCACCTTCCCGCAGGCCTGGGCGGCCTCCCTGCTCGGCAAGGACGCCGTCCAGGTGCTCGGCACCACCTACGACGTCGACATGATCGCCGCGGTGGAGTTCCTCACCCGCACCAAGGGCCTGAAGAAGGGCGACACCATCGGCCACGTCTACTTCGAGGGCGACTACGGCGCCAACGCCCTGGAGGGCTCCACCTGGGCGGCGGAGCGGGCCGGGATCAAGGTGGCCGGACAGAAGATCCAGGCCACGGACACCGACCTGTCGGCGCAGGTGTCGGCGCTGCGCAAGGAGGGCGTCAAGGCCGTCCTGATCAGCGCGGGACCGGCGCAGACGGCCTCCCTGGTCGGTGTCGCCGCCTCACGCGGCCTGAAGGTCCCCGTGGTCAGCAGCGCCCCCGGGTTCGCGCCCCAGCTGATGGAGACGCCGGCCGCGCCCGCGCTCGCGGCGATGCTGCACGTGGTCAGCGCGGCGCCCGCCGTCAGCTCCGACCTGCCCGGCGTCCGGCGCATGGTGGCGTCGTACCAGAAGAAGTACCCGGACTCGCCGGTCGACTCCGGCGTGCTGTCCGGCTACAACGCCGCCCAGCTCATCGGCGAGGACCTCGCCAAGGCGTGCGAGGCGGGCGGCCTGACCCGGGAGGACGTCGTCAAGGCGCACCGCTCGCAGACCAACGCCGACACCGGGCTCGGCACGCCGCAGAACTTCTCCGACGTGAACCGTCCCGCCAGCGTCGAGACGTACGTGCTCAAGCCCGACGCGAAGGCGGTCGGCGGCGTGGTGAACGCCGAGGACGCGCACGCCGCACCGGGCGTGGAGGAGTACCTGTCCTCCCGCTGACGCACCGCTGACGCCCCGGCACGCCTCCGCGGGAGGGGCGGCCGGGGCTCAGCCGGCCGCCGCCTCCGGGTCGCGGTCGGAGGACGGCCAGACGTACGGCAGGTCGTCCGGCTCACCGGGGAACAGCTCCCGGTACACGTCCGGGTCCTTGCGCACCAGCGCGGAGCGGTGACTGCGGTGCACGGCCTCGTCGCCGAGCCACGGCGGCAGCTCACCGGCCTGTGCCAGCTCCTCCTGGCCGCGCACCGGCGCCCCGGGCCGGACCGTGGCGAGATCGGCGACCAGGGTGGCCGCGCAGCTGTCCTGGTGGCCCCGCTCGCGCCACACCCGGCAGATCTCCAGGCCGTAGCGCACCAGCGCCTCCTCGTAGCCGGTCCACATGCGCACCGCGGGATGGCGGCGCCAGCCGTAGCCGGGGACGATCAGCCCGCGCAGCACCTGGAGCGCCTCCACCCGCTGTTTGCCGAGCCGCTTGCGGTCGAGGACCAGCGCGGATCCGCAGAAGTCGGGGTAAGGCAGGAAGGTCTGCATGTGCGGCCGTCCGGGAGATGGGGGGCCAAGCGGGTCTCCGCACCTCAGTTCCCAGAACCGGGCGGGGCACACGTCCTCCCGCCCGGCCGCGGGTCAGCCGAGCGCGCCGAGGCGGGCGTCCCGCCACAGGTCGACGCCGCCGTCCGTGGCGTACGAGTCGATCTCGGCCAGCTCCTCGGCGGTGAAGTCGAGGTTCTCCAGCGCGGCCACGTTCTGCTCCAGCTGCTCGGTGCGCGAGGCGCCGATGACCAGCGAGGTCACGCGGGGGTCCCGCAGCGCCCAGGCCAGGGCCATCTGCGCCAGGGTCTGCCCGCGCCGGGCCGCGATGCCGTTCAGCGCCCGCAGCCTGCGCAGCATGTCGTCCGTCAGCCAGCCCGCGTCGAACGAGGTGCCCGCCGCGGCCCGCGAGTCCCGCGGCACGCCGTCCAGGTAGCGGCCGGTGAGCAGCCCCTGGGCGAGGGCGGTGAACCCGATGACGCCGAAGCCCTGCTCCTGCGCCACGTCCAGCAGCCCGTCCGTCTCGATCCAGCGGTTGAGCATGTTGTACGACGGCTGGTGGATCAGCAGCGGGGTGCCCAGGTCGCGCAGGATCTCCGCGGCCTGACGGCTGCGCTCGGCGTCGTACGAGGAGATGCCGACGTAGAGCGCCTTGCCCTGCCGCACCGCGGTGTCCAGGGCGCCCATGGTCTCCTCGAGCGGCGTGGTGGCGTCCAGCCGGTGCGAGTAGAAGATGTCCACGTACTCCAGCCCCATGCGCTTCAGGGACTGGTCCAGCGAGGCGAGCAGGTACTTCCGGGAGCCGCCGCCCTGGCCGTAGGGGCCGGGCCACATGTCCCAGCCGGCCTTGGTGGAGATCACCATCTCGTCCCGGTAGGGGGCCAGGTCCCGCTTCATCAGCCGGCCGAAGTTGATCTCGGCGGAGCCGTAGGGCGGGCCGTAGTTGTTGGCCAGGTCGTGGTGGGTGACGCCCAGGTCGAAGGCGCGCAGCGCGATGGCCCGCTGGCTCTCGAAGGACCGGTCGTCGCCGAAGTTGTGCCAGTAGCCGAGCGACAGCAGGGGCAGGTCGAGCCCCGAGCGCCCGGTGCGCCGATAGCGCATGGCGCCGTCGTAGCGGTCAGGGGAGGCGAGGTGGTTCATCGGCGCGGTCTCCGGTGGTGCGAGCGGGGTGTCCCGGCGGGACGGTGTCGATCCTGGGCCCACAGTGCCCCCGAGCGATCCGGAAGTCCAACCGGTACGTCGCATGGGATTGAGCAGCGGGGCTTCTGAATCGCCGGGGGCCGGTGATTGACCGGCCGGGCGGCGGGAAGCCGCTCCCCAGCGGCACTTCCACCGCCGCCTTCCCCCCACAGGAGGTCGATCATGCGGGTCCGTACGCTCACCGGCGCCGTGGCCGCCGTGCTCGTCCTGGCCGGGCCCGTGGAGGGCGGGCAGGACGGGGCGGCCGGGACCGCGGACACGGCGGCGCCCGCGGGTCGGACCCGGGTGCTCACCTACGACACGAGCGGCGCCGGGGAGTTCGCGTCCGCCGTCGACCGGGGAGCGGCGGTGTGGAACGACAGCGTCGACGCCGTGGAACTGCGTCCGGTGGAATCCGGCGACCGCGCCGACATCCGGATCGTCGTCGACGACGGCTGGCCGCGCGCCGTGCCCGGAGGCCTGGGCAACGGCATCGTCCACTTCGGACGGGAGGCGGTGGCGCAGGGCCACTCCACGGTCCGTATCGCCGCGCACGAACTGGGCCACATCCTGGGCCTGCCGGACCGCAAGCCCGGCCCGTGCTCCCGCCTGATGTCGGGCGCCAGCGCCGGGCCGTCCTGCGACTCCGCCCGGCCGAACGCGGCCGAGCGGGCGGAGGTCGAGGAGAAGTTCGCCCGCGCCCCCGCCGCGCTGTTCATGTGACCGATGTGACTACTGAGGCGATCCCCGCTATGGTTGTCCCAGGTCACGGCGAGGACGAAACCCCGCCGCCCGGCCGTGCGTTGGTGGTCCAAGGAAAGACGCCCCGCTTCCTGCGGGGAGATGCAGGTGCAAGGCCTGCCCAGCGCTCCGCTCACGAGCCCCGTCCCGCGGTCGCGGGACGGGGCTCGTGTCGTCGCACGGCGTTCACGGCTGCGCGGGCATGGTCCAGCAGTTGGAGCTCGTGGCCTTGCCCTCGAGCCGGTCGGTCAGCCAGTCCACCGCGTCACCCTGGTCGGTCAGCAGCGGCGCCAGGTGGTTGGTGAGCAGCTTGTCGCCCAGGTTCGGCAGCCGTACCGCCTTGTAGGTGACGTCGCCGCCCTTCTCGCACCAGTCCACGGCCAGTTGCCGCGCCTGCGCGTGCGGCACGATGTCGTCCTGCACGCCCGTCACCACGCGGACCGGACCGGTGGGCCGCAGCCGTCCGAGGCGCTGGTCGTCCAGGACGGCCCGGGCGGCGGGCTCACCGGCGATGACCTCGCCGATGGACTTGCCGCTCTTCGTCCACTCGGTGCTCCTGGTGAAGCCGTAGCCCAGGATCGCGTCGCCCACACAGGTGGTGGAGATGTCCTCCAGCGCCTTGCGTCCGGTGTCGTTCATGTTCGCCTCGACGACCTCCCGCAGCGCCGGCGAGGCCTGGGCGAAGCCGTTGACGGACCAGCCCAGCGCACCGGCCAGCGCGCTGCCGTCGATGCCCTTGGTGACTTCGGTCAGGTCCGCGGGCGGGGCGCCGCTGTAGGTGCCGACGAGCGGGACGTCGGGCGCGTAGGTGCGCTGGAGTTCGGCCGCGGAGGCGCTGGCCCCGCCGCCCTGGCTGTACCCGTACATTCCCACCCGGGAGGCGGCGGTGACGGACGCGCCGGGCACGGAACGCGCCGCACGGGCCGCGTCCAGCATGGCGTGGCCCTCGTCGACGCGGTTGACGTAGGTGTGCAGCCGGTCGGTGGCGCCGAGGCCGACGTAGTCGGTGACGACGACCGCCGCGCCGGTGGAGAGCAGCCGGTGGACCGCGAGGGTCTCGTACCCGAAGGAGACGGTCTCCCCGGTGAGGGTCAGCGGGTTCTCCAGGGCGAGGGAGGGGGCGCACTGGTCGCCCTGGCCCATGGTGCCGGAGCCGACGACGACCAGGGGGCGGGGTCCCGCGCCCTTCCAGTCGGCGGACGGCTCGATGTAGGCGCCGGTGACGGCGACCGGCTCGCCGCCCGAGTCGGTCGAGGTGTACATCAGGCGGGTGGCGGTGCCCGGCAGCCGGCGGCCGTCCAGGCCGGGCAGGCTCAGCCCGAGGCGCAGGGGCTCGTGGCGGATCAGCTTGCCGCTCCCCGACGGGAGTTCGGCGGGCGGGGTGTAGAAGGCGGGGATGGTGACGCCCCGTGACACGACCGGGTCGGTCGCCGCGGCGGGCGACGCGGACGCGCACACGCAGGCCGTCGTCGCGACGACGGCGGTCAGCACGCTGCTGATACGGCTCACGGCTCTCTCCTCGCTGCGGCTGCAGAAGATGGAACCGAAAACTAACAGCGCTCACTTACCGCCGGTAACCCGCGAGTGAGTTACGGACCGGTAACTCTTGCGGACGGCGGACGGCGGACGGCGGACCGCGAGGCGTCCGGACGGCACGAGCAGCGGGTCCCGCCGAGGAGTTCGGCGGGACCCGCGCGTGCCGGAGGCGGTGTCAGGCCGTGTGCAGTGTCAGCCCGTAGCGGTTGAGGATCTCGTTGACCGGCTGGAACCAGGTCTCACCCCCGCCGGAGCAGTTGCCCCAGCCGCCGGAGGTGACGCCCTGCGCCTGGTCGCCGCTGAGGTACGAACCGCCCGAGTCGCCGCCCTCGGCGCACACGCTCGTCTTCGTCATCTGGTGCACCGCGCCCTCGGCGTAGTTGACCGTCTCGTTCTTGGCGAGCACCCGGCCGCAGTGCCAGCGGGTGGTCGAACCCGAGCGGCAGACCGAGGCGCCGACCGGCGCCTCGGCCGAGCCGCGCACCAGCTGGTCCGGCACGGTGCCCCAGCCGAGCACCACCGGCACCGTCCACCAGCCGCTGCCCACGTTGACCCAGGCGTAGTCGTCACCCGGGAAGGAGGACCCCTGGAAGTTCCCGATGTACGAGCCGTCCCAGCCCCGCACCTGCTGCCCGGCCCGGCCGCAGTGCCCGGCGGTGACGAAGCCGCCGTGCACCGAGAAGCCGATGGAGCAGCGGACGTTGCCCGTGTAGTACGGGTCGCCGCCGACCGTGCCGGCGGCGAACGTGGACGGCGCGTCCGCCACCGTCCGCACGGTCACCGGGCCGGCCTCGCGTGCCTCGGCCACGAAGGCGCGGACATCGTTGTCGCCCCGCTGGTCCTCGACCACGTTCACCACGACCGCGTTGGCGGCCGGGTCGACGGACCAACTGGCCACGCCCGCGGGGGCGTCGAGGCGGTCGAGGCGGGACTTGACCGCGTCCAGCCGGCGTTCGGTGTGCTCGACGGTGCGGACGGCGGCGCCGGACTCGCGCAGGGCGCGCACGGTCGTGGCGCCGGCGTCCGGGGTGACGGCGACGGTCAGTCTGCCGCTGCCCGCGTCGAACCAGGCGCCGCCGTAGGCGGACCCGGCGGTCTCGCGCGCCTGGGGCGCCAGGGCGGTCGCCGCGCGCTCGGCGGCCAGGCGGTCCTCCGCCTCGGCGCGGGTCAGGCCGAGGTCGCGCTGCATCGCGCCGAGCAGCCCGGGGGAGGCGGGTGCGGATGCGTCGGCCGTCGCGGAGGCAGGAGCCTCCTGTGCCGAGGCGGGGAGCGTGCCCGCCGCCGCCCAGCTGCCGATCAGCAGGGCGGCGGCCACGGCCGCATGCGTGAGTCCGGTGCGTCGTCTCATGGAAGGTGGCCCTTCGTCGTTCCCGCGGAGGTGGGGGTGGAACAGACATGGTGAGAGCGCTCTCACCCGAGTGAGGGTGAGCCTAGCGAGTGGATCATGGCAGGTCTATGCCAAGTTTTTGGCCACTGTTCGGCCGCCGGTCCCGCCGTCGTTCCCGGGTGACCCCTACGCGGCGGGGACGCGCACGGTGAGCAGGGCGACGTCGTCGTCGTTGCCGGCCGGGCGGGTCCGCTCCAGCACCAGGTCGGTGAACCGGGCCGGCGGGTGCTCCGCCAGGGCGGCCGCGTGCCCGCGCAGCAGCTCCAGCCCCTCGTCCAGGGAACGGCTCGGCTCCTCGATCAGGCCGTCCGTGTAGAACAACAACGTGGCACCGGGCGGTAGTTCGGTCTCCCCGTCGGGGCGGGGACGGTCCGTGCCGGTGCCGATCAGCATGCCGTGCCCGTCGGTGAGGTAACGCGCCTCGCCGTCCCGCGTGACCAGCAGCGGGGGAGGATGGCCCGCGTTGGTCCACACCAGCTTCCACCGCCCGTCCTCCGTACGGGACATGCGGGCGAACAACAGGGTCGCCATGGTGACGTCGGTGATGTGCACGGTCGCCCGGTCCAGCCGGGAGACGATGGCGCTGGGCGGCTCCTCCTGGGCCCACGCGTAGGCCCTCAGCACGTTGCGCATCTGCGCCATGCCCGCCGCCGCGTCCAGGTCGTGCCCGACGACGTCCCCGACGGCCAGCGCCGTCGCCCCGTCCGGCAGCACGAACGCGTCGTACCAGTCGCCGCCCACCTCGGAGGCGTCCGGCGCGGCCACGTACCGGGCGCTCATCTCCAGCCCGGGCACGTGCGGGAGCTGCGGCAGCAGGTGACGCTGCATCGTCTCGGCCACCTTGCGCTGCCGCTCGTAGAGCCGGGCGTTGTCCAGCGCCAGCCCGGCCCGCCGGGAGATGTCCTCCAGCAGCGGCAGGTCGTCCACGGTGAACGCCTCCGGCCGCTCGGCGCGGCCCAGGGTCAGGGCGCCCAGCACCTCGCGCACGCCCCGTATCGGCGCGATGGCCGCCGAGTGGATGCCGGTCTCCGCGAACAGGCGGCGCTGCTCCGACCCGAGAAGGGAGTCCGGCCTCAGGTGGAGGGAGGGGTCGGCCAGCGCGGGGGAGACCCCGCGCAACGCCCGCGCCAGGGGCAGCAACGAGTCCTCCGGGACGGGGGAGAGGGGGCCCTCGAGGTCCTCGCGCCGCACCAGACCGCCGTCCTGCGCGTGGACCACGGCCGACCGGCGCACCCCGCCGCGCTCGGTGACCAGGTCGACGACCGCCCAGTCGGCGAGCTGCGGCACGACCAGCCGCACCAGCCTGCGCAGCGCCTGCTCGACGTCCAGGGTGGCGGTGAGCTGGGTGGTGGTCTCCGCCAGCAGGGCCAGCCGCTCCAGCTCGGGCAGCGGGCTGCCGAACCGGTTGCCCGGGGTGCGCGTCTCCTCCGGGTCGTGCGGCGCGTGGAAGAGCACCAGGGTGCGTTCCGCCCCGTCGTCCGTGCGGCACGGGGTGACCAGCCAGGACACCGGGAGGAGCGAACCGTCGCCGCGCTCGAACCACTCCTCGTCGGACTGCACCGTCCGGCCCGCCATGTAGGCCCGGCGCATCCCGCACTGGGCGCGCGGCAGGGAGGCGCCGTACCGGCTGCGGTGCAGCAGCTCGTGCGCGTCACGGCCGAGGAGCTCCCCGGCCGGCCGCGCCAGCAGCTTCTCGGCGTGCGCGTTCACGGCCACGACCGCGCCGTTCGCGTCCACCACGTACGCGCCTGTGTCGAGGGACGCCAGCAGCGAGCCCAGCGACGCCGGTGCCGCCGGGGTGATCCCGCGGCCCGTCGTGTCCCGCGTCATCCCGCGTTCCCCGTCCGGCGGGCGGCCCGCTCCGTCACGTGTCGCACCTCCCGTGCTCCGCTCCGTCCAGGCGCCTCCGCCCGGCCACCCCCGCGGGCGAATGCGGTCCCCGGGCACCCGGAGCGCCACGCCCGTCTCTCCCCGCCCCGCGGTCCGCCGCGCCCGGTCATGTGCCGTCCCCCTCCGACCGTTCGGCCCGGCGCGCGGCGGCGGCCGCCGCACACTCGGCCGCCGACCGGTTCCCTCTCGGCCGTCCGGTCGCGCTCCCGCGGCTCGCGAGCTCCGCCCGCGTCCGCTCCGGCCCCGTACGGGCCCGGGCGAGCTGTTCCTCCAGGGCCGCCGCACGCTCACCGGCCCCCCGCCCCCGCTCACCCGCCCGGCCCGGCGCGTGCCGGACCTCCCCGCGGGCCGCGCGCCGCCGCGCCTCGGCGGCCCGCGCCTCCTCCCGCTCGGCCGCCCCGTTCTTCCTCGCGGCCGCCGACTCCGTCTCCGTACGCGGCGTCCGGGCGCGCGCCGGGCGTTCCTCCCGCCGGGCGACGAAGTCCGACGGCGGCAGCGCGTACAGCTCGTCGAGGTCCGCCTCGACGTCGTCCTGAGGGCCGGGCCGCCCGTCCTCGCGCCGCATGATCCCCAGACAACACCGAACCGGGCGGCCCCGCACATCGGGACGGACCGCCGGCCGTGCGGTCGCGGACAGCAGGTTCACAGGCGCTCGCCGGCCACTTCGTGGACCTCGGGGTCCGGTCCCGCGCCCTTCGCCTTGGCGCGGTGCAGCCGCAGCCGGTCCAGGCGCGAGATGACGGGCGTGGCGCTCACCCCGTGCAGCACCACCGAGGCGACCACCGTGAAGGTCACCACCGCCCACAGCACCTCGGCGGGCACCCCGAACTCGTGGGAGGCCAGCGCGTACGCCAGGTAGAACAGGGAGCCGATGCCGCGGATGCCGAAGAACGCGGTGACCGCCCGCTCCCGGGGGCCCGCCGCGACGCCGAGCTGGGCCACCCATCCGGCCGCCGGACGGACCACGAGCAGCAGCAGCACGCCCACCGCCGCGCCCTGCCAGGAGAGCGGCGCCAGCCCGCCCTGGGCGACGAAAGCGCCCAGCAGGAACAGCAGCACCGCCGTCAGCAGCCGCTCGATCTGCTCCACGAAGTCGTGCAGCACCCCGTGGTAGCCGTGGGCGCGCTCCGCCGAGCGGATCCGGCAGGCGGTGACGAACACGGCCAGGAAGCCGTAGCCGTGCACCAGCTCCGTCACCCCGTACGCGAGGAACGTCACGCCGAGGGCCACGAACCCCTCGCTGTGCTCCGACAGCCGTATCGCCCGCCGTTCGGCGCGGAAGAACAGCCGGCCCAGCAGCGCCCCGACGGCCAGCCCCGTGGCCACGCCCGCCGTGCACTTGTACAGCAGCTCCACCAGCAGCCAGTGGCCGACGCCGCCGCCGGTCGGCTGTCCGCCCGCGGCGGCCAGCGCCATGGCGGCCGCGACGAAGGGGAAGGCCAGCCCGTCGTTCAGCCCCGCCTCACCGGTCAGCGTGAAGCGGACCTCGTCCTCGTCGTGCTCCGCGTCCGTCGGCTCCCCGACCCGCACCTCGGAGGCGAGCACCGGGTCGGTCGGCGCGAGCACGGCCGCCAGCAGCAGCGCCGCCGCCACCGGCCAGCCGAGCATGCCCCAGGCGAGGGCGGCGACGGCCACGATGGTCAGCGGCATGGTCACGCCGAGCTGCCGCCACACGCCCTGCCAGCGGACGCGGCCGAAGGGCCGGTTCAGGGCGAGGCCGGCGCCCATGAGCGAGAGCACCACGCAGATCTCCGCGAGGTGCTCCACCCACACCCCGTCCGCCACCGGGTCGATCTCCGGCAGCGGGAGCGGCAGCAGCTGGACGGCGGCGCCGAGGGCCAGGAACACCAGGGGCAGCGACAGCGGCCGGCGGGCCAGCAGCCGCGGCAGCACGGCCGCGGCGAGGGCGACCGCGCCGAGGAGGGCGAAGAGGAGGTCTGCTGTGGTCACCGCTCACTTGTGCCCCTTCCTCCCCGTCCGCACGCCGTCCGCCGCCGCGAAAGTGTCCGGCCGCCGGAGGTGACGTCCGCCACGGGGCGGCTCCGCGGATCCGGGACGCGTCCTGCGCGCCGGGCGAACCGCTGCCGTGGGTCCCGGCCGGACGCCGTCCGGCCGGGACCCACGGCGGTCGGTCGGGCGCCCGCCGTCCCCGCCCGCGTCCGACGGGCGGGAACGGCGGGCGGCATCGCCCGAGGGGGCCGCGTCATCTCACAGGGTGCGCTCCAGGCGGTCCGCCATCAGCTGCACGAAACGCGCCGGGTCCTTGGGCCGGCCGCCCTCGGCCACCACGGCCAGGGCGTGCAGCAGCTCGGCGGTGTCGGTGAGCTCCGAGCGGTCCTCCCGCTCCCCGAACGCCTCGTTCAGCCCCTTCACCAGTGCGTGGTCCGGGTTGAGCTCGAGGATGCGCTTGCTGCGCGGCACCTCCTGCCCCATGGCCCGGTACATGTTCTCCAACGCCGGCGTGAGGTCGTCCGCGTCGGCGACGAGACAGGCCGGGGACCGGGTGAGCCGCGTCGACAGCCGGACCTCCTTGACGTCGTCGTCCAGCCGCTCCCGCATCCAGCCGAGCAGACCCGCGTACGCCTCGGCCTGCTGCTTCTGCTCGTCCTCGCTCCTGTCGTCCTCGCGTGCGTCCAGGTCGATCTCGCCCTTGGCGACCGACCGCAGCCGCTTGCCCTCGAACTCGCCGACGGCGTCCGCCCACACCTCGTCGACCGGGTCGGTGAGCAGCAGCACCTCGATGCCGCGCTCCCGGAACGCCTCCATGTGCGGGGAATTGTCGATGGCCTCGCGGGACTCGCCGGTGATGTAGTAGATGTCGTCCTGGTCCTCCGGCATCCGCTCCACGTACTGCTTGAGCGTGACCGCCCCGCCCTCCTCGTGCGTGGAGGCGAAGGACGCCACGGCGAGCAGCGCGTCCCGGTTGTCGGGGTCGGTGACCAGGCCCTCCTTCAGAACGGCGCCGAACTCCCGCCAGAACGTGGCGTACTTCTCCGGGTCCCCGGTCATCATGCTCTTCACCGAGGACAGCACCTTCTTGGTGAGCCGGCGCTGCATCATCCGGATGTGCCGGTCCTGCTGGAGGATCTCGCGGGACACGTTGAGCGAGAGGTCCTGCGCGTCGACCACGCCCTTGACGAACCGCAGGTACGCCGGCAGCAGCGCCTCGCAGTCGTCCATGATGAACACGCGCTTCACGTACAGCTGGAGGCCGTGCCGGACGTTCTGCCGGAACAGGTCGTGCGGAGCGTGCGACGGGACGAACAGCAGGGCCTGGTACTCGAAGGTGCCCTCCGCGTGCAGCTGGATGGTCTCCAGCGGCTCGCGCCAGTCGTGGCCGATGTGCTTGTACAGCTCGTGGTACTCGTCCTCGGACACCTCGTCGCGCGAGCGCGCCCACAGCGCCTTCATCGAGTTCAGCGTCTCGGGCCCGGCCGCCTCGCCGTCGTCGCCCTTCTCGCTCTTCTCCCCGACCAGCCGGATGGGCCAGGTGATGAAGTCCGAGTAGCGCTTGACGATCTCCTTGATCTTCCACACCGACGTGTAGTCGTGCAGCTGGTTGTCCGGGTCGGCCGGCTTGAGGTGCAACACGACGGAGGTGCCCTGCGGCGCGTCGTCCACCCGCTCCAGCGTGTACGTGCCCTCGCCGCGCGAGCACCAGCGGGTGCCCTGCTTCTCGTCGGCCCGGCGGGTCACCAGGGTGACCTCGTCGGCGACCATGAACCCGGAGTAGAAGCCGACGCCGAACTGCCCGATCAGCCCCTCCGCCCCGGCCGTGTCCTGCGCCTCCTTCAGCTCCTTCAGGAACTGCGCCGTGCCGGAGTTGGCGATGGTGCCGATGAGCTCGCCGACCTCGTCGTACGACATGCCGATGCCGTTGTCCCGCACGGTGAGCGTCCGGGCGTCCCGGTCGATCTCCAGCTCGATGTGCAGGTCGGAGACGTCGGCGTCGAGCGTGTCGTCGCGCAGCTTGGCCAGCCGCAGCTTGTCGAGCGCGTCCGAGGCGTTGGAGACGAGCTCACGGAGGAAGACGTCCTTGTTCGAGTAGACCGAGTGGATCATCAGCTGGAGCAGCTGACGAGCCTCTACCTGGAACTCAAACGTTTCGGTCGACATGGTTCGCGATTACCTCACTGGTCCATGGAACGCTGGATACGGGCGCGATCACTGTAGTCAACGCGCTGTCAGCTCACCGGGGTTCCGCCCGGTCCGCCGGTGCCTCCGGACGCCCCGGACGCCCCGGGCGCGGTCACCGCCGCGTCCAGCAGGGGGCCGAGTTCGCGGACCGCCGTCGTCAGAGCGCGCACGCTGCGCTCGGCGCGGGCGATGAGGATGGCCCCTTCGAGGGAGCTGATCATCAGCGTGGCGAGCGGCCGGCTGCGCTCCTCGGGCACGCCCATGTCCGTCAGAGCCGTGGCCACCGCTCCGGTCCACCGGGTGAAGGCGGCCTCCGCGGCCTGCCGGGTGGAGTCGGCCGTCCGGACGCAGTCCACCGTGGCCGCCGCGACCGGGCAGCCGCCGTCGAACCCCTCGGTCTCGTACTCGTCGGTCCACTGGCGGACCATCTCGGCGAACAGACCGGACGGGGTCGGCTCGGGCAGCGCGGCCAGAAAGCGCGCCACCCGGTTCCCGGCGTACCGGCCGGCCCAGCCGACGGCCTCGTTGACGAGCTGTTCCTTGCCGTCGGGGAAGTAGTGCTGGAGCGAGCCGCGCGGCGCCCGCGCGTGGGCGGCCACCTCGCGCATCCCCGTCGCGCCGACCCCCTCGCGCCGGATCAGCTGGGCGGCGCTGAAGACCATCCGCTCCCGCGGCCCCCGCTCGCCCCCTGCCATCCAGGCCTCCCGCACGTCCTCTTCCCACCGGCCCGTCCAGCCTATGACCATCGTCATAGGAGCCGCTACTATGACAGCCGTCATAGCCGGTGGCTTCACAGGGCTCGGGGCGGCTCGCGCGGCCCGGAAACGGTGGTGCGACATGCAGGTGGGTTTCATCGGACTCGGAGTCATGGGTCGCCCCATGGCGCTCAACCTCGCGCGCGCCGGGACCCCGCTCGTCGTGTGGAACCGCACCCCCGGCCGCTGCGCGCCCCTGCGCGAGGCCGGCGCCGAGGTCGCCGAAAGCCCCGCCGAGGTCTTCGCGCGGGCGGAGACCGTGCTGCTGATGCTGGCCGACGAGGCGGCGGTCGACGCGGTGCTCGGCCGCGGCACCCCCGGCTTCGCCGCCCGCGTGGCCGGGCGCACCGTCGTCCACATGGGGACCACGTCCGCCGAGTACTCCGCCGCCCTGGAGAAGGACGTGCGCGTCGCCGGAGGCGCCTACGCCGAGGTTCCCGTCTCCGGCTCCCGCGTCCCCGCCGAGCAGGGGCGCCTGGTGGCGATGCTGGCCGGTGACGACTCCGCCCTCGCGTCCGTGCGCCCCCTGCTCGCCCCGATGTGCCGCGAGAGCTTCGTCTGCGGGCCGGTGCCGAACGCCCTGCTGATGAAGCTCGCGGTGAACCTGTTCCTGATCACCCAGGTCACCGGGCTCACCGAGGCGTTCCACTTCGCCGACCGGCACGGGCTCGACCGCGCCCGCTTCCTCGACGTGCTGGACGCGGGGCCCATGGCCAGCTCCGTCTCCCGGATGAAGGCGCCCAAACTGCTCGCCCGGGACTTCGCGGTGCAGGCCGCCGCCGCCGACGTGCTGAAGAACAACCGCCTGATCGCGGAGGCCGCCCGCACGGCGGGGGTGGCCTCCCCGCTGCTCGACGTCTGCCACGCCCTGTTCGAGGAGACCGTGGCCGGCGGGCACGGCGGCGAGGACATGGTGGCCGTGCTGCGCGCCCTGGAGGCCCGCACCGACGGGTCCCGGGCGCCCGGCGGCGGCGCGGCCTGAGCCCCCCGACAGTGCCTGACCTCGTCGTGCGAGCATGGGCGGATGAGCATCCTCCGCAGGAACAACGTCCGTGTCACCGGAGCCGCCACCGGACGTCCCGTCGTCCTCGTGCACGGCTTCGGCTGCGACCAGAACATGTGGCGTCTGGTCGAGCCCCTTCTCGCCGAGGACCACCCGCTGGTGCTCTTCGACTACGTCGGGGCCGGCCGTTCCGACCTGTCCGCCTGGCGGGAGGACCGTTACTCCTCCCTCGACGGCTACGCCCGCGACGTGGTGGAGGTCTGCGAGGAGCTCGACCTGCGCGACGCGGTGGTCGTCGGCCACTCGGTGAGCTCCATGACCGGCGTGCTGGCCGCGGCCGCCGCACCGGAGCGCATCGGCGCCCTGGTCATGGTGTGCCCCTCGCCCTGCTACATAGACGAGGACGGCTACCGCGGCGGCTTCAGCGCCGAGGACATCGACGAGCTGCTGGAGTCTCTGGAGGCCAACTACCTCGGCTGGTCCGCCGCCATGGCCCCGATGATCATGGGCAACCCGGACCGCCCGGAGCTCGGCGAGGAGCTGACCAACAGCTTCTGCGCGACCGACCCGGACATCGCCCGGGTCTTCGCCCGCACGACGTTCCTCTCCGACAGCCGGAAGGACCTCGAGACCGTCGCCGTCCCCACCCTGATCCTGGAGTGCGAGCAGGATGTCATCGCGCCCCGCGAGGTCGGCGCGTACGTCCACGCCGCCGTGCCCGGCAGCGAACTGGTCACCCTGGACGCCACCGGCCACTGCCCGCAGCTCAGCGCTCCCGAGGCCACCGCCTCGGCGATCCGCGCCTTCCTGTCCGCAGGAGCCCGTTGAACGGGGGCGGCACGGACGAGCCCGGCGCGGCAGCGCCGGGCACCCGCGCGGCGTTCAGCTCCCTGCTGGAGGACTCTGCGGAGGACCTGTACGAGTCGGCGCCGTGCGGCTACCTGTCCACCCTGATGGACGGCACCATCGCCAAGATCAACGCCACCCTGCTCGGGTGGCTCGGTCTGTCCCGCGAGGAGGTCGTCGGCCGCAAGCGGTTCAGCGACCTCCTCACGGTCGGCGGCAAGCTCTACCACGAGACGCACTTCGCCCCGCTGCTGCGCATGCAGGGCCACCTCGGCGGCATCGCGCTGGAGATGCGCACCGCCTCCGGCACCCGGCTGCCGGTGCTGGTCACCTCCACCCTCAAGCGCGGCGCCGACGGCGAACCGCTGCTCATCCGGACCACCGTCTTCGACGCCACCGACCGGCGCGCCTACGAGCGGGAACTGCTGCGCGCCCGCCGGGCCGCCGACGAGGCCCGCAAGCAGGCCGAGGCCGACCGCGCCCAGCTGCGCGAGGCCCTGGCCGTGCTCCAGCGCAGCCTGCTGCCCGCCACCCTCCCCGACCTCCCGGGCGTGGAGACGGCCGGCTACTACCACACGGCCTCCCCGATGGAGCTCGGCGGCGACTTCTACGACCTGTTCCCGCTGGACGACACCCGGGCCGCCTTCTTCCTCGGCGACGTCTGCGGCAAGGGCCCCCAGGCCGCGGCCCTGACCTCGCTCACCCGCTACACCCTGCGCGCCGCCATGATCCAGGACGCCGACCCGGTCGCCGACCTGCGCGTCCTCAACCGGGCCCTCATGGAGCGCTACACCGGTGACGACCCGCGCTACTGCACCGCCGTGGCCGGCGTGTTCGAACGGGCGGAGGACACCCTGCGGGTCCGGCTGGCCTCCGGCGGCCATCCCCCCGCGCTGGTCCTGCGGGCCGACGGCGGGGCCGAGTACCTCAGCACCCGGGGCGGCATGCTGGTCGGCGTCCTCCCGACGGCGCAGTTCGTCGAGACGAGGACCGTCCTGCGGCCGGGCGACACGCTGCTGCTCTACACCGACGGCCTCACCGAGGCCCGGGTCGGCCCCGACCGGCAGCTCTACGGCGACGAGGCGCTGCTGGAGTTCGCCGCCGCGCGGGCCCCCGCGGGCAGCCGCGCGTTCGTCGAGGCCCTCACCGGTCTGCTGCGCGACTTCGGCGACGGCCTCGACGACGACACCGCGCTCCTCGCGATCGGCGTCCCGGCCACCCCCTGACGCCCCCCGCCACCCCTGACGGACAGTTTCACGGAACGAACAGAGCGACCCCGCCATGAGACCCCTGACGATCGTCTCGTCACGCACCCCCGCCGGCCCCCTCCTGGAGGTCGCCGGCGACCTCGACCACAGCAACGCGCAGCAACTGCGCCGGGCCGCCGCGGGCGCGGTCGTGTCCGCCGGGCTGATGCTCGTGGTGGACCTGGGCGAGCTGGGCTTCTGCGACTCCAGCGGCATCACCGCGCTGATCGCCGTGCGCAACCACGTGGTCGCGGCCGGCGCCGGCCTGGTCCTGGTGGCCGTGCCCGAGACGCTGCGCCGGCTGCTGCGCCTCACCGGCCTCGACCAGGTCTTCGACATCCGCGACGGCCGCCGCCTGCAGGCGGACTGACCGCCCGCCCCCACCCCTCCACGTCACGGCCCGCACACCGCTGACGAGGGCTGTTCGATTGCTTGTGCGTCATCCGGGGCACCCGGGATGTGCCGAGAGCGCCGCAGGTGGCCCCAGTGCCGTCGCGGGGCCGGCACAGGACTACGGGCAAGGGGAAACCGGCGGTGACGGTGCGTATCGGAGCAGAGGAAGAGTTCCACGTCCTGGACGCGGAGAGCGGACGACTCGTGCCACGGGCGGGTCTGCTGTTGGAAAGACTCGGCACGGGTCCTTTCACCGGCGAGCTGCAGCAGTCGGCGGTCGAGAGCAACAGTGAGGTGCACGACACCCTCGACGGGCTCTACGCCGACCTGTCCGGCACCCGGCGCCGCCTGGCCGCCGCGGCCGACGCGGAGGGACTGGCCGTCGTCGCCGCCGGCACCGTGCCGCTGGCCCGGGTGACCCCGCGCGACGTCTCCGACAACCCCCGCTTCCGGCACATGGCCGACGAGTACCGCAGGGTCGCCGAGGAGCAGCTCATCTGCAGCGCCCAGGTGCACGCCGACGTGCCCGACCGCGACACCGCGGTCCGCGCCATGTGCCTGGTCTCGCCCTGGCTGCCGCCGCTGCTCGCGCTGTCCGCCAGCTCGCCGTACTGGCTGGGCTCCGACACCGGCTACGCCTCCTGGCGCACCATGCTGTGGCAGCGCTGGCCCACCGCCGGCCCGGCCGGCTGCTACCGGGACGCCGCCGAGTACGACGCCGCCGTCGCGGAACTGATCGGCTCCGGCGTCATCAGCGACACCGGCATGCTCTACCAGGACGTCCGCCCCTCCGCCCACCAGCGCACGCTGGAGCTGCGGATCGGCGACGCCTGCCCGCGCGCCGAGACGGTCGTGCTGATCGCCGGACTGTTCCGGGCGCTGGTCCGCGACGCCTGCCACCGGCTGGAGCGCGGCGCGGACCCGCGCTGCGACGGACACCACGAGTGGCTGCGCGCCGCCGGCTGGCGCGCAGCGCGCTCCGGCCTGGAGGGCCCGCTGGTCGACCCGTGGACCCGCCGCGCCGCCCCCGCCCACCTGGTGCTGCGCCGCATGCTGCACCGGCTGCGCCCGGCGCTGGAGGCGTCCGGCGACTTCGACACCGTGCGCGACCTGCTCGACGAGGCCCTCGACGCCGGCAGCGCGGCCCACCGGCTGCGCCGGACGGTCCGCGAGTCGGACCTGCTGACCGGCATCGACCTGCTCGTCACCGAGACGCGCGGCGGACGCCTCCCGGCCCGCGCCGGCGCCCGCCGCCCGCGCCCGGCGGTCACCACCCGGCACGCCAACGGCCGGCCTCACGCCCCGCTCCACCCGCTCACCACCCCGGGCACGCCGGGCTGATCCGGCCGCACGGCCCGTACCGCCGTCCGGCGACGGGCCGCCACCCGCCCCCGAACCAGGAGAGTGATCACTACCCCATGTCCAGGACACCCCACGCCGCCGACCAGCAGGACAGCGCCCCGAGGGACCGGGAGCCGAGGGAAGGGAGGGACCACTGATGTGCGGCCTCAGCGGTGAGATACGCCTCGACGGCGGACGGCCCGACATGGCGGCGGTGGAGCGCATGACCGACCGGCTCGCGCCGCGCGGCCCGGACGGACGCGGCCTGTGGTCCCAGGGACCGGTCGCCCTCGGACACCGCCGGCTGAAGATCATCGACCTGTCGGAGTGCGGCGCCCAGCCCATGACCGACCCGCGGGCCCGCCTCACCGGCGTCTTCAACGGCTGCGTCTACAACTACCGCGAGCTGCGCGACGAGCTGCACGCCCTCGGCCACCGCTTCTTCTCCGAGTCCGACACCGAGGTGGTGCTCAAGGCGTACCAGCAGTGGGGCACCGACTGCGTCGACCGGTTCCACGGCATGTTCGCCTTCGCGATCGTCGAACAGGACACCGGACGCGTCGTCCTCGCCCGTGACCGGCTCGGCATCAAGCCGCTCTACCTCTCGGCCACCGCCGAGCGCCTGCGGTTCGCCTCCTCGCTGCCCGCGCTGCTCGCGGCCGGCGGCGTCGACACCTCCCTCGACCCCGTCGCGCTGCACCAGTACCTGAGCTGGCACGCCACCGTCGTCGCGCCCCGCACCGTCCTCAACGGCGTGCGCAAGCTGCCCCCGGCCACCGTGCGCGTCATCGAGCCCGACGGCACCCAGCACGACCGCCGCTACTGGCACCCCGTCCACACCCGCCGCCCCGCGTACGCGGACCTCAGCGCCGACGACTGGACCGACGCGGTCCTGGCCGCCCTGCGCACCGCCGTGCGCCGCCGCATGGTCGCCGACGTGCCGGTGGGCGTGCTGCTCTCCGGCGGCCTGGACTCCAGCCTGATCGTGGCGCTGCTGGCCGGTGAGGGACAGCGGGACCTGGCGACCTTCAGCGTCGGCTTCGAGTCCGAGGGCGACGAGGACGGCGACGAGTTCCACTACTCGGACCTGGTGGCCCGGCACTTCGACACCCGCCACCACCAGCTGATGGTGCCCTCCGACCGGGTCGCCGGCGCCCTCGACGGAGCCGTCCGCGCCATGAGCGAACCCATGATGAGCCACGACGTGGTCGCCTTCCACCTGCTGTCCGAGCAGGTCGCCAAGGAGGTCAAGGTCGTGCAGAGCGGGCAGGGCGCCGACGAGGTGTTCGCCGGCTACGACTGGTACCCGGCGATGGCGGGCGCGCCCCGCGAGCGGGCCGCCGAGGCGTACATCGACGCCTACGCCGACCGCTCCCACGCCGACATGGCGGACGTGCTGCGGCCCGAGATGCTGCCCGACCGGGACACCTCGGCGGAGTTCATCAGGGAGCACATGGCGCAGGACGGCGCCGACACCGCCCTCGACGCCCAGCTGCGCCTCGACACGCTGGTGATGATGGTCGACGACCCGGTCAAGCGGGTCGACAACATGACCATGGACTGGGGCCTGGAGGCCCGCGTGCCGTTCCTCGACCACGAGCTGGTCGAACTGGCCGCCGCCTGCCCGCCCGAGCTGAAACTCGCCGACGGCGGCAAGGGCGTCCTGAAGGCCGCGGGCCGGCGCGTGCTGCCGCGCGAGGTCGTCGACCGGCCCAAGGGCTACTTCCCCGTGCCGGCGATCCGGCACATGGCCGGGCCCGTCCTCCAGCGGGTCCGCGACACCATGACCGCCCCCGAGGCCCGGGCCCGCGGCGTCTTCCGCGAGGACTACGTGGAGCGGCTGCTGGCCGCGCCCGACGCCCACCGCACCCGGCGCGGGGCCAACGCCCTGTGGCAGATCGCCCTGCTCGAGACCTGGCTCCAGACCCACGGGATCCGATGACGGCGACCCGAGACCCCGGCAGCGCGCTGTACGCCCCGGAGCCCGCCCCGCTGGCCGACACCTCGGCGTCGTACGACCTGCCGCCCCCGGCGGTGCACGGCTGCTGGTACCCCTCGGCCGACCCGAGCGGCCGGCACGTCGCCTTCATCTGCGACCGGGCCGGGGTGCCGCAGCTGTGGACCGGGCCGGTCGACGGCGCGGAGGTGCGCCGCCTCGACGCCGATCCGCACCCCGTCACGGAGGTGTCCTGGTCACCGGACGGCCGGTGGATCGCGTACACCACGGCGCCCGGCGGCGGTGAGCTGACCCGGGTGCTGTGCGTACGCCCCGACGGCAGCGGCCGGCACCTGCTGGCCGGCGGCGAGCCGGGCACCTCCGCGCGGCTCGGCTGCTGGCAGCACGACGGCTCCGCCCTCGCCGTGACCGTCACCGAGTCCGCCCCGCCCGGCCACACCGGCCGGCACCACGCGGAGGTGCCCGGACCGCCGGGCACCGAGCACGCCCCGCACTGGGCGGGCCGCGACGGCCGGGCCGTCCTGCTGGACCCGGCCGGAGGACGGATCCGTCCTCCGGCCGGGGGCGTGCGGCCCGGCTCCGGGCAGGAGCCCGAGGAGCGGACCCTCTCCGCCTACCTCGTCGACCCGGAGGGCACCGCCGCGCCCGTCCTGCTATTCAGCGAGCGCGGCGCGGCCAACCAGCGGGTGTGCGACCTCAGCCGCGACGGCCGCCTCGCCCTGGTCTACCGGGGGCCGCGCGGCCGCCGCGAGGCCCTCGTCGTGCGGACCGTGGACTCCGCGGTCACCTGCGCCTTCCCGGTCGCCGACGGCGATCCCTGGATCGGCGGCTTCTCCCCGTCCGCGGGCACGCTCTGGCTGCGCAGCGACGCCGGACGCGAGTACGCGGCCCTGCTCGCCGCGCACCTCGACGCGCGCGGTGAACTGCACACCACGCGGGTGGTCGCCGAACGCGAGGACTGCGGCCTCGAACTCCTCGCCCTCGGCCACGACGGCCGCCGCGCCGTGCTGGCGTGGAACCGGCACGGGGTCAGCGAGCTGGAGCTGCTCGCGCTGGAGTCCGCCCCGCCGCACGGCACCGCGCCGGACTCGGTCACCCCTCCCTCGGCCGGCGACGCGCGCCGCGTCGGCCTGCCCCACGAGGTGGTCACCCGGATCGCGCCCACCGCGGACCCCGACGCGCCCGTGGTCGCGCTGTCCGGGTCACGACGCCACCCCGGCGTGTGGTGGCTGCCGCACGGCGCGCCCCTGCGCACCCCCTGGTCCTCCCGCGACGAGGACGCCTTCCCGCCCGGCCTCACACCGGTCAGGCCCACGCCCATGCGGCCCGTCGCCCGGGACGGCCTCCAGCTCGGCGGCTGGTACTACCGCGCCCCCGGCCGCTCGCCCGGTGAACCCGCCCCGTGCGTCCTGCACCTGCACGGCGGACCCGAGGAACAGGAACGCCCGGTCCTCGAACCCCTCTACCTGGAGCTGCTCCACCGCGGCCTGGACGTGTTCGCCCCCGACGTCCGCGGCTCGTCCGGCCACGGGCGCGGCTTCGTCGACGCCGACCTGGGCACCGGACGCTTCGCCGCCATCGACGACGTCGCGGACTGCGCGGCGCACGTCATGCTGCGGGGCCTCGCGGACCCCCGGCGGATGGCCGTCATGGGCCGCTCCTACGGCGGCTACCTCACGATGGCGTCCCTGGTGTGGCACCCCGACCTGTTCCGCACCGGGGTGGCGGTGTGCGGCATGTCGGACCTGACCACCTTCTTCGCCGGGACCGAGCCGTGGATCGCGCAGTCCGCCGCGCACAAGTACGGCCACCCGGAACGCGACCGGGACCTGCTGCGCGCCCTGTCGCCGATGAGCCGGGTCGACGCCCTGCGCGCTCCGGTCCTCGCCGTGCACGGCGAGCACGACACCAACGTGCCGCCCGACGAGTCCGAGCAGTTCGTACGGGCCGCGCGGGAACGCGGACTGGAGGCGGAACTGCTCCTTCTGCGTGACGAAGGTCACGATTTCCGCCGCGCCGACAACCGGCGGCTCTTCCGCCGCACAGCAGGTGACTGGCTCGAGCGGCACCTGGCCGACTGACCTGTCGGCGGTACCTGTCACACTTCATGGGCGTGCGGGGGAGCGATGCGGGTAGTCGCGCGGTGTGATCGAGTAAAGGCGGACCGGATGGAACCAGTTTCTGTCGACGAGGGGGAGACGGTGTCAGGCGCACCTCGGCTGCGGGCCAGCTATGCCCTGGACGCCGAGGGCGCCTGGATAGCGCAGGCGCGCCGCCTCGCGGCCGAGTTCCTCGACCGGGCACGGGCGGAGGACGGCCTGCCGGTGCCGGCGCGCGCGGTGGAGATCACCCAGCTCGTCGTCAGCGAGCTGGTCACCAACGCCCGCAAGTACGCGCCGGGCCCCGTCGGACTGGATCTGCTGGTCTTCGGCGACGCCGTCGAGGTGGTCGTCCGCGACGGCAATCCGGAGGCGCCGAAGCCCCGGGCCGCCGACCCCGGCCGCGTGGGGCAGCACGGCCTCGAGATCGTCATGGCCGTCGCCCAGACCCTCGACGTGCGCCAGGAGGCGGGGGGCAAGAGCATCTCCGCACGCATCGCCTTCTCCGCCTGACGCCTTCCGCCTCTCAGCTCTCCACCCGGTGCCCGGCGTCGTCCGGCACCCGTTCCAGGTGGATCAGGGCGCTCGCCCAGTCGCCGCCCGGCAGGTCCAGGTCCAGCCCGTACTCCGTGAGCACCGTGGAGTGGTGCACCGCGCCCGTCCCCGTGTCCCGGAGGCGGACGCCCGGCGGCAGTCCGCGCAGCCGGAGCGGCACCCGCGGTGCGCCGTGCCGGGGGCTGGCGCGGAAGGCGAGCACCACCGTCTCACCGCCGTCCGCGGCCACGTACTGCACGGCCGACGGGCCGTCGCCGTACGGGGCGCCGAGCCGGTACTGGTCGCCGTGCTGCACCAGGTGCCGGATCTCCTTGTAGCGGGCCACCAGCGCGGCGGCCTCGGACAGCTCCGCCTCGCTCCAGCGGGTGAGGTCGCCGCCGAGGCCGAGCAGCCCGGCCATCGCCGCGTGGAAGCGGAAGCGCAGCGGCACGGACAGCCGGGTGAGCTGGTTGGGCACGTCGGTCACCCAGGCGGACATCACCCGTGCCGGGTAGACCTGGCTGAAGCCCTGCTGGATGCCCAGCCGGTCCACGGCGTCGGTGTTGTCGGACGTCCACGCCTGGTCGGTGCGGGAGAGGATGCCCAGGTCGACCCGGCCGCCACCCCCGCTGCACGTCTCGATCCGCAGCCGCGGGTGCGCCTCCCGGAGCCGGTCGAGCACGCCGTACAGGTGGTGGACGTAGCGGGTCCACAGCCGGTCGTTGCCGTCGTCCGGCCCGGCCCAGCCGGACTCGCCGAACGCGCGGTTCATGTCCCACTTGAGGAAGTCCACGCGGTGCTCGGCGACCAGCCGGGTGAGCCGGCCGAAGGCCCAGTCGGCGACGTCCTGCCGGGCGAAGTTCAGCACCAGCTGGTTGCGCAGCTCGGTGCGCGGGCGGCCCGGCAGGTGCAGCACCCAGTCGGGGTGCGCCCGGTACAGGTCGCTGTCCGGGTTGACCATCTCCGGCTCCACCCAGACGCCGAACCGCATGCCGAGCCGGTGCACCGCGTCGGACAACGGCCCGAGCCCGTGGGGGAACCGGTCCGGCGCCGGCGTCCAGTCGCCCAGGCCCGCCCGGTCGCTGCGGCGGGCGCCGAACCAGCCGTCGTCCACGACGAACAGCTCCACGCCCAGCCGGGCGGCCCGTTCGGCGAGCGCCAGCTGGCTCGCCTCGTCCACGTCGAAGCCGGTGGCCTCCCAGGAGTTGTAGAGCACCGGCGCCGTCTCGCCGGCGTGCCGCAGCACGTGGGAGCGGACGTACGCGTGCCAGGCCCGGCTCGCCCCGCCGAAACCGCCGTCGGTGAACAGCCCGGCCAGCACCGGCGTGGCGAACTCCTCGCCCGGTCCGAGCGGCACGCACGTCCCCTCGTGGCCGGCTCCGCCGGTCAGGCCCGCCCGCCCGTCCGGCGTGCGCTGCACGGTGATCCGCCAACTGCCGCTCCACGCCAGCGCCGTGCTCCACACCCGGCCCCGGTCCTCGTCGGCGGTGCCGTCGTCGAGCATGGTCCAGGGGTTGGCGTGGTGGCTGGTGATGCCGCGCCGGCTGGTCAGCACGGTCTCCCCGTGCGGCAGCGGCTCCCGGCGCAGCCGGGTCTCCGCCGACCACTGGCCGGTGACATGGCTCAGCCGGTAGTCCGGCAGCGGCGGCAGCGTCCACGCCGCGGAGTCGGCGCGCAGCAGGTCCACGCGTTCCTCGCCGTCGTTGCGCAGCACGGTCCAGCGCTCGATCACGTCCGTGTCCGCGCGGACCCGGTAGTGCAGCGCGACCGAGAGGGGGACCAGCCGGTCGCGGAACTCCAGGACCAGCTCCTCGCGGCCGGGGACGGAGTCGTCCACCCGGTGTCCCACAGGCTCCCACTCGAAGGCCCGGGAGCCGTCCGCGTACCGCACCTGGAGCGAGGGCGGCCCGTAACGGGTGCCGCCGTCCACCGGCAGTTCCTCGCCCACGGCCGGCCGGCCCTCGAAGCTGTTCGACGGTTCCGCGAACGGCTCCGCGAGCGCGTCCGCCTCCTCCGGGGTGAGGCGGGGCCCCCACGCCACGTGACAGGGTGCGCCGGTCCCGTCGATCCGCAGCGCGTACGAGGTGCGCGGGGTGGTCAGCAGCCAGACCCCGGTGTCCGGAGAGCGGGTGATGAGCGGCATGGGGCCTCACGATCAGCGTCAGGGGGTTGCACCGCACACCCAAACGTGACCTTCGATCATGTGTCAAGAGGGCTCTGACTCTTGGATTTCCAAGGCAGACAAGCGTGCTTCTCTACCTTCGAAAGAAAGGAGCCTTCTTTCGTTGACAGCGGAAAATAAGGGACCTAGGTTCCCGGCCATGCAGTCGACCCCGCCCGCCGAGACGTTCCCGGCCCACACCCCGGCGGCCTCCCAGATCTTCACCACCGTCCTGGCGCACGGCCCGCTCACCCGGATGGAGGCGGCCCGGCGGGCCGGCCTGTCCCCGGCGGCGGTCACCAAGGCCGTACGGCCGCTGATCGAGGCCGGCTATCTGGTGGAGGACGCCGGCGCCGGGGTCCGCCCGGCTCTCGGCCGCCCGGCCAGCCCGGTCCGGGTCGACGGGGGACGGGCGCTGTTCGCCGGCCTGAAGGTGACCGGCGACGAGATCATCGGCGTGCTCACCGACCTGTGCTGCCGCATCCGTGCCGCCCGGCGCGTCCCCCTGGCCGGCCGCGCGCCGCACGAGGTCCTCGCGGTCGCCGCGGACCTCGTACGGGAACTGCTCACCGAGGCCGAGGGGTTCGGCGTGCGGGTCCTCGGGCTCGGTGTCGCGGTCGCCGGGGACGTCGACCGCGACGCGGGCACGGTGCGCTACTCGCCCTTCCTGGACTGGCACGACGTACCGCTCGCCGAGCTCGCCGGGGCGGCGAGCGGGCTGCCGGTCACCGTCGACAACGACGTCCGCGCCCTGACCGTGGCCGAGCAGTGGTTCGGCGACGGCGTGGGCCTGTCCGACTTCGCCGTCGTCACCGTGGGCGCCGGCATCGGCTGCGGTCTCGTGGTGCACGGCCGGGTCGTCTCCGGCGCGCACGGCGTCGCGGGGGAGATCGGCCATGTCCCCGTCGACCCGGACGGCCCGCCCTGCCGCTGCGGCGACCGCGGCTGCCTGGAGGCCGTCGCCTCCGACGCGGCGATCACCGCCCGGGTCCGCGAGGTCGCCGGCGTCCCGGTCGCCGACGCCGCCGAGGCCCTCGCCCTGGCCCGCCAGGGCGACGCGGGGGCCCGCTCCGTCTACGCCCGGGCGGGGGAGGCCATCGGGCGGGGGATCGCCACCGTCGCCAACCTGCTCGGCCCGCAGCGCGTGATCATCTCCGGCGAAGGGCTGGCCGCGTACGACCTCTTCGCCGGGCAGATCCGCGACGCCTTCGCCGCGGCCGCCTTCGGCTCCGCCGCCCGCTGCGAGATCCGCACCCGTCCGCTGCCGTTCGAGGAGTGGGCCCGGGGGGCCGCCGCCACGGCCATCCAGTCTTTCGTCGGCCGCTGACGCCGCCTGCCGGGAACCGGGGGATGAACGGCCGATGAAGGCATCCGGCAGGCGGTGCCGGGCCGGACGCCTGCCGCTAATCTCACTACGGGTCACGAAGGCATCACCGTGACGAAGACCCCACGGGTCACGAGGACACCGGATCGCGCACACCGCCTCGCGAGAGCCGTCCCGCCGGCGAGGAGGGTGCCGTCGAGTTCTGGGAGGCGACGCTGAACACCACGACGCTCCACCCCGGAGGACCGCACACGAGGGGGACCCGGCTGCGCGGGCTGTCCGTCCTGGTCCTGCTCGCCGCTCTCCTGGGCCCCGTCCCGTCGGCGGCCCAGGCCACACCGCCCCGCCACGACGTCGTCACCTGGGCGTCGAGCGCCTTCCGCCTGGGCACGGGCGTGCCCGACCGCGCCTACCGGCTGGTGGTGCACACCAGCGTCGGCGGCGACCGGATGCGCGTACGGCTCTCCAACGCCTTCGGCGACCGGCCGCTGACCTTCGACAGCGTGTACGCCGGAGTCCAGCGGCAGGGCGCCGCCCTGGTCCCCGGCAGCAACCGCCGGCTCACCTTCGACGGCCGCACCACCGTGACGATCCCGCCCGGCGGCATCGCGTACAGCGACCCGCTCCCCGGCCGGGTCCGCGCCCGCACCAACCTGGTCGTCAGCCTGCACAGCCCCGACGCGGCAGGCCCCGCCACCGGACACCGGCTGGCCATGCAGACCTCGTACCTCACCCAGGGCGACCACACCGCCGACGAGACCGCCGCCCCCTGGACGAGGACCACCACGTCCTGGTTCTACCTGGACGCCGTCACCGTCCGCACCCCCGCCCGCACCGGTGCGGTGGTGGCGCTCGGCGACTCCATCACGGACGGGTGGGAGTCCACCACGGACCTCAACCGCCGCTGGCCCGACCAGCTCTCCCGCCGCCTCCAGCACTCCCGCGCCACGACCGTCCGCGGTGTGGCCAACGCGGGCATCTCCGCCAACAAGGTGCTCGCCGACGGCGCCTCGCCGAGCGCCCTCAACCGCCTCGACCGCGACGTGCTCTCCCACCCGGGCGTCCGCACGGTCCTGGTGTTCGAGGGCGTCAACGACCTCAAGGCCCACACCGGCGTCACGGCCCAGGACCTGATCGACGGCTACCGGAAGATCGCCGACCGCGTCCACGCGGCCGGCCACTGCGTGGTCGGCGCCACGATCGCGCCGTTCAAGGGCTGGCCCGAATGGGACCCGGCGGCCGAGGCGGTACGCCAGGAGGTCAACGCCTTCATCCGCACCGGCGGGCTGTTCGACGCCGTGGCCGACTTCGACCGGGCGGTGCGCAGCCCCGACGACCCCGAGAGCATCCGGCCCGCCTACGACAACGGCGACCACCTGCACTTCACCGACGCGGGCATGCGGGCGATGGCCGACGAGGTCCGCCTGAAGGACCTGGAGTGCGCCTCGGGCCCGGGGCGGTGACGTCGCCCGGCCCCCTGCGCCCGCCCGGTGCGACCCGGTGTCCGGCGCACCGGGCACGGCCGGAACAATGCAGGTCCCGGCACGGTTCCCACTGAGGAACGTCGCAGCACACCTGGGAGAAGGGCGACACACACGATGACAAGGACCGAGGAGAAGGCGCTGCTCGCGGGCGGATGCTTCTGGGGCATGCAGGAGCTGATCCGCACGCTGCCGGGCGTGCTGAGCACCCGGGTGGGGTACAGCGGCGGCGACGTCCCCGACGCGACCTACCGCGACCACGGCACGCACGCCGAGTCGATCGAGATCACCTACGACCCGACGGTCACCGACTACCGGACGATCCTGGAGTACTTCTTCCAGATCCACGACCCGACGACGAAGAACCGCCAGGGCAACGACATCGGCATGAGCTACCGCTCCGCGATCTTCTACTACGACGACGAGCAGAAGCGCGTCGCCGAGGACACGATCGCCGACGTCGACGCGTCCGGACTGTGGCCGGGCAAGGTGGTCACCGAGGTGACCCCCGCCGGGCCCTTCTGGGAGGCCGAGCCGGAGCACCAGGACTACCTGCAGCGCTACCCGGACGGCTACACCTGCCACTTCCCGCGCCCCGACTGGCGCCTGCCCAAGCGCACGGCGTCCTGAGCCGTCACCGGCACACGACAGGGGGCGCGCTCGCCGTGCGAGCGCGCCCCCTGTGTCGTGCGCGAAGGTGACCTCCGGTCAGGAGACGCGCGATCGGCTCCTGGAGGTACGGCGCGCGTCCCGCGCCCGGGACGGTCACGGGGCCGGCGCGCACCGCCGTCGCGGACTCCCGGCGCGGCACCGGCGTGGCGGGAGGGGCCGCCGGGGGCGGCTCCCCCGGCGGCCCGCCGCCCGGGACGGGCGTCAGCCGAACTGGCCGGGCCGGTAGTCGCCCGCGGGCTGCTGGTTGATGACGTTGATCCGGTTGTAGGCGTTGATGATCGCGATCAGCGAGATCAGCGCGGCCAGCTGGTCCTCGTCGTAGTGCTGGGCGGCGTTCGCCCACGCCTCGTCGCTCACCCCGCCGGCCGCGTCCGCGATCCGGGTGCCCTGCTCGGCCAGTTCGAGCGCGGCGCGCTCCGCCTCGGTGAAGACGGTGGCCTCGCGCCAGGCGGCGACCAGGTTGAGACGCAGCTGGGTCTCGCCCGCGGCGGCGGCGTCCTTGGTGTGCATGTCGGTGCAGAAGCCGCAGCCGTTGATCTGGCTGGCGCGGATCTTCACCAGCTCCTGGGTGGCGTGCGGCAGACCGGAGTCCGTCACCGCCCTGCCCGCCGAGTTGATGTGCCGCAGCACCTTGCCGGCGACGGGGTTGGCGAAGAAGTCGATGCGCGCGTTCATGTGCTCTCCATGGTCGGTCCGTCGTTACGGTGTCGCTTCACTGACGGAACGGCCGCGCGATGTGTGACGACCCCGCGTGTGTGACCTGCGTCTCACCCCTCGGCGTTCCTGTACGGCATGCCGTCTGGCGGGCACCGGACCTGCCGATAACCTTTCCGGGTGGACGGGGAGCGGGGTGCCGGGTGAGTGAGCGTCGGGAACGCGACTGGACGGCGATGACGCCCGGAGACTTCGACCGGGAGGCCCCGTTGTGCCTCGGCGTGGGCACCGGCCCCGTCGTCGTCCCCGCCGAGCGGGACGAGTACGGCACCGAGCCGCTCTTCGGCGACGAGGTCCCGGCACGCCGCCCGGCCCCGCGCCGCACCCCGCGCCGCATCTCCCCGGACGGACAGCAGGAACCGCTGTTCTGATCCCGCACCGGCTCCCGCGCCGCCTCCGGGGCGAGACGGCGTGAAATCGATGTGTCTTGAAACCAGTGTGAGGGGGACGCCGCGGGAGCGGTCCGAACTTCCCGCAGCTGCCCGGCAACCGGCCGCACGCGCCCGTCAACGACATGCTGCGCGACGGCATGCAGCAGACGGCCGTGCACCGGGGCGTGGCGCTCTACCAGCCCGACTCCCTCGACGGCGGCCGCCCGTTCACCGCGGGCGCGGACATGAGCGCCCACGTCGAGACGCCGGTGACCGTCCCCGAGGGACGGAAGGTGCGCGAGGCCCCGGAGCCGTTCGCCGGCCACTTCAGCCGGCCCCGCCGCTTCTGGCTGAGCATGAGCCCGGTGGAGCGCGAGCACATCATCGGCGCGTACACCTTCGAGCTGGGCAGGTGCTACGAGGAGGCGACCAGGAAGCGCACCCTCCGGGTGCCGGCCGACATCGACCCCGAGCTGTGCTCCCGCGTCGCCGACGGCCTCGGCCTGCCCGCGCCGGAGCCGAGGGTGCCGCTCGCCGACGTCGAGCCGAGCCCGGCGCTGGGCGCGGGGAACGGCGTGCTCGGCCCGCACGGTGCCGCGCCCGCCGAGACGGCGTCGGTCCCGGGCCCGGGGGCGGGCTGCGGGTGGCGCCCGCCGTGAGTGTCCCGCCCTCCGGGGGCGCGGGGAACCGCGCGCTCGGCCCGCACGGTGCCGCGCCCGCCGACACCGCGTCGCCCGACCCGGACGCACCCGAGTCCCGGCGGACACAGCCGTACAGTGGAAGTGACGGCCGTGTCCGCCGGGCCCGGTCCGCGGGCCCGCGTACCGCGCCCGCCCCCCACCGGAAGCCGGATCGACCATGCGCCACCAGTCCAGCCCGTCCCACGGCTCCCAGGAGCCCCTCTTCGGCATCGACGCGATGCCGCAGGCGAAGCCGGCGGAACCGGCCCCCTCGCCGGCCCCCTCACCGACGCCCTCCGCCTTCCGGGACTCGCCGCAGGCCCGCCGGCTGCTCGCGGTCAAGGAGATCCACGCCGAACCGGCCGCGGCCGCGTCCCCCCGGGGCAGGCAGATCCTGGCCCGCTTCCCCGAGGCGCGGCTCGTCGAGGTGGCCTCCCACTGGCGCATCCCCGAGCTGCACGGCAACGAGGGCAGCGCCGACCGCTGGATGCGGATCAAACGCGAGACCCTCGTGCTGGGCGTGCGGAAGAAGCTCACCACCCGCCCGAACGGCCGCTCCGCCGACTGGATCGCCCCCGGCCCCTCCAACGGCTGCGCCCTGTCCTGCGTGTACTGCTACGTGCCCCGCCGCAAGGGCTTCGCCAACCCGATCACGCTGTTCACCAACATCGACGCGATCGTCGCCCACCTCGGCGGCCACGTCACCGCGCAGGGCCCGAAGACGGAACCGAACCAGTGCGACCCCGAGGCGTGGGTGTACGACATCGGAGAGAACGGCGACTCCTCGGTCGACGCCCTGGTCTGCGACAACACCGCCGACCTGATCCGCGCCTTCCGCGACTGGCCCACCGCGAAGGCGTCCTTCGCCACCAAGTTCGTCAACCCGGACCTGCTGGAGCTGGACCCGCGCGGCCGCACCCGCATCCGCTTCTCGGTGATGCCGGCCGACGACTCACGCCTGCTGGACCTGCGCACCAGCCCGGTGGACCGGCGGATCGCCGCCGCCGCGGACTTCCTCGACGCGGGCTACGAGGTGCACTTCAACCTCTCGCCCGTCGTCGTCCGCCCCGGCTGGCAGGACGCGTGGGACGGACTGCTGCGCCACATGGACGACGTACTGCCGGAGCGGGTCAAACGCCAGGCGCTGGCCGAGGTCATCATGCTCACCCACAACGCGGACCTGCACGAGGTCAACCTCCGCTGGCACCCGCGCGGCGAGGACGTGCTGTGGCAGCCCGCCGCGCAGGAGACCAAGCGCTCCCAGAACGGCGCCCTGAACCTCCGCTACCACGCGGGCGTCAAACGCCAGGCCCTCGCCGAACTGCGCGACCT
Source organism: Streptomyces sp. DH-12 (assembly GCF_002899455.1). Taxonomy (GTDB): domain Bacteria; phylum Actinomycetota; class Actinomycetes; order Streptomycetales; family Streptomycetaceae; genus Streptomyces. Next base: position 635,409 of record NZ_PPFB01000001.1, on the reverse strand, counting down.
CATCCAGCGCCGCACCCCGTGGCTGGGCGTCCGGTACGCCTTCTGAGCCGCCGCCAGGCCACCCCAGGGCGACGCGGGCACCCCGCGACAACGGGGATTAAGGGTAGGCTAACCTTGCCTCGTGATTCCTGGTGAAGAGGCGTCCTCGGGCCTGAGAGGGCATGAACTGGCGGCCACCGGCGTGACCGTGGCGTACGACGGCACGGACGTCGTGCACGACGCGGACCTGACGCTGCGGCCCGGTGAGGTGACCGCGCTCGTCGGGCCCAACGGCAGCGGCAAGTCGACCCTGCTGCGCACCGTCGCCCGGCTGCAGCGGCCCCGGCACGCGGCCCTCACGATCGACGCCGCCACCGACGCGCTCGCGCTCAGCCCCCGGGAGTTCGCCCGCCGCGTCGCCCTGCTGCTGCAGAGCCGGCCCACGCCGGGCGGCCTGAGCGTGCGGGACGTCGTGGACTTCGGCCGCTACCCGCACCGCGGCCGCTGGGGCGGCACCGACCCGGGCGGCCGGGCCGCCGTCGACCGCGCCCTCGCCCTCACCGGCGTCACCGAACTCGCCGACCGCGGCGCCGAACACCTCTCCGGCGGACAGCTCCAGCGCGTCTGGCTGGCCGGCTGCCTCGCCCAGGAGACCGGCGTCCTGCTCCTCGACGAGCCCACCACCTACCTCGACCTGCGCTACCAGGTCGAACTCCTCGACCTGGTGCGCGATCTGGCGGACGACCAGGGCATCGCCGTCGGGGTCGTGCTGCACGACCTCGACCAGGCGGCCGCCGTCGCCGACCGCGTCGTGCTGCTGTCGGCCGGACGCGTCGTCGCCGAAGGAACACCCGAGGACGTCCTCACCCCCGAGCGGCTGACCGAGGTCTACGGCATCCGTATCGAGGTCGACACCGACCCCCTCACCGGCCGTCTGCGCACCCGCGCCATCGGCCGCCACCACACCCGAACCGAAAGGCTCCGCACCCTCTCATGAGACGCCTTCTGCGCACCGCGCCCCTGGCCGCCGCCGCTGCCCTGCTGCTCGCCGCCTGCGGCACCACCGAACCCGCGGCCGACGACGAGCCCAAGGCGTCGGCCGAGCCCCTCACCCTCACCGACGCGTCGGGCGCGAAGGTGGAACTCGACGGCCCCGCGAAGAAGGTCGTCGGCACCGAGTGGAACGTCGTCGAGCACCTGGTGTCGCTCGGCGTGGAGCCGGTCGGCGTGGCCGACGTCAAGGGCTACGAGACCTGGAACAGCGCCGTACCGCTCACCAACGACGCCAAGGACATCGGCACCCGTGGCGAGCCCAGCGTGGACACCATCGCCTCGCTGAACCCCGACCTCATCGTCGCCACCACCGACCTCCAGCCGAACGCGGTCAAGCAGCTGCGGAAGATCGCCCCGGTCCTCGAGGTGAAGTCCGCCGACGCCTCCGACCCGGTCGGGCAGATGCTGGAGAACCTCGACCTCATCGCCGAGGCCACCGGCACCACCGAGCAGGCCGCCGGCCTGAGGAAGAAATTCGACGCCAAGCTCGCCGAGGGCGCCAAGGCCCTCGAGGACGCCGGCCTCAAGGGCGCCGGGATCGCCTTCGCCGACGGCTACGTCGTCTCCAACCAGGTCTCCGTGCGCCCCTACACCTCCGGCTCGCTCGTCGGCGGCGTCAACGAGCGGCTCGGCCTGAAGAACGCCTGGAAGCTGAAGGGCGACGAGGCGTACGGTCTCGCCTCCACCGACGTGGAGGGCCTGACCGGCCTCGGCAAGGTCCAGTTCGCCTACATCGGCAACGAGCAGGACGCCGCCAGCGACCCGTTCGCCAACGAGCTGAAGAACAACTCCGTGTGGAAGTCGCTGCCGTTCGTGAAGTCCGGTGACGTGCACCGGCTGGACGACGGCATCTGGATGTTCGGCGGCACCGGCTCGATGGAGCGCTACGTCGACTCCCTCGTCGCGGCGCTGACGAAGTAGCGCGATGGCCGTCACCGCCACCCCTCCCTCCGTCCGCCCGGAGACGGTTCCGTCCCGGGCGGGCGCGGCCGCGGTGACGACCGCGCTCGTGCTCCTGGTCGCCGCCCTCGCCGTCGTCGACATCACCCAGGGCACGGCCGCGGTCGGCCCGGCCGAGGTGCTCAAGGCCCTCACCGGCCGGGCCGACCCGGACGACGCGTCCGTCGTCATCGCCTCGCGGCTGCCCCGGATGGCCGCCGGACTGCTCGTGGGCGCCGCCCTCGGCATCGCGGGTCTCGCCCTGCAGGCCGTCAGCCGCAACGTCCTGGCCTCCCCGGACACCCTCGCCGTCAACGCGGGCTCCTACTTCGCCCTCGGCGTCGCCGCCGTCACCGGCCTCTCGCTGCCGCTGCTCGCCTCCTCGGCCGTCGCCTTCGCGGGCGGTCTCGCCGCGGCGGCCGTCGTCCTCGGCCTGTCGGGGCTCGGCGCGGGCACCGTACGGCTCGTCCTGGCCGGCACCGCGCTCACGCTCGGCCTCACGGCCGTCACCGAGGGGCTGCTCCTGCTGTTCCCGGAGGAGACCGAGGGCCTCTACCAGTGGAACCAGGGCAGCATCGCCCAGAACGGTTTCGACGGCGTGCTGCAGACGCTGCCCGTCGTCGTGGCCGGAGTCGCCGGGCTGCTCCTCGTCGCGCGGCGGGTCGACGCCCTCGCGCTCGGCGACGACACCGCGCGCGGCCTGGGCGTGCCGGTACGGGCCACCCGTGTCACGGCGGTCGTGCTGGCGACGCTGCTGTCCGCCGCGGCCGTCACCCTCGCCGGCCCGATCGGCTTCGTCGGCCTGTGCGCCCCGGCGCTCGCCCGCCCCCTCGCCCGCTGGGTCCGCGGCCTGCGGCGGCTGCGCGTGGGCGCGCCGGTCACCGGTCTCGTCGGCGCCGCGCTGGTGCTCGGCGCGGACGTGCTGCTGCGCGCGCTGATCGACGCGGACACCGCGGTCGCGGTGCCCACGGGCGTGGTCACCAGCTTCGTGGGGGCGGCCTTCCTGGTGGCGATGGCGGCCAGGCTGCGCGACACGGGCGGCGCCGCCGCGGCCGACAAGCTGAGCATCCGCAGCCGCACGGCCTTCGTGGTCACGCTCGTGGTGCTGGTGCTCGCCCTGGCCGGCGTCGTCGTCGCGGGGCTGCTGCTCGGCGACCACAAGCTGCTGCTGGGCGACGTGGTCAACTGGGCGCAGGGCAGGGCGGGCCGGACGGTCTCCTTCGTCCTGGACACCCGCGTCCCGCGGGTGCTCGCCGCGCTCCTCGCCGGCGCCGCCCTCGCGCTGGCCGGCACGCTCGTCCAGGCCGTCACCCGCAACCCCCTCGCCGAACCCGCCGTCCTCGGCGTCTCCGGCGGCGGCGCGCTCGGCGCGGTCGTCCTCGTGACCACCGTTCCGGTCGCCGGGGGATGGAGCGTCTCCGCGGCGGCCTTCGCCGGGTCGGCCCTCACCGCGGTCCTCGTGTTCGGACTCGCGGCGCGCGGGGGGTTCCAGCAGAACCGGCTGGTCCTCGTCGGCATCGGCGTGGCCTCGGGGACGACCGCCGTGATCAGCCTGCTGATCGTGCTCACGGACCCCTTCAACGCCACCAAGGCCCTCACCTGGCTGTCGGGCTCCACCTACGGCCGTGGCCTGCCCGACGTGCTGCCCCTCGCGGCGGTGCTCGCCGTCGGTGCGGCGGTGGCGGGCGTCCGGCACCGGGAACTCGACCTGGTCTCCCTGGACGAGGACACCCCGAGGCTCCTCGGCCTCGACCTCACGCGGGGCCGGCTCGGCTTCCTCGTGCTCAGCGTGCTGCTCACCGCGACCGCCGTGGCCGCCGCGGGCACCATCGGCTTCGTCGGCCTGGTGGCCCCGCACGCCGCGCGCGCCCTGGTCGGCCGCCGGCACACCCGGGTGCTGCCGGTCGCCGTGCTGCTGGGCGCCGTCCTCGTGTGCACGGCGGACCTGCTGGGCCGCACCGTCATCGCCCCGGCACAGCTGGGCGCCGGCCTGATGACGGCCGTGATCGGCACGCCGTACTTCCTCTACGTGCTGGTGCGCGCCCGCCGTTAGGCGGTGCGGGACGTCACCGCGGGCCTCACGGCGGGAGCCGGCCTCCCGCCGTGAGGCCCGCGGCCGTTCCCCGGCGGGTGACGGTCAGCCGAGGGCCTTCACGGCCTGGCAGTAGGTCCACGCGGTGCTGTCGCAGGCGGTCCTGGTGGCGCCGCTGTAGCCGTTGGAGAACCCGGGGCACGTGCCGGACACCCCGCCCGCGTGGGCGCGCGTGGGCACCCTCGGCGCGCGGTGAGGACGTCCCGAACGGACGGGCGGCCCGGCGAGCCGCTCACCGGGCCGCCCGAGGAGCGGGGGCGGATCAGCCCGCCACGTCCGTGCTCCTCCACCGCCGGCCGGCGCCCGAGTCGGGCGGCCGGGTGGTCACCGCCGGGCCCTCGTGCGCGGCCTGACCGCCGGCCTCGGGCCGCCGTCCGGCGGCCGCGTCGGCCAGGGTCCGGACGCCGTCACCGGCCGTGGACGCGATCCGCCGCGCGGCCGGATCCGGCCTCCCGGTACGGGGTTCGGCCACCGGCACGTCGTCCCGCACGGCCGGACGCCGGTCCCCGCGGGCGGACTCGTGGCGCCGGCGCGACCCCGCGGACGCCCTCGGCCACGAACGACGTCACCGGCCGGGAGAGGATGGCCCCCGGAACGGCGCGGGCCGTTCCGGGGGGAGCGCCCGCCGGTCAGGAGGCGGGCTGTCGCAGGACGGCGACGGCGCGCGGACCGAGGGTGAGGGAGCCGTCGGCGTCGGTGTCGCCGAGCAGCACCTCACCGTCGAGACCGGGCACCGGGACGGCGTCGTCGGTGCGGTTCACCAGGAACAGGAAGCGGCCCCCGGGGCCCCGGCGCACCACCGGCTCGACCGAACCCCGCGCCCCGGCGGGCAGTTCGCTCTCCACACCGGCCGGTTCCAGCAGGCGCGGCAGCAGCGACACCAGGCCGTCCACGCCGAGCCGCGTGGAGACGTACGCGGCGGTGCCGCGGCCCGTGGGGCGCCGGGTGACGGCGGGCCGGCCGGCCTGCTCGCCGGTGCGGTAGCGGACGAGGACCTCCGTGTCGTCGGCGGTCACCGCGATCCGGTCGGTCCACAGGGTGCCGGTGGTGGCGTCGTCCAGCTCCACGCTGTCCCCGGCGAGCAGCGGCCCGAACTCCTCCACCTGGATGCCCAGCAGGTCCCGCAGGGCGCCCGGGTAGCCGCCGAGCCACACGTGGTCGTGCTCGTCGACGATCCCGGAGAAGTACGTCGTGATCAGGTGGCCGCCCTGCTCGGTGTACCGGGTGAGGGTCTCGGCCAGGCCGGCGGGCACCACGTGCAGCACGGGCGCGATCAGCACCCGGTGGCGCCGCGGATCGGACCGGGTGGTGACGAGGTCGGCGCGGATGCCGAGGCGGAGCAGCGCCGAGTACCAGTCGAGAGCCTCCTGCCGGTACCGCAGCAGGGCGGTGGGGTGCGAGTCCTGCTCGCTGGCCCACCAGGAGTCCCAGTCGTACACGATGCCGACCGCGGCGGGCTCCCGCTCGCTGCCGGCGACCGGGGCCAGCGTCTTCAGCGTGGCGCCCAGTCCGGCCACCGCGCGGAACAGTTCGCTGTCCGCGCCGGCGTGCGGCACCATCGCCGAGTGGTACTTCTCGGCGCCGGCCGCCGACTGCCGCCACTGGAAGAAGCAGACCGCGTCCGCGCCGTGCGCCACGTGCAGCAGGGAGTCGCGGGCCAGCTCGCCGGGGCGCTTGGCCACGTTCACCGGCTGCCAGTTGACGGCGCTGGTGGAGTGCTCCATCAGGAACCACGGCCGGCCGCCGGAGATGCCGCTGGTGAGGTTGGCGGAGAAGGACAGCTCGTCGCGGTCCTGCGGACCGGGGTGCACGTAGTGGTCGTTGGAGACGAAGTCGATCTCCTCCGCCCAGTCCGCGTAGTCCATGCCCTTGGTGTTGCCCATCACCATGAAGTTGGTGGTGACCGGCACGTCCGGGGTGATCTCGCGCAGCAGGTCCCGCTCGGCCCGCAGATGGTCCTTCAGCGCGTCCGACGAGAACCGCTTGAAGTCCAGCTGCTGCGTCGGGTTGGGGTGCGAGGCGGCCAGCCGCGGCGGCAGGATCTGCTCCCAGGCGGAGTAGCGCTGCGACCAGAACGCGGTGCCCCAGGCGTCGTTGAGGGCGTCCAGCGTGCGGTACCGCTCGCGCAGCCACTCCCGGAAGGCGCGGGCCGCGTCGTCGGAGTAGTCGTACACGTTGTGGCAGCCCAGCTCGTTGTTGACGTGCCAGGCGACGAGCGCCGGATGGTCCCGGTAGCGCTCGGCGAGCCTGCGGACCAGGCGCAGCGCGTGCTCGCGGAAGACGGGCGAGGTGGGCCGCCAGTGCTGGCGGGCGCCCGGCCACAGGGTCTCGCCGGTCGCGGTGACCGGGAGGACCTCCGGGTGGGCGGTGGTCAGCCACGGCGGCGGGGAGGCGGTCGCGGTGGCCAGGTCGACGCCGACGCCGCCCTCGTGCAGCAGGTCGAGCACCTCGTCCAGCCAGCCGAAGTCCCAGGTGTCCGCCGTGGGCTGGAGCCGGGCCCAGGAGAAGATCCCGACAGACACGACGTTGACGCCCGCCTCCCGCATCAGCCGGACGTCCTCCTCCCACACGGACCGGGGCCACTGCTCCGGGTTGTAGTCGGCGCCGAAGAGGAGACGGGGGGCGGTGTCACCGTCCGCCCCGCCGGTGCGGGACAGGAGGGTGGAGATCATGGTGGTCCTTCCGGTGGGCGCATCGGGCGGCGCGCGAGGCGCGCGCGCCGCCCGCGGGGTGGTGCGTGTCGCTACTTCTCGACGGTGAAGCCCTGCTCCTCGCCGTACTTCACCGAGGCGTCCTGCCAGGCCTTCAGGCCGTCCTCCAGCCGGGTGCCGGAGATGTAGGCCTTGCCGACGGTGTCGTTGAAGATCGAGTTGGCGTACGCCTGGAAGGGCAGGTACGACCAGTCGTCGGCGACGTTCGAGGCGGAGGCGGCGAAGATCTCGTTGGCCTTCTGGCCGCCGAAGTACGGGAACTCCTTGCCGAGGAACCCGGCGGACTTCAGCTCCGCCCGGGTGGCGGGGAAGGCGCCCTCGGAGACACGGGAGGCGACGCCCTCACCGGAGTTGGCGTACTCCACGAAGGCGTAGGCCAGTTCCTTGTTCTCGGCGAGTGCCGGCACGGTCAGCGCGCTGCCGCCGTTCTCCGCGCTGGCCTCGTCGCCCTCGGTCCACGCGGGCAGCGGGGCCACGCGCCACTGGCCGGAGGCGTTCGGCACGCCGGACTCGAAGTTGGCGGGCATCCAGGCGCCGGTGGCCAGGGTGGCGATGGTGCCGTCGCCGAGACCCTTGTACCAGTCGTCGGTCCAGCTGGTGACGGGCGCGAGCAGCTTCTCGTCGATCAGCTTCTGCCACACGGCCGTGAACTTCTCGGTGGCCGGGTCGTCGAAGTCGATCTTCACCGTGGTGCCGTCGACCTTGTAGGGCCGCGAACCGGCCTGCCAGAGGAGGCTGGTGGTGAAGCCGGCGTCACCGGTGTCGTTGGCGATGTAGGCCTTCGGGTCGGCCTTGTGCAGCTTGCGGGCCGCGTCCAGGTACTCGTCCCAGGTGGTCGGGACGGCGATCTTGTACGTGTCGAAGACCTTCTTGTTGTAGAACAGCGCCATCGGGCCGGAGTCCATCGGCAGGCCGTAGACCTTGTCGCCCTCGGTCACGGCGTTCCACGGGCCCGGGGTGTACGTCGAGGCCAGCTTGTCCGCGCCGAAGCCGGACAGGTCGGTCAGGCCCTTGGTGAGGGAGTACTGGCCGATCGAGAAGTACTCGAGCTGGGCGACGTCCGGGACGCCCTTGCCGGCGGATATGGCGTTCGACAGCGCGGTGTAGTGCTTGTCGCCGGAACGCTCGCTCACCAGGTTGATCTTGACCTTGGGGTGCTTCTTCTGGAACTCGGCGGCGACCGTCTTCAGCGTGGGCTCCCACGACCAGACGGTGACCGTGCCGCCCTTGTCCAGGGCCGCCTGGATGTCCCCGGCGGAGACCGGCTCGGCGCCGGCGCCGTCGTCCGAGCCGCCGCAGGCGGTGGCGCCCAGGGCGAGGGAGGTCACGAGGGCGATGCCGCCCAGCAGGCGGCTGGTCCTTCTGCGCATGAGTGTGGATCCACTTCTTCGTGGGTGGGACGGGGGAGGGGTGGAGGACGGGGGAACGTGGGGTGAGCAGGGGATCAGGGACTGGCGGGCCGCCGGGTCACTCCTTGACGCTTCCGGCGGCGAGACCCGACTGCCAGTACTTCTGCAGCAGCAGGAACGCGGCGACGAGCGGCACGATCGTGAGGAGGGAGCCGGTGATCACCAGGTTGAAGATCACCTCGCCGCCGACGGTCTCCGCCTGGGAGTTCCAGGCGCTCAGGCCCAGGGTCAGGGGGTACCAGTCCGGGTCCTTGAGCATGATCAGCGGCAGGAAGTAGTTGTTCCAGGTGGCGACCGTGGTGAACAGCAGCACGGTCACGATGCCGGGGGCCAGCAGCGGGAGCGCGACCTGGAAGAAGGTGCGCGCCTCGCCCGCGCCGTCCATCCGGGCGGCCTCGAGAAGCTCGGCGGGGATCGCCTCGGTGGCGAAGACCCACATCAGGTAGAGGCCGAACGGCGACACCAGCGACGGCAGGATGACCGCCCACGGGGTATCGGTCAGCCCCATCTTGCTGAACATCAGGAAGGTGGGGACGGCCAGCGCGGTGCCGGGCACGGCCACCGCGCCGATCACCGTGGCGAAGACGCCGCGCTTGCCGGGGAAGTCGAACTTCGCCAGCGCGTACCCGCCGAGCACCGCCAGCAGGGTCGCGCCGCCGGCGCCCAGCACCACGTACAGCAGGGTGTTCAGCAGCCAGCGGGTGAAGATGCCGTCGCCGTAGGTGAACGTGTCGCGGATGTTCTCCCACAGGGCGAAGTCGTCCGCGAACCACAGGCCGCCCGAGTCCGCCAGACCCGCCTGCGTCTTGGTGGCGTTGACGACGAGCCAGATCAGCGGGACGACGGTGTAGAGGACGACCAGCGAGGTCAGCGCGGTCAGCAGCTTGCTGCGCCGGGGCCGGCCCGGCCGGTGCGCCTTGGCGCGGCGCAGACGCGGGGCGCTCCTCGCGCCGCCGGGGGCCGCGGCGGCGGGTGCGGGGGTGGTGACGGGAGTGGTCATCGGGTCACGCTCCCTTGCGCATGCCGCGAAGCTGCACGACGTAGGCGACCACCATGGTGATCAGGCCCATGATGATGGCCACGGTCGCGGAGTAGTTGTGCTGCTGGCCGCTGAAGGACAGCGAGTACGTGTAGAAGTTCGGCGTGTAGTCCGTCGTGATGGCGTTGCGGGCCAGCGGACGCAGGATGCTCGGCTCGTTGAAGAGCTGGAAGCTGCCGATGACGGAGAAGATCGTCGCGATCACCAGCGCGCCGCGGATGGCGGGCAGCTTGATCGCGGTGATCACCCGCCACTGGCTCGCACCGTCGATCTCCGCCGCCTCGTACAGGGAGTGCGGGACGACCCGCAGCGCCGAGTAGAAGATCAGCATGTTGTAGCCGACGAACTCCCACGTCACGATGTTGCCGATGGAGGCCAGCATCAGGTCGGCGGAGAGCGGGTCGGGCAGCGACCAGCCGAAGGCGGAGTTGACGTCCCCGACCAGGCCGTACTTGGTGCCGTACATGAAGCCCCACATCAGGGTGGCGACCACGGCGGGCACCGCGTACGGCAGGAAGATCGTGATGCGGAAGAAGCTCGTGCCGTAGAGCCGTCCGCTGTCCAGCGCGAGCGCCACCAGCAGGGCGATGCCCAGCATGAGGGGCACCTGGATCACGAGGAACAGCGTCACCCGGCCCAGCGACGCCCAGAACAGCTCGTCCTCGAGCGCCTGCCGGTAGTTCTCCAGACCGACGAACGTGGTGCCGCCGATGAGTTGGTCGCGGAACAGGCTGAGATAGACCGAGTAGGCGATCGGTGCGAGGAAGACCAGGGCGAACACGGCCGCGAACGGGCCGATGAACCCCCAGCCCTTCCATGAGCGCCGGTCCCGTCTCACCGGAGGCGGGGCCGGCCGCGGCTCTGCGGCCGCCGGCGGTTGCAGCGTCGTCATGTCGTTCCTCGCTGTTCGGCGTTCCGGTCACCAGCGGCTCGGCACCCGGCACGGAGCCGGGCGGCAGGTCCCCCGGTCGGATGTTTGCGTGAACATCACTCGGCGCGGAAGCGTCTCGGAGCTGTTATGTTTACGTAAACATCCGGTGGCGGCATGTCTACACTGCCCCGATGACGACGGTCAAGGGTCCCCAGAAGGACCGTGACACGAGAGACAGGAAGGCGGGGGCAGCGCGTGGAGACGGTCGATGAAGCGGCGGTGGACCCGAGCGGCCCGGCCACCGCGACGGGAGCCGGCCAGGGGACGGACGTCCCCGCCGCCCCCGCTCCCCGGCGCCGCGCCCGGGTCCGCGCCACCGCCTCCATGGCGGACGTGGCACGGCTCGCGGGAGTGTCGGCCCAGACCGTCTCCCGCGTCTCCAACGGCTACCCGGGGGTGACCGAGGAGACCCGCCGCCAGGTGCTCGCCGCGATGAAGGAGCTCGGCTACCGGCCCAACAGCGCCGCCCGCGCCCTCAAGCGGGGCGAGTTCCGCACCATCGGCGTCATCACCTTCACCCTCTCCACCACCGGCAACGTCCGCACCCTGGAGGCCATCGCCACCTCCGCCGCGCGCGAGGGGTACGCGGTGACGCTGCTGCCGGTGGCCGTGCCCACCCAGGACGAGGTGCGCGGTGCGTTCTCCCGCCTCGAGGAGCTCGCCGTCGACGCCGTGATCGTCATCATGGAGGTGCACCTCCTGGACGCGGCGACGGTCCGACTCCCGCCGCACGTCCAGGTGGTGGTGGTCGACTCCGACGCCGGCGACCGCTACACGGTCGTCGACACCGACCAGCACGGCGGCACCCGCGCCGCCGTCCGGCACCTGCTCGGCCTCGGCCACCGCACCGTGTGGCATCTGGCAGGTCCCGAGGACTCGTTCGCCGCCCAGCGCCGCACGGACGCCTGGCGTGCCGCGCTCACCGAGGCGGGGCGGGAACCGCCGCCGCTCGTCCGCGGCGACTGGTCGGCCGAGTCCGGCTACCGGGCCGGCCTCGGACTCGCCGCCCGCGAGGACTGCACGGCCGTCTTCGCCGCCAACGACCAGATGGCGCTGGGGCTGTTGAGAGCCCTGCACGAGCACGGCAGACGGGTACCGGACGACGTCAGCGTGGTCGGCTTCGACGACATCCCCGAGGCGTCCTCCTTCCTGCCCCCGCTGACCACCCTGCACCAGGACTTCGCCGAGGTGGGACGGCTCTGCGTGCAGGCGGTGCTGCGCAAGATGCGGCAGGAGGGCCCGGAGCGGGGTACCACACTGGTCCCGGCGCGGCTCGTGCTGCGTGAGAGTACGGCGCCGCCGCCGGAGGGGCGCTGAGGGACACGTCGCCGACGCGCGGCGCCGACCCGTTCGCAACCCTGTCGGGGCGTTCCTCGAACAGCGCCTCACCGGAGCCGACGAGGAAAAGCCCGGGGAGGCCGAGGGCGGGGGCGATCCAGCGGTTGGCCTCGTCCCTCCATGTGGCCGCCCGGCACAGGCCGTACCCCAGCCGGAGCAGGTGAGGCCCGTGTCCGGGAGCGAGCCGGACCCGCCCGGGGCGTCGTCGGGACGACGGGCTCACGTCGTCGTGGTGGGCGGTGTTCCGGGGACCCCGAGGCTGGCGCAGCCGGCGGGGCGCCTCCCGGGCCGGGCCGCGTAGGGGCTGAGGGGCCCGTCCGCGTCGAGGAACAGCAGCGGTCGGCCCACGGAGCGGATCTTCCTCGTCGCGGGCGGCGGTCTCGGGTCCTGGGAGAGGGCCGGGCGACGGCCGTCACACTGCTCCGGCACACACCGTGCTACTGTCGATCTCTGTTGTGGTCGTGCGGTCATCGACCCGCGGAGCCGGAGGGACCGGCACCGCGCCGGCACCGGCGCCTACTGCGCAGCAGGATCTCACACGGATCACACGGAGAGGTGCACGCTCCGGTCGCTGCCTCCCCTGGGTCGCGTCCTCACCGGGCGGAACCGCCCCGCGACCCCATTCACCCAGGCTCGTTCTTGCAATTCCCCGCGTTCCCCAGCGGCGGACATTCCTTGAGACGCGCCACATCAAGGAAGGTTCTCCGTGACACAGGCACGCGCGAACGACCGAACCGCCCGCACCCGCTCCGCCGGCAAGGGCTCCACGAAGGGCGGCCGCCGTTCCGGCGCCGCGGGCGGCCGCGGCGGTGCGCCGCGACAGTCCAAGGGCGGCTCGGGCCGCAGGACCGTGACGACGGGGGAGTTCGCCCTCCCCGAGACGATCACCCCCGCCCTCCCCGCGGTGGACGCCTTCGAGGATCTCGGCCTCCCCGGCGAGATGCTGGCCACCCTCGGCCGCGAAGGCGTCACCGCGCCGTTCCCCATCCAGGCGGCCACGCTGCCGAACTCCCTGGCCGGCCGTGACGTCCTCGGCCGCGGCCGCACCGGCTCCGGCAAGACCCTCGCCTTCGGCCTGCCGCTGCTCGCCCGCACGGCCGGCCGCCGCGCCGAGCCCCGCAAGCCGCTCGCCCTCGTCCTCGTCCCCACCCGGGAACTCGCCGGACAGGTCACCGATGCGCTGACCCCGTACGCCCGTTCCGTGCGGCTGCGGGTCGCCACCGTGGTCGGCGGGCTGTCGATCGGCAAGCAGGCGTCCGCGCTGCGGGCCGGCGCCGAGGTCGTCGTCGCGACGCCGGGACGGCTGAAGGACCTCGTGGACCGGGGCGACTGCATACTCGACGAGGTCGCCGTCACCGTGCTCGACGAGGCGGACCAGATGACCGACATGGGCTTCATGCCCCAGGTCACCAGGCTGCTCGACCTGGTGCGCCCCGACGGACAGCGGCTGCTGTTCTCCGCCACGCTCGACCGCAACGTCGACCAGCTCGTCCGCCGCTACCTCAGCGACCCGGTGGTCCACTCCGTCGACCCGTCCGCGGGCGCGGTGACCACCATGGAGCACCACGTGCTCCACATCGACGACGCGGACAAGCGCCGCACGACGACCGAGATCGCGGCCCGGGACGGCCGGGTCATCATGTTCCTCGACACCAAGCACGCGGTGGACCGGCTGACCAAGCACCTGCTGAGCAACGGCGTGCGGGCCGCGGGTCTGCACGGCGGCAAGTCGCAGCCGCAGCGGACGCGGACGCTCACCCAGTTCAAGGACGGTCACGTGACCGTGCTGGTGGCGACGAACGTCGCCGCGCGCGGCATCCACGTCGACGACCTCGGCCTGGTCGTCAACGTCGACCCGCCCGGCGACCCCAAGGACTACCTGCACCGCGGCGGCCGCACGGCCCGCGCCGGCGAGTCCGGCAGCGTGATCACCCTGGTCACGCGGGACCAGCGGCGCGACGTCAGCCGGCTGATGTCCCAGGCGGGCATCACCCCGCGCATCACGGAGGTGCGGCCGGGCGACGAGGAACTGACCCGCATCACCGGCGCGCGGACGCCCTCCGGCGTCCCGGTCGTCATCACGGTCCCGGTCGTGGAACGCCCCCGCCGCACCGCCACGTCCCCGTCCCGCAACCGCCGCCGCCGCGGCGCGCCGGGCCGGCAGGGCCAGGCCCAGCCGAAGGGCGGTACGACCCGGAACGGCGCCCCGGCCGCCCAGGACCGCGCCGGCGCCGGCCGCGACCGCCGAGCCGACGAAGCACCGCGCCGCAAGCCGCGCACGAAGCCGGCGATGGACCGCGCGGCCTAGTCGCAGGTCCCCGGACCGGGCCGCACGACGCGGTCCGGTCCGGTCCGGCGGTGGCCGGCGGTGTGCCGGCCACCGCCGTTCGCTTGTCTCCACCACGCCGTACCACGCCGAGGGCATCGGCACCCGGTGGTCCCTCGCCCGCCGAAGGCGTCGCCGGTGATCGGCGATCCGGTGGTCCGGGAGGACGACCGGCACCCGCACGGTGACCACAGGGACCCCGCGGCAGCGACGGAGAGCATCCGCAGGCGCCGCTCGCAGCGGCGGGCGCCCGTACCGGCATGCCGAGAAAGCGACATGGCGACCCGCCGCACCGGTCACCCTTCGGTGTGCGCCGAAGTGACCGCCCGCTAGCGTGCCCCCATGAGCGTCGTCACCGCACCCGTCCTCCGCCACCACCCCACGCCGCCGGCCGGGGGTGCGGCGTGACGCCGCTCGAGATGGCGGGGGTGTTCGGCGCCGGTGTCGGGGCCGGGGCCTTGAACGCCGTGGTCGGGTCCGGCACGCTCGTGACGTTCCCCGTGCTGCTCGCCGCCGGGCTGTCGCCCCTCACCGCCACCGTGTCCAACGCCCTCGGGCTCGTCCCCGGCGCCGTCAGCGGGGCCGTCGGCTACCGTCGCGAGCTCGCCGGACAGGGCAGCCGCGTCCGCAAGCTCGGCGCCGGTGCCGCGCTCGGAGGGATCACCGGCGCCGTCCTGCTGCTCGCCCTGCCCGCCGAGGCGTTCGAGACCATCGTGCCCTGTCTCGTCGGGCTGGCCCTCGTTCTCGTCGCCCTCCAGCCGCTGATCAGCCGGAAAGTGCGGGAACGCAGGCCGTCGGACCGCCCCGTGCGGCGGGACGGCGGGCGGCCGCTGTTCGCCGGGCTGACGCTCGCCAGCGTCTACGGCGGCTACTTCGCCGCCGCGCAGGGCATCATCTACCTCTCCCTGATGGGCCTGCTCCTCGACGAGCCGCTCCAGCGGCTCAACGCGGTCAAGAACGTCCTCGCCGCCGTCGTCAACACGGTGGCCGCGGTCTTCTTCCTCTTCGTCGCCGACTTCGACTGGACGGCCGTCGCCCTCATCGCGGCCGGCTCCGCGCTGGGCGGACAGCTCGGGGCGGCGACAGGCCGCCGTTTCCGCCCCGTCGTGCTCCGCGCCCTCGTCATCGCCGTCGGGACCGTCGCCCTCGTCCAGCTCCTCCTGCGCTGAGCCGGGAGCGGGGGAGCGGCGCGCACGGCCGGGGCGCGCTCCGGCTCCACAAAGGCTTCGGCACGCCCCTTGTCATCCGCGTACGCCTGCAGTTCCCTCAGGCAGGGAAACCTTCCTGACCGTCCATCGCGGACGGAGTCCCCCACACGGCACCGGTCCCCGCGCGACATCAGCCTGTCCGAGACCGAAACCGGACCCGCCCCCGAAGCCGACATCGCGAGCCGCCACGAGGACCGTGTCACCGTCCTCCACGAGATCGCCGACGAGCCCGACGGCGTGAGCTGGTCCCGTGCCGAGGAGGACGCGGAGCGGATCGTCCCGGTCGTCCGTGCCGCCGACCGGATCCCCGTGTTCGTCACCGGGTTCGGCACGCGGAACCACGCCGGGGAGGGCGCCGACGACTTCGCGATGTCCCAGCGCTCCCTCGGCCTCATGGCGGAGAAGAAGATCGGCTGGGTCAGCCGGGACTTCTCCGACGACCACCGCACCGGAGCCGTGTTCACCCCGGGCGCCTGCGCCGCCGACGGCCCCTGGGCGGGGACGGCCCCGCTCGGACCCGTCGGCGTGTGGATCCGCGACCGGGTCAGGACGCCGGACGCCTTCCGCACGGAATGAGCCTCCGGGGTGTCCCCGGCCGGCGCCCGACCCACGTCCCGCAGGCGCCGGCCCGCCCCGCACGGCAGGACCGGGTCCACGCACCCGCCGTCCGCGCGCACCGCCACGCTTCGGCGCGCGTTCGGCGGGCACCCGTTTCCGCATCACCACGCGAGCCCGTCGGGCATACGCTGCACAAGGGGGCCCGGTGAGACGGGACCGGAAAGGCGGAGGACGACGTGACGGCCGACCACCCGGACGAGCGACAGGGTCGTGACCACCCGGATACGCACGAGGGCCGTACGGCGGTGGACGCGGGGACGGACGCGTCCCGCACCACCGGCGAGAACCTGCTCCACGGGCTGGAGGTGGACACCCGGCGGCCGGAGCGTCCCGTGCTCCTGGACGCCGACGGCACCCCCATCGAGACCTGGCGCGAGAACCACCCCTACGATCGGAAGATCCGCAGGTCGGAGTACGAACGCACGAAGCGCGTCCTGCAGATCGAGCTGCTGAAGATGCAGCGGTGGGTGAAGGACACCGGCCAGCGGATCGTCGTCGTCTGCGAGGGACGCGACGCGGCCGGCAAGGGCGGCACCATCCAGCGGTTCATGGAACGCCTCAACCCCCGCGGCGCCCGTGTCGTCGCCCTGGAGAAGCCGACCGAACGGGAGGCGGGGCAGTGGTACTTCCAGCGCTACGTGGCCCATCTCCCGGCCCGCGGTGAGATCGTCTTCTTCGACCGCTCCTGGTACAACCGGGCCGGCGTCGAACGGGTCATGGGCTTCTGCTCGGACGAGGAGTACCGGCTGTTCCTCGAGCAGACCCCGCTGTTCGAGCAGCTGCTCACCGACGACGGGATCATGCTGGTGAAGTTCTGGTTCTCGGTCTCCCGAGCCGAGCAGCGCACCCGCTTCGCCATCCGCCAGGTCGACCCGCTGCGGCGCTGGAAGCTGTCGCCGATGGACCTCGAATCGCTGGACCGCTGGGACGACTACACCAAGGCGAAGGTGGAAATGTTCCGCGCCACGGACACCCAGCACGCGCCGTGGACGGTCGTGAAGAACAACGACAAACGGCGGGGGCGGCTGGAGGCGATGCGCAGTCTCCTCGACCGCTGCGACTATCCGGCCAAGGACCACGAGGCCCTCGGCAAACCGGACCCGCTGATCGTGGGCGCGGCCGACACCCTGCTGGAGCCCGGCGAGGAACCGGAGGTCCTGTCCCCGACCCCCCTGGCGGGCCCCGGCCACGGCCCGGGCGCCCACCCGGACGACGAGCAGCGGCCGGGCTCCTGAACCCGGCCGCGCCGTGCTCGCCCCCGGGCGGCCGGGTCCCGGGGCCTCGGCTCACCGGACCGGCCGGGTCCCGGGGGCCGAGGCCCGTCCCGGGCGTCCGGGCGGTTCCGCTCAACCGCGCGGGACCACCCCCAGCCGCGCCGACGCCCTCACCGCACCGACGTCCTCACTCCGACGCCACCGGCACCGTCACCTCACCGGCCCCCGAAGCCTCCGCCCCGCCCGGCACCCGCACCGTGAACGGCCGGTCGGTGCCGGACGCCGTCACCCGCAGCACCTCCCCGTCCCGGCGCACCCGGAACGTCGCCGCCGGCAGGCCCGCCGTGTCCGGCACGGTCACCTCCGCCGTCCAGTCGGGCGCGGCCGGCGGGTGGACCAGCAGCACCGGCGCGTCCAGCCAGTCGCCGTCCGGGCGGGAGTCGTCCCCGGCCAGCGGCAGCACCGCGCCCTCACGGACGTACAGCGGCAGACTGTCGTAGTCGTGGCGCTCGGTGCGCCAGCACGGGCCCGTCGCCCGCTCCCCGCTGAGCAGATGCGTCCAGGTGCCCTCCGGCAGGTACACCTCCACCTCGCCGTCCGCGCTGAACACGGGCGCGACCAGCAGGTCGGGACCCAGCATGTACTGGCGGTCCAGCGGGCGGCACGCCGGGTCGGCCGGGAACTCCAGCAGCATCGGCCGCATCACCGGCACGCCCGTGCGGTGCGCCTCGGCCGCCGCGCCGTACAGGTACGGCATCAACCGGTGCTTGAGCAGTGTGAACCGGCGGGCGACGTCCACCGCCCCGTCGCCGAACTCCCACGGCACGCGGTACGACGTGGAGCCGTGCAGCCTGCTGTGCGAGGACAGCAGGCCGAAGGCCAGCCAGCGGGTGAAGACCTCCGGGTCGGGCGTGCCCTCGAACCCGCCGATGTCGTGGCTCCAGAAGCCGAACCCGCTCAGCGACAGCGACAGTCCGCCGCGCAGCGACTCCGCCATCGCCTCGAAGGACGACCAGCAGTCCCCGCCCCAGTGGACCGGGTACTGCTGGCCGCCGGCGGTCGCGGACCGGGCGAAGAGGACCGCCTCGCCCTGTCCGCGCTCCTTCTCCAGCAGTTCGAACACGGTGCGGTTGTACAGGTGCGTGTAGTAGTTGTGCATCCGCTCGGGGTCCGAGCCGTCGTGCCAGACGACGTCGGTCGGGATGCGCTCGCCGAAGTCGGTCTTGAAGCAGTCCACCCCCTGGTCGAGCAGCGCCTTCAGTTTGCTCTGGAACCAGGCGCGGGCGTCCGGGCTGGTGAAGTCGACCAGGCCCATGCCGGCCTGCCACAGGTCCCACTGCCACACGTCGCCGTTCGGCCGGCGCACCAGGTGCCCGAGCGCGGCGGCCTCCCCGAACAGCGGGGACTTCTGGGCGATGTACGGGTTGATCCACACGCTGACGCGCAGACCCTTGTCCTTGAGGCGGGCCAGCATGCCCTCCGGGTCGGGGAAGACCTCCGGGTCCCACTGGAAGTCGCACCACTGGTACTCGCGCATCCAGAAGCAGTCGAAGTGGAACACCGACAGGGGGATGCCGCGTTCGGCCATGCCGTCGACGAACGAGGTCACCGTCGCCTCGTCGTACGAGGTGGTGAACGAGGTGCTCAGCCACAGGCCGAACGACCAGGCGGGCGGCAGCGCGGGGCGGCCGGTGAGGGCGGTGTAGCGGCCCAGGACGTCCTTCGGGGTCGGGCCGGCGATGACGTAGTACTCCAGCGTCTGGTCCTCGACGCTGAACTGCACCTGGCCGACGGACTCGGAGCCGACCTCGAAGGAGACCGCGCCGGGGTGGTTGACGAAGACGCCGTAGCCGCGTGAGGACAGGTAGAACGGGACGTTCTTGTAGGCCTGCTCGCTGCTGGTGCCGCCGTCGGCCTGCCACACGTCGACGGTCTGGCCGTTCTTGACGAACGGGGTGAAGCGCTCACCCAGGCCGTAGACGTGCTCGCCGACGCCGAGGGACAGCCGGCTCAGCATGTGGTGCGCCCCGTCGGCGGTGGTGGCGTACGCCGTGCTCTTGGCGCCGGCCCGGGTCAGCTCCCGTCCGTCCGCGTCGAGGAAGGTGAGCCCGAAGGCGCCGTCCGCGTCCAGCCGCAGGGTCAGCGGGCCGCTGGTCAGCTCCGTGACCGGCCCGTCCCGGCGCACCTCGCCCACGCCCTCCGCCTCGCCCGCCAGGGCGAAGTGGGGACCGGGGTCGCGCCTGCCGGCGTGATGGGTGACCCGCACGCCGACGACGCCCTCGGCGGGGGAGAAGCAGTCGACCGTGACCAGCGGGGCGTTGAGGGTGTCGCCCCGGCGCGTCACCTTCCGTGTCGCAGCGTAGCTAGTGAAGCGCTTCGATTCCGCGTGAACATCTCGCACCTCGGTGGCGTACGAGATCTGGACGCCGTCGCGGATGCGCCAGAAGCCGTCGGTGAATTTCATGGTCTTCCTCGGGATCGGGAGGGCGGAGAAGATGCGAGAGCCAGCTCTGACCAGGAACTATGACAGGAACCTCAGAGCCTGTCACGCCCTGGGACGAGAAGATCGTGCCCCTGGGGGGCTAGCGCGACCGGCTCGCGCTGACGTATTAGTAATCAGGCCAAACAAATTAAACCCCGGTGCTGCGTCAGATGAAACCCCCACTGCGGCGGTCGGTAATCGAAGCGCTTCACCTGTCATCCCACAGAGCCGCCGGCCCGGCGCAGCCGAGCCGGTCCCACCCAGGGGCACCCACCGTGACAGCACATCCAACGGTTGCCGCACGTCATCCGCGCGGACGCGCGCGCCGAACCGTCTCCTCGCTCGCCACCGCAGCGGTCCTCGTCGCCTCGGCGGCGCTGACCGGCTGCGCCGAGCAGCGCGACGACGACGTCTACACCGTCCTGAACTCCTCGACCGACGAGACCTACCACCGCTGGGACGCCGAGGCGATGGCCCGCTGCGGCAAGCAGCTCGGGGTCACCGTCGAGCAGCAGAGCGTCCCCGCGTCCCAGGTCATGACCAAGGCGTTGCGCATGGCCTCGTCGAAGTCGCTGCCGGACGTCGTGCAGTTCGACGCCTCCGAGATGCCCGTGTTCGCCGAGGCAGGCGGGCTGGTCGACCTGCGCACCCTCGGCCTGTCGACCGACCACGTCCCCGACGGGATCGTCGACTTCGGCTCCTACCGGGGCACCTACTACGGAGCCGCCCGCTCCGTGAACACCCTCGCCCTCTTCTACAACAAGGACGTCCTCGCCGAGGCGGGCGTCCGCACCCCCGCCACCTGGGACGAACTGCGGGAAGCGGCGCGCGAGCTCACCCACGGCAAGCGCTACGGCCTGGCGCTCAGCGCGGGCGGCGCCGAGGACGGGGTCTTCCAGTTCACGCCGTTCATGTGGTCCAACGGCGGAGACGAACGCGAGCTCGACAGCCCGGAGGTCGTCGAGGCGCTCGACTTCTGGAAGGCGCTGCTGAAGGACGGCTCGCTCTCCCGGTCCACGGTCAACTGGACCCAGGCCGACGTCAACGACCAGTTCATGGCCGGGAACGCCGCCATGATGATCAACGGCCCCTGGCAGGTCGAGACCCTCAACAGCGACCCGTCCCTGAACTGGGGCATCGCCGAGATCCCGGTGCCCGAGGCGGGTGCCGACTCGGTGGCCCCGCTCGGCGGCGCCGTGCTCACCGTGCCCCGCACCGGGGACGACGAGCGCCAGCGCACGGCCGGCCGGATCGTCGCCTGCCTGACGAGCGAGAAGGAACAGCTCACCTACGCCCTGAACAGCTGGATGGTCCCGGCCGACGAACGGGCCGCCGCCCGCTGGCGGGCGCGGGTGCCCGAACTGGACGCGCTGGCCGACCAGGTCGCCGCCGCCCGCTCCCGCACCGCCCAGCTCGGCGCCGGCTGGCCGGCCGTCTCCCTCGCCCTGCAGAGCGCCTTCCAGTCCGCCCTGACCGGCCAGTCCAGCGAGGCCGCCCTGAAGCGCGCCCAGCAGCGGGCCACGAGCGGGAACTGAGGTACGCCCCCATGACCACGTCCACCGTCACCGCCCCGCCGTCCGCCGCCGCGGGCAAGCCGGCCGCGCCGGACCCGGCCCGCGCCCGCCGGCGCCGCAGACTCGCCCAGTGGGGCTTCGTCGCGCCCGCCGTCGTCTTCATGCTGCTGTTCTTCGGCTACCCGCTCGTCCGCAACGTCGTGATGAGCTTCCAGCACTACACGCCGAAGACCTTCTTCACCGGCGAGGCCCCCTTCAACGGCGTCGACAACTGGTCGTCCGTCTTCCGCGACGCCCTCTTCGGCAAGGCCCTCTGGCACACCCTCGTCTTCACCGCGGGCTCCCTGCTCGGCCAGTTCTGCATCGGCCTCGCCCTCGCCGTCTTCTTCAACCGCCGCTTCCCCCTCGGCGGCGTCCTGCGCTCGCTGATCCTGCTGCCCTGGCTGGTGCCCATGGTGGTGTCCGGCATCGTCTGGCGCCGCATCCTCGACCAGGACACCGGCGTACTGAACGCCTTCCTCGACACCCTCGGCCTCGGCGGGGGCACCCCGTGGCTGACCAGCCCCGGCATGGCGCTGCTCTCGGTGATCCTGGTGAACATCTGGATCGGCATCCCGTTCAACATGGTCATCCTCTACGGCGGCCTCCAGGAGATCCCCAAGGAGCTGTACGAGGCGGCCTCCCTGGACGGCGCCTCCGCCTGGCGCGCCTTCCGCTCCGTCACCCTGCCGATGCTGAAGCCGGTGATCACGGTCGTGCTGGTGCTGGGCTTCATGTCGACGGTGAAGATCCTCGACCTGATCCTCGCCCTCACCGACGGCGGCCCCGCCGACGCCACCCAGACCCTGGGCACGCTCACCTACCAGAACTCCTTCGTGGAGCTGGACTTCGGCGCCGGCGCGGTCGTCGGCAACGTCCTGATCCTGATCTCCGCCGTGTTCGCGGTGTTCTACCTGCGGGCCAACCGCACCGAGGGGAAGTGACCGACATGGCCGCCCACGCGCCCACCGCGCCCCGCCGCCGCTGGGGCTCCACCGTCGCGGGCCTGCTCGTCCTCGCGGTGATGCTGTTCCCGCTGTACTGGATGCTCAACACCGCGCTCCAGCCCGACTCCGGCCTCCTCCAGGTCGACCCGGTCCCGTCGGGTCTCGACCTCTCCGGGTTCACCAAGGCCCTCACCGACCAGGGCGGCAACCTGCTGACCTCCCTGCTGGTGTCCGTCGGCGCCGTCGCGATCTGCCTCGCGATCGCCGCGCCCGCCGCCTACGGCCTGGCCCGCTTCGGTCTGCGCGGCTCGCGCACCATGGTGTTCGGCACCCTGATCACCCAGATGGTGCCGGGCATCGTCATCGCCAACGCCCTCTACACCTCCTACGTCGACCTGGGCCTGGTGAACTCCTATGCCGGCCTGATGCTCGCGGACGCCTCGCTCGGCATCCCCTTCTCCATCGTGCTGATGCGCTCCTTCATGGTGTCCATCCCCGGAGAGGTGATCGAGGCCGCCGAGATCGACGGGGCCGGGCCGGTACGGGTGTTCCTGCGGGTGGTGCTGCCGATGAGCCGCAACGCCCTGATCACCTCCGGCCTGTTCGCCTTCCTGTTCGCGTGGAGCGACTTCATGTTCGCCCTCACCCTGAACACCACGGACGACGTCAAACCGATCACACTGGGCATCTACCAGTACATCGGCGCACACGTCGGGGACTGGGGCGCGGTCATGGCCGCGGCCGTGCTCTCCGCCGTACCCGCCGCGATCCTGCTCGTCCTCGCCCAGAAGTACATCGCCGCCGGCATCACCGGAGGCTCAGTCAAGTGACCACCGCACACACCGAGACGGACTCGACCCGCATGAGCGACTTCCCCCGGTTCCCGCCCGGCTTCGTCTTCGGCGCCGCCACCGCCTCCTACCAGATCGAGGGGGCGGCCCGGGAGGACGGGCGCGGCCCGTCGATCTGGGACACCTACAGCCACACCCCCGGCCGGGTCGCGAACGGCGACACCGGCGACGTCGCCTGCGACCACTACCACCGCTACCCGGAGGACGTGGCCCTGCTGCGCGACCTCGGCGTGGACTCGTACCGCTTCTCCGTGGCGTGGCCGCGGATCGTGCCCGACGGCACCGGCCCGGTGAACCCCAAGGGCCTCGACTTCTACTCCCGGCTGGTCGACGAACTCCTCGACGCGGGCATCGAGCCGGCCGTCACCCTCTACCACTGGGACCTCCCGCAGGCCCTGGAGGACCGTGGCGGCTGGCGGGTGCGGGAGACCGCGGAGCGGTTCGCCGCGTACACGGCCGTCGTCGCGGACCGCCTGGGCGACCGGGTGCCGCGCTGGATCACCCTGAACGAACCGTGGTGCAGCGCCTTCCTCGGCTACTCCGTCGGCCGCCACGCCCCCGGCGCCCGCGAGGGCCGGGGCGCGCTCGCCGCCGCCCACCACCTGCTGGTCGGCCACGGACTCGCCGTGCAGGCCCTGCGCGCGGCGGGTGTCCGCGAGGCCGGCATCACCCTCAACCTCGACCACCATCTGCCCGCGACGGACTCCGACGCCGACCGGGCGGCGGTGGTGCGCGCCGACACCCTGCACAACCTGGTGTGGACGGAGCCGATCCTCGCCGGGCGCTACCCGGACACCGAGGAGGAGACCTGGGGCGAGCTGATCACCGGGCAGGACTTCCGCCGCGACGGCGACCTGGAGCTGATCGCGCAGCCGCTGGACTTCCTCGGCGTCAACTACTACCGCCCGATCGTGGTGGCCGACGCCCCCCACCGGGAGAGCGATCCCGCCCTGCGGGTGGCGACCGACAACCGCTACACCGAGGAGCCCATGCCGGGCGTGCGGCGCACCGCCATGGGCTGGCCGGTGGCCCCCGGCACCCTCACCGACCTCCTGACGGACCTGAAGGAGCAGTACGGGGACGCCCTGCCGCCGGTCCACATCACGGAGAACGGCTCCGCCGAGGACGACGAGGTGGCCCCCGACGGCGCCGTGCACGACACCGACCGCGTGCACTACCTGCGCGACCACCTCACCGCGCTGCGCGCCGCGATCGACGCGGGCGTCGACGTCCGCGGCTACTACGTGTGGTCGCTGCTGGACAACTTCGAGTGGGCCTTCGGCTACGACAAGCGGTTCGGCATCGTCCGCGTCGACTACGCCACCCAGCGGCGCATCCCGAAGGACAGCTACCACTGGTACCGCCGCATGATCGCCGCCCAGCGGTCCTGACGGGGACGCGCCCCGGGCGGCCGTGGCGGCGTCCACGTCCGCCGCGGGGTGCGCGGCGGCCGGCCGCCCCCGTGGTCCGGCAGGGCCTCGTGCGGCGCGGCCGGCGTACGGGCCGGCTCGTCGGACGGGTGCCGGGGGACCCCGGAGCCGGCGTCCCGCGCCTCCGTGACGCCGTCGGTACAGGCACCGCCTGGAGGCGGGGCGGGTCGCCAGGCAGGGCGCGCGGTCCGAGCGGCCCGCGGCCCGCAGTCCAGCGTCCCGGACTCGCCGGCGGAAGCCCCGGGAGACGATCGGGCGACGTCGAGGGGACGGCACACACCGCGGTGCGCCGGCCGGACCCGCGACGGGCCCGGCCGGGCGGGCCGTCAGGGCGGGCCGTCAGGGCGCGGGCACCTCGTCCACGAACGAGGTGCCCGCGGCACGGTAGGCGTCGATCTTCGCCGCGACCTGGGCGGGCGTCAGCACCTGGTCCTTGACGTGCAGGACGTAGTCGACCTGCTGGTGGTAGGAGCGGGGCGTGGTCGACCGCTGGCCCTCCAGGTCGATCAGCCACTGGTTGAAGTTGATCGACATCGGCCGCTCCGGCAGGTACGCGGCGTCGTGGGTGCCGAAGTGGCGGCCGTCGACGTAGTACGTGATGCCGGAGTCGTCGATGGTGACGACCAGGTCGTGCCAGCCGGCGAAGCTCTGGCGGCTCTCGCTGTGCTGGTTGACGGCCTGCCAGGGATCGGGATTGTAGGTCTCCCAGGACGTCGTGTACAGGATCGAGGACGGCTCGCCCCAGCCGCCGTTGGGCAGGTACTCGAAGTCGTACTCGGCGTAGTCGTCGGCCATCGGCGCCTTGAGGTCGTTGATGGTGAAGAACGTCTGCACGACGCGGTCGCCGTCCGGGCCGGAGACGGGGGCGTCGGAGAAGCGCACCCGGGCCGCGTAGGTGCCGTACGCGAACTTCATGCTCCGGGTGAGGATCTCGGTGTGCGTGGTGGAGGCGCCCGTGCCCGCGGTGGACGTCTCCAGGTCCATCACCGAGTTCCCGCCCGAGGAGCTGAAGGTCACCCTCGACGGGTCCCAGGTCGCGCCGGGCACCCCGGGTCCGCCCGCGTTGGAGCGGACGCTCCAGCCGTGCGCCGCGAGGTCCGGGTCGGTGTGCGACGCGTAGTCGAAGTCGTCGAACAGCGTCTGACCGCCCTCACCGGGCGGGTCGGTGGGATCCGTGGGGTCGGTCGGGCCGTCGCCCTCGGGGCCCGCGCCCCACACGGTGGCGCCCGCGAGTCGCGCGGTCACCTTGTCCCAGTCGGCGTACGACGTCCGCGCCGCGCCGAAGGAGTAGTCGTCGCTCTGCCGCAGCGTCCGCCAGTCCGCCCGGTGGAACCGCAGTTGCAGGTCGCCGGTGTCGGCGCCGGGCGCCAGCGACCCGGCGGACGGGGTGAACCCGATCTCCAGGTAGCGGTCGGCCGTCGCGGTGGGCCGCGGGAGCGTGCCGAACGTGCCGGTGACGGCCGGGCAGTCGACGACCGCCCAGGAGCAGGCGAAACGGTACGTGGCGTCGGGGGCTTCGGCCTTGAAGTAGTAGCGGATCTTCACCTGGCTCAACCGCACAGGAGCGGAGCCGGTGTTGCGGACCTTGAACCAGGGCTCGCTCTGGTCGGCGGTGGCCCCGGGGGCGCTCGTGCGGTACTGCACGGCGAGCGCGCCGTCCGCGGCGGTGGCCGCGGGCGCGGGGAGCCCGGTGAGGGCGGCGGCGCCCAGCAGGGCGGTGAGGGCGAGTGCCGCGCGGGCGCGGCGGCCGGTGGGACGAGTACGCATCCGTGGTCCTTTCGCGGTGGGGGGTGGCGCACGGTGGTGCGTCCGCGCGGCGGGCGTGGGGCGCCGCCCGGCGCGGGCTCGCGGTGACGGACCGGTCCCCGGAACTGACCAGTTGTCCGCCGAGGCCTTACCAGTTGATGTCGAGAGAAGGTGGCATAGACCAATAGGCACGTCAACCCTGCGCGTCGGAAACGGAGTCGGCGTTGCCGAAGGCGGCCCTGGTGGCGGCCGGACCAGTTAAGGTCGGGGCATACCAGTCGCCCCGCGCCCCGCCCGCGGCCGACGACGAGGGAGACCCGTATGGCCGTCGATCCCGCCGCCTCGGGTGCGGTGCTCAAGCGTGAACGGGTGCGCGACGCACTCCTCGAACTCATCGAGACCCGCCGCCCCGGCGACGCCGTCCCCTCCGAGCGCGTCCTCTGCGCCCGGCTCGGCGTCTCACGCCCGACCGTGCGGGCCGCGGTCGACGAACTCGTGGTCGCGGGACTGCTGGTGCGCGAGCACGGCCGGGGCATGTTCGTGGCCGCCGAGAAGATCACCCAGGAACTGGTGCCGGAGCACGGCGCGTTGACCGTGCCGCGGGCCAAGGGCGTGTGGACCAGCCGCGTCCTCGAGTTCCGCACGCTCCCGGCCGGCGCCCGGGTGGGCCGCAGACTGCGCGTGTCACCGGCCGCCCGGATCCGGTACGCGGCCCGGCTGCGGCTGGTGGACGGCGCCCCGATGGCCATCGAGCACCTGCACCTCCCCGCCGGCCTGGTGCCCGGCCTCACCGAGGCGGAGCTCGAACAGGGCGATCTGTACGAGCATTTCCGGGAACGGCACGGGGTGCGGGTCAGCGAGGCCGTGCAGTCCGTCGAGCCGACCGTGACGACCCGCGCGGAGGCGGAGCTGCTGGACGTGCCCGAGCTGTCACCGGCCCTCCTGTTCGAGCGCCTCACCACCGATACCGCCGGCCGTCCGGTGGAGTACGTCCACTCCGTCTACCGGGGCGACCGCTACCGGATCGTGTCCCGGCTCGCCCTGGGCCCGGCCGCCCCGCGCGCGGGAGGGGCGGAAGCGGCCAAGGGGGACCACCACCCGGGTTTCCCGCCCGGCGACCTCCCGTCCCACGGCCCGGTCAGCTTCTCGGCGCACGGAGTCGTGCAGCGCGGCTGAGCCGCTGCCTCCGGCGGGCCGCGAGAGCGTGCGGAACCTCCGGCTCCCGCACGGTCGCCCCCACCATTGACAGGTCCATACCAACGCGCAACTCTCGGTGAGAGCGCTCTCACAACGGTTCTCGGCCACTGTCGAACGGAGAACGAGCATGCTGCGCACCCTCAGACGCCGGATCACGGCGGTGGCGCTGGGCATCGCCACCGCACTCGGCGGGTCCTGGCTCGCCGCCGGGGTCCCGTCCCCCGCGCACGCCGCGGTCCCGGCCACCGTCCCGCTGACCATCACCAACACCTCGGGCCGCGCGGAGCCGGTCCACATCTACAACCTCGGCACCGAGCTGTCGTCCGGCCGGCAGGGCTGGGCGGACGCGAGCGGCGCCTTCCACCCCTGGCCCGCCGGCGGCAACCCGCCGACACCCGCACCCGACGCCTCCATACCGGGCCCGGCGCCCGGCCGGTCCACGACCATCCAGGTCCCCAGGCTCTCCGGCCGGATCTACTTCTCCTACGGCCGCAAGATGGAGTTCCGGCTGACCACCGGCGGCCTCGTGCAGCCCGCCGTGCAGAACCCCACGGACCCCCACCGCGACATCCTCTTCAACTGGTCCGAGTACACGTTCAACAACGACGGACTGTGGATCAACAGCACCCAGGTCGACATGTTCTCCGCGCCCTACACGGTGGGCGTGCAGCGCGGCGACGGCACCACGCTGAGCACCGGCAAGCTGCGGCCCGGCGGCTACCGCGGCGTGTTCAACGCCCTCAGAGGACAGCCCGGCGGCTGGGCCAACCTCATCCAGACCCGCTCCGACGGCACCGTGCTGCGCGCCCTGTCCCCGCTGTACGGGGTGGAGACCGGCGCCCTCCCGGCCTCGATCACGGACGACTACGTCAACCGGGTCTGGGACAAGTACACCCGCACGGACCTGGTCGTCACGCCCTTCGCCGACCGCCCCGACGTCCGGTACACCGGCCGGGTCTCCGGAGGCGTCCTGCGGTTCACCGACGGCTCCGGCAACGTCGTCACCACCTTCCAGAAGCCGGACGCCTCGTCCGTCTTCGGCTGCCACCGGCTCCTCGACGCGCCCAACGACCAGGTGCGCGGCCCCATCTCGCGCACCCTGTGCGCGGGCTTCCACCGCACCACCCTGCTCGCCAACCCCCACCAGCCCGACCGGAGCGCGGCCGGCTTCTACCAGGAGCCGGTCACCAACCACTACGCGCGGATCATCCACGCGCACATGGTCGACGGGAAGGCGTACGGCTTCGCCTTCGACGACGTCGGCCACCACGAGTCGCTCGTCCACGACGGCGCTCCGCGCCAGGCGTTCCTGACGCTCGCCCCGTTCGACTGACCGTTCCCGCGCACCGCCCCCGGCCGGTCCGCCGGCCGGGGGCGGACGCACCCGACGCCCCGCCGGCACACGCCTGTTGTGTCCCGCGATCACCACGGCCCCCCGGGCACCATAGGGTGCCACCATGTCTGCCACGTTGAACGCGGGGAAAACCCGCGCCGCGCTGAGAACCTCGGCGCGCATCTCGGGGGAACTGCTGCTGGTCCTGGTGGCGACCGGGGTGGCCCTCTGGCTGCTGGGCCGGATGTGGTCCGTGGTCTGGCCCCTGATAGTCGGCCTGCTGCTCACCACGCTCACCTGGCCCCCGGCCCACTGGCTGCGCCGGCGCGGTCTGCGCCCGGCGGTCGCCGCGTCCCTGGTGACCGTGCTGTTCCTGCTGGTCGCCACGGGCACCGTGGCGCTCATCGCGGTGCCCGTCGCGTCGGAGGCCGGTGAACTCGGCGACGGTGTCGTCCAGGGCGTGCAGAAGCTGCGCGAGTGGGCCGAGGGCCCGCCGCTGAACATCGACGACGCCCAGATCGCGGGCGCCTTCGACGCCGCGACCGCCCGTCTCCAGGACAGCGCCGGGTCCATCGCGACCACCGCCGTCACGGGGGTGAGCACCGTCTTCAGCGGCGTCGTCACCGCCGTCCTGGCGCTCTTCCTGATGTTCTTCTTCCTGAAGGACGGCCCGCGTTTCCTGCCGTGGCTGCGCCGCCAGCTCCCCGGCCGGCTCGCCACCGACGTGCCGGCCGTCGCCGCGCGCTGCTGGAACACCCTCGGCGCGTTCGTGCGGTCGCAGGCGCTCGTCGGTCTCATCGACGCCGTGCTGATCGGTCTCGGCCTGTGGATCCTCGACGTGCCGCTGGTCCTGCCGCTCTCGGTGCTCACCTTCGTGTCCGCGTTCGTGCCCATCGTCGGCGCCCTGTTCGCCGGCCTGGTCGCCGTGCTGATCGCGCTGGTGTCCAACGGGCTGATGGACGCGGTGCTCGTGCTGGTGGTCATCGTCGTCGTGCAGCAGCTCGAGGGCAACGTGTTCCAGCCGATGATCCAGAGCCGCGGTCTCGGCCTGCACGCGGCGGTCGTCCTGCTGGCGGTGACGCTGGGCGGCAGCCTGGCCGGCATCGTCGGCAGCCTGCTCGCCGTGCCGGTCGCCGCTCTCATCGCGGTCGTCTGGAACTACCTGCGCGAACAGCTCACAGAGCCGCCGGCACCACAGCCTCCGGCACCGCAGTCGCCGGCACCGGAGCCACCGGCGCCGCGGCCCGCGGCGCCGCAGTCCCCGGCGCCCGGCGCCCCCGCCGCCTGACCGCCCTCCCGACCTCCAGGAAGACCCCGTGACGTACGACCTGACCGCACTGCGCGCCGCGATCCCCGCGCTGGCCGCCGGCACCGCCCACTTCGACGGCCCCGGCGGCACCCAGACGCCGCGCCCCGTCATCGACGCGATCGCCGACGCCCTCGCGCGGCCGCTGTCCAACCGGGGCGGCCTGCTGCCCGGCGAGCGCAACGCCGACACCCTCGTCGTCGAGGCGCGCCGCGCCATGGCCGACCTGCTCGGCGCCGACCCGGCGGGCGTCGTCTTCGGCCGCAGCGCCACCCAGCTCTCCTACGACGTCGCCCGCACCCTCGCCGCCGGCTGGTCGGAGGGCGACGAGGTGGTCGTCACCCGGCTCGACCACGACGCCAACATCCGCCCCTGGACGCAGGCCGCCGAACGGGCCGGAGTCACCGTCCGCCGCGCCGACTTCGACCCGGCCACCGGAGAGCTCACCGCCGGCCACATCCGCGCCCAGCTCTCTCCCCGCACCCGCCTGGTCGCGGTCACCGCCGCCTCCAACCTCATCGGCACCATGCCCCCGGTCGCCGAGATCGCGGGGCTGGTCCACGAGGCGGGCGCCCTGCTGTACGTCGACGGCGTCCACTACACGGCGCACGCCCCGGTCGACGTCCGGGCGCTCGGCGCGGACTTCTTCGTCTGCTCGCCGTACAAGTTCCTCGGCCCGCACCACGGTGTGCTGGCCGCCGCTCCGGAGCTGCTGGAGACCCTGCGCCCGGACAAGCTGCTGCCCTCCTCCGACGCGGTGCCCGAGCGGTTCGAGCTGGGCACCCTGCCCTACGAGCTCCTCGCCGGCACCCGCGCGGCCGTCGACGTCCTCGCCGGGCTCGCCGGGCGGACCGACGGCGACCGCCGCGCCCGGCTCGGCGCGGCGTACGAGGCGATCGGGGAGCACGAGGCGCGGCTGCGGGCCCGGCTCGAGAAGGGACTGGCGGCCCTCGACGGGGTCACCGTCCACTCCCGGGCGGCCCGCCGCACCCCGACCCTGCTGGTCACCCTCGACGGCCGCCGCACCGAGGACGCCTACCGCTTCCTCGCCGGGCGGAACGTCCACGCGCCCTCCGGCCACTTCTACGCCCTGGAGGCCTCCCGCCACCTGGGCCTCGGCGACACCGGCGGCCTGCGCGTCGGCCTCGCCTGCTACACCTCCGACGAGGACGTCGACCGCCTGCTCGACGGCCTGGCGGACTTCCTGGAGGAGACCCCGCCCGCGCACGGCCGGTGACACGGCGGCCCGCCGGCCCACCGCGACGCGGCGGCGCCGGCGGGCCGGACGTGCCATCGTGGACGCATGACCGTCGAAGTCCGTCCGGCCTCGGAGTTCGAGGACGTCCGTGCCCTGCTGGGTCCCAAGTCACCGCAGGCGAACGTCTGCTGGTGCCTGAGCTACCGCATCCCGTCCGCGCTCAACCGTGAGCTGCGCGGCCCCGCCCGCGGGGAGCACGTCGCCGGGCTGCTGCGCTCCGGCACCCCCCTCGGCGTGCTCGCCCACGAGGACGGCGAGCCCGTCGGCTGGGCCGCCGTCGCACCCCGCGCGGACACCTCCTTCGCCCGCAACCGCAAGATCCCGCACATCGACGACCTCCCGGTCTGGTCGCTGTGGTGCATCCGGGTCCGCCCCGGCCACCGCGGCAGGGGCCTCTCGCACGCCCTGATCGCCGGCGCCGTCGAGTACGCCCGCGCGCAGGGCGCCCCCGCCGTCGAGGCGTACCCCCTCGACAACGGCGACGCCCGCGCCGACCTCACCATGGCCTACCCCGGGCTCCGCAAGAACTTCGAGCGGGCCGGCTTCACCCATGCCGCCGACACCACCTCGGTGCTGGCCGGCCATCCCCGCGTGCTGATGCGGCTCGACCTGCGCTGACGGCACGGGCGGCCCGGCTCAGGCGTACAGCGCGGCGATCTCCTTCGCGTACGCCTCCTGCGCCGCCTGCCGCTTGACCTTCAGCGACGGGGTGAGCAGGCCGTTCTCCTCGGTGAACTCGCCCTCGACGAGGGTGAACGCGCGGATGGACTCGGCGCGGGAGACGGCCTCGTTGGCGTAGTCCACCGCCTTCTGCACGTCGGCGCGCATGCGCGGGTCGCGGATCACCTCGGACATCGGGGTGTCGGCGGGCATCCCGCGCACCGACAGCCAGTGGGCGACCGTCTCCGGGTCCAGGGTGATCAGCGCGGCCACGAAGGGCCGGTTGTCGCCGACGACGAGGCACTGCCCGACCGGCGGGCGGCTGCGCAGCCGGTCCTCCAGGACGGCGGGGGAGACGTTCTTGCCGCCGGAGGTGACGATGATGTCCTTCTTGCGGCCGGTGATGGTCAGATAGCCGTCCTGGTCGAGGGAGCCGAGGTCCCCGGTGGCGAACCAGCCGTCGCGCAGCGCCTCTTCGGTGGCCTCCGGGTTGTTCCAGTACGACGTGAAGACGATGCCGCCCCTGACGAGCACCTCGCCGTCGTCGGCGACGCGCACCGCGGTGCCGGGGACCGGCCGGCCGACCGTGCCGGGGCGCGGGCCCAGCGGGGGGACGACGGTGGCGGCGGCGGTGGTCTCGGTCAGGCCGTAGCCCTCGTAGATCATCACGCCGGCCGCGTAGAAGAACAGGTTGAGGTCCTTCTCCAGCGGGGAGCCGCCGCTGATGGCGTAGCGCAGACGCCCGCCGAGCTCCTTGCGGACCCGGCGGTAGACCAGCAGGTCGTACAGGGCCCACGCGGCGTACAGGCGGAGGCCGGGGCCCTTGCCGTGGCCCAGGAAGCGGTCGAGGTGCGCCCGCCCGAAGCGGACGGCGACGCGGTGGGCGCGCTCGAAGGAGGCGCCGCGGCCGATCTTCTCGGCCGTGGCCCGTCCGGTGTCGTGGATCTTCTCGAAGAGGTAGGGCACGCCCACCACGAACGTGGGGCGGAACGCCTTGAGCGCGGGCCGCAGTTCGTCCGGCTTGATGCTCGGGCAGTGCCCCGTCTCGATGCGGGCCATCAGGCAGGAGATCTGCAGGGTGCGGCCCAGGATGTGAGCGAGCGGCAGGAACAGCAGCGTCGAGGCGACCTGGCCGGTGACCGCCTTGAAGACGGGGTGCAGCAGCTCGACCGTGTTCGCGGACTCGGCGTACAGGTTGCCGTGGGTGAGCACGCAGCCCTTGGGGCGTCCGGTGGTGCCGGAGGTGTAGCAGACGGTCGCCACCGTGTCGGCGGTGAGGGCGGTGCGCCGCTTGGTGACCTCCTCGTCCGGGACGTCCCGGCCGCGTGCGACGAGGTCGTCCACGGCGCCCGCGTCCAGCTCCCACACCTGCGGCGGCGAGGGGAGGGCGGCGGTGCCGGTGCGGACCGCGGCGGAGTTGCCCGGGGTCTCGGTGACGACGTGCCGGGCGCCGGAGTCCCGGACGATCCACTCCACCTGGTCCGCCGAGGAGGTGGGGTACACCGGCACGGTCTGCCCGCCGGCCGCCCAGATCGCGAAGTCCAGGAGCGTCCACTCGTAGCGGGTGCGGGACATCACGGCGACCCGGTCGCCCGGCTCCAGACCGGCGGCGATCAGGCCCTTGGCCACGGCGGTGACCTCCGCGGCGAAGGCCGCCGCCGTGACCGGCCGCCACACCCCCCGCTCCTCGCGGCGCAGCACGACCGCGTCGGGCGCCTCGTCCGCGTTGGTGAACGGGACGTCGGCGGGGGTGCCCGCGGCGGGAGGCGCGGCCAGGACCTCCGTGCGGACCTCGCGGACGGCCCCGCGCCGGTCCTTCACGGTCTCCACCCGGCTGCGGCCCGCCAGATCGGCCCGTCGTTTCGCCCGTTTCAGATCCCTGCGTACGCCCATGACGGCTCCCGGTCGCGGCTGACTGTCGTGCTGGCTCTCCG
This sequence comes from Streptomyces sp. DH-12, assembly GCF_002899455.1. Classification (GTDB taxonomy): domain Bacteria; phylum Actinomycetota; class Actinomycetes; order Streptomycetales; family Streptomycetaceae; genus Streptomyces. The sequence goes on along the minus strand of NZ_PPFB01000001.1, from coordinate 601,855 downwards.
TACTTACTTACTCAGGAGTCAACTTACCCGTGCGTAAGGATGAGTCAACGGTCCGGGGGCGATCGGTCCGGCCGGTCCGCCCCGGGATCGCCTCGGCCGGCTCCCGCACGTCGGCGTCTTCGGTCCCGGCGGCCGACGCTCCGGCGCGCTCGGGCGGTTCCCCGGGGCCGGGCGCGCCGGGCAGCGCACCGCACCGGCGGCCGGGGGAGCGGAGCGCGGCGCGTCGGCGGGGCGGGCGGCGGTCGCGGTGACCGTCGGCCGGGGACGCGCCCGCCGCACCGGGTCGGCGAGCCCGTCGGTCTCCGGGCCGCCGGTCGCCTCGTACGGGGTCCGCCCGTGCGGGCCGCGCCGGTCGCACCGCCGCCCCGGTCACACCGCCCCGGCGTCCAGCGCCGTGTCGGGCCGGCGGTGCGCCGTGAGCTGCTCCGGCCGCACCCGCTCCCCGTCGTCGGTGACGAAGGCCAGCCGGGCCGTGGCGCCCGAGTCCGGCAGGGCGAACTCGGGCGACGTCCCCTCCGGGTGCGGGCGGTGGGTCCGCCCCCAGGTCGCCAGCGCCGCGATCACCGTGGTCAGGCCGTGCCCGGCCTCCGTCAGCACGTACTCCTCGCGGGCCCGCTCGCCGGGCTCCCGGTAACCGCGCCGCTCCATCAGCCCCTCGTCGACCAGGAACGCCAGGCGTTTGGTCAGGATGTTCGGCGCGATGCCCAGCGCCTCCCGGAACTCCTGGAAGCGCGTCGAGCCCGCCAGCATCGCCTCGCGCACGATCAGCAGCGTCCAGGAGTCCCCGAGCACCTGGAGACTCCGCGCGATGGAGCAGGTCGCGTCCTTGCCGAGCGTCTTGGCCATGCGGCCAGTGTACCGGTGAGTTGCAAACAGCTACTCAGGAAGTCCGCGTTTCCGTCGTGGGGGGACCCGGCGCCGGCGGAGTGGACCCGGGAACGACGATGCGCCGTGCTCCCCTCCGTGGGGAGGGGAGCACGGCGCATCGGACCGGGACCGGTCACCCGTTCCTCACCCGAGAGGAACGGGGGGGCGCTACGGATTGACGCAACCGATCGTGCCCACCGGGAAGTTGTTGCCGGTCGACGTGGCCGTGAAGCCGAACGTCACGCTCCCGTCGGGATTGATCACCCTGTTGTGGGCGGCGTTCCGCACCGTCACCGTGCCGTCGGACCCGGTGCTGAGGGTGCCGTTCCAGGCACTGCCGATCGTGGTGCCCTGCCCGGGCTTCCACCGCACGGCCCAGCCGTTGAGCGGGGACGTGCCGTGGTTCATCACCTCGACGGAGCCCTGGAAACCGCCGTTCCAGGAGTTCGTCACGCTGTAGACGGCCATGCACTCACCGGTGTGCGGCGGGTCGCTCGGGTCGGGGGTCGGGTCCGTGCCCGGGCCGCCGCCCGAGCCGCGGATGCCGGTCACCTCGCCGTTGCCGCCGTCGAAGACCACGTCGGAGCAGGAGAAGAAGTTCTCCTGGCTGTCCGACCGCACCCACTGCATGAAGATCAGCGCGTCACCGGAGCGGCCGGAGGGCAGCTTCAGGTTCCAGTGGTAGTGGCCCCCGTTGGTGCCCGGGGAACCCTGCTGGGGCGGGTCGGTGACGGTCTGGATCAGCTCCAGGTCGTTCCACTTCAGCTGAGAGGTGGGCGACCAGCCGGGCTTGGTGATGTACACCCGGAAGTCGCCCGGGTGCGCGGCCCAGTTGCTGTACTGCACCTTGATCGTCGCGCCGGACGTCAGGTGCGTGCGCGGCCAGTCGGCACGGGCCGCGTTGTAGGCGGAGAAGTCGTAGGGGGACCGGTCGCCCGCGCTGCACAGCGTGCCGTCCGGGACATAGCCCGGACCGCGCCCGCCGGCCTGGGAGTCGAGGACGGCGAACCAGTTGTAGAGGGCCGTGGCGCCGCTCTGGTTCAGCGCGGCCCTGCAGGCGGGGTTGGTCGGGTCGAGTGCGCCGGTGCCGGTGATGGCGTCCAGCTGGCACAGATAGGTGCGCGAGCCGGGCATCATCGCCACGCCGTGCGCCTGCGCGTCCTTCTGCCAGAGGAAACTGAGACCGAGCCCTCCGAGGAGGGTCGCCAGTACCGCTGCCAGAGAGACCAGTCTGCTTCTCAGAGCCATGGAGTCTCCTGTCCCGATGCTGAGTTGCTCATGGGCGGTGCGAGAGAGGGGGTGGAGCCCCCGCCCGGCCGGGGAGGGCGCCAGCCGGACGGGCGGGGGGATCAGGGGGCCGCCCCGCGACGGACGGGACCGGACGGCGGCGGATGCGTCGGCACCCGCCGCCGGTACGGCCGTCCGCGGCGCGGTCGGGCCGGGGCGGCGTGCGGCTCGCGGGCCGCCCTCGGGGGAAGGCCCGCGGGGCCCGCCCCGTCGGCGCAGGGAGGGAGGAGCGGGCCCCGGAGCGCGGGGTCACGGCGGGGTGCGGCCCGCCGCGGCCCTCACGCGGTGCGGCAGGCGGTGCCGTTCAGCCGGAAGGCGTCCGGCTGCGCGAAGCCGCCGCTGTAGGTGCCCTGGAAGCCGAAGCTCTGGCTGCCTCCGGCGGCGATCCGGGCCCTGTCGGCCGGTGCGGTGGCCGTGACCGCGCCCGAGGAGGGGGTGACGGACGCGTTCCAGGCGTGCACGACGCTCTGGCCGGAGGGCAGGGTGAAGGCGAGCCGCCAGCCGTCCACGGGGGCCGACCCGTTGTTGGTGACGGTGACGTTCGCGGTGAAGCCGCCCGGCCAGACGTTCGTCGCGTACGACACCGTGCAGGCGGCCGGGGCGCCCGGATCACCGGGATCGTTCCCGCCACCGCCCGTGTGGACGGACGACGAGAACGAGTTCACCGCGAGGCCCGCGCCGTTCTGCCACGGCTCGAAACCGGCCTGGACGCTCGTCAGGTACCAGTCGTCGCCCGCCATGCCGCGCGCGACGGTCTCCCGGACGAAGTCCATCACGTCGAAGCTCCAGCTGCTGATCGCCGACGGCGCGACGAACGACAGCACGTCGTTGGTGCCGTTGCCGCCGGACCACACCTCCCAGGTGCGCCCGGCCACGGTGGCCGTGCCGACCCGCGAGCCGATCGGCTGGATCGGACCCACCCGGTTGAACCAGATCATGATCTCGGTCCGGTTCACCCCGTCGGTCCGGGGCGTCGGGTCCAGCCAGATGTCGTACGAGGCGTTGTACACGGCGTTGTCGACATAGCTGTACGAGATGCTGCTGGGCGCGGAGGAGATCCCGCTGATGCGCGCGGGGAGAGCGGTGCCCGGCGAACAGTTCGTGTAGTGGCAGCCGTTGAAGAGCGACGGGTACGACTTCGGCGCGCCGTTGGTCGGCACCGAGCCGTCGGCCCGGCTGACCCGGAAGCCGGAGTCGGTGGCGGTGACGCACTGGGGGGCGGTGGTGCCCCAGCGGTTGTTCTGGACGACGTAGCGTCCCTGGACGACCGCCGTTCCGTACTGTTCGCAGATCTCGGTGTCGGCCTGGGCCGGCGCGGTCGCGGTCAGCAGCGCCGCCAGTGCGGCCAGGGCGGTGAGGAGCGCCGTCAGGGCGGCGCGCAGGGTGCGGGGGTGGTGCCGTAACCGTGGCATGTGGGGGACCTCTCGGGAGGAGGGCGCGGGATACCGGCGGGAGCGCTCCCGCCTCCCCATGGATGGGAGCGCTCCCAATGGTGTTCCGGAAAGGGACTGTAGAAGGCGTCCATGTCCCTGACAACCCTGTGCGCGGCAACCCGTCGAATGTCTTTCGAAGCCGCAGGTCAGAGGGATGATCCACGCGGACCTCGGGTGGCGGGAGCGCTCCCGAAACATTCGACGCACACGGGTCCGGACACGGCGGTCCGGGATTCCGGACCGGTCAGGCGGAGCCGCGCAGCACCAGTTCCGTGCGGTGGATGACGTGCCGCCAGGCCGCCGACGGCTCCTCCATCTCCTCCAGCAGCAGCCGCACCATCGTGTGCCCGATCTCCTCGAGCGGCTGACGGACCGTCGTCAGCCGCGGATCGGTGTGCTGGGCGAGCGGGAAGTCGTCGAACCCGATCACCGCCACGTCGTCCGGCACCCGCCGGCCCGCCGCGCGGAGCGCTCCCAGCGCGCCCGCCGCCATGGTGTCCGACGCGGCGAACACCCCGTCGATCTCCGGCGCCCGCTCGATCAGTTCGGCCATCGCGCGGTGCCCGCTGTCCGCGGAGAAGTCGCCCTCGACGATCCAGGACTCCCTGCCCTCGACGCCCGCCCGCTCCAGCGCCTCCCGGTAACCGCGCAGCCGGCACCGGGCCACGTACATGTCGGGCGGCCCGGTGATGGTCGCGATCGCGCGGCGCCCGGTGTCCAGCAGGTGCGACACGGCGGCGCGCGCCCCGCCGACGTTGTCCGCGTCGACGTAGGTCACGCTCTCGTCGCCGGAACGCCGTCCCAACAGCACGGTGGGCAGGCCCACGTGGGCCAGCATGTCGGGCAGCGGGTCCGCGGCGTGCACGGACATCAGCATCACGCCGTCCACCCGGCCGCCGCGCGCGTACTCCACGAGCCGCTGCCGCTCGGCGTCCGTGCGCACCAGGGTGAGCAGCAGCTGCACCTCGGTCTCGGTCAGGGCGTCCCCGACGGACCGCACGATCTCGGAGAAGAACGGCTCGCCGAACTGCCGCCAGTCCGGCTCCGTCATGACCAGCGCGACCGCGTCGGCACGCCGTCCCGCCAGCGTACGGGCCGCCAGATTGGGGACGTACCCCAGTTCCGCGATGGCGCGCTGCACGGCACGGCGGGTCGTGTCCTTCACGCCCGCCGCGTTGTTGACGACGCGGGAGACGGTGCCCCGCCCGACACCGGCGAGCGCGGCCACCTCCTCGAGCGTCGGTGTGCCCGGACGCCGCCTGAGCATGACCACCCCCACGAGATCACTCGATCCTACGGCCCCAGTCATGCCCGTATCGGCCGTTCTCGCAACACCGCCCGCCGTGTGGGGCGGTTCGCACCCCTGGCCGGCCGTGCACGGCGTGTCCGTGGGCCTCGCGCCGTCGTGCGGGCCGAACGGCGGGGGTCCGGTCCGACGGACGGCCGACCGGCGCGCCCCGGGGGGGCGCGGGGAACCGCGCGGCCAGCCCCCACCCGCACCCGGCGGCGAACCGGACTCGCCCCTCCGTCGCCCCTGTCGGCCTGGTTCAGGGCCGCCCCGGCCCCGCGCCGCCCCGCGCCCGCGCGGCCCGGGCACGCAGCCCGCCGCCCCCACGCGCGGCCCGCGCCCGCCGCACCAGGTCCGCCGCCGCCCCTTCCCACCCGGGCCGGGTGAACTCGAACCCGGCCTCCCGCAGCCGGCCCGGTACCACCCGCCGGCTCTTGAGCAGCAGCTCCGTGTCCGAGCGCAGCGCGAAGGCTCCCAGTTCGGCCATCCAGCGGGTGGCCGGCAGCCCCACCGGCAGCCCCCAGGCGGCCCGCAGCACCCGCATGAAGTCCCGCTGGGGGAGCGGGCCGGGCGCCGCGAGGTTCACCGGACCCTCCATGTCCTCCCGCGCGATCAGGAACTCCACCGCGCGCACGAAGTCCTCGTCGTGGATCCACGACACGTACTGCGCGCCGCCCGCGACCGGGCCGCCCAGCCCCAGCCGGGCAAGCCGCAGCAGCACGTCGAACACCCCGCCCCGGTCCGGGCTCATCACCATCGCCGCCCGCAGGGCCACCTTCCGGGTGCCCGGCGTCGGCGCTTCGGCCTGCGTCCGTTCCCAGTTCCTGGCGATCTCCACGCTGTACGCCCAGTAGTCCGGCACGCCGCTCTCCGTGCCGCCGATGACGCCCGTCGCCTCGTCGTTCGCCGCGTCGAAGCGGTGCGCGTAGACGGTCGCGGTGCTCATCTGGAGCCAGACCTTCGGTGGTCGGCGGGCCGCCGCGATCGCCTCGCCCACGACCCGCGTCGAGTCCACGCGGGAGTCCATCATGGCGCGCAGGTTCTCCGGGGTGTACCGGCAGGAGACGCTGCGGCCCGCGAGGTTGACCACGACGTCCGAGCCGTCGACCGCCCCGGCCCACGGGCCCAGGGTCGCTCCGTCCCACGCGACGTCCTGGGAGCGCCTCGGCTGCCTGGTCAGCACGACGACCTCGTGCCCGGCCGCGCTCAGCGCACGGTCCAGGACCGTGCCCACCTGTCCGGTCCCCCCGGGCAGAACGATCTTCATCGGACCCCTCCGGCCTCTTCGAGTGCCCTCACCCTAACCCGCCTTTTTGAACATGTTCAACAGTGGGTCGCGGTGAGGCGGGTGAGGGCCGAAGAGGGCCGGGGCTACGCCGCCCGGGTGGCGATCTGGATGAGGTTGCCGCAGGTGTCGTCGAAGACGGCGGTGGTGACGGGCCCCATCTCCAGGGGTTCTTGGGTGAAGCGGACGCCGTGCTCCCGCAGCCGCTCGTACTCCGCCCGCACGTCGTCCACGGCGAACTGGGTGAGGGGGATGCCGTCCGCCGCGAGGGCCTCCCGGTAGGCCTTGGCCGCGGGGTGGCCGGCCGGTTCCAGGAGCAGTTCGGTGCCGTCCGGGTCCTCGGGCGAGACGACGGTGAGCCACCGGTCCTTCTCGCCCACGGGCACGTCGTGCTTCTTCACGAAGCCGAGGACGTCGGTGTAGAAGCGCAGGGCCTGCGCCTGGTCGTCGACGAGGACGCTGGTCAGGTGGATCTTCATGAGGGGTCCTTCTCCGGTGCGGGGGTGCTGGGGTCGAGCCAGCGCTCGGTGATGTGCCGCAGTGGCGCGACGTTCAGCTCGTGGAACTTGTACCGGCCCTCCCGCCGGGTCTCGACGAGCCCTGCGGCCTCCAGGACGGCCAGATGCTGGGACACCGCCTGACGTGAGATGCCGAGCCCGTGCTTCATGCTCAGGCGCGCACAGATCTCGAACAGGGTCTGCCCGGACTTCTCCGTGAGCTCGTCGAGGATCGTGCGGCGGGTACCGTCCGCCAGGGCTTTGAAGAGGTCGTCGGCCACACCCCCACTATAGGCAAGTGTCCACTTGCCTATCAAGGTGGGAGACACTCCCGTCGACGCGTCGGCGGAGGCGGCTCCGGTGGCGGGGCGGCGGAGGCGGCTCCGGTGGCGGGGCGGCGGGGGCGGCGGCTCGTGGGGTCGTCCGCGGCCCCGGCCCCCGGACGAGGCGTCACGGCGGACGAGGCCCGGCAGGGACGGGGCCCCGGGTCCGAAGAGCACCAGCAGCAGGAAGCCCCAGCAGAACAGCGCAGGCGACAGGCCGCCGTTCTGCAGGGGGAACGGACCGTCCGGCTGGTGCTCGGTGAAGTAGGCGAAGGCCATGGCGCCCGAGCTGAGGAACGCGGCGGCCCGGGTGAGGACCCCGAGCAGGACGAGCGCGCCGCAGACCAGCTCGATCACCCCCGCGTGCCAGAACGGCCGGTCTCCCGCGGGGGCGGCCTCCCGGCCCAGGACGCCGAAGAGGGCGGCCGCGCCCTCGCTGGTGAACAGCAGCCCGATGACGATGCGGAACAGACCCAGGACCAGCGGCTGGTGACGGTCGAGCCGGTCGGTGGCGCCCATGGTGGAACTCCTCGCGATGTGGCCGGTGCGCAGGGCAGGGAAAGGAGCGGCACGGAGGCCGTCCACCCTCCACTGACGTGCGCGCCGGGCCCGCCGTTCAGCCGCTTCGGCCCCCGTGGGCCACAGGTCGGCGACGGTCCCCCGGGCGCGGGCTGGCAGACTCGTCCCTCATGAGCGACAGAGCTGTCCGGACGGCCCGCCCCGCAGGCGGGAGCGGACCGCCCGCACCGGACGGGACGGGACGGACGCGGCTCCTGGCGGCAGCGGCGGCACTGCTGACCGTCGGCGCGGGACTGGGTCTGCGGGCCGTGGCGACAGGCGACGTCGCCAAGTACGGCGGGGACGCGCTGTACACGCTGCTGGTCCTCACCCTCGTCGTCCTGCTCGCCCCGCGCTCGACCCCGGTACGGGCGGCGGGCGTCGCGCTCGCGGTGAGCTGGGCGGTGGAGCTGCTCCAGCTCACCGGACTGCCCGCCGCGCTGTCCGCCCGCAGCACCGCCGCCCGCCTGGTCCTCGGCTCCACCTTCAACGCACCGGACCTGTTCTGGTACGCCGTCGGCGCGTGCGCCGGCTGGCTCGTCCTCCGCGCGGTCGCCCGCCGCCGTCCGCCGGCGTGACCCCGTGCGGGGCGCCCAGGACGCACGGACGCCCCGCACGGGGACGGTCAGACCCGGCGGCCGTCGCGCAGCCGGAGCCGTTCCCCCGGGAAGCGCGCGCGGAAGCCGCGGTCGTGGGAGACGGCCACCACCGCGCCCGGATACGCGGCGAGCGCCGTCTCCAGGTCCTCGACGAGGTCGAGTGCCACGTGGTTGGTCGGCTCGTCGAGCACCAGCAGGTCCGCCGGCCGGGTCACCAGCCTCGCGATCTGCAACCGCCGTTGCTGCCCCGCCGACAGCGCCGCGACCGGCACCGCCAGGTCCTCCTCGTGGAACAGGCCCAGCGACAGCAGCGTGTCGCGGTGTTCCTCGAGCGGCCCCGGCCGCCGCGCGGCGAAGGCGGCGAGCAGGGGGAGCCGCCCCGTGCGGACGGGCAGCTCCTGCGGCAGGTGACCGACGGCGGCCGGGCGGCGCACCGATCCCGTGTCCGGTTCCAGGTCGCCCGCCAGGACCCGCAGCAGGGTCGACTTGCCGGCCCCGTTCTCGCCGGTGACCAGCAGCCGCTGCCCGGGCTCTATGGTCAACCGCCCGTCCAGCCGCAGCCGTTCACCGACGGTCACCTCCTCCAGCTCGGCGAGTGCGGGTGCGGCGGGAGGCCGATCGCCGCCGGCCGTCGCCGGAGCGGCGGTGAACCGCAGCGGCTCGGGCGGCGCGGGCACCGGCGCGCGGCGCAGCCGGGCGAGCCGTTCGCGCACGGCTCGCACCTGGCCGCCGAGTTTCGCCGCGTGCGAGCGGCGGTGCTTGCCGAAGCCCTGCCGCGGGTCGCCACCGGTGGTGGACAGCCGCCTGCCCGCCGCCTCCAGCAACTCCTCGGTGCGGGCGACCTCGTCGAGCCATTCCGTGTGGGCCTGCTCGGCGCGGCGCCGCGCGGCCGCCTTCGCCGCCCGGTATCCGTCCCAGCCGTCCCCGTACCGGTGGACCGAGCGGGTGTCCCGGTCGACCTCCAGGATCGTGGTGGCGATCCGTTCGATGAACGGGCGGTCGTGGGTGACGGCGACGACGGTGCCGCGGTGCGCGCGCAGCCGTTCCTCCAGCCAGTGCACCGCGGCCGCGTCGAGGTGGTTCGTCGGCTCGTCCAGCAGCAGCAGTTCGGGATCCGCGACCAGGACGCAGGCGAGCGCCAGCCGGGACTGCTCGCCGCCGGAGAGCGAGCCGAGCAGCCGGTCACGGGTGACGCCGGTCAGCCCCAGCCCGTGCATCGCCGCGTCCACCCGCGCGTCGGCCCGGTAGCCGTCGCGCTGCTCGTACGCGGTCAACAGGTCGCCGTAAGCGGCGAGTTCGGCCTCGGACGCCTCGCCGAGACGCTCCTCCGCCGCGCGCAGCCCGCGCTCGACGGCGCGCAGTGGTGCGAGCGCGTGGTCGACGGCGTCCTGCACGGTGCGGTCGGGTTCGAGCACCGGCGTCTGGGTGAGGTGCCCGGACCCGCCGGGGAAGACGACGGTGACCTCCCCGTCGTCCGGCGTCTCGGCCCCGGCGAGGAGCCGCAGCAGGGTGGACTTCCCGGCGCCGTTCTCCCCGATGACAGCCACCCGCTCGCCGGGGCGGACGGTGAAGGAGACCTGGTCGAGGAGGGTGCGGGGGCCGTAGGACTTGGTGACGTCCTTGACGGACAGCTGCGCCGCGAGGGCGGGCGCAAGCGTGTGGGCGCGTTCGCGCATGACTTTCCCTGAGGTGAGAGAGGTGACGGCGGGCGATGACGGCGGCGTCGGCCGCGCCCGGACTCAGAGAAAGTGGTAGTGGCGCATGACCCCACCTTAACAAGACGACCCGTCTCGTCTCAACCGCGGGTTCGGCCCCCGGCTGTCGCGGCCCCGCGTCGCCGGCGCGCCGCCGCCTCGGCGTTGCCGCCGTGCGCGGCGAGGACCACGGGCCTCCAGAACGCCGTCCACCCGTCGTGCGGCGCCCGTCCGCCGGCCCGACGGCCGTCACGGCGCCCGCCCGCCGGACGGTCCGCCGCAGCAGCGGGCACTCTCCCTTCTCCCTCGCCCCGTTCGGACGACGGATCCGGCTCCCGTGCCCCTCCCGGCGACGGCGACCTCGGTGACGCGCGCATCCCGCACGTCCACCGATCACCGGCACGGCGTCACACGCGTACCGCCCCGGAAACCCGGAGGCCGGGTCACCGCGCGCGTCAGCGCCCGCTGCGCCGTGCCAGCCGGCGGAACGCCCGTGCGCTGCCCGTCGGCCTGGGCAGCCTGCCCGCCACCGCGTCGGCGAGCAGGGAGCCCACCGTCTCGGCCGCGCAGACGCGGTTGGCGCCGATGCCGCCGGAGGCGCCTCGCTTGATCCAGCCGACGACGTAGGCGCCCGGTCGGCCGGTCACCCTGCCCCGGTCGTTCGGCACGGTGCCCGTGGACTCGTCGAACGGGAGGCCGGCGAGAGGCGCCCCGCGATGGCCGACCGCGCGGAGGGCCAGACCGGCCGGGATCTCCGTCTCACCCGTGGCGCCGGTGACCCGCACGGCGCGGACCGACTCCTCCCCGCGCACCTCGACGGGCGCGGACAGGAAGCGGAACACGATGCGCCGGGGGCCGTCCGCCGCCGGCGGCAGGGACCAGTCGACGGCCTCCCGCCGTACGTCCTTCAGCACCGCGGCCTTGTCGTGCGGCGCCGCCGCGTCGATCGCCGCACCCACGGCGGGGTCGTGGTCGTCGACGAGCAGCTCGACGCCGGCCAGGTGCTTGAGGGCGTTCGACTCGGTGCGCGTGTAGGCCGCGTGCTCGGGGCCGCGGCGGCCCAGCACCACCACCTCGCGCACCTCGCTGCGCCGCAGCTCCCTCAGTGCGTGCGGGGCGATCGCGGTCCCCTCGAGCGCCGCCGGGTCGGACACCAGCAGGCGTGCGGCGTCCAGCGCGACATTGCCGTTGCCCACCACGACGGCCCGTCCGGCCGACAGGCCGAAGGCGTCCGGGGCGACGTCGGGGTGCCCGTTGCACCAGGCGACGAACTCGGTGGCGGCGACACTGCCCGGCCGGTCCTCACCCGGGACGCCGAGCCGCCGGGACTCCGGCGCGCCGACGGCGTAGACCACCGCGTCGTGATGGGCGGCGAGTTCGTCCGCGGTGACACCGTCGCCCACCTCCAGGCCCAGGCACAGTCGCACCCGCGGGTGGGTGAGGAAGCGGGCGAAGCTCTCGCCGACCTTCTTGGTGGACGGGTGGTCGGGCGCGACCCCGTACCGCACCAGACCGCCGGCGACCGGCAGCCGGTCGATCAGCGTCACCTCGGCGGGGGTGTGCAGCAGCAGGTCCCGCGCCGCGTACATCCCGGCCGGACCGGTGCCCACGACCGCGACCCGCAGCGGCCCGAAGTCCGGCGGCAGCACCCGGTCGAACGACGGCGCGCCCCACGGGTGGAACACGGGCCCCCGGCCGGCCCGCTCCGGCCGGTGCTCCTCGGTCTCGAAGTAGGCCGCGTTGATGCGGGCGTACTCCCGCTGCGCCCCGGTCAGCCGGTCGACCGGGAAGACGGCGTCCACCGGGCAGGCGTCCGCGCAGGCGCCGCAGTCGATGCAGCTCTTCGGGTCGATGTGCAGCATCTCCGTGCTGCCGAAGGCGCGTTCCTCCGGCGTCGGGTGGATGCAGTTGACCGGGCAGACGGACACGCACGTGGCGTCGTTGCAGCAGGTCTGGGTGATCGCGAAGGCCATGGTCGTCCGCTCCGCTGAGGGCCCGGTGGGGCAGGCTGTACGTGGTCAGATGAGGTGGGCGCGCCGGTAGAAGAAGAGCGCGGGCCGGGTGAGCAGCCCGCACGAGGACAGGAACTCCATCAGGCCCGAACAGCTCGCCCTCACCATGGACTTGTGGTGCTCGTTGGCGCGGGCCTCGCGCAGCGCGCGCTTCCCGTCCAGGCCGGCGTTGGCGTACACCTTGGGGTTCACCATGCTGGTGACGATGACGTACGCGGCGATCGCGATCATCACCGCGTGGACGCGGCGGCGCACGCGCCCCGCACGGGCGAGGTGCTTGCGGGTCTCCTCGCGCGCGAACATCATGTGCCGCGACTCCTCGACGACATGGATGTTGTTGATGGTGCGGACGAACGGGACGACCCGCTCGTCGCGCATCCAGTCGCGCTGCATGACGTCGAGGACCTCCTCGGCGACCAGGATCGCCGCGTAGGCGGCCTCGCCGAAGGCGGTGGTCTTGAACAGCCGGCCCAGCTCGACCGCGACCCGCTGCGGGCGGTAGGCCGGAGCCCCGAGCTTCTTCGCGCCGCGGGCGAACATGATCGAGTGCCGGCACTCGTCGGCTATCTCGGTGAGCGCCCACTGGAACGTGTCGTCCGTGGGGTCCTTGGAGTAGATGTCCCGCAGGATCATCTGCTGGAGGATCATCTCGAACCATATGCCGGTGCAGGCGACGGACGCCGCCTCCTGCCGCGTCAGCTCCTTGCGCTGGGCGTCGCTCATCTCGTCCCAGTACGCCGTGCCGTAGAGCGTGCTCCACTCCGGGCTGGCGCCGTGGAAGTCCTTGTCCAGCGGGGTGTCCCAGTCGACCTCGGTGAGCGGGTCGTAGGAGAGCCGCGCGGACGAGTCGAGCAGCCGGCGGGCCACGTCGTCGTCCGAGGGCTGGTCCGGGTGCTGTGCCCGGGAGGTGGTCAGGGCCATGCCGGGGCCTCCTCGAGTCGGGTCCGTACGCCATTACCGCGGGTAACCCACCCGCTTGCTGACGAACTGTATAGCAAGAGCTCCCGTCTTCCCAGACCTGTACGTGTCAAGCTCATGTGAAGGCCCGCACGGCGTGTACGCCGTGCGGGCCGGGGTGAGACGGAGCGAGCGTCCGGTCAGAGACCGGTGACCTTGCTGCTCGCCGAGACCTCGTAGACGAGGGTGAGCGTGCGGTGCCCGCCCGGAGGGAGCCGCACGTCCCAGCGGACGATGCCGTCCGGGTCCACCGAGCCGGGAGCGGGCGAGCAGTCGTCCCGCCGGACACGCACCTCCACCGCCGAGACCTCGGAGACCGGGACGCGCTCCCGGACGACGACCACCCGGTCGTCCTGCTCGTCCGGCGCGGAGAACCGGGACAGACGCAGCCGCACGGTCCGGGTGAGCACGGTCCGCTGGGTGAGCCCCGTGGTGTCACGGGTCTCCTCCGTCTCCCGTACGACACGGTGGTCGTCCCGGCTGCCGAAGGCCAGCTCGACCGCGGCCCCCGGAGCGGTGAAGTCCAGCGTGCCGCGTCCGACGAACCCGCTGCCGCGGATCAGGTCCACCGGCCCGGCCAGCAGCGCGTGCCCGGACCGGTTGTCGCACCGCACCACCTGCGTGACCAGCGGGGAGAGCTCCGGGGCGCAGGCGTACTCGCTGCGCGCGGCCGTGGTGAAGGACGACACCGGCACCCGGTGGGCGCGCCCGTCGGCCGGCACGGAGACCGGGCCGGGGGCGTGCAGGACGCGCACCTCGCCGCCGTCGTCCACGCCCGGCAGCCCGAGCACGGGGGCGGGGCCGAGGTCCGCGACGTCCTCCTCCCGCAGGTCCACGCGGACGGTGCGGCGCTCCTCGGGGGAGCGGTCCTGCAGCGTCAGCCGGTCCTCACCCAGCACCGGCGGCTCCGTGGCCGCCGAGGAGCGCGCCGTGGACAGGGTCAGCCGTACGCCGGACCAGTCCTCGCCGGTGCGCTGCCAGACCATCGCCTCCGTCTCCAGGGTGAGCGTCTCCCCGTCCAGCGTGGCCCGGTAGGCAGGCCGCCACAGCGCGCACGGGGTGAGATGGCCCAGCCGCAGCTCCGCCGGTCCCGTGCCGGACGCCTCCACGGTCAGCTCGACGTGCCCGGCCAGTCCGGCGGGCTCCGTCTCGGCCTCGGCGAGAGCCTGTTCGGCCTCGCGCAGGTCGTCGGAGAGGGCCGACAGCCGCGCCTCCGCCGCGCGCAGCCGCTCGGCCTGCTGCTCGCGCTCCTCGTCCACCCGGTCCAGCTCGCGGGCCCAGCGGTCCCGTTCGGCCTCGCCGAACCCGGCGCCCTCGCCGATCTCCCGCAGCAGATCGGCGGCGAGCCGGCCGAGCGCGTCCCCGCGCGCCTTCAGCCGGTCCCGCCGCTGCTCCAGCACCAGCCGCTCCTCCTCCAGCGAGGCCACGCGGCGGCGCAGCGGCGAGTCGTCGTCGGCGGGCTCCGGCCCGCGCGGCGTCCACGCGCGCACGATCCGCACGTCCAGCACGGTCGCCGGGAAACCGGCGGTCAGCTCGGCGTGCAGGGTCCGGTCGACGGCCAGGGCGCTCACCGGTCCCAGCGTCAACCGCTGCGTGCCGGTACGCAGTTCGAGCGTCGCGGTGCGTTCGACGTGCGCGCGGTCCTCGGTGCAGGTGACGGCGGTGACGGGGAGGGGGGTCAGGACGATCGGCTCCGATGACGTGGTCATCTCTGTGTCAGCTCCTGCGGTTGCCGCCGGTCAGGGCCTTGCCGGCCGGGATCCTGATCTCGTAGCCGCCGTCGAGGGCGGTGGTGCCGCCGGCCGGCAGGTCGACCCGCCAGATCCGGGTGCCCGGGGCGTGCCGCTCCCGGTCCGCGGTGTCCTCGGGCGCGGTCCAGTCGGCCCGTTCCTCGATCCGCACGTCCGCCTCGGAGGTGACCGGCACGCGTTCGCGCACCTCCACGCGGACCGGCGCCGGGAGCCGGTTGGCCAGCTCCACGTGGACGCGGTGGTCGAGCACGGTGACGTTGTTGCGCAGGCCCGCGGTCGACTCGGTGAGGTGCGTCCGCCGGGTCACGCCGATGGCCTCCGCCGGACCCAGCCCCAGCCGGCGCGCACCGCCCGGAGCGAGGGTGGGCAGCGCGGCGGTCAGCTGGTACTCCCCGTCGACGCTCACCTCGACCGGGCCGGCCAGCAGCGCCTGGTCCGTGGCGTTGGACAGCACCAGCGTCGCGTACACGGTCTGCTCCACCGCCGGCACGCAGACGTACTCGGTGCGCAGGCCCACCGGGATCTCGCCGACGGTGACGGTGTGCCAGACGCCGTCCGAGGGGATGTCGGCGGGCGCCGCGGCGTCGTAACGGTGGTCGAAGGAGCCCGCCGACTCGCGGGGCCGCACGGCGTGCCCGGGCAGCGGCAGCGCGGCCGGCTTCTCGGCGCGCCGCCGGTACTCGGCGGTCACCAGGTCGGGGCCCGAGCCGGGGAAGAGCCGGCCCCGGCGGTCCCACGGCTCGTCCGGGCCGCTCAACACCAGTTCCGCGTAGTCGAGTTCGGCGTCGTCCGGCCGGGGCGGCCCCGGTACGGGCGCGGGCGCGAAGGAGGCCGCACCCGTGGCCTCCGGCGTGGCCGCACGGGCCTCTCCGCCCGCGCGGGGCGCGGCGGCCGCGCGGGCGCCGGAACCGGTACGCGCCCGGGGCCGCGGCCGGTCCGGGACGGGCGCGGAACCCGGCGCGGCCGGGCCGCCGAAGCCCTGGGGCGCCGCGCCGTACGCGGCGCCGGGGGCGGGCAGGGCGGCGGGCGCCGGCGGGGGAGGGGGCGGAGCACCGTAGGCGGCCCCGACGTAGATGTCCTCGACGGCACCGCCCGCGCCGATCCGGCCCGCCGTCGCCCCGCCGGACACATCCGGTTCCGGCCGGGGACCCGCCGCGTCGTACCCCGCGAACAGGTCGGTCAGCCCCGCCGGGGGCTCCCGCCACCCGGACGGAGCGGGCGCGGGCTGGCTGCGGCCGATGCGCACCGACCGCAGCCGCGGCAGACCGGTACGGCGGCGCAGGTCGGCGGTGGCGAAGGCGATCCGCACGCCCGTCCAGTCCTCGCCGGACCGCTGGGCGACCGAGGCACGCAGCACCAGCCGTCCGCCGTCCTCGCCCTGACGGTGGATCAGGCGGTACGTCGGCACCCATACGGCGCCGGGCACCCCGTACTCGATCTCGACCTCGGCCTGCGCCTCACCCGCGCCCCGCAGGGTCAGCACCGCCGTGTACGAAGTGGCCACCCCGGACGCCGGCGCGTCGGTGCTCGCGCGCTCGATCCGGTCGTGAGCGAGCTCCCACTCGTGCTCGACGCGGCGGAGTTCGTCCTCCAGCTCGCGGAGCCGGCCGTGCAGGACCGTCAGGCGCTCGTCGACGAAGTCGGCCAGCTCCAGCCAGGCGGCCACCGGGGTGCGGCGGTGCGGGTCGTCCCGCTTGCGGCCGGGCGGCACCGGACGCAGCCCGCCGACCTCCTCGATCCTCGTCAGCTGCCGGTCGCGCCGGGTCCGCGCGACGTCGTACGCCTCGCGCAGCCGGTCCACCTCACGCCGTGCCTCGTCCTCCGCGTCCGCGTCCACGGGCTCGGCGTCGATCTCCGCCCGCGCCTCGGTGACGCGCACACCCGGCGCACCGAGGACGCGGGCGCGCAGCGAGTGGGGGTCGAGCGAGCGCGGCAGTCCCGTCACCCGTACCTGTCCGCCCGCCGGGACCGTGCCCCGGGCGACGCGGCGGCACAGCGCGCCCTGCGCGTACACCGTCACCGCTTCGAGTGCCGACTCCCACCTCGGTGCCGTCCCAGCCGTCATGAGCTCCCCCGCGCAGCCGTGTTCGTACCGGGGGCAGCCTACGCGCTGACGGCCCGGTCCGTATCACCAGACGAGGCACCAGTACGTGCCGTGGCGACCGATCCCGATCCGGCTCTCGTGCGGCACCAGAGCGGGGTCGGGCCGGCCCACGGCCGCCATGGCGCAGGCGGGGTCCCCGACCGTGCCCGCGGCGGCCATGCGCCGGGCGGCGTCGGTCGCGGCGGGGGAGGTGTGCCAGGTGGTCGTCGCGGCGGCGGGGGAGGGCTTGCCGGTCGGCTTCGGGGCGGCCGAGGGGTCCCGCTCGGTGGCGGGGGCGGGCTTGCCGGTCGGCTTCGCGGTCGCCCCCGTCGACGTGGGGTCGGGTGCGGCCTTCCCGGTCGGCCGCTCCGGCGCGGGGGAGGCCGACGGGCGAGCCGTGCCGGAGGGCTGGGGGGCACGCGTCTCAGTCCCTGACGGCGCAGGAGGAACACGCGTCCCGGAACCCGGCGGCGGAGGGATGCGCGGTCCGGGGGGCGTCGTCGTGGTCCGGGGGGCGGCTCCCGGGGGTGTGGAGGGCGCGGCCGGTTCGGGAGCCGCCGACCGGCGCGGGGCCTCGGGTGCCGCGGACCGCGCCGGGGCCTGGGGCGCGTCCGGCGTGCCGGCGCCCGTCCCCGCCCCGCCCGTGGGGGCGGGCGGCGGAGGCACGAGCCCCGGCCCTCGGCTGGACGGCGCGGCCTCGGAGGTGTCCTGCCCCCGCGGAGGCTCCGGCCGGGTGCTCGCACCGCCGTCCGGCACGGCCGGTCCGGTCCCGGCCCCCTGGTCCGGCACACCCGGTGGCTGCGTCCGCCCCTGCCTCGGCGACGGCCGCGTCGCCGGTCCTCCGCTCGGCTCGGCCGCCCCGCCGGGACGGGACGCCGTCGGAACGGGCGCCCCCGTGCCCGTCGGAGTCGCCTCCGCCGTGGACGGCGGGGAGGTCTCGGAGGTCGGCGTCGGCAGCGGGCCCAGCGTCGGGAGGGCCAGATCGGTCGAGGCGGACGGCCGCGGGCTCGGGGTGCCGTCGTCCTGCGCCACCCACACCCACACGCCGACGCCGCCCAGGACCAGGGCGGCGGCGCCGCCGGCGATCCACGGGGCGCGCCGGGGCGGGCGACGGTGACGGTTCATGGTCCCCACTGTCCTATGCACCCCGACGCGCCGCCTGTCGCACGGCCCCGCTGCCGCCCCGCCCGTCCGCCCGGTGCGCTCGTACGGGTGACGGACACCGCCGACCGGCCGTCCCCGCACGGCCGGCACGCGTACCCCGCTCCCTTACCTCCGAGGTCATCGACCCCGCCCCCGGTCCGGTGCCACGATCACCGCGTACCACGACCGACCGACGCACCGTGGAGGACACCATGACCGCCTACGCCATCGCCCACCTGCGGCCGGCCGCACCGCACCCCGACATCGCGGAGTACATGGAGCGCATGCCCGCCACGCTGGAGCCGTACGGCGGCCGCTTCCTGGTGCACGCCACCGGGCACGAGGTGAAGGAGGGCGCCTGGCCCGGACACGTGGTGATGATCGCCTTCCCCGGGCTCACCGAGGCGCGGGACTGGTGGGACTCGCCCGCCTACCGGGAGATCGCACCGCTGCGCTCCCGGCACATCGAGGGCGACATCATCCTGATCGACGGCGTCCCGGACGGTTACGACCCCGCGTCCACGGCGGCGGCCATACGGAAGGAACACGCCGCCACCGACTGACCCCGGCGCACCTGCGCATCCACGACGACGACCGCGCGCCTGCCGAACCCGGGCACGGTGTTCCACAGCACGGTGAAGGACGCCGGGACGCGCTCCCGGCACGACTTCCGGATCAGTGAGCCGGCCGCACCACGCGCGTGCGCCGGCACGAGGTGTCGCACCACTCCGTCACCGCGCAGGAAGGCGGGTACGGCCTCGGACCCACGTCGGAGAGCGGCACCAGGGTGCGCCTGTCCGACGTGCTCGAAGGGCACGGCGTCGGCAGGACGCTGCTCCCGCCGGCGGCGGGAGCAGCGCGCCGGGGCGTCCCCGCGTTCGGCCGCCGTATCGAGGAAGCCGCCGAGGCCTCGGCCTGACCGGGCAGCCGGACCGCCACATCCTGCCGGGGTCAGGGGACCAGCACCCGGACCGCCGTCATCAGCAGGAGGACGCCCAGGGCCGGCACCGGAAGGCCCAGGATCGCCGTCACCACGCCCCAGCGCGTCCGTCCGCGCGGCGCCTGTGCGCCGCCGGCCCCTGTCATGCCGTCTTGTGCCGCGTCCACGAGCTCACCTTCCGGTCAAGGCAATGACAGGCAGGCTGGTCCCTTCCGCGCTCACCCGGGCGCGGCCACCGCGTCCCCCGGCCGGCGTAGCGAGCCGGCGGCCGGCATGCCGTCACGGCCCCGGGTGACATAACAGTGGGCCCATGACATCGAGACGAACCGCCCCTCAGGCCACCGAGCGCCGTGCGTCCGGGATGCGTGTCCGGGCCGCTCTGATGGTCCTGGCCGCCGCGACCGCCCTCGGCACGACCACGGCCGAGGCGGCAGCCTCCCCCTCCGCCCGCCCCGGAACCGACTGGGACGCCATCGCCCGGTGCGAGTCGGGCGGCGACTGGAAGGCCAACACGGGCAACGGCCACTACGGCGGACTGCAGTTCTCGCAGTCGAGCTGGGTCGCGGCCGGCGGCCTCACGTACGCCCCGCGCGCCGACCTCGCCACGCGCAAGGAGCAGATCGCGGTGGCCGAACGCCTCGCGCGGATCCAGGGCATGTCCGCGTGGGCGTGCGCACACGCGGGGCGTTAGACGCGCGCCGCGCGTCGGACACCCGCGCCGCGCGTCGGACGTACGCGCCGCGCCATGAGCCCGACGCCGGCCCTCACGCGCCCGGGACCGGGCCCCCGGCGGCGGGGACCGGGCCCCCGGCGGCCGGGTGCTGCGGCGCGGGCGGGAACGCGGACCCCGCCATCGCCTTGGCGTTCTGAGCGGCCGTCAGCCTGCGGACGAACAGCAGGGCCAGCACCGCGGAGACGAGGTCGAGGACCGACCCGGCCATCAGCCACCCCGCGGCGTCGTGGACCGCCTGCGGGTCCTCGGCCGCGTCGTACTTCTCCGAGGCGAGCCGGTCGAAGAGGTTCGACGCGATCCACATGCCCCACCAGGCGTTGAGCAGGCGGTGGTGCCGCAGCTCGGACGCGTAGGGGTCGGGCTGGCTGGCCCGCAGGACGTCCCGGGCGATGCCGCGCGGGATCCACAGGTTGGCCAACGGGATGAACCAGCCGCCGATCGCCCAGCCCGGCGTGCGGCGCTGCGTGTCCGGCGCGAACACCTCCGCGTTGTGACGCACCCGGTGGAACCAGATGATGAACAGCGTCGCCGTCCCGACCACGCCGATCAGGTACAGCAGGCTGGACGAGGCGACCGCCGTGTCCGCCCGGTCGACCGCGCCCATGTCGACGTCGCCCGCGCCGCCGGAGGTCACCTCACCCATCACCGACCGCATGTACGCCGCCGCCCCGAAGTGCATCACGTCGGCGACGATCACGACGGCCAGCAGCGCGGTCACGGCGTGCGCGAGACCCAGCGGTGAGCGCAGCACCGGTCCGGGCCCGGACATCGGTTTCACGGGCACGGGTGAAAAAGCCATGAAGGCCCCCCTGGGAAGTGCGGTGGAGTTGCGGCGCGCCCTCCCCGGGAACGCCGCGAGATGATCACAAACGAGTGATCGGCTTCCGGACCCTATCCCATCGCCGGTGCGGCGTGTCCATGACTATTGCGCGCGACGGCACGAGGCCGCCGTCGAAGCGCGCTTGAGTCTCCCCCCGGGGGAGGCCCCACGCTGGCGGACATGAACGACACCGAACTCGAAGGACGCGTCGCCGTGGTCGCCGGCGGCAGCAAGGGCGCCGGACTGGCGACGGCACAGCGGCTCCGGCAGGCGGGAGCCCAGGTCGTCACCATCGCCCGTACGAAGCCGGAGGCGGGCGACGCCCTCTTCGTCCAGGGCGACCTGGGCACCGCCGAGGGTGTGGCCGCGTCCGCCGCGGCCGTCGCCGGACATGTCGGCGTCCCCGACGTCCTCGTGCACATCGTGGGCGGCTCCGACTCCCCGGCCGGGGGCTTCGCGGCTCTCGACGACACGCTGTGGGAGCGCGAACTGGAACTCAACCTCCTGTCCGCCGTCCGCCTCGACCGGGCCCTGCTCCCCGGCATGGTGGCCCGCGGCTCGGGCGCCGTCGTCCACGTCACCTCCATCCAGCGCCGGATGCCGCTGCACGACTCGACCCTGGCCTACGCCGCCGCCAAGGGCGCCCTGACCACCTACAGCAAGGGGCTCGCCAACGAGGTGGCCCCGGCGGGCGTACGGGTCAACTCTGTCGCACCCGGCTTCATCCGCACCGACGGCGCCGAGCAGCTGCTCGCCCGCCGGATGAGGGAGGGCGGCATCACCCGCGAGGCCGCCCTCGACGACCTGATGAGCGTTCTCGGCGGCATCCCCCTCGGCCGGCCCGCCGAGCCGGAGGAGGTCGCCGAGGTGATCGCCTTCCTCGCCTCACCCCGCGCCGCCGCGGTCGCCGGTGCCGAGTACACCGTCGACGGCGGCACCGTCCGCACCGTATGAGCCGGACGCGAACGGCCGCCGGCACGGAGGAGGGAACCATGCGCAGCACCCCGCGGACCGGGACCACCGGCGAGGCCCGGTCCTTCGTCGAGGAGTACGTCGCCGCGGCCGCGGCCGCCGGCCACGCGCGGTACCTCGCGCTCTTCGACGACAATGCCGTCGTACGCGACGAAGACCGCACCCACCGGGGACTCACGGAGGTGCGCCGCTGGCGGGACCAGGTCCCGCCCGTGGAGTACGACGTACGGGAGGTCACCGGCACGGCGGCCGCCTGCCGCGCTGTCGCCGAGGTGTCGGGAGACTTCCCCGGCAGCCCGGTGACGCTCCGCTTCGCGTTCGAACGTGACGCGCGGGGAAGGATCACCCGGCTGGAGATCACCCCCTGACCACGCACCGCCACCCCGGGACCGGACCCGTACCGGCCGGTCCCGGGCCCGGACCCGGCCGCCAGGAGCATCACCATGACGGAGCGACTCACCATCGGGGAGTTCTCCCGCATCACCCACCTCAGCATCCGCACGCTCCGCCGCTACCACGAGCAGGGCCTGCTGGTCCCCGCCGAGGTCGACCCGGTGACGGGCTACCGCTACTACTCGCCCGAGCAGGTCCGCCCGGCCCAGACCGTCCGGCGGTTCCGCGACCTCGACCTGCCCCTGGCGGACCTGCGGCGCTTCCTCGAGGCGGAGGCCGGCGCCCGCGGCGGGGCGGCGGACCGGGACACGGCCCGGCAGGTCGTGACCGCCCACCTGCGCCGGCTCGAGGACCGGCTCGGCCGCACCCAGCGCGCCGTCGAAGCGCTCCGCGAACTCCTCGACCCCGGCGCGGAACGGACGGTGACCCTGGAGGTCCTCCCGCCCCAGCGGGTCCACGCCGTGTCCCTCGACGTCCCCGAGGGAGCCGGCCTGGACTGGTACGACACGGCGATGCGTGACCTCGACGCCGCCGTCGGACACCGCCCGGTGCTCCCGCCGGGCGGCCGCTACGCGCACGAGCTGTTCACCGAGGGCCACGGCCACGCCACCGTCTACCTCCCCGCCGAGACACCCCTGCCCCCGGGGGCCCCGGCCACCGTGCGCGAGCTGGACCTGCCGAGCAGGACGGCCGTCGTCGCCACCCACTGCGGCCCGCACGACGACCTCGACCTCACCTACGGCGCCGTGGGCTCCTTCGCCGCGCGCCACGGCCTGCGCGCGCAGAACCTCGTCGAAGAGGTGTACCTGGTGGGGCCGCGCGACACGGACCAGCCGGAGCGCTGGCGCACCCTCGTGGCCTGGCTGACCGACCCCGACCGCACCTGACACCGGCACCGGCTTGCGGTCCCCGGTTCAATGGCCCCGTACCTCACAGGAACGACGGAGGGCACGCCGGGCCACGCACACCCACGACGTCGACCAGGAACTCGTGGCGGCCGCGACGCACGTCGCCCGCACCCGCTGCCGGGGCGACGACCACACCATGGCCGCGGCGGCCCGCGCCACGGACGGCCGGATCGTCACCGCCGTGAACGCCTGTCACTTCACCGGCGGTCCCTGCGCCGAACCGGTCGTCGTCGGAACGGCCGCCGCACAGGGCGCCCACGACCTGGAGACGATCGTCGCCGTCGCCGTCGGCGACCGCGACCGGGGAGTCGTCCCGCCGTGCGGCCGCTGCCGCCAGGTCCTCCTCGACTACTCCCCGGCCCTGAAGGTCGTCGTGGGCACGGCCGACGGCCTCCTCGCCGTCCCCGTCGCCGGCCTCCTCCCGCACACCTGCGTCTGGGCCGACCACCAGCTCGACCCCTCGTCGTGGTCCGAGCCGGACATCGGCGACCCGCGCGGTGTCCCCGAGGGCCGCGGCGTCACCGGAGTGGAGGTCAGGGACGTCCACGCCGTCGGGGACCCGGACCCGACGGAGGCGGGGGACGGCCCGCACCGACGAGCCGGGCGACCACCGACGCCCCCGCCCGTCACAACCGCTCGCGCACCCACTCCGGGTCAGGATTCACGTACGCCTCCCCGTCCGGCAGGACGACCGTCGGCACCGTCTCGTTCCCGTCCGCGACCGCCCTCACCGCCGCCGCGGCGGCCGGGTCGCGCCAGATGTCGACCCAGTGCGCCCGGCGCGCGTCCCGTCCCAGCCGAAAACGCAGCCGCCTGCAGTACCGGCACCCCGGCCGCCAGTAGATCACCGGACGCCCGTCCTCCCGGCTGCGGCGCCGCGCCTCCTCCGTGCCGAGGGCGGCCGGGAAGAGCAGCGGTGAGTTCACCACCGCGAACACCAGGCACGCCAGCAGGGCTGCGACCGCCGGGACGGTGCTCCCGCGGGCGAGCAGGCCCGCCGCGCCCAGTACCCCGGCCGCCGTGAGCAGCAGCGGCAGCAGCCGGCCCCGTGACACCTCGCGTCCCTAGGACGACTCGCGGACGACCAGCTCCGTGGGCAGGGTGATCTGCTGCCGGGGCCCGTCGTTCAGGGTGATGTCGGTGAGGATGCGGGCCATCGTGCGGCCCAGTTCCTCCACCGGCTGGCGCACCGTCGTCAGCGGCGGGTTGGTGTGCCGGGCGAGCACCGAGTCCTCGAAGCCGACCACGGCGACGTCGTCCGGCACCCGGCGCTTCCGCCGGCGCAATTCGGCCAGCGCGCCGACCGCCATGAGGTCGGAGGCGGCGAACACGGCGTCCAGATCCGGGGCGCGTTCAAGAAGCAAACGCATGGCGCGACCGCCGCTGTCCTCGGAGAAGTCACCCGTCTCGATCAGCGACTCGTCCGCCGGAACGCCCGCTTCCTGGTGCGCCGTGCGCCACCCCGCGAGGCGGGCGCGGCCGACGTCCATGTCCTGCGGACCGGTGATCGTCGCGATCCGCCTGCGGCCGCGGCCCAGCAGATGCCGTACGGCTTCGGCGGCGCCCCCGGCGTTGTCGGAGTTGACGTAGCTCAGCTGCTCGCCCGCGTCGCGGCGGCCGGCGAGCACCGTGGGCAGTCCCATCTCCTCGAGGATGCCGGGCAGCCGGTCCTCGGAGTGGACGGAGACCAGCAGCACGCCGTCCACCCTGCGGGTGGCCACCGACTCGGTGAGCTGGTCGCGTTCGGCCTGGTCGCGCACCAGCATGAGCTGCAGCTGGGTGCCGCTCTCGCCGAGCGCGCCGCTCACGCCGCGGATCAGCGCGGCGAAGAACGGCTCCGAGCCGAGCCGGCTCTCCGACTCGGGGATCACCAGGGCCACGGCGTCGGTGCGGTTGGTGACCAGGCCCCGGGCGACCGAGTTGGGGACGTAGTTCAGTTCTTTGATCGCCGCGAGGACCCGGGCCCGCGCGTCGGCGCTGACCAGGTCGGAGCCGTTGACGACGCGGGAGACCGTGGTGCGACCCACGCCGGCGCGGGCGGCGACGGTTTTGATCGTGGGACGGCGGTTGCCGGTCATGCACTCCCCCCTCAGCGGCCGCGGCGGCGTTCTCTGCCGCGGAGGTGACCTGCGGCAATTCTTGCAGACGCCTGCCCCGGTGGATCACCCCCCAGGGTCCGGGAGGCGAACGGAGGGCCCGATCCGCATGCGGAAGTTGCTTTCAAGTTATTGACAGATTGCGCCGCTGCTACAAGTCTTCGTCACGCGGTGGGAACGTGCCCACCCGGAGTTGGGCACGTTCCCACCTCGACCAAGATCCGCTGTAGTCATCGCAGACCTCGTCACTCCGATGTGTCAGCGCCGTCGCTAGGAGGAGATCCATGGGCACTCTCGGTTCGTTGCGCAGGAAGGCGGTGGCGACAGCCGCGGCCGTCGGCGCGCTCTCGCTCGTCGTCGGCTGCAGCGGCGACAGCGACTCGGTCACGGGTGGCAGCAAGGACGGCGACAAGGTCACCATCACCATGGGCATGTTCGGCGTCATGGGGATCAAGGAGACCGGCCTGCTGGAGGAGTACGAGAAGAACAACCCCGGCGTCACGATCAAGGCCGAGATAGCCGGTGACGAGCAGACCTACTACACCGCGCTGCAGACCAAGCTCGCCGCCGGCAAGGGCCTGAAGGACATCCAGGGCATCGAGATCGGCCGCGCCAAGGAGATCACCGAGACCCGGGCCGACATGTTCGCCGACTTCGCGGGCATGGCGGGCACCGACCACTTCCTGCCCTGGAAGCAGTCCCAGATCACCACCGAGGACGGCAAGGTGCTGGGCCTCGGCACCGACATCGGCCCGATGGCCGTCTGCTACCGCAAGGACTACTTCGAGAAGGCCGGCCTGCCCACCGACCGCGAAGAGGTCGGCAAGCTGTGGGCGGGCGACTGGAAGAAGTACGTCGAGGTCGGCCGCACCTTCAAGAAGAACTTCAAGGGCGACGGCGTCGCCTACACCGACTCGGCCAGCGGCCTGTTCAACGCCATGGTCTACGGCTACCCCGAGCAGTACTACAACGAGCAGGGCGAGCTGATCCACGACAAGAACCCGGCCGTCAAGGAGGCCTGGGAGCTGGCGTCGGACGCCGCCGACGAGGACCTGACCGCCAAGCTGCGCCAGTTCCAGCCCGGCTGGGACCCCGGTCTGGCCAACGGCACGTTCGCGACCGCGGTGTGCCCGGCCTGGATGCTGAGCCACATCAGCGAGAAGGCCGGTGAGGTCAACAAGGGCAAGTGGGACGTCGCCCGCGCTCCGAAGGGCGCCAACTGGGGCGGTTCCTTCCTCGGCGTGATCGAGAAGAGCCCGGTGAAGGAGGAGGCGCAGAAGCTCGTCGCCTGGCTGACCGCGCCCGAGCAGCAGGCCCGCATCTTCAAGGACCTCGGCAACATCCCGTCCTCGCAGAAGGCCCTCGAGGACCCGTCCGTGAAGGCCGTGAAGAACGACTACTTCAGCGGCGCGCCGCTCGGCCAGATCTTCGGCGCCGCGGCGCAGGAGATCCCGGACAAGCAGGTCCTCGGCCGCAAGGACGGCACCATCAAGGACACCTTCTCCCAGGGCCTGGCCCTGGTGGAGCAGGGAACGCCGCGTGACGAGGCCTGGAAGACCACCGCGGAGCGCATCGAGAAGGCGGTCCGCTGACCGTCGCCCCGCGGCCGTCCCGGGCCCGCTGCCCCCAGCGGGCCCGGGACGGCTCCCCATTCGCTCTCAGGAAGGAAGTCCGGTGGCCACCTCCACCACCAAGGCCCTGGCCGGCGAGGAGCCGCCGGGCCCGTCCCGCTCGCGGGACGGCAAGGAGACCTCACGGCGGCGCGGCGTCTGGCTGCACCGTCTTGACGTCAAGGGCGCCCCGTACGCGTTCGTCGCCCCGTTCTTCGTCGTCTTCGCCGCGTTCAGCTTCTACCCGCTCGTCTACACCTCGTGGATCTCCCTGCACGACGTGGAACTGGCCACGCTCGACGTCATGGAGTGGGTGGCGTTCGACAACTACGTCGACCTGTGGGGCGATTCGCGGTTCTGGAACGCCGTTCAGAACACCATCACCATCGGCGTCATCTCCACGGTGCCGCAGCTCCTGATGGCCCTGGGCATGGCGCACCTGCTCAACTACCGCATGCGCGCCTCGCTGTTCTTCCGCGTCGCGTCGCTGGTGCCGTACGCCACGTCCGTCGGCGCCGCCGCGCTCGTCTTCACCATGATCTTCGAGCGCGACTTCGGCATGATCAACTGGGGACTCGGCCTGATCGGCGTCGACCCGGTGAACTGGGAGGCCGACAAGTGGCCCGCCCAGGTCGCGATCTCCACCATCGTCATCTGGCGCTGGACCGGCTACAACGCCCTGCTCTACCTGGCCGCCATGCAGGCCATCCCCGCCGACCGCTACGAGGCCGCCTCCCTGGACGGCGCGTCCCGCTGGCAGCAGTTCCGGCACGTCACCGTGCCCGGCATCCGCTCCACCATCGTCTTCACCATCGTGCTCTCCACGATCGGCGCCACCCAGCTGTTCGGCGAGCCGCTGATCTTCGGCCAGGGCCCCAACGGCGTCACCGGCGGCGCGGACAACCAGTACCAGACGCTGGGCCTGCTGCTGTACGAGGAGGGCTGGAAGAACTACCAGATGGGCCGCTCGGCGACCGTCGCCTGGGCGATGTTCATGCTGCTGGTCCTCGCCTTCGTGGCGCAGCGACTGATCAAGCGCCTGCGCTCCCGCACGTCCTGACCTGGAGACGCCATGACCATCCACAGCCTCCCGGCCCGGACGGACGCACCGGCCCGGCCCGAACCCGAGAAGCCGGCCGGCCGCGGCGGCCGCCGCCTGCTGCGCGAACGCGCCGGGCGCACCCACCACGCCGGACCGCTCGCCTACATCCTGCTCGCCATCATGGCGGTCCTGTCCATCTTCCCGCTGTACTGGACGATGGTGGCGGCCTCCACCGACAACACCCGGGTCAGCCAGACCCCGCCGCCGTTCCTGCCCGGCCCGAACCTGTTCAGCAACCTCGCCCGCGCCTGGGACGAGGCGGCCATGGGCAAGGCGATGATCAACAGCACGATCGTGGCCGGGGTGATCGCCCTGTCCACGGTGTTCTTCGCGACGCTCGCCGGGTTCGCCTTCGCCAAACTGCGGTTCAAGGGCCGCAACGTCCTGCTCATGCTGGTGATCGGCACCATGATGGTGCCGCCGCAGCTCGGTGTCGTCCCGCTGTTCATGATGATGTCGGAGCTCGGCTGGTCGCAGCAGCTGCCCGCCGTCATCTTCCCCACCCTGGTCAGCGCCGTCGGCGTGTTCTTCATGCGGCAGTACCTCTCCGAGGCGCTGCCCGACGAACTCGTCGAGGCCGGCCGGGTCGACGGGGCGCACTCGCTGCGCATCTTCTGGAGCATCGTGCTGCCCGTCGCACGGCCCGCCATGGCCGTGATCTTCATGATCACGTTCGTGCACGCCTGGAACGACTTCTTCTGGCCGTTCGTGGTGCTCGACATGACCAACCCGACCGTCCCCGTCGCGCTCACCCAGCTCAGCGCGGGCTACGTCCGCGACCAGTCGCTCATCATGGCCGGCGCGCTGCTCGGCACCCTGCCGCTGCTGGCGATGTTCATCGTCTTCGGCCGCCAGATCGTCAGCGGCATCATGGCCGGCGCCGTCAAGGGCTGACCGCTCCCCGCAGGCCCCCGCTCCGACCCCCTCACCGGGCTCTTCGCACACCCCGCGAACGACCCCCACCACCCCGAAAGGACTCACGTGGTCACCGCAGCACAGCAGACCGCGTCCGCCCCGGACGCCGCCCGCACCTTCCCCAAGGGCTTCCTCTGGGGTTCGGCCACCGCCTCCTACCAGATCGAGGGCGCCGCCTCCGAGGACGGACGCACCCCGTCCATCTGGGACACCTACGCCCGCACCCCGGGCCGGGTCCGCAACGGCGACACCGGTGACATCGCCACCGACCACTACCACCGCTGGCGCGAGGACGTCGCCCTCATGGCCGAACTCGGCCTGGGCGCCTACCGGTTCTCGCTCGCCTGGCCCCGCATCCAGCCCACCGGACGCGGTCCCGCCGTGCAGAAGGGCCTCGACTTCTACCGGCGGCTGGCCGACGAGCTGCTGGAGAAGGGCATCCAGCCCGTCGCCACCCTCTACCACTGGGACCTGCCCCAGGAGCTGGAGGACGCCGGCGGCTGGCCCGAGCGCGCCACCGCCGAACGCTTCGCCGAGTACGCCGCCCTCGCCGCCGACGCCCTCGGCGACCGCGTGCGGACCTGGACCACCCTCAACGAGCCCTGGTGCAGCGCCTTCCTCGGCTACGGCTCCGGCGTGCACGCCCCCGGCCGCACCGACCCGGTCGCCGCCCTGCGCGCCGCCCACCACCTCAACCTCGGCCACGGCCTCGCCGTCCAGGCCCTGCGCGACCGCCTCCCGGCCGCCGCCCAGTGCTCGGTCACCCTCAACATCCACCACGTCCGCCCGCTCACCGGCACCGAGGGCGACGCGGACGCGGTCCGCCGTATCGACGCGCTCGCCAACCGCGTCTTCACCGGCCCGATGCTGGAGGGCGCCTACCCGGAGGACCTCCTCAAGGACACCGCCGGCCTGACCGACTGGTCCTTCGTCAAGGACGGGGACCTCGAGCAGATCAACCAGCCGCTCGACTTCCTCGGCGTCAACTACTACACGCCCACGGTCGTCTCCGAGACCGACGGCAGCGGCACCCACACCTCCGACGGCCATGGCAACAGCCCGCACAGCCCCTGGCCGGCCGCCGACAAGGTCGCCTTCCACCAGCCCCCCGGCGAACGCACCGCCATGGGCTGGGCCGTCGACGCCACCGGCCTGTACGACCTGCTGCGCCGGCTGTCGCACGACTTCCCGAAGCTGCCGCTGGTCATCACCGAGAACGGCGCCGCCTTCGACGACTACGCCGACCCCGACGGCAACGTCAACGACCCCGCCCGCATCGCGTACGTCCGCGACCACCTGGCCGCCGTCCACCGCGCCATCCTCGACGGCTCCGACGTGCGCGGCTACTTCCTGTGGTCCCTGCTCGACAACTTCGAGTGGGCGCACGGGTACAGCAAGCGGTTCGGCGCGGTGTACGTCGACTACCCGACGGGCACCCGCATTCCCAAGGCCAGCGCCCGCTGGTACGCGGAGGTCGCCCGCACGGGCGTCCTGCCGGCGGCCTGACCTCGGCTCCGCGAGCCCGACTCCCTGCCCGTGGGGGGACAGGGAGTCGGGCTCGCGGGCGTCATCTCGCGCCCGAGCGGCTCCGGAGCACCTCGACACCGTCGCCGTCGAGGTCGTCGCAGTACGCCGCGCGTCCGGTCATCGCCATGACGAGGGCCACGGTCCGCCCGGACACGAGGGGCCCGTCCCCGGCCCTGAACGGCCCGTCGTCGGCGACGAGCCGCAGCCCGCCGACGCGCCCCTTGGCGACGACCACGAGGTCCGTGCCCCGGTAGTACTCCGCGACGGCCGTCACGGTCTCGACCGGGTAGGCCCGCCGTATGCCGAGCGGGCGCCGGACGTCCTCCCCGTGGACGACGGTCTCGCCGAGCATGGCGATGACGGGCAGGGGAGGCTTGGTCGTACTCGGCACCGTGCGCCTGAAGCGCTCGAGGGTGTCCGCCGGACCCGGACCGAGCTGCTCCGCCAGCCGCATGGCCACCTGCCTGTCGAAGTCGAACCGGCAGCGGAGGACGCCGGCCAGCCACCTGAGCGTGCCGAGACTGGCCCCCGCGGTGAGATGCGCGAGCACCTCACGCACCGACAGCCCGTCACAGAGCGAGGGCGTCGCCCACTGCTCGGCGCCGATCTCCCCGAGATCGTCGGCGAGCGCGGCCCGCTCGGCACGGATCATGGACCACACGGTGGTGTCGGGAAGGCGGCGGCCGGTCGCCGGGCCCGGACGAGTCGTCATGGGGGCGGTGCTCCTGTCGGTGAGGGCGTTCACACGTTCCAGGGGGTGACTCCCGCCCCGGACGGAACTCATCGCCGCCGAAGCAGCGGAATGCGCCACACGGACGTCGTGACCCGACCGCGTGCACCCTCACGCCGGCGACGGCACCGTGGCACCCGGACGGCGAGGCCGAGGTCCCCGTCATGGACGAAGAGGCCCGCTTCGTCGGGGAGTACGTGCTGTCCGCCGGCCACGCCCAGGACCTCGTCCGCGGCTTCGTCCGCGGCTTCGTGCGCACAGGGAACCCGGACGCACCGGGGCAGTGGCACGTGAGGTGAGGACGTGGCCGGTCGGTCTCAGGCCGGTTTGCGCCACACGGAGATGTGCTTCGGGGAGTCCTGGGTGAACGGTGCGCCGTCCCAGTCGGCGACGCGGCGCTCCGGCGCCAGACCGGCGATGCGGGCCATGAGGTCGAGCTCCGCCGGCCACGCGTAGCGGTGGCGGGAGGCGTCGCGGCGGTAGTGGTCACCGTCTCCGTCGCGGGAGAAGTGGTGCGAGACGAGGATCTGTTCGACGGGGTCGACGGTGTCGAACCCGAGATGCCGCTCGGACACGTCGAACGGCACGGCGACCTGCCCGGGCGGCAGGAACCGCAGGGGCGGCACGCCCAGCTCGATGACGAACCGGCCACCGGGCTCCAGATGACGCGCGGCGTTGCGGAAGCACGCGACCTGCTCGTCCTGCGTGAGCAGGTTCGAGATCGTGTTGTAGACGAGGTACACCAGGGAGAACTCGCCCGGCACGACGGTTGTGGCCATGTCCCCGATGACCACCGGGAGCGTGTCCTCGTCGACCTTGCGGCGCAACACGGCCGCCATGTGCTCGGACAGCTCGATGCCCGTCACCGGCACACCGCGTCCACGGAGCGGCACGCCCACGCGCCCGGTCCCGATGGCGAACTCCAGCGCCCTGCCCTCGCCGGCCAGCTCGGCGAGGAAGCCGACGGTCGCTCCGAGGACGGCGGCCGAGGTCATCTCGGTCTCTTCGGCGTCATAGCGTTCGGCGGCCTCACGGCCCCACATCTCACTGCTCGTCACGGTCGGCCACTCTGCCGCGCGCCGGAAGGCGCTGTCGACACAATTACGCGCGCCGGGCCGGCGTGCCGCCGTGCGGCGGACGGTTCGGTCAGGCGTCTCCGCGCAGGTGAGCCAGTGCCTCGTCGCCTGCCGGGTACGGGCGTTCGCGGGGCAGGAGCTGCCGGGCGAGGTCCAGTTCCCCGTCACGTACGTGGGCGTGGACCGTGTGGGCCAACGGCGTGACGTCGACCATGGAGACGATCCACTCGTCGGCGTGGAGACGGGCCGCTTCGCCGGAGAGGCCGAGCTGGAGGGACCGGTACGGGAGCGGCTGGAGACGCAGACCGCGCTCCGGGTCCCACTGCACCCGGGCCGGCGCCCGTCCCGACGCGCGTCGCCACGCGGCGCGGTCGGTGCGGAGCCCTCGCTCGTAGTGGGACAGACAGGCGTGACGCAGTGCCCACTCGAAACCGTCGCGGGTGATCCCGACGGCGAGGACGGTCCCCTGGCCTTCCTTCATGCCCCACCCGCACCGGTACATCATCCAGAGGAACGACGGCTTGATCCACGTCATCCGGTCCCGCTTCCACGCGGCCGGGAAACGGCCGTCACGCGCCGCCGGCGCCCCGATCTCCGGCGGGTACGCCTGATAGACCGTGACCGTGCGGTCCGTGTACGCGGCTCGTGTCCGGTGTCTCGGCTCTGTCACCCGGCCAAGGATGATCGCACCGCCGCGCGCGTGCCAGTGATCAACGGCCGCGCATCCCGAGCCACTGCTCGGCGTCCCACGCCCGGAACCGCTCCACCTCCGTGAAGCCGAGCTCGGCCGCGAGGCGGAGCGAGCGGGTGTTGGCGGTCTGGGTGGCCAGGACCACCGGCCCGCCCGGGAGCACGCCATCGAGCCACGCGAGTGCCGCCCCGCACGCCTCCGCCGCGTACCCGAAGCCCCACGCCCGCGGCAGGAAGAGGTACCCGAGATCGACCTTGCCCACGGCAGCCGGGCGCAGGTGCTCGGTCGCTCTCCTGAGCAGCACCTGCCCGGTCATCGTCCCGTCGAGCTCGACGACGAAACTCCCCGGCGCCCGCCCGGGCACCTCGGGCATCTCGCGTTCCAGCTCGCCCCGCGGCCTGGCGCCGCCGAGGTACCTGTGCACCTCCTGCGACGCGTACAACTCGACGAACGCCGCCCGGTCCCGGGCCTCCGCCGCGCGCAGCACCAGCCGCTCGGTGCGGATCGGTGCGGGCGGCCAGGGGACGGGTCCGAGATCTGTCATGCCGGCCGGCCAAGCAGCGCGCCCGGCCGCGATCAAGATGTCCGTGCCCTCACCACAGCCCCAAACAGGGTGCGTGACACCTGGGAAGACGCCGGTCTGGCTGCCGTGGCCGGGAGGACCGAGGGTGAGAGCCGGTCGACAGACACCCACGCCCGATCCACGAAAGCAGACCCGACATGCACCTCGACGACACCACCAGCGCCGCCGTCCTGGAACAGCTCCGGCGCCGTCCCGCCGCGGACCGGCGCATCCTGTTCACCGGCGCCACCCTCGTCACCATGGACCCCGCCCTCGGCGTCCTCGACCGAGGCGACCTCCTCGTCGAGGGCGACACCGTCACCGCCGTGGGACCGCGGCTCAGCGCCGGCGACGCCGTCGTCGTCGACGTGACCGGCTGCGTCCTCACCCCCGGCTTCGTCGACACCCACCGGCACGCCTGGGAGACCCAGCTGCGCCGGATCATGCCCGACGTCGACGACCTCGGCGGCTACGTCATGTCCACCCTGGCCGGCTACGCCACGGTGTACCGGCCGGAGGACATGTACACCGGCACCCGGCTCGCCGCCCTCACCGCTCTCGACAGCGGCATCACCACCATGCTCGACTTCTCCCACAACTCCCGCACCCCCGCCCACTCCGACGCCGCGATCGAGGCTCTCCGCGACACCGGCGTCCGAGGCGTGCACGCCTCCATGGGGCCGCACTTCGGGGAGTGGGACCGGCAGTGGCCCGGCGACCTGACGCGTCTGAGGGACCAGTACTTCCGCAGCGACGACCACCTGCTCACCCTCCGCCTGGCGACGCTCGCCACCGACGAGGTCGCCGGACCGGCCCTCGCCTACGGTCCCGAACTCGCCCGTGTCGCCCAGGAACTGAACATCGGCGTGAGCGTGGACGCCGTCTTCGGCACCGCCTCCTCGGAGGCGATCCTGCGCTGGGCGGAGGACGGCGTCCTCGGCCCCGACGTGACGTTGATCCACGCCACCGGGCTCACACCGCAGGCGTGGAAGGTGATGGGGGAGACCGGCGCCACCGTCGCGCTCGCCCCCACCTCCGACGCCCAGATCGGACTGGAGACCGCGATCCCCGCCGTGGACGAGGCCCTGTCCGCCGGCATCCGTCCCGGGCTGAGCATCGACGTCGAAGTCGCGCTCGCCAGCGACATGTTCACGCAGATGCGGGCCCTGCACACCATCCAGCGCATGCGCGCCGTCAACGCCGCCTACGGCACCGGCAGGCAGCCCCGCCGCATCACCACCCACGACGTCCTCGACTTCGCCACCCTCCAGGGCGCCCGCACCAACGGCCTCGCCGGCGTCACCGGTTCACTCACCCCGGGCAAGAAGGCCGACCTCCTGGTCATCAGGGCCGAGGACCTCAACAACATGCCGCTCAACGACCCGATCGGCACCGTCGTCCTGGGCTCCGACGCGCGCAACATCAGCGCCGTCCTCGTCAACGGCGAGCCCCGCAAGTGGGACGGCCGCGTCCTCGACGTCGACCTGACCGCCTTGCGCGACGAGGTCCACGCCTCCCGCGCGTACGTGCGGAACGCCTTCAAGGACACCGCCGCCGCCTGAGGAATCCCGGGTCGCGGCGGCCCAGGGTCCTCTTTTCCTGGGTGCGACCCACCCCCCTTCGGCCCCACCACGACACCCTCCCGAGCCCTAGCCTCGACCCATGAGCACGCACGACGATCCCGTCGCCGAGAACGCGTTGGGCGGTTTCCTCCGCGCACGGCGCGCCCGGCTGCGCCCCGAAGACACGGGCATCCCCTCTTCGGGGCGCCGCCGGGTGCCCGGCCTGCGCCGTGAGGAGGTCGCCACGCTCGCCGGGGTGAGCACCGACTACTACACGCGTCTGGAACAGGGCCGCGAACGGCACCCGTCACCGCAGGTGCTCGACGCCGTGGGGCGGGCCCTGCGGCTGGACGACGAGGCGGTGGCCCACCTGCACCGGGTCGCCGGCCCGGCGACCCGCCGTACCCGCCCCGCGCAGCGCGCCGAACGCGTCGCACCGCACCTGCGGCGCCTGCTCGACTCGTGGAGCGTCACGCCCGCCTTCGTCCTGGGCGCCGCCCTCGACGTCCTGGCCCGCAACCGCCTCGCGGACGCGCTCTTCTCCGGCTTCACCCACCCCGACAACCTGCTGCGCATGACGTTCCTGGACCCGGCAGCGCGCCGTTTCCACCGCGACTGGAACCGGGCCGCCGAGTCGGCCGTCGCCGCACTGCGGCGGGCCGCCGGCACCGGCCCCGACCACCGGGCACTGAGCACGCTCGTGGGTGAGCTGTCCATCAAGAGCCCGGAGTTCCGCACCCTGTGGGCGCGTCACGACGTACGCGGCAAGACCCGTGAGACCAAGCTGCTCCACCACGCCGAGGTCGGCGACCTGGAGCTGCACTACGAGTCGTTCACCGTCAACAGCGCCCCCACCCAGCAGCTCGTCGTCTACCAGGCCGAACCGGGCACCCCCTCCGCCGACGCCCTCACCCTGCTCGGGTCCCTCAGCGCCGAACCCGCGCCCGTTCCGGACACGGCCCGTGACTGAGAGCCCGCCGGCCCGGCGACCGGGCCCGCACACGCGGCGCGTGCCCGCACCTCCGGGCCACCAGTAGGTTGGAACCATGAGCGACAGCACTCCGCTGGGAGACTTCCTCCGAGCGCGACGCGAAGCCGTCAAGCCGCAGGACGTGGGGCTTCCGGAACACGGCCGCCGACGGGTCAAGGGGCTGCGCCGCGAGGAGGTCGCCCTGCTCGCGGGCGTGAGCTCCGACTACTACATGCGCCTGGAGCAGGGACGGGAGTCCAGCCCGTCGTCCCAGGTGCTCGACGCGATCGCCGCCGCCCTCCGCCTCGACGACGAGGCCCACGACCACCTGCGCCGGCTCACCCGCTCGCCCCAGGAACGCCGCGGCGCCCCCGGGCGGCACGACCGGGTCAGCCCCCAGCTCCTCCGGCTGATCGACAGCTGGCCCGACACCCCCGCCTTCATCCTGGGACCGGCCCTGGACGTCCTGGCGCACAACGCGCTCGCCACGGCCCTGCACAGCGGGTTCCAGCGGTTCGACAACCTGGCCCGCATGGTCTTCCTGGACCCGGCCGGGCGCACCTTCTACCGGGACCGGGACAGGGCCGCGGACTCCTGCGTGGCCGAACTGCGCGCGGCCTACGGACACGACCCCGGCTCGCCGCGGATCACCGAGGTCGTCGACACGCTCCGCGCCAGAAGCCCCGAGTTCGCGCAGTCGTGGGCGCGGCACGAGGTGAAGCGGAAGACGCAGCAGGCGAAGAACCTCGCCCACCCGGACGTCGGCGCCCTGGAGATCCGGTTCCAGGCCTTCAGCGTGAACGACGCCCCGCACCAGCAGCTCGTCGTCTACCAGGCCGAGCCGGCCAGTGCCACCGCCGCGGCCTTCGCCGCACTCCGGTCCCGCACCGGCCACGGTGCCGAGGAGTCCCCGCGCGCGCACAGCGACACCTGACCGCGCGGGCCGCCCTGTGGCGCCCCGCGCGGTCAGGTGTGCTCCCGCGCGCTGTCAGCCGCGCGGCCGGCGTCCGTCCTCCCGGGCACGCTCGTCGCCCTCGCGGTAGAGCACCAGGTGCTCGTGGAAGAGGACGCCGTCACGGACGTCGCCCGTGGCGGTGAAGCCGGTGTCGTCGACGTAGTCGATGTGGCTGCCGGTGACGGTGTAGCGCCCGGTGTAGGCGCTCTCGCGGGTGCCGCGGGCCTCGTCGTACCGCCCGTCCGGCAGCAGTTCCTGGCGGATGTGTCCGTCCGCGGTCACCCACATCCCGACGTACGGGTGCGGGGCGCGGGTTGTGTCGTTGCTGGTCATGACTCCAGCGTCGACCGGGCCGCCGCCGGCAGCCAGGCCGCCGTTCCCCTGGGTGCGGCACACCCACCCCCGCGATCGTGGGTGCTCCGCACCTGGGCACACGGCGGCCTGGTTCCGGTTCCGCCGCGCGACGAACCTGGTGGTCGTACGGACCGATCACCCGACACCACCCGAGGTGCACCATGACCACCACCGCTCCCGCTCCCGCGACCTGGAACCGGAAGGCGCTCGACGACATCCTCGCCGATGACGCCCACGACGGCGGCGGCCGTCCCGTCCTGTTCACCAACGCCCGCGTCATGACCCTGGACCCGCTGATCGGGACCATGACCGGCGCCGACCTCCTGGTCGTCGGCCCGCTGATCGTCGGCGTCGGCCCCGGCATCGTCACCGCGGCGGAGGACGACAACGCCATCGTCGTCGACTGCACGGGCACGACCGTCGTCCCCGCCGTCGTGGACACCGTCGCGCTGGCCGGCGGGCGCGGCGCCCGCTCCGAGCACGTGGCGACGCTGGTCCCGGGCAACACCGCCGACTTCCTGGCGGTGCCCGACGAACTCGCCGACGACGTCCCCAATGCGGTGGCCGCCCTTCTGTCCCGGCGTGCGCAGGTCCGCGCCCTGGTCGCGGCCGGCCGCCCCGTCCTGTGGTCGGGCGCCGACGTCCCCGGCCGCGCCGCCGTCCCCCGAGCGGGCGTCCCCGCCGCTCCCGACCTGACCGGCAGCCCGCGGCTCGGCGTCTGGATCGACCGGAACGACTTCCTGCACCAGGAGCTCACCGCCGACGGCCGCTACGACGAGACCCGCGGCGGCCGCCCGCACGCCTACCAGGGCCGGTTCTGGATCGACGGCGACCGCATCGACTACCTGGACGACCTCGGGTTCTGGGCCTACGGAGAGTTCAGGGGCGACGAACTGCACCACGCGGGCTACGTCATGAAGCGGGGCTGACCCGCCGTCGTCGCGGAGGGCGACGACGGCAGGGAACGCCCTCGGCCCGCCTGTCGTACGAACAGGCGGGCCGAGGGCGCCGCGGCGGGCGCGGCACGCGACATGCCGAGGCCGCGCTTCTCCCGGGTGTGCGGCTCCTACCCGGGCCCGGCCGCCTCCGGCACCACGGGCTGTGGCGTCGGCACGACGTGACCCCGTGGCGTCGCCGACGCACTGACGTCGGGGGCGGGGCGGGTGTCCACGGCGGACTCGGAGGGCCGCGGTGGGACGGTGGGGCCTGTCGTGGGCGAGGGGGAGCCGGCCAGGGGCGGCGGTGCCAGCGGGACCGTCGGCGAGACCGGCCGGTCGGAGGTCGTCACGTTCTGCAGGGGCAGCGCGACCAGCACGGCGACGGCGCAGGTGAGACCGGCGCCGACCGTCGTACGGAGCAGCCGTCGCCGTGCCGCACGGCGGCGGACCGCCTCGAACCGGCCGGGAGGCGGGCCGAGGTGGTCGGACGTGGGCCGCAGGAGTTCGGCGAGCGGGTCGTCCGGCTCGAACTCGGGACCCTCGTCAGCGTGAGTGATCAAGGTTTCTCCTCAGGTGGGCACGGAGCAGCTCCCTGGCCGCGTGAAGATCGGCCTTGATGGTTCCCTCCTTGCGTCCGGTCACCGCGGACACCTCCCGGACCGGCAGGTCAGCGTAGTAGTGCAGCAGGATCGGCACCCGCAGCCGCTCCGGCAGCGCCTGCACCAGCAGCCGCACCGACGGGTCGGACGGCTCCGCGTGCGGACGTACGGCCGCCTCGGTGCCGACCCGGCGCACGGTCGTGCGCTCGCGTTCGAGTCTGCGCCAGTGGTCGCGCACCAGGTTGGCCGCGGTGACGTACAGGAAACCCCGTGGTTCCGTCACCGAGGTCCAGCGCGACCACAGCCGGGTGAACGCCTCCGAGGCGATCTCGTGGGCCGTCTCGTCGTCGTCGACCAGACGGCGGCACCAGCCGGCGAGGCGCGGGTAGAGGGCGGCGAAGAGCTCGGACGCTGCCTGCTCACGGGACCGTTTCAATGCTCTCCATGGTCGGAGCGGCCCCGGTGACGGGGCACCGCTCGCGGACGGGACGACGGGACGACGGGACGACGGGGAACGGGCGGCCGGATGCCGGGCCGCCGGTGTGGCGGCCCGGCACGCCGTGCGGGGTCAGGGGGCGGTGGCGCGGAGTGCCGCGAAGACGATCACGTTGTCGCGGTACTCGCCGTCCTCCAGCGGGCCGCCGCACGTGATGAGCCGCAGCTCCGGCCGCGCGGTGTCGCCGTAGACGTCCTCCGTCGGGAAGTCGGCCTTGGCGACCGTGCGGACCGAGGTGACGGCGAACTCCGCCGCCGAGCCGTTCTCCAGTCGCACCGTGACCCCGTCGTCCCGCCGCAGCCGGGCCAGGTCACGGAAGACCCCGTCACCGTGGGCGCCGACCGTGACGTGGCCCAGGATCACCGAGGGACCCGGCCGGCCCGGCGTGGGGGAGTGCCGGTACCAGCCGGCCGGGTCGTCCGCCGTGACCGGGGGGACCTCCACCGTGCGGTCCGGGGCCAGCCCCAGCCGTACGACCCGGGTGTCGACCCCGATGGCGGGGATCTCCAGACCGACCGGGACCGAACGCGCCGGGGGACGCGGTCCGGAGGCGGGGGAGACCGCCGCCGGCGCCCGGGGCCCCGGCGGTTCCGTCGTGGCCGGCCGGTCGGCGGCGGGGCCGGCCCCGCCGCCGCAGCCCGCGACCAGGCAGGCCGCGGCCACGGTGACGACGGCACGCCTGGGGAACGGCGTCATGCCCCGGACGCCCGCCGGCGCACGACGAGGACCGCCGCGCCGCCCGCGGCGAGCACCGCGGCGGCGCCCCCGCCGATCAGCAGGCCGTCGCTGCCGGGCTGCGCGGCGACCGGGGCGTCACCGGTGTCCGGGGCTCCGCTCGGCACCACGGTGACCCCGCCGGCCTCCTCCGCCGGGGCCTGGGTCGGCTCGGCGGCACCGGGCTCGGCCGGAACCGGGCTCGGGTCCTCGGACACCCGGTCGCCGGAGTCGGCGGAGGCCGTCGCACCGGTGTCGGGGACGGGGGAGGGGTCGTCGGCGAACGCCGGCACCGCGGTGGCCAGCACGGCGGTGCAGGCGAGTGCCGCTCCGCTCAGGACGTTTCGGCGCATGGAACGCTCTCTTTCCTGGGTCCGCCCGCACGGTCGCCCGGCGGGCTGGGGGATGGAACGTGCGGAGAGACGAGGGAGCGGAGGCCCAGGTTGCAAAGAGAAGGTAAAGGCGCGAACGGCGGTGGCGGCGGGCTCAGTCGAGGATCGCCGTCGCCTCCACCTCGACCAGCACGTCGGGCTCGAAGAGGTGGTCGACGCCGATGAGGGACGCGGGCGGCAGCGGCAGCGGCAGGCCGATCTCCTCGGCGACCTCCTCGACCCCCGCCATGAACGGGCCGATCTTCTCCGGCGCCCAGTCGGTGACGTAGAAGGTCAGACGCAGGACGTCGTCGAAGGAGGCGCCCGCGCCGCGCAGGCCGCGCGCCGTGCCCCGCAGCGCGTGGGCGACCTGCCCGGCGAGGTCCCCCGGGGCGAGCGGAGTCCCGTCGGCGGTGCGGGCGATCTGCCCGCTGACGTGCACGTGACGGGTGCCCGTCCCCACGGCGACGTGCTCGTACGGGGTGGGCTGCAGCATGCCTTCGGGCGTGAAACGGCGGACGGCCACGGGGGACTCCTCGTGTCGGAACGATAGGTATACCTTTGATACTTGGTGGAAGAAGGACACTTCAAGGAGACCAGGTATCGTGCCGGAAACCGAAGGCGGCCGCGGCAGCGGCGAGTTGAGGATCGAGACCGCGCACCGCGAGCTGCTCGACCAGGTGCTGGACAAGTGGTCGCTGAGCGTCCTCAACGAACTCTGCGAGCGGCCCTGCCGGTTCAACGACCTGCGCCGCGCCATCCCCGCGGTGACCCAGAAGTCCCTCACCGCGACCCTGCGCCGGCTCGAACGCAACGGCATCGTCGAGCGCGAGGTCGTCAGCTCCCGTCCCGTCGCCGTCGAGTACCGCATCACCCCGCTCGGCAAGACCATGCGGCGCCCGGTCGACGTGCTGCTGGAGTGGGCCACGGCCCACCTGCCCGAGATCGAGCGGGCCCGCCGCGCCTTCGACCTCGGCCTCGAGTGAGGCCGAGGACTCCCGCGACACGCACCGGCGCCGAGAGCAGGGCACGGGCCGCGTCCCGGGTGCACCACTGGCCGCGGGACGCAGCGCGCGACGCGTGAAGGAGCGATGCGCGGCGATCCGGCGGACGGACGACGTGGCCGTCGTCGTCGACGACCTGGACGACACGGTCACCCGCCTGCGCCGCCGCGGGGTCGGACTCCTCGGCGGGGTGGTCCGGTACGGGAACGCCCACCGCCTCCGCGACCTGCGCGGCCCCGCGGGCGTCGTCGTCACGCTGGCGGAACGGATCGGCTGACCGCCCCGCGCGCCGAGGACGCCCCACCGGCCGCCGCCCTCACCGAAGCACCTTGACCTCAACCGAAGTCGAGTTCCTACGGTCGTCCTCGAGAGCCGCGGCATTCGGCCGCAGCACCGCACGAGGAGGTCCGTCATGGACGAGCGCACGGCCGAGGCGGAGATCCCCGACCGCTACCACTACGCGGTGGTCCCGCACATCATGGTCGACGACGCCGCTGCCGCGATCGACTTCTACCGGCGGGCGTTCGGCGCGCGCGAGGACTTCCGGCTGGAGGCGCCGGGCGGGGGAGTGCTGCACGCCGAGATCACCGTGGGACGGTCGGCGCTGATGCTGGGCGACGCGAGCGTGAAGGAGGCGGAGGACGCGTCCTTCACCGCGCCCGCCTTCCTCGGCGGCGCCACCTCCGTCACGCTGCACGTGTTCGTGCCGGACGTCGACGCGCTGGCCGCGCGGGCGGAGGCGGAGGGCGCGGAGATCCTCCAGCCGCCGACGGACATGTTCCACGGGGACCGCACGGTGATCCTCCGCGATCCCTCGGGACACCTGTGGGTGTTCCTGACCCACCTCGAGGACGTGAGCGAGGACGAACTCCGGCGACGCCTGGCCGCCGCCGGAGTGTGACCGCGGCGGCGGGGCCGCGTTCAGGCGGCCGCCGCGTCCTCGACCGGCACGCCCAGCCGCTCGGCCACGGTGGTGAGCGCCGAGCCCAGCGGCAGCCCGACCCGCGCCAGGGCGTGCCGGTCACCACGGGTCGGGTCCCGGTTGACGATCAGCACGGGCTTGCCGCTCTCCGCCGCCAGCCGGACGAACCTCAGCCCCGACATCACCGTCAGCGACGAGCCCAGGACCAGCAGGGAGGACGACTCCCGCACCATCCGCCGGCACAGCTCGACCCGCTGCGGCGGCACGGTCTCCCCGAAGAACACCACGTCCGGCTTGAGGACGCCGCCGCACACCGCGCACGGCACCACGCGGAAGCCGACGACCTGGTCGTCGGTGAGGTCGGCGTCGCCGTCGGGGTTGATCCCCGCGGCCACCGGCGAGAAGCCGGGGTTGGCCGCCTCCAGCCGCTCCGCGAGGTCACTGCGCGGACTCATCCGCCCGCACGAGAGGCAGACCACCCGGTCCAGACTCCCGTGCAGTTCCACCACGCCCCCGCTGCCGGCGGCCTGGTGCAGCCCGTCGACGTTCTGGGTGATCACACCCGACACCAGGCCGTGGCGGGCGAACGCCGCCACGGCCCGGTGCCCGGCGTTGGGCCGGGCGCGTCCGAAGGTGCGCCAGCCGAGATGGCTGCGCGCCCAGTACCGGCGCCGGGCGGCGGCCCCGCCGACGAACTCCTGGAACGTCATCGGGGTGTGCCGGCTCAGGCTCCCGCCCTCGCCGCGGTAGTCGGGGATGCCGGACTCGGTGGAGATGCCGGCCCCGGTGAGCACCAGCACGCCGCGGGCGCGCAGCGCGTCGACGACGGGGTCCAGGTTCGTGGTGGCCGGCGGCAGGTCTCCCGCCGGGGTCCAGCTCAAAGTGGGGCGCACGCGCATGTCACCCAGGGTACGGAACCGCTGCAAACCCTCCGCCGGTCCTGTGATCCGCGGCCTGCGGGCGCATACGGAGGGCCCGGGTGACGAGCGGGAGCCGAGGGCGCCGAGCGGAGCGGCGGCATACCACTCGGCGTCCCAGGCCACCGCGGGCGGCGCGGGATCCGCCCGCGGGCCACCGCGGGCGGACCGGCGGCCGTCCCCGCCGGAGCCGGACGGTCACGCCTGGTCCAGCAGCCGCTCCGCCATCGCGCGGGCGTCCCGCAGACAGCGGCTGTCGCCCTCCAGACCCGCCCGCACCATCGCCCCCTCCAGCAGGAAGGCGATCTGCCGTGCCGTGGTCCGGGCGGCGTCGGGACGGCCGGGCAGCAGCGCCGTGACGTGCTCCGCGATCATCCGCTCCACCACCTCCTTCTGCCGGCGCACCTGCGCCCGCCCCTCGTGTCCGGCGGGCATCTCCGCGGCCGCGTTGAGCAGTCCGCACCCCCGGAAGTCGCCGGTGGCGGGGGAGTCGGCACCGGCGATGTAGGTGTCGAAGACGGCCAGCACGCCGTCGCGGGGATCAGGCTCCGGCCCCACGCGCTCCCGGTACCGCGTCAGCCAGTCCTCGTGCCGGTCGTCCAGATAGGCGCGGACGAGATCGGCCTTGGAGGAGAAGTTGTTGTAGAGGCTCATCTTGGCCACGCCGGCCTCGGCGGTGATGGTGTCGATGCCCGTGGCCGTCACGCCCTCCTGGTAGAAGCGGCGCGCGGCGGCCCGCAGGATCCGCTCACGCGCGGGTCGTCGCCTCTCCGGCCCCGCCGTTCCCGCCGGCTGCCGCCGTTCCGTCATGACGCACCCTTCCCTATGTAGACTGGTCTACCTAGTCTACAGGGTGAGGCGACGGCGGCCCCCGCCGCCGTCCCACCGCCCCGGCCTCCGAGGAGGGCATGATGACGACCCTGACCGACCACCTCATCGTCGACGGAGTACGGCTGGCCTACCGCGACAGTGGCAGCGGCGAGCCGGTGGTCTTCCTCCACGGCACGCCCTCCCACTCCTACGAGTGGCGCGACGTCGTCCCCCGTGTCGAAGCGGCCGGCCACCGCACCATCACCTACGACCTGCTCGGGTACGGCCTCTCCGAACGCCCCGCGCACCGGGACACCTCGGTCGCCGGCCAGACCGGCCTTCTCGGGCACCTCCTCGACGCCCTCGACGTCGACCGGGTCAGCCTGGTGGCGCACGACATCGGCGGCGCCATCGCCCTGCGCTTCGCCCTCGCGCACCCCGGCCGGGTACGCCGACTGATGATCATGGACTCCGTGAGCTACGACTCGTGGCCCTCGCCCACCTGGCGCCGCGTCATCGACGAGGAGCTGGACACGTACGCGGCCATGGCGCAGGAGGACTTCGACGCCCTGCTGACCCGTCAGCTCACCATGACGGTCGCCGACAAGTCGCTGATGACCGGCGACGTCCTGCGCGCGTACCTGGCGCCCCACGGGTCGCGGCTCGGCCGCACCTCC
Source organism: Streptomyces sp. DH-12 (assembly GCF_002899455.1). GTDB lineage: Bacteria > Actinomycetota > Actinomycetes > Streptomycetales > Streptomycetaceae > Streptomyces. The sequence continues at coordinate 557,714 of NZ_PPFB01000001.1, read as the reverse complement.
TTCTTCGAGCATCAGGTACGCCACTACGACGCGCGCTACACCCAGGAGATCACCGGCCGGCTCGGGGAGCTGGCCATGCCCGTGCGCATCCTGTGGGGCGCGGAGGACGAGTGGCAGCCCGTGCGCTACGCCGAGCGGCTGCGGGACGACATCCCCGGTGCGGAACTCGTCGTCGTGCCCGACGCCGGACACTTCCTCATGGAGGACGCACCGGACCGCGTCGTCCACGAGATCCGCGAGTTCCTCGCCGAAGCCGAAGCCGAAGCCGAAGCCGAAACAGGGGCCGGGGTCGAGGCAGAGGCCGACGTACGGGCGTCATGACGCTCACCGTCCCGTTGCCCCGTCGACCAGTTCGCGCAGGATGTCCGCGTGCCCCGCGTGCCGCCCGGTCTCCTCGATCATGTGGATGAGGGCCCAGCGGACGCTGGGGGCGGGGCGTCCCGGCCGCGACCGGGGGAGGGGAGCGGCGGGATCCGCGCACCCGTCGAGGACGCCGTCGGCCCGCTCGACCGCCGCGCGGTACCGGGCCACGACGTCGGCGACACCGTCCTCGGGGCCGGCGTGGAACGTGGACGGCCAGTCCGTCACCGTCTCCCCGAGGAACAGCGACCGCTCCCCTCACGTCAGGTGGTCGAGGAAGGCGCGCAGCACCTCGGTCTCGCCGCCGTCCGTCCGGGGCGGGGGAGTGTCGCGACGACGGCGGTGGTGTGCGGGGGCGGGCATGACGTTCTCCTTCACGAGCCGGGGGCGCCGGCTCAGGCGGTACGCCGGACGAGCAGGACGTGGTCGGTCACCTCGGCCGTGCTGCCGTTCGGCCCGGTCGCGGTGCGGCGGGGCGCGTCGGCCCGCTCCACCGTCCAGACCGCCGGGTCGAGCCCGACACCCGCGGCGACCTCCCGCGGGCTCGGGTGGCGGATGCCGGGGTCCTGGTTCCATGACCAGGGCGCGGTCGAGCCGTGGTCCACGACCAGCAGGCGCCCGCCCGGCCGTAGCGCGTGCGCGGCCGAACGCAGCACGGCCGACCGGTCCAGGTCGTACGGGGTGTGCAGATAGTGGGCGCTGATCAGGTCGAACGCGCCGGGCGGGAACGACGTCCGCAGGTCCAGCCGGACGGCGGTGAGCCGGTCGTGGACGCCGTGCGAGCGGGCCAGGGCGGTGAGCCGTCCGACCGCGACGGCCGAGATGTCGGCCGCGGTGACCCGCCATCCCCGGCGGGCCAGCCACAGCGCGTCGCCGCCGTTTCCGCACCCCAGGTCCAGGGCGTCGCCGGGCGGCAGACCCGTCACCGTCTCCGTCAGCCGGACGTTGGGCGGCGGCGGGCTGTCCGCCGCGGGCCGGGCGGCGTGAACGCCGTCCCAGAACGTGACCGCATCGGTGCTGCTCATCGGACTGCTCATCGGACTCCCTCGGGTCGTCGATGCGCTCAGTCTCGGCAGCACCGCACCGATCCGGCACGAAATCTTGCCGTTGTGGCAAGCCGGCCCCCATGGACGGCAGAACGGATGACCAAGTGCTGGACGCCGTGGGCCCACGGCTCCGCGCGCTGCGCCGGGGACGCGGCCTCACCCTCGCCGACGTGGCGGCGGCCACCGGCGTCTCCGAGAGCACCCTGTCCCGGCTGGAGAGCGGACAGCGCCGGGCGACGCTGGAACTGCTGCTGCCGCTGTCCCGCCTGTACGACGTGCCGCTGGACGACCTGGTGGGGGCGCCGCGCACCGGTGACCCGCGGATCCACCTGAAGCCGGTCACCCGGTCCGGGATGACCTACGTACCGTTGTCGCGTCGTCCGGGCGGGGTGCATGCCTTCAAGCTGATGATCCCCGCCCGGCCGGAGCCCGCCGAGCCGGCCCCGCAGACCCACGAGGGTGCCGAGTGGCTCTACGTCCTCGACGGCCGGCTGCGGCTCCTCGTCGGGGAGCGCGACCTGACGCTGTCGCCGGGCGAGGCGGCCGAGTTCGACACCTCCCTGCCGCACTGGCTGGGCACCGCCGACGGCAAGGCGGTCGAACTCCTCGTCCTCTTCGGCCTCCAGGGCGTCCGCGCCCATCTCCGCACCGGCCCGCGCACCGGACGCGACGAAGCGTGAGAGAGCGTGCGGAAGGCCCCCGTCCTCGGACGGGGGCCTTCCGCGAGTGCAGGCCGGTGCCTGCGGGTGTCACATCACACCGTCGAATACGCCTTTAGGCGTGGGCGTGACCGCCTCGGTGGCTGCGACCGGTGAACATCCGGTACAGGGCGAGGAGAATGACGGAGCCGATGATGGCCGCGATCCAGGTCGACAGGTCGAAGAAGCCGTCGACCGAGTCGACTCCGAAAATCACCTTGCCGAGGAAACCGCCGAGCAGACCACCGGCGATACCGATGAGCATGGTGATGATGATGCCGCCCGGGTCCTTGCCCGGCATGAGCGCCTTGGCGATGGCGCCGGCGATCAGACCGATGAAAATCCAAGCGATAATGCCCATCACTGACTCCTTTGACGTCGGTTCGCCGAACGTGTATCCGCGAATCGGGCGTCCTAACAAAATCAGTTCGCGGTGACGTCGGTGTGCAGCAGATGGTGATCGGAATACCGGCTGGGCCGCACCTCGTGCCCCAGTGCCGAAATGCCGCGCAGAAACACGTAGTCGAACTTGCTCTGCCAGTCCGTCGTCGGCTCGCAGGCGCCGGCGGCCGGCGGCCGGCACCCGGCGTCCGTGTCCTCGGCGAGCGCCCACATCGGAGCGAGCTCGGGGGAGTCCGGCACGGCGTTGAAGTCCCCGAGCACGACGGCCCGCGGGTACCGGGCGACCTGCGGGGCGAGCACCGCGGTCTGCTTCTCGCGCACCGCCTCCTGACGCCGTTGCGCCAGATGCGTGTTGAAGACCCGTACGGTCTGCCCGGCGACCTCCGTGGTGACGGCGAGGTAGCCGCGGTCCTCCGAGCCGCCGTCCGGATACTCCTCCGCGACGACGTCGGTCATCGGGGCCGCCGACAGCAGCGCCTGCCCGTAACCGCCCGGCTTCCACGGAGCGCCGCCGCACCGGCTCCAGTTGCGCAGCACCGGGCCGTACTCGACGTGGTAGTCCAGCCCGTGCAGGTTGGCCAGGTGGTCCCTGATCCGCTCGACGTCCCGGACGCACGCCTCCTGGAGGCCGACGACCTGGGGCGCGTACGCGGCGATCTCCGCCGCCCGGTCGACAGCGCTCTCCTCGCAGGGGTTGCAGAGGTTCCACGTCATGACCCGGTTGGGCACCACGTCCTTCGCGGCGTCGACCGGCACCGTCCTGGCGAAGGGGGCGCCGGCGGGCGTGCTGGGGCCGAGCAGCATCATGCAGGCCACGACGACGGCGCCCGCGAGCAGCCACACACCTCTACCGAGCACCCCCGCCTCCTCGACGCGGCCCGGCACCGCTGTCCGGTGCCTCCTGCACCGAGGGTAGGCGACGGGGGCGTCAACAGCGTGTGAGGGCCGGCAGGCCGCCCGTCGGCCGGGAGTTGACAGGCCTTGAGCGCGGCCGACGCGACGTCACACGCCAGGTCGGCCGTTCGCCGCCAGGCGGTGGAAGGCCTCCAGAGCCGCGTCGATGGCGTGCGGTGCCGGGCGGCCGGAGGGGCCGAGCCCGTTCCACCGCTGGAGGTTGACGGCGACACACCACTGCCGGCCGCCGTCGGCACGCGCCATCGCCGGCGTCCCGCCGCCCCACACCGTGCCGCCGTGCCCCCAGCAGGGGTCCTGTCCCGGGCTCAGGGACTCCAGCGGGTGCAGACCGAGGCCGTAGTCGATCGTCCTTCCCTCCTGGGAGATCACGGGCACGGTGCGCCGCATCCCGGCCAGCGAGGACGGGGCGACGGTCCCCCGGCCAGCAGCATCGCGTAGAAGCGGTTGAGGTCCGCGACCGTCGAGACCAGCGACGCCGCGGGGCCCGCCCACGGCATGGGAGCTACCGCCCCGAGGGCGACTGGCGCCGCCGTCTCACGGCCCTCGCCCTGCGCATCAGGGACGCCCTCGCCCGGCAGCCCCAGCTCGCCGCGGTGTGGGGCCGCCACGCCTCCAGCGGCGCCGGATCCCGGCTGATCATGGAGGAGGTGCTGCAGGCGCTGCGCGCGGCGGGCCTGCCCGACGAGGAGATCCCGGCGCGCTACCACCGCCTCGCGGTGCTCCTCGTCGCGCTGATCTCCTCCGACGCCGGGATCGGCGCCGTCACGCCCGAGGAGCGGGAGCAGGGCCTGGAGCTGTTCCGCGTCGCGGTCCCGGGCGCCGGCCCCGCGCGGTTCCCGGCGCTGGCACACTTCGCGCGCGACGTGCGCCCCCTCGGCGCGGACCGGCGTGCCGCCTTCGAGGACATCATCCACGCCCGCCTCGACCACATCGAGGCGGCCGTCGGGCGCGGCTGACCCCGTGCGGGGCGAGCGCCGCCTCCGCAGCGCCCGGGGACGGGCTCGCGCCTCACGCCACCGCCGGGGCGCGACCGGCGCAGAGGTCCGCGGCGGTCGCGCGCGCCGCCGGACGATTCGGCGTCCACATGCCTTCACAATGCACCTTTTCCTGCGCCGGGCGGTCCCCGACAGGACGATTACGCCCGATTTGGAGCGTTCCGCGGCCATGCCCGACCATGTCTCCGGTCCGGCGATCCCGGGCACCCGTTCGACGAGAGGCGCACCACCCCATGCACGTCACCGGAACCGTCCCCCCACCGGCTCCGGCCCCGCAGGACACGTCCGGCGGCCCCGCCCGCCCCGGCGGCACGGGACGGCGCACCCGCCGCTTCGGACTGCCCGTCGCCACCGCGCTGGTCATGGGCAACATCATCGGCGGCGGCATCTTCCTGCTCCCCGCGTCCATCGCCCCGTACGGCACCATCAGCCTCCTCGCCTTCGGTGTGCTGACCGTCGGGGCGATCGCGCTGGCCCTGGTCTTCGGACGCCTCGCCGAACGGGACCCCCGCACCGGTGGCCCGTACGTCTACGCCCGCGAGGCCTTCGGCGACTTCGCCGGGTTCCTCGCCGCCTGGGCGTACTGGATCACGACCTGGGTGTCCAACGCGGCCCTCGCCGTGGCCGCCGTCGGCTACCTCGACGTGCTGATCCCGGTGAACGAGCACCGGTGGACCGCCTGCCTCGCCGCGCTCGTCGTGCAGTGGCTGCCCGCCCTCGCCAACGTCGCCGGCACCCGCTGCGTCGGCGCCGTGCAGGTGGTGTCCACGGTGCTCAAGCTGGTGCCGCTGCTGCTCGTCGCCGTCGGCGGACTGTTCGCCTTCGACGCCGACAACCTCGGCCCCTTCCAGGCGGGCGGGGAGAGCGCGATGGGCGCGGTCTCCGCCGCGGCCGCCATCCTGCTCTTCTCCTACCTCGGCGTGGAGTCCGCCGCCGTCAGCGCGGGCGAGGTGCGCGACGCCCGGCGCACCGTGGGCCGCGCCACCGTCATCGGCACCGCCGGAGCGGCCGTCGTCTACCTGCTGGGCACACTCGCCGTCTTCGGCACGGTCGCCCACGACCGGCTCGTCGAGTCCGGCGCGCCGTTCTCGGACGCCGTCAACGCCATGTTCGGCGGCGCCTGGGGCGGCTGGGCGGTGGCGCTCGCCGCGCTCGTGTCGATGACCGGCTGCCTCAACGGCTGGACCCTGCTCAGCGCCCAGACCTCCTACGCCGCCGCCGAGGACGGGCTGTTCCCGCGGGCCCTGGCCCGGAAGCGGCGCGGCGTGCCGACGGTCGGCGTCGGCGTCACCGTGCTCCTCGCCTCGCTGCTCACCGTGTACAACTACGCCTCCGGCACGGCCCGGGTGTTCGAGACGCTGGTCCTGGTCACCACCTTCACCGCGACCGTGCCCTACCTGCTCGCCACGGCCGCGCAGCTCTTCCACCTCGTCTCCGGGCGGCGGGACCGCGTCGACCGCGGGCGCCTGGTCCGCGACCTGGTGGTCGCCTCGGTCGCCGCCGCGTTCTCGCTGTGGCTGGTCGCCGGCGCCGGACACCAGGCCGTCTACCAGGGCGTGCTGTTCCTCTTCGGCGGCGTGCTGGTCCACGCCGTCATGGCCGCCCGGAGGCAGCGGGCAGCGAACGGTACGGCCGGGCAGTGACCGGCAGGTGCGCGGGCTCCCGGTAGCGGACTCGGACGAACGGGGCGGCTTCCGCGCAAGGGCGTCGCCTCCGGGCGGTCCTGCGGTTGATCCGGAACACGGCAGCGCGTGAGGCGGCCGCTCCTCCCGGCCGCCTCACGCGCTGCCGTGCCGTCCGTTCCCGCCCCTCCCGCCGGAGGCCGCCGGCGATGCACGAACCCGCCCACCCGCCGTCCCAGCCCGGCGCCCCGCGGACCGGCGAGCGGCGCCTGCCGGAACCCCGCCTGCTCGGCGGCGTCCACGGGCTGGTCCTGGCCGGCGCCCTGGCGACCGCCCTCGACTCCCCGGACGAGCGGGCCACCCCCGGCCCGGACGCCCTGTGGGTGCTGCTCGCCGCCGTCGCCGCCTCGGCCGCGCACGGCTGCGCGCACGTCCTCTCCCGCCGCATGTCCGCCGAGCGCGGCGGGCCGGCGGCCGGACTGCGTGCGCGCCAGGGCCGCCGGAGTGGCCGGTGGCCCGCCGCGGCGCTCCCCACGGTCGTCCTGCTGCTGTGCGCGGTCCCCGACCGGTGGCCGGAGACCGGCGCCGTCGAGGTCGCCCCGGTGGTCGACACGCTCGTCCTCGGAGGGGGCGTGTGGACCGCGCGGCACGCCGGCCGGAACCGGCCGGCCCCGCTGCGGGCCGGGACGGGGGACACGCTGACCGGCCTGGTGATCATCGGGGCCAACGCCGTGATCAAGCAGCGCCCTGTGCCACGGGCCGGCGCCCCTCGGTCACGCGGGGCGGCGTCGCGGGGCGGGCTCCGACAGGATCGCGAACCGGGCCGGCCCGACGAGCAGGACGCCGTCGTCGAGCGGCGCGCAGCGGACCCCGCCCTTGTCCCGGAGCGCACGCCGCGCGCCCGGCCCGACGGTGACGTCCATCCACGCGCAGGGCCGCGCCGGACGGTTCACCGAGAACCGCACCGGTCCCTCCCCGCAGTCCAGGCTCACCGTCGCGCCCACCAGCGCGTCGACGTCCACGCCCCGCAGCAGCACGTTGCGCCGGGTCCGACGCAGGTCGACGGCGGGGTCGATGTCCGTGGGGAGGTTCTCCACGGACATCATGGTCACGGAGGCGTCCCGGTGCGCCGCCCGCGCGAAGTAGCGGTCGCCCACCAGCCCCAGGTTCGCCCGCACCTCGGCGCGCGGGACGCGCTCGTCGTCCGGTCCGGGCGCGGGCCCCTCCGAGGGACGCCCGGCCAGCCGGTGCGAGGGCGACACCAGGAGCTGCACCACCTCGACGTCGATCATGCGCTTCCTCGTCGGCTCCGGCGGACACACCGGCACCGACCCTACCCGTCGGACTCCGCACCGGCCGTCGACGACGGCGCGGGCGCCGCCGTACGCCGCCGCGCGATCCGCAGCACCACGGTGGCCGTGACGCCCGCGAGCGCGCCCCACAGCACCGCCGCGCTCGTCCCGTCACCGAGGCCGGACGCCGCCCGGAGCAGATGCCGGTACGTCGTCCCGCCGTCGACGGCCACGCGCCACAGGTGCCGCACGAGCAGCCCGAGGACGACGGCGCACACCGCGCCCGCCGCCATCGCCGGGACCGAGACCCGGGTGAGCGCCCCCGGCAGCCACCGCAGCGCGCACCACACCACCACGAGCAGCAGCACGTCCCCGAACCGCGCCGACAGCCAGTCCCCGAACCCGGCCCCGGACGGACCCGACCAGGCGCTCAGCAGCAGCCACTGGCGCAGCAGGTCCCCCGGCTCGCCGAGGAGCCCGTCACCCGTGAACACCGTCTGGACGCGCGCCGCGTTCGCCTGGTACGACAGCACGACCACGGACACCGCGACCACCACGGTCCCCGCGGTCGCGGCGACGACGGCGGCCCGCGCCGGGACGTCCCGGCGGGGCTGCGGCCCGGCGTTCCCCAGCGCCAGCCGGGTCACGCACACCGTCCACACCGCCGCGGCGAGCGCCAGCGGCACCAGCACCGTCCGCCCGGACGCGGAGAGCGCGGCGAGCTGCGGCAGGAACCGGTGACTCCCGCGCCCGCCGGACGCGATCATCCAGGGAGCCGACACCGTCACCGCCAGGGTCCCCGCCACCACGCCCCAGGCCCACAGCGCGAGCAGCGCCTGCCAGACCCGGCCGCGCTCCGCCGGGAGCCGCCGGACCAGCAGCAGGGCCCCGGCGGCGTAGAACAGGAACACGGCGACGAAGCGGATCTGCATCGCCGTGTCGTGCAGGGCGAGGTGGCCGGGGCCGTCGGCGGTCACCGCGACCGAACCGCCGGGCTGCGAGTCGTACGCCCACGGCGACAGCCAGGTCCGCAGCGCGGCGGCCGTCTCGACGCCCAGCGCGCCGGTGGCGCCGTCCAGGTCCAGCGCCTCGGCGCTCGCCCCCGCCCACCACAGCAGCAGCGTCAGCATCAGCCCGCCCGCCACGGCCGGTACCGCCGCATACCGGTACTTCATCTCCCGCCCCCGTACCCCGTGTTCCTCACCGGCGCCACGAACTCCTCGCGGCCCGGGGGACCTTACGCGCCCACGATCACGTGGGGATCACGGTGCCCCCGTGAAGCCCGGTGCACGGCCCGGCACGAGACACGGGTCCGGAAGCGTGTTCGCGCCGGGAGCGGGAACGAGTGGACGCACGGACCGCCCGGTCCGCGGTACACCGCCTCACCGGAACACCCCTGGAGGTCTCCATGATGGTCGTCGGCATCATCGCCGTCTGCGTGGTCATCGCCCTGCTCGCCTTTCTCGTCCCACGCCTGTCCCGCCACCCGCAGAACGGCACGCAACGCACCCTGGGCTTCGGCTCGCGCGCCGGTTCCAAGGCCCCGGGTCCGCTCGGCCGGCTCCTCAGCAAGCCCTTCAGCTCCAGCTCCCGCGCCGTCGGCCGCAGCGGCTCCGCCGGCCGCCGGGCGCGCGGCAAGATGCCGTTCTGACCCGGTGCGGAAGCCCACGTCACGACGTCCGGTCCGGTACCTCCGCGGCGTACCGCGGCCGGGCCGGCGGGCCGGTGGAGACCGGGGGCGTCACCCCGCCCGGCATGGCCCGCGAGCCCACCGGCTCCAGCGCGCCGTCCGGACCGCCGGCCGGGAACAGCCGCGTGCCCCGGCCCACGATCACGAGGTGGACGAGCAGGACCGTCTCGTCGGTCGGCCCCAGGCGGCCGGCCGCCGCACCGACTGCCCGCCGCCGTGCGCCCGGAGCTCACCGGGCGTCCGCTCCTTGCGTGACCGCACGGCTGCGGAGGGGTCCCGGGCCGGACGGCCGTGCGTGCTGAGCCCGGATCGGTGAGCGTCTCCACCGCGGACCCTTCGTCCGCCGGACCGAGGCCCCGCACGGCCTCGCCGACGGAGACGTCGGTGACGGTGGTCAGCGTCATGGCGCCCGCTCCCGGTCGCCGGGCGGCGTCGTCGCCGCGTCCCCCGAGGGGACTCCGCCGGCCCGCGGCACTCCTGCGCGGAGCCCGTGCCCCCTCCGGCGCCGGGAGACCCGACGGACCGGAGTTCGGCGGCGCATACTGACGGTGACGCGCCGGCGCCGACGGGAGACCGCACATGAGCCCATCGCGGGTCGACCACCAGACCCTCTTCTCCGTCCTGCCCAGTCCGTACCTGGTGCTGGACGCGGACCTCATGGTCGTCGACGTCAACGAGATGTATCTCAGAGTGACCGGCCGCACCCGCGACGAGCTGATCGGCCAGTACCTCTTCGACATCTACCCGGACAACCCCGAGGACCCGGCGGCGGACGGCATCCGCAATCTGAGCGCCTCCCTGCAGCGCGTCCTGCGGTCCAAGGAACCCGACGCCCTCGCCGCGCAGCGGTACGACCTGGCGGTGCCCGGCCGGCCCGGAGCCTTCGAGGAACGCTGGTGGTCGCCGGTCAACACGCCCGTTCTCGGCCCCGACGGCGAGATCGAGTGGATCGTCCACCGCATCGAGGACATGACCGAGTTCCTGCTGTCCCGCCCCGTCCACGACACGCCGACGGGCCGGGTGCGGGTCCGGGCGGTGACGGAGGCGGAGCTGTACGCGAAGGCGCGGCAACTGCAGGAGACCAACGAAAAGCTCCGCGCCGCCCACGACTGGGAACGCCGCACCGCCCTGGCCCTCCAGGACGTCATGCTGCACGCCCCGGACCTGGCCGCGCACCGCGGCATAGCGGTGCGCTACATGCCGGCCACCCGCTCCCTCAATGTGTGCGGCGACTGGTACGACGTGGTGGACCTGGCCGACGACAGCTTCACGGTGGCGGTCGGCGACGTCGTCGGCCACGGCCTGGAGGCGGCGGCCGTCATGGGCATGCTGCGCAGCGCCCTGTCCGCCGCCGTGCGCGCCATGCACGAACCCGGCGCGGCGATGGACCTCCTCAGCCGGTACGCCCAGACCTTCGAGGGCGCGCTGGCGACCACCGCGGCCAAGGCCGTCGTCGACACCCGCGGCCGACGCATCACCTACACCTGCGCCGGCCACCCGCCGCCGGTGCTGGGACGGCGGGACGGCGCCGTGATCCTGCTCGACCAGGCCACCGACCCGCCGCTGGGAGTCCTCACCGGGGAGACCCGGCGCCCGCAGGCCACCGTCCCCTACTCGCCCGGCGACACCCTGGTGCTCTACACCGACGGGCTGATCGAGCGCCGGGGCGAGGACATCGACGCGGGTCTGCTGCGCCTCACCGACACGCTCGCCCGCCACGCGGACCTCGACCCGGAGCCCCTCGCCGACACCCTGCTCACCCGGCTGGGCGTGGCCGACGGCGGCCGCGACGACATCGCCCTGATCGTCGTACGCCTGTAGACCGGAGGCCGAGTCAGCGCGCACCCGCGGGGACGCTCCCCCGCGCCGTCCGGGCCGCCTGCCGCGCCCGGCGCCGTCCGGTCGCCGCGTACCACTGCACGGCGACGACCAGCGCGAGGAACACCTCCACGGCGTCCCCGCCGTAGTACATGAGCTGCGCCCCCGCCTCCAGATCGGCCGCCGCGAACGCGGTCCCCGGCGGCCCGGCGACGTACAGGCTCTTGGCCAGCACGGCGTGCGCCGCCCCCGCCGCCAGCAGCGTCACCGCCCGCAGCGGCAGACCGCACCGTCCGCGCACCGGGTCGAGCCGGCAGACGGCCATCGCGAGGAGCAGACCGGCCAGCAGCATGTGCAGCTCCAGCAGACCGCCCAGGAGAGGGTGCCGGTGGGCGACCGCCCACAGGTCCGTGCGGTACAGCAGCCACAGCCCGCCGATGTCGACGGCCGCGGCGACCGGGGGGAACATCAGCCACCCGGCGACGGGGGAGTGCGCCACCCGCAGCAGACCCCGGCGCGGTGCGCCGGGCGGCAGCAGTCGCAGGAGCAGAGTGAGCGGACGGCCGGCCACCAGCAGCGCGGGCCCCGCCATGGCCACCAGCAGATGACGGCCGACGTGCCCGGTGAACGGCCCGCCCGGCACCGGACCCGCCAGCCCCCACACCACGGCCGCACAGCCGACGGCGAAGACGCAGTCCCGCCGCCACGGCCAGGCGTCACCGCGCCGCCGCAGCCGGGCGGCGCCCATTGCGTACACGACGGCTGCGAGCACACAGGCGAGCGCCAGGGGCGCCGCGAACGGACCGGCCGTCACGACGGCCGCCGCCTCCCTGCCCGCCGGGCACGCACCAGCAGGAAGCCTCCGACGAGCAACAGCAGCAGCCCGGCCAGGTTCCACGCCCAGTCGTACGGGGTGACGTCGACGCCGTAGCGGACCTGGTGCACGCGCAGCACCTTGTGGTCCACGATCCCGTCGAACAGCTGGAAGGCGCCCGCGCCCAGGAAGGCCCCGCTCCACGCGTGCCCCGGCGCCAGCGCCCGGCGCCGCCGCAGATCCGCGAAGAGGAAGAACCCGGCGACGAGCGCCAGCAGTGAGGCCGTGTGCAGCAGCCCGTCCGACATCAGAGCCACATCCGACGTGGAGCGGTCGTAGAAGTGGTGCCAGTGCAGGATCTGATGGAAGACGATCTCGTCCACGGCCGCCATGACGGCGGCCCCGATGACCGCGCACACCAGCAGCGATCGTCGGGGCTCGGTACGTCGTGCGGTGGCCGCGCCGGGCCACGGGTCAGGGGTGCTCACGGTGCAATCCGTCCTTCCGAACGATCGGCTGCCGCTCGCCGTCTACCCCGCGCGGCGCCGGTCAGCCCGGCCGGCCGGCGCCCGTCGTGGGGTTCAGCTCCTGCCCATCGCCTTGCGCACGGTGTCCTTGGTGCGGTCCATGAGGGCGGCCACCGGACCGAGCGCCATGTTCTTCGCGCCGGACTCGACACCCGGGTGGGGCCGGGTGGGCGCCATCGCCTCGGCGGCCTTGATGGCCTTGGCCATCGCGGCGAGGCCGGTGACGTCGGTGCTGCGCCGGATGTGGGTGAACTCGTAGCGCTCCTCCGCCCGGGCGTGCATCTGCACGTCCCGCCGCAACGTGATGAGCTGCGGCAGGAAGTCGGGGCCGTCGGGGTCCATCTCGTCCAGGGCGGCCAGCATCTCCTTGGCCTCCCGTTCCTCGGCGAGCCGGTCCTCGACGATCTGCTGGCCGCCGTCGACCGACCGCCGGACGAAGGGGTGGACGACCTCCTCCTCGGCGGTCTCGTGCACGGCCAGCAGCCGCACCAACCGCCGGAAGGCGTCCCGCCGTTCCTCGCCGCTGGTGGCCTCGACCTCGTCGAACAGGTTGCGGATGTCGCCGTGCTGGCGCATCAGCAGGGAGACGACGTCGTCGTCCCGGGAACGGTCGTCCCCGGCCTGCGGAGTCTGCAAGTCGGACATGCGATCCCCTCCCTACTTCTCGCGCTGGGCGGGGTCGGGGTGCTCGCCCTCGGTCTGCACGCGGTACTCGCGGCCGAACATCTCGTGGTGCTCGTGCATCACCCGGTCGCTCGGCGGGTTCTCCCCGCCGTGGATCCGCTCCTGCATCTTCTCGAACCGCTCGTGCGCCTCGCGGACGTAGCCCGCCCCGAGCGTCGTCAGGTCCATCTGGGTGTCCAGCAGCTCCCGGATGTAGGCCTTGTTCGGCTCGAAGGTGATCACGTTGGGCAGCTCCGGCGCCAGGACCTCCTGCGGTTCGCGGCCGTCGTGGCGGCGCATCAGGTCGCACGCGATGCGCAGGTGCTCCAGCTCCATGTTCAGGTGCAGCTCCCAGATCGCCTTGACCTTCGGGTCGCTCTCCTGCTCCATGAACGAGTAGTACAGGTAGCACTCGTTGTACTCGTGGTTGACGAGCTGCTCCCACCACGTCTCACCCGGGTCCACCAGGGACTCGTAGTGGGTGACGTGCTCCTCCTCGATCAGCCCGATCTCCTGGTAGAGCTGACGGGCGATCGGCTCCATGTAGGTGGGGCCGGTGTTCATGTAGAAGTTCATCGTCTGCTGCTCCGTCGACATGATCGTCAGCGCGTGCAGCTTCGACAGCGGGTCGGCCTGGTCCCTGGCGTACGGGTCGCGGACGTTGTCGACCGGGTCGCGGTGGTGGTACCGCGTGGGCCGGCCCGGCATGACCTCGGTCAGGTTGTCGACGATCGACTCGGCCTTGCGGTGCTCGATCATCTCGTACAGGTTCGCGTACCGGTACAGGTGGTCGAAGTCCTCCAGCACACCGAACTGGTAGGCCTGCTTCAGGTACGGGTCCGGCTCCATCCGCGCCACCCAGGCGGTCAGGTCGACGGCCACCTGCTCGTACGCGATGGTCGTCTCCAGCACCGAGGAGACACCCGGGAGCAGCCAGTTCACCGCCTTCTGCTGCTGCGCCTCGATGTACCGGGTCTGGGCCAGCTGACGCTTGATCTCCGGGTCGCGGGTGTGGCGGGCGAGCTGGTGGCTGAACAGGATCGCCTCCACCTCGATCCCGTTCATCGTGATGATCCGGCACCGCGTGTACGGGTCACAGCGGTCCGGGTCGATGGGCTCCACGTTCAGCTCGCGCCAGCTGCGCAGCTGACGGTCCAGCGGGATGCCCCGCTGCTCCAGGGGGTTGAAGGTCATGGGCACGCTCCTCGTCGAGGGGCCGGACGCACGGACGCCCCCGCACCGGGCGGGGTGCCCGGGGTCCGGCAGGGCACCTCCTCATGCTGAGCGTGACCGGCCGTGCCCGCCACGCCACACGCCCGTCGGGCGCGGACGTGCCCCGGATGCCGCATGCGGATGGCCGAAGCGGGGGCGCTGTGCAGAATGACCGCGTGCTGCGGCCCGGACAGGGCGGCGCCTTCCAGGCACGGCACCGCCCTGTCCGGGCCGCACCATGAAGCGGGGTCCCCGTGGAAGGAGCGGCGGCCGTACGAGGTTCACGGGCACCGAAGACCGCGTCCGTCCTGCTCCCGCTCCCGACGCCCATCGGCGGCCACCTCGGTCCGCCGCCCCGCGCGGCCCAGGCCCCGCGGGCCGCGACGCCTGGGTTCGTGCACCGCGCCACCGCGGGCGCCGGGCGGGACGTGACGAGCCGGGCGTCCGTGTCACCGGTGACACGGACGCCCGGCCGCGGGCGGGGGCTACCCGAGCGTGAGGGCGTAGATCTGCACCCGGGGGTCGTTCCGCAGACCGAGCGAGCGCACCGTCTTCGACGCGTCGAGGGCCACGGACGCGGCGAACAGGCGGACCGGCGGGCCGTCCACGCCCTGCCCCCGCTTGATCCGGTGCGGCATCTCCAGCGCCACGGAGCCGCCCGCGGGTGCGGATCCCGCCCAGTCGCCGACGGTGACCGGCAGTTCGGCGGTGGTGCCGTCGGTGTAGCGGACGGTGAGGCCGGTCGTCACCGGCCCGTGGTGGGACGCGCCGACCAGCCGCAGCGTGCCGTACGAACCGGCCGGCAGCAGGAGGGCCTGACCGCGCGCCTCGACGAAGTTGGCGGCCGTGCCGGACGGGTCCGGGGCGTCGTAGGTCACGCCGTCCCACGCCACCGGCCCCGTGCCGGGCAGCAGGTCCCCGTCGTAGCTCCACCCCGCGCCGTCGAAGTCGCCCTCGTCGGGGGCGGCGACGGTCGCGGTCCCGTCGTGGTTCAGCTCCCGGCCGAGGTCGACGGCACACTGCTCACCGGCCGCCCCGGCACAGCGCGCGGCCTCGCGCACCTCGACGGTGGCGACCCGCTCCACCTTCCTCACCCCGCCGGCGCCCGCCGTGATCCGCAGGGTGTACGTGCCCGGCGCGGTCCCGGCCGGCACGCGCACGTCCACCGTCGCGGTCCGCTGCACCGGCAGCCGGTGCGACGCCAGTGTGAACGGTCCGGACGTCTTCGCCGTCCACCCGCGGGGCGCCTCGACCCCGACGTCCACCCGCAGCGCGCCGGGCGCCTGGCCCAGCACGTCCATCCGCAGCCGCACGTCCTGGGCGCTGTCCGACGCCGGCACCACGTCGGCGGACGTGCGCAGCGAGGCGTCGAGGTGGCGGCGGGAGTCGGCGGCCGCCCGGTTCACGGACGGCGGCTCGGCGCCCTTGCCGGCGCCCCACGCCGACGGCTCGTCGCTCATCTCGAAGGTGAGCCGCCCGCCCTCGGCGACCGCGTCCCAGTCCAGCCAGGTGGCGCGCAGGTCCTTCCCGCCGAACTCCGTCCGCTCCACGTACCGCCGCGTGTCGCTCGCGCCCGGAGCCTTCACGGTCAGCGTGCCGCCCTGCCGCTTCCCGTACGCGCCGATGCGGATCTCCGCCGACGGGAACTGCGGGGACGACACGGCGAGGAAGCCGCCGCCGTTCGTCGTCGGGTACAGGCCCAGGGACGAGAAGACGTACCAGGCCGACATGGTGCCCAGGTCGTCGTTGCCGGTCATGCCGTCCGGCCCGTCGGTGAACAGGGTCATCGCCGCGCGGATCACGGTCGCCGTCTTCGCCGGCGCGCCCGTCCACAGATACATGTACGGCGCGTGCAGGTCGGGCTCGTTGTTCGGGTTGTAGGTCGGCTTGCCGTAGTAGTCGTACGGCGCCGAGATCCAGTCGTGGCGGGCGGTCCCGGCGGGGTCCTTCAGCAGCTTGTCGTAGGCGAAGAAGGCGTCGAGCCGCTGCTCCGTCCTCTTCCTGCCGCCCATCAGCTCCACCAGCCCGGCCGGGTCCTGAGGCGCCAGCCACTGGTACTGGTAGGCGCCGCCCTCGTGGAACTGGTGCCCCGCCTCGACCGGGTCGTACGGCGTCACCCACGTGCCCTCGGTGGTGCGGGGCCGGAACTGCTGGAGGGAGGAGTCCCACAGGTTCCGGTACCACTGCCCGCGCGCCGCGAACATCCGGGCGTCCGCCGTGCGGCCCAGCCCCTCGGCCATCAGCGCCAGCGACGCGTCCGCCGCCGCGTACTCCAGGGTCGCCGACGCCGGGTGACGGCAGTCGTTGTCGCCGCCCTTGTCCGGGCAGTCCTTCCCCGGCTCGAGCCCGCTGGGCACGTACCCGCGCTCCAGGTAGGCGGCGATGCCCGCACGCCCGTTGTAGGGCGAGTCGTCCGGCGGCGTCCGCAGCGCGTTCTTCCGCAGCAGCGCGTACGCCTCCTGCTCGTGTCCGGCGAGCAGCCCCTTGGACCACGCCTCGACGAGGAAGGGGGTCACCGGGTCGCCCGTCATGATGTTGGTCTCGCTGTTGGCGAGCGACCAGCGCGGCAGCCAGCCGCCGTCCCGTCCGATCGCGACGACCGACAGCGCCACGTCCCGCGCCACCCTCGGCTCCAGCATCTGCAGCAGCTGGTTCTGCGGCCGGTGGGTGTCCCACAACGACAGGTTCTGGTACGGCGTGAACCCGGACGCCGTGTGCACCTTCCCGTCGAAGCCCGCGTACCGGCCGTCGACGTCCCCGGCGAGGTTCGGGTGCAACTGCGCGTGATAGAGCGCCGTGTAGAGCGCACGCCGCCGTTCCTCCGGCCCGCCCTCGACCTTCACCGCGGCGAGCTGCCGCTCCCAGGTGGCCCGCAGCGCCTCCCGCGTGGCGTCGAAGTCGTAGGAATCCGCCGTCTCCGCCTCCAGGTTCTTCCGGGCGCCCTCGAGACCCGTGTACGACAGGCCGACCTTGACGACGACGTCCCGGTCGTCCTCGGCGTCGAACGTCACCCAGGCGCCGTTGCCGCCCTCACCGGCCGCGTCCCGCCCGCCCGGACGGGGAGTGGAGCCCCGCCAGGTGCCGTGCGAGGCGAACGGCCGGTCGAAGGTGGCGGTGAAGTAGACCGTGTGCCGGTCCTTGCCCGCGCAGAAGTTGCCCGCCTCGACCCGGCCCTCGACCGTCCGGTCCCCGACGACGTGCACCTCCGAGCTGTACACCCGCTGGTTGGCCTTGCCGGTGTTGAACAGCACGTTGGCCCGGCCGGTGGCGGGGAAGGTGTAGCGCTGCCACCCGGTGCGCGGGGTGGCCGTCAGCTCGGCGTCGATGCCGTACGTCTTCAACCCGACGCGGTAGTAGCCGGGTTCGGCCTCCTCGTCGTCGTGCGAGTAGGCCGAGCGGTACGCGTCGGGATCCACGGTGTCGACCGCACCGGTGGTCGGCATCAGCGGCAGCTCGCCCATGACGGAGCAGCCGACGCCGGAGAGGTGGGTCTGGCTGAACCCGTGGATCCTGTCCTGCTGGTAGTCGTAACCGCCCTGCCCGCCGGTGTCCGGGCTCACCTGCACCATCCCGAAGGGCGCGCTGGCTCCGGGGAAGGTGTTGCCGAAGTTCTGGGTGCCGATGAACGGGTTGACCAGGGAGGTCAGTCGCTCGCCGGACGACGTCGACGGCCGGGCGAGGGCCGGCGCGGGCGCCAGGCCGGCTCCGACGACGGCGAGGGCGGCGAGGACCGTCGTGGCGCGGTGGCGCCATCTGCGGAGGGGTGGGTGCATGGAAGCGGTCTCCTGTTCCTCGCCTGTCGTGCCTGGCTGGCGGAAGCGGACTAGATCACGCTGCTGACATCGTTGTCAATACCCGTGACGCAAGCGGCTGTTCAGCAGCGCGGCGGGAGGGCGTGCCGGTCCGGCGCCGGCGGTCAGGCCGAGGGCGGGGGGTCCACCGGGGCGACCCGCCGGAGCACCATGAGCGAGTCCTCCGCACCCGCCACCATCGCGAACGGGAACCGGTCCGGCTCCAGGCAGAGCGCGACGTCTTCAGGGGTGGAGCCCTCGCGCACCCCCTGCCTCAACTCGGCGGCGGAACGCGACGCGTCGGCACGCCGCAGGTACGGGCCGGCGTCCACGGCGCCCCCGCCGGCCCTCCGCGCGATGTACTCGGCGCACGCCAGATCCTCCTCGGCGCGGCCGCCCCCTCCGGTGACCACGAACGTGACGCGCTCACAGGCGCGCTCCCGCAACAGCCCGGCCGTCGCCCCCGCCACCACGAAGCTCGCGCACAGCACCAGGGAGGCGTCCTTGACGGCGAGGGCGCCGACGGTGCCCGCCGTGGTCTTCTGGACGACGGTGCGCCCGGCGAGGTGCGTCCCGCGCAGCAGGGCAGGGGAGTTGACCAGGTCGAAGCCGGGTGCGGGCGGCCCGTCCTTGAGGGTCAGCCAGTCGGGACGCCGCGCCTTGAGCGCCAGCGCGTCCTCCAACGACTCGGCGAGAACGACCCGTTCGGCGCCCCGGGCGAACGCCCAGGCGGCCACCGTGTACGCCCGCATGACGTCCACCACCACGGCCACGTCCGGTACGTCCGTCAATTCGGCGATGCCGAGGAAGCGAGACTCCATCCGGACATGATGGGACACCGCGGGCGCCGGGGCACGCGACTTTCCGCGCCGGCCCCGGACGCGGGTGCACCGGCGGTCCACGGGCGGCGGAACGAAAGACGGCATGCCGGTGACCGCCCGCGTGCAAGGATGCTGTGTGTGACCGGACTGTCTTCCCCGCCCGTCGCCGAGGGCACTGCCGGCCGCCCCGGCCTGGGGCCCCGCGCCGCCGCCGTCCTGGTGTTCGGGGCATCGGCCGCGGTGCTGGTCGTCGAGATCGTCGCCCTGCGCCTGCTGGCCCCGTACCTGGGCCTCACTCTCGAGACCAGCACCCTGGTGATCGGCATCGCCCTCACGGCGATCGCGCTCGGCTCGTGGCTGGGCGGGCGCGTCGCCGACCAGGTCGACCCGCTGCGGCTCATCGGACCCGCGCTCGGCGTCTCGGGCGCGGTCGTGGCCCTCACCCCGGCCGTGCTGCGCGGCATCGCGGAGTGGGCGCGCCCGCTGCTGATCCTCGTCGCGGCGCTGACCATCCTGGTGCCGGGCGCGCTGCTGTCCGCGGTGACGCCGCTGGTGACCAAGGTGCGGCTCACCCGCCTCGCCGAGACCGGCACGGTCGTCGGCCGGCTGTCGGGCGTCGGCACCGTGGGCTCCATCGTCGGCACCGTCCTGACCGGCTTCGTGCTCCTGTCGAGACTGCCGGTCAGCGGCATCCTGTTCGGTCTCGGCGCCCTGCTGGTGATCGCGTCGGTGCTGGTCACCTGGCGGCTGCGCGCCCGGAGCGGTGCCGCGCCCGCCCTCGCCCTCGCCCTGGCGGCGGGCGGCCTGGCCGCCTCCGTCGCGCCGGGCGGCTGCGACGTCGAGACGCGGTACCACTGCGCCGAGGTCGTCGCCGACCCCGCCCGCGACGGCGGCCGCACGCTCGTGCTGGACGGCGTGCGGCACTCCTACGTCGACGCCGGCGACCCGACCCACCTGGAGTTCACCTACGTCAAGGCCGTCGCGTCGGTGGCCGACGCCGCCTTCCCCGAGGGCAGGCCCCTCACCGCTCACCACCTGGGAGGCGGCGGCCTCACCCTGCCCCGCTACCTCGCGGCCACCCGCCCCGGGACGCGCAGTGCGGTGTCCGAGATCGACGACGGCGTCGTACGGATCGACCGCGAGCGGCTCGGTCTGCGTCCGCAGCCCGGCATCGACGTCCGCACCGAGGACGGCAGACTGGGGCTGAGGCGTCTGGACGCCGACGCGCTCGACCTCGTCGTCGGCGACGCCTTCGGAGGCGTCAGCGTCCCGTGGCACCTCACCACGGTCGAGGCGCTGACGGAGGTGCGGCGCGTCCTCGCCCGGGACGGCCTCTACGTCGTCAATCTCATCGACCACGGCGAGCAGGCCTTCGCGAAGGCCGAACTGGCCACGCTCCGCGAGGTGTTCGACCACGTCGCCCTCCTCGGCGAACCCGTCGACATCGGCCTCGCCCGCACCGGCACGCCCGCGGGCGGCAATCTCGTGGCCGTCGCCTCCGACCGCCCCGTCGACCTGGCCGCCGTCCAGAAGGCGCTCGACGCCCGCCGCACCGGATGGAGGACCGCCACGGGCGACACCCTCACCGCCTGGACCGCCGACGCCCCCGTCCTCACCGACGACTACGCCCCCGTCGACCAGCTCCTCCAGCCCTACGCCGCGCAGAGCCGCCGCTGACCACCCGCGTGTCGTTTCCGTCCAAGACGGCCGCCCCCGCCTCCCTCTAGCGTGGACGCGACAGCTCAGCGGGCCTGTGGAGGAGGCGCAGCATGCGGAAACTGGTGTACACGGGGTTCATGTCCCTGGACGGCGTCGTGGACTCCCCCGGCGGCGGGCCGGGGGAGGGGCACCGCAGCGGCGGCTGGGTGTTCAAGGACCTGGAGTTCGTCGAGGAGGCCTGGTCGCTGAAGGGCGAGGAACTGGCCGACACGACGGCGCTGATGTTCGGCCGCCGCAGCTACGAGGCGTTCGCGCCGGTCTGGCCCGGCTCGGAGGACCACGCCGCCTACCGCGACCTGCCGAAGTACGTGGTGTCGTCGACGCTGTCCGAGAACGCCCTGGTCGACGACTGGGGCCCGATCACGGTGCTCCGCTCCACCGGGGACGTCGCCGCGCTGAAGGAGGGCGAGGGCGGCGCGATCTTCATCCACGGCAGTGCGGAACTGGCCCGACGCCTGTCCGACGCCGGCCTGATCGACCAGTACAACCTGCTGATGTTCCCCGTGCTGCTCGGCGCCGGAAAGAGCTTGTTCGGCCGCGCCGACCGGGACAAGCAGATGCTGGCCCTCCGGGAGTCGGAGACCTACTCCAACGGCATCGTCAAGCTCGTCTACGACGTCAGGCGCTGATCGACGTCGAGCGCGATCGCCCCTCCGGCGCCCTCACGCAGCTGCCGCGCGGTGCGTCCGACGTACGTCCGCAAGGCCCGGGCCAAGTGCGGCTCGTCGAAGTAGTCCAGCTTGGCGGCGACGCCGGCGGCCGGCTCGCCGGCGGCCAGCAGCCGCGCCGCCGTGCGCGCCCGCTCGATCTGCCGTACGGCACCCCGCGTGAGCCCGGTCGCGGCCCGGAAGCGCCGCTCGACGGTCCGCTGCGAGACGGCGGGACGGTGGCCGCGGAGCACGTCGGCGACGAGCGGATCGCGGTCGAGCACCCCGGCCCGCACCAGCCGCTCCACCAGGGCCTCGGCATCGTCGGGACCCGGGGTCTCCCAGCGCGTCCCGTCCAGCCGGAACGTCCGGCGCGAGGTGTCGGGGAGCGCGACCCCGCCGTCGAGCAGCTCCGCCGTCGGCGCCATCCGCAGCGAGGTGCCCACGGCGAAATCGATCCCCGTGAAAACGGCCCCCTCCGGCACGGGCGCCGACCCGGCCCGGGTCTCGGGTCCCGTGACCGCCGCGTACGCCGTCCCGCCCTGCTGCCAGAAGACCAGCCCCAGCCGCGCCCCGGCGACGGACGTCATGCTGGTGACACGCTCGCTGGTGCACGTCCACACGGTGTCGATCCACGGAGAGTCGGACCGACGCGTCTCGAACCACAGCCCCACGCCCGCAGAATACGCCGGCAGGCGTCAGTCCTTCGAGGCGCTGCTCCGGCGTCTGCGCGGCGACCGCAGCGAGGAGGACTTCCTCCGCCACGGCGAGCGCATCGGCCCCTACCTGACCTGTCTGTGCGGCGTGGCCTTCGAGCAGGAGAACCGCGACTGGTGCCTGCGGACCGTTGCCGTACTGGAGGAGAGGCGGCGCAGCCGTGCCCGGAACTGAGACGACCTGCCTCCGCCACGTCGCTCTCGGCGACAGCCAGACCGAGGGCGTCGGCGACGGCGACGACGTCACCGGCCTGCGCGGCTTCGCCGAGCACCCGGCCCGGCACGAGCCCGCCCTCCGGTACGCCAACCTGGCGGTGCGGGGCCGCCTCACCGCCCGGATCCGCACCGAGCAGCTGCCGCCCGCCCCCGCGCTGCGGCCCGACCTCGCCACCGTCGTCGCCGGCGTCAACGGCCTGCTGAGACCCCGCTTCGACGCCGACGAGGTCTGCGCTCACCTGGACGCCGTGTTCGGGGCGCTCACGGAGCAGGGCGCCCGGGTCGCCACGGTCACCGTCCCGGACCTCTCCCGCGTCTGTCCCGTCGCACGGCCTCTGATTCCGCGCGTCACGGCCCTCAACGAGGGCATACGCCGCACCGCACGCCGGCACGGAGTCGTCGTCGCGGAAGCGGCCCTCCATCCGGTCGCGGGCGACCCCCGGCTGGGGAGCCCCGACCGCCTCCACGCCGGCCCCCTGGGCCGCGAGCGCATCGCCGCCGCCCTCGCCCACGCCCTGCGGCTGCCCGGCGGCGACGACACCTGGACCCACCCCCTCCCGCCGCAGGCCCCGCCCACCGGCTTGCGCGCCGTCGGCACCGAACTCCGCTGGCCGACAGGCTTCTTGGGCCCGTGGCTGCTCCGCCGTCTGCGGGGCCGCTCGTCCGGTGACGGCCGCACGGCCAGGCGCCCGCTCCTCCACCCGGTACTGGACGACCGCCGCCCTGTGACGGACGGCTGACCGACGGCACACGGGACCTCATGCGCTCGCGGCGGATGCGGCCGTGCCGGCCGGCGCCCTCGTGGACGGGTGCCGCGGGCCGGCCGGAACCGCCGGTGCCGGTCCCTCGTGATCACGTCGCGCGCCCCGAGCGGGGGGCGCGCGGCGCCCTCGGCTGCCGTACGCAGGCAGTGGTGCAGGCCGCGGGTGAGGAACGTGAAGGTGTGTCCGCCTTCCTGTGTCGCCCGTGGCGGCATCCTGCTCATCGACCCCACCCGGCTCCCGCCCATCAGCAGATGAGCCACAACTCCCTTTCTCGTGCCCTGGCCTGGCCGTCCGCCGCTCGGTGGGTCAGTCCGCGCGTCCGCGCAACAGCGCGAGCTCGTGGTTCAGCTCGGCGAGGAAGCGGATGACCACGCGCAGTTCCTCGGTCGTGAAACGCCCGCGCGCCGTGTCGGTGCTGCGCGCGAGCGGCTGGAAGTACTCCCGCGCCAGGCTCTTGGCCCGGTCCGCGTACTCCAGATGCACCACACGGCGGTCGTCGACCGCCCGGACACGCCGAATGTGCCCCGCCCGCTCCAGGCGGTCCAGGCATGCTGTCATCGCGCCGGAGGTGAGGTTGAGCTGTTTGCGCAGACGGCCGGGTGTCATGGGTGCGTCGGGTCCGCCGCCGTCGAGGATCGCTATCAGGGCGAGCATGTCGGTGTGGTGCAGACCGTGCGCCTGAGCGAACTCCTGGACGATGCGGTTGAACTCGCCGGTCATCCGGCGCAGTTGCACCGCGAATGACTGCAGCCCGGTCGGGCACTCCTCGGGCGGAGGAGGCGCTGGGGTTTGTGAGCCGCTCATAGCGGCCAGTATAAGATCACTCGATGATTGACATAATCGACCGTTGACACAACCTCTCGCGTCATAGGAACCCACATGACAACCGCACCACGGCGGGCCCGGTGGCTCGTACCACTCGCTCTGTTGATCGTCTGGCTCGGCGTGGGCGGGACGCTCGGCCCGTACGCGGGCAAGCTGGGCGAGGTGGCCACCAACGACCAGGCCTCCTTCCTGCCCCGGAGCGCCGAGTCCACGCGGGTGCTCGACGAACGCGAGGCGTTCGACCAGCAGGAGACGCTGCCCGCGATCGTCGTGTGGACCGCGGACGGCGGACGGATCACCGACGCCCAGCGCTCGGCGGCCACCCGCGCGGTCGCCGGGCTCGCCGGCGAGCCCGGCGTCGTCGGCGAGCCCTCGCCCGCCTTCCCCTCCGAGGACGGCAAGGCCCTGCAGTCCGTGGTGCAGGTGGAGCCCGACCTCGGTGACGGGCTGGCCGACGTCGTCGACGAGGTGCGCGAGGCGGCGGGCGCCGTCGACGGCACCACGGCCGAGGTGGCGGGCCCCGCGGCCAGCCAGGTGGACCTGTCCGACGCGTTCGCCGGCATCGACGGCCTGCTGCTCGGAGTGGCCCTCGCCGCCGTGCTGCTGATCCTCCTGCTGGTCTACCGCAGTGTCCTGCTGCCCTTCGTCATCATCCTCGGCTCCGTCTTCGCGCTCGGCCTGGCCTGCGCCATCGTCTACGTCCTCGCCGACCACGACGTGGTGCGCGTCGACGGCCAGGTGCAGGGCATCCTGTCCATCCTCGTGATCGGCGCGGCCACCGACTACGCCCTGCTCCTCGCCGCCCGCTTCCGCGAGGAACTCGCCGTGCGCGGCGATCGGTTCGCCGCCGCGCTCGCCGCCGTACGCCGGTCCCTCGGCGCCATCACCGCCAGTGCCGCCACCGTCGCCCTCGGTCTGCTGACGCTGCTCGTCAGCGACCTCACCAACAACCGCGCCCTCGGCCCGGTCGGCGCCATCGGCATCGTCTGCTCCGTGCTGTCCGCGCTCACCTTCCTGCCGGCCGCCCTCGCCCTGCTGGGCCGCAGCGCGTACTGGCCCGCCAAGCCCAAGGCGTCGGACGCCACCGTCGAGGGGCACAGCGTGTGGCGCCGCGTCGCCGCGACCGTCGACCGCAAGCCGCGCCGCGTGTGGGCGGTGACCGTGCTGGTCCTGGCCGTCTTCGCGGCCTTCTCCCCGTCCCTGTCCGCCAAGGGCACCCCGCTCGACGAGATCTTCGTCAACGACGCGCCGTCCGTCGCCGCGCAGAAGACGCTCGGCGAGCACTTCCCCGGCGGGTCCGGCAACCCGGCCGTCATCCTCGCCGACGCCGACCGGCTCGACGAGGTCACGGCCGCCGCGAACGAGACCGAGGGAGTGGCCTCCGCCGCCCCCGTCTCCGCCTCCGGACGGCCCGGCGGCGGGGAACCCAAGATCGTCGACGGGCGGGTGCGCGTCGACGCCACACTGGAGGCCGCCGCCGACAGCGACGCCGCGAAGCAGACCGTCGAACGGCTGCGGGACAACCTGCACGGCATCCCGGGCGCCGACGCCCTCGTCGGCGGCTACACCGCCCAGCAGGTCGACACCCAGCAGACCGCCTCCGACGACCGCGCGCTGATCGTGCCGATCGTGCTCGTCGTGATCCTGCTGATCCTCGTCCTGCTGCTGCGGTCCGTGATCGTGCCGGTGCTGCTGGTGGCGACCGTGGGGCTCAACTTCCTGGCCACCCTCGGCGTCTCCGCGCTGGTCTTCCAGCACCTCTTCGGCTTCAGCGGAACGGACGCGTCGGTCCCGCTGTACGGCTTCGTGTTCCTGGTCGCCCTGGGCGTCGACTACAACATCTTTCTGATGTCCCGGGTCCGCGAGGAGGCCCTGTCGCACGGCACCCGCCAGGGCGTGCTGCGCGGTCTGACCACCACCGGCGGCGTCATCACCTCGGCCGGCGTGGTGCTCGCCGCGACCTTCGCCGCGCTGATGGTGATCCCCCTGGCCTTCCTGGTCCAGATCGCCTTCATCGTCGCCTTCGGCGTCCTCCTCGACACCCTCGTCGTCCGGTCCCTGCTGGTCCCGGCCCTGGTGATCGACATCGGCCCGAAGGCCTGGTGGCCGGGCGCGCTGTCCCGCTCGACGTCCCCGGAGAACCCGGAGAACCCGGACACGGCGGCCCCCGAACGCACGTGACGTGACCGGCGAGGGGGCGGGCGGCCAAGATGGCTGCCCGCCCCCTTCCCGTGCCGCGAGAGCGTCCCGGGCGTGGCCGGGGCATGGGCGATCGAGGGCGGCGGGGCCGGCACGGCGCCGCCGGAAGCAGCCTCGCCGACGGCCGGCACGACCGCTACCGGAACGAGAACGCCGTGCCCCCCGCCGAGGCGTTCCGGCTCGTGGAGCACGTCGTGCGCACGGGCGACCGGCCCCTGGACGCACGGCGGGCCGTCGACCGCTGACCCAGCGGTCGACGGCCCGTCGCGTCCGGTCCTGCCGCGTCACGCGGACGGATCCTTGCCGCAGGCGGCAGCGGGCGCCTCCCGCCCCGGAGCCCGTTCGGCGCCCCCGCCCGTGGAGGCGAGCACGACCTTGGACGCGCGGCTGTCCCGGTCCAGGTAGCCGCCCGTCGCGGCGAGGGCGAGACCGATGACCGCCAGGGCGGCGCCGACCAGCGTGGGCGAGGACCAGCCCCAGCCCGCCGCGATGACCAGGCCGCCCAGCCAGGCCCCGCCCGCGTTCGCGAGGTTGAAGGCGGAGTGGTTGGACGCGGCCGCCATCGTCGGAGCGTCCTGCGCCTTGGTCATCAGCAGCATCTGCACCGGCGTGGTGATCAGCGAGCTCAGACCGCCCGTGATCGTGATGACGACGAGCGCCGGCACCAGGTGCCCGATGACGAAGTGCAGCGTCACCAGCGCCGCCGCGAGCAGCGCGAACCCGCCGTACAGGGTGGGGCGCAGCGCCCGGTCGGTGAGCGGTCCCGCGACGAGCGTGCCGAGCGTCATGCCGACGCCGAACAGCGCGAGGACCACAGTCGTGGACGAGTCCGCGATCCCGGTGAGGTTGGTCAGCATCGGCACGAGGTAGCTGTACATGGCGAAGAAGCCGCCGAACCCGACGACCGCCGTGACCAGCCCGAGCAGCACCTGCTTGTTCTTCATCGCGCGCAGTTCGTGCACGACTCCCGCCTGCTCGCCCCGCGGCTGGTGCGGGACGAGCCGCACCAGCGCCGCGAGGGCGAGGACGCCGATGACGGCCACCGCCGCGTACGCGAACCGCCAGCCGAACTGCTGCCCGAGTGCCGTCCCGGCGGGGACGCCGACGATGTTGGCGACCGTGAGACCGAGGAACATCATCGACACCGCACGGGCCGCCCGGTCCGGCGCGACCAGCTTGGAGGCGACGACCGCGCCGACGCCGAACAGCGCCCCGTGGGGCAGTCCCGCCAGGACGCGCGCCGCGAACAGCAGCCCGTAGTTCGGCGCGAGCGCCGAGGCCACGTTCCCGACGACGAACACGCCCGTGAGCATCAGCAGCAGCCGCTTGTGCGGCACCCGCGCGCCGATCGCGGTCAGCAGCGGCGCGCCGATCACCACGCCCAGCGCGTAGGCGGAGACGAGGTTGCCCGCGGCCGGCACGGACACCGCCAGGCCGTCGGCGATCTGGGGGAGGAGACCCATGGTGACGAACTCGGTCGTGCCGATGCCGAACGCGACGACGGCCAGGGCGAACAGGGCCAAGGGCATGCGGAGGGGAACCTTCCGAATAGGAGCCGGGTGAGGGCGCGCACCGCTGGGCACAGCGCCACCGGTCATCGTCCGGTGGCAGCGGTGCCTGGTCGGTAGGGGCGGTCCGGCGCCGGTCCTCGTCGTCCGCGCGTGGTTGCCGCGTGCACCAGCCTGCCAGATCCCCCTACGGGTGGTGGAACCGGGCGGTCACAACGCCGGACCCCCGTGCCTGTCCCACTCCTGCGGCGCGCGGTGCGCGACGACCCGCCGCGGCTCAGTCGGGCTCACCGTGCAGCACCTCCAGCAGACGCGTCACCGCCTCCGCGACGGCGTCCCGCGCCGGACCGAGGTACCGGCGCGGGTCCACGGCCGACGGATGCGCGTCCAGATACGTCCGCGCGGCCCGCGTGAACCGCTTGTTCAGGTGGGTGGAGACGTTGACCTTCGTCATGCCGGCCCGCACCGCCCGCGCCAGCTCCGCGTCCGCCACGCCCGACGAGCCGTGCAGCACCAGAGGCACGCTCACCGCGTCGCGCAGCGCCGAGATGAGGGAGAAGTCCAGCACGGCGTCGCGGGTGGTCATGGCATGCGAGCTGCCCACCGCCACGGCCAGCGCGTCGACCCCCGTGGCGGCGACGAAGTCCCGCGCCTGTGCGGGGTCGGTCCGCACCCCCGGCGCGTGCGCCCCGTCCTTCCCGCCGACCTCTCCCAGTTCCGCCTCCACCCACACGCCCCGGGCGTGGCAGTACTCGGCGACCTCACGGGTCGACCGCAGATTCTCCTTGTAAGGGAGCGTGGAGGCGTCGAACATCACGGACGAGAAGCCGAGCCGTACGGCCTCGTGCACGAGGTCCACGGACTCCGCGTGGTCGAGGTGCACGGCGACGGGGGTCAGCGCGCCGCGCGCGACGGCGAGGGTCGCCAGCCCGATCGGCTCGAGGCCGCCGTGGTAGCGGGCGGTGTTCTCGCTGATCTGCAGGATCACCGGGCGGCCCGCGGCCTCCGCGCCGCCGACGATCGCCTCGGCGTGCTCGAGCTGCACCACGTTGAACGCCCCGACACCGACGCCGGCGCGGGAGGCGGGGCCGACGATGTCGTCAGTGGGGCTGAGGGGCATGGAGATCCTCCACGGTCACGGTGGTACGGAGACGTTCGTAGGCGGCGGCGTCGACCTCGCCGGCCACGGGGCGGACGACGGCGGCGGCCGACAGGGCCACCGCCTCGCGCAGGACGGCCGGCCAGCCCGCGCCGTCGGCGAGCCCCGCCGCGAGCGCGGCGACACAGGCGTCGCCCGCCCCGGTGGGATTGCCGGCCAGCCGCTCGGGCGGCACGGCCCGCCGGCGGCCGTCGGGTGTGACGGCCAGGAGCCCGCCGGGTCCTGAGGACACCACGACGGACCGTGCGCCGAGGGCGCGCAGCCGCTCGGCGCCCGCCCCGGCGTCCTCGGACCCGGTGGCCGCCAGGAGCTCGGCCGCGTTGGGCTTGACGACGTCGGGCCCTGCGCCGAGCGCGTCGAGCAGCGGGGCGCCACTGGTGTCCAGCACGGTCAGCACCCCCCTCCCGGCGGCGGTGCGCACCAGGCGGGCGTACGCGTCCTCGGGCAGCCCCGGGGGCAGACTGCCGCAGAGCGTGACCACCGACGCCTCGCGCACCAGCACCGCGAAGCGCTCGGCGAACGTCCGCCACTCCCGCGGACTCACCTGCGGGCCCTGCTCGTTGAACACGGTGGCGTCCCCGTCGTCACCGGACACGACGGTCACGGTCTGCCGCGAGTCGCCCGCGACGGGGACGAGTTCGTCACGCAGCCCGGGCACCGCGCGCAGGTCCTCGCGCACCAGCGCGCCCGTGGGGCCGCCGACCAGCCCGGTGACGGCGACGTCACGCCCCCGCCCGGCGAGCACCCGGGCCACGTTGACGCCCTTGCCTCCGGCCCGCCGGTGGACGGACCCGACCCGGTGCGAGGTGCGGGGGCGCAGGCTGTCGACGCCGTAGGTGACGTCGAGGGCGACGTTCAGGGTGACGGTGAGGATCACGGTCGCCGGCCCTCCGCCCAGGGGCAGACGCCCGCCGGCTCAGGCACGACCGTCCTGCAGGACGACGGACCGCGTGAGGTTGCGGGGCCGGTCCGGGTCGTACCCGCGTGCCTCCGCGCAGGCCACGGCCAGGCGCTGGGCGCGGACCAGATCGGCGAGCGGGTCCAGGCTTCCGGCCGTGCCGGTGGAGTCCGCGACCAGGGCGCCGCCGACCCGGTCGACGTCGTCGGCCAGCCCCTCCGGAAGCCGGCCGAACGCCCACGCCACGCGCCCGGGGCCGGTGATGCTGATCGGGCCGTGACGGTACTCCATCGCCGGGTACGCCTCCGTCCAGGCGCCTGCAGCCTCCCGCATCTTCAGCGCGGCCTCCAGCGCCAGCCCGCACGTCCAGCCCGTGCCGAGGAACGTGAACTGCTCCGCACCGAGCACGACCCCGTCGAGCGTCACGTCCACGGCCCGCTCGGCGTCCCGGATGGCCGCCTCCAGCGGCAGGACGTCCGGGGGCAGGGCGTCCTCCGACTCCAGATGGGCGCGTAGCAGCGCCAGGTTGGCGGTGGCGAACCGGGTCTGGACGACGGACTCCTCGTCCGCGAAGTCCAGGACGGCGACGGCGTCGGCCGCCCGCATGACCGGGGTGTCCGGGTCGGCGGTGACGGCGCCGGTGGCCACGGTGCCCTTGAGCCGGTGCAGCAGGTCGAGCACCTCGGTGGTGGTGCCGGACCGGGTGATGGCGAGGATCCGGTCGTACCGCCGGCCGGCGGGG
Source organism: Streptomyces sp. DH-12 (assembly GCF_002899455.1). GTDB lineage: Bacteria > Actinomycetota > Actinomycetes > Streptomycetales > Streptomycetaceae > Streptomyces. The sequence goes on along the minus strand of NZ_PPFB01000001.1, from coordinate 527,655 downwards.
AACTCCGAGGCGGCGAAGGCGTCGGTCTCCCCGTGGCCGCCGGTCTCGCGCAGGACCGCGTAGGACTGGGCCATGAACCAGGAGGTGCCGCAGCCGACGACGGCGACGCGCTCGCCCCGCTTCGGCAGGGCCCCGGCCTGGCGCGGCAGGGACGCGGCGGCCTGACGCCACACGGTGGGCTGGGAGGCGATCTCGGCCGAGGTGCGGGACGAACTGATGGCGGACAAGGCGATGTGCTCCTTCAGGAACGGGGGAGGGGGGACACGGCGCGGCCGGCCGGCTACTTCACCGCGCCGGCGGTCAGACCGGACACCACATGGCGTTCGATGAAGGCGAAGAGCACCACGACGGGCACGATCGCGATCACGGACGCGGCGAACAGGTAGTTCCACTGCACGGTGTAGTTGCCGATGAAGCTGTTGATGCCGACGGTCAGGGGCTGGCTCTCCGGGACGGTGGACAGGGTCAGTCCCATGACGAACTCGTTCCACGCGGCGATGAAGGTGAAGATGACCGCGGTGACCACACCGGGCAGGGCCAACGGCAGCGTCACCCGGAGCAGCGCGCCGCCCCGGCCGAGTCCGTCGATCATCGCTGCCTCCTCCAACTGCACGGGTATGGCGGAGAAATAGGCGGTGAGGATCCAGACCGCGAACGCCAGGTTGAACGCGGCGTTGCACAGCACCAGGGTCCACACCGAGTTGAGCATGCCCAGTTGGTGGAACTCGCGGTAGAGGCCCACCAGCAGCGAGGTCGGCTGGAACATCTGGGTGACCAGCACGAGCAGCAGGAACGCCTTGCGCCCGCGGTACCTGACGCGGGCCGTGCAGTACGCGGCCGGAATGGCGACGAGCAGTACCAGCAGCGTGGAGCCGCCGGCCACGAGGAGGGTGACGCGCAGGTTGCTGCCGAGGTTCGACTCCCGCCACACGTCGATGAAGTTGGACCAGGCGAAGTGGTCGGGCAGGTAGCCGGCGTCGCGCAGTTCCGAGGCGGGCCGCAGCGCGGTGATCACCATCTGCAGGTACGGCAGCAGGAACACGGCGGCGATCAGCCAGGCGACGGCGGCGACGACCACCGTGCGGGGCCGCAGCGCGCGCGGGGGACGGACCGGGCGGCGCGTCGTACGCGCCTGTGCGGTCTGGGACGTGGCGTCACCGGCCGCGGCGGGGACCGTCTGCTGGGCCATCACGCCTCCTCCTGGTTCCAGCGGCTGACCTTGAGGAAGGCCGCCACCATCACGACGACCAGGGCGAAGTTGACGACCGACATGGCCGCGGACTCCCCGATGTCGGAGCTCTTGAGCTGGTACATGAACACCGTGGTGGTCGCCGTGTCGCTGTCCGGGCCGCCCCGGGTCATGCCCCAGATCACGGGGAACGAGTTGAAGACGTTGATCAGGTTGATGACCACGCCGACCAGGAACGCCGGCCGCAGCAGCGGCAGCGTGATCCGGCGGTACGTCTGCCACACGCCGGCCCCGTCCACGCGCGCCGCCTCGTACACCTCGCCGGGCACCGTCTGCAGCCCGGCGAGCAGTGTGTACGTGGTGAACGGCAGGGAGACGAAGACCGCGACGAACATCATCCAGGGCCAGGCGGTCGCCGGGTCGCCCAGCCAGTCCCTGGGGGAGTCGATGATGCCGAGGTCGGTCATCACCGTGTTCAGCACGCCGGCGGTCCGGTCGAGCATCCACTTGAAGCCGATGGCGGTCATCAGCACGGACGCCGCCCACGGGGCGATGAGCGCCCACCGGGTCACCCGGCGCCCGGGGAACCGCTGGTCGAACAGCTGGGCCAGTACCAGGGAGATCACCATCGTCAGCGCGACCACGCCGACGGTCCACACGACGGTGGCGGTGATCACGGAGCCGAGGTCCGGCTCGTCGAACAGCTGCCGGTACTTGTCCAGGCCCGCCCAGCCCCGGACGAAGCCGCTGACGCTGATCTTCAGGAACGAGGTGCGGACCATCTCGTAGACCGGCCACAGCACGACGGCCACGATGAGCAGGACGGCGGGGCCGATCCAGGGCAGCGGCCCCAGCCGGCCGAGGCCGGAGCGGCGGGCGCCGCCCCGGCCGGTGCGGGGCGGCCTGCGGCCGCCGGAGGTGACATTGCTGGACACGGGGGTGCCTTCCGTGTGTCGGTGTCCGCCGGACTACTGACCGGCCGCGATCTGTTCGGCCTTCTTCTGCAGCTCGCCGAGCACCTCGGCCGGGTCCTCCTCGACGGCCGTGCCGCCGCTCTTCTTGATCTCCGCGGAGACGGCGTCCCAACTGGTGTCGCCCAGCGGGTAGAAGGACGCCTTCGGCAGCAGCTCGAAGAACGGCTCGAGGTCCTTGTGCTTGCCGCTGGAGGTCATCTCCTGCAGCGTGTCCTCGGTGACGGGCATCAGGTTGTACATCTCGTCGAACTTCAGCGTGTTCTCCTTGGAGTACGCGAAGTCGAGGAACTTCTTGATCTCCTCCCGGTGACCGCGGTCCTTGAACGCCATCACCCAGTCGGCCACGCCGAGCGTGGAGTCGAGAGCGCCGTCCTTGCCGGGGATGGGCGCGACGCCGTAGTCGACGTCGCCGTCCTTGGACATCTGGATCAGTGAGGGGTGGCCGTTGAGCATGCCCACCTTGCCCGCGGCGAAGTCGGCGAACGCCGTCTTGCGGTCGGTGGCGGCCGGGTTGCTGTAGGTCAGGCCGGGCTCGACGAGGTTGGCGCGCAGCCACTGGAACGTCTCGACGTTGGCCTTGCTGTCGAGGGTGTACTTCCCGTCGGCGGCGGTGTAGCCGCCGCCGTTGCCGAGCTCCCAGACGAGGGTCTCGCCCTGCGCCTCCTCGGGGCCGAGCGGCAGCGCGTACGGAATGACGTCCGGGTTCTTCTTCTTGATCGCCTCGGCGGCCGCCCGGAGGTCCGCCCAGCTCTTCGGGGGCTCGGTGAGGCCGGCGTCGGCGAAGAGCTTCTTGTTGTAGAACAGGGCGCGGGCGGAGGAGACGAAGGGGATGCCGTACTGCACGCCGTCCACCTCGCCCGCCTCGGCGAACGTGTCGACCAGGTTGTCGCGGGTGGCGGGGGACAGCACCTCCTCGGCCTTGTGGAGGAGGTCGTCGGCGACCTTGTCGGCGTAGCCGCCGGTCTGCAGGACGTCCGGCACGTTGCCGCTCTGGATCATCGTCTTGACCTGCGCGTCGATGTCGTTCCAGTTGACGACCTGCACATCGACCTTGATGTCCGGGTTGGCGGCCTCGAAGCGCCGCGCCACGTCCTCCCAGTAGACGGTGGAGCTGTTCGACGCCTTGTCGCCGTAATCGGCCGCGACGAGCTTCAGGGTCACGGTTCCGTCCCCGGACTCCCCGGCGCCACCGCCGCCGCACGCGGTCAGGACCAGGGCACCGGCCGCACAGGCCGCCGAGAGGACGAGCATTCTCTTCTTCACTGCCGTCTACCGCCTTGTCTCCACGAGCAATGCGTGAACATGCTCAATCAATGAGCTTTACGAGCAGCAATGAGCATCTGTCGTGTCGGGTAGTATTCAGGCGAACCGCAGGTCAGGTCCATACGCCGTTATCCGACCGTTGCCAAAGAAGGGCGGCCAGGCTGCGCTGATGTGCGCAGAGTGACAACCTTTCGAGCCGAATCACGCACGGTGTTTCCCTGAGGCACCGCCGCCCGGCGTGTCCCTTACCGTGTCCGGAGCGCAGTACCGAGGCCGAGGGAGTCCGACACATGTCCAAGCACGAGCGGTGGAGCAAGCTGCTGGAACTGCTGGCCGGCGAGGGCAGGATCGACGTCGACGACGCGGCCCGCGCACTCGACGTCTCCCCCGCGACCATCCGCCGCGACCTCGACGAGCTCGCCGAGCAGCAGATGCTGGTCCGCACCCGCGGCGGCGCCATCGCGCACGGCGTCTCCTACGAACTGCCCCTGCGCTACAAGTCCTCCCGGCACGCACCCGAGAAGCAGCGCATCGCGACCGCCGTCGCCGGGATGATCGCCGACGGCGACGTGGTGGGCCTCAACGGCGGCACCACCACGACCGAGGTGGCCCGCGCCCTGGCCCTGCGGGCGGGCGGCAACCGCGAGGGACGGGGGCGGCGCGAGCCGGCCGAGACGTCGGCGCCCGCGTACACGGTCGTCACCAACGCCCTCAACATCGCCGGCGAACTCGCGGTCCGCCCCCAGGTGAAGATCGTCGTCACCGGCGGCGTCGCCCGCCCGCAGACGTACGAACTCGTCGGACCGCTCACCGTGGGCGTCCTCAACGAGGTCGTCCTCGATGTCGCGGTCCTCGGAGTCGACGGCGTGGATCCGCAGCTGGGGCTGATGACCCACCAGGAGGACGAGGCCAGCGTCAGCCGGCTGTTCGCCGAACGGGCGCGCCGCGTCATCGTGGTCACCGACTCCTCCAAGATGGGCCGGCGCGCCTTCGCCCGGATCTGCGGACTGGACCGCGTCGACGTGCTGGTGACCGACTCCGGCCTGCCCGCCGAGACCGCCGCCCGCCTCGCCGAGGCGGGCATCAAGGTCCACGCCGTCTGACGCCGGCCCCTACGGGGCGACGGCCATGGCGAAGACGTGGACGTTCCCGTTGGACGGCAGCACCACGAACGCCACCTGCTTCGACGCGTCCAGCGGCACGGAGTGGGCGAAGATCCGGTAGGCGATCCCCGCGTTGCCGTACCCGTCCGGCCGGTTGCGGCCGTCGGCGGACGCCACCAGGGTCGCACCGTGCGCGTCGGCCGGGTCGAACGACCAGTTGGGGAACCCGAACCGGCCGCGGCTGCTGGTGCCGTCGGTGTAGTGGACCGTGGCCGTGCCGGTGGCCGCGCTGCCGACGCCCGACCCGAGGAACACGAGCCTGCTGCCCTGACCGCTCAGGGTGATCGCCTGGCCGGCGGACGAGACGTTGCCCGGGGTGCCCGGTTCCGCCTCGGGCCACGTGAGTTCCGCGCCGAGGGCGCGGACGGTGGCGCCGGGCGTCAGCCCGACGGCGGCCAGCTTCTGCGCGGAGAAGCTGTTGCCCTCCCCGTCGTAGTCGCCGGGCGCCGTGTCACCCTCGTCGGTGACGCCCACGTTGTCGTAGGCGGCGGCGAGATCGGGCAGCGGACTGCCGACGACCTCGGTACGGGTCCCGGTCGCCGAACCGGCCCCGTCCCCACCGCTGTAGGTCGCCGTGGCGGTGAACGTGCGCAGCACGAACCCGGGCCGTTTCTCCGGCACCCGGACACGGAACGCCGCCTCGGCGGACGCGCCCGCGGCGAGCGAGCCGGACACGGCGGCGACGGACGGCTGCACCGCCCAACCGACGGGCCCCGCGAACGCCACCTTCAGCGACCGCATCCGCTGCGGTCCGGCGTTCTTCACGGTCACCGTGACGGTCGAGATCGCCGGACCGTCCAGGTCGACGGGCGAGACGGACACCTCGGTCCGCGCGGCCGGCGCGTCCGCCGGAGGCTCGGCGGCGGTGGCGGCGGGCACCGCGACGAGCGCCAGGGAGGCCGCCACCGCCACGGCTCTCAGCGCTCTGAGGGGACTGACCCGACGGGTCGCCTTCATGCGTCACACTCCTTCGGTCGAGTGGTCCGGAACGCCGCTCACGCGACGGGAGGCATGGCCGACTCACGGGAGTCCAGACCCGTGCGGAGGTTGACCCAGGAACCGCGGGTGAAGTCCGGGTACGCCACCGGACGGCCCCCGGCGGCAAGGGACGTGACGCTCAGCGGCACCGGCGCGCACCAGGCGGCGGAGTCATAGACGTCGATGTCCGGCACCAGGCCGGCCCGCATCACCTGCACGGTGCGCCACTGCAGGATGTAGTCCATGCCGCCGTGCCCGCCGTTGTTCGCGGCGTCGTCGCCGATCGTCCTCCACAGCCAGTGGTCGAACTCCTTGCGGTAGGCGTCGAAGGCGCGCCAGGAGTGCCCGCCGTGGTCCGGCTCGACGTAGATCCGGCCCCCGGTCGCCGACGTGCCCGCATAGTCCTCGAAGATCCCGTGGCTGCCCGCCAGGCTGTTGATCCTGCTGTACGGCCGCGGCGAACTGACGTCGTGCTCCGCCCGGATCACCCGCCCCTTGGCGGTGTCGATCAGACAGGTGACGAGGTCGCCGTTGATGTAGGTCTCCTTCCACGAGGGATGGGACCGGTCGATGAAACGCTCCCGGTAGTCGGCGAGCCCCTTCGGCTCGGTGGCGGTCGCCCGCAGCACGGTCATGCGGTCACCGCGGTTGATGTCCATCGCGGCGGCGATCGGCGCCAGGCCGTGCATCGGGTAGAACGACGCGGTGCTGCGCGTGTGCCACAACCGGCGCCAGGAGTCGGTGTAGTACGTGTCGGAGAACAGCAGTTCGCGCAGATCGTGCAGGTAGCCCCCGTGGCCGTTGGTGACGTCGCCGAACAGTCCGTCGTGCGCCATCTTCAGCATGGCCAGCTCGTTGCGGCCGTAGGAGCAGTTCTCCGCCAGCATCAGATGACGGCGGGTGCGCTCGGAGGTGTCGACGAGGTCCCACAACTCGTCCAGCTCGGTGGCGACGGGCAGCTCGACGATGGCGTGCTTGCCGGCCTCCAAGGCTTCCTTGCCCTGCTGGTGGTGGAACTCCCAGGGCGTGGCGATGTACACGAGGTCGATGTCGTCCCGCTTCAGCATCTGCGCGTAGGCGTCCGCGGAGCCGCCGTGCTCGGCGGGACGGGGCCTGCCCAGGGCGACGAGCCGGTTCGCCACGGACGCGGCACGGTTGGCGCGGATGTCGCAGACAGCGGTCACCCGGCATCCGGGAACGGCCGCCCAGCCCTCCGCCATCCCCGACCCGCGGTTGCCGAGACCGATGATCCCCACGCGGACGGTCCCATGGACGTCGAACGGCACGTCGATCATCGAGCGCTGGCCGCGACGGCGCGGGGGAGTGCGCACCGGCAGCGGCGCGTGTGCACCGACGGCTCCGGCCGCCGGCGCAGCGTGCGCCGTGCCGGCGGCCGCGGCGCCGGCGGCCGCAGCACCGGTGGCCAGGGCGCCGCCCAGGAGCAACCTGCGGGAGACTGCGGGGAGTTCGGGCATGAGTGAACGCTCCTTCGATCCGACGAACCAAGCATCACTGGCGGCAATGACTCTGGCGGGAGCGACGGAGACATGTCAATAGTTGCTCAGAGGGTCGCCACTTCGAGCAGGAACGCGCAAACTGCTCGCGCTCACGCGCTTCGGTGTCAGCCCGGCTGCCGGTGCACCGTCCTGTCGATCCGGATGGGCGAGGGGTGCGAACGGCGAGGTGCGATGCGGGGACGTCGAACAGCCCTTGAGTGCCTCCGGGCGCTCACGGTGGTGAGGGCGATGGCGATGATGATGGCGTGGGTGCGGGTGACGGGCCTCCTGGGAGCACCCCGACCGCTCAGCGCCGGTGCGCGTCCCCGACCGAACCGAGGAACTCGATCGCCCGTTGAGTGAGAAGCCCGGCGGCCCCCGGTTCGTAGGACGTGAGCGAGCGGTCCGCGAACAGATGCCGGTCCCCCGGATACAGGAACAGCTCCGCGTCGCGTGAGCCGGCGACCAGCGCACGGGCGGCGTCGGCGTCCTCGGTGAAGAGCGGATCGTCCTCCATCGCGTGCACCTGCACCGGCACACCGTCCGGCCAGGCCGCACCGAACTCGGACACCGGGAGGCAGGCGTGCACCAGCAGTGCGCCCCGTGCCCCGCCCCGCGTCTGCGCCAGCTGCTGCGCGGCCATCACCCCGAGCGAGAAACCGGCGTAGACGACGTCACGGGGGAGGGCGTCGGCCGCGCGCACCCCACGAGCGGCGACCTCCCCGAACCCGACCTGCTCCACGTGCGCCGTCCCCGCCTCCGGCGAGTCGAAGGTGAGCCCGCCGAACAGATCGGGGACGTGCACGGTGTGTCCGGCCGCACGCAGCTCGTCGGCGAAGGCGACGACGCCGGAGGTCAGCCCCTGCACGTGAGGGAACAGTACGACGTCAGCCATGCCCGAACCCCTCGCCGGCGACCGCTCGCGCGCGCCCCACGGATGATGTGAGGGCTCACGCTAATCGAAATACACCGAACATGGCGGCGGGTCCCGGGAATGACCGAGGACGCCCGAACCGGCGGCGCCACCGGCTCGAGCACGCACTCGGTCCGCTGGGACGCTGCGCGCGCCGTCAACCCTGGCAGCGAGTCCCCTGCCCGGGCCCGACCGCTGCGAACCGATCCGATCATGCATGGCAGCACCCGCCCGAGCCCCGCACGCCCTTCGTAGGTCCGCATCCGGCACCAGCCGCTCCCAGGGGCGGATCGTCCGCCGCGTCGCATCGGAGGACGTGCGCCGGCACTTCTTCAGGGCGACGAGAACCGTCACCCCGGTCAACGCCACCCCTCCGGCCCGGACACGTACCCGTGGCTGCCTCGTCACCCTTCCCCCGGCACCGCCGCACCCGTTCCCGCTTCAGCTCCTCCGGAAGTGGCGACGCGGCAGTTCGACCCACACGTCGGCCGGTCCCACGACGGCACGGCGGTCGGTGAGCCGCAGTCCGGCGTAGGCGCAGGAGTGGGCCACGGCGTGGTGGAGGTACAGGCAGGCGGTCAGCACCTCCTCCGTCGTGTCACCCCGCCGCGGCCCTCCGCCGGGGTGCAGGTCGGACGCCTCGATCACGCCGTCGCGAGCGATGCGGCCCTGGTTTCCGCTCTTCGGATTGGCGTACAGCCCGTAGCACACCGTGCCCTCGGACAACCGACGGAGAACCCCCGTCATGTCCGGCGCGTACCCCCAGGGCTGTGTGACGACGCAGCCGCCGGGAACGGTCGTCACGCCGACGATCCGCAGACTCTCGTCCATGTCGTAGGAGTACGGATCGTCCAGCAGCAGGTCGACGACGTCGCCGGCCGCCGGCGTCGCCTCGAGCCGCCGCACCGCTTCGGCGGCATCGATCCCGGCGACGCAGGCAAGCCCCGTGCCGTCGTAGTGAAAGGTGCCCAGGGCAGCGGTGAGCCGGTGTGCTTCCTCGGCGGCCGCCCGCTCGGCATCGGTCAGGCGCACCCCGTCGGGCACGGGAAACAGGTCGGGCGTGGGCCCGGCAAGGCTGAGCCGCCCCGGCGACCAGCCCGCGAGCGCGGGCCGCCACGGATCGGCCCCGGCGGCAGCCAGCGCCCGGGCGTTCTCCGGCTTGTGGTGCACCACGGCCTCCCACAGCGCCGTCACCCCGTCCTCCAGGGCGTCCACGTCCGCGACCCGCCCGGCCAGCTCCGCGACGACCTCCGGCGACCCGAGCACAGCCGCGCGGTGCAAGGGCCGCCCTCCGCCGCCCCACCTCTCCGGATCCGCCCCGGCGTCCAACCGCCGCCTCACCACGTCGACATCGGTCCAGTCCCACCCCGGACCGGCCCAGCCGTCATTCCTCCCCGACACGCGACCCCCTTCGGACACGGCCCACGATCACGCACCCCACGCTGGCACAGGGGACTGACAACCGGCCGGTGCCCGGTCGTCAGACGCATCCGCCCGCCCCTTTCCCAGTGCCGGGGCACCGGACTCGTCGGAGTCGTATCGGCCGCAGGGAGCGACGGAGCACACGCACCGCCTCCCGCAGCCGTGCCGGCGTTCCTCGTCGACGAGCGAGCAGGACCGACCACACCCCGTCGACGGCCCACACCTCGGTACCGGTCCGCTCGTTCGTCCCGCCGTGTACACCGGGGGTGAGACATTATCGGCGGAGTCGCACACGCATCCGCCACCTCCCGTCGCGCGCGCCGCGCACGGCGGACGGGGCTGAAACCAAGGCATGGGGAGAGAGTGTCGGGACGCATGGAGTGGATGACACCGCGGCAGGCCGCGCCGCTGGCGCGCTGTGCGGCCGTGTTCGAACCGGGGGACCCCGCCCGCACGGGCCGGGTCGCCTTCTGGGACCCGGCCGGCGGCACACCGCCCCAGGCGCCGGGCGGCGCAGCGGGCGAGGCGGACCTCGTGGTCCCGGACGGCGACGGATTCACCGTCCGGACCGTGCCCGTACTGCGCCTGACCCCGGCCCACGCCCTGCCCGCCCTCCTCCACGCCCGCCGCACGGCCACAGCCACGACCACCAGCGACGGCCTCACCGGCGGCGACGGGACCCCACCGCACCGCGCCGCCGTCTTCTGGGGAGCGGTCGCCGCCCTCGCCCTGCACCTGATCGCCCGCGAACGCCTGCTCCCCGGCGTGTCCCCGGCCGGCTACGACACCTGGCGGGCCGGCCCGTTCGACGCCGACGACATCGCCCGCGTCCGGGAACTCGCCGACGCCGCCCCCGGCGAGGCCGTCGCCGTGCCCGGCACCGCCCCGACGGCATCGGTGCGGGCGTTCCTCGACGCCGTCGCCGACACCCTCCCGCGCACTCCCGCCGCCGAACTCGCCACAGGCCGTGCGGCGTTCGCCGCGACCGAACCCCAGCACGTACCGCAACTGCGCGCCTGGGCCGAGGAGATCTCCGCCGGACTCGACTCGGGCGTACGCATGTCCCTGCGCGTCGAACTCACCGACGCCCCCGGCACCCCTGGTGACGCGGAACCGCCCCGCCCCCGCCTGGTGCCCCGCGCCCACAGCCTGGCCGACCCCACCCTGGCCCTGGACGCCGACGAACTGTTCGCCCGCGCCGATCACGCCCTCGGACCGGGCGCCCAGGCCGACATGGTGCTCGCCGTCCGCCGTGCCGCGAGCGTGTGGGAGCCGTTGGGACGGCTGCTGCCCGTACCCACCGCCCTGGACCTGAGCGACGAGGAACTGCGGGACCTGCTGGGCGGGGCCGCGGGACGGCTGGCCGGGCACGGCATCGACGTCACCTGGCCCGAGACGGCCACCGGGGCGCTCACGGCCCGCGCGGTGGCCGGCGCCGATCGGGTGCCGCCCGCCGACCTGCGTTCGTTCTTCGACGGCGACGGCACCGTCGACCTGCGCTGGCGCATCGAACTGGACGGTGAACCCCTCACCGCCGAGGAGGTGGCGGCCGTCGCCGGAGGCGGGGCCGTGGTCCGGCTGCGCGGCCGCTGGATCCTCGTCGACGCCGGCGTCGCCCGCAAGGCCCGCGAACGCCGGCTGCCGCCGCTCACCGCGATCGAGGCGCTCGCCGTCGCCCTGACCGGCCACACCGACATCGGCGGGGAGCGGGCACGGGTGGCGCCCAGCGCGTGGCTGGACGCCCTGCGCCGCGCCCTCGCCGATCCCGACGGCGGCGACGGACCGGTGGCGCAGCCCGCCCGCCTGACCGCCACCCTGCGCGACTACCAGCTGCGCGGCCTGCGCTGGATGGACCGCATGACCTCCCTCGGCCTCGGCGGCTGCCTCGCCGACGACATGGGCCTGGGCAAGACGATCCAGCTGATCTCGCTGCACCTGCTGCGCCAGGAACGCCCCGAGGACCGCGGCCCCACCCTGGTCGTCTGCCCCGCCTCCCTGCTGGGCAACTGGGAACGCGAGGTCGGCCGCTTCGCCCCGGGCACCCCGGTGCGCCGCCACCACGGCCCCGGCCGCACCCTCGACGGCGCCGACGAGGGCTTCGTCCTCACCACGTACGGCACCATGCGCCTGGACGCCGACCGGCTCGGCGCGCACGCCTGGGGCCTGGTCGTCGCCGACGAGGCCCAGCACGTGAAGAACCCCCACTCCTCCACCGCCAAGGCGCTGCGGCTGATCGGCGCCCGAGCCCGCATCGCACTCACCGGCACCCCCGTGGAGAACAACCTCTCCGAACTGTGGGCGGTCCTCGACTGGACCACGCCCGGACTCCTGGGCACCCACGGCAGGTTCCGCAAGCGCTGGATCGCACCCATCGAGGCCGAACGCGTCCTCGCCGCGGACGGGGACGGGGAGCAGCGCACCGCCCGCCTCCTGTCGGAACTGGTACGGCCGTTCCTGCTGCGCCGCCGCAAGACCGACCCGGGCATCGCGCCCGAACTGCCGCCGAAGACCGAGACGGACCGGCCGGTCGCGCTCACCGCCGAGCAGGAAACCCTCTACCGCGAGCAGGTCGAGACGGTGATGGGCGAGATCCGGGCCGGCGCGGGCGGCATCGCCCGCAGCGGCCTGGTGCTGAAGCTGCTCACCGGCCTCAAGCAGATCTGCAACCACCCCGCGCAGTTCCTCAAGGAGGGGGCGGACGCGGCGCTCGCGGGCCGCTCCGGGAAGCTGGAACTGCTCGACGAACTCCTCGCCACCATCACCGCCGAGGGCGGCGCGGCCCTGGTCTTCACCCAGTACGTGACCATGGGCCGCCTGCTCGAGCGCCATCTGCGCGAGCGCGGCACCGCCGCCGCCCTGCTGCACGGCGGCACACCGGTCGCCAAGCGGGAGGAGCTGGTACGACGGTTCCAGGACGGTGAGTTCCCCGTCTTCCTGCTGTCACTGAAGGCGGCCGGCACCGGCCTGAACCTCACCCGCGCCGACCACGTCGTGCACTACGACCGCTGGTGGAACCCGGCCGTCGAGGCCCAGGCCACCGACCGCGCCCACCGCATCGGCCAGACCAGGCCGGTGCAGGTGCACCGGCTGATCGCCGAGGGCACCGTCGAGGACCGCATCGCCGCCCTGCTGGAAGCGAAGAAGGAACTCGCCGACTCCGTCCTCGGCTCCGGCGAGCAGGCGCTGACCGAGCTGACCAACGACGAGCTGGCCAACCTGGTGGAACTGAGGAGCACGGCATGAGCGAGGCACAGGGCAGCGGCGCACGGGGCTTCCCCGCCTTCGCGGCACGCCGGGGCGGCCGCGCCCGCGGCCAGTCCTTCTGGGCCAAGGCGTGGGCCGAGGCCATGGAGGACGTCTGGCCGGAGGAAGGCCCTTTGAAGAAGGGGCGCTCCCTGGCCCGCACCGGCCGCATCGGCCCGATCACGGTCAGTACCGGCCGGGTGGCGGCCGAGGTCCACGGCGGTGAGGAGACGTACCGTACGCAGCTGACGCTGACCGTCCTGGACGACGACGAGTGGGACCTCCTCTGGGAGAAGACCGCCGGCCGGCCCGCCGAGACCGGGGCGCTGCTGGCCGGCGACCTCCCGGAGGACCTGCTGGAGGCCGTCGAGGACGCCCGGGTCCGCATGCTGCCCGGCTACGGCGACCTCGACGCCGACTGCGACTGCGACGCCCTCGACCACCCCTGCCCGCACGCCACCGCACTCGCCTACCAGCTGTCCTGGCTGCTGGACACCGACCCCTGGCTGCTGGTCCTGATCCGCGGCCGCGGCGAGCAGGAGGCGGTGGAGGAACTCAAGTCGGCGGTGCTGCTGAGGGCGTTGGCAGGTGACGACGAGGACGGCGAGCCGGGGGAGACAGGGGAGGGCGGGAGCCGGCCGGAGGCGACAGCCGGCACCCCGGACCCCGACGCGTACGCCGCGCAGCGCGCCGCCTACTCCCGCCCCACCACCGCACTGCCCGCCCTCCCCCCGCTGCCCGAACCACCCACCGCTCCCGAGGAACCGCTGACCGGCATCGAGGCCGACCCGCTGGACCGGCTCGCCGCGGACGCGGCCCTGCACGCCCGCGAACTCCTCGCCCACGTCCACGGGTTCGGCGCCGCACCACCGGAACCGCTCGACCTCTGGCAGGACACGGTGCGCCTGGCCGCCACCCACCCCGACCCACGCGCCGTGCAGCGGCTCCGCGAGGGCTGCGGCCGCCCCGGCGAGGACCTCGACCGCGCCGCGGCCGCGTGGCGCACCGGCGGCCGGGCCGCACTGGAGACCCTGGAACACTCCTGGACCCCGCCCGAACAGCAGGCCGCCCGCGCCCGCACGGCGCTCACCACGGCCTGGGAGGCGGAGGAACTCCCCCCGATCGACGTCGACGGCAACCACTGGACGCTCACCGGCCGCGACCTGCAGCTCCGTCTGGGCCGCGACGGCCGCTGGTACCCCTACCGCCGCCGTGACGACCGATGGTGGCCGGCCGGCCCACCGTCCGCCGGCCCCGCCGAGGCGCTCGCCGACCTGACCGGCCCGGCAGCCGGCGAAAACGCTGGTGACGGCCTGCCCTGAGACGGTCTCGAACTGCCCGCTGGTGGCGGAGTCAGGCAGTCCGGTGAAGAGCGGGCCGTGGACGGCGCCGTCGAGCGGCCGGGACGTCTCGGCGGAGCGGGGAAGAAGGGTGTCCTCGCAGACGGGACGGCCCGGTCCGGCGATGCGGGGCGGGGGAGCGGCGGTCATGACCGGCTTCGTCCGTAGGCACGGCGGATCGGCTGCCGGTCGGCGGGGTCGAGCCGCGGGCGGAATCAATTCCGACAAGGCTGGTGATCCCGGTCAGTGGGCGGTCACGCCGGTCGGTCTCTCCCTCACGCGCGTTCCGGCCGGGAAGCGGTCCGTCTGCGACGAATGCCTGCACTTCAGGCCTCATGCCCGATCGTCGTCTTCGCCGCTGACCCGCACCGCCCGTGAAGTCAGCCCCGGGACGGGACCGGGCGGGAACCAGGTGCCCGCCGTACCGCCGAACCCGTCCGGTGAGTGTGCGATTCGGGGGTACACGGGGGCGCATGGCACCGAAGAGTGAACGTACTCAGATCATGCGGGCCGTGCGGCAGCTCCGCCGCATCCGGTCCTTCTACGCCGCAGCGATGGTGTTGTGGGCCGGCTCGGCCGCGTTGACCGCCTGGCAGGCGTCCGGGGGGCGACAGCTGTGGGTCTGTGTCCTTCTCCTGGCCGTCTTCGCCGCGTTGTTCGTCACGGCGAGCGTTGCTCTACGGCGCCTCGCCGTCCCGCCCGCTGACCGACCGGTGCGCCGTGCCGCCCAGTCCCCGGTCTCGAACACCCGCAGCCACGCCCCTGCCTGAGCGCTGCGACTCCTGGCCGGGGGCCCGGACCCCGAGTCCTGGGACGTGACGTCCGGCGCGGCGGAGCCACCCGTGATGGCTCCGCCGCGCGTCAGCTGCGGGTTCACCCCCATGGGCAGCGAGGTCGTGCTGCGTCCCGAACGGGGATGGCCAGGCGCCGACATGGGCGGAATGACGAGCCGTCCGCCCTGAAGGGCACCAGGCGCTCGCGGGTCACCGTGTGGGCCGGCCCGGCCGGAGGAGCAGCGACTGCTCCGCGGCCGGCTGGAAACCGTCGGCCAGCGTCTGGTCGGCCGCTCCGTGGATGCGGAGCGGCGAACTCGCACAACCCTTCTGTGCTTCGCTGGTGCCGTGACCGCACAGGTTCACCGGGTTGCTGTCGGTGTGGAGTGCTCGACGAAGCGGATGTGCCGGTGTGACTCAGCGGTAGCCGGCCAGGCCGTCCGCGAGTTCTTCCTCGTCGCCGTCGCGGATTGCGCAGAGGGCTTGCTGCAGGGCGAATGTGCCGCGGATCGTCGCGATGCGAGTGAGGAGTCCGTGGTCTGACCAGGTGCCCAGGGCGAGCACCCGGTCCAGGACCTCGGGGCCGTGGCCGGCGCCGATGGCCGCGAGGTCCTCGGCCGGGTCGCCGAGTGTGACGTCGTCCCAGTCGAGTACCCCGGAGAGGTGCGGCAGGCCGTGCGTCCACTCCCACAGGACGTTTCCGGCACCGAGGTCGCCATGGACCACTGCCTGGGTGAGGTGGGGAAGGCTGTCGAGTGCTGTGAGCTCCCGCCCGGAGTTGCTCAACACGGAGCCCTCCCTCCGAAGGCCGGCGCACGTCGTCGCCGACGGTCGTCTCGGCCCTCAGTGACTCACACCGGCGGTTTTCCGCGGGTCGTCCGCCATGATCTGCGCAGCCAGCCGTCGTGCCTGCTCCTCCACCGGGTGGTCGCCGGTCACGATCAACTCGTACTGGTACCGGTCCATACGCTCGCCGGGCCCACCGACTTGGTGGAAGTGGACATCCACCCCCTCGGGACTGGTGAGTTCCTCGGGAAGACCGGGCTCCTCGCGCCGTGGCGAGACGCTCGTGAGGACGCAGCCCCAGCGCTCGAACCAACCGCTGTCCACGAGCCTCTCCTCGAGCAGCCGGGCGACGGTGTCGACCGGCTCCTCCCAACTGCGGTCCGAGGCCGCCCGCGCCAGCTCGGCTTCGTACTGGGCGCTGTCGAAGCGGTGTTCCGGCGGCACCGCTGCGGTGCCGCTGGTGTTCTCCCAGGACTCCCAGAGCACATGATCGCCCTCGCGGCGGATGGTGACGTACAGGGCACCGCAACAGCCGGCTGTGCAGGTCGGCTCGGAGATCATGACCCGCCGGGGTTCTTGTGCGACTGCCAGCGGCCAGCTCTCGGCCGGCCCCCTCCAGTACGCGCAGCTGGGGGCGAGACCTTCCGGGTGCGCTGCCCTCAGGACGTCCACGCCGTCGACCAGAGGACGCACCTCGGCCCAGGGATCCGCCGCCCAGTCGTCCGGAATCCTGTGCTGCAGAGTCAACGTGCTGATCGTCGGATGCGGGGCCACACGCCCATGATCGGTCGCAGGAGCGCAACCGCGCACCCCGTTTTCTCGGCTGTGAACCCCTGCCTGGTCCTCGCACCTCTCCGGTGAGCGGGGAAAGCGCCCCGACGGTCCCGGACCGTGCGACGGCCGCCGCGGGCACGGCAGTCGTGAGATCGTCTCGGGCATGGATGTCCCGCCGTTCAGTGCCGCTGTCGTGAGAGCCGCCTTCAGAGACGTGACGTGGATGCACGTGTCCCGCCCCGCGGTGCGAGCTGCGGCGTCGGTGACGAGCACATTGCTGACGGAGATCATCGACGGCGCGAGGGAAGCGGCGTCGGAGGAGGGCCGGAGGGTGCTCCTTCCCCGGCACCTTGTCTCGGCGATCGACCGGAACGTGGAGGTGGATGTGGCGAACGAATGGTACGCCCACAGCCCGACGTTCCGGCGCCTGAACGGTGCCGTGCACGACGCCGGGGGTGCCGTCGTGCCGTCTCGCAGGGGCGGCAGGTCGGGCGAGCGCAAGCTGAGCGCGGTGGCCGGCGCGCACAGGTTCGAGGCGGGGGTCAGGAAGCTGCTGCGGCGTCAGGAGGTCAGGGCCGTACCGGCGATGGTCCGCGAACTGAACGGCATCGCGAGCGTGTTCCTGATGCGCCTCGTCCGGGACGCGGCCACGGTCGTCCGCGAGGGCGGAGTCCGACGTTTCGGGACGGTCATTCTGACGATGCCGGGCGAACCGGTCCCGCCCCCTTCCTCCGAGGATCCCCTGCGGGTCGCTTCCACCCGCGAGGGGGACGGGCGGACCATCGGCGAGGACGACGTCCTGGCCGCCGTCGCGATGCAGTTGTTCGGCGGCAGCGTCAGGCAGCGAGCCCTCGCCGAAGCGCGCGAGGCGACGCACAGGCGCCCACCCGCCTGACGGGGGACCAGCGGGCCGCTCCGGTGACGAGCCGCGACGGGCTCGTCGGGCCCGGCAGCCTCACCGGTCCTGGGCGGCCCGCAGCAGGCCGGGCTGCAGCGCCCGCCACCGGACTGCGGCCCACCGGGCGCAGCCGTAGCCGGCTCGTCGGAATCCCGAAGGCTCATGTCGGCGCCCCTGTCGGTTCTCCGGGGGATGTGCGGCCCAGTGTCGTCGTGGCTTCGTCGGCACGGCCGAAACCTCTCCGCGTACTGCTGCTGTTGGCTCCAGTGCCCCACGAACCAGGGGCGGTCCGGCAGGGGGAGTCGTGAGACGGCACGCCGCCAGGGGAGAGGCCGGGGAGTGCGGCCGACACCGGGCACGCGTCCCGACGCGGCGGTGTTCGCGCGTCAGCCAAACCCGGGGCGAGCCCTCTGCTTCCCCTGCCGAGGCGCCGGCCCCGTCCCGTCGTCCGCAGCCTCACGCCCCCGAGGCTTCATCGCGGTCCGGCTCCGGATCGGACGTCCGACGGCGTCGAAGTCGGTGATGACGTCGTCGCTCACGCCGTACCCTCCGGCGTCGCCGGGGCGATCTCGGCGATCAGGTCCTCCACGAGGGCCTTGATCTCATCGCGGATGGGGCGGACGGCGTCGACACCCTGTCCGGCCGGGTCGTCGAGCTTCCAGTCGAGGTAGCGCTTGCCGGGGAACACCGGGCAGGTGTCGCCGCACCCCATCGTGATGCAGACGTCCGACTCACGGACCGCGTCGGCGGTGAGCGACTTCGGCGTCCGGGCGGAGATGTCGATGCCGACCTCGGCCATGGCCGCGACGGCGGCCGGGTTGACGCGGTCGCCGGGGTCGGAGCCGGCGGAGCGGACCTCGACGCGGTCACCGGCCAGGTGGGTCAGCCATGCTGCGGCCATCTGGGAGCGGCCTGCGTTGTGGACGCAGACGAACAGGACGGACGGCTTGTCGGCCATGGTGATCGTTCTCTCTCGTCGTAGGACGGATACCGCCCACCGCCGCCGATGACGTCAGCTTCGGCTGATATCAGCGAGCAGTGATGTGAGAGTATCAGCGCATGCTGACTTCAGTCGATCCTGAGGTGATCCGGGTGCTGGGCGATCCGCTCCGCCTGAAGATCGTCACCCTGCTGGCGCGCGAGACGCTCTGTACGACGCACCTGGTGGAGGAGACCGGAGCCAGGCAGACCAACCTGTCCAACCACATGAAGGTGTTGCGCGAGGCCGGGATCGTGGAGACCGAGCCGTGCGGCCGCTTCGTCTACTACAAGCTCAAGCCCGAGGTCCTGGCCGGCCTGTCCGAGCAGTTCGCCGGACTCGCCGCCTTGGCCCGCACCGCCGCCGAGAACAAGAGGGCCTGTCCGTGACCTCCACCGAGCCCGCCACCGCACGCGCCCGAGGCGCCGACGCGGCCGGGGACGACTCGATCGTCAAGAAGCTCTCCACCCTCGACCGCTACCTCGCGGTGTGGATCCTGCTCGCCATGGCCGTCGGCCTGGGCCTGGGCCGCCTGATCCCGGGGATGAACGACGCGCTCGCGAGGATCGAGATCGGCGGGATCTCCCTGCCGATCGCGCTCGGCCTGCTCGTGATGATGTACCCGGTCCTGGCCAAGGTCCGCTACGACCGGCTCGACCGCGTGACCGGCGACAAGAAGCTGATGGTCTCCTCGCTGGTCATCAACTGGATCGTCGGCCCTGCGGTGATGTTCGCCCTGGCGTGGACCTTCCTTCCGGACCTGCCCGAGTACCGCACCGGTCTGATCGTCGTCGGCCTGGCCCGCTGCATCGCCATGGTCATCATCTGGAACGACCTCGCCTGCGGCGACCGCGAGGCCGCGGCCGTCCTGGTCGCACTGAACTCGGTCTTCCAGGTCCTCGCGTTCGGGCTGCTGGGCTGGTTCTACCTCGACCTCCTGCCGCGCTGGATGAACCTCGGCGACGGCCAGGGCCTGGACGTGTCCGTGTGGCACATCGCGCTGAACGTCGTCGTCTTCCTCGGCGTCCCGCTGCTGGCCGGCTTCCTGACCCGCCGCATCGGCGAGCAGAAGCTGGGCCGTACCGGCTACGAGGCGACGTTCCTGCCGAGGATCGGCCCGTGGGCGCTGTACGGGCTGCTGTTCACGATCGTCATCCTCTTCGCCCTGCAAGGGAGGACCATCACCTCCCAGCCGCTGGACGTGGCCCGGATCGCGCTGCCGCTGCTGGTGTACTTCGCCGTCATGTTCTTCGGCGCCTTCCTCCTCGGCAAGGGCCTGGGCCTGGCCTACGACCGCACCGCGACCCTCGCCTTCACCGCGGCGGGCAACAACTTCGAGCTGGCCATCGCGGTCGCCGTCGCCACCTTCGGCGTCACCTCCGGTCAGGCCCTGTCCGGCGTCGTCGGCCCGCTCATCGAAGTCCCGGTGCTGATCGGCCTGGTCCACGTCGCGCTCGCCTGGCGCGGGAAGTTCGCCGCCGACGCGGTGACGACCGCCCCGTGACCCAGCACACGGACGTGGTGGTGGTCGGCGGCGGCCAGGCAGGACTCGCCGCCGGCTACCACCTGCGCCGCCAGGGCCTCGACTTCGTGATCCTGGACGCCGGCACCGCGCCCGGCGGGTCCTGGCGGCACATGTGGGACTCCCTGCACCTGTTCTCCCCGGCCGGGCACTCCTCGCTGCCCGGACGGCTCATGCCCGCCCAGCCCGGTGAGACGTACCCGGACGCCGGGCACGTGGTGGACTACCTCACCGACTACGAGAAGCGCTACGACCTGCCCGTCCAGCACGGCGCCCGCGTGCGGGCCGTACGCCGCGACGGCGGCAGGCTCCTGGCCGAGTCGGAGGCCGGGACATGGCGGGCCCGGGCGGTGATCAGCGCGACCGGCACGTGGTCGCGCCCCTTCCTCCCCGCCGTCCCCGGCCGGTCCGTCTTCGCCGGGCGGCAACTGCACACGGTGGACTACCGTTCCCCGGCCGGATTCGGAGGAAAGCGGGTCCTCGTGGTCGGGGGCGGCAATTCCGGTGCCCAGATCGCAGCCGACCTCGCCCTGGACGGACGCGTCGAGACGACCTGGGTGACGCGGCGCCCGCCGCGGTTCCTGCCGGACGACATCGACGGCCGGGCCCTGTTCGACGTCGCCACCGCCCGCCGTCGCGCCCTGGACGCGGGCCGCGGCGACACCGGCGGGGTGGCCTCGCTCGGCGACATCGTGGCCGTACCGCCGGTCCGCGCCGCCCGCGACGCAGGACTCCTGTCCGCGAGGCCGATGTTCGCCCGGTTCACCGCCGACGGTGTCCGGTGGGCCGACGGCAGCCAGGCCGGCGCGGACGCGGTCATCTGGTGCACCGGCTTCCGTCCCGCTCTGTCCCACCTCGCGCCGCTGGGCCTGCGCGGGCCGCGCGGCCGCGTCCCCACCGACGGCACCCGCGCCCTGGGCGAGCCACGGCTGCACCTGCTCGGTTACGGCGACTGGACCGGCCCGGCGTCGGCCACGCTCATTGGCGTCGGCCGCACCGCCCGGGACGCCGCCCGCGACATCGCCGGCCTTCTCGCGTAGGCGCCGCGGGGACCAGTCCCGCCGGGAATCAGAGGGGGACGCGCTGCCGGACCGCGGGCGGTTCCAGGTGCACCGCTCCCGGCCGCGCGCACGCATCTGCCGTCGAGGGCGAAGCCGTCCTCGACGCCGTCGCCCCGGACGGCGATCCCGACGCGCTCCCGGCAGGGCCGGAGGCGGGCTCAGCCGCTCCTCGGCAGCCTCCGTCCCGTCCGGATGACAACCGCCGGCCTCGTCCGCCGCCGCTCATGGCCGCTGCGCGCCGCCGACCCCGTCCCTGGACGCCCCGGCGGGCGTCGGCCTGCGGTCATGCGGCAGCCGACGGCCCCACCAGCAGTCGGCCCATGGCGGCCAGTACGGACGGCTCCACCCGGTAGTAGACCCAGGTGCCACGCCGCTCGGAGGTGAGCAGCCCGGCCTCCTTGAGCTTCTTCAGATGGTGGGACACCGTGGGCTGGGAGACGCCGACGTCGGAGATGTCGCACACGCACGCCTCGCCGCCCTCGTGCGATGCCACGGCGGAGAACAGCCGCAGCCGGACCGGGTCGCCGAGCGCCTTGAACATCCGGGCGGCCGTCTCCGCCTCTTCGGCGGTCATCGGGCGCTCGGTGAGCGGCGGACAGCACGGCGGCACCTGGCCATCGGCGGGATCGAGCAACGGCAGCACCTTGGCATTCGACATGCGTCTATGTTGACATACGTCGAACCAGTGCGGGAGGTCTCCAGGCCTGTCACCGGCACGCGAGGCGGACGGCCAGGCGCCGGGCCGATCGCACGGCCCGCGTCCCGGCCCGCGCCGCAGCGGCGCGTCGGCGGTGGTGGGGCCGGACCGGCCGCCATCACGGCGCCGTCGATGTGTCCCGTGATCCACCCGCTAAATTCGATAGATGTCTATGTTGACGCTCATCGATGCAGGTGTCATGCTGGGCCGCGCAAGCCATCGACAGACGTCGAAACACGCGAGGAGCCGCCGTGAACGCGCCCGCCACCGCCGAACTGCCCGTCATCGTGATCGGAGCAGGCCCCACGGGTCTGGCCGCCGCCGCCCACCTGCTCGACCAGGGCATCGAGCCCCGGGTCCTCGAAGCAGGGCCCACGGCCGGCGCCTCGGTCCGCGAGTGGTCGCACGTACGGCTGTTCTCCACGTGGGGTGAAGTCGTCGACCCCGCCGCCGAGAAGCTCCTCGCCTCCGCCGGCTGGACGAGGCCGGACCCGGCCGCCCACCCCTCGGGCGGTGACTGGGCCGACCTCTACTTGCAGCCACTCGCCGACGTCCTCGGCGGCCGCGTCCGCTACGGCGCCCGGGTCACCGGCGTCTCCCGTGCCGGCCGGGACCGGATCGTGGACGCCGACCGCGAGAACCAGCCGTTCGTCGTGCACGTCACCCACGCCGACGGCCGCGAGGAACGCGTGTACGCACGTGCCGTCATCGACGCCTCCGGCACCTGGGCCACGCCGTCCCCGGCCGGCGGCAGCGGCCTGCCCGCCCTGGGCGAGAAGGCGGCCGCGGACCGGATCACCTACCGCGTCCCGGACCTGAAGAACCCAGCCGTCCGCGCCCGTTACGCGGGCAGGCGCACCGCCGTCATCGGCTCCGGCGCCTCCGCCTTCACCGCCCTCGCCCACCTCGCCGACCTCGCCAGGTCCGACGACGGCGCGGGCACCAAGGGCGTGTGGATCCTGCGCCGGGGCATCTCCGGCTCCACCTTCGGCGGGGGAGAGGCCGACCAGCTTCCGGCGCGCGGCGCCCTGGGCCTGGCGGCGAAGGCCGCCGTGGACGAGGGCCACGCGGACGCGGTCACCGGCTTCCGCACCGAGGTGATCGGACGGGCGGACGACGGCCGCCTGATCCTCGTCGGCGAGGACGGCCGCCACCTGGACCCGGTCGACGAAGTGATCGTCCTGACCGGCTTCCGCCCGGACCTGTCCTTCCTCGACGAGCTGCGCCTGAACCTGGACGAGCGCCTCCAGGCCCCCGTCGCCCTGGCCCCGCTGATCGACCCCAACCAGCATTCCTGCGGAACCGTCCACCCGCACGGCCACCGCGAGCTCGCCCACCCCGAGAAGGGCGTCTACCTGGTCGGCATGAAGTCCTACGGCCGTGCCCCCACGTTCCTCGCGATGACCGGCCACGAACAGGTCCGCTCCGTCGCCGCCGCGATCGCCGGCGACCTCGAAGCCGCCGACCGCGTGGAACTCACCCTGCCCGAAACCGGAGTCTGCGGCGGCGCCGGCCTGTTCGACGCCCCCGGCGCCGCGGAGGGCGACGGTGGCGGCTGCTGTACGCCCGCACCGCAGCTCGTCCGGCTCGGCACCCCCACCGCAGCAGCCGGGGCGGCTGGTGCCGAGGAGACGCCGACGGGCGGCTGCTGCGGCTAGGGCGTGTATCGAAGGTGTGTGCGGCGGGTGGTGTGGCGTAGTACTCCTGGAGAGCCTCAACACCGACCTGCTACCACCCGGGAGTCATCGATGGCCGTTCGCCGTGTCGTACCCAATGTCCAGTCGGAGGCCGCGCGGGAGAGCCGGGAGTTCTACGGCCTGCTCGGATTCGAGGAGGTCATGAACCACGGCTGGATCATGACGCTCGCGTCTCCGTCCAGTCCGACGGCGCAGATCAGCTTCATGGCCAGTGACGAGAGCGCACCGGTCACTCCCGACGTGAGCGTCGAAGTGGATGACGTGGACGCGGCCTACGCGACCATGCGGGCGAGTGGCGCGGAGATCGTCCATCCCCTGCAGGACGAGGAGTGGGGGGTGCGCCGGTTCTTCGTCCGTGACCCCAACGGCCGGGTGGTCAACGTGCTGGAACACCGTTGATGGTCCTCCTGGCTCCAGAGGAGTGTGGGTCACAGCCATTCGTTGACGGCCGCGACGAGCACAGTCGCCTCGTGACGGACGGCGAGTTTCCGTAGCGGGTGGCCACCGCCCGGTGTCTCTTGAGCCGGTTGGTCCCGCCCTCCACCGCGCGCCGGGACAGTGGTCCGCCGGGATGCCGGCGTGCGGCGAGCGCCGCGTCCGTGCCGTACTCATCCGTGCGGGTGAGGCGGAGACGCCCGTCGGTGGCGGGACACGGTGTCGGTTCCGCCTGGCCGGTACACAAGTTCGCTCACCGTCCTATGTCTTGCGGACTAGGTGGCATTCCTCCTGGTGGACCAGGGTGCGGCGCATCCCGCGCGAAATGATCAGGACATGGACCGCATGGAAGTCTTCGTCGCGTTGCTCGCCGTTCTGGCCACTGCCCTGACCGCATGGTTGAAACCCCTCAAGACACTGGCCTTCTGGCAGCTCGTCCTGGTGTGCGCCCTCTCCTACCCCGTGGGCGCGGCGCTGTTCGAGGCGCTGGAGCCGGCAGAGGGCGCCGCCGCGTGGGCCGAGTGGACCTTCCTGCTCAGCGTCGGCCTTCTGTGCTGCGTGCTCGTCACGTCCGCTCTCAAGGGGCTCGGGTCCTTGCGAGGCGCACCCGCCGACCGGACCGCCGACCGCCAGGACCTCGACGCCTGAGCGTCCGCACCCCCCTTCCTCACCCGTCAACGACCTGGAGACCGACACCAGCATGCCCGCACACCACCGCACGCCCCGGTTCGCCGTCGCCCTGGCATCACTCGCCGTGTTGGCGGCCACCGCGGTCACGGCCTGCGACCCCGGGGCCGATCCCGAGCCCGACACCACGGCTGCAACGCCCCCGGTGCCCGCCGCGCTCCTCGAGCAGGAACTGAAGTGGCGTGCGTGCTCCGCCCCTTCCCTGGCCCAGGGCGGCGGCGACAAGCCTGAGAAGCTCCCGGACGGAACGACGTGGCAGTGCAGCACCATGAAGGCACCGCTGGACTACGCACACCCCGACGGCGAGACCATCGACCTGGCCCTCATCCGCGCGAAGGCGGCCCCGGACTCCGGTGGCGAACGCCTCGGCTCCCTGCTCTTCAACTTCGGCGGCCCGGGTGATTCCGGGGTGACGACCCTCCCCCTCGTCGCCGGCGACGACTACATGGAGCTGCACGAGCGCTACGACCTGGTGGGGTTCGACCCCCGCGGGATCGGCGACAGCGCCGGTGTGCAGTGCCTGGACGCGAAGGACATGGACGCCTGGCTGGCCTCGGACTCCACCCCGGACGACGCCGCGGAGGAGAAGGCCCACGCCCGTGGGGTACGTGCGTTCGCCCGGGCATGCGAAAGCAGGTCCGGCGCGGTGCTGGACCACGTCGGCACACAGGAGGCCGCACGCGACCTCGACCTGATGCGCCGTGTCCTCGGTGACGAGAAACTGAACTACTTCGGCGTCTCCTACGGAACGCAGCTCGGCGGCGTCTACGCGCACCTCTTCCCCGAGAACGTCGGGCGGCTGGTCCTCGACGCCGTCGTCGACCCCACCGAGGACGTCCTGGCCGGCGCGCTCGGCCAGAGCGAGGGCTTCCAGCGTGCCCTGCGCAACTTCCTCGAGGACTGCGCGCGACAGGACTCGTGCTTCTTCGAGGGAACGGACCCGAAGCAGGGCGAGAAGGACATCATCGCGCTGCTCGAGCGCCTGGACGACGACCCCCTGCCCACGGAGTTCGGACGTACCCTCTCCCAGAGCCAGGCGCTCGACGGGATCGCCGCAGCCCTCTACGACCAGGAGGGCTGGATGCTGCTCCGGGGCGGGCTGGCAGCGGCCATGGACGGTGACGGCACCACGCTGCTCCTGCTGGCCGACAGCTACAGCCAGCGTGTCGACGACGACGGATACGCCAACATCAACTCCGCCAACACAGCGGTGAACTGCGCCGACTACAAGGACCGTTTCACCGTCAAGGACGTGCGCCGCCACCTGCCCGAGTTCCGTGAGACGTCGCCGGTGTTCGGCGCATGGCTGGCCTGGGGGCTGCTCCAGTGCACCGACTGGCCCGTGGACGGCCACGCCTCCACCGTCGACGTGTCGGCCGACGGTGCGGATCCCGTCCTGGTCATCGGCAACACCGGTGACCCTGCCACTCCTTACGAGGGCGCCAAGAAGATGGCGGACCAACTGGGCGACGGAGTGGGCGTCCACGTCACCGTGAAGGGCGAGGGCCATGGCACCTACGGCGTCAACGACTGCCTGACCGGTCTGGTCGACGAGTACCTGCTGGACGGAACGGTTCCGAAGAACGGCACCGTCTGCTCGTGACAGGGTCCGGCGCGGCGGACCCGACGGACCCGACCGTCGCCCCGCGCCGGTGAGGAACAACTCACCCTCACCGACGGCCTACCCGGTCAGGAAGGCGAGGCCGGGGGAGTCGAAGCACTCGGACTCCTCCGAGGACGCAAGTGGCTTGAGCGCTCGAAGACCTCGGAACGGGCGGCGGGCGGCAGGCGGGCCATCCGCCGGTCCTCCGCCTGAGGTTCGCGGTCGCCCGGCCCCGGATGCCCGCGATGCAGCGGCCGGAGGAGCAGGCCCGGACCGGCCACGGTGGCGGGTGCAGCGGACCGCTTCACGACCCAGTGTGGTGGGACACGAGCACGGGTGCGGGTCGGACCGGCCGGACAGCACTACCGCTGACTCGCCGGACGGGGCCGTCGCCGGGTTCTGCTGCCAGCCGGCGGAGGTCCAGGCGGAGCGGGGGAACGGTGGGTGAGGTCCACAGCGGCCGACCTGCCGCATCGGCGATGACCCACCACGCCGAGCCGGGCTCGTCGGACATGGCGTCGCCGGCCGGCTGAGGGCTGCCGCGGAACTCCGCACCGACCGGTGAGCGGCCGGTGCGGACCCGGTCTACCGGTTCGCGGCTTCGCGAGAGGCGATCCGGTTCGTGCGACCGACCGCGCGGCCCACCGCGTTGCGCACCGCGAGACCCGGCCGGGTGCGGGGCACCATGAGCCTGGAGAGCAGACCGACGCGTCGCTGCCGCGGACCCACCTCACGGCGGAGCCGCGACTCGTAGGCGGCGAAGGCGCGGGCGTGATCACCGGGATGGGCGGCGAGCTCTTCTGCGAGGGCGTACGCGCCCGCCATCGCCATGCTGGACCCGTCACCCAGCAGGGCTGTCGCCGCCGCCGCGTCCCCGAGCAGCACGATCCGTCCGCGGGACCACGAGGGCACCCGGATGGTGGTCAGGGGGTCGAAGAACGGAGCTGGGTGGTCGAGGAACGCCGCCACGAGCTCCGGTGCCCGCCACCGCACGTCGGCGTAGGCGTCGGCCACGGTCTGCTTGTGAAGGGCGATGTTCTTGCGGTCGTGGGGCGCTCGCTGTGCGGCCCGGAAGGTGAAGATCGCGAGCGGAGTGGTCCGCGAGGGGTGGACGACCAGCATCCGGTTCGGCACGGTCAGCATCGTCATCTCGCTCGGGTCCTCAACGGCGTCAGGTTCCAGCGGCACGGTCGCGCCGTACAGGCCCAGGTCGCCCGCGAACTGCCGCTCGGGTCCGAAGACCAGGCGTCGTACGGTGGAGTGGATCCCGTCGGCACCGACCACCAGGTCGAAGCGCCGTGGCGCGGACCGTCGGAAGGTGACGTCGACCCCGCCTCCGTCCTGGTCGAGAGAGGTGACCGTCTCGTCGAACAAGAACTCGGCCTCGGTCTGCGCCGACCGGTGGAGCACCTCGGACAGGTCGGCTCGGGTCACCTCGACCGTCGGCGCTTCGTCCGAGGTGAGCGGGAGTCGCAGGATTCGCCTGCCGTCGGGGTCGAGCAGGGTCAGTGACCGATTGCGGGTGGCGAGCCCGCGGAGCTGCGGGAGGATACCCATGCGGTCGGCGACCGGGACAGCGGGCCCCTTCACGACGATCGCGCTACCACCGGAGCGCAGCTGCCGGGCATGTTCGACGACCGTCGGCCGGTAGCCGTTCCGGGAGAGCCAGTACGCGAGTGCGGGCCCTGCGATTCCGGCACCGACTATCAGTACCTCGGGCTTCTTCATGACGATGACCTCTCGAAGTGTCGATGACCACGTCCCCGGCGAGCGCCGGGGACGTGGTCTCAGGGCGCGGCGGCACGGAGCAGCGCAACCGGACTGAGGTACGAAAAATTTCGTACCTCAGTGGAGCACATCCTTCAGGTACGATTCAAGTCGTACCTGAAAGGGGTGCCGCGTGGCTGGGATGAACCTGGTCGGCCCGAAGGCCGACGCGCTCGATCTGGGTGCGGTGTTCCGTGCCCTCGCCGACGAGCACCGGCGTTCGGTGATGGCGCAGTTGGCCGCCGACCGCAGCGACAACGAGCGGGGCTGCAACTCGTTCGGTCTTCCGATCTCGAAGCAGACCCAGACCCACCACTTCCGGGTCCTGCGCGAGGCAGGTCTCATCGAGGAGATCGACTACGGCAACCGCAAGGGCGTCCGACTGCGACGCGCGGACGTCGAGAAGAGGTTCCCCGGACTGCTCGCGCTCCTGGAAGCGGAGCTCCCGGGCGGTACCGCCCCTCGCTGAGCACGGCGGAGCACACCGGAGGGGAGTCCGAGCCGGCCCTGAGCCGCGAGCCCGGCCGGATCCGGCTCGCGCCCTGCTCGCAGGCAGCCGAGCACAACGCGGGCACGAACGGGATCGGTGCTGAGCGCTTCCGCGCGCTGACCTGACGCGAACGACTCCCGCACACGCTCCACCGCCCCAGCAGGCCGAACGCGGACCCGCGGGTCCGTGAGCCTTTTCCACCCTCGTTCCGACCTGGTCAGGTCCCTGCTCGTCCTCACGGACCGCGAAGTTTCCCGGTGACCGACGATCTTCGCCGAAGTCATCCGCCCACGACCGGCACGAACATCCCGGACTCCGCGCACACCAGCCCCGTGACCAGCAACTTCACGATGCACGGTGCTCACTGGACGGCGGGGCCAACGGCGTTGCCCGCCCCGCGGTCGCCGGGTGGTTCCGGTGGGGCGCGACGGGGGTGGTTCGCCTCCCGGCCGATCTGTGCGGTGACTTGCCTGGTCTCTGTCTCACCGTGGGCGGCGCGCACCCCGGAGGGGCTGTGCCCGGCATGGCGGGCGTGTTCCTCCAGGCCGTGGGTTCGGTTGCCGCGGAACTCGCGCACCAGGGTCGGCAGTTGCCGGATCCTGGTGTCGGCTGCCTCCTTCCGCGCCGAAGCGTCAGGTCATATGAGCTGATCAACGGGATCGGTCGGAACACCCTGGTCGTCACAGGTGTGGCGTCAAACGTGTCACACCCGCTCATTCAGCGGTTCCCCCGGCACCAAAAGCGAAGATCGGGATCCTGCGGCTCCTCCCGGCGGTTCCATGGGTCACGGATGCAGGCCCGAAGTGGTCGGGTCGTGGAAGACAGGTGACGCACATGCGAGATGAAGCCGCCAAGCGGGTCGAGCTGGTCTTCTCCCTCTTCGACGCCAACGGCAACGGAGTCCTCGACTCCGACGACTTCGACCTGATGACAGGCCGTGTCCTGGAAGCGGCGGCCGCTTCGGACGACGGTGCCAAGGACGCCATCAGAGCCGCGTTCCGCCGCTACTGGACGACGCTGGCCACGGAACTGGACGCCAACGGCGACGGTGTCATCTCCGTGGAGGAGTTCCGTCCCTTCGTGCTGGACCCCGAGCGCTTCGGACCCACGGCCGCCGAGTTCGCCGAGGCTCTCTCCGCACTCGGCGACCCCGACGGGGACGGCCTGATCGAGCGCCCCCTGTTCGTGTCGCTGATGAAGGCGATCGGCTTCGAGGAGGCGAACATCCACGCCCTCTTCGACGCCTTCGGTCCGGACGCCGACGACCGCATCACCGTGGCCGCGTGGGCCGCCGGCATCAAGGACTACTACGCGCCGGACAAGGCCGGGATCCCGGGCGACCGGCTGGTGCCGGCCCGCGCCGTCTGACCCTGCTCGCCAGGGGCTGTGCCGCCGACGGCCGGTACAGCCCCTGGCCGGACGTCCGCGTCGTCAGCGCCCGGGCGTCAGGGCGCGAGCTTGTGCGCGAACACCCAGCGGTTCCCCTCCAGCGCGTCGTTGGGCTCGGGAAGGGGACCACGCCCGTGCCGCCTGGTGAACTCGAAGGGCGTGTGCATCGAGGTGGACCAGCCCCTGGCCGTCAGGGCGCCCGCGGAGTCGGGGCGTGGTCCCTTGTCGAAGAGGTGGAGCAGGTCGATGCCGATCAGCCGGCGCGTCGCCGTGTAGATCGGGCTGTCACGGTACGCCAGGAGGTCCTTCTCCAGCTTGGCCTCGAAGGCCAGAGCACTGCCTGCGGCGGTCAGCCGGTCCACCGTGTCGACGAGGTACGTCTCGGCGGGGCCCGGCAGGTAGAAGAGGAGTCCCTCGGCCAGCCAGACGCTGGGTGCGGCCGGGTCGAAGCCGACGGCGGTGAGCGCGCCGGCCCAGTCCTCCCGCAGGTCGACCGGCACGGGGACGCGCTTCACCTCGGGAGCGGCCGGCAGCCCCGTGAGCACCCGTTCCTTGAACGCCAGCACGCCCGCCCTGTCGATCTCGAAGACGACGCAGTCGGACGGCAGGTCCAGACGGAAGGCGCGGGTGTCCAACCCCGCCCCCAGCAGGACCACTTGGCGGGCGCCCGCACCGGCCGACCGGAGGACGAAGTCGTCGAGCACCCTCGTCCGCAGGCCGAAGTAGCGGGCGAACCTCCCCCACAGCGGGTTGTCGTCCCCGTCCGGAACCTCCTCGATGCGCAGCGGCCAGTGGGTGCAGGCAGGGGCCGCGCGCACGAAGTGCTCGGCGTAGGCGTCCTGGGCCAGACTGTCGTGGCGGTGGGTTTCGATGGCCCGGGACGCGGCGACCAGGAGGGCGGTCAGGCCCACTCCTCCGTCCACGCCTTCCGCGTCCGTGTGCCGGGGTGTCGTGCCTTCCATGCTGCCTCCGTCGGCGGGAGTGGGAACTGCCGGATGTCAAGGGACGGGGTGAGTGGGCGCCCGGCGCCGCGGGCCGCGGTCATCGGCTCGCCCTGTCCGGGAGCAGGACGGGTTTGACCGTACGGCCCGCGTCGCAGTCGCGTTCGGCCTCGTTGATGCCGGACAGGGGATAGGTGCGGATCAACTGGTCGAAAGGGAAGCGTCCGGCCCGCCACAGTCCGATCAGCCGGGGGATCAACAGCGCGGGTACGGCGTCCCCTTCGCAGATGTGGCGCACGCTGCGGCCGCGGTCGAGGGTGCCCGGTTCGAGGGTGAGCGGGCTGTGGAGGCGCGCCACCAGGCCGAGGGTGCCGGTGGGGCGCAGTGCGTGGAGCGCCTGGTTGATGAGCGGGAGCGAGGCGGTGGTGTCCAGCGCGTAGCGGGCGCCGCCGTCGGTCAGCCGCCGGATCCGCTCGGGCAGGTCGGGTGAGGCGGCGGGCAGCGGCATCGCGCCGAACCGCTCGGCCGCGGCGAGCCTCTCGGGATGCCGGTCGACGGCCACGGTCGGTGCGCCCGCGGCGGTCGCCGCCATCACCGCGGTCAGGCCGACGGCACCCGCGCCGAGGACGACGAGGGTGTCGCCGGGTCCCGCGCCGAAGGTGTTCAGCACGGCTCCGGCGCCGGTGAGGGAGCCGCAGCCGAGGGGACCGAGCAGTTCGAGCGGCAGTGCGGGATCGACCCGTACGGCGTTGCGAGCGGAGACGAGGGCGTACTCGGCGAACGAGGACTGCCCGAACCACCGGGGTGCCAACGCGTCGCCGGACGCGTCGGCGAGCCGGGGCGGCTCCTCCTCGCGTCCCCCGAAGAGGTTGAGGGAGGCGAAGGAGTCGCAGTAGGCGGGGGCCGCACCGCGGCAGGTCGGGCAGTGTCCGCAGGAGTCGAAGCTGAGCACGACGTGGTCACCGACGCCGATCCCGGTGTCCGGGCCGCCTCCCGTGCGGACCACGACCCCGGCGCCCTCGTGGCCGAGGACGGCGGGCACCGGGCTCCGACCGGCCGATCGCCGGACCGCGAGATCGGTCCGGCACATCCCGGTGCCCGCGATCTCGACCAGGACCTCGCCGGCGGCCGGCTCCGTCCGCAGAACCACCTCCTCCACCGTGAACGGGGCGTCGTACGAGCGGAGCACGGCTGCCTGGAACCTCATGGGTCACGCCTCCAGCGGGCGGTGGACGACGAACGGCTGGAGGTTGCCGTACAGCCCCCACGGCCCGCCCGCGACACCGACGCCGCTGTCCTTGACGCCTGCGAAAGGCTGGGCCAGGGACAGCTCCGCGTGGTGGTTGACCCAGGCGGTGCCGCAGTCGAGCCGCTCGGCCACCGCCTCGGCGCGGTCGAGGTCGGTGCCCCACACGGAGCCGCCCAGCCCGAAGCCGGTGCCGTTGGCCGCGTCGACGGCTTCGTCCAGGCTCCGGTACGGCAGCACCGGCAGCACCGGTCCGAACTGTTCCCCGGTCACCACCGGGCTGTCGGGCGGCACGTCGACGAGGACGGTGGGAGCGAAGAAGTAGCCCGGTCCGTCCTGTCGGCGGCCGCCCGCCGCGGCCCGCGCGCCGTCCGCCAGGGCCCGCCGTGTGAGCTGCTCGACGCGGGCCAGCTGCGGGGCGTTGTTGACCGGGCCCAGCTCGGTCGCGGGGTCCAGGCCGGGGCCGACGGCGACGGTCTTCGCCCGCTGGGCGAGGGCCTCGACGACGTCGGCGTGCAGCCGGGCGGGGACGTAGAGGCGTTTGACCGCCATGCAGACCTGTCCGCAGTTGCGGAACGCCGCCCAGAACAGCCGGTCGGCGATCCGCTCCACGTCGACGTCGTCGAGCAGGACGGCCGCGTCGTTGCCGCCCAGCTCCAGCGTCACCCGGGCGAGCGAGGCCGCCGCCGCCCGGGCGACCGCCCGCCCGGTGGACACCGATCCGGTGAAGGTGACGTGGCGGATGCCCGGATGGGACACGAGACGGGCACCGAGGGGTTCACGGCCGGTGACGACGGTCAGGACGTCCTCGGGCAGGACGGCGGCGAGGACGGACCCCAGCATCCGGGTGGCCAGCGGGGTGAACGGAGAGGGTTTGAGGACGACGGTGTTGCCGGCCGCCAGAGCGGGCGCGAACTTCGCCGCCGCGAGCTGCAGAGGGAAGTTCCACGGCACGATCGCGGCGACGGGCCCGAGCGACCGCCACCGGATCTCGCTGCGCACCGGCCGGCCGTCGTCGATCGGCCGGGTCCGGGGGGCGAGGTCCGCGAAGTAGCGCAGGCGGGCCGCCGTACGGGCGACCTCCGCGTACGACTCGGCCAGGGGCTTGCCCTGTTCCCGGGTGAGCGACCGGGCGAGGCCCTCGCCGGCCGCCTCCACCGCGTCGGCCGCCGCGCGCAACGCGGTGGTGCGCGCGGCGGGGTCGGCCCGCCAGACGCTCCAGGCCCGGTGCGCCCGGCCGATCACGGCGTCCAGCTCGTCCGGCTGCTGATCGGGGGCCTCGTCGAACGCTTCCCCGGTGGCCGGGTCGACGACCGCGAAGCGGGCTGCCCCGGTGTCGGGCACGCGTTCGGGCTCGGTGGTCGGCATGGCGGCGTTCAGCGCGCTGCGGGAAGGCCGGCGGTGCGCTCCCGGTCGTACCGGTCCATCTCCGCCCGGAAGGCGGCCACCAGGTGCGGCTGGATCCTCCCGGCGTTGCGGTCACCGCCCTCGCAGACCGCGCCCCGCACGCCCACGATGTCCGTACCGATGCGGGTCAGCTCGCCGAGGTCGTCCTGACGGACACTGCCCGCGAGGGCCGCGAGCCGGCCGGACGCGTGGGCCAGCCGGACGAACTCGGCGCAGACGTCCGGCGGAACATGGTCGAACAACCGCGTCCCGTCCTTCACGGCGGTGTCCAGCATGGCCGCGTCGGCACCGGAGCGGGCCGCGATGTCGGGCACCGCGAGCGGATTGACGCAGCCGATCCGGTGGGCGTCGGCATAGCCCGAGGCGACGACGAGTGCGTCCGGGTTGTGCTCCTTCACCGCCCGGACGACGGCGCGCATGACGTCGATGCCCTGGTCAGGGGTTGTGCATCCGTAGAGACCGACCTTGATGTACGTGGCTCCGGAGACGACCGCGCCGAGCGCGGCCTGGGCCACCGTGCCGGGCTTGTAGGGGACATCTCCCACGGTCGCGGACACCGGCTTGTCCGC
Organism: Streptomyces sp. DH-12; assembly: GCF_002899455.1. GTDB lineage: Bacteria > Actinomycetota > Actinomycetes > Streptomycetales > Streptomycetaceae > Streptomyces. Next base: position 493,953 of record NZ_PPFB01000001.1, on the reverse strand, counting down.
CGGGACCGCTTCGCGTATCTCCCTGATGACCCAGGGGAAGTTCGCGCCGAGAGAGCCCTCGTCGGGCTTCTTGACGTCGACGATGTCGAGGTGCTCCGCCGCCTTGGCGCAGTCGAGTGCTTCCTCGACACCGTCCGGGGAGATGAGAAGCAACACCTGGCCTCCTTCGCCGCGGGCCCGCCCGGTGGATGCCCGGGGGCCGCGGATCGCCTGGTTCCTGTGTGGTGCGCTCATCATTTCCGTCGCCCTTCGCACCAGAAAGGGCGCACGGAGTATTTATTGAGTGAGCGGGGGCAGGCCCAGCGCGCCGTGCACACCGGAGCGAACGGGCCTGCGGCGCCGTCCGGTTCCGCGGGCGCCTCCACCTCGCCGGCCCGACCGTCGCTCACCGCGACCGTCCGTGGCGCCCCGCGGGGCGGGCGCATGAAGTGCCGTCAGGTGCGTCCCTCGCCCCGGAAGACGGCGATGCCGACGCCCTGCAGGCCTCGCCGCCCACACGCTCGGCACCGCCGAACTGCTCCACCCGGAGCCACGTCATGACCGACGGCGAGCGCGACGGCGCACCCGGTCCCGCGCCGGACTTCGGCCTGCCGGCCGCGCGCATCTGCGTGAGGCTGCCGGAACGCCCGGCCGTTCGGGGGCCGTGCTCCGGTGACCGCCGTCCACGGCCAGCCCGCCACCGTCGGCGACGTCACCGTCGTCCCGGCCGCAGACGTCGCCGAGGCCGGTTCCGGTGTCGTCGGTGGCGCAGGAACGAGGCCGACGCCGCCGGGACCGCCGGCGACGGCGGAGGAGACGGGGCAACGGGCGCGAGACCCGTCGGTCACAGCGAGATCCGGGACGGCGCCGCGACCCGCCGGCCCGTCCGCGGTCCCTGGTACGGCGGCGCTCCGCCGCTGCCGGTCCTCGTCCCCGCGAACGCCCTGCCCGAGGTGATCCACGACTGCGGCGACGGCGACGGCCTGGGCGAAGGCGCGGAGGAGCCGGGCGTCACACCGCCGACGACGCCGCCTGACGCGGGCCGCACCGATGAGTTTCCGCGGCGGGACCGGTCTGAAGGGGTATGAGAACTCACACGCTTAAGACAGCCGGCGCGGACCTCGTCTACGACGTGCGGGGGCCGTTGCCGACCAGTGACGGACGACCGCCCTTGATGATGATCGGGCAGCCCATGGACGCTTCCGGCTTCGCCGCGCTCGCCGCGCGCTTCCCCGAGCGGACCGTGGTCACCTACGACCCGCGCGGCCTCGGTCGCAGTGTCCGCAAGGACGGACGAACCGACCACACACCGCGGACCCAGGCCGACGACGTGCACGCCGTCATCGGGGCGCTCGGGGCCGGGCCCGTCGAGATGTTCGCCAGCAGCGGCGGAGCGGTCACCGCGCTCGCGGTGGTCGAGAAGTACCCCTCGGACATAACCACGCTGGTGGCGCACGAGCCGCCGCTCATCACCCTGACACCGGACGGTCCCGCGGCCGTGCGGGCGCGGGCCGGGGTCCGGGAGGCGTACGAGAAGCGGGGGTGGGGGGCCGGGATGGCCGCGTTCGTGGCCATGACCTCGTGGGCGGGCGAGTTCACCGACGCGTACTTCGCACAGCCCGCGGCCGATCCCGCCGCGTTCGGGATGCCCACGGAGGACGACGGGTCACGCGACGACCCGCTGCTGTCCGACCGGTCGTGGGCGGTCAGCGGCTACCGGCCGGACGCCGACGCGATCACCGCCGCGCCGACCCGCGTGGTGATCGCGGTGGGTGAGGAGTCCGAGAACCTGCTGACGGCACGCACCTCCGTCGCGGCCGCCGAACTCCTCGGGCAGAAGGCGGTCGTGTTCCCGAGCCATCACGGCGGCTTCTGCGGCGGGGAGTCCGGGCATCCGGGGAAGCCGGACGAGTTCGCGCTCCGCCTGCGCCAAGTCCTCGACGGCGCCGCGTAGGACACCCGGAGCGGGGGAGGCCCCGTCCAGGTGGACTCGGCGTGCCGGACGCCGCGGGGCCGAGGGCCGGCCCTCGGCCCCGCAGGGAGAGGAAGCCGATGTCCGAACAGGCCCTGCCCCGCCCTCTCGTTCTTCCTGACACACCGACGGAGAGCGGCCGAACACCACAGCGACGGACACATCACCGGCTTCTGCTCGAGCCGCCGCGTCCGGACCGTGCGGGCTCCGGCGGAGCGAGCGGGGCCCTTTGCGGCACCGCACGGCGGGCCGGCGACCAAGGCCGGGGGCGGTACGGCCCTCACGGCCGTGTTCGTCGGCGCGCTCGTCGTCGTGCCGCCGTTCCGCCGGGCGTCCTGGAGGCGCCGGCCGTCGGCCGCCGGCCGTCCCGCACCGCACGGCCCCCGCCGGTCACCGGCGTTTCGGGCGACTCCGCCTTCGGATCCACCGCGTTCGCCCCGTGCCGGCCATAAACGGAACCTCGGGTACCGCTTGGATCACGATGTAGGTAAGGTAAGCCTACGTTTACCTCGGCGTGCGGCTCTTCCGTGCCGGAATGCCCACGTCGATCCTGCCCGTCGGTGCCGTGCACCGACGCCGCCCGTTGCAATGGAGCCGACAGAGCATGCTTACGCGCCGCCGCCACCTCCTCGCCGCCACCGCGGCATCGACCGCTCTGACCTTCGGTCTCGCCGGATGCGCGGGCGGTGAATCCGGCGGGAAGGGCTCGGCCGACGCCGTCGCGAAGAAGGACGCCGCGACGTCGGTCGAGATCGAGGACAACCACGGGACGCAGAAGGTCCGGCTGCCGGCGAGGAGCGTCGTGGCGACCGACAACCGCACGTTCCAGACCCTGTCCGAGTGGGGCGTGAAGCTGGCCGCCGCGCCGGTCGACCTGATCGCGAAGGACAACCCCTACAAGACCGACGAGTCGATCGTGAACCTCGGGACGCACAACGAACCCGACCTCGAGGCGATGGTCGCGGTCGAGCCCGACCTGGTCATCAACGGGCAGCGCTTCGCCTCGTACCGCGAGGACATCAAGAAGCTCGCCCCCGACGCGACGGTCGTCGAGCTGGACCCGCGGGAGGGGAAGCCCTTCGACGAGGAGCTGAAGCGGCAGGTGAAGGGCCTGGGGAAGATCTTCGGGCACGAGAAGGAGGCGCAGAAGCTGGTCGAGGACTTCGACGCCGCGATCGCGCGGGCCAAGAAGGCCTACGACCCGGAGGACGGCGTGATCGGCGTGGTCACGTCGGGCGGCGAGATCAACTACGCGGCGCCGGGCGCCGGCCGTACGGTCGGCCCGGTCTTCGACATCCTCGGGCTGACGCCCGCGATCGAGGCCGAGGGCTCCACCGACCACCAGGGTGACGACATCTCCGTCGAAGCGATCGCCGCGGCGAAGCCCGACCTGATGATCGTGCTCGACCGCGACGCGGCCGTCAGCGCGGACACGTCCGAGACCTACGTCCCGTCGAACGAACTGCTGAAGGACTCCGAGGCGCTGCGGAACGTTCCCGCCGTCAAGAACGACAACATCGTGTACTTCCCGCAGCTCACCTACGTGAACGAGGGCATCCAGACCTACACCGCCTTCTTCGACGACCTCGCCGACAAGCTCGAGGCGAGCGCCTGACCGTTCGGGCACGACCTGTCGAGCCCGCGGGCCGGCCGGGAGCACCGGCCCGGCCCGCGGGCCCGTCGCGGCGGGGTGACACCACCGGCGCCGCGCGGACCACCCGTCCTCGACCGAGAGCACACCGGCAATGTCCCACCCACCCACCGGCGCCCCCACAGTCGGGCGTCCGTCCCACGGCGCCGCCGGGCCCGCCCCCGCGCGCGCACCCCGGGCCCGCCTGTTCACCTGGCCGCTGCTGATCGGCCTCGCCGTCACCACGGGGCTCGTCGTCCTGTCCCTCTTCGTCGGTGTCTACGACATCTTCGGGGCGCGGGACGGAGCCGAGATGTTCACCATCACCCGCGTTCCCAGGACCATCGCGCTCGTGCTCGCGGGAGCCGCGATGGCGATGTCGGGCCTGGTGATGCAGCAGCTCACGCAGAACCGCTTCGTGGAGCCGACCACCACCGGCACGACGGAGTGGGCCGGACTCGGACTGCTCCTGGTCATGATCCTGGCCCCCGAGGCGCCCCTGCTGGTGAAGATGTGCGCCGCGGTGGCCGCCGCCTTCGCCGGAACGATGATCTTCTTCCTGTTCCTGCGCCGGGTGACGCTGCGCTCCTCGGTCATCGTCCCCGTCGTGGGCATGATGCTCGGCGCCGTCGTCGGCGCCGTCTCCTCCTACATCGCGCTCTCCACGGACATGCTGCAGAGCATGGGCGTGTGGTTCCTCGGCTCGTTCACCTCGGTGCTGCGCGGCCAGTACGAACCGCTGTGGGCGGTCGCGATCGTCGTCGTGGCGGTCTTCGTCGCCGCCGACCGTTTCACCCTGGCGGGTCTCGGCCAGGACATCGCCACCAACGTCGGCCTGAACCACAACAGGATCGTGCTGCTGGGCACCGGACTCATCGCCGCCGCCACCGGCATCGTCACCGTCGTCGTCGGCAACCTGCCCTTCCTCGGACTCATCGTGCCCAACATCGTCTCCCTGTTCCGCGGCGACGACCTCCGGTCGAACCTGCCCTGGGTGTGCCTGACGGGCATCGCGACGGTCACCGTCTGCGACATCATCGGCCGCGTCGTCGTCATGCCCTTCGAGGTGCCGGTCGCCCTGATCCTGGCGATCTTCGGCTCGGTCGTGTTCATCTCCCTCCTGCTGAGGCGGCACCGCCGTGCCTGAGATGACTTCCGCCCCAGCCGCCCCAGCCGCCCCCCGCCCGGTCCGCCGCTCCGGCGCCCTGCCCACCGCGCGGGCACGCCGCCGCTACCTGGTCGTCCTGACCGCACTGGCCGTCCTCAGCGTGCTCGTCGTCCTCGGCAACCTCGCCTGGGACAACCCGATGCCCTTCGGCAGCGCCGGTTTCTGGCGCATCGCCGAGCTGAGGGCGACGAACGTCGTCGTCGTCGTCCTCGTCGCGTTCTGCCAGGCGCTGGCCACGGTCGCGTTCCAGACCGTCACGAACAACCGCATCATCACCCCCTCGATCATGGGGTTCGAGTCCCTCTACCGGGTGGTCCAGACCGGCGCGGTGTTCTTCCTCGGCGTCGCCGGCGCCACCCTCGTGCAGGGCGTGTGGCAGTTCGTCCTGCAGGTCGTCCTCATGGTCGGCTTCGCCGCCCTGCTCTACGGATGGCTGCTGTCGGGCAGGTACGGAAACCTCCAGCTCATGCTCCTGATCGGGATCGTCCTCGGCGGCGGTCTCGGGGCGCTGTCGACCTTCATGCAGCGGATGCTGACCCCCACCGAGTTCGACGTGCTCACCGCCCGTCTGATCGGCAGCGTCGCCAACGCCGACGCGAGTCACCTCGCCGTCTCGGTCCCGCTCGCCGCGGTCGCCGGCGGGACGCTGTGGGCCGGGAGCCGCCGCCTGAACGTCCTCGCACTGGGCCGCGAGGCCTCCCTCAACCTCGGCGTGAACCACCGGCGCGAGACGATCGCCGTGCTGCTGCTCATCTCGGTGCTGACGGCCGTCTCCACCTCGCTCACCGGCCCGATGACGTTCTTCGGGTTCCTCGTCGCGATGCTCGCCTACCAGCTCGCCGACACCCACGACCACCGCTACGTGTTCCCCGTCGCCTGGCTCACCGGCATCGTCGTCCTGGGCGGCGCCTACTTCGTCCTGAAGAACGTCTTCTACGCGGCCGGCTCGGTCGGCGTCATCATCGAGATCGTCGGCGGCACGTTCTTCCTCGTCCACCTCCTGAGAAAGGGACGGTTGTGATCACCCTCACGCAGGTCGTCAAGCGCTACACCGACGACGTCGCGATCGGGCCCGTCGACCTCACCCTCCCCGCCGGCGGGCTCACCGCCCTCGTCGGCCCCAACGGCGCCGGCAAGTCGACACTGCTGACCATGATCGGCCGGCTCCTGGGCATCGACTCGGGGTCGATCGAGATCGCCGGCTACGACATCGCCGCCACGGACTCGAAGGACCTCGCCAGGATCGTCTCGATCCTGCGCCAGGAGAACCACTTCGTCACCCGTCTCACCGTGCGCCAGCTCGTCGGATTCGGACGCTTCCCCCACTCCCGGGGGCGGCTCACCCCCCAGGACGAGGAAGTCGTCAGCCGTTCCATCGACTTCCTGGGACTGCGGGAGCTCGAGGGCCGCTACCTCGACGAACTGTCCGGCGGCCAGCGGCAGCGCGCCTACGTCGCGATGGTGCTCGCGCAGGACACCGACTACCTGCTGCTGGACGAGCCCCTCAACAACCTCGACATGCGGCACTCCGTGCAGATGATGCGGCACCTGCGCCGCGCGGCCACCGAACTCGGGCGCACGATCGTGATCGTGTTGCACGACATCAACTTCGCCGCCCACTACGCCGACCGCATCTGCGCGGTCAAGAACGGGACGGTGCGCCACGTCGGCAGCCCGGAGGAGATCATGCGCGACGACATCCTCACGGACGTCTTCGACACCCCCGTCGAGGTCACCGAAGGCCCCCGGGGCAGGATCGCGGTCTACTACTGAGCCTTCACCGGGTGTCTTCGTCGGGCGTCTTCCGGGCGACCGGTGAGGCCAGCCACCGGCACCCGGCGAGGGGCAGCGGCGGCCGGCTCGCGGACGAGCGGGTACGTCGTTCTGGCGGCAGGTCCGCCTGCGGCGGATACGCCGCAGTCCTCCGCACCACCTCGTTCTCCTGCTCCAGCAGCCGGATGCGCTTGCGGGCCTCGCGCAGCCCGGCCGGCTCACCCGGCGCTGTCGCGGGCCCGGCGCCCTCGTCGGTGTCGGCACGGCGCAGCCACTTCGACAGCGTGATCGGGTGGATGCCGAAGCCGGCGGCGATCTGTTCCAGCGTGGCGCCGGGCTCGCGATTGCGTGATCGTGCCGGTCCGTGCCCGGCGGCGGCACGACGGGAAGCGGGGCGACCTGTCGGCGGAATCGCTGACGGCCCGCATGGTCGCCGCCGACACCCTCCACCCCGTGTACCGCATGGAGGAGGCGCCCGCCCGGCCCGGCCGGGCCCCGGAACCGTGTCGTCGGCCGGGCGACCGGGGCCGGTGCGGGGAAGCAAGCCGGACGACGAGAACGGGTGAGCGGCTGCCCGGTCCAGGGCAGCCGCTCACCCGTGCGGCGGATCTCAAGGAGGGTCTGGAGGACCGTGACGGCGTCCAGGCCCTCCGGGGACACGTGCTTCGTGGAGCGACATCACATACCGCACCCGGCGGGGGCGGCGAAGCCTGAAGTGATCGGACACCCTGGCCCACTCACCCGGCGCATCCGCGGGACGCCGAGCGGCCACTGCCGCCGCCGCGCCCGTGCCGGCGGCCGGTACCGGTGACCGAACTGGCTCGCACGGGTGTGATCAGGTGCCTGCACCGGTCAGCCGGCGGTCCGTGTCGGGGCGGACCTGCGGGTGAGCAGGGTGCCCAGCGCGATCATTCCCAGGCCGAGCACGAGGTGGAGCCAGTTGTCGGCGGTGTTGAGCGGGACGAAGTTCGCGGCGCTGTCGTGGTCGATGATCAGCCCGTACAGCCACAGGACCAGGTAGACGGCGCCGCCGGCCAGGAGGTACAGCCGCGCTTTGGCAGCGGTGCGTGCCAGCGCCAGTCCGGCGACGCCGAAGGCCAGGTGCACCAGGTTGTGCAGGATGGACACCTGGAAGATGCCCAGCAGCTTGGCCTCGGAGTGGTGCGCGGCGAACTCCATGGTGTCGTAGTTCGTGGTGATGCCCGGGATGAAGCCGAGGACTCCGACCAGGAGGAAGACCGCGCCCACGGCCAGGGCGGCCTGCTGTACCGGGGTTCGGGCAGTACGGGTGGCACGTGCATGTGTGGACATGGCAACTCCCTGTTCAGGCTCGAAGGCAGGCCCCGGTCGCCCGGTCCGCCATGGCTCACCTCGAGTGCCCTCGGCCGTGGCAGACATGTCACGACAGCCGCTGGGCGTCCATCAGGTGCAGGCGCCGTAGCTGCTGATCACTTCCCATCCGCCTCGCGAGGCGTCACGCCATCAGGTGGGTCGCGGAGCGGGCCCGCTCCCACATGCCGGGGATCTGCTCGGTCGGGCGCTGCTGTTCGCCGTGCAGGGCGTTGAGCACCACCAGGCATCCGGTCAGGGCCGGCACCGCCCACTGCGCCATGTGCAGCTGCCGCCGCGCCTTTTCCAGGTCGATCGGGTGCTTGGCCGCCTTCTCGGCGTCATCGGGGTCGGTGGAGGAGGCCAGCTCGACCTTCTTGCCCAGGACGCGGGCGTAGGCGGTGGCGGCCAGCGCCGCGGCGGTGACGACGGTCTTGGCCGTGGTGGAGGCGGCCACACCCTGCTGGGTGGCGACCCGGTGCGCGTTCACGGCGAGCAGCCCGCCGCCGCCGAACAGGTGCGCGCCGATCGCGGCGGCGTTGACCGGCGTCCACTTCGCCCAGCCCGCTGAAGAGATCCGGTCCCGGGCCGTTTCCGTGCTGCCCTCGCTCTCGGCCGCACCGTTGAGGCCGACCGCCCCCATCAGTGAGCCACCGAACCAGGCGGCCAGACCGAGATCGTGCAGACTGCGGATGACGGTATTGCGTTCGGACATGGTGAGCTCCTTCGCGGGAGGTTGGTGGATCTGGTGGGGGTGGGCGACGATCCCGCCCCTACCCTCACCGGACTCGGTGTGCTTCGCCATCACGGCAGGCCATATGGGTGTACGTCGCAGGACGACCTTCAGGCAGCCGGGGCAGCCGGGCTTCGGGGCAGCCGGGCTTCGGGGCGCGGGCTGATCCCCCCCGCGGGTTCGGGGCAGGGGCGGGCGCCGATGCGGCGCGCTCCGGAGGCCCGTGCCTCCCGCGCGACGGCCACGCGCCACCCGCACGGGGCGTGGGTGGCGATTGCGGAGGGTGTTCTCACAGCGGTGGGCCGGTCCGCGGTTCCGCGGCGCGGGCGTAGCGGGCGGCGAGGTCTGCGAATGCCGCGGTGAGCTGCGGCGGGCCGATGACGTCGATGTCGGTGTCGAAGTGGCCGAGGGTGGTGGCGAGTGCGGTCCAGGACCAGGAACCGAGGGTGAGCCGGCAGCGCTGGGGACCGAGTTCCTCGACGACTGCGTCCTGGGCGAAGGGGGCGACGTCGGCGGCCGGGAGATGGAGGACGGCTTCGCCTCGGCAGGGCCAGTCGGTGGTGGTGCCGTCGTTGCCGCGGAAGCGGCTGGTGATGAACGTGGAGACGTCGCCGCCGGGGAGTTCGCGTGGGGTGAAGCGGGGACCGGCGGGTGTGCGGGGCCGGATGCGGTCGACGCGGAAGGTGCGCCAGTCCTCACGGCCGAGGTCGAAGGCCACGAGGTACCAGCGATGACGCCAGGTGACCAGGTGGTGGGGCTGTACACGGCGGGGGACGCCGGCTGAGGTGCTCGGGTCCGGGGTGTAATCGAGGCGCAGTTCCTGGCGGGCGTGGATGACGCGGCTGAGCTCCATCAGGACCTGAGGGTCCACCTCGGGGCCGTCGCCGGCCGCGGGCGGTCGGACGGCGGTGACGCGCAACAGGTCGATGCGGTGGCGCAGACGGGGTGGCATGACCTGGCGAAGGGTGGCCAGGGCCCGGGCGGCGTCTTCGGCGACGGCGGTGCCGGTGGCCGCGGTCTGCAGCGCGACGGCCAGGGCGACGGCCTGGTCGTCGTCGAACAGCAGGGGCGGCATGCGGGCGCCGGCCTCCAGCCGGTAGCCGCCGTCCGGTCCCTTGACGGTGGTGATCGGGTAGCCGAGGCCGCGCAGCCGGTCGATGTCACGGCGCACGGTGCGCGAGGTGACCTCCAGACGCGCGGCGAGATCCTCGCCGGACCAGTCACGGTGGGTCTGGAGCAGCGAGAGCAGCGCGAGCAACCGGGATGACGTCTTCTGCATGAGATCCATGATCCCCGCAGTAGAGGACACACCCTGTCCGGTACTCCTGCCAAGGTGGCGTACAAGCCGCTCAGGAGGCATCGCCCCTGGTCGCGGCAGTCGCCACCCGGACTGGACGGGGCGGCGACGTGTTTCTCACCTCGAGGCAAGGAGCAGGCCATGTCCGTCACGACCACCACTCATCTGAACTTCCGGGGCGCCGCACGCGAGGCGCTGGACTTCTACCGGTCCGTCTTCGGCGGACGCACCGTCGCGGTCACCTACAAGGACGCGGGCGCCGTGCGGGACGACAGCGAGGCGGACTGGGTGATGTGGGGCGAGGTGTCCGGCGACAACGGCTTCCACGTCATGGCCTACGACGTGCCCTCGCAACTGCCCTGGGACCAGGGCGAGAACCCGTTCTTCGTCTCCGTGCGCGGTGACGACGCCGAGGAGATCAGCGCCCTGTGGGGCAAGCTCGCCGAGGGCTCGACCGTCGTGCGTCCGCTGGAGCCCGCGCAGTGGGCGCCGCTGTACGGCATGCTCACCGACCGCTTCGGCGTCACCTGGGTCCTGGACGTCGCCGCTCCGTACAACGGCTGAACCGGCCGGACACGATCCGCGCCGTCCGGGCCGCCTCGGCAACACGCGCGGCGGCCCGGACGGCGCGGATCCCGGACACGTGCGGCGACGAAAAGGAAACGTGCCACCGTGCGGATGCGGAAACCGGGACCGACCGGCGACGCCCGCCCCACGACCGAGCCACAGTCTGAGCACACCATGACCCTCCTCGACAACCGCGCCCTCAACCGCGCCACCCTCGCCCGCCAGCACCTGCTCACGCGCACCCACGCCTCCGTGCCCGAGGCGGTGGCCCACCTGTGCGGCCTGCAGGCGCAAGAGCCCCAGGAACCCTTCATCGGCCTGTGGTCCCGCCTGGCCGGCTTCGAACCCGGACGACTGGACGACGCGCTGACCGGCCGCACGGTGGTGCGCACCCACCTGATGCGCCGCACCGTCCACCTCGTCACCGCGGGTGACGCGCTCGCCTGGCGGGCACGCCACGACACCATGCTCCGGCAACGCGTACTGGGCACCTACCGAGACGAACTGGCCGGCGTCGACATGGACGAGGTCGCCACCGCCGGCCGCGCGGTGATGGCCGACCAGCAGCCCCGCACCATGCGCGAACTCGTACAAGCCGTCGAGGACCGCTGGCCCGGCCCGTCACGCCGCGCCCTGGGCGAACTGCTCGTCGCAGCCCTCATCCCCATGGTCCAACTCCCGCCCCGCGGCCTGTGGCAGCGGAAGGCAGGCGTGCGCAACCTGCCGCTGGCCACCTGGCTGGGACGGGACATCGACCCCCTGCCCACCGGGGACGGCGATCCCACCGGGCAGCAACTGCTGCGCCGCTACCTCGCCGCCCACGGGCCCGCCGCCGGTGCGGACCTGCGCGCCTGGTGCGGCCTCGCCGGCCTCCCCGCCGCTGTCAAGGCATGCCGGGAGGAACTCGTCGTCTTCCGCGACGAACGCGGCCGCGAACTGCTCGATCTGCCCGACGCACCCCGCCCCCACCCCGACACCCCGGCCCCCGTCCGGTTCCTCCCGGCCTTCGACAACGCCATCCTCGGCTACCACGACCGCAGCCGCATCATCGACGCTCCCCACCTCGGCCTGTCCGTGGCAGGCCACCGCACCGTCCTCGTCGACGGACGCGTCACCGCCACCTGGACGGTGCGCGACCACCGGCTCCGCATCAGTCCCCTCCGGTCCCTGACCGCCCCGGAGCAGGAAGCCGTCCTCGCGGAGGCGCGGGACCTGGCCGCCTTCCTGGACGAGGACATCGAGCACGTCCGACTCGACACCGGCCCCTGACGGAGACGCCGGGGGTGTCCGGCCCGAAGGGCGCTGTCCGCGATCAGCGGTCCGTGGATCGCGAGAAGGCGGACCAGCCGTTCCGCTGCCGGCGGCAGCGTTCCTCAGCCCGACTCGCGGTCCGGCTCGGCCATCGCCTTCGCCCACGGCTCCACCCTGCCCGACGCGTTGCCGGGCACACGGATCAGGCCGGTGGAGGGGCTCTCCCCGAGCCGACTGGAAGTTGCTGCCCCGGCGCGTTCGGCGAACGCGCACGCCCGGCGGTTCGTGCGGTACATGCGGGACCATCGGGACTCGAGCGACGGGTGAGCGGGCGGCCGAGGACGGACCGCGCGCGGTCATGCCCGCTCGGTACGAGAGCCCTGTCGGATCGGCATTCCCGGTGGGGCCGCCCGGCTGGTTGGATCATGCGGACGTCATGAGCGAGGAACGGAGTGCCGCGATGCCGGCCGTTTCCGAGGAGCCGTGGGACGGCGCCGACGGCGTGCGCCTGCGCGCCGCCATGGAGGCGGAACTGGCCGCGCGCTACGGCATACCCGACCAGGAGACCGACAAGCCCACGGCGCGGGACACCGACGTGTTCCTCGTCGCCCGGGACGCCGAGGGCAACGCGACGGGGTGCGGCGCGCTGCGACGGCTGTCCGAGGACACGGCCGAGACCAAGCGCATGTACGTCGTCCCCGAACTCCGCGGCACGGGTGTCGCGACGGGCGTCCTGCGCACGCTGGAGGACCACGCGTCCCGCCTCGGCTGCAAGGCGCTGCACCTGTCGACGGGTGTGCTTCACTTCAGCCCGATGCCGTCAGGTTCTACGAGCGCGAGGGCTACGCCCGCACCGAGGGCTACGGTCCCTACGTCGGCCATCCTCTCGCCGTGTGCTTCGTCCGCCGACTGGTCTGTGACCGAAGGTGATGGCGACCGGCGGCGGATGGCGGGTCGAAACCGCTCGACACCGCTGCTGGCAACCGCCCGGCGTCGAGCGGCCGGTTCTGCCACTCGGCCATGCCGTCCAGGACCTTGTCGGTGACCGCGGGGACCGTCTGGTGGGACACGTCGGCGCCATGGCCCCCGCCGGGCGAGCCTGGACCTCACCGTCGGTCAGGCCCTGCACAGTGAGCGAGACGGCCGTCTCGTCGGCGCCGGTCACGTTTCTGCCGCTGCTCGACGATCCTCGGCCCGAAGCCGCCTTCCCGGCCGGGGGGACGGCTGTCCCGACCGGGCCGAACCGGTCAGCTGAGGGCCCTCGGCCTGAACCCGGCTCACCAGCTCCTGGATCAGCTGGTCGTCCACAGACTTTGCCGGCGCCGCTCCAGACGACTCGGCGGACCCGGCCTCGGCCATGTTGGTGCTGGTCACCGATGCGCCTTCCACGACCGGGAGTTGCACCGGACGTCTCACCGTCCCGGCCGGACGGGGAAGCACCGCGTTCCGGCGGGTCACTTCTGGGTGACGTCGGTGCAGTAGACGTCCTTGTCCGGCAGGCGGCCGGTGGTCAGGAAGCCGACGGTGGCCTCGTCGGCGCAGGCGGAGCCTTCGCCGTAGACGTGGTGCCCGCCGTTGTCGACACCGACGAAGGCGGAACCGTCGCCGAGGGACTTGTGCAGCCCGACGCCGCTCTCCCACGGGGTGGCGTTGTCCCGGCGGTTCTGCAGGATCAGGGTGTTGCGCGGGCCGCCCTTCACGACCTCGGCAGTCGCCTCAGCCGGCTTGTCCCAGTAGGCGCATGCCCAGATGTTGGCGGGCATGCCCGCGGTGAGCGGCCACTTCTCGCGGTCGGCGGCGGTGCGGGCGGCATAGCCGTCGACGTCGTGCGGCCATTCGGCGTCGCCGCAGGTGAGAGCCATGAACATGGTGGCCTGGTTGTCCGCGGGGATGCCCGGGGACGTCGGCGTGCCGGCGAACACCTCCTTGAGAACGGCGGTGTCGGCGGCCGTGGTGTTGCCGTGGGCCAGGTTGTCGGCGGCCTTCCAGAACTTGGCGAGCAGGGGAAGGGTGTTGTTCTGCAGAAGCAGGGCGTAGGTCGTGTTCCGCAGCAGCGCCCCGTCCAGTGACACCGATGCGCCGGGAATCGCTGCGGGCGTACGGTCGAGCCGGTCGGCGAGGGCGAGGTAGGTGCGGGTCACCTGCGCGACGTCCGTGCCCAGTTCGAGGGTGCCGGCCTGCGCCGCGGCGACGCGGGCGGCATCGGGGAACCGGTCGGCCATGCCCTTGCCCCAGGTGCCCGCCACCTGGTCGGCCCATACCTTGGTGGGGTCGACGTTGCCTTCCAGGATCATCCGGTCGGTGCGGTCCTGGAAGAGGGAGCGGTAGACGGTGCCGAGGTAGGTGCCGTAGGACTGGCCCCAGTAGGAGATCTTCTTCTCACCGAGCGCCTGGCGGATGCGGTCCATGTCGCGGGCGGTGTTGGCGGTGTTGTAGTACCGCAGGTTCTTGCCCACCGTGTCGGCGCACTGCTGGGCGTCGGCTTTGGCGAGGGCCACGTTCTCGGTGATCGAGCCGTCCGCGGCAGGATAGGGGAAGAGCCCGGACACGCTGGGGTCCTGCAGACCGCAACTCTGTGGGGTGCTGTGTGCGACGCCGCGCGGGTCGAAACCGATCAGGTCGTAGCGGTCCAGCACGGACTTCGGCAGTGCGGACGCCAGGGTTTCGGGCATGTCGAGACCGCCCAGGGCCGGTCCGCCGGGGTTCAGCAGCAGAACGCCGTGTCGCTTCCCGGGCTGTGCGGTGGACAGCCGGGAGACCGCCACGTCGATCTTCATGCCGCTCGGGTTCCGGTAGTCGAGTGGCACCTCCAACGTTCCACAGGCCATGCGGGGGTCACGGGTCCGTCCCTCGGCCGGGGCCGGGCACCCGCCCCAGGTGATCCTGGCGTCGCCCGCGGTCTCGCCGACGCTCTTGCCCGAGGCCTTGGCCGGTTGCGAGCCCTTGGCGTCGGCGTCACACGCGGTCAGTGCGGTTCCTGCCAGCGTGGAAACCAGCAGAGCTGCGGCGATTCGGCGGCTTCCGGGGAAACCGTGCTGCGCGGAACTGCGTGTCGTGGTCATGGTGTTGTCCTTGGCTACTGGGCTGGGCGGCCTTGTCCGGCCGTCGTGTTGACGATCCGAGTCAACAAGAGGCCACCGGTGGCGTGCGTCACCCCAGGGAGGACGGAACAGGTAGCTCGCTCGGGGGACCCTGGGCCGGCCCTGAGACGTGATCCGGCTGCCCCGGCTTCCCGTCGCCGCACCCCTCCTGCTGCGCCTGAGCAGCCGTCTCGCCCTCGTCGGCGTGATCGCCGCACTGATCGGCGTGGTCATCGGCGGAGGCGGCGGCGGCCGCCCCGCACCCCCTGAGGACACCTCTTCCAGCCACAACGGGCACGGCGGAGGACCGGAGGAAAGGAAACGTCCACGCGCGGGGGGCGCCGTCCCGGTGAGCCACGACGTCACGCAGAGACCCGCTGCGCCGGTCCACGGTCACAGGATGAACGGCCGTCCGGCCCCGGGCCGCCGTCAGGGCACGCCCGGGGCCGGTTCGCCCCCTCCCCGCCCCGCCGGGCGGGTCAGTCGTGGATCACACGCGCTGCCACAGCGCCGGGACGTTCGGGGGCTCCCAGCCCGTCCGGGCCTGGTGGCCCTGGAGGCAGCGGTAGGTGGCGCCGCCGTAGGTGACCGTGTCGCCCGCCTGGTAGACGCTGCCGATCGCCCAGGTGCCGCCCGGTTCCTCCCCGGGCGGTTCCTCGTTGCCGCCGGCCGTCTTCAAGGTGAGGCCGTAGTTCTGGAGGAGCGGGTTGACCGGCTGGAAGTACGTCGTGCCACCACTGCTGCAGTCGCCCGAGCCGCCCGAGGTGACGCCCTGCGCCTGGCTGCCGGAGATGTACGAGCCGCCGGAGTCGCCGGGCTCGGCACAGACCGAGGTGCGGGTGACGCCGCTGATGGTGCCCTCGGGATAGGTCACGCTGGTGTTCAGCTGCTGGATGACTCCGCAGTGCCAGCCCGTGGTGGAGCCGGAGCGGCAGACGGAGGAGCCGACCGGGGCCTGGGTGGAGCCGGTGACCTGGACGTTCTGGCCGCCCGCGCCCTTCACGTACGGGGTGGCCGTCCAGTTGGAGTTGGTGGCGACCCAGGCCATGTCGCGGCCCGGGAAGGTCGAGCCCTGGAAGGTGCCCTGGGCGACCCGGTTGTGGCCGCTGGTGCTGTTTCCGGTCCGGCCGCAGTGTCCGGCGGTGGCGTAGCCGGTCTGGGCGCCCTTGGTGACGGGGAAGCCGATCGAGCAGCGGCCGCTGTCGTTGATGTAGTACGCCTCGCCGCCGCGCAGGTCGTGGAACGGGCGGGGCTGCTCGGCCGACTTCTCGACGCGGGCGAGGGACGTGCCGATCCCGGCCGCCGACAGCAGGGCGCGGGCCGCGGACGGGCGTGCGGCCTGCACGACGACCTGGTTGGTGCGGATGTCGACGTACCGGACGGGCGCGTCGGTGGTGTCGCGGCCGGCCGCCGCCCGGTCCAGACGGGCCTTGGCGGCGTCCAGCTCGGTGAGGGAGTGGCGTACGACGGTGGCCTCGGCGCCCCGCGCCTCGATGACCGGTACGTCTCGTGCGTCCGTCGTCGCCACCCTCAGGGTGCCGGACTCGGCGCCGGCCACCCAGGCGCCCGCGAAGTCGGAGCCGAGCGCGGCGCGCAGACGGCCCGCGGTGGCTCCGGCCTCGGCCTCGTTCGCCAGCCGACGCTCCGCCTGCTGCCGGTCGAGGCCGAGGTCGCGTTCCATGGACTTCAGCAGGGCGGGCGGGGCGGCGTCGGTGCGGAGGGCGTCGGCGGCCGGCGGGGCGCCGCCGGATGCGCCGCCGGGGGTCGTGCCCGCGCTCGCGGAGCCGCTGAGCCCGGCCACGAGCAGCGCGGCCGTCGCCGCCAGCGCGGCGCCCACGGCACCGGCTCGGGTTCTGGCCCGGGCCCGGATGTGTCGTTGGAGCATGGAGGACATGGGGCATCTCCTCGGTCCGGACGGGAAGGTGCCGAAACCGTAGGAAGGGCCGGCAGGTCCCCGTAAGACATCGGCCGGCCCTCTGCCCGGTGTTATGGAAGGGCCGGGGGCGCCGGGGCGCGGTGGGCCGACAACCAGGTGGTGTAGCTGTCGTTGCCCACCGCCACCCCGGCGTGCGCCATCCGGGCCCGGGCCAGCACGGTCGCGGCGGTACTGTCCCGCTGAGCCACCGCGTGCCAGCCCAGCAGGTGTCGCCAGGTCAGGGGAGTCCCCACGAGCGGCCGGGTGATCACTCCCGGTGTGTCGGGGAAGGTGGCCCGGCACATCCCGACCGCCCGGCCCACCCGGACGAGGTGCACCAGGGCTGCGGTGTCCGTCTCGTACATCCGCCGGGGCGTGAACCCGGAGCGGGCGCAGGCAGCGGTGAAGCAGTCGCCGAAGCAGCCGTCGCCGGGTACGCAGGCCCACTCCTCACCGGCCAGCTCCGCCAGATCCAACTCCGCGCGGCGGGCGAGCGGGTGACCGGCCGCGAGCATCACGAACACCGGGTCGACCGCGACCTCCCGCCACACCAGGTCCTCGGCGCCGGGCGGAGAAGCGGAACCGCAGGTCCCGGCGAGCGCGAAATCCAGCCGCCCCTCGGCCAGCCACCCGGCCAGTTCGCGCTCGGACCAGGAGGTGCAGGTGGTGACCCGGGCATCGGGTACCGCATCGGCCAGCCGGTCCACCAACGCGCCCAGCAGCGGACCGTGGGTACCGCCCAGCCGGAAGCAGGCGGTCGCACGCGGGGTGCGGGCGAACCGTGCCGCCTCCTGCTGCAGTTCGGTCACCGCGGGCAGCACGACACGGGCGCGTTCCAGGACGAGTTCACCGAGCGCCGTGACCCGTACCCCGTGCCGCCCGCGCTCGAACAGCGTTCCGCCCAGGGCCCGTTCGATCCGCTTGAGCTGTGCGCTCAACGCGGGCTGTGCCACGCCCAGATCGGTCGCGGCCCTGGTGAGACTGCCCGCGTCCGCGATCGCCCTGATCGTCTTCAGATGCCGCAACTCCAGCTCCATGAGGGGAGCTTGCGGCGTGACGAGGGCGAGGGCAAGAGGTTGGTACAGACCAGAATCGGTGGCCGTCGGCACGGCTTCGGCCGAGGGCGGCGGCCCGACGTCCCCGGTGGCCCTCCGGGTCGCCCGATCCCCAGGAGACGCTGAGGGGGAGCACCTGGTTGCGGTACCCGGTGCACGCGACCAGTCACCGGGCCCAGGCGAACCGCGTCCGGGGGAGCGCCCTGGACGGATGCGGCCGGACTCCACGGCCGTGACGAAGGAGCGGACCGGCCGCGGACGGTGCCGGGGCGGTCAGGCGGACGGCCGGCCCGTGAGGGCAGGCAGCGTCGTCGACCTCGTGCGGCGATAGGTCACGAAGCCGTTCACGGTCACCCCCGTCCAGATGACGGTACTCACCAGGGGCCACCACAGATCCCACCCCTGTTCGCCTCGGACGAGGCTGCCGACCCAGCTGACCGCCCAGCCGATCGCGAGGAGGAGTGCCGCCCATCTGGCCCACTGCCAGATCCGCATGGTCCCCTGGGCGCGGGTCTCCTGTGAGTTCTGCTCGTCCTGCCGGAATCGTGTGCCATCCATGTCTACCCGTCTGCCCCCTCTCCGCCCCTCGCCGCCTGCCTCCCTGGGAGAGGGCCGAAAATGGCTGGTTCATCACTCCACGGCTGCAGATCGTGCTCTTCGTGCCTGTTGTACGGCTTGGCGCGGGACCTCCGGCTTCGGGTGGACACCTACCGGAGGACGACGTCGCGGCCCGGGCCGCCTTCGACGGTGTCCCTTCCGGGGCCGCCGCTGACCAGGTCGTCGCCGCCCTCCCCGTACAGTGTGTCGTCGCCGGGGCCGCCGAGGACGACGTCGCGGCCGTCTCCGCCCATGGCGTGGTCGCCGCCCGGGCCGGCATACAGGATGTCCGCACCGCCGTACGCCTCGATCATGTCGTCGCCCCCGCCGCCCCACAGCCGCTGGCCGCTGTCGTCGCCCATCAGGTGGTCCATGCCGTCGCCGCCGTCCAGGACCGCGCGCCCCATGACCATGTCGTCCCCCGCGTCGCCCCGCACCGTGTGCGCGGTGTGCGCGTGCAATGTGTCGTCGCCGGGGCCGCCGCGGACGGTGGCGACCCCGGGGTCACTGGTGACGACCGTGTCGTCGCGGTCGCCGAGGAAGACGTCGATCCTGTCCGGCCGGGACCTGCCGGTGGGGAGTTCGCAGACGACGAAGGTCTCGTAGCCGGGTTCGAGGTGTGCACAGTGGTCGCCGGGTTCGAGCGGGACCGCGTCGCGGAAGCCGATCCGGCGGACCCCGGCACCGAGATCCATGGGGATCACGTGGAGGTCGTTGGCCTGTCCCGCGGCGGCGGTGAAGACGATCGACTGGGTCGCCCAGTCGGCGCCGACGCGGGCCTTCGCCCCGGTGGCGGCGGGGGCGGCGGCTGCCGGGACGGCGGCGAGGCCGAGGGCGAGCAGGGTCACGGCGAGCGCGCGGGCGGTGGTTCCGTGTCGGTTCATGGGACCTCGTCTCGACGGGGCGACCGGGAGGCCGGCCTGATGGCGGGGGTGGTTTCCGGGGGCCTGGCGAGTGGTCATGGCGGCAGCGTCCTCGGGGCCGTGTCCCCCGAACGGGAGCCGGCTCGCGGGGTGGTCGGGACGAGCCGGCACGCCGCGTCCGGCGCGCTCCGGTGTCCCGGGCGTCCTCATGGCGGCGTCGCCCCGCCCCATTCGTCGGCCGCCACCACGAGACAGGCCGCGACCAGGACGACGTTCTTGATGATGTACTGGCCTTCCAGGGTGGGAACCGGCGCGTCCCCCTGCCACATCTCCCCGGAAAGCAGCAGGAGCGCGGAGAAGACGCCGGTCATGTGGGCGAAGAACCCCACCAGGGCCACGCGGAGCAGCACTCCCGTGACAAGACCGAGGCCGATGGCCGTCTCGGCCACCGCCAGCACCCACAGCACCGCGTCCGGCGGCATCAGGCCGAGGGTGAGCTTCGTCGCGGCCCGGACGGCGACCCCCTCGGCAGGGCTCGCCGCGGGGAAGAACTTGAGGACGCCGAACCAGAGAAACACCGCGCCCACACAGATTCTGAGGAGCCTCGGGCCGCTCCGCTGGACCCGCCCGGCCAGGGACCGGGCTGCCCGGGTGGCGCGTCCGCCGTCCCCGGTTCCCTCCGGGAGGAGTCCCCGAGGGGGGATCGGGCTTCGCTCGCCACCTCTGTCCACCGCCGTAGCCACCCTTCCGTACCTGCTCGCACGCGGTCACCTGAAGGCTTCCGGCCGCCGGACGGCCGGGGGAGGAGACGCCGGTGCCCGGAGCGCCACCCGGCCCCGGCAGGGCCGGGTGGCGCGGCACCGCGTCAGCTCACGTTCACGTCCACGCAGGCGTAGAAGGCGTTGGGGGTGTCGGCGATGTTCCACACGGCCAGCACCTTCTGCTTGCCGGTCAGGCTGCCGAAGTTCACCTGGTGGGTGACGGTCTCGCCCGGCCGGGCGCCGCCGTCGTTGAATTCCGCGATCTTCCGGCCGCCCGCGTAGTACTGCCAGGTGCTGGTGGCGTGCCGGGCCGTCAGCCGCCAGTTGAAGCTGGTCGTCCGGCTGACCGGGGTGGCCTTCCAGCCCTTGCTGTCGTTGTCGAGCTCGGCGAAGGCGGCGTTCCCTCCGCTGCAGCTCATCAGGCCCTTGGGGCCCTCGACGCTCTGCGGCTCGTACTTGACGGGGCCGCAGGGGACCAGACCGGCGGCGCACTGGGCCTGTCGGCTGGGGGGCGAGGAAATGTAGCCGTGCGCGCTCGCGCTGCCGGCCGGCAGGCTGACCGCCAGGAGCGGGGCGATCCCCGCGCCGATGGCGGCGGCCAGCATCTTCTTGCTCTTCATGACGACTCCTGTGTGGGGGGCGTGCCCGCCCGCCCGAGGGCAAGGCAGGCATGATCATGACAAGTGACAGCTCCATGGTCGCGAGGACGACCGTGGGTGGCGACGGAAGCGTACCCCACTTGGTCTAGACCAAAACAGTGTGCGAACGTCGTGCGTGCCGGCAGCCCATGTCACCGGTGCTGAGCCGCAGGTGATGCCGCCACGCCCGAACCGCCCGCCGTCGGACGGGGCCCGTCAGTCGGGGCGTCGACGTGCCGCTGGTGGTCGCGGACGCCGGCTACGGTGATGCCGCCGCCTTCCGCCACGGGCTGGAGGAACGCGGCCTGCCTTGCACGGTGGGCATTTCCTCCCGCCACACCGCCCATCCGGCCGGAGCCCGGCCCGTCCAGCCCGCCCTGCGCGGGCACCGGCCGACCGCCGGAGGTGCGGTGCACCGAGCCCGCGCAGACCGTGAGAGGTCTGGTCACGGCAGCCGGGAAGGCGTCCGCGCAGCCGGTGTCCTGACGCGAGGGATCCCGGCCGGGCGGACCGCGCGGTTCATGCGGTGTGGATCTCCCATGCGGTACGCACGGCGGACTCCACGGCTCCCTCGATCCACGCCGGTTTGACGGACGTGTGGTCCCCGGCGAAGTGCAACGGCCCTTCGCGCACGGGGATGGCGGGCAGCAGCTCCGTGTGCTGCCCGGGCAGGAGCACGGACGCCTCCCCGTAGGCGTAGGGATCGCGCAGCCAGCTCTGTGTGCGGCCCGCGCCGGTGTAGAAGACCTCGATGCGCTGGCCGTAGACCTGCTGGAGACCGCACAGAGCGTGCGGGTACCGTGCGTCGTCGTCCAGGGAGTCCCAGCGCAGAGCGTCGTCCGCCCAGCTGTAGGACGCCAGGACCACACCCCCCGCGCTGTCCGGAACCGGATGGGACGGGTGGAACATGAAGCGGTTGGCGTTGTCCGACACCGAGCCGCCGCCTACGACGTCGACCGCCTCCGGCTGGTCGCGCGCGATCGAGCGGTTGGCGGCGTAGTGAGTGCGCTGACCCGCCGTGATGTGCCCGGCGGGCACGGAGGGGTGGGCGCCGAGCAGACTGCCGTCCGCGGCGGTGCGACCGGTGCGGTAGGCGTCGTACAGACCCGGGTCGACGGTGCGAAGCTCCCGTTTCCAATCCGCCTCGTCGAACTCCCACCAGCGGCGGCTGAACTCGAGCAGCACCTTGGTCGCGCTGTCGTAGTGCAGTTCGCAGACCGCCCGGCGCTTGCCGTACGACAGGGGCGGGGCGATCTGTACGTGGCGCAGTCCGGAGAACGGCACCGTGACCACGGCGACGTCCGCGGTGAACTGCTCGCGTACGACGGGACCGCCGCGGCCCTCCGACACGGTGTCGACCCACACGTGCGGACCCTCGCTCCGGACGTGCTCGACGTCCGGCGAGGGGCGGTCGGGATGGTGGTACTGGATGCGCGTGACCCGGCGGTCGAACCGCACGTCCTTGCGCACGCGTTCCAGCAGGGCGTCCGGCAGTACGGCCGTGCCGCCCTCCAGCTCGTAGAAGGGTGTGTCGGGACTGATGAGGGAGGAGCCGATGAAGCTGTGGATGAAGGACAGCGGGAGGCGGGAGGTGAGGTTCTCCAGCGTGCCGATCAGGTCGATGGTCCGTTCGTCGAGTCCGGCGTGCTCGGTGAGGAAGCGGAACATCGACCAGTCACCGAAACGCTGCACCACCCGGGCCCAGCCCCGCAGCCGCTCCGGGAGCGGCTTGTCGACCCGCTTGCCGTCGCGGCCGACGTGACTGAACTCGTCGCGCACCGGGTCCAGTGCGGAGCGCAGGATGACGGCGGCGGGGGTGTCCCAGCGGGCCCGGGGGACGCCGAACGACCGGTTCACGCGCCGGGGCGCGCGGGCGTAGTCGGCACGCCGCACGCGGATACCGTTGACATGGATCCAGGTACGGTTGGCAGGACGCCCCTCGCCGTCGACGTCGACGTAGTGGAAACGCCGCTTCTTCAGGTCGAACCGGTCGATCAGCTCCATCACCAGGGGATGGCTGCCCGGGATGCGCATCGCGCCCGCTTCGGCGTACTGGCGGGGATCGGCGAAGGGCTGCTCGGCGCGTTCGTGGCCACCGCTCCGGAAGGTCTTGATGCGTCCGCCCGCCCGGTTGCCGTTGGCCTCCAGCACCGTCACCCGGTGGCCTGCCCTCTTCAACAGCCAGGCGGCCACCAGCCCGGCCGGGCCGGCACCGATGACCAGGACGTTCTTGGGCCGTGCTCGTCGCTGAACCGGTAGCCCCTTCCGGAGGACGCTCTGGTAGCGCGGGACGAGGGGGCGGTCGTCGGAGTCCAGGACGAGCAGTGCGCGAGCGACGGCCAGACACCGGTCGAAGTCGGTGTCGCGGTTGTCGCCCGGAGCGGCCGGAGCGGCCGGGGCGGCCGGAGCGGGCAGAGCCGCGGCGGCACCGCCGGTCAGGGCTGTGGCCACCGTGGCAGTGCCGGCCGCCGCCGCGAAGCTTCTCCGGGAGAAACCGCCGTTCGAGCGCACCACCGCGTGATCTTCAGTCATGGCGGTCTTTGTACCGGTGGCCGCGACCGGGCGCCCGTCCTTCGCTCCGGTGGTGACCCGAAGGAGCTAAGCGGTGGCGAACCTTGACGTCACCACGGGTCTGCCGCCGTGGACGGCCCGGGAGACCCGATGGGATGAACGCTGCGCGAAGTCCGTTCGCCGCGGTGATCGGTCCCCCACACTGCGACGTGCGGATCCACATCCGTGCTCTCCGGCGGGCCCGCGCGGCGCATCGCGTACGCGGCACCGACGTGGCCTTGCGAGAGTGTGAGGAGGGGGAGGGGGAAGGGTGGGGCAGCGGCGCACTCCGTTCGGTGGCAGGGCCCGTTACTGGTTCGACAGCACGCTGACCCGCGGCGCCGCCGCTCTCGTCGGCTGGATGGCGCTGCTGTGCCTGGCCGTCGTCGTTCCGGCCAGTGCGGTGCTGGTGTGGACCGACCCTGACGCGCCGGCGTCCCTGACGGACCGGCTGGCGGAGGTATGGCGCCTCACCGGAGAGGCGCTACGGCTGGGCGGCGCGACGGGCACGCCGCTGCGGGTGGTGATGTCGGTGCTGCTCGCCCTGGTCACTCTGCTGTACGTCTCGACGCTCGTCGGTCTGATCACGACGGCGCTCACGGAGCGGCTCACCGCGTTGCGGCGGGGCCGCTCCACCGTGCTCGAACAGGGGCACGCCGTGGTCCTGGGGTGGTCGGAGCAGGTCTTCACGGTGGTGAGCGAGCTGGTGGCCGCCAACGCCAACCAGCGGCGTGCCGCGGTGGCGGTGCTGGCCGACCGGGACAAGACCCTCATGGAGGAGGCTCTGAGCACGAAGGTGGGCTCTGCCGGACGCACGCGGCTGATCTGCCGCAGCGGTCCCACCACCGATCCGGCCGTGCTCCCCCTGGTGAGCCCGGCCACGGCCGGTGTCGTGCTGATCCTGCCGCACGACGGGCCCGACGCCGATGCCGAGGTGGTCAAGACACTGCTGGCGCTCAGGGCGGCCCTGGCCGGGCAGAGGAACCGCCCGCCCGTCGTCGCCGCCGTCCGGGACGACCGGTACCGCCTGGCCGCCTGTCTCGCCGCAGGACCGGACGGCGTCGTCCTGGAGAGTGACACCGTCACCGCCCGGCTGATCGTCCAGGCCGCCCGCCGCCCCGGACTCTCCCTGGTGCACCAGGAACTCCTCGACTTCGCCGGCGACGAGTTCTACCTGATCACCGAGCCGGCCCTGGCCGGCCGCCCGTTCGGCGACGCCCTGCTGTCCTACCCGACGTCGAGCGTCGTCGGGATGGTACGAGGAGGCGCACCCCTGCTCAGTCCGCCGCCGAAGACGCCCATCGCTCCGGACGACCTGCTCGTCGTCATCTCCCGTGACGACGACACGGCCTGGCTGGGTGACTGTGCGGAGCTGGTCGAGGAGACGGTGATGGCTTCCGGTCCTCCGGCGCCCACGCGAGCGGAGCGGGTGCTTCTGCTGGGATGGAATCGCCGAGCACCGCTCATAATCGACCAGCTGCGACGCCGCGCGCGGTCCGGATCGGTCGTCGACGTGGTGGCGGAGCAGGGTGAAGCGACAGCCCGGCAGGTGAACGAGGCCGACGCGAACAGCGGTACCGGTCTGGGCCTGACACTGCACCACGGGGACGTCACCCGTCCTGAGACCCTGCGACGCCTGGACGTCCACTCCTACGACAGCGTGATCGTGCTCGGCCGGGACCCCGTCCCCGGACAGTCGCCGGACGACCCCGACAACCGCACGCTCGTCACCCTCCTGCTGCTGCGCCAACTGGAGGAAGCCACCGGGCGCGAACTGCCGGTCGTCACCGAACTGATCGACGACCGGAACCGGACACTGGCCCCCGTCGGTCCCGGAGCCGACGTGATCATCAGTGGCAAGCTCATCGGTCTGCTCATGGCCCAGATCTCCCAGAACCGGCATCTGGCAGCGGTGTTCGAGGAACTGTTCTCCGCGGACGGCGCCGGGGTCCGCCTGCGGCCGGCCACCGACTACGTACTGCCCGGGCGTGAGATGTCGTTCGCCACGGTGGTGGCCGCGGCGCGTCATCGCGGCGACTGCGCCATCGGCTACCGGAGCCACGACGAATCGTCGACGGGTCCCGGTTACGGCGTGCGCATCAATCCCCCCAAACACGAGCGGCGCCGCTGGACGGCCGAGGACGAAGTGGTCGTCATCGGCAGGGACTGACGGACGGCTTCGGTGAACGGACGCTGCCGGGCGTCCGAGCACCTTCGCGGGCGCTGCCCGCGCTCTGTCGGGCCACGCGCGAGGCCTCCGGCTGAACCGCCTCGACGAACCTGTGACGAAGCGCGGCGGCGGAAGGCGGGCTCCTCGCGAGGTGGTGCGTGACAGCGGCTGAGGAGTTGGCGATGCCGTGGCAGGCCGGCGCGTCGGACCAGTGACCAGATGCCTTCGACCGGGTTCAGGTCGGGTGCGTGATGCGGTGGCTGGTGGGCGTGATCCGGTCATGGGTGCTGATGAAGGCCCGCAGCCGGGCGCCCGGGTGCACGTCGAGGTTGTCCCGGACGAGTACGAGAGGAGCGCCGAGTTGCGGGTGGGCAGCGGTCAGCAGGTCGCGGTAGTCGGTCCGGGCGAAGCGGCGCCGGCCGCCGCACAACCGATTCCAGCTGGAGCGGTGAGAAGGCCGAGGAAGGTGGCTCCTCTCCGGCCCCTGCTACGTCTCGGGCGGCGTGTCTTCATGACGATCGACCCCTTCGTCTCCCTACCGCCGATCCGGGCACGCGGCGCATCCAGCCCAGCCGCCCAGCGACTGCGGTTGCAGTACGAGAACCCTTCTCGTCCGCGACCGCGCCGTCCCCGAGAGGCTGCCCCCGCTCCACACCACGCACAGCTGGCGCACGGCCGCCCGAGCCCGCCCCCTGCCCAGGGCGGCTTGCTCAACGGGACCGCCGAAGCCCTGCGTGCCCGGCCGCGCCGCCGGGCACCGCACCGCCGTCGGAGCCGGTGCGGGTCCGCGAGCGGAAGGTGCGGCGGTAGGCGTCCGGCGGCACCCCGACCGTCCGGTTGAAGTGTCGGCGCAGCGTCGTGGCGGTGCCCATGCCGGTGGCCGCCGCGATGGTGTCGACGGTGTCGTCGGTGGTCTCCAGCAACTCCTGGGCGCGACGGATCCGTTGGGTGAGCAGCCACTGCAGCGGAGTGGTGCCGGTCACCGCTCTGAAGTGGCGGCCCAGGTTGCGCGAGCTCATCCGCGCCTGGCGGGCCAGGTCCTCCACGGTGAGCGGGCGGTCCAGTCGCTGGACCGCCCAGGGGAGGAGCTCGGCGAGCGGGTGGTTGCCCGGGGCGGGGACCGGGGTGGTGACGAACTGGGCCTGGCCGCCGTCCCGGTGCGGCGGCACGACCAGACGGCGGGCGAGCGTGTTGGCGACCGACGAGCCGTGGTCGAGACGGACCAGGTGCAGGCACAGGTCCATGGCGGCGGCCTTGCCGGCGGAGGTGAGCACGCTGCCGTTGTCCACGTAGAGCACGTCCGGGTCCACCGTCACCCGGGGGTGGCGCTCGGCCAGCTCACGGGTGTGCGCCCAGTGCGTGGTCGCACGCCTGCCGTCCAGCAGACCGGCGGCGGCCAGCACGAAGGCGCCCGTGCAGAGGGAGGCCACGCGTGCGCCCGCCTCGTGGGCCGCGCGCACCGCGTCGATCAGCTCGTCCGGCGGGTCCTGGTCGATGTCGGCCCAGCCCGGGACGATCACGGTGTCGGCGCCCGGGAGGCGGTCGAGTCCGTGGTCGGGCTCCAGCCGGAAGCGGCCGGCCCGCACGGCGCCCGGGCCGCAGACCGAGAGGCGGTACCGGGGATTCGGCACGCCGGCCGGTTCGGCTCCGAAGACCTCGCACGCCAGAGCCAGTTCGAAGTGCAGCATGCCGTCGGTGACGGCCAGCGCGACAGTAGCCATGTCCGGAATTGTATGAGGCATGGCGTTCCGGACAGTCGTACTCGGATGACGACCCTCGTCAGGATGTACGTGACAGATCGCAGCGGATCATTCGAGTGCGGGGGAGGACCCATGGGATCAGACCGGACGGTGGCGGTGTTCGGCGCGTACGGGCACACCGGGCGGTTCGTGGTGGCGGAGCTGAGGGAGCGCGGGCTCCTGCCGGTGCTCTCCGGCCGCGACGCGGACAAGCTGAAGGCGCTCGCGTACGAGACCGGGCTGGACGCCCGCCCGGCGTCGGTCGACGACCCGGTCTCGCTCGACCACGCGCTGGCCGGCGCGGCGGCTGTGATCAACTGTGCCGGGCCCTTCGCCGTGACGGCCGCCCCCGTGATCGAGGCCGCCCTGCGCGCCGGGATCCCGTACCTGGACGTGGCGGCCGAGATCGAGGCCAACGTCGACACCTTCGCGCACTTCGCCGACCGGGCGCGGGAGGCGGGAGCGGTGATCGTCCCGGCGATGGCCTTCTTCGGCGGATTCGGCGACCTGCTGGTCACCGCGGCGATGGGCGACTGGACGGCGGCCGACGAGGCGCACGTCGCGTACGGGCTGAACAGCTGGCACCCCACCGCCGGGACGCGTGCCGCGGGCGCGGTCTCCCGGCAGCGGCGGGACGGCCGCCGCGTCCGCTACACCGGCGGACGGCTGGAGTACCGTCACGACGCCCCGCCGACCCTGGAGTGGTCCTTCCCCGACCCGATGGGCCCCCGGTCCGTCATCGGGGAATTCACGATGGCCGACGTCGTGACCATCCCCAGCCACCTTCCGGTCCCCGAGGTGCGCACCTACATGACGGTCGAGGCGGCCCGGGACATCGCGGACCCGGACACCCCCACGCCGGCCGCGGTCGACGAACGCGGCCGCTCCGACCAGACCTTCCTCGTCGACGTCGTCGTGCGCTCGGGCGGCGCCGAACGGCGCGCCGTGGCCCGCGGCCGGGACATCTACGCCGTCACCGCACCCCTCGTGGCGGAAGCGGTCGACCGCGTCCTCACCGGACGGACCGAGGCGTTCGGCGTCGTCTCCGCGGGGGAGGTCTTCGACGCGCCCGACTTCCTCCGAGCCCTGTCCCCGCACATCACCCTGGAACTGCGTCCCTGACCGGCTCCCGCCGCCGCTTCCCGTGAGCGGCCGGGCCCCGGCACCGCGCCGGCGCCGTCCGCCGCCGGAGCACCTCCGGCCGGCGCGGTCCCCCGGGAGGCAGGCGAGGGCGACGGGCCGTCCGTCGTCCACCCGCGCTCGTCCACCTCGGCCGTCACCCGGGGCAGACCGCGACCGACGACCAACCGGGCCCTGCCGGCGGCGTGAGCACCGGCCGAGAGAGGCGTCGCGACGCCGGAACTCGGCGCGTCTTCCGCGGAGATCCTAGCTGCGGCCCCGACCGCACGACCGTCATCGCCGCTGCCGTCCTCACCCTGAAGCGTCAACGTTGAAACCCTCGGTACTTCTCGGACGTCCAGGAACAGGGAAAGACCTCGTGATTGCGGTCCTCTTTCTGCTCCTCCACGCCCGCTGTTCGACTTCGACGGCCACGCGGTCCTCGGCGAAGACGCGAAGCGCCGGTTGCCCGTCGTCCTTCTCCATGACGTGAGCGAAGTACGAGCCTGGTCCATGGCCAGCGTCAGCATGCACGTTCGGCCCGGAGATCGGCCCATTCGTGTTGTGGCGGTGAAGGCGAGCGTGGAACACTTTCGGAAGTCGTGCCGTCCACGGGGCGGCAGGCTTTGTGCGACGGGGGAGGTGTCCGACGAAGCCATGCGTATCGAAAGGCGCCGGATCACGGATCGGCGTAGGGGACATGTTTTCGAAAGCGCGGTCATTGCCGTGAGTTGCTGCCTTGCTCTCGTGGCGTGCAGCCCGGGCCATTCGTTCAAGACCGACGAACCGGCAGGCGCCGCCACCGCTCGGGCCTCGTCGGCCGGTGAATCCACAGCGCCGGCCACCGAGTCACCCGAAAAGCCGGTTCCCTCATCACCCTCCCGGAGTCAGCGACCGCTGAACACCGCCAAGTTGGTGGGGACCTGGGAAATCTCGCCGGGATCCGCCAGCGAGAACTACTACTCGCTGGAGATCGAGAAGGACGGGGCGGCCAGCACAGTCGGCGAGCCGCTTGCCGTCAGGGACTCGATGGAAGCGTTCCGCATCTGCGGCGGGACGGCCCATCTCAAGTCCACACCAGTGAAGATGACCCTGACCTGCGCGAACGCAGAGACGGACGAGGACGGTCGGTACGTCCACATGAGGCGGCACGCCGGCATGCTCCACCTGGGACAACCGCCGTCGATCACTGAGGATTACGGGGACGAGGTGCTGATCATCGACTGGGTCAACGGGAAGACGGACTACCTCTTCCCCGGGAACATCTAGGGGACGGCATGGTCAGCCGTTTGGGACGAGTTCTCGCCGTCGCCGTCGGGACGGCCCTGTGTGCGGGATGTTCGGCGGACCATGGCACGTCGGACCCGGCCCCGAAGGAGTCGGACAGGACCAGGACCGCGTCCGTGTCGCCGTCCCCGACGCCCACCAGGAAATACTCGGCAGTCGGTTCCTGGACCCCGTTCTTCCTCTCCGACACCGATGTGTTCATCTTCGACGTAAAGAAGGACGGCAGCGTCAGCACGTTCGGTGAACCTGTGGCGAGAGATGTGACGCGGGACAGCATGGTGCTCTGCAGCGGGGAGCTCGCCTCCATGTCCTTGCCGACCACGGTGAAGCTCAGCTGCCTCGACACCGGAGAGCTGACGGAGACCGCCCCGTCCGGAGCCGGAGACCTGAAAATGCCCGAGTACAAAGGGCTCGTGGATGTGGTGGGCGAAATCCCCGAGTCTCTCGAGAACTACGGTTCCCCCAAGAAATACGGCAAGGAACTGCTCGTGATCAAGTGGACCGGGGGACAAGTGGATCTCCTGTACAAGGGCAGCTATGGAGGCGGCTCGCTGTGAGGATCCGTGAAGTTGTCCGAGACGGCGTGGAGTTCGCGGTGGGCGAGGAGTACGTCACCGCGGACGAGCTGCTCATTCTCAAGGCCCTGACCGAGGAACCCGACGACCGCCGGGTCCTGCGCGGACTCAGACGCCGTCGTACCCGCGGCGAACCGCTCGGCTTCGGCACCGGAGAGATCGTCGGCGTCCTGACGGCCGTGCTGTGGCTGGCGGTCGACGAAGGAGTGCGCAGCGTGACAGGTCAGGCGGTCCAGACGCTGTCCGACCGGCTCCGGGGCCGGCTGCGCCGGTTGTTCCGGCGTCCTGATCCGCAGCCAGAGCTTCCCGCGCTGACCCAGGAGCAGCTCAACGCCGTGGCACAGGTGGTGAGCGAGCAGGTCACCGAGGCCGGTCTCTCCCCCGAGCAGGCTCAGCGGCTGGCCGAGCGGGTCGCGGGACGGCTCGCGCTCGGAACGCCGGCCGAGGTGGAGTCCGGTACTCGAGAGGAGAGCGGGGACCCGGATGACCTCGTCGGTGACGGTCAGTCGTGAGCCGACGGCCGAGGCGGTCCGGGGCCGTCTGCCGGTCAGCACCACGCTCCGCTTCGCGCTGCTGGTCACGCTGATCGTCATCACCGGCCTCTTCTGGCTCGACAACCTCGCCACCCACTGGTCACAGGCCGCCGTCAAGAAGGACGCCTACTGCAAGGTCGCCTCCGGCCTGCTGCTGCCGGACGCGGACGACGGCTCGGCGACGGCGGCCTACCGGCGCTGCATGGGCCCGGTCGAGCCGCCGGACCGGACGTGGACGCTTCTCGGAGTGCTCGCAGTCCTCGCCCTGGCACTGGCCATCTACGCCCTTCTGCCGACCTGGAAGCGGATCCGCCGCCGCCTCGTCACTCTCGACGTCCCCGACGACCCTCCCCTCCGTTCCCCCGGGACGGCGACGCTGGAGGAGGAACTGGGCGAACTGCGCCGGACGGCGGGCCTGGCCGGGCACCGGGTGCGGTTCGTGCTCGACCCCTACAACGTGCGCAGCAGTGCCGTCGTCTTCGGACGGTTCGGACGGTGCACCGTCAGTCTCAACTCCGGTCTGGTGAGCCGCAGGCAGGCGCAGCCGGAGGTGTTCCGGGGTGTGGTGCTGCACGAGCTGAACCACGTGGTCAACCGGGACGTGGGCCTGACGTACGCCACGATCGCGCTGTGGCGCGCCTTTCTCGCCGCCGTCCTGCTCCCCGTGACCGTCGTCGGCTTCCATCCGTATCTGGGCACCGGGTCGTTCTCCGACAGCCTGGCCTACTGGCGTGCCAACCTGTCCTACACGATTCCCTCGGTGGCCCTGAGCGGGGTGATCGCGGCGATCGTGTACCTCGTGCGTGCCGACATCCTGCGCACCCGCGAGTTCCACGCGGACGCCCTTCCGGAGCGCTGGGGAGCGGACGTCGCACCGTCCCTCACACCCGGGCACCGGCGTGGCTGGATCTGGCGGAGCCATCCCAGTGACGGTGACCGGCTGCGGGCGCTGGCGGAGCCGTCCCTCCTGTTCCGCACCAACGCCGTTCCCTTCTTCACCACCGGTGTCCTGGCCGTGGCGGCTCCCAGCCGCATGCCGATGTTCTTCTACACCGGTCCCCGGCAGACCGTTGTGGCATGGACGGTCACCACGCTCGCCGTCGGCCTTGTCGTCATCATGATCTGGCGGTCCGTAAGGCACGCCGTGGGTCACGGTCAGCCGCCGCCGAAGGGCTTCAAGGAGGGGCTGTGGCTCGGCTCCGGGCTCATCGCGGGGGAGTTGGTCATCGGCCGCGACATCGGGAACTCGGTGCTGCCGCAGCGGCCGTGGCTGCTGCTGTTGCTCCTGGCCGGCGCTCTTCCGTTGTGCGTGTGGACCGCGCAGACCGCGTTGGTCCTGCCGCGGCGTCGGGCCGCCTTCGTGCTCGCACTGGTCACCGTGGTGACGGCGTTCGGAACGTGGCTCGTCCACTGGGGGACATGGGGCCACATGGTCCTGGCGTCCAGCCGGATGGCCGTGATCCCGCTCCTGTGGGAAGTCCCCGCTGCGGACGGCAGTTGGGTGCGGCTGCCTCCGGAACTGGTCTTCTGGCTGCCGCTGGCCGACCGGGTCCGGGACGACCCGGTCGCCGTCGTGGGCGCCACGCTGCTGTGGCTCGTGCCGGCGGCGGCGATGCTGTGGCGGTCCGTCCGCGGCCGGCCGCGCGGTTCCGTCCCCCGGCGGCCGCTCCTGCTCGCGGCTGTGGGCGGCGCGGCCGGTACCCTCTGGGCGGCGTGGGTCCACATCGTGGTGCACGGAGCGCAGCCGCCGCCGGCCTCCTGGGACGAGCTCGGACTGGCCACCTTCTACGGCTGGCTGACCGCCGCCCTCGTCGTGCCTGCGGCCCTCGTGGCGGCGACAGCGGCCGCCGTCCGGCCCTTCCCCGGATTGATCGACGGCCTCGTCGCCGGCGGCGGGGCGCTGCTCGGGGGCCTCGCAGGAGTGTGGGCGCTGGCGGCACTCGACGGGTGCGTGACCCCCTTGGCCGTCTGGGGCGACACCTGCACACCGATTTGGGGCGGCTCGTGGCTCGTGCTGGGTTCGGTGAGCCGGCCCGTCCTCTCCTTCGGCGTGTTCGTCGTGGCGGCGGTCGCCGCCTGGGCGGCGTGCGGGCGAGAGGTGCTGAGCGTACTCATCGCGCCTCGGCGCCGGGTGCGCGGCCGTATCGTCCCTGCGCCCCGTGCGGCAGGCCTTCCTTCCGGTAAGGCCCCCCCGATCGTCCTCGCCGCGATGGCACTCACGACGTGCGTCCTGAGCGGGTACGTCCTGGCGGACGCCGTCGACGACAGCGAGCAGATCAGCTCGATCGACTCCTCCAACGGCACAGAACTGCGCACCCGGGCATGGCTGGAAGCGGGCGGGAACGAGCTGCTGCTGGGATTCGAGGAGAGGGCCCAGGCATACGCCAAGCATCTTACGCCGCTGGTCGGACAGGCGATGGCGAACGGGGCCCCGGAGGACGCCGACCTGGGCGACATCATCAACGCTTACCCGGAAGAGGTGCCCACAGTGAAGAGGAACTGCTCGGCACTGGAGCGGCAGGCGCGGACGGCCAAGCGGTTCATCCCGATTCCGGACGAGCGCGCCCAGTCACTGTGGCAGGACATCGTGTCCCGTACGGAGAGGGGCGCGGCCCTGTGCGTGCGGGGATCCGGGAGGTCGTCCCACGTGCTCACGGAGGGGACCGACCTCCTGCTGTCGACAGGAGAGATGCACTCGCACCTGGACGCGCGGCTCCTGGAGATCCAGGGCAGGCGAGAGGGGTGACGTCTCCCGGCCTCACGTCTCCGTCCTGGACATCGGATCCACCTCGTAGGTCACGAACCCGGCTGTCCGGTCGCCCGGGAACCCTGAGCCCGGCTCCGTCGGGGATCCCGGCGGTCTGCTCAGTCTCCGGCGGACCGCCAGGACCTCGGCCGGGTGATTCCGTGACGGTCCAGGTGGTTCCGGAGGGCGGTCGCCGGCCGGGACGGAGGTGCTCCTCCGGTCGGCGGCCGTCGGCTGAGGCGCTCGGTGTTCGCAGCGATGGCTGTGAACACGTGCTGTAGGAGGTCGTTTTCTCCCGTTGTTCCATCCCGGTGTCTGCGGTTGGTGTGCCTTTGCGGGGTCACGCCAGGAGATGGTGTTCTCGACGGTGAGGCGGCGGGCCATGAGGTCGGTCATGGCGGGGTGGAGCATGGCTTCGGAGCGGGCGGGGAGGGCTTCGTAGTCGCGGGCCGGACGGCGGTGGAGCATCAGCCGGCCGTAGGTCCGCTCGACCGCCCAGCGTTTCGGGATCGAGGTGAAGTCTCCGGTGCCGGGAGCGCGGGCGGTGATTTCCAGGTCGATGCCCAGGGTGGCGGCGTGCTCGGCGAAGTGCTTGCGGCAGCCGCCGTCGCCCCGGACCTTGCGGACGGTCGGGTGGCCGGTCCCGGCCGCCGGCGTCCGGGCCGGACGCGGACGGGGTGCCGCGGAGGACATCGCACGAATCACGCATCGGACAGGAGCCGAGCCGCGGCGCACCGTGACTCCTGCCGGAGGTGTTCGCCCTCCGGGGCGACCCCTCGCCACCGACCCCCAGCAGACGCCGCCGCCGGCGCATTCCCAGGGGCCACTGGTGCTCCCGGACGCGGAACAGGAGCCCGCGGGCTCCCGCGCCCGCCCCGGGCCAACCGTCAACGCACCCGCTCCCCGCGTCACCCTTTCGAGTCGCCCCCCGTGAAGCGCCCCGGCGGACCGAAGGGCCTGTGCCGCCCGGCCGATCGCGGCTCCCGCCGCGGGCGGAACGGTCCGAGCGCCCGGAACGTCCCCGTTCGCCTGTGGTAGTCAAAGGCCCCCGACACCTACGCGGAAGGGAGGCGCGGGTGCGCCGAATCGGACCCCTGGTGGTGCGGTACCGATACGCCGTGATGACCGTATGGCTGATGCTGGCCGTCGCCGGTCTGGCCGTACTCCCCTCCCTGCCCCGGATGCTGCAGCCGCCGGACATCACGGTCGACCGGTCCGCCTCGGCCGCCGCGTCCAGGCTGATCGCCGAGCGGTTCCCGGACATCGGCACACGGCAGGTGATGCTGGCGTTCACCTCCCGCACCCTGCCGGCCGACGACCCGGCGTACCGCCGCACCATTCGGGCCGTCACCTCCGCGATGTCGGAACACCCGCGGGTGGGGGCCGCCCTGCCGGTCCCCCGCACCGAGGACCAGCACGCCCGCCACGCGTACGTGATGCTCGGCGTGACCGGTGCGACGGACACCGCCCGCCGGACGCTGCCGGAGCTGGACGCACGGGCCGAGGAGGCCGCCCGGGACCGCTCGGACGGCGCCGTGTCCGTCGCCCTGGTCGGCCTGGACCCGGTCCTGTCCGAGCTGGCCCGCGCCACCACCGAGGACCTGCGGTCCGCCGAGCTGTACGCCGTGCCCGCGGCGGCCCTGCTGCTGACCCTGGGGCTCGGCTCCCTGGGGGCCGCCGCGCTGGTCCTGCTGCTCGCCGGCACCGCGATCGTGCTCAGTCTCGGCGTCCTGACGCTGACCGGACTGTCCCACGGCGTGGACGCGACCGCGGTGGCCGTGGTCGCCACCGTCGGGCTCGGGGTCGGTCTGGACTACGCGCTGCTGCTGACACTGCGTCACCGTCGGCGTCGGGCGGCAGGCCTGCCGCCGGGCCGGGCCGCCGAGCAGGCCACCGTCACCGCCGGTGCCACGGTCGCCCTGGCGGGCACGGCCGTCGTCGCGACCGCCCTCGGCCTGCTGCTGACGGACATCGCCTACATGCGCGCCCTGGCGCTGGCCGCGGTGCTGGCCGCGTCGACCGCGACCCTCGCCGCGCTCACCCTGATGCCGGCGCTGCTCGCCTCCTGTGACCGGCTCCTGAACTGGTGCCCGATGCCCTGGAAGCGGCCGGGACGGCGCCGCCCGAAGCCCGGTCCCACTGCCTGGGAGCGCTGGACCGGTCACCTGCTGCGGTACCCGGGACGCTATGCCACGGCCGCGGTGCTGCTCCTGCTGCTGGCCACGGCCCCGGTGCTCGGGCTGCGCACGGCGCTGCACTTCGACCGGGCGGTCCTGTCCGGCACCACGCTCGGCGACGGACTGGCCCGGATGGAGGACGACCGGATCGCGAGTCTCACGCTGGTCGCCCTGCCCCACCCGGCGGGTGCCGGCCCGGTCGACACCCAGCCCCTGACCGCCGAACTCCGCGAGGACCCGCGGGTGTTCATCACCACCGCGCTCGACGACGGACGCGACCTGACCCTGCTGCTGATCGGCGAGAGCCAGGCCCCGGACACCGCCGCGGCGGCGGACCTCCAACAGCACTTGCGCGAGGACCTGGTGCCACGCCTGTTGCCCGCCGGGCAGCCCGTGCGGATCGCCGGCCCGGCCGCGACCGTCCACGACCTGACGGCCGAGGTCAACGACCAGGTGGGGCTGGTGCTGATGGTGATCTGCTGCGGCACCTTCGTGCTGACCTTCCTGGTCTTCCGGTCGATCGTCGTGCCGCTCAAGGCGATCGCCATGAACCTGCTCTGCGTCGCCGCCGCCTTCGGGATGCTCGCCCTGGCCGCTCCCGTACTCGGCCACCCCGCGGTCAACCCGCTGCTCCCGCTGATCGCGCTCACCCTGGTGTTCGGCCTGTCCATGGACTACGAGGTCTTCCTCGTCCACCGCATCGCCGAGCACTACCGGACCCACGGTGACAACGCCGCGGCCGTCCTGCACGGCCTGCGCCGCACCGCGTTGCCCATCAGCCTGGCCGCGGGCGTGCTCGTGGTGAGCCTCACCGGTCTCCTCGGCACCCACCGCCAGGACCTGCGTCAGATCGGCTTCGTGGTGATGGTCGCCGTCGTGCTCGACGCCACCGTCGTCCGCATGGTGCTGGCGCCCGCCCTGATGCGGCTCATGGGGCGCGCCAACTGGTGGCTGCCGGGCCGGCTCGGACGCCTGCTGCCGGCCCGGGACGCCGAGGTGCGGCTTCCCGCTCAGGCGGACGCCGCCCCCGCGGCCGACCGCCCCCGGGTGTGACCCGTACCGGTGCGGGGCGGCCGGGAGCCGCACCGAAGCAGCACGCGCGAGGGTCGTGCGGTCGTAGCGCCGGACAAGCCGGCCGTACCGGTCGCCGCTGCGGGCCGGACGGGCAAGGTGACCCTCCAAGGGCCGAGGGGCACCGGCTCCGGTACGAGGTCCGGAGGCACCACGGCAGCCCCGGGGCCACCGCGGGCAGCCACGGGTCGTCGGGGGTGCCGACGAGGTGCACGACGTGGCAGGTCCGCACACCCGGCGGAACGGGCCTGGCCGCCGGCTTCGACCGGGCCCGCGGGCGTCCGCCGCGAGATCGACGCCCTGCGCGAGGAACTGGACGCGGGCCGCGGGGACTGAGCCGTCCGGCGCTCCTCACCGCCGCGCCGGCCCTGAAGCCCGGTCCCGGCGGATCCTGACAGCCGGGGCACCGGCCCGCACCGCCCGCACCGTGAATGCCCCGCGGTCCCCTGCGGAGCGTTCACGGTGCCGAGGAGCGGCCGGCCGGACGGCGCCGATTGACGGATTGAGGCCTGCCGGACACGGGCAGACAGCCCAGCGGAGTATGTGACATGAGCACGCCACTCGTCTCGCAGGAGGTCGACCATGCACTCACGCCCGCTCGCCCATGTCCTCAGCGCCGCCCTCACGGTGGCCTGCACCCTGGCCGGCGGTCAGGCCTACGCGGCATCGACAGGCCCCGCCGACCAGGCCCAGGCGGCTCGCGTCCTGACCTACGACGCCAGTGCCTCGGCGGAGTTCAGGGCCGCCGTCGACCAGGGCGCGGCGATCTGGAACGCCAGCGTGGAGGGAGTCGAACTGCGTCCGGCCGCCGCCGGACAGCGCGCCAACATCCGGATCCTGGCCGACAACGGCTGGCCCCGGGCCCTGACCACCTCGCTCGGCAACGGAACCGTGTACATCGGACGGCAGGCGGTCGACCAGGGGTACGACACGGTCCGCATCTCGTCGCACGAACTCGGCCACATCCTGGGCCTGCCGGACCGTAAACCCGGTCCCTGCACAAGCCTGATGTCGGGAAGCAGCGCCGGCGTTTCGTGCAAGAACCCGTACCCGAATGCGGCCGAGAAGGCAGCGGTCGAGAGCAAGTTCGGCACCCTGTCCGCCGGCCTGGCGGAGGCCCCGCGCAATGTGGTGACCGTGGACTGACAGTGAGGATGTGTGGTGGCTTCTCCGGATGGGTCTGACTCAGGGACCCACCGACGCCGACTGGCCGTCCTCAAGGGGATTCGTCAGCCCGTCCGGGGAGGTTCACCGCACACAACCGGACGGACGTCCGTGACCTCACAGCGCCTCCGTTGTCGGCACACGTCGGTGAAGCTCACGACACGCCTGGCCGGAGCCGGGATCCAGGCGTCCATGGGCTCGGTCGGCGACTCGTACGACAACGCCCTGGCTTTGTCACTCCCTGCCTCTCAGATGTTCGACGGCCGCGCGTGCCGTGGCGCCGATGACCGCATCAGCGCGGGGCAGCCGGCGGTCGGCTCGGGCGGCCTGGGTGAAGACGACGGCCGTGTACGTGCGGCCGTCGGCCAGTTCGACGACCCCGGCCTCGTGCCGCATGACGCCGAACGTCCCGGTCTTCCCGGAGACCGACACATCGTCGTAGGGGAAGCCCGCCGAGAGCCTGTGCTGCCAGGGCTGGAGTCCCATCGTCCGGCGGATGAAGGCACAGTTGGCGGGGGAGGCGGCCTCGTCCGTCCAGATGGCGTGCAGCAGGCGAGCTATCTCCGTGGGGGTGGTGGAGGTCGCCCATGCGGGGTCGTAAACGCTGGGCGGCACCGCCCGGTCGTTGTCGGCGATCCGCGCCATCGCCGTGTCCAAGGATTCAGCGCCTGTCGCCGCCAGTAGCCGGGCCAGGGTGCCCGCGGCACCGTCGCTGAGCTGGGTGCGGAAGAGGCCGAGGGCCTGGCAGGCATCGTCGAATGCCGCCGCGCCCACGTGGTGGAGCACCGCGTCGGCTGCCGCGTTGTCGGAGATGCTCATCATCATGACGACCAGGTCGCGCAGGGACATCGAGACCTCGTCGCTGAGTTGTGAGATGCCGGTGGGTCCAGGCAGCCGGTCCTGGGGCGACAGGATGACCCGTTGCCGGGGGTCGAGCACGCCGGCGTCCACCTGGCGGCAGTAGGCCACCGCGAGTGGCATCTTGTAGACCGAGCCCATCAGCACGGCCTCGTCCGCGTCGATCGTCACCGCGGCCGTGGGCCGGTGCAGTTCGGCCACATGGAGCCAGCCGCGCACCCCCGCGTCGTCGAACATCTCACGCAGGGTCCGCTCGATGCCCCTGTCGGGAACCGCCGCGCTCACCGGGCCTTCTCCCTGCCCGGCTGGTGCGCCGATGCCAGCACGCCGACCAATGCTTCGGCCGCTCCGTCCGCGTGCGCGGCGGCGAGCCGCCGGGCGTCCCACACCACCCGCAGGCGCAGCGGAAGCGCCGGGTCGGTGGTCGGCCGCCGGGCGACGCCGTCGGCTGTGAGCGTCTCGTCGGCCGTGACGAGCACGGCCTGGCCGGCGGCAACGAGAGCCAGCCCGGCGCGTTCGTCCGAGACCACCACCGTCTCCACCCGCCGCCCCCGACCCGCGAGCGTGTCCAGGAACAGGTCGTGCGCCGCGGGCGCTTCCGCGCGCGGCCGGACTGCGTGCGGCAAGAACCGCCCCGCCCGCGCGCCACCCGCACGCCGGTCCGGCTCGCTCGTGGCATCGCGCGGATCAGGCGGCGAGGCCCCGCCGGCAGCCGCTCCGCCCCGTGAGGACCGCCCGGTCGGGGCGTCACCCGTGTCGTCCGGTGTCAGCAGCCACGTCGGCAGCAGCGTCACCGGGCCCGCGGCCAGACCATGGAGTACAGCGGGGTGGCGGATGACGGCCAGGTCGAGTCGTCCAGCGGAGACGTCCGTCAGTAGCGTGGCCGTCGGTGCCGTCACCACCGAGACCCGGCCCCGGACCCCGGCGCGCACGGGTGCGGCGGCGACGGACGCGCCGAGCCGGGGCGGCAGTTCGGGCGGCAGGCCGAGCCGGAGACGCTGACCGTCCGCCTCCTCCCGTGCACCTGTCTCCCGCAGTTCGGCCATTGCGATGAGGGCCCGGCGAGCGTGGGGGAGCAGCAGTGCGCCCTCCTCGGTGAGGGAGACCCCGCGCTCCCGGTCGAACAACCGCACCCCCAGCAGCGCCTCCAGCCGTCGCAGCCCCTGCGAGAGGGGCGGCTGGGTGATGCCCACGCGCTGTGCGGCGTCGCCGAAATGCCCTTCCTCCGCGATGGCGACGAAGATTTCCAGGTGCCGCTCCGTCAGCATGCGCCCCCCGTGGTCTGCGGCGATACGCCGAACGAATCGGCACGCGGTCGAGAGTGTATTCGACACAGGGTGGTTGCCGAGGTTTGACTCCACTTCCCCCGGGCCCGGGTCACGAGCAGCAGTTGAAGCCCCACGAGCGAAGGAGTACCGCCATGTCCTCTCAGCAGCCCGCAGCCGCCCCACACCGTCCGAGCCGTCGCAGTGTGCTGCGGACGAGCGTGGCCGCCGGAGCCGTGGGCGCCACTGGAGGGTTCACGACCACCGCAGCCGCAGCGCCCCGCGGCCGTTCCGCGCGAGACGATGCCGGCCGGGGGCGCAGCGGTGTCCGGCTGCGCTGGCTCGGTGTCGCGGGCTGGGAGCTGAGCTTCGACGGGCACCGGTTGCTGATCGACCCGTATCTCACCCGGCAGCCTTACACGGGCGCGGACGGCAAAGGTGACATGACGCGGGAGCTCGAGGTGAACCACCGGATCATCGACTGGGTGCTGGGCGACCACCTCATCGGGACACCCGAGTTCATCCTGCTGACCCACGGTCACTGGGACCACTTGGCCGACGTGCCGTACCTCCTGGACCATCCGGCCTGGCGGGACAAGGAGATCAACGTCCTGGGCACCGAGACGCATCTGCACCTGCTCACCGCGATGGGTGTTCCTGGCAAGGGACGCAAGCACCGTCCGGTGGTCGTCTCAGGGGGCGAGGTGTTGCGCCACCCCCTCCAGTCGTCCGGCAAGCGGTCCCGCCCGGACTACACCATCGAGGTGGTGCGCAGTCTGCACAGCCAGCTCGGAGGCTATGGCT
Organism: Streptomyces sp. DH-12; assembly: GCF_002899455.1. Taxonomy (GTDB): domain Bacteria; phylum Actinomycetota; class Actinomycetes; order Streptomycetales; family Streptomycetaceae; genus Streptomyces. The sequence continues at coordinate 453,287 of NZ_PPFB01000001.1, read as the reverse complement.
TCGACCCGTACGGCACCCTGACCGCGCCCCCTTCCCGGCCCCGGACGCTGAGCGATCTGGTGGAGGGCGGCACGCTGGGCTACCAGGTGACGGTGGGCGACCGGCTGAGTGTGATGTTCCTGAGCGGTACTGCTAACTTCGCTGCCCGTGAAGTCTCCGGCGCCACGCCGGACGTCTTGGTGCTGGGTGCCAGTGGACACGCCGCCGTGCACGACTACTTCGAGCGCGCGGTCAGCACCCTGGGCCGCCCCCGCGTCGTCGTGCCGAGCCACCACGACGACCTGGTCACGCCGCTCGACGACCCCGCCGTGCACGACACGGTGAACCGCGGCGTGGTCGACCAGCTGCAGCAGGTGGTCGGGGCCGGCGGTCGCGTCGTGGATCCCCGCCACCTGGAACCGTTCGAACTCTGAGGTTCCAGCCGCACGGGCGTCCGTCAGGCCCTTTCCCCGCCGCCGCACCTCCGGCGGCGGCCGGGCCCCCAGCCCGACCGCACCGACGGCCCGCAGGCGGTCGAACCGGGTGCTGACGGCCCGCGTGCGGAGCGCCGGCGGCCCGTCGTCCCGTCACCCGTGCACAGCGCGCCAGGAGCGGCAGGCGTCAGTGGTGCCGCCCCTGGCGGCGCGGGCGCGTCAGCGGGAACGTACGAAGGCGGCGAAGCGGTCGAGCGCCTCCTCGATGTCCTCGGGACCGAGCGCGCTGCACGACAGGCGCAGGCAGCGCAGCGGTCCGGCACCGGTTCCGGTGTCCGCTGCCGCGGCGTCGTAGAAGTGGTGCAGTGGCGTCCACAGCACCCGGTGCTCGCGCGCCGAGCGCTCCAGTACCGCGTCGGTGACGTCGAACGGCACCTGGACGACGACGAAGAAGCCGCCCTCGGGACTGTTCCAGCTCACCCCGGACACCGACGGGTCGGGGAAACGGCGGGCGAGTCCGTCGACGATCCGGTCGAGGCCCTCCCGGTACACCTCGCTCTCCCGTTCGTTGGCGCGGACCAGGCTGCACCCGTGCTCCAGCAGCCTGCCCCCGGCCACGGCCTGGGCGAGGGGTGAGGTGTTGACGGTGACCATGCTCTTGGCCCTGGCGAGCAGGTCGGCCAGGTAGGGCCCGTCCCCGACGGGCTGGTCGGCCACCGCGTAGCCGATCCGCACGCCCGGGAACACCGTCTTCGCCAGCGAACCGAGGTGGACGACCCGGCGCCCGGTGTCCAGGGCCTTGAGGGTCGGCAGTCGCCTCCCCCGGCGCGGGAAGAGGCCGTACGGGTTGTCCTCCAGGAGGAGGATGTCCTCCCGCTCCGCGAGGTCGAGGAGGTCACGGCGGACCGGTTCCGGCATCCGGATCCCGGAGGGGTTCGCGTGGTCGGGGACGACGTACAGGGCGCGCGGGCGCAGCCCGGCGGCGCGGGCCTCGTGGAGCCGCCGTCGCAGGTCGTCCAGGTCGACGCCGTCCGGGCCCTCGGCGACCGGGCGCACCGGCAGGTCCAGGAGCCGTGCCGCCCCGGTGACGCCGACGTAGGCGGGGGTGACGGCCAGCAGCACGTCGCGGTCGTCGCGGCGCAGCAGCCGAAGGGTGAGGAAGAGCGCCTCCTGGCAGCCCGTGGTGACGACGACGGCCTCCGGATCGACGTGGATGCCCTCGTCCTCGGCCAGCTGGCGGGCGATCAGCTCGTGGATGATGCCCTTGGTGCGTCCGTACTGAAGCAGGGTGCGCCGGACCCGCTGCTCGCCGAAGCCCCGTTCCGTGCGCAGGTGGTCGGTGAAGACCCGCAGCGCGCGGTGGATGTCCTCGACGTCGTAGAAGCCCTCGTACGGGGTGCCCGCGGCGAGGGAGAGCGCGTCCGGGTAGCGGCCCGCGACCTCGTTGAGGAAGTTCATCGAGGACAGCAGCGGGTCGCCCACCGAGGGGTGGAGGGCGGCCGGGTCGAGGCTTTCCGCGGTGGTGGTCATCCCGCCTCACCTGCCGGGCCCACGACGGTGCGCAGCCGGGCCGCGGCGGCGAGGTCCGGGCAGCCGGCCAGCGCGAGGGCCAGTTCCAGCTCCTCGCGGACGAGGTGGAGCACCCTGTGCACGCCCTGTCGTCCTCCGGCCGCGAGGCCCCACAGCACGGGGCGGCCCAGCAGTACGCCGTCCGCGCCGAGAGCGAGAGCCTTCAGGACGTCCGTGCCGCTGCGGATGCCGCTGTCGAGGAGCACCTCGCACCGTCCCGCGACGGCCCGGGCCACGGCGGGCAGGGCGTCCAGGGCGGGAAGCGCGCCGTCGAGCTGGCGGCCGCCGTGGTTGGACACCACCAGCGCGTCCACGCCGCAGGCGGCGGCGCGTTCGGCGTCGGCCGGGTCCAGCACGCCCTTGAGGACCAGGGGCAGGTGCGTGTGCGCGCGCAGCCAGTCGAGGTCGGCCCAGGTGAGGGACGGGTCGACGACGTCGGCGGTCTGTGCGGCGACCGCGCTGACGCCGCTGCTCGCGGTGCGCGGCACGCCGTCGGGACGGGGGCCGAAGTGCACGGGTGACACCCCGTCGGGCAGGGTGAAGGCGCCGCGCATGTCGGCCGTGCGGCGTCCCATCCGGGGCGTGTCGACGGTCAGCATCACCGCACGGCAGCCGGCCGCCTCGGCGCGCTTCAGCAGCTCCTCGGTGTGGCCGCGGTCGCGCAGCCAGTACAGCTGGAACCAGGTGGCGGCGCCGGTGGCGGCGATGTCCTCCACGCTGGTGCTGCTGAACGTGCAGGCGGTGAAGGGGACGCCGGCGTCGTGGGCGGCGCGGGCGGCGGCCAGTTCGCCGTCCGGGTGCACGGCCCGCTGGTACGCCATCGGGGCCACGGCCACCGGGAGGGCGCAGTCCGTGCCGAGCAGGGCGCGGGCGGTGCTCACGGACGAGACGTCCGAGAGCACCCGGGGGACCAGATGGAGCCGGTCGAACGCGGCGCGGTTGGCGCGGAGGGTGAGCTCCGCGCCCGCCGCCCCGCCGACGAAGCGCTCCACGCCGGCGGGCAGGACCGCCGCCGCGAGCGCCTCCGCGTCGGCGGGGGTGAGCAGGCCGGCGACCGCCGGGTCGGTCACGCGCCCTCCCCGTCGGCGTGCGCGGCGGCCTCGTGCTCGGCCTTCTCCGCCTGGACGGCGTCGTACAGCGCGCGGACGTTGCCGCCGCCGAAGCTGTCCGCGCCGGCCCGCTCGATGATCTCGTAGAAGACCGTGCGCCTGGGGTGGACGGTGCGCGTGAAAATCTGGAAGAGCTGACCGCCGTGGTCCTCGTCGGCGAGGATGCGGGCCTTGCGCAGCTCGGCCATCGAGTGGCGGTTCAGCTTCAGGCGCTGCTCCAGCCGGTCGTAGTACGTGTCGGGGGTGCCGAGGAAGACGATGCCGCGTTCGAGCATGCGGTCGACGGCGGTGACGATGTCGGGGGTGGCGAAGGCCAGGTGGTGCACGCCGCCGCTGCCGTGCCGCTCCAGGAAGTCGCCGAGGTGACCCGCGTCGTGCTCCGGGCTCGGCGCGAGGACGGTGAAGGTGAGGTCACCGGCGGGGCTGCGGACGGCCTTGGAGTCCATGGCCTCGGTGCCCTGCACCATCAGTTCCTCGTAGACGGACGCGTAGCCGAAGACCCGCTCGTAGTAGCCGGTGCTCTCGGCGAGCTGCCCCATGGGGACGCTGACGGCGACGTGGTCGAGGACGGTGAGCCCCACCGGCTCCCCGGACACCTCGGCGGGCTCGGCCACCGGCTCGAAGCCGGGCAGCGGGACGGCCGTGTCCGTGTGGCCGGCGGGCCGCTGGACCAGGGTGTGGCGTACGTCGTCGAAGCCGGCGGCGACGGCGGCGGTGACCCAGCCGTCCCGCTCCGCGGGCTCGGCGAGGGGCACGGCGGAGCGGGAGACGGCGTCGGCGAAGGCCTCGCGGGCGTCAGCGGCGCTCAGCGCGATGTCGGCTATGCCGTCACCGTGCCGCGCCACGAAGGCGGCGGCCGGGTGGGTGTCGTCGAGCGCCTGGGTGACGACCAGGACGATGTCGGCCTGGCGGAGCGCGAGGGAGCGGGAGGCGCCCTCGGGGCCGCCACCGCGTTCGGCGGTGGCGCAGACCTGGAAGCCGTAGCCGTCGACGAACGCCGACGCGGCGGCCTCGGCGTCGGTGACGTACAGCTCGACGTGGCTGACGCGCAGGGCGGTGGCGGGGGTGTGGTCCGTCATGTCGTTCTCCTCACGGAGCGGGAAAGGGCGGTGGGCGGGGTGAGGGGCGGTCACTGCCCGGCCATGGCGTCGGCCAGGCTCTTCGGCCGCATGTCCGTCCAGTTCTTCTCGACGTAGTCCAGGCACTCCTGACGGCTCGCGGCCGGGAGGGCCACGGTCCAGCCGGCGGGGACGTCGGCGAAGACCGGCCACAGGGAGTGCTGGAGTTCGTCGTTGACGAGGACCAGGTACTGGGCGTCGTCGTTCTCGAAGGGATTGGTCGTCATGGTCGTGCTCCGTGCTCGGGATCAGGGGATCGGTGGCGGGGCGGATCGATTCGGCTCGGGTCGGGCCGGGGTGTGTCCGGGTCAGGGGGTGTGGGAGTGGTCGGTGCGTTCCAGGCGCCCGGCGACGACTCGGCCGATCTCGGTGAGGGGGCCGGGGAGCGTCATGTCGTGGTGGCCGCAGGCGACGGGACGTACGTCCAGGTGACCGCCGACGTACGGCGTCCACGAAGCCGGGTCCGGCGCGTCCGCCCCAGGATCCGGTTCGGCGGTGAACAGCAGGACATCACCGTCGAAATGCCGGGGAACGAACTCCCTCTGCAGACGGGCGTGACGGGCGGCGATGCCGGGCCACGCCCGCAGCGTGTGCGGCGGGATGCCGCTGAGGGGCGCGCCCTCGCGCCGCAGCACCTCGCGGGCCGTCTCCGCGTCCACCGGGCCGCCGTCCGCGAGGCCGGGCGCCTCGTGGCCGAGGAAGCGCAGCAGCCCGGCGAGGACGTCGCCGTCCGTCCACTCCTGCGAGGAGGGCCCGTCGGCTTCGGCGGACCCTGCGGCGAGGGTCGCCTCCGGCGGGTAGGAGTCCAGCAGGGCGAGCAGCGCGACCTCCTCACCCGCCTCGCGCAGCCGCACCGCCATCTCGTGGGCCACCAGGCCGCCGAAGGACCAGCCCAGCAGGTGGTACGGGCCTTCGGGCTGGACCGCGCGGATCCGCGCCAGGTAGTCCTCGGCCGTCTCGCCCATGGACGCGGGCGGTTCCTCCGCGCGGGCCAGCCCCCTGGCCTGGAGCCCGTACAGGGGCCGGTCGTCGCCGAGGGTGCGGAGCAGACCGGCGTACGGCCAGCTCAGTCCGGCCCACGGGTGGACGCAGAACAGCGGCGGCCGGGTGCCCGTGGTGCGCAGGGGCAGCAGCACCTCCAGGGCGCGCGTGGACTCCTCGGCCCCGTTCCCGGCGCCCCGCCCGTCGCCGGTACGCAGCAGACGGGCCAGCGCCTCGGGGGTGGGTGCGTCGAACAACGAGCGGATGCCCAGGGCGGGTGAGGCACCGGCGGTGGTGGCCGAGCGGATACGGCCCAGCAGCCGGACCGCGAGCAGCGAATGCCCGCCCAGCTCGAAGAAGCTGTCCCCGGGGCCGACCCGCTCCACGCCGAGCACCTCGGCGAACAGCTCGCACAGCAGCCGTTCCTCGGCGTCGCGCGGCAGGCGCCCGCCGCCGGACGCGGTGAACGAGGGCTCGGGCAGCGCCGTGCGGTCCAGCTTGCCGTTCACGGTGAGGGGCAGGTCCGGCACGGTGACGACGGCCGCGGGCACCATGTACTCCGGGAGGCGGTCCGCGACGTGAGCCCGCAGCAGGGCCGGCTCGACGGAGGCGGGAGCCGGACCGGCGGCGGGCACGGCGTAGGCGATCAGCCGTGCCCCGCCCCGCCCGTCGGTCCGTACGACGACGGCGGCGCGGGCGACGCCGGGGTGGGCGCGCAGGACCGCCTCGACCTCGCCCGGCTCGATCCGCACCCCGCGCACCTTGACCTGCTGGTCGGCGCGGCCCAGGTACTCCAGGACACCCCCTCCGGCCTCCGGCCCGGGGCACCCCCGGGCGCGCCAGCGGACCAGGTCACCGGTGCGGTACATGCGTCCACCACCGGCGCCGTCCGGGTCGAACGGGTCGGCGACGAAGCGTTCGGCGGTCAGCGCGGGCCTGCCGTGGTAGCCGCGCGCCAGTTGCACCCCGGCGAGGTACAGCTCGCCGGTGGCCCCGGGCGGCACCGGACGCAGCGCGGCGTCCAGGACGTACACCCGGGTGTTCCAGACCGGCCGGCCGATCGGCACGGGGCCCGGGGCGTCCGGCTCGCAGTCCCAGTGGGTGACGTCCACGGCCGCCTCCGTGGGGCCGTACAGGTTGTGCAGCCGCACCTCGGGCAGCACGGTGTGGAAGCGGGCCGCGAGGTCGGCGGGGAGTTCCTCGCCGCTGCACACCACCCGGCGCAGTCCGGTGCACCCGGCCGCGGCGGGCTCGTCGAGGAACGCGCCGAGCATCGACGGCACGAAGTGCGCCGTCGTCACCCCTTCCGCGCGTATCAGCTCCGCGAGGTGGGCCGGGTCCCGGTGCCCGTCGGGCCGGGCGACGACCAGGGCCGCGCCGGTGATCAGCGGCCAGAACAGCTCCCACACCGACACGTCGAAGCCGGTCGGCGTCTTGTGCAGCACCCGGTCCTCGGCGGTGAGCCGGTACGCGTCCTGCATCCACAGCAGCCGGTTGACGACGGCCTCGTGCGAGACGGTGACGCCCTTGGGCCGGCCGGTGGAGCCGGAGGTGTGGATGACGTAGGCGGGGTTGCGCGGGTCGGGAGCGGACGCGGGGACGGGTGCGCACGCCTCGTCGTCGTCGGCGTCCACGACGAGGACGGGCGCGTCGCCGGAGGGCAGCGCGGACCGTGCCGCCACCGCCTCGGTGACCAGGATTCCGGTCGGCTCGGTGTCCTCCAGCAGCAGGGCGACGCGTTCCGCCGGGAGACCCGGGTCGACGGGCACGTACGCGGCGCCCGTTTCCAGGACCGCCAGGAGGGCGACGACCAGGTCGGCGGAGCGGGGCACGGCGACCGCGACACGGGACTCCGGTCCGGCTCCGGCCCGGCGCAGGCGGCCGGCCAGCGCGGAGGCGCGGGCGGCCAGCTCGGCGTAGGTCAGCCGCCGCGTGCCGTGGACGACGGCCGGCGCGTCCGGTGTACGGGCGGCCTGGGCGGCGAACAGCCCGGGGAGGGTGGCCGGCGCGACGGGCACCGCCGTGTCGTTCCACCGGGTGAGAACCCGTTCGCGTTCCTCGTCGCGGAGGACGTCGAGGGCCGCCAGTCTCCGGCCGGGACCGGCGGGGAACTCCCGCAGCAGCAGGCCCAGCCGGTCCGCCAACGCGGTCACGGCCGCGTGGTCGAAGTGGGCCCGCTGGTAGCCGAGGCGGAGGGTGAGGGCACCGTCGTCGGCTCCCTGGGTGACGATGAGGCTCAACGGGTAGTGGGTGGCGTCCCGGCCCTTCACCCCGGTGAGCCGCGGCCCGGAAGCGCCCGCGCGCGGGGCGAACGACTCCCGGTCGACGGGGTAGTTCTCGAAGACCACAAGGGTGTCGAAGAGGACGGGGTGGCCGGACAGGCGCGTGACCTCGCTCAGACCGAGGTGCTGGTGGGCCATCAGGGATGACTGGTCGCTCTGGAGTTTGGTGAGCGTCTCCAGGACGGTCGCCCGCGGGTCCAGGGCGACCCGGACCGGCAGGGTGTTGATGAAGAGGCCGACCATGGACTCGACCCCGGCGACCTCCGGCGGGCGGCCCGCGACCGTGGCGCCGAAGACGACGTCGTCACGGCCCGTCATCCGGGACAGCAGCACCGCCCAGGCCCCCTGCACCAGGGTGTTGACGGTCAGGCCCGCCTCCCGCGCCAGCCGGTGCAGGGCCTCGACCGTGCCGGAGGGCAGGTCCAGCGCCACGTGGCCGGGTTCGGCCGCGGGCGTGCCCGACGCCCCGGGGGCGAGCAGCGTCGGCTCGTCCAGTCCGGCCAGCTCTGCGGTCCAGGCGGCACGCGCCCCCTCCCGGTCCTGGACGGCGAGCCAGGCGAGGTAGTCGCCGTACGGGGTGACCGCGGGCAGTCCGGCCGCCGAGCCCCGCGACGCGTACAGCGCGAACATCTCGCGCAGCAGCACGGGCATGGACCAGCCGTCGAGCAGGATGTGGTGCGGCGTCAGGACGAGGCTGTGGCGCTCCTCGCCCAGCTCGACCAGCGCCACGCGCAGCAGCGGAGGCCGCGACAGGTCGAACCGTGCCGACCGTTCCTCCTCGGCGACGCGGTCGCGCCGGACGGCCTGCTCCGCCGCGGGTGTGCCGGTCAGGTCCACGGTGCGCCACGGCAGTTCGGGGTCGCGCACGACGACCTGGACGGGGGCGCCGGTGGCGTCGTCGTGCACGAACCCGGCGCGCAGGTTGGCGTGCCGGCGCAGCAGCGCCGTCCACGCCTCGCGCAGGGCCGGCGCGTCCAGGGGGCCTTCCAGGTCCAGTACGAGCTGGGCGGTGTAGACGTCGGTGCCCTGGGCGTCGTACAGCGCGTGGAACAGGAACCCGTCCTGGAGCGGGGAGAGCGGGAGGACGTCCTCCAGGCCGGGGTGGGCGGCCTCCAGGTTCTCCACCTGGTGCTGGGTCAGGGGCACGAGGGGGAAGTCGGACGGCGTGTGGCCGCCGTTCTCCGCGCCCGTGTCCGCGAGGGTCCTGAGGGCCCGCAGCCACCGCTCGGCCAGGTCCCGCACCTCCGCCTCGTCGAGCAGCTTCCCCGCCCACGTGAACGTCGCCGACAGCACCGGGCCGTCCGGACCGTCGACCGTGACGGCGTTGACGTCCAGGGCGTGCGCGAGCGGCGTGGCCGGATCGGTGTCGGGTCCTCCCGGCTGTGCGACCGGCGACCAGTCGGACGCGGCGGACGGGGAGGCGGACGTCGTCGGGGTGCGCCCGAGGTAGTTGAAGCCGACCTGGGGCCGGGGGAGACCGGCGAGCGCGGGCGCGGTGCCGGCGTTGAGGTGGCGGAGGAGGCCGTACCCCGTGCCGTCGCCGGGGACCGCCCGCAGCTGCTCCTTGACCCGCTTCACCGCGTCCGCCGGGTCGTCCCCGGAGCCGGTGACGTCGAGCCGCACGGGGTGGACGCGGGTGAACCAGCCCACCGTGCGCGACAGATCGACGTCCGCCCGGCCGGTGTCACGGCCGTGGCCCTCCAGGTCGATCAGCACACCGCCGGCGGCGTCGGCGTCGGCCCCGCGAGCCGCACACCACTGCCGCACGGCGAGAGCCAGGGCGCCGAGCAGGACGTCGTCGACGCCGCCGTGGAAGGCGGCGGGGACGGACGACAGCAGCGGGCCCGTGTGCGCGCCGGGCAGCGTCACCGTCAGCCGCCGTGCCGTGCCGGCGGTGTCGCACGCGGGGTCCAGGCCGCGGTTGCCGAGCGTCGGCCCGCCGCTCCCCAGTACCTCCTGCCAGTACGGAAGTTCGGCGCTGACCTGCGGGTCATGTGCGTGCTCGCGGAGCAGTCCCGCCCAGCGCCGGAACGACGTGCCCACCGGGTCGAGCCGCACCGGCTCACCGGCGGCCACCGCTTCCCACGCCTGCCGCAGGTCCGGCACCAGGATGCGCCACGACACGCCGTCCACGGCGAAGTGGTGCACGGTCAACAGCAGCCGGCCGGAGTCCTCCGGCCCCGCGTCGAACCACACCGCCTGCATCATCACGCCCGACTCCGGCGCCAGCCGCGCCACCGCCGCACGCGCCTCCCCGGCGATATCGGCGTCGGCCGCGGGAACACGGCGCACGCACCGGGCCGCATCGACCGAACCCCGCTCACCCACCTCTGACGCCCAGTCGACGGACACCCGCAGCCGCAGCGCGTCGTGGTGGTCCAGCAGTGCCTGAACCGCCGCCGTCAGCCGCTCCTCGCCCAGCCCCGGCGGAACCTGGAGCAGCACCGACTGCTGGAAGCCGGCCGCCGTGCCCCGCCAGTCCCGCAGCCAGCGCATCACCGGAGTCGGCTCCACCGGACCCGTGCCGTCGTCCTCGGCGGCGTCCGCCGGTTCCTCGCCGGCGGTGCGGCAGACCTTCGCGAGTGCGGCCGGCGTCCGGTGCTCGAAGACGTCGCGCGAGGTGAGCACCAGACCGGCCCGCCGTGCCCGGCTGACCAGCTGGATCGACATGATGCTGTCCCCGCCCAGGGCGAAGAAGCCGTCGTCCGCGCCCACGCTGCCGAGGCCCAGTACCTCCGCGAACAGCGTGCACAGGGTCCGTTCCGCGGGAGTGCGGGGTGCGCGTCCCGCGCCCGCCGTGCCGGTGAAGTCGGGCACGGGCAGAGCCGCGCGGTCGAGCTTGGCGTTCGAGGTGATCGGCAGCGCGTCGAGCAGGAGGATGTCGGAGGGGACCATGTACTCCGGGAGTCGTTCGGCGAGGGCCGCCCGGAGCGTGCCGGTGTCGGGGACGCGGCCTGGTTCGGGCACGACGTAGCCGGTGAGGTGTTTGGCGCCGGAGGGTGCCTGGTGCACCAGGACGACGGCGTCGGCGACTCCGTCCTGTTCGCCCAGGGCGCCCTCGATCTCGCCGGGTTCGATGCGGAAGCCGCGGATCTTCACCTGCTGGTCGGCGCGGCCGAGGAAGTCCAGCACTCCGTCCGGTGTCCAGCGCACCAGGTCTCCGGTGCGGTACATGCGGGTGCCGGCCGGTCCGAACGGGTCGGCGACGAAGCGCTCCGCGGTCTGCGCGAACCGGTTCAGGTAGCCGCGGGCCAGCGCGTCACCGGCGATGTACAGCTCCCCGGGCGCGCCGGGCGGCACCGGACGCAGCCGGCCGTCGAGCACGTAGGCGCGCATGCCGTCGCGGGCGCGGCCGATGGGAACGCTGCCCGGCACCCGGGCCGCGTCGCGCAGGGTGTGCTGGGTGGCGAACAGGGTGATCTCGGTCGGGCCGTAGATGTCGGTGACGGCCGTGTCCGGGCACGCGGTCAGGACACGCCGCACGGACGCCGACGAGACCACGTCTCCGCCGGTCAGCACCTCGCGGACGCCGGCCAGGCAGCCGGGGTCCTCCTCCGCCACCACGCGGAAGAGCCCGGCGGTCAGCAGCAGCGAGGTCACACCGTGGGCGCGGAGGGCACGGGCGATGGTGGAGACGTCGAGGTCACCGGGCGGTGCGACGACGACCTCGCCGCCGCCGAGCAGGGGCATCCACAGCTCATAGGTGGACGGGTCGAAGCCGTACGGCGAGTGCAGCAGCACCCGGCGCGGGCGCGCGTCGGCACCGGACGCGGCACCAGTGCTCCAACGGCGGTCGGTGGCCAGGCTCACCACCCCGCGGTGGGTGATCTCCACGCCCTTCGGCTCGCCGGTGGAGCCGGAGGTGAACATCACGTAGGCGGCGCTGTCCGGCAGGACGCGCGGGGCGGGGGCCTGGACGGCTGCCTCCTCCGGTCGGTCGTCGTCGCCGATCACGACCTCGTGCTCGACGCCGGGCAGCCTGTCGGCGGCCGTACTGCCGTCCGTGACCACGACGCGGCATCCGGTCAGCCGTGTCATCGAGGCGAGCCGGGCCTCGGGCAGTTTCCCGTCGAGGGGCACGTAGACCGCTCCGGCCTTGAGCACGGCGAGGACCGCCGTCACGACCTCGGGCGAGCGCTCCATCAGCAGCGCGACCCGCTCCTCCGGGACGACGCCCAGGGACAGCAGCCGCGCCGCGAGCCGGTCCGCCCGCTCGTCCAGTTCGCGGTACGTGCGCACGCCGCCGTCCCAGCGGACGGCCACGGCCTCCGGCGTACGCGCCACCTGTGCGGCGAACGCCTCGACCACGCTCGTCGCGGGTCTCACCGAGTCCGCGTCGACGTCGTTCCAGTCGGTCAGGACGCGGTGCCGCTCCTCGGCCGTGAGGACCTCGACGGTGCCGGACGGGCGGGCGGGGTCGTCGGCGAGCGTCCGGAGCAGGGCGAGGAACCGTCCGGTGAGCGTGTGCGCGGCCTCCTCGGTGAGGAGGTGCGGCATGTAGTGGAGCCGCAGCCACAGCCGGTCGTCGTCGCGGAGTCCGGCGGCGAGGGTCACCGGGTAGTGGGTCGCGTCGTGGACCTTCGACCCGCTGACGGTGAGGCCGGAGGAGGGGACGGCCCCTTCGGCGACCGGGTAGTTCTCGAAGACGACGAGGCTGTCGAAGAGCCGCGGCAGGCCGGACAGCCTGTTGATGCGGCTCAGGCCGACGTGCTGGTGGGCCAGCAGCTTCGACTGGGCGTCCTGGACGCGCAGCAGGAGGTCGGCCAGCCGTTCGGCCGGATCGAGGACGACCCGGACCGGGAGGGTGTTGATGAACAGGCCCGCCATGGTCTCGATGCCGGGTATCTCCGGCGGACGGCCGGAGACCGTCGTGCCGAAGACCACGTCGTCGCGGCCGGTCAGCCGGGACAGCAGCAGCGCCCATGCGCCCTGCACCAGGGTGTTGACCGTCAGGCCGCGGTCGCGCGCCAGCCGGCGCAGCGCCGTCACGGCCGGCGCGGGGAGGTCCGCGCCGATCCTCGCGGGCACGCCGGGTGCGCCGGCGACATCGGTCGGGGCGTCCGGGACCAGCAGGGTCGGCTCCTCGACCCCGTCGAGCGCGTCCGCCCAGGCCCGCTCGGCCGCCTGCCCGTCCTGGGCGGCGAGCCAGGCGAGGTAGTCGCTGTAGGGAGTCGGCGGCGGCAGTTCCGCGCCGGCGCCACCGGCGTACAGGGTGAAGAGTTCCTTCGCCAGGACGGGCACCGACCAGCCGTCGAACAGGATGTGGTGGTTCGTCAGCACCAGGCGGTGGCGGGTGTCTCCCAGGCGGAGGAGGGTGAGGCGCATGAGCGGTGCTTGCGCCGGGTCGAGGCGCTGTGCGCGCTCCTCGGCGGCCATCCGGCCGGCCTCCGCCTCCGCGTCCGCCTCGGGCAGGGCGCGCAGGTCGACGGTCCGCCAGGGCAGTTCGGGGTCGCGGACGACCACCTGGACGGGCACGCCGGCCGTGTCGGGTACGAACGCGGCCCGCAGGTTGGCGTGCCGGCGCAGCAGCGCCGTCCACGCCTCGCGCAGGGTCGCCCCGTCCAGCCGCCCTTCCAGATCGAGTTCGACCTGGGCGGTGTAGACGTCGGTCCCCTCGTGGTCGTAGACGGCGTGGAAGAGCAGGCCCTCCTGGAGCGGGGAGAGCGGCAGGACGTCCTCCAGGCCGGGGTAGGCGGCCTCCAGGGCCTCGACCTGCTCCTGGATGAGCGCCGGTACGAGGGGGAAGTCGGACGGCGTGTGGCCGCCGTTCTCCGCGCCCGTGTCCGCGAGGGTCTCCAGCGCCCGCAGCCACCGCTCGGCCAGGTCCCGCACCTCCGCCTCGTCGAGCAGCTTCCCCGCCCACGCGAACGTCGCCGACAGCACCGGCCCCTCGGGGCCCTCCTTCGCGATGGCGTTGATGTCGAGCGCGTGCGGCAGCGGCGTCGTCGGACCCTCGAGGCCGCCCGGCCGGTCGAGCGGCGTCCAGTCGGCCGCGGATCCCGGGGATGCCGAGGACCCCGGGGACGCCGACACGGAGACCGTACGGCCCAGGTAGTTGAAGCCGATCTGGGGCTCGGTGAGCGCGGCCAGGGCGTCCGCGGTGCCGGTGTTCAGGCGGCGCAGCAGGCCGTGGCCGAAGCCGTCGCCGGGGACCGCCCGCAGCTGCTCCTTGACCCGCTTCACCGCGTCCGCCGGGTCGTCCCCGGAGCCGGTGACGTCGAGTCGTACGGGGTGGACGCGGGTGAACCAGCCGACGGTACGGGAGAGATCCACGTCCGCGCCGACGCGGTCGCCGTCGCGGCCGTGGCCCTCCAGGTCGATCAGGACTCCGTCGGCGGCATCGGCGCCGCGCGCCGCGCGCCACTGGCGCACGGCGAGGGCCAGCGCGCCCAGCAGGACGTCGTTGACGCCGCCGTGGAAGGCGGCCGGGACGGACGACAGCAGCGGTGCCGTGCGGGTTTCCGGCAGCGTCACCGTCAGGTGGCGGGCGGTGGCGGTGGTGTCCTGCGACCGGTCCAGCGGGCGACGGCCGAGCGGAGGCTCGTCGGCGCCCGCCAGGTCCGTCCAGTACGGGAGTTCCGCCAGCAGCGCCGGCTCCTGCGCCCGCTCGGTGAGCAGCCGCGCCCAGCGCCGGAACGACGTGCCCACCGGCTCGAGCTCGATCGGCTCACCCGCCGCCAGCGCCTCCCACGCCTGCCGCAGGTCCGGCAGCAGGATGCGCCACGACACCCCGTCCACCGCGAAGTGGTGCGCCACGATCAGCAGCCGGCCGGAGTCCTCCGGCCCCGCGTCGAACCACACCGCCTGCACCATCACGCCCGACTCCGGCGCCAGCCGCGCCACCGCCGCCCGCGCCTCCTGCGCCACGTCGGCACCGGCCAGGGACACGCGGCGCACGCACCGGGCGGCGTCCACGGACCCGCGCTCACCCACCTCCAGCGCCCCGTCCGCGTCCGCGGGAATCCTCAGCCGCAGCGCGTCGTGGTGGTCGAGCAGTGCCTGCACGGCCGCCGTGAGCCGCTCCTCGCCCAGCCCCGCCGGGACCCGGAGCAGCACCGACTGCTGGAAGCCCGCCACGGTGCCCCGCCACTCCCGCAGCCAGCGCATCACCGGAGTCGGCTCCACCGGACCCGTGCCGTCGTCCTGCGCCGTGTCCCCGGCCGTGGTGCGGGGACCGTCGGCGTCACGGCACACGTGTGCCAGGGCGGCGGGTGTCTGCCGCTCGAAGACGTCACGCGGGGTGAGCACCAGACCGGCCCGCCGTGCCCGGCTGACCAGCTGGATCGACATGATGCTGTCCCCGCCCAGGGCGAAGAAGCCGTCGTCCGCGCCGACCCGTTCGACGCCCAGCACGTCCGCGAACAGGCCGCACAGCAGTGCCTCCCGCTCCGTGCGGGGCTCCCTGCCCCGGCCCGACTCCTCCGGGCGCGGCACCGGCAGGGCGGCCCGGTCCAGCTTCCCGTGCCGGGTCAGGGGGAGTTCGTCCAGGACGAGCAGGGTGCCCGGGAGCGCGTAGTCCGGGAGTCGTTCGGCGAGGGCCGCCCGGAGCGTGCCGGTGTCGGGGACGCGGCCTGGTTCGGGCACGACGTAGCCGGTGAGGTGTTTGGCGCCGGAGGGTGCCTGGTGCACCAGGACGACGGCGTCGGCGACTCCGTCCTGTTCGCCCAGGGCGCCCTCGATCTCGCCGGGTTCGATGCGGAAGCCGCGGATCTTCACCTGCTGGTCGGCGCGGCCGAGGAAGTCCAGCACTCCGTCCGGTGTCCAGCGCACCAGGTCTCCGGTGCGGTACATGCGGGTGCTGGCCGGTCCGAACGGGTCGGCGACGAAGCGCTCCGCGGTCTGCGCGAACCGGTTCAGGTAGCCGCGGGCCAGCGCGTCACCGGCGATGTACAGCTCCCCGGGCGCGCCGGGCGGCACCGGACGCAGCCGGCCGTCGAGCACGTAGGCGCGCATGCCGTCGCGGGCGCGGCCGATCGGCACGGCCGGCGGGACCGCGTCCCGGTTCTCCATGGTGTGCGCGGTGGCGTACACGGTGATCTCGGTCGGGCCGTACGCGTCGGTGACCACGGTCCGGGGGCAGTGCTCCAGCACCCGGCGCACGGTGGCGGCCGTGACGACGTCGCCGCCGACCATCACCTCGCGGACGCCGGCGAGGCAGCCCGGGTCCTCCTCGGCCACCACGCGGAAGAGTCCGGCCGTCAGCAGGAGCAGGGTGACACCGTGCTCGCCGACCGCCCGCGCGATGGCCGCCACGTCCGGGTCACCGGGCGGGGCCACCACGATCTCCCCGCCGTTCAGCAGCGGGACCCACAGCTCGCAGGTGGACGGGTCGAAACCGTACGGCGAGTGCAGCAGCGCCCGGATGGGGCGCCCGGCGTCGAACGCGGTCGTCCAGTGGCGGTCGGCGGCCAGGCTCACCACACCGCGGTGGGTGATCTCCACGCCCTTCGGCTCGCCGGTGGAGCCGGAGGTGAACATCACGTAGGCGGCGCTGTCCGGGTGGGGGCGCACGGCGGCCGGAGGGTGGCGCGGGTCCTCGTCGGCCACCGTGACGAAGTGGTCGGCGCGAGGCAGCAGGGCGGGTGCCGTGTCGCGGTGGGTGCCGTCCGTGACGACGACCGACGCCCCGGTCTGCCGCAGCATCGTGTCCAGCCTGGCCGGGGGGAGGTCGGGGGCGAGGGGCACGTAGGCCGCCCCGGCCTTGAGCACGGCGAGGACCGCCGTCACGACGTCCGGCGAGCGCTCCATCAGCAGCGCGACCCGCTCCTCCGGGACGACGCCCAGGGACAGCAGCCGCGCCGCGAGCCGGTCCGCCCGCTCGTCCAGTTCGCGGTACGTGCGCACGCCGCCGTCCCAGCGGACGGCCACGGCCTCCGGTGTACGCGCCACCTGTGCGGCGAACGCCTCGGCAACGCTCGTCGCGGGTCTCACCGAGTCCGCGCCGACGTCGTTCCAGTCGGTCAGGACGCGGTGCCGCTCCTCGGCCGTGAGGACCTCGACGGTGCCGGCGGTCCGGTGCGGCTCGTCCACGAACGTCCGCAGCACCCGGACGAACCGGTCGGCGAGCACGCGTGCCTCCTCCTCGCCGAACGCGGTGGGCGCGTACTCGATGCGCAGGGACACCCCCTGCTCGTGCGGTGCCGCGAGCAGCATGAGCTGGTAGTGGGCCGCCTCACGGGTCTCCGCGCGGGTGAGGACGAGGGACGTGCCGGTGAGGGCCGTGGCTCTCTCGTCGACCGGGTAGTTCTCGTAGACCATGGCCGAGTCGAACAGGCGGGGCAGCCCGGCGAGACGCTGGATGTCGCTCAGTCCGAGGTGCTGGTGGGCCATCAGGTCGGCCTGCTCGTCCTGGAGGCCGCGCAGCAGGTCCTCCAGGGTCCGGTCCTGGTCGAGCCGTGCCCTGACGGGCAGGGTGTTGATGAACAGGCCCGCCATGGTCTCGATGCCGGGTATCTCCGGCGGACGGCCGGAGACCGTCGTGCCGAAGACCACGTCGTCGCGGCCGGTCAGCCGGGACAGCAGCAGCGCCCACGCGCCCTGGAGGACCGTGTTGACGGTGAGCCCGCGGGACCTGGCGTACGTGACGAGGCGGGTGGCCAGGCCCGGCGGGAGCTCGGGGCGCACCCGTTCGGGGCGCGCGGCCGGCGCGGTCCGGTCGGGGGCGGCGGGCGCGGCGAGCGTGGGCTCGTCCACCCCGTCCAGGGCCTGGGCCCAGGCGGTGCGCGCGGCGTCGCGGTCCTGTGCGGCCAGCCAGCTCAGGTAGGCGCCGTAGGGGGCGACCCGGGGCAGCGCGACCGCCACGCCCCCGGCCGCGTACAGGGCGAACAGGTCCCGGGCGAGGACGGGCACCGACCAGCCGTCCAGCAGGATGTGGTGGTGCGTCAGCACGAGCCGGTGGTGCTTGTCGCCGAGGCGGAGCAGCGCGGCCCGCAGCAGGGGCGGACGCGCGGGGTCGAAGCGCTCGGCGAGCTGCGCGTCCGCGATCCGGTCGCTCTCGGCGGCCTGCTCGGGCTCGGGCAGGGCGCTCAGGTCGGCCGTGAGCCAGGGGAGTCCGGGAGCGCCGGCGATCACCTGGACCGGGGTCTCCGTGACGTCGTGGACGAACGCGGCCCGCAGGTTGGCGTGCCGGTCCAGCAGCGCCGTGCAGGCGGCCCGGAGCGCGCCCGCGTCGAGGGGCCCTTCGAGGTCGAGGCAGAGCTGCGGGGTGTAGACGTCGCTCTCGCCGCCGTCGTAGACGGCGTGGAAGAGCAGGCCCTCCTGGAGCGGGGAGAGCGGCAGGACGTCCTCCAGGCCGGGGTAGGCGGCCTCCAGGGCCTCGACCTGCTCCTGGGTGAGCGCCGGCACCAGGGGGAAGTCGGACGGCGTGTGACCGCCGGTCCCGGTGTCCGTGCCCGGGTCCGCGAGGGTCTCCAGCGCCCGCAGCCACCGCTCGGCCAGCTCCCGCACCTCCGCCTCGTCCAGCAGCCCGCCCGCCCACGCGAACGTCGCCGACAGCACCGGGCCGTCCGCACCGTCGACCGCGACCGCGTTGACGTCGAGCACGTGCAGCAGCGGTGTCGCCGGGTCGGTGCCGGCGCCGAGGCCGTGCGCGTCGTCGGCCACCGTCCAGTCGCCGTTCTCCGAAGCCGGCGACGACGTGCTCGTGCGGCCCAGGTAGTTGAAGCCGATCTGCGGCCGGGCGCAGTGCGTCAGGAGCGGGGCCGTCTGCGGGTTGAGGTAGCGCAGCAGTCCGTGGCCGGAGCCCTGGCCGGGCACCCGGCCGAGCTGTTCCTTGGCCTGCTTGGCGGCGCCCACGGGGTCGTCGCCCGTGACGTCGAGCCGTACGGGGTGGACGCGGGTGAACCAGCCCACCGTGCGGGAGAGGTCCACGTCCGGACGGTCGCTGTCGCGGCCGTGGCCCTCCAGGTCGATCAGCACCCCGCCCTCGGCGCCGCCGCCACGGACCTCGCGCCACTGGCGCACGGCGAGGGCCAGCGCACCCAGCAGGACGTCGTTGACGCCGCCGTGGAGGGCGGCCGGGACGGACGACAGCAGCGGGCCCGTGCGCGCCCGCGGCAGTGTCACCGTGAACTGCCGCGCCGTGGCCACCGTGTCCTGCACGGGGTTCAGCGGGCGGCCGCCCAACGGCGGCTCCGGGGCCGCGAACGTGTCGGTCCAGTACGGCAGTTCCTCCAGCAGTGCCGGGTCCTGCGCGCGCTCGCCGAGCAGGGCCGCCCAGCGCCGGAACGACGTGCCCACCGGATCGAGCCGGACCGGCTCACCGGCCGCCACCGACTCCCAGGCCTGCCGCAGGTCCGGCAGCAGGATGCGCCACGACACCCCGTCCACCGCCAGGTGATGCGCCACGACCAGCAGCCGGCCCGGGGCCTCCGTGCCCGCGTCGAACCACACCGCCTGCACCATCACGCCCGACTCCGGCGCCAGCCGCGCCACCGCCGCCCGCGCCTCCTGCGCCACGTCGGCACCGGCCAGGGACACGCGGCGCACGCACCGGGCGGCGTCCACCGACCCGCGCTCACCCGCCTCCAGCGCCCACACCAGTCCGCCCGCCGTGCGGGTCAGCCGCAGCCGCAGGGCGTCGTGGTGGTCGAGCAGCGCCTGCACGGCCGCCGTGAGCCGCTCCTCGCCCAGCCCCGCCGGGACCTGGAGCAGCACCGACTGGTGGAAGGCGTCGACGGGGCCGCGGCGCTCGCGCAGCCGGTGGACGATCGGGGTGAGCTCGACGGGTCCGGTCCCGTCGTCCTCGGCGCGCACGGCCGGCCGGTCGTCCTCGCGCCTGCCGACCCGCGCCAGCTCGGCCACCGTCTGGTGGGTGAAGACGTCGCGCGGGGTGAGGACCAGACCGGCCCGCCGCGCCCGGCTGACCAGCTGGATCGACATGATGCTGTCGCCGCCCAGCGCGAAGAAGCCGTCGTCCATGCCCACGTTCCGGGCGTCGACGCCGAGCAGCTCGGCGAAGACGCGGCGGAGGGTCTCCTCGTCCGGGGTGCGCGGCGCGCGTCCTCCGTCCGCCGGACCGGCGGGGTCGGGCACGGGCAGAGCCGCGCGGTCCAGCTTGCCGTTGGGTGTGACGGGGAGCGCGTCGAGCACCATGACCTCGGCGGGGACCAGGTACTCGGGCAGGCTGTCGGCGGCCCGGCGGCGCACCTGTCCGCCGTCCAGGGTGCGGCCGGGCTCGGGCACGACGTACCCCACCAGGCGCTTGCCGCCGCCCGCGGGATTCTCATGGGCCACGACCGCGGACGCGGACACACCGTCCTGCTCGCCGAGCGCGGCCGCGGCCTCGCCCGGTTCGACGCGCACGCCGCCCACCTTGACCTGGTCGTCGACGCGGCCCAGGTACTCCACCACCCCGTCCTCGGCCCAGCGGGCGAGGTCGCCGGTGCGGTACATCCGGGAGCCGGGCGGGCCGAAGGGGTCGGCGACGAAGCTCTCCGCCGTGGCGCCGGGACGGCCGAGGTAACCGCGGGCCAGCTGGGCACCGGCGATCCACAGCTCGCCCGAGGCGCCCGGCGGTACGGGCTGGAGGGCCGCGTCGAGGACGTACAGGCGGGTGTTGCCGACCGGACGGCCGAGCGGCGGCGGGCCCTCCGGGTCGGCCGGGCAGCGCCACCAGGTGACGTCGATGGTGGCCTCGGTGGGACCGTACTGGTTGAACAGGGTCACACCCGACGCGCCGAGGGTGCTGTGGAAGCGCCGTACGAGGTCGGCGGGCAGGGCCTCGCCGCCCGAGAACACCCGGCGCAGGCCGGTGCACTCGGCGGCGCCCGGCCGGTCGAGGAAGGCACGCAGGACGGTCGGCACGAAGTGCGCGGTGGTGACGGCCCCGTCCCGGATCAGCTCGGCGAGGCGGGCGGGGTCGCGGTGCGCGTCGGGCTCGGCGACGACCACGGCGGCGCCGGCGAGGACCGGCCAGAAGAGCTCCCACACGGAGACGTCGAAGCCGGCGGACGCCTTGTGCAGCACCCGGTCGTCGGACCGGAGTCCGTACTGCTCCTGCATGCCGAACAGGCGGTTGACGACGGCCCGGTGAGGGACGGCGACGCCCTTGGGGCGACCGGTCGAGCCGGAGGTGTGGATGACGTAGGCGGTGCTGTCGGGGTGGGGCGCCGGGAACGCGGCCGCCGGGGACGCGGGCGCCGTCCCGTCGAGGAGCAGCACCGGGACCCGCACGGCGGCGGACAGCAGGCCGCGCGTCCCGTCCGTGGTCACCACGCACACCGGGTCGGTGTCGGCGAGCAGCAGGGCGACGCGCTCCGCCGGGAGGTCGGGGTCCACCGGCACGTACGCGGCACCGGTGCGCAGGACCGCGTGCAGGGCCACGGGCAGGCCCGCCGAGCGCGGGACGAGTACGGCGACGCGGCGCTCCGGCCCGGCCCCGGCCGCGCGCAGGCGGCGGGCGAGGGCGTCGACGCGGGTGTCGAGCTGCGCGTAGGTGAGCCGGTCGGCGCCGCAGACGACGGCCTCGGCGTGCGGGGTGCGCGCGACGCGGTCGGCGAGGAGTCCGGGGATCGTGGTGGACGGGACGTCCATGGTGGTGTCGTTCCAGTCGGTGAGGACCTGCCGGCGTTCGTCGTCGGCGGTGGTGGCGGCGCGGGACACGGTGAGGCCGGGGTCGTCGGCGAACGACTCCAGCAGCCGGGTCCAGCGCTGGGTGAGCAGCCGTACGGCCGCGGGGGTGAAGAGGTCCGCGCGGTACTCGACGCGGCCGTCGATCCCGTCCGGGGCGCCCTCGGGGGTGCGGCGTTCGGCCATGTTGAAGGAGAGCTCGAAGCGGGCGGTGGTGGCGCCGACGCGCATCAGCTCGGTGTCCAGGCCCGGGAGTGCGACGGCGTCGCGGGTGAGTTCGGGCTGGGCGGCCAGCATCACCTGGAACAGCGGGTTGCGGTCCGCCGAGCGGGCCACGCCCAGGTGGTCGACGAGCCGCTCGAAGGGCACGTCCTGGTGGGCGTAGGCGGTGAGGTCGGTCTCCCGCACCCGCCGCAGCAGTTCCCGGAAGTCCGGGTCGCCGCCGGTGTCGGTGCGCAGGACGAGCGTGTTGACGAAGCACCCGACGAGGTCCTCCAGCACCTCGTCGCCGCGTCCGGCCACGGCCGTGCCGAACGGGATGTCCGTCCCCGAGCCGAGGCGGGTCAGCAGGGCGGCGAGGGACGCCTGGAGCGTCATGAAGACGGTGGCGGAGTGCTCGCGGGCCAGCTCCGCCAGGCGGGCGTGGAGCGGCGCGGGGAGACGGAAGGCGTACGAGCCGCCGGGCGCGGCACCGGCGGTGTCACCGGACGCGGCGGCGCGGGGGTCCACGGGCAGGTCGATGCGGTCCGGCAGGTGGGCGAGCTGCTGGCGCCAGTAGGCCAGTTGCCGGGCCGTCACACCGTCCGCGCCGTCGTCCGCCAGCAGCTCGTGCTGCCAGAGGCTGTAGTCGGCGTACTGGACGGGCAGGGGCGTCCGGTCGGGAGCCCGCCCCGTCGTACGGCTCCGGTACGCGGCGGACAGATCGGCGGCCAGCGGTCCGAACGACCAGCCGTCGGCGGCGATGTGGTGCAGCACCAGCGCGAGGACGTGGTCGTCCTCACCCAGCTCGAACAGGGTCGCCCGCAGCGGGATGTCGGAGGCGAGGTCGAAGGGCCGCCGCACGGTCCGCTCCAGCGCGGCGGCCAGATCCGCCTCGGCGACCCGGCCGGTCTCCAGGACCGGGCGGGCCCGCTCGGCGCCGGTGTCCAGGATCTCCTGGCGAGGAAGGCCCTCGGCGTCGGGGAAGACCGTGCGCAGCACTTCGTGGCGGTCCGTCAGGTCGGTGAGCGCGGCGCGCAGCGCGGGGACGTCGAGACGGCCGCGCAGCCGCAGCACCACCCGCATGTGGTAGGCGTCCGTGGTCCCCTGCGCGAGCTGGTGCAGGAACCACAGGCGGCGCTGGGCGGGGGACAGCGGGACGTCGTCCGGCCGGGCCACGGCGGTGGGGCGGGGCCGGGCCGGGGCGCCGGTGGCGGCGGCGACGTGTTCGGCGAGCTCCGCGACCGTGGGGGCCTCGAAGACGGCGCGGACGGGGAGATCGACGCCGAGCGCGTTGCGCAGGTGGGCGACGAGGCGGGTGGCGAGCAGCGAGTGTCCGCCCAGTTCGAAGAAGCCGTCGTCGATGCCGACGCGTCGGCCGGTGCCGAGGAGCCGCGCGTACAGCCCGCACAGCACTTCCTCGAGCGGTGTGCGCGCCTCGCGACCGCCGTACGCCGCGGAACCGTCGGTGGGGGCGGGCAGGGCGCGGCGGTCCACCTTGCCGTTGGGGGTCAGCGGCAGCCGGTCCAGGACGACGAACGCGGCGGGCACCATGTACCCGGGCAGCCGGGCCGCGGCGTGGCGGCGCAGCTCGGCCGGGGCCGGGGCGCTGCCGGACTCCCCGGACTCACCGGGACCAGTGGGCTCACCGGACTCCGGGAGGACGTAGGCGACCAGCCGGGGGTCGCCTTCCGGGGTGTCCCGGCGCACGTCCGCGACGGCGCGGGCGACCGCCCCGTGCCCCTCCAGAACCGCCTCGATCTCGCCGAGTTCGACGCGGTGGCCGCGCAGCTTGACCTGGTGGTCGGCGCGGCCGAGGTGGTCCAGGCGGCCGTCCGCGGTCCAGCGGGCCAGGTCGCCGGTGCGGTACATGCGGGTGCCGGGCCCGCCGTACGGGTCGGCGAGGAAACGCTCGGCGGTCGGGCCGGGGCGGCCCGCGTAGCCGCGGGTGACGCCGGGTCCCGCCAGGTAGAGCTCGCCCGGAGTGCCGGCCGGGACCAGGCGCAGGCGGTGGTCCAGGACGTAGGCGCGGACGCCCGGGCGGGGGCGGCCGATCAGGAAGCGGCCGCCGGACCGCAGCGCGCCCGGCTCGTCCACCGCCTGGAAGGTGCTGCTCATGGTGGCCTCGGTGGGCCCGTACTGGTTGACCACCAGCGGGGCCCCGAGAGCGGCCACCCGCTGAAGGTGACCCTCGGTGAGCGCTTCGCCGCACGTCATCACCAGCCGCAGGGAGGGGCGCTCGCCGGCGGGCAGCCGGTCCGCCTCCTCGTTCAGGGCGGTCAGCAGGGACGGTACGACGGACAGCAGCGCGGTGACCCGGTGGCGGCGCAGGGCGCGGACGAGGGCGCGTGCGTCGTTCGCCTCGTCGGGCGGCACCATGACCACGCATCCGCCGGCCGCCAGGGTGCCGAGGATGTCACGCACCGAGGGGTCGAAGGACACGGACGCCAGGTTGAGCACGACGTCCTCGGGGCCGAGCCCGGCGACGCCGGACGTCAGGTACGGCAGGTAGGCGGCGACCCCGCGGTGCGGCACCACCACCGCCTTGGGCCTGCCGGTGGAGCCCGAGGTGTGGATGACGTAGGCCGGGTGGGCGGGCGTCGGCGGTTCGGCGCTCCCGTCGTCGGTGAGGTCGTCGTCCGGCAGGGCGGACAGCGCGCGTCCGGTGGCCGGGTCGTCGAGCAGGACGGCGGTGCCGCGGGCGTCCTCGGGCAGCGATGCCGACGCCTCGGTGGTGGTCAGCACCGTCACCGGCCGGGCGTCGGCGAGCATGTGCGCGATACGGTCCGCCGGGTAGCCCGGGTCCACCGGGAGGTACGCCGCGCCGGACTCGACGACCGCGAGCAGGGCCACCACCAGCTCCGGGGAGCGGGGCACCGCGACGGCCACGGTCCGCTCGGGGCGGGCGCCCCGGGCGACGAGCAGGCGGGCCAGGCGGTTCGCGCGGGCACGCAGCTCCCGGCGGGTGAGCCGCTCGTCGCCGAAGAGGACCGCGGGCGTGCCGGAGCCGGTGGCCGTCCGGTCGCGGAGAACGCCGGTGACGGTGCCGGCCGCCGTGGCCTCGTCCCCGTCCGGTGCCCCCTGCCATGCGGTCAGCAGGCGGCCGCGTTCGCGCGGGGTGAGGATCCCGGCGTGTCCGGCGGGCCGGTCGAAGCCCTCGCCGAACTCCTCGAAGAGCCGCACCAGCCGGTCCATCAGCGCGTGGGCGGCCTCCCGGTCGTAGACGGAGGTGTGGTAGCCGAGGGTGAGGTGCATCCGTTCGCCGGGGGCGGCCAGGAGGCGCAGCGGGTAGCTCGTGGCCACGCCGCCGTCCACGGCGGAGACACGGACGCCGTCCGCCGGCCGGAACGCGTCCGGTTCCAGCGGGAAGTTGAGGAACACCACCATCGTGTCGGCGAGCGCCGAGGCGGCGTCGGTCTGCCGCTGGATCTCCGGCAGCCCGAGGTGCTGGTGGGCGGCGAGACGGGACTGCTCCTCCTGCAGCCGGCGCAGGACGGCGGCCGCCGGCCGCGCCGGATCGAGGCGGACCCGCACCGGGACGGTGCTGAGGAACAGACCGATGACGGACTCCACGTCCTCGACGTCGGCCGGACGGCCGGCGCTGGGCGCGTCGAGGACGACGTCGTCGCGGCCCGTCAGCGCGCCGATCAAGGTGGCCCACACGCCCTGCACCAGGGTGGCCGGGGTCAGGTCGTGGCGGCGGCAGTGCGCGGCCAGGCGGGCGGTGAGGTCCGGGGGCAGCAGCCGTTCGACGACCTCGTGTCCGGGTGCGCCGGCCACGTGGCCGTCCGTCCGGCTGCCGGTCACCGGCACCACGAGGGTGGGCTCGGCGCCGTCGAGCGCTTGCCGCCACGCCTGCCGGGCGGCGTCCTTGTCCTGCCGGGCGAGCCAGGCCAGGTACCGCCGGAACTGGGGCGCCGGGGGCAGCGGGGCCGGCTCCGCGTAGGCGGTCAGCAGCTCGTTCAGCAGCAGCGGCTGCGACCAGCCGTCGAGCAGGAGGTGGTGGTAGGTCACGATCATCGTGTGCCGGTGCGGGGCCAGCCGGGCCAGCGCCACCCGCAGCAGCGGCGGCCGGGCCGGGTCGAACGGGGCCGTCCGTTCCCGGGCCCGCAGCACGGTGAGGCGGGACTCCCGCTCCGCCTCACCGGCCGCGGACAGGTCCGTCTCCCGCCAGGGCAGGTCCACCGCGGCGGGGACGACCTGCACGAGGCCCGCGTCCGCGTCGTGCACGAAGGCGGCGCGCAGGCTGTCGTGCCGGGCCAGCACCCGGGCCCAGGCGGCACGCAGCCGGGCCGGGTCGAGGGGACCGTCGAGCGTGAGCGCCAGCTGGACGGTGTAGTCGTCCGCCCGGTCCGGGCCGTCCTCACCCGCCGCCGACGGGGTGCGCGCGGCGGCCAGGGACTCGAAGAGCAGGCCCTCCTGCAGCGGTGTGAGGGGCAGGATCTCCGCCGGGCCCGGGTACGGGGCGGTCAGCCGCTCCCGTACCGGCGCGGGTACGGGCACCAGGTCCTCCTCGCGGGCCTCGCCCCGCGGCTCCGCCGGGTCCGCGGCCCGTGCCACGCCGGCGAGCGCGGCGACGGTGGGGTGCGCGAAGACGTCACGGACGGCCAGGACGACGCCCGCCCGGCGTGCGGCGCCCACCAGCCGCATGGCCAGCACGCTGTCGCCGCCCAGCGCGAAGAAGCTGTCGTCGATGCCCACGTGCGGAAGGCCCAGCAGCTCGGCGAAGGCGGCGCACAGGGCCCGCTCGGTCGCGTCGCGCGGTGCCCGGCTGTCCGGTGCGGCCGCGAAGTCGGGCGCCGGGAGGGCGGCACGGTCGAGCTTGCCGTTCGCGGTGAGCGGCAGTTCCGCCAGCACCACGAAGGCCGCGGGCACGAGGGCCTCGGGCAGGGTGCGTTCGGCGAGGGCGCGCAGTGCGGCCGGGAGCGCGGCGAGGTCGCGTGCGAGTCCCGGCTCATTGGTGAGCCGTGCCGGGGCCGTGACGGACTCCGGTGCGGGGCGACAGACGCACAGCACTTCACCGGATCCGGCGGACCCGGCGTCCGACGCGTCCGCGCGCCGGAAGACCGCGTCGACCGCGCCGGGGCCGGTGACCGACGGCGCGACGGCGACGCGGTAGCCGAGTTCCTCGGCGAGGGCGTACAGGTCCTCGGGGTCCACCGCGCCGGGCACGGGGACGTCGTCCGCCAGGAGGCGCGCGGCGAGGGCCGGTTCGGTTCCCTCGTCCAGCCGGCGGGCCGCCAGGGCCTGCCGGGCGGTGCGTTCGTCGGGGACGCCCGACAGCCGCAGCCACGCCGGGCGGGCCGTGGACAGGACGTGCCGCAGCCCGTCCGGAGGTGTTTCGTCACCGGCCTCGGGGGGACCGGCCGGAGACGCCGCCGGGGCCGTGTGCAGGACGACGTCGTAGCGGTAGCGGCTGAGTTCGTTGCGGTAACGGCCCCGCTTCACCTGGACGTCCGAGGCGGTGAAGGGGGTGCCCGCGCCGGTCCGCGCGGTGAACCAGGCGGGGTCGACGAGGAGTTCGTTCTCGTTCAGCAGGGCCCGGCCGATGGAGCGGCGCAGCGCCGCCGTACTGGTGTGCCGGCCCGGAGCGAGGCGGACGAGGTGCTTCTCCGTCTCGAACACGCGGGCGGCCCGCAGGTCCCGTACGTCACCGACGAAGATCCGGCCGCCGGGCGCCAGCAGCGGCGTGACGGCGTCGATCACCCGGTCCAGGTAGTCGGCGTCCGGGAAGTACTGGATCACCGAGTTGAGGACGACGGTGTCGAAGTACCCGGCGGGCAGGCCCTCGGTGTCGTCCGCCGCCCGGTGCCGCAGGGTCACCCGGCCGGCGAGGTGGTCCGGCATCCGGTCGCGCAGGGTGTCGATCACCGCGGCGGAGAAGTCGGTGGCCCAATAGGCCTCGGTGTCCCCGGCGAGCCGCGACAGCAGCAGGCCCGCGCCGACGCCGATCTCCAGCAGGCGCACGGGACGCAGCGCGCGGATCCGCTCGACGGTCGCGTCCCGCCAGCGGCTCATCTCCTCGAGCGGGAGGGGCCGGCCGTCGTAGCTGCTGTCCCAGGTGGAGAAGTCCTCACCGAAGGCGGCGGTGAGGTCTCCCCCGCCCGGTGTGCCGGGCGTGCCCGGGGCCCGGCCGGGCGCGTAGGCGGACTCCCAGACGGCCTGCCACTCCCGCACCTGCTCGGACGTGGCGGACCCGGGCGCGGACGCGGAGCGCCCTCGGACGTCCGGCACGACATAGGCGGTGAGCTGCCTGCGGCCCGGCTCCTCCTCCCGCACGGTCACCACGGCCCGGCCCACCGCCGGGTGCGTGCCGAGCACCGCCTCGATCTCGCCGGGTTCGACCCGCACTCCGCGGATCTTGACCTGGTGGTCGGTACGGCCCAGGTACTCCAGCGTGCCGTCACCGCGCCACCGCGCCAGGTCGCCGGTGCGGTACATCCGGCTGCCCGCGGGGCCGAAGGGGTCGGCGACGAAACGGAGCGCGGTCGTGCCGGGCCGGGCCGGGTAGCCGCGGGCGAGCTGGCGTCCCGCCAGGTACAACTCGCCCGCCACACCCGGGGCGACCGGCCGGAGCGCCGCGTCGAGCACGTACACGCGGGTGTTGTCCACCGGGGCGCCGATGGGCACCGGGCCCGTCCACGCGGGGAGGCACTGCCACCGTGTGACGTCGATGGCCGCCTCGGTGGGCCCGTACAGGTTGAACAGCGGGACGCCGAGGAGGGCGAGGGACGCGTCGGCGAGGTCGGCCGGGAGTGCCTCGCCGCTGCAGATCACGCGCCGCAGCCGGAACCCGGCCGCGGCGGGCCCGTCGACGGAGTCGAGGAACACGCGGAGCATCGACGGCACGAAGTGCGCCGTCGTCACCCCGTGGTCCCCGACGGCGCCCGCCAGGTAGTGCGGATCGCGGTGCCCGCCGGGGCGTGCCACGACCACCGCGGCGCCCGTGGTCAGCGGCCAGAGCAGCTCCCACACGGACACGTCGAACCCGACGGGTGTCTTGTGCAGCACCCGGTCGTCGGCGGTCAGCGCGAACTCCCGCTGCATGCCCAGCACCCGGTTGGCGATGGCCTCGTGGGAGACGACGACGCTCTTCGGGCGGCCGGTCGAGCCCGAGGTGAAGATCATGTACGCGGCCGAGCCGGGTGCCACGGGGACCGGAGCGGTGCGGGCGGCGCCGGCGCCGACGGGGGCGTCGGCGCCGAGGAGGACGGTGTCCGGGCCGTCGAGGCGGGGGAACCGCTCGGCGAGGTCGCGCGTGGTGAGGGTGCAGGCCGGGGCCGCGTCGTCCAGCAGCAGTCCGATCCGCTCCGCCGGCAGCTCCGGGTCCACCGGCACGTATACGCCGCCCGCGCGCAGCACGGCGTGCACGGCGACGAGCAGGTCCGCCGAGCGCGGCAGGGCGACGGCGACCCGGGTCTCGGGCGCCACGCCCCGCTCGCGCAGCCGTGCCGCGAGCGCCGCCACCCGGGCGTCGAACCGGGCGTACGTCAACTCCTCGCCACCGGCCCCGCCGTCCGCGTACACCACGGCGGTCGCGTCGGGCGTCGCCGCCGCCTGCGCCGCGACCAGCTCGGGCACCGACACGGGCGGCACCGGCACGGCGGTGTCGTTCCACTCGACCAGCACCTGCCGCCGCTCCTCCGGGAGGAGCACGTCGACGGCGCCGACGGTGCGGGCGGGGTCGGCGGCCAGTGCCTCCAGCAGCCGCACCAGCCGTGCGCCGACGCGGGTGATGCCGTCGGGCGTGAAGACGCCGGTGCGGTAGCCGAACCGCAGGCTGAGCCCGGCGTCCTCCGGCACCACCAGCAGCGTCAGCGGATAGTGGGTGCCCGCGTGGACGTGCGGGTCGGTGACGGCGAGGCCGGGACCCGGCCGGAAGGTGGCCGGGTCGACGGGGAAGTTCTCGAAGGTCAGTACGGTGTCGAAGAGCCGGTCCAGGCCGGTGAGCCGGGTGATGTCCGGCAGGCCCAGGTGTGCGGCGGCCGCGCGGCGCGACTGCCGGCGCTGCATCCCGCGCAGCATGTCCCGCAGGTCGTCCGCCGGACGCAGCCGTACGCGCACGGGAACGGTGTCGACGAACAGGCCGACCATCGACTCGGCCCCGTCCACCTCGGCCGGACGGCTGGCGACCGTGGTGCCGAACACGACGTCGTCGCGCCCGGTCAGCCCGGCGAGGAGGAGTGCCCACGCGCCCTGGACGACGGTGTTGAGGGTGAGCCCGTGCGCGGCGGCCAGGTCCCGCAGGGCGTCGGTGGCGCCGGTGGGCAGGTCGACGGTGTGGCGGCCCTGGGACGGCTCCGCCTCCGCCGCGGCGTCCGGCACGAGGAGCGTCGGCGAGTCCAGTCCGTCGAGCTCGGCGCGCCACGCGGCGCGGGCCGCGTCACGGTCCTGCCGCTCGAGCCAGGACAGGTACGTGCGCGGCGGGGCCGCCGGCGGCAGGGGCTCACCGTGGTAGAGGGCGAACAGCTCACGGCCCAGCAGGGGCAGCGACCAGCCGTCGAGCAGCATGTGGTGGTGGGTGAAGAGCACGGCGTGCCGTTCGGGGGCGAGCCGTACCAGGGCGACGCGCAGCAGCGGGGGACGCGCCAGGTCGAAGCGTCCGGCCCGTTCCCCGGCGGCCACCTGCCGCAGCCGCCGGTCCTGTTCCCGGGGGCCGGCGGCCGTCGGCGGCCCGGTGAGGTCCACCTCGCGCCAGGGGAGTTCGACGTCGTCGAGCACCACCTGCGCCGGCGCGTCGGCGGTGTCGGCGACGAACGCCGAGCGCAGCACGGGGTGCCGGCGCAGCAGGGCCTGCCAGGCACCGCGCAGCCGGGTCCCGTCCAGCGGACCCTCGACCGTGAAGCCGAGCTGCACGGTGTAGTCGTCGTCCCCGGCGTTCTGCGCATCGTGCAGGGACTGGAACAGCAGACCCTGTTGTACGGGGGAGAGGGGCAGGACGTCCGAGAAGGACGGATAGCGGGCCCGCAGGCGCCCGAGGTCGTCCTCGTCGAAAGCGGACGGGACGGCGTCCTGCGCGGGGGCCGCGTGACCCGTGCCGCTGCCCTGCGGAACCGCGACGGCGGACAGGTCCGCCACGGTCGGGTGCTCGAACACGTCGCGCAGGGTGAGGGCCAGCCCTTCGCGGCGTGCGGCGGCGACCAGGCGCATCACCGAGACGCTGTCGCCGCCGAGGGCGAAGAAGTCGTCGTCGATGCTCACGCCGGACGGCGTGTCGAGCAGGTCGGCGCAGAGCCGGCAGAGGGTCTCCTCGACCGCGTTCCGGGGCGCCCGGCCGGCGTCGGCGGCGGTCGCCGCCGGGGCGGGCAGCGCGGCCCGGTCGAGCTTGCCGTTCGCCGTCAGGGGCAGCTGCGGGAGGGCCACGAAGGCCGCGGGCACCATGTACGGGGGCAGGTGCCGGGCCAGCGCCTCGGCCAGCTCCCGGTCGCCTGCCACGGGCTGCGCACCCGGGACGAAGTACGCGGTCAGCTGCCGCCGGCCCGGCGTGTCCTCGCGGAGCACGACCGCGGCGCGGGCCACGCCCGGCTGTTCCGCCAGCACGGCCTCGATCTCGCCCGGCTCGATGCGGAACCCGCGCACCTTGACCTGCTGGTCCGCCCGGCCCGTGCAGACCAGCCGGCCGTCCGGTGTCCAGTGTGCGAGGTCGCCGGTGCGGTACATCCGGGTGCCGGGCGCACCGAAGGGGTCGGCCACGAAGCGTTCGGCGGTCAGGCCGGGCCGCTGCGCGTACCCGCGTGCCAGTCCGGCGCCGGCGATGTACAACTCGCCCACCACGCCGGGCGGTACGGGCTGCAGGGACCGGTCGAGGACGTACACCGCCGTGCCGGTGATCGGCCGTCCGATGGTGGCCGGCGCCGATGCTGCGGCGTCGGAGTCCTCGGGCGACAGCTCCGCCGCGGTCGACCAGACCGTCGTCTCCGTGGGGCCGTAGACGTTGGTCACCGACGCGGCGGACGCGAGGAGTTCACGGGCCAGCGCGGCCGGCAGCGCCTCACCGCCGACCAGGACGCGGACACCGCCGAGGACGGGTGCGACCTCGGCGGCCACCGCCTGCCAGAGGCTCGGCGTCGCCTGCATCACCGACACCCGCTCGGCCGCCAGCAGGTGCCGCAGCCGTGCGGGGTCGCGTACCTCGTCGGCCCCGGCCACCACCACGGCGGCCCCGGCCACCAGGGGCGCGAGCAGTTCCAGGTTGGCGATGTCGAAGCCCAGCGTGGTCACGGCGAGCAGGCGGTCACCCGGGCCCAGTCCGGCCCGCCCGGCCATGTCCAGCAGCAGGTTGCCGAGGCCCGACCGGGGGACGACGACGCCCTTGGGCCGCCCCGTGGACCCCGAGGTGAAGATGACGTACGCGGCGGCCGATCCGTGCACCGCGGCGGGGAGCACGCCCTGCGGCTCCTGGGGCCGTTGCCGCCCGTCGGTCAGGACGCGTCGCGGGCCGCTCGGCGCCCGCTCGGCCAGTGCGGCCGTCGTCAGGACGACGGCCGGGCGGGCCTCGGCCACCATGAGCTCCAGCCGTTCGGCCGGATGCGACAGGTCCAGCGGCAGATAGGCGGCGCCGGATCGCAGGACGGCCAGCACACCGGCCACCAGGTCCGCCGAACGCGGCAGCGCCAGCGCCACGCGGTCCTCCGGACCCACCCCGTGACCGGCCAGGACGCCGGCCAGACGGGTCGCCCGGGCGACCAGTTCGCGGTAGGTCAGGGTTTCCGGGCCGGCGGTGACCGCGACGGCGTCCGGCGTCCGGGCCGCCTGGGCCGCGACCAGCTGCCACGGATCGCCCGCCGGATCGCTCACCGGTGCGGGAGCGGGAGCGGGAACGGCGCGGCCGCCGGCGTTCCCGGGACCGGACCAGTCGCCCAGCACCCGCCGCCGCTCGTCCTCGTCGAGCAGGTCACCGTGGCCGATGGGCCGCGCGGCGGCGTCGTCCCCCTTGGTGAGCCGTTCCAGCAGCCGCAGGAACCGCCCGTGGTGTCCGGCCAGTTCACCGTCCGAGTACAGGGCGGGGTTGCCGTCGACGACGACCTTGATGGCGCCGCGCTGTCCCGGGCGTCCGCCGTAGCTGGCGATCGACAGGTCGGCCACCGGCCCGACGGCCAGGCTGTGCAGGGACCCGGGAAGGCCGCCGAAGGAG
The DNA here is from genome assembly GCF_002899455.1 of Streptomyces sp. DH-12. Lineage (GTDB taxonomy): Bacteria > Actinomycetota > Actinomycetes > Streptomycetales > Streptomycetaceae > Streptomyces. The sequence continues at coordinate 420,914 of NZ_PPFB01000001.1, read as the reverse complement.
AAGTCCTGGCCGAACGGCATGACGTTGACGACCGGCCCGTAGAGCCGGCCGCCCGCGGAGAGGCCGAGGTCGCGGGCGAGGTCCGCCTCCGGGTAGCGCTGATGCCGTACCGCGTCCTTCATCTCGGCCGCGACCCGGGCGGTCAGCTCGCCGTAGGTCAGGCCGGGGTCCACCCTCAGGCGCAGCGGGACCACGTTGGACACCATGCCGGGGACGGCGTCCGAGGCGGACCCGGTGCGCGCGGTGACCGGGAAGCCCAGCACCAGGTCGTCCGCCCCGGTCATCCGGTGCAGGTAGGCGGCGGCGCCCGCGACGAAGGCGGCCGGCCAGCTCGACCGGGCGGCCCGCGCGACCGCCCGCATCCCCGACTCGGCCTCCCCGCTCAGGTACGCGGTGCGCCGGTGCGCCGGGGCGCAGGGCGGCGCCGAACGTTCCACGAGAGCGGCCGGCGCGGGCCGGCCGGCCATCCGCTCCCGCCAGTACGCCCGGTCGGCGCGGAAGTCGTCCGAGGCCCGGTAGGCCGTCTGCTCGTCCAGCAGTTCACGGAACGGGCGCAACGCCCCCTCCGCGGGATCGCGCCCTTCCAGGAGAGCGGTGTAGATGGCCGCGGCGCGCCGCACGGCGATACCGGCGCCGGCCCCGTCGCTGATCACATGGTGGACGCCGGAGTACCACCAGTGGCGCTGCTCGGCGACGCGGATCACCGCGCTGGTGAGGTTCGGGGGGTGGCCGACACGGCGCGGGCGCGCCATGTCGGCCGTCATCCAGCGGTGCGCGGCGGCCTCGGGGTCGGCCTCGGCGGACACGTCGACGAAGAGCTGCTCCCACGCGTCGTCCGGCTCGGCCCACTGGCGCAGTTCGCCCTCGTGCTCCCGGATCCGGACGCGGAACCCCTCGGCCTCGTCCAGGAAGCGGCGCGTGGCCTCGGCCAGCAGCGCGACGTCGAGCGGGCCGGCGATGTCGACGTAGATGCCGAGGTTGTAGGCGCGGCTGTCCGGGGCCAGTTGCTGGCCGAACCACATGCCCGACTGTCCAGGGGTCAGCGGCAGGCCACGAAGGTGGTCGTCTTGCACGTACGTACTCCCAGGCGCATACGAGGGGGGTGAGCGGCGAGCGTGGTGCGACGGCGGTATCGGTCCGGGAAGGGCCTGGTGACCACGGCGTTCGCCGCGCCGGCCGACCGCGATCCGGAATGATCGACTGCCGATCCGGTGTCTAGCACGGTGAGTTGACCGTCCGGGGTGTCCGCCGGCCCGAAATGATCTTTGGGTGAACCGCCCCGCTCGGAGTGGTGGGCACGGAGCCCGCCGCCGGGTGGAGGAACCGGGGGTTCCGCCCACGGCACGCCCACGGCATTCACCCCGGCATCACCCGTGCGAGCCGCCTGTTCACCCAGCTGAACTCTTCCCCAACTGCGGTGACGTGTACGGCGCGTGTGGCGTCCCGTGCCCTCACGGCCGGATGCCATCATCCAGCCGTCACGGCGTCTCTCCGTGACCCCGCAGACCCCGAGGATCCCCATGGCACAGCCCGCCGCCCCGCTCGTGAGCGCGGTGGACAAGAGCGCCGTACGGACGCGCCGAGCGCTCCGCGCCCTGCTGCTCGGCCTCTTCGCCGGCCTGCTGTCCAGCACGGTGGTCGTCACCGCGCTGCCGCGCGTCGTCGCCGACCTGGACGGCGGTCAGGCCGCCTTCACGTGGGTCGTCGCGGCCACGATGGTGGCCTCGACGCTCAGTCTGCCGCTGTGGGGGAAGCTCGCCGACCGCGCCGACCGCAAGACGCTGGTCCAGATCTCACTGGGCCTGTTCGCCCTGGGATCGGCGTGGTGCGCGCTCGCGGGCGACGTCGGGCAGTTGATCGCCGGGCGGGCGGTGCAGGGGCTGGGAGCCGGCGGGGTGAACGCGCTGGCCCAGGTGATCGTGGCCGCGCTGGTCCCGCCACGGGAGCGCGGCCGGTACAACGGCCGCATCACGCTGGTCATGACGGCCGGAACGGTCGCCGGCCCTCCGCTCGGCGGTGTGCTGGCCGACACTCCGGGGGTGGGCTGGCGTGCCTGCTTCCATCTGGGCGTGCTCCTCGCGGCCGGCGCCGCCCTCACCCTCCACCGCACGCTGCGGCTGCCCGACTCCGGGCGCACGTCGCGCGGGCCGCGTCCCGACCTGTGGGGCGCGGCCCTGCTCACCGCGATGGTCGGGGCTCTCCTCCTCGCTGTCACCTGGGCCGGGAACGGCGTGCCATGGGTGTCCTGGCCGGTGACGGGAACGGCCTGTGCCGTGCCCGTCCTCGCCGCGCTGTTCGTCCGGCGGCAGTCACGGGCCGTCGACCCGCTGATGCCGCCACGCCTGCTGCGGGACCGCACCGTCGCGCTGTCGGCGCTGGCCGGCTTCGCGGTCGGCCCGGCGCTGTTCGCCGCTCCCGCCCTGCTGGCCCAGTACTTCCAGGTCGCCCGGGCGCAGTCGCCGGCCGTGTCGGGACTGCTGACCCTGCCGATGATCGCCGGCCTGCTGTCCGGGTCCGTCGTCTCCGGCCGGCTCATCAGCGCGCGGGGCCGCTGGAAACTCCCCCTGGCCGCGGGGGGCCTGCTGCTCGTCCTCGGCTTCTCCGTCATGGGCACCGCGGGGGCCCGTACGCCGCTGCTCCTGGTGGGCGCCGCCCTGTTCGCGGGAGGCTCCGGCGTCGGCGTCGTCTCGCAGAACCTCGTGCCGATCGCCCAGAACGCGGCGCCCCCCGACGACCTCGGCGCCGTCACCTCCTTCGTGATCCTCTCCCGCAGCCTCGGCGGTGTGCTCGGCCTCGCCGCCCTCGGCTCCCTGCTGACCGCCCGCGTGGACGCCCTCACCGCCGCGCACGCCCCGGCCGGGACCGGACTCGACGGCGGCCTGCCGGACCTGCGCGCGCTGGGTCCCCCGGCCGTGGACGGCGTCCGGGCGGTGTACGGCCAGGCCTTCGGCGACGTGTTCACCGCCGCCGTGCCCTTCGCCCTGCTCGCACTGGCCGCCGTCCTGCTGCTGCGGGAGGCGCCTCTGCGCTCGACCCTCGACGAACACTGAGCGCGGGACGCCGACTGCCCTCCGGCTGCCCGCCGCGGCCTTCCCGCCGGCCGGGAACCGGCATCGTGTCGCTACGCCCCCATTCCGCGTCACTCATGCCGGACGGACACCCCGGCCGCCCGTACGGCCGGTTCCCGGTGTTCCCGAACCGGTGAGCGAGGCGATCACACATCGCCGGGTGCCGGGTGGGACGACCGCGATGCCGACACGAAGAACTGGAGCACCAGGGGCCTCCTGTTGCCCGGTGGATTTCGACACCCTCGAACTGTGCGGAAGCACCCGCTTTCACGCTCAGCCGGCCAGGCGCCCTCACGTTCTCCGACGGCCTGCGGCCGACGGCCGGTTGATCGCGGCCGTCGGCTGGTGCCGATCCCAGTAGCTGAGCGAGACCGTCCTCACGCGCGGGCTGCCGTTCCCCTGGTGTGCCGGTGTCAGGCCACGTGCGCTCTCAGACCGGTCAGCCCCGGTGCCACGTCCGGTCGCAGCACGAGGTCGTGGCCGTAGTCTCCGCCGTTCTGCGGTCGGTACGCGATCGGCTCGGTCGTCGGAATCGCGAGCAGGCGCTCGCGCAGTTCCTCGGCCGCCGCCTCGCCCTCCTCGGGCGTGAACCGGTCGGCACCCGTGATCAGCACCGGGGGCAGCACCTCCGCGCCCGCGTAGAACAGGGTGCCGTGCTGCAGCGGGAACAGCAGCTCGTCGACGGATCCGTGAATGCCCCGCTCACCGTAGAGCCCTGCCGGCCCGCCCATGGTCACGACCGTCATCGCACGCTTGCCCGCGAGGAACCCGTCCCCGTAGCCGATCCACTCGCCGTTCGGACCGCGCAACCCGTATGCGAAGCCCTGGTGCCAGACCCGGTCGAACCAGCCCTTGAGGATGGCGGGCATTCCGAACCACCACATCGGGAACTGGACCACGATGGTGTCTGCCCGGTTGATCTTTTCCTGCTCGGCTCGAATGTCGGCGCTCAGCGCGCCGCTCTCGTACGCCTGCTTCGCAGCGGCAGCGACCTGGAACCGCTTCGCCGGGGGGTGGGCGTAGTCGGCGGTGTCGACGACGGGGTTCCAGCCCATTGCGTACAGGTCCGACACCTCGACCTGGTGACCCTCAGCGCGGAGCGCGCGCTGTCCCTCCGCGGCGAGGTAGCTGTTGAGCGAGCGGGGTTCGGGGTGGGCAAGAATCCAAAGAACGTTCATGACGTCGATGGTGACCGCGCGGCACCGCCACGACGACTGGCCTGATGGACAATATCTGCGAGGATCGGGCCATGGCTGCTTTCGCTGAGGACGGGCGCCACCGAGTGGCGGTCCTGGTCCGTGACAAGGTGCTGTCGTTCGAACTCAGCATCGTCCACCGGATCTTCGGCCAGGCGCGCTCGGCCGCCGGCGCCGCGCTCTACGAGATCGTGACGTGCGCGACCGAGCCCGGCGCGATGCGCACGGACGCCGATTTCTCCATCACCGTCGCTCACGGCCTCGAGGCACTGGCCGAGGCCGACACCGTCATCGTCCCCGGCTCCGAGGACGACTTCGAACCCTGGAGCGGGCCGCTTGACCCCTCGCTCACCGCCGCGCTGGCGCGGACCCAGCCGGGCACACGGATCGCTTCGATCTGTACGGGCTCGTTCGTGCTGGCCGCGGCGGGCCTGCTGACAGGGCGGCGGGCAACCACGCACTGGCGCTCATCCGCCCGGTTCCGGGAGCGGTTCCCGGAGGTCGTGTTCGACCTGGACGTCCTCTACACCGACGACGACGGCGTCCTCACCTCTGCCGGAGCGGCGTCGGGCATCGACTTGTGCCTGCACATGATCCGCACCGACTACGGCGCAGCAGTCGCCAACGACGTGGCGCGCGGTTCCGTCGTCCCGCCACACCGCGAGGGCGGGCAGGCGCAGTACGTGCAGCGGCCGATGCCGGACCCGAGTGTCTCCTCGACCGGCAAAGCGCGCCAATGGGCACTCGCGAACCTCCACCGGCCCATCACGCTCCGGGAACTGGCAGACCAGGAATCGACGAGCACGCGAACCCTCACCCGCCGCTTCCGAGACGAGATCGGCACATCGCCGGGACGGTGGCTCGCCCGACAGCGCATCGAGCGAGCCTGCTCCCTGCTGGAACGCACCGACCTGCCCATCGAAGAGGTCGCCGTCACCGCGGGCTTCGGCACCGCCGACTCATTGCGATTGCATCTGCGATCCCAACTAGGGGTCTCACCCAGCGCCTACCGCGCCACGTTCCGCGGCCCCTGACCCGCCACGCGCGAGGGTCATGGCGACCGTCCCGTCAGGAGTTCTGAGCTTCGGGGTCGAACTGAGCACACCACCGGCCTGGATGGCGTCCCGCGAGATGGTGTAGGCGATCACCGTGCGGGTGTGCGCGGGCGGGTGCCCGGAGCGTGCATCCGGCGACGGTCTCCGCTCCCTGCGCACAGGGCAGGCCACCGTGCGAACCGCCCGCCGTTCTGCCAGCGGGCACTGACAGGGCCGTACGGATGACAATGCCGCCCGGCGCCGCTTCCGGTGGGGTCGTTCCTCAGCCGCAACTACCAACTGGCGTGTGAGCACTGGTCCCTCGGCGTCAATCTGACCAGCGGGCCGTGGCCCTCGCCTGCGCCCTCCACACTGACCGACCTGGTCTCAAGCTGCACACCGAGTCGGTGTCCCGGCCCCCGGGGCCGCACGAGCGGGGGAGGAGGGCCGTCGCCGACTCAAATACCTCAACGAGGAGTACTGCCGCCGCCAAGAGCGACCGGGTGGGCGGCCGGCCTGGAACGCTGCCGATGGTCCCGGCGCCTGTCCGGACTTCGAAGGGACCGCCGGCCATGATGCGCTGGCGGATCCACCGCGCCGTTCTCCTGGGGCGCTTCGCGCGGGGATGGATTGCGTTTCGGGGATGCCCGGCGAACCGGACCGGGTCGGGGTCCGGGCTTCCCGAGGGGAGGGGCCGGGACCGCTGATCCCGGCCCCTCGGTTCACGGCGGACGGCGTGTCACTGATAGACCCGAACGTAGTCGACCAGCATCTTCGCCGGGAACGGGGTCGAGGCGTCGGGCGGTCCGGGCCAGTCGCCGCCGACGGCGAGGTTGAGGATCAGGTAGAAGGGGTGGTCGAAGACCCACGGGCCGCGGGTCTGTTCGATCTGGGCCTTGTCGAGCGTGAGGACGGTCCGGCCGTCGAGGCTGTAGACGATGCCCTTGCTGTCCCAGTGGGCGGCCCACACGTGGAAGTCGTCCGAGTAGTCGGCGTCACCCGGCAGCTTGTAGGGGGCGCCGACCCCGCCGCCGCCGTTGTAGGCCGGTGCGTGGACGGTCGAGTACGAGGTCTTCACGTCCTTTCCGAGGACTTCCATGATGTCGATCTCGCCGTTGTACGGCCACGGACGGCCGTCGAGGAAGTCGGCGCCCATCATCCAGAAGGCGGGCCACAGACCGTTGCCCTTGGGCACCTTGATCCGCGCCTCGACCCGGCCGTATGTGAACTCGAACTTGTTGCCGGTGTTGATCCGGGCGGAGGTGTACTGGCAGGTGCCGCTCCCGGTGAGCGGGTCGGCCGGGCACGAGGTGCCGGGCGTGGCCTGTTTGCGTGCCTCTATGACGAGGTGACCGGCGCCGTCCATGCTCACGTTGTCGTGGTGGGTGTAGTACTCCAGTTCGTTGTTGGGGCCGGTGCCGGGGTCCGCGGACCATTTGGCTGGGTCGGGCCTGGTGCCCGCCGGGGAGTTGAACTCGTCCTGCCAGACGATCCGGGGCGGGTCGGCGGGGCCGGGTGGCAGCGGAGGCGGGGTGATCGGGGCTCCGCCGGCGCCGTACACCTGGAACTCCCACAGCGAGTAGCCGTACGGGGTGGCTCGCTGGGTGCCGTACATGCGGACGTACCGGCCGGTTCCGGAGACGGCCAGCGTCTGCTTGAAGCCGGTGCCGGTGGTGGTCGAGTAGATCGGGGTCCAGTTCGTGTTGTCGGACGAGACCTGGATCTGGAACGACCTGGCGTAGGCCGGGTCCCACTGGAGCACCACCTTGCTGATCTGCGCCGACGCGCCCAGGTCGACGGAGATCCAGCCGGGGTCGGTCCAGCCGTTCGTGGGGCTGGTCGCCCAGCGGGTGGCGGGGTCGCGGTCGAAGGCGCGGGCGGGGGAGCACTCCCAGCAGTGACCGTCGTGCTGCGAGCTGGACGCCGTGCCGGTCCTGCCGTAGGACAGGAGCTTCTCGCCGGGGGCGGGATCCGGGTCGCCGCCGGTGTCCTTGCTGCCGTACACCTGGAACTCCCACAGGGAGTAGCCGTACGGGGTGGCTCGTTGGGTGCCGTACATGCGGACGTACCGGCCGGTGCCCGAGACGGTCAGCCGCTGGTCGCCACCGGTACCGGCGGCGGTCTCGTGGACCGTGGACCAGGTACGGGCGTCGGCGGACACCTGGATCTGGAACGCCTTGGCGTAGGCGGCCTCCCAGTTCAGGGCGACCTCGCTGATCTTGGCGGAAGCACCCAGGTCGACCTGGATCCACTGGGGGTCGGCGAAGGCGCTGGACCAGCGGGTGCCCGGATCACCGTCCACGGCGTTGACGCCGGCGAACGGGTTCTCCGCGGACGAGACCGTCACCGGTCTGCCCTGGGAAAGCAGGGGGTCGGCGGCGTGGGCGGACGGGGGGCCCGGCAGGCCGGCGAACGACAGCAGGATGACCGCGAGGGCCATGAGCAGGCCCAGGCGGCGGCGCATCGGACTCACGGCGGCTCCTCGAAGCGATCGGGTGGGGCCAGAAGGACAGGGAGCGTTCTCTGGAGGGGGAGCCTGCTGGCGTCGAGAAGGTGTGTCAAGGGTTTACGTTCACCTTGAGAAAACGTGTAATCCGCACCTGGCGGTGCATCGACTCGCCTGTGGGGCGAACGGTTTCCCTCATGCCGTGCCTGTCCGCGGTGTCCCCTCCGGAAGCCTTGCCGGCCGCCGCGCGGTGGGGCTGACCGGTGGTGCGGCCGGGTCCCCGTCGATGCCGCACCAGCCGTGCCTCGGACGCACCGGCGCTCAACTGCTACTTAATGAAAGATAAAAGATAAGTAATGACAGATCCTTGACCGCCCCGTCTCGTTGCGGGCAAGGTTCCGGAGAACGCTCTCCCCTGTCGTTTTCGTTTCCAAGGAGCCCCCACATGCCCGCAGTTGGCATACCGTCAGTGGCGCCACCACCCCGCAGACCCGTGCGCCGAGGTGTCGTCGGCGCGTTGGTCACCGCCCTCGCCGCCACCCTGCTCACCCTCGCGCCCGCCCGGCAGGCCGAGGCCGCACCCGTGCTGCTGTCCCAGGGCAAGCCGGTCACGGCCTCCAGCCAGGAGCACGGCGGCACGCCGGCCGTCGACGCCGTCGACGGCAACTCCGGCACCCGCTGGTCCAGCGCCCACTCCGACCCGCAGTGGATCCGCGTCGATCTCGGCGCGACCACCCAGGTGAGCCAGGTCGTCCTGGACTGGGAGGCGGCGTACGGCAAGAGCTACCGCATCGAGCTCTCCACCAACGGCACGGACTGGTCGACGGCCTACCGGACCACCACCGGCGACGGCGGCACGGACACCGTCAACGTGACGGGCGAGGCCCGATACGTCCGGATGTACGGCACGGCCCGCGCCACCCAGTACGGTTACTCGCTCTGGGAGTTCAAGGTGTACGGCGAGAGCGGCACCGGCGGCCCGCAACTGCCGGGCGGCGGTGACCTCGGCCCGAACGTGCACGTCTTCGACCCGTCGACGCCGGGCATCCAGGCCAAGCTGGACGAGGTGTTCCGCCAGCAGGAGTCCGCGCAGTTCGGCAACGGCCGGCACGCGTTCTTCTTCAAGCCGGGCACGTACAACAACCTCAACGCCCAGATCGGCTTCTACACCCAGATCGCGGGCCTCGGCCTGAAGCCCGACGACACGACCATCAACGGTGACGTGACGGTCGACGCCGGCTGGTTCAACGGCAACGCCACGCAGAACTTCTGGCGGGCGGCCGAGAACCTGGCGCTGAACCCGGTGAGCGGCACCAACCGGTGGGCGGTCTCCCAGGCGGCGTCGTTCCGCCGCATGCACGTCAAGGGCGGGCTGAACCTCGCGCCGAACGGCTACGGCTGGGCCAGCGGCGGCTACATCGCCGACAGCAAGATCGACGGCCAGGTCGGCAACTACTCGCAGCAGCAGTGGTACACCCGTGACAGCGCCATCGGCGGCTGGTCCAACTCCGTGTGGAACCAGGTCTTCTCGGGTGTCGAGGGCGCCCCGGCGAACAGCTTCCCCGAGCCCCGCTACACGACCCTGAGCACCACCCCCATCTCCCGTGAGAAGCCGTTCCTCTATCTGGACGGCAGCGAGTACAAGGTCTTCGCGCCGGCCAAGCGCACGAACGCCCGCGGCACCACCTGGGCGAGCGGCACCCCCCAGGGCGAGTCGATCCCGCTCAGCAAGTTCTACGTCGTCAAGCCCGGCGCCACCGCCGCCACCATCAACCAGGCGCTCGCCCAGGGCCTGCACCTGCTGTTCACCCCGGGCGTCTACCACGTCGACCGGACCATCAACGTCGACCGGGCCGACACCATCGTGCTGGGCCTCGGCCTGGCCACGATCATCCCCGACAACGGGGTGACCGCGATGAAGGTCGCCGACGTCGACGGCGTGCGACTGGCCGGCTTCCTCATCGACGCCGGCACCGTCAACTCCCCGACCCTGCTGGAGGTCGGCCCGCAGGAAGCCTCCGCCGACCACGCCGCCGACCCCACCACCGTCCAGGACGTCTACATCCGGATCGGCGGCGCGCACGCGGGCAAGGCGACCACCAGCATGGTCGTCAACAGCGACGACACGATCATCGACCACACCTGGGTCTGGCGCGCCGACCACGGCGAGGGCGTCGGCTGGGAGACCAACCGCGCCGACTACGGCGTCCGCGTCAACGGCGACGACGTGCTCGCCACCGGCCTGTTCGTCGAGCACTTCAACAAGTACGACGTCGAGTGGTACGGCGAGCGCGGACGCACGATCTTCTACCAGAACGAGAAGGCGTACGACGCGCCCGACCAGGCGGCCATCCAGAACGGCTCCACCCAGGGCTACGCCGCCTACCGCGTCGACGACTCCGTCGACACGCATGAGGCGTGGGGCCTGGGCAGTTACTGCAACTACAACGTCGACCCGTCCATCCGCCAGCACCACGGCTTCAAGACCCCGGTCAAGCCGGGGATCAAGTTCCACAGCCTGCTGGTGGTGTCCCTCGGCGGCATGGGCCACTACAACCACGTCATCAACGACACAGGAGCGTCCACGGTCCCCGCGGGAACCTCGACCGTGCCGTCCACCCTCGTGTCCTTCCCCTGACACGCCGTCCGCCGGCCGGCCGGGTGATCCGTCCGACGGCACCGATTCCCCTCCGGTCCGGGTGACACACCCGCGCCCCGGCCCGGAGGGGCCCCGCGGCCCGGTGCCTGAACCGGGCGCCCGGGGCCGCACCCCGCAACGCCCCCGGGCGACCGTGCCTTCCCGCACTGGGCGGCACGCCGCAGCCATGCGCCGTACGGGGCCGGGGCTTCCTGGTGAGCGCTCCCCACCCGGCACTTCGACCTGCCAGGAGCAGATGTGTCCAGACCTCCCTCACCACCCGCCCCGGCCCGCCGCCCCGGCCTCGCCGTGCTGGCCCTCGGCGCGCTGGTGGCCTCGTCGCTCACCCTCACCGCCCCGCCCGCCCAGGCGGCCGACACCCTGCTGTCGCAGGGCAGGACCGCCACCGCCTCCTCCTTCCAGCAGTCGTACGGCGAATGCCCCTGCGAGCCCGCCGAGGCGACCGACGGCAGGGCCGGCACCCGCTGGGCCAGTGACTGGAGCGACCCGCAGTGGATCCGCGTCGGCCTCGGCGCCCCCACCGCGATCCGCAAGCTCCAGTTGCAGTGGGACCCGGCCTGTGCGAAGTCCTATGAGGTCCGGGTGTCCGACGACGGAAGCACCTGGCGCACGGTCCACTCCACGACGACCGGCAACGGCGACATCGACACCATCGACGTCACGGCGACCGCACGGCACGTCCGTCTCCACCTGACGGCCAGAGGGACGGGCTGGGGCTGCTCGCTCCACGAGTTCGGCGTCTACAGCTGACGCACGTCTCCTGCTGACGCACCACGCCAGGCCCCGGCAGGGGGCCGCGCTCAGCCCCCTGCCGGATCACCACACCCCCCACCCACGGGCTGGAGGCCCTCCATGAGATGGCGTACGAAACGACTCCCCGCGCTCCTTCTCGGAAGCGCTCTCGTCGCATCCGTCCTCGGTCTCGGTACGGTCGCCACCGCGGCCGATCCGGGAAGCGCCGCCGCGGCCGGCGGCCACGCCAGGCACACGACGGCCGTGTCGGCCCAGGCGTCCGGCGACGACCACGACGGGGACGGTTACATACCGGCCGTCCCCCAGGTCACCGGCGTCACACCGTCCACGCACACTCCGCCGCCGCGCTACCACAAGGAGTTCCAGGCCAACTGCTCCGTCACGCACACCGCGCCGGACGACCCGATCGTGTACCCGGGACAGCCGGGCAGGTCCCACGACCACACCTTCATGGGCAACACCTCGACCGACGCGCACAGCACCACCGATTCGCTCTACGGCGGCGCCACCAAGTGCCTCGCACCCGCCGACGGCTCCGCGTACTGGATGCCCTCCCTGTACGACGGGGACAAGAAGATCCTTCCGGTGGGCCCGCAGGTCATCTACTACAAGGCAGGTGTCACCGACTACACCAGCGTGCGGCCCTTCCCCAAGGGGCTGCGGTTCGTCGTGGGCGACCCGATGCAGAGCGCCGACGAGTTCCGCCGCCACTGCGGCTTCGTCGAGGGCTGGGAATGCGGTGACAGCTTCTTCAACACCGACTTCCCGGCGAGCTGCCCGAGCAGGCCCGACGTACAGATCAACCTCCGTATGCAGGCGCCCAGTTGCTGGGACGGCAAGTACCTCGACACCCCCGACCACAAGAGCCACATGGCCTACCCGGCCGTCAAACCCGGCACCAACGACACCATGTGCCCGGCCTCCCACCCGGTCGCCGTGCCGATGATCGAGTTCAAGATGGCCTTCCCGGTCAACGGCGACATGAGCCAGGTCCGCCTGGCCGGCGGTCGCGGCTACTCCTTCCACTACGACTTCTTCAACGCGTGGGAGGAGCGCACCCTCAAGGCACTGGTCGACGGGTGCATCAGGGGCGGTTTCCAGTGCGACGCGCGCGGCTACGACCTGTACCACCCGGAACGGGACGCGGTCCTGAACGCGGACTACCGACTGTCCTGACCGGCCGTACCTCCTCGGGTGCACCACCTGGGAGTACGGGGCCGTCGACGCGCCGGCAAGGGTCACGGCCGGCGACGCGTCCACCGTGCGGGCACACCTGCGCAACACCGGTACCCGCGCCGGGCGGGAGGTCGTCCAGATCTACGTCGCGCGGCCGGACCCGGCCGTGGAACGGCCCGTACGCTGGTCCGCCGGATACGCGGCGGCCCGCGCGGAGCCGGGCCGGACGGTGACCGCCGAGGAGGAAGCGGCGCCCCGCGTCCTGCGTCACTGGTCGCAGGACGAGCACGCCTGGGCAGTGGAGCCCGGACCCTATCGGCTCATGGCGGGCAGGTCGGCAGGAGACCCGCGGTGGCAGGGCGAGGTGACGGTGGAGTCCCCGGCCCTCCACGGCTGAGGCCCCTCACTGCGCCGCCCGCTCCCGCAGGCTGGTCTGCCACACGGGACTCTGCTGCTCCGGGGCCGCCTCGGCGCGGCGGCCCCCGCGGGCGAAGAACGCGGCGAGCGGCAGGATCGCCGCTCCGACCGTGACGGCGTCCGGCCCCAGGGTGCCCAGATCGATGTCGACGCGCCCGCCCGGATACTTCAGCGAATACGAAGTGGCGTATGCCCGCACGGTGTCGAGGAAGCGCCGCCCGAGCTGGAGTCCGGCCCAGCCGCCGACGAGGATGCGTTCGGGCTGGAACAGGTTGATCAGGTCGGAGAAACCGGCGCCCAGGTACTCGGCGGTTTCCTCCAGCACGGCCAGAGCGGTCGCATCCGCCGGCGCGGTGACCCCCTCGGCGTCGGGGACCGGGTACGCGGCGGCGAGCATCGCGGTCAGCGCGGTCTCCTCGTCCGCGCCCGCCGGTGGCCGCCCGCCCGCCTCCGCCCACCGTTCCAGGAGCGCTTCCGCGCCGGCGTACGCCTCCAGGCAGCCCGTCGCACCGCAGCGGCAGTTCCGGCCCCGCACCCGTACGGTCAGATGCCCCCACTCCAGGGCCCGGCCGGACCGCATGTCGTCGGTGACGACGCAGGCGCCGACGCCGGAGCCGAAGAGGACCACCACCGCGTTCTGCGCCCCCCGCCCGGCCCCGAACCACATCTCCGCCTGGCCGAGCGTCTTGGCACCGTTGTCGATGTAGTACGGCACGGCCTCGGGCAGCAGCCGGGACTCGCGCAGCAGGCGCTCCAGCGGGACGGCGTCCCAGCCGATGGTCTGGCCGTGCACGACGGCGCCGTCCTGCGCACTCCGGGCGACGATGCCCGGCACGCCGATCCCGACGCCCAGCAGCCGCTCCGCCGGGATACCGGCCAGGTCCAGGACCTCGGGGATGCCCTCGCGGAGGTGCCCGACCACGACACCGACGTCGTAGCGGTCCACCCGCCGGGGACTCTCGGTCGCCAACGGACGTTCCACCCGCGCGAGTTCGGTAAGGGACAGGTCGAACAGCTCGATCCGTACCCGTGTCTCGCCGACGTCCACGCCGATCATGTAGCCGCTGTGCGCGCTGATACGCAGCAGCGTCCGGGGGCGCCCGCCGGCCGAATCCACGCTGCCGGCCTCCTCGACCAAGCCCTCGGCGACCAGCTCGGAGACCACGTTGCTCACCGAGCCCGAGCTGAGCCCGGTGACCGGACCGAGCGAGAAGCGGCTGAGGGGGCCGTCGAAATACAACCGTTGCAACACCGCAGTGCGATTCTCACGCCGCAGGTCACGCACCGTACGGCCGCTGCGCATCTTCACCCTGCCCCCTCGTCCTCAATGTCCTGCACGCAACATACATGGGACAAGGGCCTTGACGCGACCTTCACTTGAGGTTTAACTCACACCGTGAATTAAGCGGCGGGGTGCTTCAGGGCTCGAACGCGGGACGTCACTCGTGTCGCCCCTCCCCGCAGACGAAGTCCGTCAACCTTTCCGGAAGGGCCCCTGAAGACATGCGCAGAATCAGAGCCGCAGCCGTCGGCGTCGTCACCCTCTCCCTCGTTCTCGCCGCGGCCGCCTGTGGCGGGGGCTCCTCCGGCTCGGAGGGTTCCAACGACCAGCCGAAGACGCTCACCTACTGGGCTTCGAACCAGGGCGCCAACCTGGAGGCCGACAAGAAGGTCCTCCAGCCGGAACTCGACAAGTTCGAGAAGGAGACCGGCATCAAGGTGAAGCTGGAGGTCGTGCCCTGGTCCGACCTGCTGAACCGGATTCTCACCGCCACCACCTCCGGCCAGGGCCCCGATGTCCTCAACATCGGCAACACCTGGAGCGCCTCCCTCCAGGCCACCGGCGCCCTGCTGCCCTGGGACGCCGAGAACTTCGAGGCGATCGGCGGCCGGGACCGGTTCGTGGAGTCCGCGCTCGGCTCCACCGGCGTCCAGGGCCAGGACCCGGCCGCCGTGCCGCTGTACTCCATGGCCTACGCGCTCTACTACAACAAGAAGCTGTTCGCCGAGGCCGGGATAGCCAAGCCGCCGGCAACCTGGGACGAGCTGGTCGCCGCCGGCAAGAAGCTCACCGCGAAGGGGTACAACGGTCTGGGCGCCGAGGGCTCCAACCTGTCGAACAACATCCACCAGGTGTTCGTCCTCGGCAAGCAGCACGGTGCCGACTTCTTCACCCCCGACGGCAAGCCGGACTTCACCTCCGACGGCGCGGTCACCGCGGTCAAGCAGTACGTCGACCTGATGGCCAAGGCCAAGATCATTGCCCCGGGGAACGCCGAGTACGCCCAGAACCAGTCCCTGAGCGACTTCGCGAAGGACAGGACGGGCATGGTGCTGTGGCAGACCGCGTCGGCCACCTTCAAGGCCCAGGGCATGAACGACGACGAGTGGGGAGTGGCGCCCGCCCCCGTGCAGTCCGGCGAGCCCGGCCCGGGCCGGGCCACCAACTCCATGGTCGCCGGCATCAACATGGCCGTCTTCAAGAACACCAAGAACATCGACGGCGCCAAGAAGTTCATCAACTTCATGACCAGCGAGGAAGAGCAGGTCATCCTCAACAAGGCCTACGGCTCCATCCCGCCGGTCAAGGCCGCGCAGGAGGACCCGGCCTTCAACACGCCTTCGCTCGCCGTGCTGCGCGAGACCCTGGCGAGCAGCGCCACCGCGCTCCCGCAGGTGCCCGAGGAGTCCCAGTTCGAGACCGTCGTCGGCACCGCGGTCAAGGAGCTCTTCGCCGACGCCGCCGCGGGGCGGCCGGTGACCACCGAGTCGGTGCGGGCCAAGCTCGAGAAGGCCCAGCAGCAGATGCCCAAGAACTGAGTGGCGGACCACCACGATGACTCTCACCGCTGCCCCTGACACAGGCGAGCGGAAGGCACGCAAGAGTTCCCCCGGAGCACCGCGCAAGCGCCGCTCCGGGCGGCTGCGGCGCATCAGCCTGCCGTACCTCCTGCTCCTGCCCGCGCTCCTGCTCGAACTCCTGGTCCACCTGGTGCCGATGGTGATCGGCATCGCCGTCAGCTTCAAGGAGCTGACCCAGTTCTACATCCGCGACTGGACCACCGCACCGTGGGCCGCCTTCGACAACTACTCCCTCGCGGTCGACTTCGACGCCCCCGTGGGCGAAGCGCTGCTGAACTCCTTCCTCACCACCTGCCTGTTCACCGTCCTCTCGGTCGGGCTGTGCTGGCTGCTCGGGGTGGCCACCGCCGTGTTCATGCAGGAGAGCTTCCGCGGCCGTGGCTTCCTGCGCACGCTCTTCCTCGTCCCGTACGCGCTGCCCGTCTACGCCGCCGTCATCACCTGGGCGTTCATGTTCCAGCGCGACAACGGCCTGATCAACCACGTCGTGCACGACCAGCTCGGCCTCACCGACAGCCCTCCGTTCTGGCTGATCGGCGACAACAGCTTCGTCGCCCTGCTCATCGTCTCGGTGTGGAAGGGCTGGCCCTTCGCCTTCCTCATCGTCATGGCCGGACTGCAGAACATCCCGAAGGAGATCTACGAGGCCGCCGCCCTCGACGGCGCCGGCGTCTGGCAGCAGATCCGCCGCATCACGCTGCCGGCGCTGCGCCCGGTCAACCAGGTTCTCGTCCTGGTGCTGTTCCTGTGGACGTTCAACGACTTCAACACCCCCTTCGTCCTCTTCGGCGAGGCGGCGCCCGAGGCCGCAGACCTCATCTCCCTGCACATCTACCAGTCCTCGTTCCAGACCTGGAACTTCGGCACCGGCTCCGCCATGTCGGTCCTGCTGCTGCTGTTCCTGCTCGTGGTGACAGGCGTCTACCTCCTGCTCACCTCCCGAGGAAGGAAGGCCTCCGATGCCTAGCCCGTCCCGGCGCCAGGCCCGCTCCCCGATGGCTGCCCCGCAGTCCTTCCTGTGGAGCCGGCGGATCTTCCTGACGCTCCTCGCCGGCTTCGTGCTGCTGCCGGTGTACGTGATGGTCTCCAGCTCGCTGAAGCCGCTGGAGGACGTGTCGGGGAAGTTCGCGTGGATCCCCTCGGGCCTCACCGTCCGCCCGTACTTCGACATCTGGGACACGGTCCCGCTGGCCGACTACTTCATGAACTCGCTGATCGTGGCCGGCGCGGCGACCGTCTGCTCCGTCACCATCGCCGTGTTCGCGGCCTACGCGGTCAGCCGCTACTCCTTCCGCGGCAAGCGCGTCTTCACGGTGACGGTCCTGTCGACCCAGATGTTCCCCGGCATCCTGTTCCTGCTGCCGCTGTTCCTCATCTACGTCAACATCGGCAACGCCACCGGCATCGCGCTGTTCGGCTCCCGCGGCGGCCTGATCCTCACCTACCTCACCTTCTCGCTGCCCTTCTCCATCTGGATGCTGATCGGATACTTCGACTCGGTGCCCAGAGACCTCGACGAAGCGGCCAAGGTGGACGGCTGCGGACCGCTCGGCGCCCTCTTCAGAGTCATCGTGCCCGCCGCGGTCCCCGGCATCGTCGCCGTCGCCGTCTACGCGTTCATGACCGCCTGGGGCGAGGTCCTCTTCGCCTCCGTCATGACCAACGACACCACCCGCACCCTCGCCGTCGGCCTGCAGGGCTACTCCACCCAGAACGACGTGTACTGGAACCAGATCATGGCCGCCTCGCTCGTCGTCAGCTTGCCCGTCGTCGCCGGCTTCCTGCTCCTCCAGCGCTACCTCGTCGCCGGACTGACCGCCGGTGCCGTGAAGTAGCGGCCCACGCCCCTTTCGCCCACCGCACCCTCCGATCACCCCAGTCACCCAGAGAGGCACCCTCAGTGTCCGAAGCGATAGACCTCGCCGCCTTCCCCCGCGACTTCGTGTGGGGCACGGCCACTTCCGCCTACCAGATCGAGGGCGCCGTCTCCGAGGACGGCCGGGCCCCGTCGATCTGGGACACCTTCTCCCACACCCCGGGGAAGGTCGACAACGACGACCACGGCGACGTGGCCTGCGACCACTACCACCGCTGGCCCGAGGACATCGCCCTCATGAAGGAGCTGGGCGCCGACGCCTACCGGATGTCCATCGCCTGGCCCCGCGTCGTCCCCGGCGGCGACGGCCCCCTCAACGCGGCCGGCCTCGACTTCTACGACCGCCTCGTCGACGGCCTCCTCGACGCCGGCATCACACCCAACATCACCCTCTACCACTGGGACCTGCCCCAGGCGCTCCAGGACCGCGGCGGCTGGACCAGCCGCGACACCGCCGAACACCTCGCCGCCTACGCCTCCGCAGTCTCCGGGCGGCTCGGCGACCGGGTCACCCGCTGGGCCACCTTGAACGAACCCCTCTGCTCCGGGTGGATCGGCCACCTCGAGGGCAGGATGGCTCCGGGCCTCACCGACCTGACCGCCGCCGTGCACGCCTCGTACCACCTGCTGCTCGGCCACGGACTGGCCGCGCAGGCGATCCGCGCGGCGGTGCCGGGCGCCCAGGTCGGGCTCGTCACCAACCACTCGACCGTGGAGGCCGCCTCCACCCGGCCGGAGGACCTCGCGGCGGCCACTCGCATGGACGGCCACACCAACCGCTGGTGGCTCGACCCCGTGTACGGCAGGGGCTTCCCCGCCGACATGCGCGAGCTCTACGGCGTCGAACTGCCCGAACGCGCGGGCGACCTGGAGACGATCGCCGTCCCGCTCGACTGGCACGGCCTCAACTACTACTTCCCGGTCACCGTCGCCGACGACCCGGCCGGCCCCGTCCCGTACGCCCGCGAGTTCCGCCTGCCCGACGTGCCCCGCACCGGCATGGACTGGCAGATCGACGCCGACGGCCTGGAGGCGTTCCTCATGCGGCTGACCGACGACTACGGCGTCCGCGAGCTGTACGTCACCGAGAACGGCTCCGCCTTCCCCGACACCGTCGCCCCCGACGGCACCGTCGACGACCCCGACCGGGCCCGCTACCTGGAACAGCACATCAGCGCCTGCGCCCGCGCCGTGCGCAAGGGAGCCCCCCTCGCCGGCTACTACGCCTGGTCCCTGCTCGACAACTTCGAATGGGCCTACGGCTACGACAAGCGCTTCGGCCTCGTCCACGTCGACTACGCGACACAGACCCGCACCATCAAGTCCAGCGGCCACCACTACGCCGACATCATCCGTGCCCACCGCCGGCTCCAGGCCTGACCGGCGCCCCGGAGCATGCTCCTGTCGGCGGAGACGGATGCGCCGCCAGGAGCGCGGCGGGCCGAGAGGGCGCCGGTTCCGGCCGGTGCCCGCACGGTGCCTTCTGCGGCGTCGGCGCACACCTCGGCCAGGGGTCCGGCTGTCGGCTTCCCCTCCCGAGCGGTAAGCCACATCAGAGC
Source organism: Streptomyces sp. DH-12 (assembly GCF_002899455.1). Taxonomy (GTDB): domain Bacteria; phylum Actinomycetota; class Actinomycetes; order Streptomycetales; family Streptomycetaceae; genus Streptomyces. Next base: position 401,868 of record NZ_PPFB01000001.1, on the reverse strand, counting down.
GGCATCTTTACCGGGAAGCCGTGTCCCAACCCGACGCGGTCCCTTGATCCCTGCTGGTCAGGAATGGTTTCGCTCGGGTTGAGGGAGGCATCGCGACGTCTTGTGTCCGCTTCATCGGTCGAGGGGTGCGCGGTGGCGTCGGTGCCGGGGATGCTGGAGGAGCGAGAGGCGGCTGCCCGCGTGCGGGTGGAGGGCTTGCGGGAGGAAGCCGCGCGGTCGGCTGAGGTGCTGGAGGCCGCCGAGGCCGAGCTGGACCGGCGGTGATCGCGCGGGAGGAGCTGATCGAGGCCCCGGCAGTCTCCGCGGCCGCGTCCACTGCCGTGACCACGACCGGGGCGGGGGAGGAAGCGGCGCCGTCGCTCGCCCTTGCTCGTGGCGGGGGCGGGCGGGGTGCTACGGCACGGACAGGCGCAGGGCCACCAGCGCCGTGTCGTCGTCGTTGTCGGCGGTCAGCATCCCGGCGAGCAACTCGTCGCAGAAGGATTCCAGTGGGCGCCGGGCCGCGGTCGACGCGTGGCGGCGCAGCCGGTCCAGTCCGTCGGTGAGGTCTTCCTTCCGGCGTTCGACCAGCCCGTCGGTGTACAGCAGCAGCGTGGAACCGGGAAGCAGGGGGTGGACGGCGGTGCTGTGGCGGGGGTCGGGGAGCAGGCCGAGCATAGGGGAGCGGCCCTCGTCCAGGAAGTGTGCGGTGCCGTCCGCCTCGACGAGCAGCGGCGGAGGGTGTCCTGCCACGGAGTAGTGGAGCTGCAAGCGGCCTGGCGCCGGTCGTTCGATCCGGGCCAGGACGCAGGTGGCGGTGCACTCGAGGTACAGGGTCTGTATGGATGCGTCCAGGCGCCGCAGGATCTCGCCGGTGGGTTCCTCACGGTCGAGGGCGAGTCCGCGCAGCATGTTGCGCAACTGGCTCATGGTGACCGCGGCGGGCAGGTCGTGGCCTGCGACGTCACCGACGGTGAGGACGGTGGCGCCGTCGCGCAGCACGAAGGAGTCGTACCAGTCGCCGCCGACTTCGGCGGCCGAGCTGCTGGGCCGGTAGCGGACGGCGATGCCGAGGCCGGGGACGTCCGGCGGCTCGGTGAGCAGGCTGTGCTGGAGTGCGAGCGCCACCTGCCGGGTTCGCTGGTACTCCAGAGCGTTGCTCAAGGGGGTGTGGGCCCGTTCCAGGAGCGTCTGCAGCAGACTGATCTCCGACTGGCCAAGGGGTGGGCGGTCGCCGTTGACGCAGGCGACGACCAGGGCGGCGGTGGTGCCGTCGACGACGACCGGAAGCAGGACGACGCTGTTGGCGTCGGGCGCCAGCCAGGGTTCGGCGCCGGGCAGGGCGATACCGGGCGGCGGTGAGCCGGGCGGGAAGACGGCGTGGACCGGGCGGCGCCGGTCGGCGGCGCGGACGAGGGCGCTGTCCGGGCCCAGATGCTCGGCGCCGTGCGGGAGCGGGACGGGAGGGCCCTGGCGGGTCACGGCGGCGACGCGTTCGGCGGTCAGGGCGGTCCCCGGAGTGCGGTGCAGGGCCTGTGGAAGGAGGTAGGAGGTACAGCTGTCGGCGAGCTCGGGCACGATCACCGCGGTGAGGGCGGCAAGCATCTCGTCCGGCCGGGCGGTGTCCGCCGTCACGGCGGTCGCCCGGGCCAGCAGCTTCTCCCGGCGGGCATCCTGCCACTCCTGCTCGACGTCCCGGCACGTGCCTATCCACTCGATCACCGTGTCCCCGTCGCGGACCGGCGCGGCGTCGACGGCGAAGTGCCGGTAGCCGCCCGTGGCCAGCCGCAACCGGTAGGCGTGGGTGAAGCGCGGCTGCACCTCCCGCAGGGCGCGGCTCCACCGCTCGATGACGGCGGCGCGGTCGTCGGGATGGACCGCGTCGATCCATCCGTCGCCGCGGAACTCCTCCCAGCTCTGCCCGGTGACCCGCTGCCAGCCCGGGCTCGGCTCGGTCACACCTCCTTCCGGGCCCGTCACCCACACCATCTCGGACCCGGCGCGCACCAGGCTGCGGTAGCGCAGCAGTGCGCGGCGTCGCTCCTCGGACAGGACACGGATCCGCCGTGCGGCGGTCACCTGCTCAGTCGTTTCCACGACCACGCCCAGTACGCCACGACTTCCGTCACTCACCGTCGCACGGGAGACGCTGAACGTGAAGTAGCGTGTTCCCTTCCGTGGTGAGTCCGCGAAATCGAGGTCGATGGGAACGGCCGTGAGCACCTCGGCCTCGCCGGTGGCGAGGACCCGGTCGAAGATGTCGAAATAGCCGGACTGCGCGAGGTCGGGAAAGGTGCGCCGGAGGGGCCGGCCCAGCGGACGGTCACCGAAGGTCTTCCGGTAGACGGCGTTGGTGTACGCGAGTCGGTGCTCCGGCCCCCGGGTGAACACCACACCGATCGGAGCGGGGTCGAACATCTCCAGCCTCATGCGGGCCTCCACCTGCCCCTGCCCGGGAAGTGAACGTGGGCAACGAATCCCCAGTACCCCGCGTCCAGGGCCCGACGCTCGATCTCCGTCATTCTGGCTCGTCGAAGGCGGGCGTCATCCACGCGGCGCTGACCTGGTCGTCTTCTCCACGGCACGTCGGCCGAGACGTTCCGGCGGCCGTACGACAGCACCGAGGGCGTGCTGGACGGCACGCGCTCGGGGCTCACGATGTCGAAGAAGAGGTCTTCGGACGCCCGCATCGCCGCCACGAGCCGCGGAGGCGGCCGGTCCGTCCCGCCGTGGGGGTGCTGGTGTCCCTGCTCGCGGCCGGGGAACCTCTGCGTATCGGGGGGATCGCCGACCGCATGCAGGTCGTGGGCCCGCACGCCACCCGCCAGGTCCAAGTCGGGGTTGATCATGTGACTGTCGGCTTGATCGCTCGTTGATGTGGGCATGGGGAAGCGTCGATCGCGGCCGGCACCGGTGTCGCCCTCTCCACCGAGCTGGGCAGTTCGGCACCGGTGGCCGGGCCCTGTACGCCCCACGCCCCGACGCCCCGGATTACTGGGACTGGACCGGCGGCACTTCCTCACCGTCCCGGGCCGACTTGCCGGCGACACCTTCGACCAGATGTCGGAGGAAGGTTGGCCGTGCTGCTCGGAGGTGGAGGTGTGCGTGCCGGGCCGGCCCCGCACGGCGTTGGCGGCGCTGGGCTGACAGGGTCGGTCCGCCGACCGACTCGCTGGTGCTGTGACCGGGATGGTTCACCGTGATCGGAAGGCGGCTCGCGGGACGAGCGCACGCGCAACGGCTGGTATTACTGGGGCATGCAGGAAGAAATTGCACGCTCCGCGATCGACACGTTCATCTCCGCGTTCAACGCCTCGGACGACAGCTATGTGACCTCCCTGCTCTCCCAGGCGCTGACCTCGGACGTGGTCTTCTGGGGGCCGTTGGGTCGCAGCGAAGGAATCGCGGCGGTCGAGCGGTTCGTGCTGGACATCCGGCGCCACCCGGCGGGGACCGGCACGATGGTGCGCTGCTCGGCGGTGGACATGCCGGACGAGTGGGCCCGGTACCAATGGGTCTTCACCACGCCGGATGGAGGTCCCCGCCTGGCGGGAACGGACGTCGTCCATCTGCGGCGGAGCCTCATCGACCAGGTCATCGTCTTTGCGGGGGAGATCGAACCGTCCGCCTCCTGAGCCGTCCTTCTGTCGCTGTCCTTCTCCTGAACTTGCCCTTCCGGCGCTCGGGGCTGCGGTTCGCGGTTGGCCGGACTGCGGTGTTGAAGGGCGTCCGCCCCAGCGGATGCCCTTCTCGCCGCGGACCCGGGCGCGTTCCTCGCGTTGGGCGGCGAGTACGTCGGGGTGGCGGGCGTCGGTGTTGCGCCAGCGCGGGCAGCGGTGCGGTGCCTGGGTTTGCGCGGGGTGGCTGCGGTGGTGGGAGTCGGCCAGGGTGAACTGCCGCAGCGGGCCGAGCCTTCGGCCCACCCTGCGACCAGGCTCTGCGCCAGCGCTGCACCGACCGGACGCTGACCCGCAGGTCGTGCGCGATGTCCGCGTTTTCCTCGCCCTGCCGGAACCGCTCGGCCGCCTCCATCCGCAACTTCTCGCGGAAGGCCTGCCGTTCGTCGGTCAGACCACCGCCCTGGGCCCTACCTCATGTACTCGGCATACCGCAGGAATCACGGGTCGTCAGCCCTGCCGGCACCACGCTTCGAAGGTCAGTGATCGTGACCGCTTCACGGAAGTCGTGCCAGAAGCAGAAATGGCTCTGGCTTAATTTCCGTCAGCACGTAGCCGTGAGGGACACCGGCTGGGCAGGCAGCGGGGATCGACCCGAGTACGCGTGCTGCCCGCATGTCAACCGAGCTGCTGACGGAGGAGTCTCAGTCGGCAAGGTCTCTCGCTTCGTAGCTGGCCAGCCCCAGGGCGAGCAGGGGCGGGACCAGTGCGTTCAGATACCACGCCATATCAGTCAGGGCTGGTGCTCCAGAGAGCCTTCGCCGGTCGATCGTCGGGATGAAGGAACAGCGTGATCGGCCGGCGTGAAAAAGTAGCTGGCCACCGGTTTCCGCAGTCGAGTGATAGATGCAGACGCCGACGTGGCGGTCGATGTTGTCCGGTGAGTCCACCACGGTCAGGACCTCAGCTGCCTGATCGGTTGAAGCCGACTGCCAGTCGAACAGGTCGTCGTTGTTGACCATGCAGGAGAGACCAAGCGGTTCCTGCAGCGACCACCCCTCACCGCCCAGAGCTCGCACCACGGCGTCAACGGTGACGGCACGGGCGAACACGAGATCGATGTCGGCGGTCCTGGACATTCGCGGCTCCTGTGGTGGGGCTGTTCGATGTCGGAAGCGTTTCACGTGTTGGCATCGGTCAAAGGGTTGAGGAACATCCATGTCAGATCGTGCGCCAACCTCGCGCTTTCACCAAGCGGGCTGTCCGAGTGGTGGGAAAAAAGCGGGAAGTGTCTCTGACCTGCAACGATGGGACTTGCTGAGGGTCCTGTGCTACCCGCGTGTCCGCGTCGAGGGCGGCGGTCGTGGGCGGTCTCGCAGGCCGGGGCCGTGCTGCTGGTGGAGACGGCCCGCAAGACCGGCCTGCACCAGGCGCTGTCGGCGGCGTTCGCGCCGTGGCGCAAGGACCGGGCGGTGCACGATCCGGGCAAGGTGCTGCTGGATGTGGCGCTCGCGGTGGCGCTGGGCGGGGACCGCCTGGCCGATGCCGCGATGCTGCGGGCCGAGCCGGCCGTGTTCGGGCCGGTCGCCTCCGACCCGACCGTCTCCCGGCTCGTCGACACCCTCGCCGCACGGGATACGGATCTTGACCGTCCCCCGCGCCGCAGGACGCGACTCCTTTCGAAGAAATCAAGCGGTGTCTTCTGCGGGTGTGCGCCCCTGGTCACCCGTTCTTCCGGTCGCCGCACACCGCCCGGTCCAGCAGGCGGACCGCGGCCTCCGCCTGCTCGAGGAAGCGCTTCTCGTCACCGAAGCGCGTGGTGAAGACAGCGGCCGCGGCCGACACCCGGCCGTCGGACGTGACGGCGGTCTCGGAGGCGGTGCCGAAGGACGTGCCGCCGTGGTACCAGATCCCGCCCCCGCAGCCCTCGGCCGGGCGCCAGGCGAGGCCGAGCCCGTAGCGGGCCCTGCCGTCGGTGGCGTAGCCGGGCGCCGGGACGGTGGTGCGCATCTGCTCCAGCTGCTCCGGCGGCAGCAGCCGGCCGCCCATCAGGGCGCGCAGGAAGGTGTTCATGTCGCGGGTGGTGCTGATGATGCCGCCGTCCGCGCCGCCGCCTACGGCCAGCGTGGTGTCGGTGAGGTCGTCCCGGCCGGGGAACTGCGTGTACCCGGTGGCCGTCGGCATCGGCACGTACGGCGAGGTGCCCGGTATCAGCGTGCGGCGCAGCCCCAGCGGCTCGATGATCCGGTCGTGCACCTCCTGCGCCCAGGGGTTGCCAGTGGCCTTCTCGATGACCATCCCGAGCAGCACGTAGTTGGTGTTGGAGTACGCCCACTGCGTCTCGGCGCCCGGATCGTCCGCGTCCGGCAGCCAGCCGGGGGCGCGCTCCATCGCCACGGCGACCTGTTCCTCGGGGGTCTGCGAGCGGAACCGCTGTGCGTGGAAGCGCTCGGGCGTCAGCTCCGCCGGGTCCTCGAAGGCGATGTCCGTGTAATCGGCCAGTCCGCTGGTGTGCTGGAGCAGGTTGCGCAGGGTGATGCGGCTGCCGTCGTTGCCGTTGCCGGCGACCACCCCGGGCAGCCACTGCTCGACGGTGTCGTCCAGGCCCAGCGTGCCCTCGCCGACGAGCTGGAGCGTGGCCACGGCCGTGAAGGTCTTGGTGTCGCTGCCGATGCGGTAGTAGGCGTCGAAGGGCACCCGGCCCCCGTCCTTCAGGCTCGCGGTGCCGGACCGGGCCTGCCTCTCGCGCCCGGCCGCGTCCCGGGCGAGCACCGTCAGCCCGGTGGCTCCCGTGTCCCGTACCGCGTCCGCGTCCCGCTGCAGCCGCGACCGCGCGTCCCCGCCGCCGGAGCCCATGGCCTCGGCCGTGGTGCCCGGCCCGAGAAGCGATGCGGTCCCGATCGCGGCGACCCCGGCCACGGCCAGCCCCGCACGCCACCGTCCGGACCGGCCCCACCGCGCACTCTTCGTGATCTCCATGGCCGGAACGCTACGGAGGGCCGGCGCCGCGGACCATCCAGCTGGCTGCCCGGACGGGGGTGGTGCTGGCCCCCTGCCACCCGGCGGCCACCGCCCTCCTTGCCGCACCCCCTAGCGCCGTGACGGTGGTTTCCGGTCGACCTGGGCCCGGGTGGGGACGCCGCCGGCAGTCCCCCGGTTCGCGGTGGTCCCGCGTCGTTGGGTGGCGGAGCGGACGTTCGCCTGGCTGGGACGGTGCCGCCGCCTGTCGAAGGACTACGAGTACCTGCGCGTCTGCTCGGAGAACGCCACCTGCCTCGCCATGGCCATGATCCTGATGCGTCGCCTCGCAAGACCAGTCCACTGAGGGGCTTTTCAGACGCCCTCTGGGCGAGGGCGCGCGATGAGGACGCGCCGGCGCTCGCCGCCGGAGAGCCGGTCGAAGGGGCAGTCGGCCAGGGCCTGTCTCTTTGGCCCGTCCCGGCAGCGCCACCAGGAGATGCCACGGCGGTCTTGACGCTGTTCGTCCCTCGGGTGCTCCTGGGTGTGATGCTCGTGCTGGACACCTTCGAAAGGTTCCTGTTCCCTCCTCCCGGTACGCCGTCGCAGGACTTCGGAAGCTCACCTGACCGCGGAAAGCGGCACCTTGCGCAACCGCCTTCGCAGGAAGGCCGGTCGTAGGGCACGACCGCTGTGCCAGCGGCCGTGCTCGCGCCAGGAGATGCCGTCTCCGGCTGGTTGCCTGTCCGGGCGGTCATGCTTCGGCGAGGAGGGGATCGTAGGGGGTGGTGCGCCGGCGTGCGGACATGAAGGACAGGAAGTCGTTGATGAACGCGCTGCGGCTGTATGTCTCACCGGTCCCAGTGGTGTCGCGGTGGAACGCGGTCCGGAACAGGGACCGGTACTCGTCCGCGTCGATGCTCTGGTCACCGTTCTTGTCAGTCACGTCGAAGAGGACTTCGGCGACCCTGATCAGTGCGGGACCGGCGAGCGACGGGACGGCGGAGGCGTACTCGTGGGCGCTGATGCGGCCGTCGCCGTCGGCGTCGAGGGCCGCCTGCAGTTCCCGCCACCAGTCCGCGTAGGCGTTGTAGAGCCGGGTCTCCTCGGGCTCGTCCAGGTCGAGCCGACTGGAAAGCTCGCGGGCCATGGCGGCGAGGTCGGGCCAGTCCAGGTATCCGTCCCCGGTCTGGTCGAGGACGTCCGTGAAGAACTCCTCCGCGCCACGCTGCGTCGTGGTGGTCGCGGCGGGCTCCGGTTCCGGGGGCAGCGGGGCGATGAGGCGGATAAGGGCGCCGGCCCGCTTCATCCGATCACGCAGGGCGGCGATCGTCCTCGCGCGGGGATCGTCGCTGTCGGGGGAGAGTGACAGCAGTTCGGCGATGCTTTCGGCCTGGATCCACCCTTCGGGCAGGAACCGGGCCAGACCGGCCGCCAGGTACACACCCTGCATCAGGGTCTGCACCCCCGCGATCTCGGGCAGACCGGCTCGCCGCCGGAACGGCTCCGGCAGGGACGCCACGGTGATCGCTCCGATGACCGGGCCGGCGACGGCCCGGCCGGTCGCCCACAGGGCAGGAAAGCCGTTCAGTACGGGTGGTGCGGGGAGGTGGTCGAAGAGCTTGTAGAGGATGATCCGCATCGCCTCGGTGTTCTCCAGCTCCTCAGCGACCACCCGGTCGTAGTAGGGCCAGAACTCGTCCAGGGTGGGCGGCAGATGGCCGGCTTCGTCCCCCATCGCGGCCAGGAAGGCCTGGAACTCGGCGTACAGCTGCTCCATGGTCTTCTGCTCGAGGGGCTGTCCGCTGAGCCGGCACATGGTGACGGCGCTTTCGAACATGGTCGCCACCACCCAGGCACGCACACCCGGGTCCATCGCGTCGTAAGGCCGATCCCGTGCGTCGGTGCCGTGCAGCCGTGCGTGCATACGGTTGAGCCGGGTCGCCTCCCTCTGCCGTACGTGGTCGTCGGCACCGAACATCCGCCGCAGGCTCATGAAGGTGTTGCTCAGTCTCCGCCAGGGATGGACGACGAAGGTGGAGTTCTCGATCAGGGCGGCACCGATCTGCGGGTGCGCGGCTTCGAGCACGGTTGCCCGAATCATGGCCAACGCCCAACGCGGGTCGTTGAAGAGCGTGTGGAACTGTGAGCCGGGACCGAACAGGGGCTCTCCTCCGAAGTCGCGATCCCCGGTTCTGTGGCCCCCTGTGCCGGCACCAGCGGTGGGGGACTGAGGACGGTCTGCAGTCGTCACGATCGGGTTTCTCCGTTCTGGGTCGGCAGTACGCCGCCGAAGCGGCGCTCGCGCTGCCGGTAGGCGTGCAGGCACTCGAGGAAGTCGGACGCGCGGAAGTCGGGCCACAGCGCCGGCGGGAAGACCCATTCGGCGTAGGCGACCTGCCAGAGCATGAAGTTGGAGATGCGCTGTTCGCCGGAGGTGCGGATGACCAGGTCGACATCGGGGGTGTCGGGAAAGGGCAGATGAGCGGCGAAGCTCTCCTCGGTCACGGCCTCGGACGGCACGCCGCTGCGGATCAGCGACCGTGCGGCCTCCACGATGTCCCTGCGGCCGCCGTGATCGAAGGCGACGGTCAGCGTCATCTGCCGGTTCTGGTCGGTCAGCGTCATCAAGTCGGCGATGTCCCGGGCCAGTCCGGGAGGGATGCGGGGATCGGTCATGCCGAGGAAACGGCAGCGGATGCCCCGCGCGTGCAGCAATGGGGCGTGCTTGCGTACCACTCGGCGCACCAGGTGCATGAGGAATTCGATCTCTGTGTCCGGGCGGCGCCAGTTCTCGGTGGAGAACGCGAACAGACTCAGCCACCCCACTCCGGCCGCCCGCGCTGCCTCGATGACGTCGATCACTGTTGTCTCTGCAGCGCGGTGGCCGGAGGTTCGTGGAAGCGATCGTCGCGCTGCCCACCGGCCGTTTCCGTCCATCACACACGCGACGTGACGCGGCACCTCACGCGGCTTCGGCGGAGCCGTTTCCTCGGCAGCGGCAGTACGGGCAACGGGCTCAGTTGTGGACTGCTTCACTGTCACGTCCGCCCCTCTCAGCGGTCGAGACGGACGCCGTCCCGCAGTGGAGGAGGCATCGTCCAGCGGCACCGCCACCGTCTTACGGTCATCAACGGAAGGCTGACAGCGTTCGACGCCGCATGGTCCGCACATCTCATGAATTCACCCTTGGTACGTATGTGCGGGTCGGAATGAGGTGAGGGCTGGAGACTCGCGTTCGGATCATCTTCGTCGTGCTGCTTCGTGATGACGTGAGCCGTTGACGCAGAGCGGAGTCCAAGGCGATGATGGCGCGTGATGGCACCCGATGAGCTGGACGTGGGCATATCGGTAGAGATGACGGTGCTGCAGTGGCATCACATCGATGGCGGCGTGGATAACGAGGTCTCGACAGCGGTGGAAGACGGCCGCGACGACATCATCGAGACAGGCCACGCTGTTCGCGAGGCTGGCTGGAGCCAGGTGGCGGGCTGGATCGCTGGTGTCCCCGGGTCCGGCAGATGGCCGCCGAATGACGAGCGTGCCACCGTGACGTTGAGCCGAAAACAGTGGCGATTCGTGGTGCGCGTCCTCGACCACTGGGAGAGTGTCGGCCGTCCTGCAGGTGACAGGGAGTTCTGGCCGGTGCTCCGGGGGATCATCCTCGCAGGTGTGGGCGACGAGCCAGCGTAAGAACTCCCAACGAAATGATCTTCGAGGTGGTTGGACCGCTCCGGGACCGTTGACCGGGGTGTGGGGTGGGTCGGCCGAAGCCGTGGGAAGTCGACGACGAGTCGTGGGCGGTGATCGAGCCGCCGCTGCCCAGGATTGAGCGTCGGGTCCGGCATCCGGGACGGAAGCGGCATCCGGACCGGCTGGTGTTCCAGGGCATCTTGTTCGTCCTGCACACCGGGATCAGCTGGGGACACTTGTCGCAGGAACTCGGCTTCGGTTCGGGCATGACGTGCTGGCGCCGACTGGCCGACTGGCCGACTGGCCGACTGGCCGACTGACCGAGTGGACCGAGGCCGGCGTCTGGCGCCGGCTCCACGAGGGTTTCCTGGCCAGACTCCACAGCGCGAACGCCCTGGACTTCTCCCTGACGGCGGTCGACAGCTCCTGAGCTGCGTTTTCGGTAGTGGCAGCGGGGGCGACGGCCTGGCTGCGTCTTCTGCAGGCCGACCGCTTCAGTGTGCGTGTGACGGGGTCACGGTCGGCTCGTGGGTGAGGCAGCAGAGCGTCCAGGAGCCGCCGTGTCTCTGCCACGGTGAGCGGGACGAAGGGTGATCCGTTTCTGCGGCCCCCTTCGCGGCCTCGCCGCCGGCCTGGGGTTGTGCTGTGCTGGTCAGCGGTTGCGCTTGGCGGGCGTTGCCGCCGGCTTCGGGGCGTCGAAGTCGTGCTTCGTCGTCGTCACGGCTGCCTCCCCGTCTCAGACGGCTCCGCTTGCCCCACCGGCGCGGCTTTCAAGCCGGTCGGCGGCCCGCGGCCGGCCCGTCCGGCCGGGTCTCGTCCGGCATCGGGCCGTCCTGCGGGGAGTGGACGTGGGCCGCCAGGGTGGTGGCCAGGGCCTGCCAGACGTGGGCCGCGAGGTCACGGTTGCCGGACTCGCTCGCCTGACGCGCCAGCCGTTCCAGGGCGGTGACGCCCTCCTCGACGCGGCCCGCCAGGATCGTGAGCCGGCCGTCGAGGACCGACAGCCGCACCCGGTCGCGGTAGGACAGCCGCAGGTTCTCCTCGGACAGCACGGCCCGGCTCAGCGCGCGGGCGTCGTCCGGCCGGCCCTGCGCGAACGCGAGGTGCGCCTGGAGCATGTGCAGTTCCTGCAGTTGCGCGGGCGTGCCGATCAGGCCGAGGACGGGGGCGGCCTCGGCCAGCCAGCGCTCGGCCGCTGCCACCCGGGGTGGTGACATGTGCAGCGCTGTCGCGGCGGCGGCGGCCCGCAGCCGCGCCCACAGGGCCAGGTCGTCCCCGCTCTTGAGGAGGCCCAGCGCGGTGTCCAGCCGGGCCAGGGCGGTCGCTTCGTCGCCCTGGCGGTCGCTGACCTCGGCGGCCGCCCACAACGCCTCGGCCGCCGGCGCGGAGGGGGCCCGGGGCAGCAGATCGCGTTCCATCTCGTCGACGTGCCGGGAGGCCGACTCCCACCTGCCGAGTTCCGTCTCGATGCCGATCAGCACCGTCAGGGCGGCCAGGGTGTCGGACACGCCCAGCTCCGCGGCGCGGGCGACGGACAGCGCCTCGACGGCCGCCGGTTCCGCGCCGCCGGCATCGCCCAGGGCACGGGTGCAGCGGGCGTACCGCACCAGCGACCTGGCCCGCAGGTCGGGTGCCTCCAGCACGCGGCTCAGCTCCAGCAGTTCCAGCAGCCGGGCGCGCTCGAGCTCGTAGTCGCCGTCGCGGCCCGCGGCTCGGCTCAGCAGCCACAGGGCCTGCCAGCGAGCGGCGGGATCCTCACCCGGGTCCTCCTCGACCGCGCGGCCGAGCGCCTCCGTGCCGTCCGTCCCCGCGGGCGCCGAGGCCACGGAGGCCAGCACCTCGGTCAGGGACCTGCCGTCCGAGGGTCCGGTCAGGGCGGAGGCGTCGACACCGAGCCGCCGGGCGAGATAGGCCACGGTCCGCTCCGTGGGGCGCCGTTCACCGGACTCCAGGCGCGACAGATGCCCCGTCGACATCCCGTCACCGACGACATCGGCCTGGCTCAAGCCCCGCGCGGCACGCAGCCTTTTCAGCCGGCGGCCGAACTGCGGCTGATCCAGCATCTCCCTCCTCGGGTTCGGTGGCCCGATCGGCACGGTATCCGCGGTTCCGTTTGCCCGAACGGGTGCGTGAGTTGTCAACACTTTAGGAAGCGCGGCAAGGGGCGACAAGCCGTTGTGCGGGGCCGTCGGCGCATTCCGGAGGCGGTGTCGCCACTCCGCCGGGATTGTTTGCATCGAGGGTTCTCCGTGCCCGAAACAGGCCCGGGTGTGGAACAGTTGACGAGTTGCCGAGTTCACCTGACAAACTCTTGCCTCAGGGGTTGCCTCCCCTTAGTCTCGAAGGCGACCCCTCAAGCGAACCCCCTTTCCGTACTGTGGAGGTTCCCGTGCCGCGCACTGCCCGATCGGGCTTCTGTTCACGGCAGGACGTATGGTTGGCCCGCCCGACCGTCCCGTCGTCCGCCGACGGGACCGCGCCGCAGGATCGAAGGGTCGTGACAACGTTATCCAGGTGATCCGGACGACGGTCGCTTTGGCACCGCTTCCTCCGCTCACCCCGACCCGCCCGGGGCCCGGCGCCCGCTGCCCCCCGGAACGACGCGGACACCCGGCCCGGCCACCGACGAGGTGGCGCGCCGTCACCGGGCGCTCGCCGACACCCAGGCACAGCGCACGGCCCGCTCCGCGTCGGCACACCCTTCTCAGCCCCCACGCGCAGGAAGAAGGACGGTACGTCCGTGGCGACCACGAGTTTCCCCGACGCCTCGCCCCGTAAGAAGACCGCCGCTGCGGCTGTTCCGGTCCGCCGTGACCCGATCGGCGCGCCGGACGGTGCCACCCCGGAAGCCGCCTGCACGGCCCACGTGTCCCCCCGGACGCTGGCCGTCACGGCCGCGGAACCGGAATTCGCCCGGCAATTCAGCCTGAGCGCCGACGAGATATGCGGACGCGGCCTGCTCGAACTGCTCCGTTCCCCGGCTCCCGGACAATTGCGGGAAAAGTTCACCGCGCTTTCCTCAGGACGTTGCCGCAGATTCAGGGAAAGGGTGACGGGTCGCGACGGAGAGGGCCGGAATTTCCCGGCCGAAGTCACCGCGATCGCCGTCGGACAGCCCACGGGTGAGATCGTCGGTCTGGTCGTGTTTCTGCGCCGGGCCGAAGAAGCGGCCGACGGCGGACCGGTACTCAGCGCCCTCGACGCGCAGGTGCTGGAAGGTGTCGCGAGTGGTGAATCCACGGTGCAGTTGGCCTCCCGTCTCTATCTGAGCCGTCAGGGGATCGAATACCGCGTCGGCCAGATGCTGCGGCGTTTCGACGCCCCCAACCGGCCCGCTCTGGTGGCGCGGGCGCACGCGCTCGGGATGTTCGCCACCGGACAGTGGCCCCCGCGGGTCCTCCCGGAGCGTGTGCGGTAGTGCGGAGTCCGGGCCTGCCGAGCCCCGCGCCGGCGGCCGTGGCGGAGACACACCGCCACGGCCGCCGGAGTACCGGCCCGCCCCGGGGGTGGGGCGCCGGCGTCACGCCGCCGAGGGCTGCCACGCCTCCTGGAACCGGCGGCGGGCCCGGAACAGACGCGAGCGGACGGTGCCCACGGGCAGCGCGAGCACCTCGGCCATCTCCTCCTCGTTCAGCCCGTAGGCGCGCAGGGTGAGGACCTGCCGGTGCGCCTGGGACAGCCGCTCCAGCACGTCACTGATGTACACCGCGTCCAGGGGATCGGTCTCCTCCCGCGAGTCCACCTCGGAGCAGCAGCTCTCCGCGCCGTAGCGCCTGGCGGTGCGGATGGCCTCGCGGACCGTCACCGAGCGCACCCAGCCGTAGAACGCCGCCGGTTCGCGCAGGGAGCCCAGGCCGCGGTAGACGGCGAGCAGTGCCTCCTGCGTGGCGTCGGCACCGTCGTCGTGGGTGATGGACCTGCAGATGCGGGCGACGTAGGGCGTGATGGCGGTCAGCAGGTGGTTCATCGCGTGCTCGTCGCCGGCCTGGGCCCGGGGGAGCAGCGTCAGGGGGGAGGGCAGTTCGCTGACGGTCGTCATGGCGGACAGAAGTTCCTTACACAGCCGGGCGGGCGGGGGTCGGAAGGGCGGACGGGCGGTGCTCAGCCGGTGGCGCGGGCGAGCCCCGGTTCCACCACGTCCGTGAAACGCAGCAGCCCGGCGCGCACGTCGTCGCGGAACGCCCGCATGAAGGACGGGCTGTAACAGGCGGTGGAGTGCGGGAACTCGATGGAGAGCCGGCCCTCGAAGGAGACCACGCACGCCATGACGGGGCTGCGTCCCGCCTGCGGGAAGTAGTGCTCGCGGGCCGGAACGAGGCGCACGTCGGCCGCCCGCAGCCCGTCCGGCAGCCGCGGACCGGGGACCACGCCCATGTTCGTGGCGATCACCGTGGCCAGTTGCAGCGCGGGATTCCGGGGGATCTCCGGCGTGATGCGCATCTCGTGGAAGTGGTCGCCGCGGGCCAGGAAGTCGCCCAGCCGGGTGTGCACGGCACGGGCCAGCTCCAGCGGCTCGGAACGCGCGTCCACCTCCAGGGCCTGCAGATGGGTGGTGACCGCGGGGACCAGGTCGGAGGCGGGCACCGGCGGGGTGAGCCGCGCACGCAGGTCGACGGGGGAGAGGCAGCCGAGCGTGCGCGCCCCGTCGTCCCCGGCCAGGCGCCGCCGGGCCGCCGCCAGCAGCGTCGCGGCGATCAGGGCGTGCACGGAGACACCCGAGGCGCGCGCCGTACCGCGCAGCCGGGAGGTGAGGTCCGCGTCCAGGGTCAGCCGGCGGACCTCGATGTGCCCGTCCGGGTCGTCACCCTCATCGCCCGCGGCATCGTACGGGACCAGCTCGACCGGGTGGCGCCGTATCTCCTCCAGCCGGCCGTCGAGGTACTTCACCGTGTCGGCCTCGTCGGCCGGAGGCAGCAGTCGGCTCACGGGCTCGGGCCAGCGCGGGAGTCCCGGAGCGGCAGTGCCGTCGGTGGTGCCTTCGACCAGCGCCCGGTAGCGGTCCCACAGCGCGTTGTGCGCCGCGATGCTGCTGTGGCCGTCGGTGACGGTGTGGTCGATCACCAGCATGAACAGGTGGCTCCGGCCGTCCGGCGCGCTGACCAGCACGGCACGGCTCAGCGGGCCGCCGACCGGCAGCGGCCTGTTCAGCTCCGCCGCGTAGGCCTCCTCCTCGTCGCCGGTCCGGGTGATCAGCCG
This sequence comes from Streptomyces sp. DH-12, assembly GCF_002899455.1. Lineage (GTDB taxonomy): Bacteria > Actinomycetota > Actinomycetes > Streptomycetales > Streptomycetaceae > Streptomyces. The sequence goes on along the minus strand of NZ_PPFB01000001.1, from coordinate 386,425 downwards.
GGGCCGCTCGTCCGCGCCGAGAAGGCGCAACACATGCCCGCCGCCGTCCTGTTCGATGCGGGACCGCAGCGGCGGGTTCGCCTCCGTCAGGGCGTCGAACGCGGCGGACAGCGCCGCGAGGTCCACCGGTCCACGCAGGGTGCAGGACAGCACGGCCCTGCTTCTCTGGCCCACGTAGAGCGTCTCGACCGGACACAGCGCACGGTGCATGCCGTCAGCCTTCTTTCCGTCGTTCGTTCCGGAAGTCCACGGCCCCGGGACACAGCTGCCACCGCGGCGGTCCGCGGGGAGGTCGGGGGCCTTCCGAGAGTGCACGGCCGACCGCGGCCGAATCCAGCCGAGGGCCCGGCGCGCGGTGAAGTCGCGTGATTTCCCTAGAAGTTGCGTCCCGGCGCGCACTCCCCGGCACCCCGAACTTCAGGGAAACCCCTGAACCGGCGCCCCGGGAGCCGGTTCACCTTGACCCCACCGGTGCCGGTGCAGCACCGTGCTGTGCCGTGAAACCGGGTCAGGTGACGTGATCCCCCTGACCTCGGCGTGCGGTCCCTTCCCCGCCCCGCGGGCCGGCGGCCCGGCGCGTAACCACCCGCGCGGGCGGCACGGGGGTGGCCGCACCCGTCCGATCCGGCCGGGCCTTCGCCGTCCGGGACATCTACGGCTTGCCACGTGAGGGTTGCGCTATGTCACTCCAGGAGGACGCACGTCGACCGCTGTCCGGAGCCCAGGAGGGCCTCTGGTACGCCGGACGGCTCGCACCGGACAGTGCCGCGTACAACACCGCGGAGGCCGTGGAGGTCCACGGACCCCTCGACACCGCCCTGTTCGAGACCGCGCTGCGGCGCGTCGTCGCCGAGGCCGACACCTTCGCCCTGCGTTTCGCCGACACCGACGACGGCCCCCGCTGCCACCCCGCACCGGACGCGGACGACTGGCCCCTGCACCGGGTCGACGTCAGCGGCGCCGGGGACCCCGAGGCCGCCGCGTGGGAGCACGTCCGCGCCGACCTCGCGACCCCCGTCGACCTGGAGAAAGGCCCCCTCTTCGCGCACACCCTGCTGACCCTGGCGTCCGACCGCCACCTCTGGCTGCTGAGGGCACATCACCTGCTCCTGGACGGCTACAGCTACAAGCTCCTCGGGCGCCGCCTGGCCGACGCCTACAACGCCCTGGCCGAGGGGCGGGAACCGGAGCCCAGCGCCTTCGCACCGGTGAGCCGGCTCCAGGAGGAGGAGGCGGCCTACCTCGCCTCCGAACGGCACGCCCAGGACCGTGACCACTGGGCGCGGCGCCTGGCCGACCTGCCCGAGCCCGCCCGGCTCACCTCCCGCACGGCGGCCCCCACGGCGCCCTTCCTGCGCCGCACCGCCGAACTGACGCCCGCCGAGACCGAAGCGCTCGACGCCGCGGCGGCCCGCCTCGGGGTCCGGCGCACCGACCTGCTCACCGCCGCGACCGCCGCCTACCTGCACCGGATGACCGGCGCCGAAGACCTGGTGCTGGGTCTGGCCACGATGAGCCGCCTCGGCAGCGCCGCCCTGCGCACCCCGGGCACCGCCTCCGACGTCCTCCCGCTGCGCGTGGCAGCCACCCCCGGCACGCCCGTCGCGGAGCTGGTCCGAGCCGTCGCCGGTGAACTGAAGGCCCTGCGCCGCCACCAGCGCTACCGGGGCGAGTTCCTCCGCCGCGACCTGGGCCTGCTGGGCACCGGGCGCCGGCTGTACGGACCGGTGCTCAACATCGTCCCGTTCGACGAGTCCCCGGTCTTCGGCGGACACCCCACCACCTGGCACCACCTGTCCGGCGGAGCCGTCGACGACTTCCAGATCTCGGTGCGTCCCGGCCCCCGCGGCGGCGGCCTGTGGCTGGCCTTCGACGCCAATCCCGCCCTGTACGAGGAGGACGAACTCGCCCTGCACCGCGAGAGGTTCCTCGCGGTGCTGCACCGGCTGGCCGCGGCCGGACCGGTGACGCCGCTGGGCGACCTGGACGTCCTGCTGCCGGGTGAACACCCCCGCGACACACCCGTCCGCACCTTCCCGGCCGAGCGGACCCTCACGGAACTGTTCGAGGCACAGGTGGCGGCCGGGCCCGAGCGCACGGCCGTCAGCCACGGGCACGAACGGCTCACGTACGCCGCGCTCAACACCGAGGCAAACCGGCTCGCCCGGCTGCTGACCGCGCACGGCGCGGGGCCCGGCCGGGTCGTGGCGCTCGCCCTGGAACGCGGCCTGCGGCTGCTGCCCGCCCTGCTGGCCGTCCTCAAGACCGGCGCCGCCTACCTGCCCCTGGACCCCGGCCAGCCGGCCGAGCGGCTGCGGCTCGTCGTCGAGGACGCGGCCCCCGTGGTGCTGGTCACCGAGCAGACCCACGCCCACCTCGCCCACGACGCCGTCCCCGCCGTGCTGCTGGACGACCCGCAGGTGACCGCGGACCTCGCCCGCCGCTCCGGCGCCGACCTGACCGACGCCGAACGGCACGGCCCGGCCGGCCCGTCCGACACCGCCTACATCATCCACACCTCCGGCTCCACCGGCCGCCCCAAGGGCGTACCCGTGCCGCACGCCAACGTCGTACGGCTCTTCGCCGCCGCGGCCGAGCACTTCGACTTCCGTGCCGACGACGTGTGGACGCTGTTCCACTCCTACGCCTTCGACTTCTCCGTGTGGGAGATCTGGGGCGCCCTGCTGCACGGCGGCCGGCTCGTCGTCGTGCCCTACGCCGTCAGCCGTTCGCCGCGCGAGTTCCTGGACCTGCTGCACCGGGAGGGTGTCACCGTCCTCAGCCAGACGCCGTCCGCGTTCGAGCAGCTCGTCGACGCCGACGCGGAACACGGGGGTGACGCCGGGGCGCTGCGCTACGTCGTCTTCGGCGGGGAGGCCCTGCGCCCGGCGCGGCTGCGCCCCTGGACCGAACGGCACGGCCTGGACCGCCCGGCGCTGGTGAACATGTACGGCATCACCGAGACCACCGTGCACGTCACCCACCACCGGCTCACCGCGGCCGACCTGGACGACCCGCGCCGCGCCGGCGTCATCGGCACTCCGCTCGCCGACCTCCGGGTCCACCTGCTGGACGCCGCGGGACGCCCGGTACCGCCCGGCGCGACCGGCGAGATGTACGTCTCCGGCGCCGGTGTCGCCACCGGCTACCTGCACCGCCCCGAGCTGACCGCCGAACGCTTCCTCGACGACCCCTACGGCCCGCCCGGCACCCGCATGTACCGTTCGGGCGACCTGGCCCGGCGCCGCCCCGACGGCACCCTCGACTACCTCGGCCGCGCCGACGCCCAGATTCAGCTGCGCGGCTTCCGCGTCGAGCCCGGCGAGATCGAGGCCGTCCTCGCCGCCCACCCGGGCGTCACCCGCGCCGCCGTCGTACCCCGCCACGCCGGCAACGGCGCCCTGCACCTCGTCGCCTACACCGTCCCCTCCGGCGACGACGCACCCGCGAGCCCCGCCGACCTGCGCGCCCACGCCGCCGCCCACCTGCCCGAGCACATGGTCCCCGCCGCCTGCGTCCCGGTGGAGACCCTGCCGCTGACCGCGAACGGCAAGCTCGACGTCCAGGCCCTGCCCGACCCCGACTTCACCGCCGCCGCGTCCGGCGCCCGTCCCGTCACACCCGAACAGGCCCTGGTGTGCGCCCTGTTCGAGGACGTGCTGCAGCTGCCGCGGGACTCCGTGGGGGTGGACGCCGGCTTCTTCGACCTGGGCGGCGACTCCCTGCTCGCCACCAGACTGCTGGCCCGTCTGCGGCACGGGACCGGCGCGGAGATCCCCATCACCGCCCTGTTCGAGACGCCGACCCCGGCGGCGCTCGCACGTCGGGTCGCCGTACGGGCGCACGATGCCCTGCCCCGGCCGGTCCTCGGCGACGTCGCGCGCCCCCGGCGGGTGCCGCTGTCCTTCGCGCAGGAACGCATGTGGTTCCTGAACCGGCTCGACGAGGGCGCGGCCACCTACCACATCCCGCTCCTCGTCCCCGCCGGGCCGGAGCTGGACGCCGAGGCGCTCGACACGGCCCTCGGCGACCTGGCCGACCGGCACGAGAGCCTGCGCACGGTGATCGCCGAGCACGACGGAGTGCCCTACCAGCGCATCCTGGCGCCGGGAGAGCTGCGCCCGGTGCTGCGGCGGATCGACTGCCCCGCCGCGGAGACCGCCGCCCATGTCACCGCCGCGCTGCGGCGCCGCTTCGACCTGACCGCCGAAAGCCCCCTCGCGGCCTGGCTGCTGGGCACCGGCACCGAGCGGGTCCTGCTGTTCGTGCTGCACCACGCCGCCGCCGACGGCTGGTCGCTCGGCCCCTTCGCCGCCGACCTGTCCGCCGCCTACGCGTCCCGCCGCCAGGGGCGGGCCCCCGACTGGACCCCGCCGGCGGTGCAGTACGCCGACTACGCACTGTGGCAGCGCGCCCTGCTGGCCCCCGGACCGGACGGCCCCGGCCGGCTGGAACGGCTCACCGCCCACTGGCGCACCGCGCTGGACGGCCTGCCCGAGGAGTGCACCCTGCCCGGCGACCGGCCGCGGCCCACCGCGCCGCGCGGCGGCGGCGCGCACGTCGAACTCGCCGTCGACCCCGCACTGCACCGTGAACTGCTGCGCCTCGCCGACCGTGAGGGCGCCAGCCTGTTCATGGTGCTGCACGCCGCCGTCAGCGCCCTGCTCACCCGCTGCGGCGCCGGCGAGGACATCGTCCTCGGCACCCCCGTGGCGGGCCGCACCGAACCCGGCCTCGACCCCCTGATCGGCCTGATCGCCAACACCCTGGTGCTGCGCGCCGACACCTCCGGCGACCCCGCCTTCCGGGACCTCCTCGCCCGGCTGCGCACCGCCGACCTGGCCGCCCTGGACCACCAGGACCTGCCCTTCGACCGGCTGGTGGAGGACCTCAACCCGCCCCGCACGCCCGGCCGTCACCCCCTGTTCCAGGTGATGCTCGCCCTGCAGAACAACAGGCCGGCCGTCCTCGAACTCGACGGCTCCCGCACCGAGTTGCGGCCCATCCCCACCGGCACCGCCAAGTTCGACCTCTTCGTGGACGTCCTGGAGCGCCACGGCCCCGAGGGCACCCCCGACGGCCTGACGCTGCACGTCGAGTACGCCACCGACCTCTACGACGCCGGCACCGCCGAGGCGTTCGCCCGCGCGCTGCACGACGTCCTGAGCACGGTGAGCGCCGACCCCGTTACCCGCCTCGGGGACCTGCCCGCCCTCCCCGAGCGCACCCCCGCCCCGGCCGCGGCCGATCCCGCCGTCCTTCAGGACGCGGCCCTGTCCGTGCCCGGCATCCGCGACGCCCACGCCCTGCCCGGCGGTGGCGACGCCCCGTCGCGCCTGTACGTGGTGCCCGGGCGGTCCGACGCCGCGGAACGCGTCGAGGAGTTCCTGGACCGCGCGGGCCACGGCTCCGTCCGCGTCACGGCGGTCAACGCCCTGCCCCGGACCGAGGAAGGCACCGTGGACGGCGCGGCACTGCGCGCCCTGCCCGCCGTCGACGCGACCGCGGCCCGGACCTGGCGGGAGCGGCTCGCCCAGCTGCCCGGCGTCACCACGGTCGACGTGTCGGTCGAGAACGCCCCGGAGGAACTCGACCGCCGCCACACCGGACTGCCCGACCGCTCCGCCGAAGCGGCCCCGGCCGCCCGCACCGCGGAAGCCTCCGGCGTCCCGGCCGTCAGCGAAGGCCCCGCCCTCGCCGAGCCGTCCGTGCCGAGCTGGGCCGAGGCCCTGCGCCGCGCCGCCGCGCGGGACCGGGGCGACATCGTCCACGTGCACGCGGACGGCAGCGAGCACCGGCGCACCTACGCGTCCCTCGTCCCCGAGGCCTCCCGCGTCCTGGCCGGACTGCGCCGGGCCGGACTGCGCCCCGGCGACCAGGTCATCCTCCAGTGCGACGTCACCGAGGACTTCCTCGCCGCGCTGTGGGGCTGCGTCCTCGGCGGTTTCGTCGCCGTCCCGCTGACCGTCCCCGCCTCCTACGACACCCCCTCCGCGGCACTCACCAAACTGGAGGGCATCTGGCGGATGCTCGGCCGGCCCTGGATCGTGTGCTCCGCCGGCCGCGAGGCCGGTCTGCGCGCGGTCGCCGCCCGGCAGGACTGGCCCGGGCCGCGCATCACCACCGCCGACGCCCTGCGCGAGGCGCCCGAGGACCACGACTGGCACCCCGCCGAGCCGGACGACCTCCTGCTGATGCTCATGACGTCCGGCAGCACCGGCCTGCCCAAGGCGGTGCGGCTCACCCACCGCAACGTGCTGACCCGCTCGGCCGCCACCGAGCAGATGAACGGCCTCGGCGCCGACGACGTCTCCCTCAACTGGATCCCGCTCGACCACGTCACCGGCGTGGTGATGTTCCACCTGCGCGACGTGTACCTCGGCTGCCGCCAGGTCCACGCCCCCACCTCCTGGATCCTGCAGGACCCGCTGCGCTGGATGGACCTCGCCGACCGGCACCGGGTCACCGTCACCTGGGCGCCCAACTTCGCCTTCGGGCTCCTCGCCGAACAGGCCCACCGCTTCACCGGCCGCGCCTGGGACCTGTCGCCGATGCGGCTGGTCATGAACGCCGGCGAGGTGGTCGTCGCCTCCGCCGCCCGCGCGTTCCTGCACACGCTCGAGCCCTTCGGTCTGCCGCAGGACGTGATGCACCCCGGCTGGGGCATGTCCGAGACCTGCTCCGTGGTCACCGACGCCGTCCTGCCCGCCGAACCCGTGCCGGGCGAAGGGACGTTCGTCAGCTGCGGCCGGCCCTACCCGGGGTTCGCCATGCGGATCGTCGACGAACAGGGCACGGTCCTCACCGAGGGCGAGGCGGGCCGCTTCCAGGTCCGCGGCACCTCGGTGACCGGCGGCTACCACGACAACCCGGCGGCCAACGCCGAGGCGTTCACCGACGACGGCTGGTTCGACACCGGCGACCTGGCGTTCCTGCGCGACGGCGAGCTCTACATCACCGGCCGGGCCAAGGACGTCATCATCGTCAACGGGGTGAACCACTACAGCCACGAGATCGAGGCGTGCGTCGAGGAACTGCCCTACGCGGAGCGGAGTTTCACCGCCGCGGTCGCGGTGCGCACCGACCCCTCGTCACCCACCGACGAACTCGCCCTGTTCCTGCACCTCACCCCGGAGGCCACCGCCGACCCGGCCCGCGCCCTGCGTGAGATCGCCGGCAAGGTCACCCGGGAGATCGGCGTCAGCCCGTCCTTCCTCATCCCCGTGGCGCGGGACGCCGTCCCCAAGACGGAGATCGGCAAGATCCAGCGCACCAGGCTCCGCAAGAGCTTCGAGGCGGGCGACTTCGACGACGAGGTGCGCCGGACCCAGCTGCTGCTGGGCACCGCGGCCACCGTCCCCGACTGGTTCCTGCGCCCGGTGTGGCAGCGCGCGGAACGCCCCGCTGCCCGCCCCACGGCGTCCGGCCGGCACACCCTCGTCCTCGCGGGCGGCGACCCGCGGGCCGGCGCACTCGCACAACGGCTCGCCGACGCGCTGCGCTCCGCCGGGGGCCTGTGCACGGTGGTCGGCGAAGGAGCGTCGTACACCCGGACCGACGCCGCGCACTACCGCGTCCGGCCCGCCGAGGAGTCCGACTACGCCGCGCTGCTGGACCGGCTGGAGCACGACCACCGGCCCGTCGACGCCGTCCTCCACCTCGACGGGCTCCGGGCAGGCCCCCCGGAGGCGCCGGACGACACGACGGGTGCGGAGCGGCTGCTCGCCTTCGCCCGGGCCCTCACCGCCCGGTCCGGCCGGCAGCGCCCCGTGGACCTGGTCCACGTGTCCGCGGGCGCCCAGGCCGTCCGCGCCGGCGACCACCCCTCCCCGCCCCACGCCCTGGCCGGAGCACTGCTCAAGTCGCTGGCCGAGGAGTGCGGCTGGCTGCGGACCCGGCACCTCGACCTGCCACCGGACGACGGCACCGACCCGCTGGCCCTCCTGACGGCCGAGGCGGCCGCCACCGCGGACGGCGCGGACGTGGCGTACCGCGACGGACTGCGCTACGAACGCCGCCTCGCCCCCCTGCCCGACAGCCCGCCCCGCACCGAGCCGCCCGCGCACGACGGCTTCACCCTGCTCACCGGAGGCCTCGGCGGCGTCGGCACCGAGATCGCCGCCCACCTGCTGCGCACCCCGGGCACCCGGCTGCTCGTCCTCGGACGCACCCCGGAGGACGAGGCCCGCGCCCTGCCGCGGCTGCGCGAACGCGGGGAGGTCCGCTACGCCCGCGCCGACGTCACCGACGAAGCCCGGGTCCGCGCCGCGGTCGAGGCCGCCACCGAGGCGTGGGGCGTGCCCCTGACGTCGGTGCTGCACCTGGCCGGGACGCTCGTGGAGCGCCCCGTCCGCGAACTGGACGCCCCCACCTGGCGCCGGGCGCTGGAGGCGAAGGTGCGCGGCGCGTGGATCCTGCACCGGCTCACCGCCGACCACCCGGTCCACTCCTTCGTCACCTTCTCCTCGGTCAACGGCTTCTTCGGCGGCGCCATGAACGCCGCCTACGCCGCCGCCAACGCCTACCTGGACGCCCTCGCCGGGTACCGCCGCGGCCTCGGCCTGCCCGCGCAGTCGCTCGCCTGGAGCATGTGGCGCGAACGCGGCATGAGCCGCGGCTACGGTCTCACCGCGCTCACCGAGGCCCGGGGCTACCGGCTGCTCGACGTTCCCGCCGCGCTGCGCTCCTTCGACCTCGCCCGCACCCTCGACGAACCGCACCTGCTGGTCGGCGCCGACCGCACCGCCCCCTGGGTGCGCAGCCACGTCGTGGCCCCGGTGCGCCAGACCCGCCGCCTGGCCGCGCGGGTCGGCCTGCAGGACGGCACCGACCTCGGCGCCCTGTACCGCGCCGTCACCGGCAGCGCCCGCGCGGCCGGCCTGTCCGACGACGGATGGACGCTGCGCTCGGCGGGCACGAGCGCTCGCCCGGACGAGACGGGGACGGAAGACGGCCTGCGGCGGCTGGAGAGCCGGCTCTCCGAGGTGTGGTGCGACGTCCTGGGCCGCGACCGGGTGGGCCTGGACGACAACTTCTTCGACCTGGGCGGCAACTCCCTGCTCCTGGTCACCGCCCAGACCGCCGTCAATCGCGCCTTCGACAGCGAACTGTCGGTGGTCGACCTGTTCGCGCACCCCACCGTCCGGGACCTGGCCCGCCACCTGTCGGCCACCGGCGCGGGCCCGGCGCCGGACGCCGAGGCGCCCTCCCGGTCGGAGACCGGCGACGGCCTGGACCGCGCCCGGGAACAAGCCCGCCGGCAACGCGCCGCCCGCGCCCGCCGCACCGCCCGTCAGGGCAAGGACCGCGGCCATGCGTGACCGGGCCGACGGCACACCGCACACGAACGAACCGGGAGAGGACGAGGCACAGGCCGTGCACGACACCACCGCACCCCACGACGAGGACGTCCCCGCCGTAGCCGTCATCGGCATGGCGGGCCGCTTCCCCGGCGCCGACGACCTCGACGCCTTCTGGGACAACCTCGCGGCCGGCCGGGAGTCCGTACGGCCCGTCACCGACGAGGAGTTCCTCGCCGCGGGCGGTGACCCGCGCGACCTCGACGACCCGTCACTGATCCGCAAGGCGTCCGTCGTCGAGGGCATCGACCGCTTCGACTCCGGCTTCTTCGGCTACAGCCCCGCCGAAGCCGCCGTCGTCGACCCGCAGCAGCGACTGCTGCTGGAGACGGCCTACCACGCCCTGGAGGACGCCGGCTGCCTCGGCGCCGACCGGACCGGAGAGGCGTTCGGCGTGTACGCGGGAGCGGGCGACAGCCGCTACTACCCGGCCCACGTCCACCCCCGCTTCGCCGGGCAGCCCGGCTCGGTGGCCCTCGTCCACGCGGCCACGGCCAACTCCCTCGGCACCCTCGCCACCCGCATCTCCTACGAACTCGGCCTCACCGGGCCCAGCGTGTCCCTGCAGACGGCCTGCTCCACCGCGCTGGTCGCCGTGCACACCGCCTGCCAGGACCTGCTCGACCACCGCTGCGACACCGCGCTCGCCGCCGCCGTCTCCCTCAACCCCTCCGCCGTCCTGGGCTACCGCCACGTGCCCGACGGACCCTTCTCACCCGACGGGCACTGCCGGGCCTTCGCCGCGGACGCCGCCGGCACCTCCTCCGGCGACGGTGTGGGAGCCGTCGTCCTCAAGCGGCTGGAGGACGCCCTCGCCGACGGCGACCGCATCCGCGCCGTCATCCGCGGCAGCGCCGTCAACAACGACGGCCGCCGCAAGGTCGGCTTCAGCGCCCCCAGCGCCGCCGGGCAGACCGAGGTCATCCTCGCCGCGCAGGCCCAGGCGGAGGTCGACGCCGGCACCATCGGTCTGATCGAGGCGCACGGCACCGCCACCAGACTCGGCGACCCCATCGAGGTGTCCGCCCTGACGGAGGCCTTCCGGCACAGCACGGACCGGACCGGATTCTGCGCGCTCGGCTCGGTCAAGACCAACATCGGCCACCTGGGAGCCGCCGCCGGCATCGCCGGACTCATCAAGGCCGTCCTGGCCCTGGAACACCGGCAGATCCCGCCGAGCCTGCACTTCGAGAGGCCCAACCCGCTCATCGACTTCGACGCGAGCCCCTTCCGCGTGCCCACCGCCCTGGAGGACTGGCCCGAGGGGGAGCACCCCCGCCGGGCCGCCGTCAGCGCCTTCGGCATCGGCGGCACCAACGCCCACGTCGTCCTGGAGGAGGCACCCCGCGTCGCACCCGCCGCGCCGCGCCCGCCCGAGCAGGAGCGCCGCGTGGTGCTGCCGCTGTCGGCGCGGACCGCCGGAGCCCTGCGCGGCCAGGCCGAGGCACTCGCCCGGCACCTGGAGCGCCGGCCGGAGCTGCGCCTGGACGACGTGGCCCACTCCCTGCGCACCGACCGGCCCGCGCTGCGCCACCGGCTCACCGTCTCGGCCGCCTCCCGCGCCGAGGCCCTCGACGCGCTGCGCTCCGCCGCCCCGGCCACCCCGCCGCTGACCGGCGACCCGGTCCGGGTGGCGTTCCTGCTGCCCGGCGGCGGCACCCAGTACCCCGGCATGGGCAAGGACCTGTACCGCGACCACGCCGTCTACCGCGACACCGTCGACGAGTGCGCCCGCATCCTGCGGCCCGTCCTCGGCACCGACCTGCGCACCGCCCTCTTCGAGGAGCAACGGCCCGACGACCTCTCCGCGTTCCTCGGACTCGTCGTCACCGAGTACGCCCTGGCCCGCACCCTCATGGAGTCGGGCGTGCGTCCCGACGCGCTGATCGGCCACTCGCTCGGCGAGTACACGGCCGCCTGCCTGGCCGGCGTCATCGACCTGGCGGACATGCTGCCCCTGGTCACCGAACGCATCCGGCTCATCAGCTCCGCCGGCGGAGCCACGGTCGGCGTCGCCGCCCCGGCCGAGGAGATCCGGCCCCTGCTCGACGCCGACCTGTCCCTGGCCGCCGTCAACGGCCCCCAAGCCTGCACCGTCGCCGGCCACCTCGACGCCGTCGCCCGCTTCGAGGCCGAACTCACCCGCCGCGGCGTCCCGTTCCGCCGCCTGCGCATCCCCGTCGCGGCCCACTCCCACGTCCTGGACCCCGTCCTGCCGGCCTACGAGACCCACCTGCGCCAGGTCACCCTGCGCCCGCCGCGCATCCCGTACGTCACCAACGTCACCGGCACCTGGATCACCGACGCCCAGGCCACCTCCGTGCGGCACTGGATCGACCACACCCGCGACACCGTCCGGTTCGCCGACGGCATCACCGCCCTGTGGGACCGGCTGCGCCCCGTCCTCGTGGAGATCGGGCCTGGCGACACCCTGACCAAGCTCGCCACCGGCCGGCTCACCGACGAGGCACCGGTCACGGTGACCACCATGCGGCACGCCAAGGCCGAGGCGTCCGACGAGTTCGTCCTCGCCGAGGCACTGGGACGGCTGTGGAGCGCGGGCGTGGACAGCGCGCTGCCCCACGTGCCGGGCGCGCCCCGGCGGGTGCCGCTGCCCCCGTACGCCTTCGAACGCCGGCGCCACTGGATCGACGCACCGGGCGCCCGGACGGACCCCGCCACGTCCGACGACGCCCCGGCCGCCGCGGACCCCGGCCTCGCCCCACGGCCCCGGCTGACGACCGAGCACGTACCGCCGCGCACCGACCGCGAACGCGAGGTCACCCGGCTCTGGGAGGAGACCCTCGGCATCGGCGGCATCGGCCTGCACGACAACTTCTTCGACCTCGGCGGCGACTCGATGCGCGCCGTGCTGCTGGCGGGCCGGCTGCGCCAGGCCGGTGTCCTCGACGTCCCCGCGGCGACCCTGCTGGCCGCGCCCACCGTGGCCGGGGTCCTCGCCACGGCCGACCAGCCGGCCGAGGAGGCGCCGGACAGCACCACCACCGCGCTCGGTCCCCTGCTGCCGCTGCGCGCCGAGGGCACCGCCGCGCCCCTGTTCTGCGTCCACCCCGGCGCGGGCATCGCCTGGCGCTACACGGGCCTGCTGCCCCACCTGGGCGGTGACCAGCCCGTCCACGGCATCCAGGCGGCCGGCCTCGACGGCACCCGGCCGCCCGCCCCGGACGCCGCCGCCATGGTCGCCCACTACCTCGACCTGGTACGCCAGGTGCAACCCCACGGCCCCTACCGGCTGCTGGGCTGGTCCTACGGCGGATTCGTCGCCCACGCCATGGCCTGCGCCCTCCAGCGCGACGGGGAGCAGGTCGAACTCCTCGCCATGCTCGACGCCCCCCAGCCGCACGGCACCGCCCACGACCCCGAGGCGGCCGAACGCCAGGTCGCGGCCCTGCTGTCCAGGGTGGCCGGGCTCGCGGTCGACGGGGCGCCCGTGGAGACCGTCCTGGACCGGATCGACGCCCGGGTCACGGCCGATCCGTCGAGCGTCCCCGTGACCCGCGCCGAGGCCGCCGCCATCGCCGCCGTCATGCGCAACAACCTGCGCATCGCGCCCCAGTTCGTCCCGGGCGTCTACCGCGGCGACGTGCTGTTCTTCAGCGCCGCCGAGGAGCAGCCCACCGCCTTCCCGGCGGACCTGGCGGTGCTGCCGGGCAAGGCCGACAGCTGGCGGCCCTACGTGGACGGAACGCTCCACGACCACCACGTGCCCTGCGGCCACTACGAGATGACCGAACCCGAACCGATCGCCCGTATCGGCGAAGCGGTCGCCAAGGCCCTGCGCGGCCTCGGCGACCGGGCCTCCGCCTCCCCTTCCCCCTGAACCCGCGTTGAGGAGAACCAGCGTGCACGCGACCCAGGACCTCTACGAACTCGGTGACGCACCCGAGATCGGCACCGCCCCGAAGAAGATGTACGCCTCGCTCATCCGCCGTGAGCGCTACGGACAGCCCGTCGACGCCTTCCGCACCGAGGTGGTCGACGTCCCGCCCGTGGGGCGCGGCCAGGTCCTGGTGAAGGTGATGGCGGCCGGCATCAACTACAACAACGTCTGGGCGGCGCTGGGTTCGCCGCTCGACGTGATCGCCGCGCGGCAGAAGGCGGGCGCGACCGAGGACTTCCACATCGGCGGCTCCGACCTGTCCGGGATCGTGTGGGCGGTCGGCGAGGACGTGCGCGGGGTGAAGCTCGGGGACGAGGTGGTCGTCCTCGCCAACCGCTGGGACGAGAAGGCCGAGGACGTCCGCCTCGGCGGCGACCCCACCTGGTCCACCAGCCAGCGGGTGTGGGGCTACGAGGAGAACTACGGCTCCTTCGCCCAGTTCGCGGTGGTCGACGACTACATGTGCCACCCCAAGCCCGCCCGGCTGTCGTGGGCGGAGGCCGCCTGCTACATGGCGACCGCCGCCACCGCCTACCGCCAGTTGTTCGGCTGGCCGCCGCACACGGTGCGCCCGGGGGACCCGGTGCTGATCTGGGGCGGCGCCGGCGGGCTCGGCTGCATCGCCATCCAGCTGGTCCGGCACGTCGGCGGCATCCCCGTCGCGGTCGTCTCCAGCGAGGAACGCGGCGAGTTCTGCCTCAAGCTGGGCGCCGAGGGCTATGTCGACCGGCGGAAGTTCGACCACTGGGGACGGCTGCCGGACACCTCCGACGACGAGGCCATGGGCCGCTGGCTGTCCGGGGCCCGGGCCTTCGGGCGGGCCTTCTGGGAGGTGCTGGGAGAGCGCCGCAGCCCGCGCATCGTGCTGGAGCACTCCGGTGCCGACACCATCCCCACGTCCCTGTACCTGTGCGACAACGGCGGCATGGTCGTCCTGTGCGGCGGCACCACCGGCTACAACGGCGACGTCGACCTGCGGTTCCTGTGGATGCGGCAGAAGCGCCTGCAGGGCTCGCACGTCGCCACGGCCCGCGAGGCGCGCGAGGTAACGCGGCTGATCGACCAGGGAATAATCGACCCCTGCCTGTCCCAGACCTTCGATTTCGACGAGATCGGCCTCGCGCACCAGCTGATCCACGACAACCGCCACCCGGCGGGCAACATGGCCGCCAGGGTCGGCGACCGCGGGTGATTCACCCCCGGCCAGGGGGGTACCCGCGGCGGGGTACGACGCACACGCACGTTCCCGGAGGTACCTCGTGGGCAAGCTGGGCGACATGATGAACAAGGCCAAGCAGATGGCCAAGGGTCACCCCGACCAGGCCGACAAGGGCGTCTCGGGCGCCGAGCGCATGGTCGACGAGCGGACCGGCGACAAGTACGACGCCAAGACCGACAAGGCGGCCGACGCGGCACGACGTTCCTACCGGGACGGCGGCACGCCCGAGCGCTGAACCGATCCGCCGTCCGTCCCCCATGCGCCGGGGACGGGCGGCGTCCGCTCAGCCGCGAGTGCCGGCCCGGCCGGTGACGTAGCTGAACGCTCCCGCGCCGACGCGCACGACCCGCACCCGCACGGCGTGGGCGGGATCGGCGCGCAGGTACACGCGCAGACCGTCCCCGCAGGGCGAGACCCGCAACTCCCGCAGGCTTCCCTCCGGACCCTCCCGGCCCTCACCCGTCATCACGGTGAGGGCCTTCCACGCCGCCTCCTTGGCGGAGAACACCTCCGTCACCGACCAGGCCGCGTTCGCACCGAGCGGCAGCCCCGCGTCGGCGAGCAGGGACTCCTCGTCCTCGCGCAGCACCAGGCGGGCCGCTGCGCGGGGGAGGGGCCGCAGCTCCAGGTCGCAGCCGACCGGCAGGTCCCGGCCGGGGGCGCCGGCCACGGCGACGGCTGTGCCCGTACTGTGCGAGATGGACGCGGTGCGGCCCGGCGGGAACACCGGCAGGCGCCCCGACCGGGGAATCTCCCCGCAGTCCAGCCCCACCGCACGCAGGGCCCGCCGGGCGGCCCGCCGGCCGGCCAGGAACTCCAGACGGCGCCGCGGCGGCATCGCCGCGGCGGCGGCCGCCTCGGCGGGCCCGGCCGGTTCCGCACCCGGCTCCGACACGGCAGCCACACCCAGCCCGAGCCCCGCAGCAGCCAGGAGCGGCCCGAGCGCCATCAGGCCCCCGCCGACCGCAGACAGCGCCTCTCCACCACCCGGTGCTGTCCCCACGGACTCCACACCGACCCGGACCCACGAAGCGGCCGTCCACACGACTTCCTCATCGGCCTGCGCCGGCCGCACGGCTTCCGCACCTGCCCGGGCCGCCCTCGAGGGCTTCACATCGGCCTGGCTCGCCCACGTGGGCTCTGCAGCGGCCGAGGCTGTCGGCTCGGGTCCCGGATCGGCCGGGGCCCTCCACGTGGGTTCCGCACCGGTCCGGGCCGGCCGCGCGGATTCGCGTACGGCAGCGACCCGGGTCGGCCACGACGGAGACGCCGTGGCCGACCCGGGTCGCATCGGGCTCCCGGTCATCGCCGTTCGCCGCCGCACGCGCTCATGCCCGCAGCAGCTTCTTGACGATCTTCCCGGCGGGATTGCGCGGCACCTGCTCGATGAACTCGACCCGCCGCGGCCGCTTGTACGGCGCCAGCAGCCCCGCGACATGCGCGAGCAGCTCCGCCGTGCCCGGCTCCGCGCCCGCCTCCAGGGCGACGTACGCCAGCGGCACCTCGCCGTAGTCCTCGTCGGGCATGCCGACGACCGCCGCGTCCCGGACCGCCGGGTGGGTCATCAGGGCGCGCTCGATCTCCGAGGGGTAGACGTTCTGGCCCGCCCGGATGATCACGTCCTTGGTGCGGTCCACCAAACTGATGCGGCCCTCCTCGTCCATGAAGCCGAGGTCGCCCGTCCTGATCCAGCCGTCCCGGGTGATCTCCCGCGTGGCCTCCGGGTCGTTCCAGTAGCCCTGCATGACGCCCGGCCCGCGCACCACGATCTCGCCGATCTCGCCGGGCGGCAGCTCCCGCCCGGTCTCGTCCACGGCGCGGGCGGACATGCCCGGCACGACCCGCCCGCACGGGATGCGGGCGGTGACGTCCCCGGGCGCGGGGTGCTCGTCGGGACCGAGCGTGACGAACGGGCCGCCCACCTCGGTCATGCCGTACACCTGCCGGAAGCCGCACCCGAGCCGTTCCACCGCGTCGGCGTAGACGTCGAGCGGCATCGGGGCGGCCCCGTACAGCACCTCCCGCAGGGAGGACAGGTCGGTGCGCAGGGACGCCTTCGCCTGGAGCATGAAGCGCAGCATCTGCGGCACCAGCCACATGTGGGTGGCGCGGTGCGCCTCCACCGCGGACAGCGCCCGCTGCGGGGTGAACCCGGGCATCAGCACGACCGTCGCGCCGGCCGCCAGGTAGGTCAGGGAGACGACCATGCTGCCGTGGTACAGCGGGCAGCAGTTGACCATGACGATGTCGTCCGTGGGGCGGGCCATCACCAGCCAGCCCAGCGCGATGGCGCGGAACGACGCGCTGTCGACCGTCACCCCCTTGGCCTGCCCGGTGGTCGCCGAGGTGTGCAGCACGGCGATCGGGTCCGTGTCGGCGACGTCCGGCAGCTCCCGCTCGGCGGCCAGGGTGCCCAGCGCCGCGAAGGCGGGCTTGTCGAAGGCCATCCGGATCCGCACCGAGGACGGCAGCCCGGTGTGCCGGTCCAGCAGCTCGGACTCACCGAGGACGGCCACCGCGCCGACGCGCTCGACGATCCCGGCGACCTCGGGCTCGGCCAGACTGTGGTTCAGCGGCACGAACAGCGCGCCGAGCCGGGCCAGCGCGAAGTAGCTCTCCAGGACCTCGATCCGGTCCTTGGACAGCACGGCCACCCGGTCGCCCCGCCGGATCCCCAAGTCGGCCAGCCCGCGCGCGAGTCGCAACGTACGGTCGTGCAGTTCGGACCAGGTGACGCTGCGTTCCTCGTCCACCAGCGCGGTCCGGCCGGGCCGGCACTGGCGGTTGCGTTCCAGCAGCTGCGTCAGCCACATCACGCACCGCCGCTCGCGCCGGCGACCGTGCGCTCGGCCACGAAACGCTCGTAATCGCCGATCGTGCGCAGCTCCTCCATGTCCTCGGCGGTGATCTCGACGCCGAGCCGCTGCTCGACCAGCAGGACGAGACGCACCAGGTCCCCGGAGTCGATGCCGCTGGCGGCCAGGTCGGCGTCGTCGCCGATCCGGTCGGCGTACTCGACGGTGCCGGTGAGTTCGACCAGCAACTCCCTGATGGTGCTCATGGTTTCCCCTTTCGTCCCGGCGTGCCGGCCGCCGCGGTCCACGACTGTCACCCCCTAAGAGGCGGCGGCGGCCGGCCCCACTCCCCGGGCCCTCCCGTGAGCTTTGTCACGCGCCCGAACCTGACGCGGCGGGGATAGCCGGGCCCCGGCCCCGGCCTCTTACCGCAACGAAGCAACCCGCTCCGCCCGGCCCCGCGGCGGGCGGTTCCCCAGCCGAAGGAGTGATGCGCGTGCCCAGGCAGCCGGTACGGGTCCGGGTCCCGGGACGGTGCCCGCGGTTCGGCACCGCCGCGACGGTCACCGGACGTCCGGGCGGTGTCCGGTGACCGCGCCGACCACCGCCCCCGCCACCCCCGCCACCGCGGCCGCGGCGGCCGCCCCGGACGAGGACGCGCTGCTCGCCCACTTCGACGCGCTCGTCGCCGACGGCGAGACGATCGAACCGCGCGACTGGATGCCCGACGGCTACCGCCGCATGTTGGTGCGCCAGATCGCCCAGCACGCCCACTCCGAGATCATCGGCATGCAGCCGGAGGGCGCCTGGCTCACCCGCGCCCCGTCCCTGCACCGCAAGTCGGTCCTGCTCGCCAAGGTCCAGGACGAGGCGGGCCACGGCCTGTACCTGTACTCCGCCGCCGAGACGCTCGGCGTGGACCGCGCCGACCTGCTGGACGCCCTGCACCACGGCCGCCAGCGCGCCTCGGCCACCTTCAACCACCCCGCGCTGACCTGGGCGGACACCGGCGCCATCGCCTGGCTGACGGACGGCGCCGCCGTCATCAACCAGGCACCCCTGTGCCGCACCTCCTACGGGCCCTACGCCCGGGCGATGCGCCGTGTCTGCCAGGAGGAGGCCTTCCACGTGCGGCAGGGCTACGACCTGATGCGCGCCCTGTGCGAGGGGACGCCGGAGCAGAAGGAGATGGCGCAGGACGCGGTGAACCGCTGGTGGCTGCCGGCCGTGGCGCTGATGTTCGGACCGCCCGACACCGAGGCGGGCGGCGCCGACGCGCGCACCGCCGCGCTGGGAGCGGCCGTCTCCCGCCGCGCGATGGCCTGGGGCATCAAGCGTCACACCAACGACGAGCTGCGCCAGCGTTTCGTCGACACCTGCGTCCCGCAGGCCGAGCGCCTCGGCCTGACGCTGCCCGACCCGGCGATCCGCTGGAACGAGGAGCGCGGCCACTACGACTTCACGCCCGTCGACTGGGACACCTACCGCCGCGCCCTGGGTGACGACACGCACTGGGCGCGGCAGCGCATCGCTCACCGCCTGGCCGCGCACGAGGACGGCGCCTGGGTCCGGGAGGCCGCCGTCGCGTACGCCGCGAGGACGGACGAGCCGGCCGGAGCGGCCGCATGAGCGCGGCACGGGAAGGCGCGCCGGCGTCCTGGGAGGTGTTCCTGCGGGCCCGCAGGGGCCTGGCCCATCAGCACGTGGGGTCGGTGCGCGCCGCCGGCCCGGACGCGGCCCTGGCCGCCGCCCGCGATCTGTACACACGGCGGGGCGAGCCCCTGTCGCTGTGGGTGGTCCGCTCCGACGCCGTGCACACGGCCTCCCCGGACGAACGCGACCCGTACTTCGCGGGCGCCCGCCACAAGCCGTACCGCTACCCCGAGCACTACGCGCCGCTGACCGAGAAAGGCCCCGCAGGTGAGCACCACGAGTGACGTCACGGCGGTGCGTCCCGGCTCCCCGCCGGGTGAGCCGCCGTCCGCCGCCGATCCCGACCTGGCCCGGCACCTGACGCGCCTCGGCGACGACGCCCTCGTCCTCGGCCAGCGGCTGTGCCAGTGGATCACCCGCGCGCCGACCATCGACGAGGACCTGGCCCTGTCCAACATCGCCCTCGACCTCATCGGCCACGCCCGCACACTCCTCTCCCGCGCCGGCCGCCTCGACGGGACCGGCCGCAGCGAGGACGACCTCGCCTACACCCGCTCGGAACGCGAGTTCACCAACGCCCTGCTGACCGAACTCCCCAACGGGGACTTCGCCGTGACCGTGGCCCGGCAACTCGCCTACACCCACTACGCCGTCCTCCACTACGAGGCCCTGGCGCACTGCGCCGACCCCGGCCTCGCCGCGTTCGGCGTCCGGGCCGCCAAGGAGGTCGCCTTCCACCGGCTGCACGCCGACCGCTGGACGGCGACGCTGGGACGCGGCACGCCGGAGAGCACCCGCCGCATGCAGCGGGCCCTGGAGCGGGTGTGGCCCTACACCGGCGAACTCTTCGAGGAGGACGACGTGCTGCGCCGCCTGGCCGCGTCCGGCACCGTGCCCTCACCGGCAGCGCTGCACGACACCTGGCTCGCCCGGGTCACCGAGGTCGTCACCGGGGCGGGACTCGCCGTGCCCGCTCCCAGCTGGTCGGCCACCGGCGGCCGCTCGGGCCTGCACACCGAGGAGTTCGGCCCGCTGATCGCGGAACTGCAGTCCGTGCGGCGGCAGTTCCCCGGAGGCACCTGGTGAGCGGGCCCGCACCGGCCACGGCCCCCCTCTCCGCCGGGGAGGTGCGCGAGCGGGTGGCCGCGCTGCCGGACCCGGAGCTGCCGGTGATCGGCCTCGGCGACCTCGGCGTGGTGCACTCCGTCGCTCCCGGCGACGACGGCGTCCTGGAGGTGGAGATCACTCCCACCTACCTGGGCTGCCCCGCGCTGCCCGAGATCACCGCGGCGGTGCGGGAGGTCCTGACCGCCTGCGGTCACCCCGACGGCCGCGTCCGGCACGTCCTCACGCCCGCCTGGACGACGGACCGCATCACCCCCGAAGGGCGCCGCGCACTCGCCGCGCACGGCATCGCCCCACCCGTGTCCCCGGCTCCCGGCGGTCCGGTCCCCGTCGCACTGGGCGCGGTGCCCTGCCCGCACTGCGGCTCGACGGCCACCCGGCCGCACAGCGTCTTCGGGCCGTCCCGCTGTCAGTCGGTGCTGTGGTGCACGGCGTGCCGCGAGCCCTTCCCCCACCTGACCGCGCTGTGAGGCCCACCGTGAACACCACCCCGCCCGCCCTGCGCGACCATGTGCCGGCCGGTCCGCGCCGCCGCACCGGCCGGCACACACTCGACGTCACGGAGGTCCGGCACCTGACCTCCGACACGGTGGCCGTCACCCTCCACGTGCCCGCCGCGCTGCGCGACGTCTTCGCCCACCACCCCGGCCAGCACGTCGTCGTCCGTCACCGCCGGGGCGGTGCCGAACTGCGCCGCACCTACTCGATCTGCCCGCCACCGCACACACCCGGGGCGCTCCGCCTGGTGATCAAGCGGTCCGGCCCCGGCGGCTTCGGCGACCACGCCACCACCCGGCTCGCACCGGGCGAGCGGCTGGAACTCTCGCCGCCCACCGGCGCCTTCGCCCTGCCGGAGGTGCCGGGCGCCCACCACGTCCTCCTCGCGGGCGGCACCGGCATCACCCCCCTGGCCCCGATGGCCGCCCATGCCCTGCGCCGGGACCCGGCCTGCCGGGTCAGCCTCGTGCACTCGGTCCGCACGTCCGCCGACGCCCTGCTGGCCGACGAACTGGCCGAGGTCAAGGACGAGTTCGTGGACCGCCTCACCGTCCTGTACGTGCTGACCCGGGAGGAGCGGGGGAGCGGGCCGCTCGCCCGGCGGCTGGACGCGTCCGGGGTGCGCCGGCTGCTGGCGGCCGTGGACGCCCGCCCGGGCCCGGACACCACGTTCGCCCTGTGCGGACCGCCCGGTCTCGTCGCCACCGCACGGCGCGTCCTGGCCGACTCGGGAGCCGACCCGTCGCTCGTCCGCTGGGAGCTGTTCACGGCCGACGGCACGCAGCCGACGCCGCCGGAGCCGGCCGGACGGGCACCCGGGGCGGGGGAGTACCGGGTCACCGCCCTGCTCGACGGGCGCCGCCGGGCCGCCACCGTGCTGCCGGACGACCCGGCCCTGCTCGACGCACTGCTGCGCAGCCACCCCGACGTGCCGTACGCCTGCCGTGAGGGCGTCTGCGGCAGTTGCCGCGCGAAGGTCCTGTCCGGGCAGGTGACGGCGGACCGTGAGCACGCCCTGGACGAGCGGGACCGCGCCGCCGGTTACACACTCGTCTGCCGCGCGAGGCCCCGCACCCCCGAGCTCGTCCTCGACTTCGACGCCTGATCCCGCCCGCCACGCCACCCTCAGCGAAGGAGACCCACGATGACCGCCACCGACCGCCACGCGGGAAAGACCGCCCTGGTCACCGGAGGCAGCCGCGGCATCGGCCGAGCCATCAGCCACCGCCTCGCCCGCGAGGGCGCCCTCGTGGCGGTCCACTACGGCCACGACCTGACGGCCGCCGAGCGGACCGTCAAGGAGATCCAGGCCGACGGCGGCCGCGCCTTCCCCGTACACGCCGAACTCGGCGTCCCCGGCGACGCCGACACCCTGTGGGCCGCCTTCGACGAGGCCCTGGCGGAACAGGACGCCCCGGCCGGCCTGGACATCCTCGTCAACAACGCGGGCATCACCGTCCCCCGCCCCATCGCCCAGGTGACCGAAGCCGACTACGACCGCGTCTTCGCCGTCAACACCAAGGCGCCGTTCTTCATCATCCAGCGCGGACTGGACCGCCTCCGGGACGGCGGCAGGATCATCAACATTTCGTCCGTCGCGACCCGTATCGCCTTCCCGCCGATCGTCTCCTACACCATGACCAAGGCCGCCCTGGACTACCTCACCCTCTCCCTGGCCCAGGATCTCGGCCCCCGGGGCATCACCGTCAACGCCGTCGCGCCCGGCTACACCGAGACGGAGATCAACCCCACCCTCGCCGTCCCGGAGATCCGCCGCCGCTACTCCGAGGCCTCCACGTTCGGCCGGCTCGGCGACCCGGTGGACATCGCGGACGTCGTCTCCTTCGTGGCGAGCGACGACGCCCGCTGGGTGACCGGCCAGTGGATCGACGCCTCCGGCGGCGCCCACCTCGGTGTGTGACCCGTCCGCACCTCCAGGAGATGTGATGAACGACCGCACGACCACCCTCGACGGGCCGGCCACGGACGACACCCTGACCCGCCCCTTCGAGGGCGCCAGCCCCTACGACACGTACGTGCACGCGTCCGTCCTCAACACGCTGCAGCACCCGCTCACCGAGGCCCCGGACGAGATGGGCTTCCTCGTCACCACCCAGGTGATGGAACTGTGGTTCACCCTCATCGTGCACGAGTGGCGCACGGCGAAGGTCGCCCTCGCCAAGGACGACCTGCCCGCCGCCATGGACGCGCTGGTGCGCAGCCGGCGCGCGCTGACCGCCCTGGGCGGCGCCTGGGCGCCCATCGCCGCCCTGACGCCGGCCCAGTTCAACGGCTTCCGGGCCGCGTTCGGCCGGGCGTCGGGCTTCCAGTCGGCGATGTACCGGCACATGGAGTTCCTCCTCGGTGACAAGTCCGCCGGGCTGCTGCGCGCCCACCGCGGAGACCCGGCCGTCCACGAGGCGCTCGCCGAGACCTACCGCGAACCGTCCCTGTACGACGAGGTGCTGGCCTACCTCCACCGTCAGGGCCTGCCCGTCCCGCGCCACGTCCGCGAACGGGACGTGACCAGCCCCTACGACAGCGACCCCGGCGTGGCGGAGACCTGGCGGCACGTCTACACCGGGCCGCAGCACCACCCCCACCTCGCACTCGGCGAACTGCTCACCGACATCGCCGAACTCGTCACCCGCTGGCGGTCCGACCACGTCCTGGTGGTCCGCCGGGCCATGGGAGCCAAGCCGGGCAGCGCCGGATCGGCCGGGCTGGCCTGGCTGGAGCAGCGGGCGGCCCGGCCGGTCTTCCCCGAACTGTGGGAGGTGCGCGGTGACGTCTAGGACGATCTCCGCCTTCGCGGCCGAGGAGGAGCAGCGGGTCCTGAGCCTGAAGCCGGTCCTGGCACCGGTGCACGGCCGCTACGGGGACCACCCCCACCAGTCCTACGACGCCTGGCCGTCCGAGGACCCCCACGCCCCGCTGGTGATCCTGCTGCACGGCGGCTACTGGCGCTACGACCGGATGCACCTGACCCCGTTCGCGGCCTGGCTCTCCGCGCAGGGCTTCAGCGTGCTGCTCCCGGGCTTCCGCCGGTCCGGCGGCGCGGGCGGCTATCCCGAGACCTTCGACGACGTCGCCCGCATCGTGGACACGCTGCCCGAGGGGCGGCCCCACGTCCTGGCCGGCCACTGCTCCGGCGGGCACCTGGCCCTGTGGTGCGCCGCCCGCGGCCTGCTGCCGCCCGGCTCCCGCTGGCACACCCGCACCCTGCCGACGAGCGTGCTCGCCCTCGCACCGATCACCGACCTCACCGCCACCCGCCGCGACCGCCTCAGCAACGACGCCGCCCTGCAACTCCTCGGCGGCGAGGAATACTTCACCGAACGGCTGGCCGAGGTCGACCCCCTCACCCTGCTGCGCGACGCCGGCGCCACCGGTGTCCCCACCGTGCTGCTGCACGGCGCCGCCGACGAGGAGGTCCCGCTCACCCAGTTCAGCGACTACGCGGCCGTGCACCGGGACCTCAGGACGGTCGTCCTGCCCGGCACCGGCCACTACACCCTCATCGAACCCGGAGCACCCGGCGCCCACGCGGTCGCCGACACCCTCCGGGACATGGCGGCCGCCTTCACCCCGGCGGACGCCGGCCGCGCGGGCGAGGAGGCCGCACACCGATGACCACCGCGCTCTCCGCAGCCGCCGCCCTGCGCGAGCAGGCAGCACGGCTCGACGCCGACGACCCCCTGGCCCCCGTCCGCGAACGCTTCCTGCTCCCGCCGGACGTCGTCTACCTCGACGGCAACTCCCTGGGCCCGCTGCCCGCCGCCGTGCCGGCGGCCCTGGACGACGTCGTACGACGCCAGTGGGGCACCGGACTCATCGGCTCCTGGAACGCGGCCGGCTGGTGGCAGGCGCCGCTGCGCGTCGGCGACGCCATCGGCACGCTCATCGGGGCCGCGCCGGGGCAGACGGTCGCGGGCGACTCCACCAGCGTGCAGTTGTTCACCGCGCTCGACGCCGCCGCCGCGCTCCGCCCGGACCGCCCGCTGCTGGTGACCGACCCCGGGCACTTTCCCACCGACCGCTACCTCGCCGACGCGGTCGCCCGCCGCCGCGGCCTTCAGGTACGGCACGTGCCGCCGTCGGACCTCCCGCACTTCCTCGCCACCGAGGGCCCCCGGGTCGCCGTCGTCAGCTACTCGCCCGTCGACTTCCGCACCGGGGAGCTGTACGACATGCGGGCGCTGACCCGGGCCGCCCACGACGCCGGCGCCCTCGCGCTGTGGGACCTGTGCCACGCCGCCGGCGCCCTGCCCCTGGAGGTCGACGCCCTCGGCGTGGACCTGGCGGTCGGCTGCGGCTACAAGTTCCTCTCCGGCGGCCCGGGCGCCCCCGCCTTCCTCTACGTGGCACAGCGCCACCACGCCGCGCTGGAGACGCCGCTGCCCGGCTGGACCGGCCACGCCGACCCGTTCGCCCTGGCGCGGGACTACACGCCCGCGCCCGGCATCGCCCGCGCCCGCATCGGCACCCCGCCGATCCTGTCCCTGCTCGCCCTCGAAGCGGCCCTCACCGCCTTCGACGGCGTCGGCCTGCACCAGGTGCGTGCCAAGAGCCTGTCCCTGACGGGCTTCCTCCTGCGCTGCGCGGACGCACTCCTGGCACCCCTGGGCTTCACCTCCGTCACCCCGTCCGACCCCGGCCGCCGCGGCAGTCAGGTCACCCTGCGCCACCCCCACGCCCACGGACTGGCCGTCGCCCTGGCCGGGCGCGGTGTCGTGGCCGACATGCGCGCGCCCGACCTGCTCCGCTTCGGCGTCAACGCCCTCTTCACCAGCCACGGGGACCTGCTCACCGCCGTTTCGCGGCTGCGCGACCTCACCGTGGAGGCCGCCTACGATCCCGCACCGCTCACAGGGGGTCCGGTGACCTGAACGGCACGCAGCCGGGCGAGTCCTCCCTCAGCCGCCGCCCTCGAGGGTCGGTCGCCGAGCCAGGCCGGCATGGCCACCAGCGCGAACAGGCCGGCCCGGTCGAGGTCACCGCGCGCCACGCCTGCGGCCTGCGAAGGGCTCGCGCGCGGCTGCCGATGCCGGAGGGGCCCGGCCGAGAGCCGGCCGTTGGCGGCTGCGGAGGAGCCCCGCAGGATCATGATCACCGAGCCCGCTTGCACGGCCGGCTGTTGCGGCGCCCTGTACGCGACCATCCGTCGTGAAGGCGATCAGGTGATGTGGGGGTCCTGGGGAAACGCCGGCGACCCCACAGCCGTGCCGCCGGACGTCCGGTTCGACGGTGCCCCAGTACGAGGCCGAGCTCGCGAGGGCGTCCGCGGACCGCAGCGGGGAAGAACCGGTGGACACCGTGGCTCGGCTTCTCGAGCAGGCGCTTGCGGACAGCGGCTGGTTCGAGCGCCGGGGCTGCGTTCTGACGAGTGTCTCGCCGCGACGCGAGGAGCCCGGTCTCCCTGAGGGGATCACCGGCCCTCCCGGCGCGGATGTCCACGTCCATCAGGTGCGGGAGCACGGCGAGCGTACGGAGTCGTACCGGTACGAGTCGTTCGTCACTCCCGAGCAGCCAGTGGAGGAGCAGGTCCGGCGGCTGACCGCCCGTATGCCGGCCGACGGTCCGCGGAAGTCCGCTGGAGATGTACCGCCGAGGAACGGAACGCACAGCCGTACTCGGTTCGTTCCGGGCGGCGCTGGCGCGCACGCGTGTGCGTCGTTCGGCGGCAGGCGTCACCCGGCCGAGTCGTTCGAGGGCGGCCGGGCCGGGCACATGGGGGCCATGACCGACGACACAAGCCGTATCCGGCTGGTGCAGACCGTGCTCGACAGCACCGATGCCCGCACACTCGCCGAGTTCTATCGGTCCCTGCTGGGCCTCGAATACGCGGAAGGAGACGAGCCGCCTCCGCCCGGCGTGCCGGACGAGCACGGCAGGGACTGGCTCGTCCTGCGCGATCCCGGCGGCGGACGGCAGCTCGCCTTCCAGCAGGTGGGGCGCCTGCGGGAGCCGGACTGGCCCGACGGCCCGGTGCCTCAGCAGATGCACCTCGACTTGAGTGTCGCCTCGCTGGAGGAGTTGCTGGACCAGCACGAGCGCGTGCTCGCCCTCGGCGGCCGTCTCCTCAGCAACAGGGACCGGCCGGATCCCGATGACGAGGAGCGCTTCCGTGTCTACCGGGACCCCCAAGGCCACCCGTTCTGCATCTTCGTCGTCGAGCGAGAGGCGTAGCCCGGCAGGACCAGGATGTCAGGACGCCGACGGGCGGGTCCTCGCGGAGGTCGGCAGGAGGGACCGCCGCCGGGGATCTCCCGCCGACCTGGTGGGGGCCGTCGAGTTCACGGAGGACCCGGGGGACCCGCTGTGGTCCGGCGAGACACTGACCATCGAGGTCGACGCCCGGGTCGGAGGGGGCATGATCCCCCTGCTGAATCTCATGGGCGGTGGCCCGGACCTCGCGCTCGCCGCCGGTTTCCGTGCGGCCGGACTCGGCATCGTCCTCGCCGAGGGCCCCAGCGCCGCTCCGCCGCCCGCCTCGCCGAACTGGCCCGGGAAGCTGCCGACGGCACCCTGAGGACCACGATCAGCGCCACCTGCCCGCTCCCCGAAGCGGCCATGGCCCAGCAGGTCAGCGACGCGGGCCACAACCGAGGCAAGACCGTCCTCGCGGTCGACTGATCCGGTACCGCAGTCAAGTGGTCCGAGGGAGCAGCAGTGCCAGACACCACCTCACCGGAGCTGCCGGATGCGGCGAGGGGCCATTGAGCTACGCCGTCTTCCAGCTCGCACGCACCCACCGCGGCCACGCCGTCGCCATGCTGCGCGTGATGAATCTCCACCCGGGGCAGGAGCTGCAGCTGATGCAGCTGTTCGACCACGACGGTCTGACGCAGGCGGAGCTGCTGGAGCGAGTCGCCTCGACCACTCCACCGTCTCCAAGTCCCTGCGGCGGATGCAGGACGCAGGGCTGCTGACGCGGTCAGGGGCCGCAACCGCAGACCTCCGGCCGAGTGGACAGGGCGAGCCGTGCCGACAGTCCTGGGGAGAAGGCGGGCAGGCACCCGGAAGAGCAGGAACGTGGGGAGCCCCGCCGGGGCAGGGTGGCCACATGGGTTCCCCTGCTCCGACGGAGCCAGGTCGGCACGGCCGGGCGGTGGATCACCGGAGCCCGGCAGGGACGGGTGCCGTGTGCAACGCTTCTCGGCTTAGCCGAAGTTCACGTCGCTGCACCACATGTAGGCCTGGTCCAGGTGCGAGGCCTGCCAGATCACGAACAGGATGTGGTGTCCGGTGTAGCCGGAGGTGTTGACGTTGAACCTGATGTCCTGTGCAGGGGCGAAGCGGCCGGTCTGCGTGATGAAGTCGAGGTTGCCCCAGCCCAGGGTCTGGGTCTTGGGGTTGAAGCCCTGCTTGCTCACGTAGACCCGGAAGTAGTCCGCCCCGTGGGACGCCTGGTCGTGCAGCTGGATCGTGAAGTTGTTGCTGACGTTGGTCGTCTTCCACGGCCCGGGCCTGTTCAGGCTGTTGTTCCTCGAGAGGTTGTTGCTGCAGAGCGTCCCGTCGGGCGTCCGCGCCTGGAACTGGCCACCGAGGCCGTCGCGGAGGGCGCTCATCCAGTTCCACATGGTGTCGGGGTTGGCCTGGAACGCCTGGTAACACATGGGGTCTTCGGTCTGCATGGCCGGGCTGGTGTGGTTGCTGCCCCACGTCTTCCAGCACTGGTACGCGCGGGTGGCGGGGTTGACGATGGTGCCGTGCGCCTGGGCAGGGGTCGACCAGGCCAGTGCGCCGATGACGACGGCGAACACCATGACGAGCGCCTGAAGGGGCCGGCGGAGGGACCGCGCACGCCCGGTTGACGGACTTTGTTTGCGCATGTGGGGGGAACTCCTTCCAGATACGAGACTGTGATGGGAGCGCTCCCAAAGGTACGACTGCTGAGTGAAAAGTCAATGACGCAAACGGAGTTGAGTGCAGGAATGGCGGATACCGTCAACTCGGCGGGCACACCGCCGTCCCGCACGGAGCCTTTTCCAACCTGGTGGCGGAGCAGGCCGGTTGGCCTGACAAGCAGGTGAAGCCCCTGGTGGATGGGTTTTCGACCAAGAACTCCGTCTCCACCAGAGGCTTCGTGTGCTTGTCTTCCCGTCCGCCGTCGACGTGTCCAGCTCTGGGCGTTGTCACGTTGTTGGGTGTGTGGGCGTCCGGTGGCGTGTTGAGGTGTGGCGGGGCCGGAAGTGGGGTGGGATGCCGCTGAACGCGGACAGGAACCTCTGCGCCCCGCCCACGGAGCGGAAGCCCTTCATGACCCGTTCGCATTGCCTCGTCGGCTGGTGGCTGTTCTCGACCCGGTTGTTCAGTCCCTTGTGCGAGCGGTGCTCGACCGAGGCCATGACCTCGCGGTGGGCGGCGCTGCAGGAGCGGAACTCGTCGGTGACGATCCCCCTCAACACTGCCCGGGGCCTCGTCATCAGCCTGCGGAGGAACCGTCTGGCCGTGGCCTCGTCGCGGCGGTTCTGCACGAGGACGTCGAGGACGCTGCCGTCCCGGTCCACAGCCCGCCACAGATACTTCTGCTCACCGTTGACCTTGATGAGGACTTCGTCGGGATGCCGTTTGCCGCCGGGCCGGGGACGCCTGCGGCGAAGCCCGTTCGCGTAGGCCTGCCCGAACTTCCGACACCAGCGGCGTGTCCGTCTCGTACGGGACGATCACGCCGCGCTCGAGGATCAGTTCCTCGACCTCGCGGTAGGACAACGGGAAGGGGAAGTACAGCCACACGCAGTGGGAGACCACCTCGGCCGGGTACCGGTGCTCCTTGTACGACGGCGACGTGACCTCCACGGACGACCTCCGCCACCACGATCACCCCGAAAGTCATTTCACCCGCTCAGCCGACGTGACAGCGCCCTGACGGCCGCTGCCGCCCACCGAGCCGGGATGAGCATCCGCTTCGCGATCTGGGACCAGATCACCGGCGCTGCCGACCGGCCCGCCACGGCCTGACCACAGGCCCGGCCCCCGAGCCCACCTGCCCCGACGCGCCGTCAGGCAGTTAGGCACCCGACAACGTGACACCCCCGCACGGACCGGAGGCCGTCGGCGACGGCCGGCGGCCTCCGGGGCCTGCCTGTGACGCGGTACTGCTGCGGGGCTAGAAGACGCTGAGGCCGTACAGGCTCAGCGGCCGGGTGACCGGCTCGTAGAACGTGGTGCCGCCGGTGGTGCAGTTGCCGCTGCCGCCGGAGAGCAGGCCGTAGGCGGTGTTGCCGGCGAAGAGCGGGCCACCGCTGTCGCCGGGCTGGGCGCAGGCGTTGGTCTGGATCGTGTTGTAGACCAGCTGGCCGTTGCCGTAGTTGACGGTGGCGTTCAGGCCGGTGACGGTGCCGGTGCGGTAACCCGTGGTGCTGCCGGAGCGCTCGATGCGCGTCCCGACGGTCGGGCTGCCGGCGTTGACGATGTCGCGGTACGTGCCGTTGTACAGGTACACGCGGCCGTCGGATGCGGCGGGGTTGGAGTGCTGGATGACCCCGTGGTCGTAGGTCGGGAAGACGGTCTGGCCTGGCACCGCGGTGCCGATGCTCCAGCTGGACCGGCCGCTGGTGCAGTGTCCGGCGGTGAGCGCGAAGTTCGTGCCCGCGGAGTTGCGGACGTTGAAGCCGAGAGAGCAGCGGGCGCCGGAGGAGGTGATGGCCTCCCCGCCAGCGATCAGACGGCTGAACTTGCCCGGGGTGCGATTGATCTGCAGCGCCCCGGACTGCGCGCCGGCCGCCTTCCTGATCTTGTTGATTTCCGCCGCCGAGACCGTGCTGTCGGCGGTGACGACGACCTTGCCCGACGCCTTGTCGGTGTACCAGGCCGTGCCGCCGACGTCGGCGGTGAGCACCGCGTCGCCGACCCGGGCGAGCTGGGCCGCGGTGGGCTTCGCGTCCGCGGACGCCGACGCCATGGCGGTGGGGGTCACGAGCGCGGACACGGTCGCCAGGGCGGCGACGACGGTGGCGGCACGGGCTCTTCGAGAGGCGCCCGACGACAGGAACGTCTTGACCTTCACTTGTCCTCCGGTGAGGGGGCGTGGGCCCGTTGGACATCCGGACCCTTGGTTCATGTCTGCGGCAGTCCCGCGGACAGTGCGGGCGTCCTGGAGGTGCCGCATCGGTGGTTGAACCTTCGCCGTGATATGTCTCTGCCAACAAGCGCCGCTTTCGGACGCTTCGGCGGGAGCCCCCGGGTGCGCAAGCCGGTTGGCGAGGAAGGGGCTCTTGCGGGATCCCGTCCGCAGGGTGAGACGACGGATACCTGACGGGCCATTGGGTGATGGCCCGTCGGTCGTCCCGGATTCCGGCAAGGTCCCGGCGGTGCGGCGGCCGGTGGACAACGCGCCATTCATCGCGGCGCACCGGACTCTCCGGCGCCGCCGGCTCCGCACGGCGGCGCGGCTGCTCAGGTCGTCGTCGGCCCCGGGCAGGCGGTGCGGCCGCGCCGGGTCGCCGGAAATCATGGCCGATTCATGAAGATCAAGTGGAGTATTCCGGTATGTCGTGTGATGGGGCGGGGGAGGCCGGGCCCATGCCGCGCCCTCCGCCTGTCGTCGGCGCCGGGACAGGAGGGAGGCCGCGCCGTCCCGCGCGCGTTACGGCGGGAATGCTCCCGGCGGCTTCCCTGAGGCCGAACCCCTATGGGCGGATTGCCCCTTGCGGCACCCAGGGCCGGTGACCGGTTCTGCACCGTCGGTCGAAAGCGCTTTCACGACGCCGTCCGGCGCCCGGCCTCTCCAGCCACCGGGCCCCCTCTGGTCTCGGGTGAACACCCGCGGCCTCCCCTGCCGGACGCACTCCGCACGCCGGACCGAGCAGCCGCACCACGGGCACAGCGCGCTGCTCACCGCGGGCGGGGCGGGAGCGAGGGAGCGGCGGAGGCCGTTGTCGTCGTCCGCGTCGTGTGAGCGGCCCGTGTGGACGGAGCGCCGGCGAGCCCGGTGACCACCGCGGCCGGCGCCGTACGGTGTCCGCCCAGCCCGCGCCGGACGACGCGCGGCCTCCGGCAGGGGCGGGCCCACGACCGGCCCCGACCCCACGCCCCGATGCCAGTGGCGTCGCCTACGGTCCGCCCATGAGTGATGATCTGTTGCCGTTGCCGTCGATCAGTCACTTCGCGGTGGGGGAGCCGGTGCGGTGGGGGAGCCGGTGGTGCGCCTCCTGGCCGGCGTTTCGCACAGCCGTACCGC
This sequence comes from Streptomyces sp. DH-12, assembly GCF_002899455.1. Classification (GTDB taxonomy): domain Bacteria; phylum Actinomycetota; class Actinomycetes; order Streptomycetales; family Streptomycetaceae; genus Streptomyces. The sequence goes on along the minus strand of NZ_PPFB01000001.1, from coordinate 354,690 downwards.
CCGCACCGTCGGCTGCACAGCGCGGAGCGGATGGAGCCTGCACGAACGCGCTGAACGGACGCCGGCGGCCCGTCCCGCCGAGGAGGACTGGGAGCGGGCGGTGTCGACGATCAGCCGTGAAGTCAACAACAACGGCGGACGCGACGCTTACCGGGCAATCGCTGCACAGGAGCGCGCACTTGACCGCGCTCGACGCCCCGTCGGCCTCGACGACGACCCCGACGACGCTCCGGTCATCATCACCGGCCGCAGGTGACCCGCTCCCACCGCCTCACCCACGCCGAGAAGGAGGCGAACCGGCTGATCAGCCGCGAACGCGCCGCCGTCGAGCACGGCTTCGCGAACCTGAAGACCTGGCGCATTCTGGCCGAAGTTCGCATGAGCACACATTACGCCACCACGCTGCTACGAGCCCTGCTCGTTCTGGCGAACCGCGAGGTCCAGCGGTGACGGACGATCACCCGACGACGATCACTCCGCCTGCCAGAACGAGGACCACATCACGGACTCACACCAATACCGCAGCCTGCGAGTTCAATCGGCCTGACCGTGCTGAGCGCCTTCGTCGACGCGCGCACGAACAGCCTTGTCGCCGAGGGGGAGACGGAGGCGAAGCCGCTGGTCGGCGGATACCACGTGGCCTTCCTGGCCGCCGCCGGATTCACGCTGACCGCCCTGATCATTGGCGCCGGCCTGCTCAAGGGCACGCCGTCCGCAGGCGCGAAGCAACAGACCATGGCCTCTTCCGAATAGAGCGCCTCGGTCTCCTGACCGACAGAGGTCATCCCCGTCCCTGGCCCCTTTTCAGCGTCTGCCGTTGCCCGGAGCAAGCAGGCTGGTGAGCTCGGCGACCGCCTCCGGAGACGGCTTGAAGCAGCGGCGGACGTTCTCCGGCTTTCTTGTGCCCGGCTTCGCCATGAGCATCAGCAGCGAGGTGCCCTGCTCGCCGAGGTGGGCCAGGGCGGAACGGCGGTACTCATGCGGCCACCGCGACGCACCGGAAAACTCCAAGATCCCCGACAGAGCCGAGCTCAGCCCATGTTGGCGAACGTGAGCTCGGCCATGACCCAAAGACCGAAGAGCTGGAGCCCCAGGGCGCCAACCGCCACTCCCGACGCCGCGCCGGTGGTCAGTCGGCGCCGCACAAACCTGTATACAGAAAGCGTGACGGCTGCGACAAAGAAGAGCAGGATTACGGAAAGGGGCATATCTACCTCTACGGAAGGATTGCAGCTCGACGGTAAGAGCGGACCCGGATAACAGCGTCTACGAATCTCAACCGTCTAGACGAAGTCGGTCGTGAAGTGGTTCACCGGGTTTTGAGCACATCGGGATCTGCGGAAGACGCGCTACGACTTCGGGGGCGGACGCCATCTTGTCCGACGGGGCACGTCACACACATGCGCAGCCGGCAACCGCATGAACGCCCATTACGCCACCACGCTGCTACGAGCCCTGCTCGTTCCGGCGAACCGCGAGGTCCAGCGGTGACAGACGATCACCCGACGACCATCACTCCGCCTGCCAGCACGAGGACCGCATCACGGACTCACACCAGTACCGCGACCCGCGAGTTCAAGATGAAACGATCTCATTGAGGACCCGCGCACCCGGATCCTCTTCCCCTCGTGGGAGTGCGCAGCCCTGCTCGCCCGCGCCGAGGCCGCTGCAGGCCCCGGCTCAGAGCTGGACCGCGCCTGGACGGAAGGGGATGTGGATCTGCTGCTGCGGGTGCGACGCGCGGGCGGCTCGGTCGTCGCCGGGGCCGACGCCCCGCTGGACTTCGTCGGCATCAGTATCCACCAGAACCCACGAGCCCTGGTCCGGCACGGCTTCACCCCGGTCGAGGTGCTGCGGACGGCGACCACCAACGCGGCCGAGGCACTGGGCGCCGGAACCCTCGGCGTCATCCGGCCCGGTGCCCGCGCCGACCTGCTGGTCGTCGACGGCGACCCGCTGCGGGACGTCGCGGCGGCGCGGGTCGAGCAGGTCCTCGTCGACGGACACCACCACACCGTCCGGGAGTTGCTGGCCCCCTACGCCGGCTTGCCCCGGGAACCCGCCCCGGCCACCGCCCCCGAGGCCCGCCCGGTGGCCGGATGCTGTCGCTCCCGGCCCGCCACCCCGCGCTGACGTGATCGACTGGTGTCGGCAGCCGCGCGGCTCGCACGGCCACTGCGCACCGCCGTCGGACCCGGGCCGCGCCCGGCCCCGCCACACCTTCGACCGACCGACTGACACCCCTTGACCCACCAAGGACAGCCGATGTTCGAACTCGTTGAGCCCATCAAGACCCAGCGCCTCGTCCTGCGGCCGTTCACGGCCCGGGACGAGGAGGACATGCTGGAGTTCGAGTCCCGGGAGGATGTGGCCCGCTACCTCTTCAACGAACCCCGCACCCGTGAAGACAACGCCGCCGAACTCGCCACCCGCATCACCCAGACCGCCCTGCGGAAGGAGAAGGACACCCTCATGACCGCCGTTGAGCTCGACGGCAAGGTCATCGGCTACGTCCTGCTCATCTGGCTGAGCGAGGAACACCAGCAGGGCGAGTTCGGCTACGTGCTGCACCCCGACTACCACGGCAAGGGCTACGCCAGCGAGGCCGCCGTCGAGATGCTGCGCATCGGCTTCGAGAAGCTGAACCTGCACCGCGTCATCGGCCGTTGCGACCCCCGCAACGGCGACTCCGCCAGGCTCATGGAGCGGCTGGGGCTCCGCAAGGAGGCGCACTTCGTCGAGTCGGAGATCTTCAAGGGCGAGTGGGGCGGCGAACTGCACTACGCGATGCTGGCCTCGGAGTGGCACGCCATGCACGGCGCGAACTGATCCGGTCCGCCGGGAGCGGCCGCGTGCCGCCCGGCTGTCCTGGCCGCCGGAAGACGGCCCGGGCGGCTTCGCCGTCACGCCGCCCCGGCAACGGCACACTGAGCTTCTTCGAGTTGGGTCCCGATCAGGTGGGGCCCACCAAGCGCGACGAGCGAAGCCCCCGGGCAGTTGATCGAGATGTCTGACGTCCCCACCACACTGCTCAGGGGCCTCGTTGCTCACCTATCCTGCCGCATGCGCTCGTGGAGTGGGTCACCGTGCTCATCGTCACCCGTGAGGGCGACCGGCGCTGCAAGCACCGCCCGTCCCAGCGCGCGATGGTGGCACTGGTGTACCTGCGCGAGCACACCACTCTGGCGAAGACCGCTGCCGGGTCAGGGATCAGCGAGTCCACCGCCCACGCCCACACCAGCACCGCATCGTGGTCACCCGCATGCGACAAGACGAACGCACCCGCCTCCACCTGGAGCGACGCACCGCCGGAGGAAAGGGAGAACGCGAGGTCATGCGCTGCCTGAAACGCTACGCAGCCCGCGAGGCGTACTGCCTGATCCGCGCCGACATGATCATGCGCCGCCAGCAGCCGGATGCTTCGGCGAACCTGCTGACCGCAGCTTGACGAACACAGGGGCATCAAGCACCGCCGACACGGAGTGAACGTGCAGGTGGTCACCGGTCCAGAGGGCCGGCTGCTGCGGCTCTCACCCGCGCTGCCGGGCCGCTCCCCACGACCTGCCCCCCCCAGCCTTCGGCCGGGGCGCCCCCAGCCCGCACCGACCGCATCATCCGTATCTGCGAGCGCCAGGGGCGTCCCCAACCTGGCCGATCTCGCCCACCAGGGCGGTGGCCCCTGGCTGACCACAGGCATCAAACGCAGGCCCCTGCGGAAACACCCCGTCTGCGGACACGTCACCCCGGTCGAAACCCGGGCCCTGACGGCACAAGCTCTCACCCCTGGCAGCGTAACCACCCGCTGTCCATGCTCAGGAGGGAACTTCACCATGACGACGTCCCTGCCCTGGGAACAGGTGCCCTGGCGGGCAGGGACGTTCGGGACCTGCAGGCCGGTCAGATCGTGTAGAGGTTGAACTCTTCCCACGAGCCGGAGACGTCGGTCGAGCGGGCGCGCAGGGCGTACTGGAGCGTGCCGGCGTAGCTGTTCTCCATGGCGACGAACAGGCCGTTCAGCTCGGACTGGATGGCGAAGCGGTCCAGCGTCTCGTTGTAGTAGAGGACGAACCGCTCCCAGCCGCCCGCGCTCGTGGAACGGGCACGCAGCAGGTTCTGCGAGGCGCCGGTGTAGTTCTTCTCGACGGCCACGTAGAGGCCGTTGGCCTGGGACTTCATGGCGAAGGTGCTCTCCTCCCCGATCCATTCGAAGGTGAAGCCCTCCCAGGAGCCGCCGTAGACGTCGGAACGGGCGCGCAGAGCACCGGTGTTCGGGGCGGCGTACGTCTTCTCGGTGGAGACGAACTTGTTGTTCCTGGCCGATTCCACGGCCAGCGCGGTGGGCTCCGGGGCGGCGGCTGCACGCGCGGTCTGCGCGTCACCCGACTTCTCGGCTATCCGCGCCAGTTCGGCGGCGTCGTCGATCTTCTCCCAGCCGGCCGGCACCGCGGCCGGGGCGACCTGCGGGGTGGCCCCCACGGCGGGCGCGCCCAGTGCCGAGGTCGCCGCCAGGGCGCTGAGGGACAGAAGGACAGTGGTCATGCGTCGCATAGTCGGATCCCCACCATTCGTGAAAAAGGACGTGGCGCGGCGGCCATCGCTCCCGCCTGCCGCTCCCGTCCATGACAATCGCTGCCAAGCCCCTCCCCGGGGCGGCGGCTACGTCAGAGTAACGGGCGTGACGCAAATGACGACAGGGATTAATGAGTTCACGACCAGGGTCTTTACGGAAAACATGCGGCATTCTCTGTTCCTCAACCCTCCGTTAACGTGCATAGAATGCGATGTTCCCGGTCGCATCCGGAACCGAGCTGTGCGGTGTCCGGGACCTTCCGGCATTCCCCTCGATGCAGCTGGCGCAGCCGCACGTCTGTCCCGCGTTCCGCCGCCTCGACGTGGGTGATCCGCGCGAACCGCACCAGCTCGTCCTTCGGGACCAGGACGGAGCCGGGGCGCCGCGGGAACACCGTGCGGGCGATGAGCAGGACATCGCCAGGTGCAATGAGCGCCATGCCGTGCAGCCGGTTTTACGTGCTGCCCCACTGAAGTGTTCGTCAGTTGTGCGAGTGTGGCGGACTCGTCGACGGGAGCCTGTTGTCGTGTCCTTCAAGCTGCCGTGTGCTGTCTCTGAGTCTGTCGTCCTCCCTTTGGCGCGGCCGCAGTTGGCCGATTGACGTGCGCCCGTGCCCACTCGGCGGGGTGTGGCTCCCGAAACGCTGTAGGAGACGTGGAACTTCCTGCCGATGAGCGTGGTTACTGACCTTCAAGGCGTGGTGTCGTCCTGGTGGCTCGCGTTGGAGGCCCGTGCCGGTGGGGCAGCCGTCGAGGACGTCGGGGCGGTGCGGGAGAGTCGGCGTAGACCGCGTCGGACGGCGGTGGTCAGGTCGTCGGGGTCGGCGAAGGCGCGATTGGCCGTGGCGGTGCGCCGCAGCGCGGACCAGATGTCCTCGACCGGGTCGGGGTCGGGGGGCATGGGGCGGCAGCTGGAAGACGGTGAGCCGGTCGCGTTCGGCGATGCAGCGGCGCGTGCCGGCGGGCAGGTGGGTGTTGGGATTGTCCCGGACCAGCACGATCGGGCCGCCGAGCTGCTGGTGCGCGGTCTGGATCGGATCGCGGTAGTCCTGCCGGGAGAAGCTTCTGCGTCCGTCGGGGCGGGCGTCCGGGCAGGGCCGGTAGATCGGCCGGGAGGGTTCGCCGGCCTTGTAGCAAGCCAGGGTGGCGACGGACAAGCGGCGGCGGGAGCGGCCCCGGACGCGCACCGCCCTTCGCCCCGGCACCGTCACCGTCTCGGTGACCCTCCGGCGGCGTCACGGGCAGTGCCCAGGTCGTCGTACGGTGGCCTGACATCCGGGGCGTCCGGCGGCAGTGCCGGGCGCCCCGCGATCCTCCGGTCCGACCCGTGGGCGGGAGGGCGGTCCTGCTCGGGGGAGAGGGCTGGGCTGTTCTCCTGCGTCCGCTGGCCGGAGCGGCATCGGCCGGCTTCGACGCTCACCCAGCTCGTCCTGACCGAGATCGGCGAACCGGACGACGCCGAGCGGCCTGGGCGATCAACGAGCCCGCCTCGTCCTGCGTCCCGGGCGGCGGGCGGCCTTCTCTGCCGCCTTCACCCGTAACTCCTCGCGGCACTGCTGCCGTTCGACGGTCAGCCCGCCCTTCGACCGCCCGTACCCCGCGCTGCCGCACCGCGGCCGGAGATGAGGGCCCGCCGTGCGCGGTCAGGACCCGGCGGGCAACCGGAAGGGGACCGCGGTACTCCACGGGGCGGGCTGATCCGAGGCCGCCGCGGCCCCCGCGTCCGGCGGCGGCCCCGGTGCCGCGGCGGCGGGGGAGTGTCCGGCCAGGCAGGATCACCCTCCGGGCGGAGGACGCGGCGACTGGCCGCGTCCTCCGCCCGACACCGAGGGTCGCGGCGCGCGTTGCGCGTTTTCCGCCGTTCCGGAATCGACGGCCGTGCGAGGTGGCGCGGCACCAAAACGGACCGTCCGCCGTGCCGGGGAGAGCCATTTCTTGATCGAAAATGTCATTTCAGGGACGGTATTGTGCGCAGTGAACCCCTTCGCTACGATCGCACCCTCACCGGCCGTAAGTCCGCTCATTGCAGGGGGGCAATGTGGGTGCGTCAGCGTCGGAATTACTCCCCGAGCGGGATGACTGATGGGCGATGCCGAACGGAATTTAATGCCCTCCGGCCCTGAATTAGCGGAAGGCGATCGATTATCAAAAGGCTCGCCTTCTTCTCCTTTCCGAAGACGGGATTACTCCCTCTTCTGGGTGGCGGGCGCCGTCGACGGTCTCGGGACCTGTGCGTCCGCCCTCTTCCTTCCACTGATCCTCCTGGGCGCCGGGTGCTCGTCCGGGCTCGCCGGCCTCGTCGCCTCGGTGGCACTGGTCAGCGGGCTCGTCGTCTCGCCGGTCGCGGGCGTGTTCGCCGACCGGCTGCCGCGCAAGCCGATGATGTACACGGCGGCCCTGGTCGCCGCGGGCGCCATGGGCTCGGTGTTCGTGACCGTGGCACTCGGCCACGTCGTCCTCCTCCACGTACTCGTCGCGGCCGTCGTCGAGCAGGCGGCCAGCGCCACCTACGGGGCGGCCGCCTCCGGTACGATCCGGCGGCTCGTGCCCCCCGAGGAGTACCCCCGGGCGATCGGGTACCTCCAGGCACGGGACCAGGCGGTCCAGATCGTCGGCCCGACGCTGGGCGGGGTCCTCTACCAGGCGGCGCGGTGGGTGCCGCTGCTCGCGGACGCCGTGTCGTTCCTGCTGGTGGCCGTGTTGAGCAGGGCGATCCGCGCGGACCTGACGCCCGTACGGGAGACGACCGCCCCCTCCTTCTCCCGTGAGCTGGCCGACGGCCTGCGCTTCGTGTGGGCACACCCCTTCCTGCGCTTCGTGGTCGTGTGGACGGCCGGGGTCAACGCCCTGCTGGGAGCGCTGTACTTCCACGCCGTCTTCGCCTCGCACGCCGAGGGCGCCAGCCCCTCCTCGATCGGTCTCATCCTCACCCTCGCGGGCGTCGGCGGGCTGCTGGGCGCGCTCGCCGCGCCCTGGCTGGTGCGGCGGGTGGCGGCTCCCCGGATCGTCACGGGCGCCTCGTGGGTCATGGTGCCGACGGCGGCCGGGCTCGCGTACGCCTCCCAGACCTGGGCCTACGGGCTGCTGCTGAGCGGGGTGTCGCTGATCGTGCCGTCGGTGGCGGTCGTGCTCCAGACCCGGGCGGTGCTGGTGACCCCCGACGGCCTGCTGGCCCGGATGGGCACGGTGCTGGGCACCGCCGGCCAGGGCGTCGCCGCGCTCGCCCCGGTGCTGGCCGGGGTCCTGGTGGCGGCGTACGGCGGCCGCACGGTCGCGTGGGGCTGCGCCGGGGCCTTCGCCGCGCTGGCCCTGTACGCGACGGCCAGGTCCGCCCTCGTCGTCCGGGAGGTGCCGTGACGGCGTTCTCCCCGCGGACGGTCACGCGCGGCTACGGCGTCTACCGCCCGGTGCTGCCGGTGACCAGTCCCCGCAACCCGGACCGGATGGTGTACACGGGGGACGCCGACGGCCGGTGCGAGATCTTCGCCTGGGACCGGTCCAGCGGCGGCGGACGGCAGTTGACCGACCGTCCCCACGGCACGCTGCTGTGCGCCATCGACGGTGACGAGGCCGTGTGGTGGTTCGACGAGGACCGCAGCGGCAACGGCGGCTGGCGCACCCAGGACTTCGACGGCGGCCCGGACCGCCCGGCGCTGCTCGACGTGCCCTGCGGGCGGCCCGCCGGGCTGGCGCTGACGGAACGGGGCACGGTGGCCGTCGGCATCCGCGGGAGCGAGGGATTCAGCGTGCACCTGGGGCGGCGCGGCGGCCGGGGCACACCCGTGCTGCGCACGACGGACTCCGCCACCCTGTGCGATCTGGCGCCGGACGGCGGCCTGCTGGCGGTGACCGGCCCCGCGCACTCGGCCCGCGCCGTGACGCTGCTGACCCCGGACGGGAGCACCGCCGCGGTGCTCTCCGGCACCCGGGAACGCACCTGGGCGCTCGGCTTCGCGCCCGCGCCCGCCCCGCCCCCGGGCCCCCGGGGCACGTCCGGCCATGCGCTGCTGCTGGTCATGCGCGAGCGGGCCGGCCGCTACCACCTCGGTGTCTGGAGCCCCGGCGCCGGACTGAAACTGCTGCCCTGGTGCTCCTTCGACACCGAGACGACCGCCCGCTGGTACCCCGGCCCGGGCAGCGCGCGGGTCCTGCTGCGACAGGACCGGCACGGCCGCAGCAGGTTGTTCACCGCGGACCTGGAGCGCGGCGAGCTGACCCCCGTGCCCACCCCCGAGGGAAGCATCCTGGCCGCGTCACCCACCGCCGACGGCGACGTGCACTACATCTGGACCGACGCGGTGACCGTGCCCCGCGCGATGTCCCTGTCGGGTGCGCCGCTGCCCGGACAGAGCCAGTGGCGCGTCCCCCGCTTCGGCCACCGCCGGGACCTGTGGACGCCGGGACCCGACGGCCCCGTGCACACCTTCGTCACCACACCCGCGGACCGCCCCGGACCCCACCCGCTGGTCCTCCTCGTCCACGGCGGCCCGGCCGACCACGACCGCGACGCCTACGACCCCATGGTGCAGACCCTGGTCGGCTCGGGCCTCGCCGTGGCCCGCGTCAACTACCGGGGCTCGACCGGCTACGGGCCGCGCTGGCGCTCCGCGTACTCCGAGGGCGTCGGCCACACCCAGGTCGCCGACCTGGTGCGGGTCCGGGCCGACCTGCTGGAACGGGGCATCGGCCGCCCGGGCGCCGTGGGCCTGTGCGGCACGTCGTGGGGCGGCTATCTCACCCTGCTGGCGATGGGGACCCGCCCCGGCCTGTGGGATGTCGGGGTGGCCGTCAAACCACTCGCCGACTGCGCCACCGCCTTCCGGCACTCCACACCCGCCCTCCAGGCGCTGGACACCTCGCTGTTCGGCGGCACTCCCGACGAGGTGCCGGACGCCTACGCCCACGCCTCCCCGTCCTCGTACGCCGCCGCCATCCGCTCCCCGCTGCTGGTCGTCGCCGCGCGCCGGGACGCCAAGTGCCCGCCGGAGCAGATCGAGGCGTACCTGGCCGTGCTGCGTGCGGGCGGTGTCCCGCACGAGGTGATGTGGCTGGACTCGGGCCACGACGGCTACGACGGAGCCGACCACCTGGCCGTCATACGACGGTCCCTCGCGTTTCTCGGCGGCGGGCTGCCTTCCGGGCCCGATCAGGCCGAGCCGCCACCACCCCCGGAGAGGAGGTGAACACCATGCAGAAGGACATCATCCACGGCGACCCGCTCGACGGCGACGAGGAGAGCCGCAAGCCGGGCGTCGGCGTCGTCGTCTACTTCCGCTCCGCGGAGGAGATGGAGGACGAGGACCAGTAGCGCCGAGGGGCCGGTCCCGCCACCGTGCGCGGCCGCCCCCGTCCGGAGGGCGCCGGCCGGACTCCCCGGCCGGTGCCCCGTCACGGAGGTCGTCAGGCGCCCCGCCCGGCGCCTGACGACCTCCCGGCCGACGCCCGGCCGACCCGTCATGCCGTGCACCGACCACATGAGAAGAGGCGAGCCGTGCGCGTACTCCTGGTGAACATGCCCTGGGCCCCGATCGACCTCCCGTCGCTGGCTCTCGGAATTCTCAAGCGCAGCGTCGACGAGCGCGTACCGAACAGCACAGCGGACGTTCTGCACGCGAACATCGAATACGTGGACTGGATCACCAAGAACACGGAATTCACTTTGGAGGACTACTCCTACTACGCGCTCGGATCGTATTTCCTGGGCTGCGGCGACTGGGTCTTCTCCTCCGCTCTCTACGACGATCCCGAATGGCGCGTCGCCGAGTTCACCGCGGCGATGGCCAACCGGGTGCCCGGGGCCCGGATGGAGATGACACAGGCCCTGCACGTCACCGCACCCGACTTCGTCCGGCACATAGCGGAACGCATCGTGGAACTCGCCCCGGACGTGGTCGGGTTCACCTCGACGTTCCAGCAGAACACCGCCGCCCTGGCCGCCGCCGGACACGTCAAGCGGATCGCCCCGCACATCGTGACGGCCATGGGCGGCGCCAACTGCGACGGCAAGCAGGGCGAGGCCGTCCACCGCAACTTCCCCTTCGTGGACCACGTGCTGCGCGGCGAGGGCGAGGTGTCGTTCCCCGCGCTGATCAGGGCCCTGGACGCGGGCGAGCCCCTGTCCGGGGTCCCCGGGCTGTGCTGGCGCGACACGGACGGCACCTCCGTGGTGAACGCCATGAGCACCAAGCCGCTGCCGCCCGCCGCGATCCTGCCGCCGGACTACTCGGGGTACTTCGAGCGGCTCGCCTCGTCCCACGCCCGGAACTGGGTCGAGCCCAAGCTGGTCGTCGAGGGGGCGCGCGGCTGCTGGTGGGGCGAGAAGCACCACTGCACCTTCTGCGGGCTGAACGGCTCGTTCATGGAGTTCCGCAGCAAGAGCCCCGACGTGTTCTACGACGAGATCATGGACCTGGCGCGCAGGCACCGGGTCCTGGACATGTACGTCGTGGACAACATCCTGGACATGGGGTACGTGAAGTCGGTGCTGCCCCGCATCATCGACAGCGGCTACGACCTGCGCATGCACATCGAGATCAAGTCCAACATGCGGCGCGGACAGCTCCAGACCCTGGCGGACGCGGGCCTGATCTTCGTCCAGCCCGGCATCGAGAGTCTCAACAGCCGGGTGCTGACCCTGATGGACAAGGGCGTGACCGGCGGCCAGAACGTGCGGATGCTCCGTGACGCCGCCACCGTGGGCCTCTCGGTCGCCTGGAACTACCTGCACGGCTTCCCGGGCGAGGACGCCGAGGACTACGACGACGTGGTGGACCAACTGGCCGCGCTGGAACACCTGAACCCGCCCGTCGGCCCGTCCTCCCGGATCGCGATCGAGCGGTTCAGCCCGTACTTCGACAACCCCGGGCTCGGCTTCTCCGAGCTGCGCCCCGCCGAACCGTACCGGCTCACCTACGACCTCCCCGACGAGGAGATGTTCGACCTGGCGTACGTCTTCGACGTACCGCCCCGGGGGATCGGCGAGGACGTCGTCGAACGGCTCGACGCGGGCATCGCGCGCTGGAAGCGGAACTACGCCGGCAGCCGCCTCACCCACTGCGACCTGGAGGACCGGATCGTCCTGGTCAGCAGGCGCCGGGCCTTCGACTGGACCCGCCTGGAACTGACCGACCCGCGCGAACTGGCCTTGTTCCGGCTGCTCGACCAGCCGCACACGGTGAAAGCGGCCGCGCGCAAGCTGGACGCGGACCACCCCGTCGGCGAGGCCGACCTGCTCCGGGTCCTGAAGCGGTGGCGGGAGCTGGGCGTCGTGTTCGAGGACAGCGGGCAGTTCGTGCAGATCGCGCCGCCCGCCCTGAACGAGGAGTTTCTGCGGATCGACCACATGCGGCACACCGCCGCCCGCGAGGCCGAACTCGCCCCGACGACCGCCTGACGACCGCGCCACCGCCCGACCGAGGGACGACGATGACTCCTGCTCCCACCGCCACCGCCACCGCCCCCTTCACCGTGACCGCCTCACGGGACTACGACCCCGAGGTGGGCTCCCTGCCCGCCATGTCCCTGGGCCGCTACGAGATCGACATGTCCGGCGGCGAGGCCGCCCGGCGGCTGTTCGCCGCCGGGGCCCGGCACGTCACCCTGCCCCGCCCCGTGGACCTGACGGATGCCGCCGACGCGGCCTGGACGGTCAGAGCGCTGAGCTTCGTGGGCGACCTGACCAGCCTGGCCGTCTCGGTCGACTGGCAGCTCCGCACCGGCCCGGACCCCGACGCCTGGCGCCACTTCTGCCACCTCCACCCGCCGACCGCCGTCCTCGGCACCGCGGACCCGGTCGCGACGGCGCTCGCCTGGCGCACCACGTACTACATCTGCAAATGCATCTTCCGGTACGGCCCCGGCTTCATCCAGGTCCGCGACCGGCGCTACGGCGAGCTGCGCCGCTTCACCATCGACGAACCGGAGTACCACGAGGCCGTGGCGGCCCTCGCCGACGGCGCGCCCGCCGACGCGATCCCGGGGCCCGTCCTGGACGACCTCGTCTCCGAGCACCTCGTCCTGCGCTTCGGCGACCATCTGTGGTGGGCACCGTACCGGGTCCGCCGCTGGTCGGAGGCGCCGCTGGTGATCTGAGCGCACGGCCGTGGTGGTGCGTCGGCAGCGTGCAGTGAGGACAGACCTGATGGCAAACGGTGGACGCGACGCGCGAGATGTCCCTCTCGGCAGCCCAGTCGGCGTCGACAACGCTCGTGATCAGCGCACCGGGTGGTGTGGTTCCGCTCCGGACGGGCGCGGGCGCCGGACGCCCGTGAGTGCGTCCTCGCCGTCCGTGCGACGGCGCTGTCACGTTGTCGGGCCGGTAGGTGTCTGAGGGTGCGCCGTGGTGTGGTGGAGCCCGGTTCCGGGTCGTGCTCGGGCCGTGGCCGAGGGGCCGGCGGCGTCGGTGATCTGCTCCCAGACGGTGAAGCGGACGGTCGTTTCGGCTCGGTAGTCGTGTGCGGACAGCCGGTGACGGTGGGACCGGAAGTGAAGCTTCCCCGTGATGCTGGGCATCTGGAGACTGGGACGTGAGGTTCCGGAGGAAGCAGGGCCGGGTGGGAAGCGGGAGCAACCGCAGCAGGCGGTACCCGGAGGAGTTCAAGCGGGACGCGGTCGCGTTGGTCCGCTCCTCCGGCAGGGCCGTCACCGGGGCGGCCCGGGAGTTCGGGGTCAGCGCCGAAGGGCTGCGGAACTGGGTCCGGCGGGACCGGGCCGGCCGAGGTCAGGGGGCGCCGGGCGAGCTGACGACGGCCGAGCGGGAGGAACTGCGCCGACTGCGTCGGCAGAACCGTGAGCAGGCCGAGACGATCGAGGTGCCGCGAAAGGCGGCGGTCTTCTTCGCGAAGGAGAGCGGTCGATGACCGCGCGGTGTACGCGTTCATCGAGGCGGAGAAGAACCACCCACACCGTCGCTCTGCCGTGCCGGCTGCTGAAGGCGGCCCGGTCCTCGTTCTACGCCTGGAGGTCCGGCGGACAGGCCCGCCGGGAGAGGCAGGCCGCTGACGACGCCCCGGCCCACGAGATCACCGTGCTGCACATCACCTCCCGGCACACCTACGGCGCCCCCCGGATCCACGCCGACCTGCGCGGACCCGGCCGCCGGGGCAGCCGCTGGGGGTGCCCCCGCCTGCGGGGGAGGGCCGAGCGGGTCATGCGCGAGCGCGGTGTCACCGCAGTCACCCGGCGCAGGCGCCGGAATCTGACCCGCCCGGCGAAGCGGGCCGTGCCGGCGGTCGACCTGCTCGGCCGCGACTTCACCGCACCCGAGCCCGGCACGCGGCCGGCCGGCGACATCACGTCCATCGCCACCGACGAGAGCCGGCTCTGCCTGGCCACCTGGCTGGACCCGGCCCCCCGCGAGACCGTCGGCTGCTCGATGGCCGACCACCACCGGGCGGGCCTGGCCGTCGACGCGTCGGCGACGGCCGCCGGCCGCGGCAGGCTCCGGCCCGGCTGCATCGCGCACTCCGACCGCGGCTGGGAGTGCACATCCGAAGGACTACGGGGGGAAATACGCAGGTTGGGACTGTGGCAGAGCGTGGGAAGAACAGGGTCCTGTTTCGACGACGCCGCCGAGTCCTTCTTCGCGGTCCTGAAGGAGGAGACCGGGACCCGCCGCTGGCCCGGCCGGACCACCGCCCGCGCCGGGATTTTCGCCTTCATCGAGACCTTCCACAACCGCAGGCGGCTGCGGAAACACCCGCACTGGGGCCACCTGACCCCGCTGGAGATCAGGCAGCGACACGAACAAGGACGTGCTCTCGCGGCGTAAGTACGGCGTGTCCAGCATCACGGGGAAAGTTCAGTCCCGCCTTCGAGTGAGAACGGGTTCTGCGAACGAATCCGGGATCGGCAGGGGTTTGGCGGCCCGTGATTGATTTTACTCACGCAAAGGACCGTTTGTGAGAGTTCCTGTGCGTACAACTCTGGCCATGCCCGTTCCGGGAAGAGCACCAACGGGTACCGGCGGCTCTCACGGAGTCGGCCGGAGGTATCGCCCGTCGGCGGTGGACCGCGGCATGCCCTTGGTTCCTCCGGGCCGTCCAGGGCTGCGGATCCCTGGACGGCCCGGCGAGCACAGGGGTGTCAGCCGACAGTGGTACTGGGCTTGCCGTCCCCTGCCACCGGCAGGCTGGCCGGTCGGATGAAGGCCACGTCGTGCTCCCATGGGGTGTCGCGTTCGTTCGTCCCGAGGATGAGGCTCGGGAAGCGGTCGAACAGTGCCTGACAGGCGACGCGGAGGAACATCCGGCGGTGCGTTTTCCGGCACCGCCGGATGTTCGGCGATGCGGGATGCGTGAGCAGCTGCGCGCATCCCAGGTGGATCAGAGGTCGGCACCCTGCGCCAAATGCGGGTAGTCGGTGTAGCCACGGTGGTCGCCGCCGTAGAAGGTGGTGCTGTCGGGCTGGTTGAGCGGGGCTCCGGTCTGCCAGCGCTGTACCAGGTCGGGGTTGGCGATGAAGGCACGCCCGACCGCGACAAGGTCGGCCTGTCCGGTGGTGACCAGTTCCTGTGCGGCGGTGACGTCGGTGACGGGGTCCCAGCCGTTGCTGACGATGTGGGAGCCGCTGAAGCGTTCCGCGAGGTCGGTGAGCAGCGGGGAGGCGGGGTCGCCGATGGTGTGCAGGTAGGCCAGGCCCATCCCGGACAGCGCGTCGATGAGGGTGCGGTACGTGGCCGCGGTGAGGTGGGGGTCGGTCTCCAGCGCGCCGTGGAGGTTGATGGCGGGGGAGATGCGGATGCCGACGCGTTCGCTGCCGATGGCGTCGCTGACGGCCTGTGCCACCTCGATGACGAAGCGGGCACGGCCCTGGGGGGAACCGCCGTAGTGGTCGGTGCGCTGGTTGGTGGAGGGAGCGAGGAATTGGTGCAGGAGGTAGCCGTTGGCGCTGTGCAGTTCGATGCCGTCCAGGCCGGCGTCGATGGCGGCGCGGGCGGCGCGGGCGAATTCGTCGATGACCTCAGGGATCTCACCGGTGGTCAGAGCGCGCGGGACGGGGTGGGGCCGGGGGCCGGCGGCGGTGAACATCGTGCCGGGTGCGGCGATGGCGCTGGGCGCGACGGTTTCGGCCTGGTGCTTGTTGTCGGGGTGGGAGATGCGGCCGGCGTGCATGAGCTGGGCCACGATGCGGCCGCCTGCCTGGTGCACGCCGGCGGCGACGGTCCGCCAGCCTTCGATCTGTTCGGGGGTGTGCAGGCCGGGTGAGTTCATGTAGCCCTGTCCGACCGCGCTGGGCTGTACCCCTTCGGTCACGATCAGCCCGGCGGTGGCCCGCTGGGTGTAGTAGGTCGCCATGAGGCTGGTGGGGACGCCGTCGGAGGTGGCCCGGTTGCGGGTCATGGGGGCCATGACGATGCGGTTGTTCAGCTTCCACTTGCCCACCGTGGCGGGTGCGAAGAGGTCGGTCATGAAGGTAACTCCTGAAGTGCGGTTGCGCGGTTGTGCGGTGTGCGCGGGATACGAAAGGTCAGGCGAGGCGACGTATGGCAATGACCGTGTCAGTGACGGTCGCGGTCTGTCCGCCGGGGCCGGTGGCCACCCGTTGTGGGGTGGCCAGGCGCTGAGGTGTCCACCGCGCCGTGTCGAGGGCGAGTTCGTCGTAGATGTCCTCCGGGCTGGGGAAGTGGGTGTCGGGATCGGTGTTCCAGGCCCAGGGGCGTACTGAGCCGTGGTCGACGATCAGGAGAACTCCGCCGGGAGTGAGCGCGTGTGCGGCGCGGCGCAGGACGCGGGCACGCGGGAAGGCGTAGGGGGTCTGCAGGTACTGGGCGGAGATGAGGTCGAAAGTGCCGGCGGGGAAGGTCTCTGCCAGGTCGTGCTGTTCGGTGCGCACGCTGTTCGCGAGGCCGTTTCGGGCGGCGAGCTGGCGGGTGCGCTGCAGGGCGGTGGGGGCGATATCGACTGCGGTGACGTGCCATTCGTGGGTGGCGAGCCAGAGGGTGTCTCCGCCTTCGCCGCAGCCCAGGTCGAGGGCGTGGCCGGGTACGAGGTGCTGGGCCGTTTCGACGAGCAGAGGGTTCGCGGTGTCCTTCCAGATGCTGTCCTTGCCACGGTAGAGCTGCTCCCAGAAGCCGGCGGCTTCGTTGGCGGCATGGATTTCGCGGATACTTTCGTCCATTGCGTGTGTGCCTTTCCTCCGGGTGACTTCAGGGCGGATCGGGGCCAGGGATCGGGTGGGCTCAGTGGCCCGTGTAGGGTGCGGCCGCGTCGCCGGCCGTGCTCTTGGGCGTCTTCACCAGGGCGAGCAGTGCGACGACGGCAGCGGCCAGGAGGGCGCCCGCCACGATGAACGCGAGGCGGTAGCCGTGGAGGTAGGCCTCCATCTGCACGGCCCGGGGAGCCTGGCCGGGGCTTTCGCCGCGGGAGGTGAGGTAGCCGATGACGGCGGAGACGTAGAGGGTGTTGAGCAGGGCGGGGCCCAGGGCCCCGCCGATCTGCTGGCTGGTGCTCAGGACGGCGCTGGCGACACCGGCGTCGTGCGGACCGACGCCGGACAGGGCCACGTTGGGTCCGACCAGGAAGAACAGGCCGACACCGACACTGACGAGAATCTGGGTCGGGAGGACCTCGCCCGCATAGCCGGACGCGGTGTCGAGTCGGGTGAGCCAGAACAGTCCCACCGTGGCCAGCGTGCTTCCTGCCGCCATCAGAGCCTTGGGGCCGAGGCGGGTGACCAGCGGGGAACCGAGGGTGGTGGTGGCGATGATGCCGATGCTGAAGGGCAGGAAGGCGATTCCGGCCTGCAGGGGTGTGTAGTCCAGGTTGACCTGCAGGAAGTAGGTCATGAAGAGGTTCATGCCGAACATGCCGGCACCGATGAGGAGGTTGGCCAGGAACACGCCGGCACGGGAGCGGTCGAGGATGACGCGCAGCGGGAGGAGCGGGTGGGCGTTGCGGTGCTCGACCACGACGAACGCGGTCAGAAGAAGTACGGCCGCGACCAGGAGCAGCAGTGTGGCCGGGGCGGTCCAGCCACCGCCGTCGGCGGCCTGGGCGAAGCCGTAGACGAGGGCGACGAGTCCACCGGTCACCAGCACGGCTCCGGGGATGTCGTAGTGACGGTCACCCGCGGCGCGGCTTTCACGGACGCAGGGGCGGGCGGCGAGGGCCGCGACCAGGGCGATGGGGACGTTGATGTACATGCACCAGCGCCAGCCCGCGTATTCCGTCAGCACTCCGCCCAGCAGCAGTCCCACGGCACCGCCCCCGCCCTGGAACGCGCCGAAGACACCGAAGGCCTTCGCGCGTTCCTTGGGGTCGGTGAAGGCGACGGTGGTCAGGGCGAGGGCGGCCGGGGCGAGGAGAGCGGCGAAGGCTCCTTGCAGGGCGCGGGCTGCGAACAGGATGCCCGGGGTGGAAGCGAGGCCGCCGAGCATGGAGGCGGCGGCGAAGCCCAGCAGGCCGATCAGGAGGATCTTCTTGCGGCCGGCGAAGTCGGCGATGCGGCCACCGAGCAGGAGCAGGCCGCCGAAGGTGAGTGCGTAGGAGGTGATCATCCACTGGCGGCTGGCGTCACTCATGCCGAGATCGCTCTGGGCCTGGGGCATAGCGATGTTCACGATGGACACGTCGAGGACGACCATCAGGGTTGCCATGGACGCCACGATGAGCGTCATCCACCGACGAGGATCCGGCGTGGTGGGGCCGGGCGCCTTTCGGGCGCGGGCGGGGCTGGGCATGGACATCTCTCCTGAGCCGGAACCGAAAACGAGGGCGACAAGGCGGCGCGCGCCGTTGCATGGCCCGGAGGTTGGAACAGGTCGTGCCGAAAGTGCAAACCTTCATGCTCTTTTGGCAAGATGGGCGTCATGACGAACATCGATCGGGTCCTGACGGCGATCGGACCGCGACTGCGGGCGCTGCGCCTGCAGCGCGGCATCACGCTGGCCGCCCTCTCCCAGACCACAGGGATCTCCGAAAGCACGCTCTCCCGGCTGGAGAGCGGCGGCCGCAAAGCGAACCTGGAGCTCCTGCTCCCCCTGGCCCACGTCTACCGGGTCCCCCTGGACGAGTTGGTCGGGGCGCCCGAGACGGGCGATCCGCGCGTGCATCTGCGGCCCGTCACCCGCGACGGCATGACCTATGTGCCACTGAGCCGCCGCCCCGGCGGGCTGCACGCCCACAAACTCGTCATCAGCCCCAGCAGCGACGAGCCTGAGCTCCAGGTCCACGAGGGCTACGAGTGGATCTACGTGCTGGACGGCCGGCTGCGCCTGTTCCTCGGCGAGCGCTCCCTGCTCCTCACACCAGGTGAAGTGGCGGAATTCGACACCCATGTGCCGCACTGGCTGGGCGCCGACGACGATCAGCCGGTGGAGCTGTTGGTCATCTTCGGCAAGCAGGGCGAGCGGGCCCACCTCAAGGCCCGTCCCGCCTGACCGCATCGCGGTCACTTCGTACCGGGGAGCAGGGGGTCGAGGCCGTGCCGCCGCTCGCCCAGCACGTGCTCGGTGACCTGCGCCTCGATCGCGGCGCTGAAGTCCTCACGCGGGGCAGCGCGCCGGCGTGCAAGGGCCTCGTCAGTGTCGGCGTTGACGAGGTCGGCGTTGATGGCGGCCGCGGCCGTCGCACCGCCGGCCTGCGCCTGGACGAGCCCGGCCATCACATCGGCGACATTGCTGGCCACCCAGACGCCGGGGACATCCGTTGCGCCGCCGGCATCGGATGGCACATAGGTGCCGATGCCCGTGGGGTGCGGCACCGGGCCTACGCCGAGGCCGGCCAGGACTTCGCCCTGCGCGAGGAACTGCGGGGCCACCGCCAGAGACTGCACGGGGACCACCAGCTGCGAGGAGAGCCGGACGCCTCGGAGCGTGTCGTCCACGACCTCCAGGCCGATCACCTCTCCCTGCACAACCTCGATGCCGCGGGCCGCCAAGCGCTCCCACTGCTCCTCCTCAGGCTCCGGCGCCGTGTGCAGGAAGAGCGTCACCCGGCTGGACCACTGGCGGAACAACAGCGCCTGATGCACTGAGGCTGCACTTGTGCTGAGCACACCGATCGGCGTGTCCCGCACTTCCCACCCATGGCAGTAGGGGCAGTGCAGCACGTCTCTTCCCCACCGCTCGCGCAGCCCCGGCACTTGCGGCAACTCGTCCACCAGGCCCGTGGTCACCAGCAGCCGCCGGGCACGGAAGCTTGCACCGCTCTGCGTGCCGACGACGAAGAGCCCTGCCACGCGCATGGCGTGCGTGGCACGGTCGGAGAGCACCTGCCCGCCGTACCGGCTCACCTCGGCCCGCCCGGCACGCAGCAGGTCCAGCGGCGCCACCCCGTCACGCGAAAGCAGGCCGTGAGCCGCGGCGGCGGGGGCGTTGCGGGGCTCCCCCGCATCCAGCACCAGCACCGAACGTCGGGCCCGCGACAGGGTCAGCGCCCCTGACAGACCGGCCACACCGCCGCCGATCACGATTACATCGAGAACACCGGAATCCAGTTTGTCGTTCATGCGGCACACGGTGCGGCGCTCCGACAAAGGAAGCAAACCCTCTTGCCGGTCCAGCAAGGCAAGAGCCATCTTTCGCGTTCATATGTTCGGCCAGCTGAGGTTCCCCCGCATCTCGGGGGAACCTCAAACCTGCTTCATGCCAGGGTGGCGGGACCGGCCCCGAGTATGCGGCGTCCGGCGGCCGGACGCGGCTCCGGTTGCCAGGGCTGTCAGCGGGAGTGGGTCCGGTGCCCAGCGGTCGGCGGTCGGTTATCTACCCCGGCCGGGCGGTCCTCGGTCCGGTCCGGCCCAAGGTGCACGCGTACACTCGCATGCGAGGGAGGCGAGCCTCGCCTCCCAGCGGTCCTGGCGGGGCGGGCAGTTGAGGGGTTCGGTCAGCCAGTCGGCTCAGGGGGCCCCGCAGCCGCCGTACTCAAGGGAGCTCACCGCGTTGTCGAAGAGGAACAGAAGCTCCTGCTTCTCACCCGGCATTATGGTGTAGTGGTAGCCGCGGTAGTCGGCGTCAGTGTAGATGCAGACGGGCCCCACGGCACGGTTCCACACCGAGCTGGCCCGGTCGTTCCACGCCCAGCCGAGGTTGGGGATGTCCACCCGATACTGGAGCTGCAGGTTGCTCCCGGTGAGGTTGTGGCCATCGTAGAGGCAGATCTGGCCTTCTTCACAGCGGGTCACGGGTTCATCAGCCGATGCGGTTCCCGGAGCCGCCAGTACGGCGGTTGAGGCGAGAACTGCTCCTACTACCGAGGTCTTGAATGCCAGGTTCATGATTAGCCTTTCCCACTGTTGCGCGTTGGTATCTGTGGTAACGCCGCCATGGTCCCGCCTCCTGCTGCCCGGGGCTTGACCCGAGATCGTGAACACCACTTCATGCGGCGGCAGTCAGCGTAACTGATCGTTGTTCAAAGGCGTTCGGGCTGATCTGGCCGATGCGGGAGTGCCTCCTCCTGGTGTTGTAGCGGGTGGCCCATCGGAAGACCGCGAGGCGGGCCGCTCGAGGGGCGTCAAGTCTCGGACGCCGGATGTGCGGGGTGCCGCGAGCCCAAGGCGGTCACCATGTCTCTGATCGCGGGCCGGCCGCGAACTTCTCCGGGGCTGATCCGTAGCGCTGCCAGTAGCTCCTGGGCCGTCTGTTCGGGCTTGCCCCACTGCCACCACGCACGAGCCAGGTCAGTGTGCATCCGGCTCTTGCGCTCCGCTGTGGGAAGGAGTTCCGTTCGCAGTCCCCGCCCGACTTCGAGTGCCGCGCCGGCGTCACCCACGGACCAGTGCACTCCCACCGCTGGAGGTCGACCGCCGGCGGCGAGATCCGGAACAGCGGGTCTGCGGAGGGCCTCTATGTCTTTCGTCAAACGAGGCGTGGGGTTCCGGGTTCGTAGAAGGTTCCGTCGCGGAGCGTCGCGAAGAGGACGCTGATGCGGTGGCGGGCGAGGTGGAGGAGGGTCTGGGGGTGGGTTCTGCCGCGGGCTCGGAGGCGGTCGTAGCAGGTCCGGGAGGCGGGATCGTGGAGGACCGTGAACGCGGAGAGGAACATCGCCCGTTTCAGCTGCCGGTTCCCGCCTCCGGGGGCGTGCTCACCGTGGATCGAGGTGCCGGCGATCGGGCAGCTGTCCGTCGTCTGTGCGGTCAACCGGCTCACCCGGCACCTGTCCATCCTGGACATCACCTGGACCGGATAGTCACCAAGAACAGTGCCCCGCCCGTGGCGGCCAGGCATGCGTGATGCAGAGCGGCCTGGACACTTGGAGGGCCGGCCCAGTCCGCTAGGGGTGTCGTTTGGATCAGGCCGGCTCCAGCCCACGATGCCTTCCGGCCCCCGCGACCCCGGCATGATCCAAACGACACCCCCTAGGTCAGGCGCCCGGTCCGGGGTCCGGCTTCACCGGCGTACGGATGCCCGCCCGGGCCGCCTCCAACTGGGCCGCGAACGCGATGCCGAGGAAGAGCGCCACGGCGGTCAGGTTGGCCCACAGCAGCAGGGCGATGAAGGCCGTGAGCGGACCGTACACGGCGCCGAAGGCCCCGCTCCGTCCGACGTACAGCGCGAGCAGCCAGGTCGCCGAGATCCACAGCACCAGATGGACCGCCGAGCCGAAGGCCAGCCAGGTGTAGCCGGGCTGGTCGCGGCGGGGCGACCAGCGCAGGATCACCGCCGACGCGACCCAGGCCAGCAGCAGTCCGGCCGGTACGTCCAGCACGGCCCACCACGCGGCCCCGCCCGTCCCGTGGCCGAGGGTGCGGGCCACGGCGTCGCCGACCGTCTCACCCGCGACGAGCACCAGGAACCCCAGGACCATCGGCAGGCCGGCCGTGAAGGCGAGCGCCAGGGCCCGGCCGTACTTGCGGACGAAGGGGCGGTCGCGCTCGATGCCGTAGATGCGGTTGGCGCCCCGTTCGATCTGCGCCATGGCCGAGGCGAGGTTCAGCACCGCGAACCCGAGGCCCAGCCAGAGCGCGACCGTGCTCCACACGTCGCTGCCGGCGCTGCGCCGGGTGCCCTCGAAGGCCTTCTCGACGACGTCCGCGCTGGCGCCCGGCACGATCCGGCCGAGGGTCAGCTCGATGACCCGGCCCACGCTCTCCGTGTGCACCGACGTGGCGAGACCCACGAGCACGACGGTGAAGGGGACCAGGCCGAGCACGACCTGGAAGGCGAGGGCCCGGGCGTTGGTGAAGCCGTCCGCGTAGCGGAACCGGGTGAAGGAGTCGGCCAGCAGCCTGAGGCCCCCGTACCGCCGCAGGGCGGTGAGGGCTTCGTCGCCGGAGAGTTCGTCTCCGAGCATGTCCCGGGTCTGCGGAACGTGGACGGCGGTTCCCACGATGCGGCTGCTCCTCGTGTCGGGGCGGGCG
Organism: Streptomyces sp. DH-12; assembly: GCF_002899455.1. Lineage (GTDB taxonomy): Bacteria > Actinomycetota > Actinomycetes > Streptomycetales > Streptomycetaceae > Streptomyces. The sequence goes on along the minus strand of NZ_PPFB01000001.1, from coordinate 331,827 downwards.
AGGACGTCGTCCTCCACCCGTGCGCATGCCCCGTGAACGAGACCGCAGCGCGCAGGGGACGGCTTAGGCAGTTTTTTTCGGATCATCTCGCCGACCAGACGAAGATGGCGGCGGTATGGAGTCCGGCGGGCGCTGTCACGTTGTTGGACGGGCGGTCTTCGATGGTGCGTCACGGCCTGATGGGGGGCCTGGTTCCGGGCTGTGCTCAGGCCGCGGTGGCGACGCCGGTGATCTGCTTCCGGATTGCGAAGCGGACGGTCATCTCGGCTCGGTGGGCAGCAGCGGTCATCAGATGGCGGCGGGGCCGGAAGTGGGGTGAGATGCCGCTGAACGCGGAGAGGAACCGCTGTGCTCCGCCCACCGAGCGGAAGCCTTTCATCGCCCGCTCGCGTTGCCTGGCGGGCTGGTGACTGTTTTCCGCCCGGTTGTTCAGGCACTTCGACTGCCGGTGTTCGACGCAGGGCATGACCTCCCGGTGGGCGGCGCCGTAGGAGCGGAGTTTGTCGGTGACGATCACCCGCGGCACCGCGCCGGTCTTCTTCAGAAGTCCGCGGAAGAAGCGTCTGGCCGCGGCCTTGTCCCGGCGGTTCTGCATCAGGATGTCCAGGACGCTGCCGTCCTGGTCGACCGCCCGCCACAGGCACTGCAACCGCACGTTGATCTTGATGAAGACCTCGTCCAGGCGCCACTTGTCCCCAGGCCGAGGCCGCCGGCGGCGCAGCGCGCCTGCGTAGGCCGACCCGAACTTGGCGCACCAGCGGCGCACCGTCTCGTGGGAGACGACGATCCCGCGCTCGAGCGTCAGCTCCTCGACCTCGCGCAACGACAGCGGGAAACGGAAGTACAGCCACACACAGTGGGAGATCACCTCGACCGGGTACCGGTGCCCCTTGTACGACAGCGACACGGCCCCCACGGACAGCCCCTCCAGCACGATCAACCAGAAGATCATCCCACCCGGCCAACCAACGTGACAGCGCCACCCGGACCGACTGCAGCCAGCTGTCCGGCATCACCGCGGGCGGCACGGCCTACGACCTGGTCCACGCCGGCACCAGCAACCACGAGCGGACCGAGCTGGGCTCGACCTGGTTCCACCACACGGCCCTCGGCCTGGCGTCCACGTCCACGAACGGCGTCGACACCGGATTCATCCGCGAACCGGCGGGCACGCTGAACTCCGTGACGACTGGGGGGAAGTCCTCCTACTACCTCACCGACGCCACCGGCAAGCGCACCCACACCTACGCCTACGGTTCCACCGGCCTGCCCCGAGGCACCACCACCGAGGCCGTCCCCCAGCCCTACCGCTACGCGGCGCCTACCCCGACCCGACCGGGCTGTACAGGATGGGCCACCGCTACTACGACAGATCCTCGTCCACGGCCTTCCGTGCGGCCCGGACGGCCGCCGCGGCCGTCCACCGGTAGAACCCGGAAGCGGACGCGTCCAGCACCCGACACAGCCGCCGTACTCCGTACAGGTCACGACGGTCGGAGATGAACCGCCGGCGGCCGGTCATCGACCCATCTCCTTGGCAAAACACGCGGCTGCTTTCCGCAGGATCTCGCGCTCCGTCCCCAGCTCACGGACCTGCCTGCGCAAGCGCCGCGGTTCCTCGCGCTCCGCAGGGCTCAACGGGCCCTCACCGCCCGCACCGGACGCGGCGGCTTCCGCCCGTGAGCGCGCGACCCACTGCCGCAACGACTCCGGGTTGACACCCAGCTCTCGCGCCACCGACGGGATGCGCCGCCCACCGGACTCCACCAGCGCGACCGCGTCCCGCTTGAACTCCCCCGAGTACCTCGCAGTACCCATGAGGACATCCTCTCCACGAACCCGAGGATCCGCTTCTCAGAAGTGTCCACTGTTCGAGGTAAACCCCGCCTGGCGGGTCACCCCGTACGGTCTGCTGCCCGTACCGACCAAGACCCCCTGCTGGCTCCCGGCTGTTCGCCCTGGCGTCGGTCGCCAAGGCCGACGTCTCGGGCTGCCTCGGCACTGGCGGGCCAGGACATCGTCCTGGCCTGCCCTCACCACCCGGATTCCGGCCGGCCCCGACTGCCTCCAGGACCTGGTCGGCCGCCTGACCGCGGCGGGCTGGCTCACCGGGAACCCCCTCACCGCCTCCTGCCTCACTGGACCGCCCTCACCGACTCCCGCTTCGCCGGCTGCCTGACCGGACGCGTACTGCCCCTCACCTGCCCCCTCCTTGTGCAGCCGCGCCCTCGAGCAGAACGGCTGGCACCAGCTACGACGACGACCTCCGGCGGGCAGGGACCCGGCGAGTCGCCGACCGGCGGGGAGGAGGGCCGTCCGGCCCTCGAGATGCCGCCGGGCCTGCCGCTTCGCCCGCGACGCACGTCCGTGGTCCGATGGAACCCGGGGGGCGGAAAGGAGAACGGTCATGCCCGCAACGAAGCGAACGAGTGTCACCGCCCCGGTATCGGTCCGCCCGCTGGCCGAGCCGGACCTTGACCGAGCCGACGAGATCTTCAGGGTTGCTTTCGGGACCTTCTTCAAGGTCCCCGAGCCGGAGACGTTCTTCGGGACCGCCGACTACATCCACACCCGCTGGGCGGCGGACCCGCAGGCCGCCTTCGCGGCGACCATCGAGGGCGAGGTCGTCGGATCGAACTTCGCCGCCGACTGGGGCAGCGTCGGATTCTTCGGCCCGCTGACCGTACACCCAGACCTGTGGGACCAAGGCATCGGCAGGCGCCTTATGGAACCGGTCATGGACTGCTTCGATACCTGGGGGAACCGACACCTGGGTCTGTTCACCTTCTCGCACAGTCCCAAGCACCTCGAGCTCTACCGCCGGTACGGTTTCTGGCCCCGCTTCCTCACCGCCGTCATGAGGAAACAGGTCACCGCCGGTGCCACGGTCCCCGGCCGCGTGCTGTACGGGGAGCTGACCGCCGCCGAGCGGCCGGGTGCGCTGCGCCTGGGCCGCGCACTGACGCAGGCCGTGCACGAAGGCCTGAACCTGGAGCGCGAGATCACGGCCGTGCAGACGCAAGGGCTCGGTGACACCGTCCTCCTCGAGAACGCCGACTCCGGCCTCGACGGTCTGGCCGTCTGCCACTGCGGAGCGGGATCGGAGGCCGGTGAGGACGTGTGCTTCGTCAAATTCGGCGCCGTACGTCCCGGCCCAGGCGCCGCAGACCGGTTCGAACGACTGCTGGAGGCGTGCGAGCAACTGGCCGCCGAGAAGGGACTGAGGCAACTGGACGCTGGGACCAACCTGGCCCGCCAGGACGCCTACCGGCGCATGGCCGACCGCGGTTTCCGTACCTGGCTGCAAGGCGTGACCATGCACAAGCCCAACGAACCCGGCTACAGTCACGCGGACGCCTACGTGATCGACGACTGGCGCTGAGTCGACTGCCGGTGTTCGACGCAGGGCATGACCTCCCGGTGGGCGGCGCCGTAGGAGCGGAGTTTGTCGGTGACGATCACCCGCGGCACCGCGCCGGTCTTCTTCAGAAGTCTGCGGAAGAAGCGCCTGGCCGCGGCCTTGTCCCGGCGGTTCTGCACCAGGATGTCCAGGACGCTGCCGTCCTGGTCGACCGCCCGCCACAGGTTTGGATAGCTCTGTCGGCTCTCCCGCATCAGCACCGATCGGATTCGGTGCTCGCCCCCGGTAGTAGTCAACGAGTTGGTCACGGTAGTAGTCGTGACCGAAAGCGATGCGGGAGCCGGGAAGGCCTCCTCCGTTCAGAATGCTTTCCAAAACGTTCCCCATCTGTTTCGGGTCAGCGCTGTAGTAGGCCGAGATATTAAATAAGCATTTTAGAGCTTGTCTCACGTGGTGAGTTTTGCGAGTTTCTTGTAGCAGGTCAGGGCCGCTGCGAGTCCGAGGAAGGCCAGGAAGTGGCTGCCTTTGCGCTCGTACCGGACGGTCAGGCGGCGGTAGCCGAAGAGCCAGGAGATCGACCGTTCGATCTTCCAGCGGTGCCGGCCGAGCCGTTCGCTGGACTCGATGCCGGGTCGGGCGATGCGCGGGACGATGCCCCGCTCGCGCAGCCACTTCAGCCTGTCGGCGGAGTGGTACGCCTTGTCGGCGCGGAGCCTGCCGGGCCGACGTCTGCGGGGCCGCGCCGGGAGCGGATGGCGGGGATGCCCAGCACCAGCGGCAGGAGCGCCTGGCTGTCATGAACGTTCGCCCCTGAGACGCCAAGGGTGAGAGGGAGGCCCTGGGCGTCGGCCAGGACATGGAGCTTGCTGCCTTTCTTGCCCCGGTCGACCGGATTGCGCCCGGTCAGCGATCCCCCTTTTTCGCGCGGACGGAGGCCGCGTCCACGATCGCCGAGGTCCAGTCCACCTCGCCACGGGCGCCGAGTTCGTCCAGAACGGCCTGGTGCAGCCGCCGCCACAGCCCGTCCTTGGTCCATGCGGAGAACCGGCGATGGGCGGTGGCCGGCGAGACGCCAAATGTCTCCGGCAGGTGCCGCCAGGCACAGCCGCTGGTCAGCACGTACACCACAGCCGTGAACACCGCCCGCTCATCCACCGGGGCCGTGCCTCCGCCTTGCGGACGGGAAGCGAACGAAGGCAGCAACGGTGCGACCAGTGACCAAAGTTCGTCAGGAACCAACCGCTGCGACAAACCAACACCCATGGCAAAACATCATGCCGCATCCACCTCACACCACGTGAGACAAGCTCTTATTTTGTATGGGTCGTAGCCGTCCGGGTCGATCCTCCGTGTCTTTTCTCCTCCAAGGCGCCGGTCACGGATGACCATCATCTCGAGGGACAGCGGAGTATGGCCCGTGTAAGCCTGGACGACGGCGCGGAGGCGTCCTTCCGCACCCTGCCGCGCTTTACCGGCCTGGGAGCTAGCAGTAAGTTTACGGACCCCTTCTGGACTATAGCCCGGTTTTGGGATGAGCATGCGGAGACTGCGACCGTCAAGATCGTTAAAAGACTCCCCAGTAGGGCCGTAGTTCGTAGGCGACTCCCTGGCATAGTGCCCCCCTTTTTCCTAGGCATCTCTAGCAGGGTGCCCTCGGGAGGCCGGAGATTCATGAGTACCTGTACTCAATAGGGCTCCGGGGCAGCCTCTTCGTCAGAGCTGCCCCGGAACGCTGGATCGCTCAAAGACCCATGCCCGTCATGGTGTGCTCAAAAGCGTTGGCGTACAGGCGTGCTCCGCCGATCTTCGGGTGGAAGGATTGTGCGGGTAAGGGCCTGCCGATCATCAAGGTGTTGCTTTCGGGGGTGGGGTCTCGTTGATGTCGTATGCGCATCCCGGACGAGACTCATGATCAACTCGCTGTGAAGCTGGGGGTGTTGTTCCCGCATCTGGACGAGCGGCAGCGGCGGTTGCTGGCGGCCGCGGAGGCCCGGATTCTGGGACAAGGCGGCATCCGGGCCGTGGCCCGGGCGGCCGGGGTGAGCGAGACAACGATCCGCAGGGGTATGTCCGACCTGGAAGCGGGCGAATCCTTGGTGGGGCGGGTGCGGCGGTCGGGCGGTGGACGCAAACGCGTCACGGACCTCGATCCCGGACTGCGGTCTGCGCTGCTGGCGCTGGTCGAGCCGGACGAGCGCGAGGAGCCGATGCCGCCGTTGCGGTGGACGACCAGGTCGACCCGCACGCTGGCGGCCGAGCTGACCCGCCAGGGACATCGGGTCGGTGCCGACACCGTCGCCGGCCTGCTGCGCCAGGAGGGCTTCCGGCTGCAGGCCAACGCCAAGACGCTTGAGGGCAGTCAGCATGCCGACCAGGACGCCCAGTTCCGGTATCTCAACGAGCAGGCACGCGAACACCAGGACGCCGGCCAGCCGGTGATCAGCGTGGACACCAAGAAAAAGAATTCATCGGCGACTTCCACGATCCGGGCCGTTCCTGGCTGCCGACGGGCGACCCGGTGCCGGTACGGGTCCACGACTTCGCCGATCCGCAGCTGGGCAAAGCCATCCCTTACGGCATCTACGACCTGGCGGCCGACACCGGCTGGATCAACATCGGCACCGACCACGACACCGCCGCGTTCGCGGTGGAGTCGATCCGCCGCTGGTGGCACGACCAAGGCCGGGCCGCTTGACGTCGTTTCTTATGGCGTGATCATTCGTTGATCCGTGCATGGCGGATCTTGCGGAGCGACTGGTGCCGGACGAGTTGTGGATGCTGTTCCGGCGGGTGGTGCCATCGACTGAGGTGATACGTCCGCAGGGCGGTGGCCGGCGTCGGGCGGGTGACCGCGAAACCCTGGCCGCGATCATCTTCGTGGCGACTTCGGGCTGCACGTGGCGGCAACTGCCGCCGGTGTTCGGGCCGGCCTGGCAGACGGTCCACCGGCGGTTCGCCCGGTGGAGCCGGGACCGGGTCTGGGCCCGGCTCCACCGGGCAATCCTCGACGAACTCGGAGCACAAGGTGAGTTGGACTGGTCGCGGTGTGTGATCGGCTCGGTCAGTCTGCGGGCGGCAAAAGGGGGCCTTTGACGGGACCGAATCCGACCGACCGCGGCAAACTCGGATCGAAGATCCACCTGATCTGCGACCGCAACGGACTGCCGCTGCCCTTGGGCATCTCGGGCGCGAACATGCACGACAGTCAGGGCCTGGAGCTGCTCGTCCGGGGCATCCCGCCCATCCGCTCCCGCCGCGGGCCCCGGCGCCGGAAGCCGGCGAAACTGCACGCCGACAAAGGATACGACTACGACCACCTGCGCCGATGGCTCCGCGAGCGTGGCATCCGCCACCGCATCGCCCGCAAGGGCATCGAGTGCTCGCAGCGGCTGGGCCGACATCGTTGGGTGGTCGAGCGAACCGTGTCCTGGCTGGCCAGCTGCCGAAGGCTCCACCGTCGTTACGAGCACAAGGCCGAACACTTCCTCGCCTTCGTCGGCATAGCAGCGGCCCTGATCGGCTACCGCCGCCCGATATTCGCCTCCCTTCAGTGGCGACAGAAGCTACAGTCGGTGGGCGGTCAGGTGTTGATCCGAGGGGGCGGACCATTACCGGAACCATGAGCCGGCGGCGTCCGGCGTGCACGGCGCCCACGGCCCGGCCGAAACGCGTCCCTCCCCGGCACCGCACACGCCGGTGGACGACAGCCGCCGGCCGCTTCCCGGGTGACCCCTTCCCCGGCCGCCTCCGCGTCGCCATGACGTTCGCGCCCGGGTCACTGCGGCGCACAACTCCTTTTTCCGGAATCAGTTAGGTGGTATTCCCATGAGCGTGGTCGATCTCGCGGCGCTCGGCGAGTCCTTCACCCGCGACCCCTACCCCGTCTACGCCCGACTGCGGTCGCAGGGCCCGGTGCACCGCATTCGCATGCCGGAAGGAGGCGCGGAGGCCTGGCTCGTCGTCGGATACGAGGCCGGACGCGCCGCCCTCGCGGACCAGAGACTCTCCAAGGACTGGAGCAAGGCCTCGCCCTCCCTTCCCCTCGGCGCCATATCCCCCGGCACGCATATGCTCAGGGCCGACCCGCCGGACCACACCCGGCTGCGCAAGCTGGTCGCCCGGGAGTTCACCACGCGCCGCGTCGAGGAGCTCGCCCCGCGCATCCAGGAGACGACGGACACGCTCCTGGACAGGATGCTCGCCGCCCCCGGCGGGCGCGTCGACCTCGTCGAGGCGCTGTCTTTTCCGCTGCCCATCTCCGTGATCTGCGAACTTCTGGGTGTGCCGGACCTGGACCGGGGCTCCTTCAGGGCGTGGTCGAACGACGCACTCGGCGCGGCCGACCCCGAACTGCGTCAGACCGCGGCGAAGTCGATGGCGCACTACCTGGTGGAGCTGGTGGAGCGCAAGCGGCAGCAGCCCGGTGACGATCTCATGAGCGGACTGATCCACAACTCGGACGACAACGGCGACAGGCTCTCCCACGAGGAACTCCTCGGCATGGCCTGGCTGCTGCTCGTGGCCGGCCACGAGACCACCGTGAACCTCATATCCAACGCCGTCCTCGCCCTGCTGACCCACTCCGAGCAACTGGCCGCTCTGCGCGCGGACCTCTCCCTCGTCGACGCAGCCGTCGAGGAGGCGCTGCGCTACGAGGGACCGCTGGAGACCCCCACGTTCCGCTTCACCACCGAACCGGTGACGATCGGCGACACGGTCATCCCCGGAGGGGGCGAACTCGTCCTCGTCGCCATGGCCGATGCCAACCGCGACCCCGAACGCTTCCCCGAGCCCGACCGCTTCGACATCCTCCGTGACGCCCGCGGCCATGTGGCGTTCGGCCACGGCATCCACCACTGCCTGGGTGCGCCGTTGGCCCGGCTGGAGGCGCGCATCGCCCTGCGGACGCTGCTGGAACGCTGCCCGGACCTGGCTCTGGACGTCCACCCGGCGGCGATCACCTGGCGCCCGGGAATGATGATCCGCGGTCCGCGCAGCCTGCCCGTACGGTTCGCCCGGTAGGACGGAGGAGCCACAGGGCTGTCATCCCGCTGATCCGGCGCGGCCCGCCGGATCAGCGGGCGGGCCCGGCCGTTGGGGAGCCCGGTCTTCGTGTTGACGCCTTCGGTGACCTACGGGCTGGCGTCGTAAGGCTCATGGTCGGATGCCGACGTCGATTTCCCGGCACAGTCCGTTTCGATGGGGAGCGCGCTCTGGGGCGACGCGGTGCCCACGAGCACGGGCACCGCGGCCGCCAGCGGGAAAGTAGGGCCGCGATTCCCCCTCGAGCCTTGGTGCTGACGGAACGAGGCCCCATCGGCACCAAGGCCCTCGCTGGAAGACCAATCAGACGTCCTCGACCACACCGAAGCTGTCAGCACTCCCGCCGAAGACCAGCCGCGGGGCGTCGTCGGGCTAGTGACCTGAGTCGGAGATTCGTCGGCAGTAGGCCGCGACTTTGTCGAGGATTTCGTCGGCAGTCTTCGTCCAGACGAACGGTCGTGGATTGTCGTTCCAGTCGGCCAGCCAGGAACGAATATCGCGTTCGAGGGCCTGGACGGAGCGGTGGACACCGCGCTTGAGCTTCTTCTGCGTGAGCTCGGCGAACCACCGCTCCACCAGGTTCAGCCAGGACGAACTCGTCGGAGTGAAGTGCAGATGGAACCGCGGGTGAGCCAGCAGCCACTTCTTGACGGCGGGTGTCTTGTGGGTGACGTAGTTGTCCAGGATGAGATGGACCTCGAGGTCGGCGGGCACCTCCTTGTCCAGCTTGGCCAGGAACTTCTTGAACTCCACGGCCCGGTGCCTGCGGTGCAGGGAGCCGATCACTTTGCCGGTGGCGACCTCCAGGGCCGCGAACAGGGTGGTGGTGCCGGCCCGGACGTAGTCGTGGCTGCGGCGCTCAGGAACCCCGGGCATCATCGGCAGCACCGGCTGAGAGCGGTCGAGGGCCTGGATCTGCGACTTCTCGTCCACACACAGGACCAGGGCCTTCTCCGGCGGATCCAGATACAACCCGACGACGTCACGGACTTTGTCGATGAACAGCGGGTCGGTGGACAGCTTGAACGTCTGTGACCGGTGCGGGGCCAGGGCGAACGCCCGCCAGATCCGCGAGATCGCGGACTGGGACATGCCCGTGGCCGCCGCCATCGACCTGGTCGACCAGTGGGTGGCGTTCTTCGGCTTCTCCTCCAGCGTCTTGACGATGACCCGCTCGACGTCCGCGTCGGTGATCTTCCGCGGAGCACCGGGCCGCGGCTCGTCACACAGGCCGTCCAGCCCTCGCTCGAGGAAGCGTCGCCGCCAGGTGCGGACCGTGTCCGGACTGACCCGCAGCCGGCGCGACACCTCCATGATCGAGTGTCCGTCGGCGCACTCCAGCACGATCCTTGAACGCTGGGCCAGTGCCTGAGCGGTCGAGCGGCGGCGCACCCAGCCCTCCAGCACGGCCCGCTGGGCATCGGTCACCGACAACGGCGAAATCTTCGGACCCGGACGACTCATGCCAAACCAACGACGAATCTCCGACTCAGGTCACTAGCTTGATCTTTAACGTCCGGCGTCGAATGGCGTCTCGAACTTGATCACTCGGTTCGGTATCCGGCGGACGCAGAAGCGGCCTTCGTCTGAACATGTGCTCCGACCAAGGAACACACACGTCCAGCACGAAGGCCGCAAGGATGAGTCTGCTGCAACGCGACACCCGGCAAGAGGAATTGGCGCAACTGTCACGCTTCCGGGGCGAGTTCTACTCCTGTCTCACCGCTCGTTCGGATGCGTTGTTCGAGCTGGCCGACGCCGTCCTGTGCGGTGACGGGCCGGTCAGGTCGCTGGCCGAGCTGTCATTGGTGGGCGAACACCGTCGCGGTCACGGCGGACTTTACGCGGCGGTGGCCCGCGGCCAAGTGGATACGGACCGGCTGCGGCAGGCCCTGACCGCGGTGCCCCTGCCGCGGGCCGCTGATGGCCGGCTGGTCCTGGCTGTCGACATCACCTGTTGGCTGCGGCCCAATGCTCACACCTCACCGCAACGGATCCTGTGCCACACCTACGGACGCGGCAAGGACCAGCACATCCCCGTTCCCGGCTGGCCGTACTCCATCGTCTGCGCGCTCGAGCCCGGCCGCAGTTCATGGACCGCGCCGCTGGACGCGCTTCGGCTGGCACCCGGGGACGACACTGCCACAGTCACCGCCCGCCAACTGCGCGAACTGGTTGAGCGACTGATCAGGGCGGGTCAGTGGCAGACGGGCGACCCGGACATCCTCATCGTCGCGGACGCCGGCTACGACGCACCCCGCCTGGCCTTCCTCCTGCGAGATCTGCCCGTGCAGGTGCTGGCCCGGATGCGTTCGGACCGGGTCCTGCGCAGGCCTGTTCCGCCTCGTCGGCCGGGCACGATGGGCCGCCCGCCCCGGCACGGCGGCGAGTTCGTCTTCGGCCAGCCCGACACCTGGGGCACCCCGGACACCCAGACCGTCACCGACACCCGCCTCTACGGCACCGCCCTGGCCCGCTCCTGGAACCGGCTGCATCCCAAGCTGACCCACCGCTCCTCCTGGGCCATGGCCGACGGCACCCTCCCCATCATCGAGGGGACGGTGATCCGCCTGGACATCGACCACCTGCCCAGCGGAGCCACCCCCAAGCCGGTCTGGCTGTGGTGGTCGGGCACCGACGCCACCGAAGCCGACGCCGACCGCCTCTGGCAGTCCTACCTGCGACGCTTCGACATCGAGCACACCTTCCGCCTGTTCAAGCAGACCCTGGGCTGGACCACACCGAAGATCCGCACCCCCGAAGCGGCCGACCGCTGGACCTGGCTGATCCTCGCCGCCTACACCCAACTGCGGCTCGCCCGGCCGCTGGCAGCCGACCGGCGCCGCCCCTGGGAGAAACCCAGCCCGCCGGACAGACTCACCCCCGCCCGTGTCCGCCGGGACTTCCGACACATCCGCCCGACGACCGCCTGCCCGGCCCAGGCACCGAAACCCTCCCGGCCCGGTCCTGGACGACCACCGGGCCGCAAGAACACCCAGCCCACACCCCGCCACGACGTGCACACACCCCGCAAAGCACAGCCGACGCAACGACGAACAAAGAAGTCAACGACCCCACGGCCCCGCCGCACAGGTTAAAGATCAAGCTAGGGCCTGTTGCGAAAATAGATCTTGGTCGTAGATGATCACGTTCTGTGAGGCGTGGTGATCTGACGAACGGCCAGTGGGCCCGACTGGAGCCGTTGCTGCCTCAGGGCATCAAGCCGGGCCGTCCGGCGGTTTGGACGCGGCGGCAGCTGATAGACGGCATACGATGGCGGACGCGGACCGGTGCCCCCTGGCGTGATGTGCCGGAACGCTACGGCCCCTGGGACCGGGTCTATGACCTGTTTCGACGCTGGCAGCGCGATGGCACGTGGGCGCGGATCGTTACCCAGCTCCAGGCCCAGGCCGACGCGAAGGGCCTGATCACCTGGGAGGTGAACGTCGACTCCACCGTCTGCCGGGCCCACCAGCACGCCGCCGGGGCGTCGAAAAAGGGGACCTGCAGAAGGAGCCGCCCGGCGGCATCGCCGTCGAGCCGGCCGACCACGGGCTCGGACGCTCCCGAGGCGGGCTGACTACAAAGATCCACCTCGCTGTCGAGCAGGGACAGAAGCCGCTCTCGATCGTGATCACCGCGGGTCAGCGGGGCGATTCCCCGCAGTTCGAGCCTGTCCTGGACGCGATCCGGGTGCCTCGACTCGGCCCTGGACGGCCTCGCAGGCGACCGGACCGAGTGCGGGCCGACAAGGCGTACGACTCCCGCCGCAACCGGGCCTACCTGCGCAAACGCGGGATCAAGGCGACCATCCCGGTCCCGGCGGACCAGGTCCGCAACCGCCACAAGCTCGGCTCCCGGGGCGGTCGGCCTCCGAAGTTCGACAAGACCGACTACCGCGAGCGGCATGCCGTCGAGTGCGGCATCAACCGCCTCAAGCGCCACCGGGCTGTGGCCACGCGATACGAGAAGCTCGCCGTCCGCTACGAGGCCACTGTGTTGGTCGCAATGATCAACGAATGAATATGAGTGGCTCTGGCGTACCCATGATCGCTAGCCTCACCAGCTGTGAAGCAGCGACAGCAGAAGAAGCTCTCCCACCGCCTTTTCGGGGCAATCCTGTCAGGTGACGTCAAAAGCGCGAAGACCTTGCTGCGCAGTGGAGCAAGTCCGGAGAGAAGGAACACTGACGGCACCACTCCTCTGTACCTGGCATCGGTGCAGGGAGAGGCCGAAGTGGCCCACTTGCTCATGGAGGCCGGGGCTTCCCCTGACACTGAAAGCAGTGGCCCCGGCTCGGAGGGCACACCGCTGTGCGCGGCTGCTTGCTGGGGGCACACCACAACGGTCCGGGAACTGTTGGCGCATGGCGCCGATCCCAACCTCCGCGAAGACCAAGGCGCAGGCTGGTCCCCGCTGGACTGGGCGGACAATGGCTCCCACCCCGACATCGCTAAAATCCTCAGAAGCCGTTGTCTTTCCGAGAGTGGCGGGTGTGTTTCCGCTGGTCAGGTGTAGGGGCGGTGTTTCGGCGGCAGGGACGGGGTGTTGTGTCGTCTCTTCGGTGGAGGTGCCGGGATGCCGTCGGTGTTGGGGTTGCTGGAGGAGCGTGAACGTGCGGCTCGGCAGCGGGTTGAGGCTCTCCAGGCCGAGCTGCGGGAGGCCGAGGCTGTGTGGGAACGGTTCGTCATCGCCCGTGAGACGGTCGGCGAGGTTCTGGCGGGGTCCGGCGGTGGCCGGGATGCGCCGCCCGCCGTGTCGGCCGACGAACGGCCGGCCCAGGCCAGGACGGCGGTGCCCGGTTCGGTGGTGCCGCACTGGCAGGAAGGGCTCGCCCCGACGGTCCTCGCGCCGGACTACCAGCGGATCATAGACGCCCTGGCCGACGGGAGCGGGATGCGGGGAAGGCAATGGACTGAAGCTTCCCCTTGATCGTGGACACCTGGAGACTGGGACGTGAGGTTCCAGAGGAAGTAGCACCAGGTGGGAAGCAAGTACACGAAGCGGTACACCGAGGAGTTCAAGCGGGACGCGATCGCGCTCGTCGACTCCTCGGGCAAGACGGTCACCGCCGTCGCCCGGGAACTCGGCATCAGCTCCGAGTCCCTGCGCGGCTGGTATCGCCGGGCCAAGGCCGACCAGGGCGAGGGCGCCCCGGGCGAGCTGACCAGCGCGGAGCGTGAGGAACTGCGCCGGCTGCGCAGAGAGAACCGCGAACAGCAGCAGACGATCGAGCTCCTGAAAAAAGCGACGGCCTTCTTCGCGAAGGAGAGCGACCGGTGACCATGTTGTACCGGTTGATCCATGCGGAGAAGGCGAACTACCCGATCGTGATGTTGTGCCGGGTGCTGCGCGTGGCCCGCTCCTCCTACTACGCCTGGCGCGAGGGCGAGGCCGCTCGGCAGGCCCGCCGGGCGGCCGACGACGCGCTCGCCCACGAGATCACCGTGCTCCACATCGCCTCACGTCGCACCTACGGCGTCCCGCGCATCCACGCCGAGCTGCGACGTCTGGGGCACCGGGTGAACCGCAAGCGCACCGCCCGCGTCATGCGCGAGCGCGACATCCGCGGCGTCACCCGCCGCAAGCACCGCTCGCTGACCCGGCCGGACGTGAAGGCGAGGCCGGCCCCGGACCTGATCGGCCGCGACTTCCACGCCGAGCGTCCCGGGATCAAGCTGGTCGGCGACATCACCTATCTCCCGACGGCTGAGGGCTGGCTCTACCTCGCCTGCTGGCTGGACCTAGCCACCCGGGAGGTCGTCGGCTATGCCATGGCCGATCACCATCGCGCCGAGCTCGTCGTCGCCGCCCTCGACATGGCCTACGGCCGAGGCGGTCTGGAGCCCGGATGCGTGATCCACAGCGATCGCGGCAGCGAGTACACATCGGCGCAATTCAGGGATCGGATAAAGGAGTTGGGGCTGCGACAGAGCTGCGGACGCACCGGATCATGTTTCGACAACGCCGCGGCGGAGAGCTTCTGGGCCCTGCTCAAGGAGGAGATCGGCACCCGGACCTGGCCCGACCGGGCCACCGCCCGCGCCGAGGTCTTCACCTTCATCGAGACCTTCTACAACCGCCGCCGCCTACGCAAGCACAAGATCTTCGGCTACCTCACCCCGGCCGAGACCAGGCAGCGGCATCAACACACCCTCGCGGCATAACGAACGAGTGTCCAAGATCACGGGGAAACTTCAGCTGCCGTGTCACAGCTTTGGTGTCGTGTGGGCCGGGGCCTGGCGTCTGGCCGGAGACGGGGATGTGGGCCCCGGGCGAGGGCTGTGTCAGGGCTGGTGGTTCCCGGAAACCACCGCGATTCTCCAGACAGAGGTTCCGCCGGTCACCTGGACGGTGAGGTGCTGGGGCTTTTTGTCCTCGTAGACGACGCCCACGGTGTGGACCCCGTTGCATGTGACCGGGTGGGGGTTGCTGCTGTCCCGGTCCACGATCGAGACCTTGCCTTTGCCCTCGCACGTCGCGTAGAGGGTGTAGGCGCCTTCCTGCGGGGTGAATTCGGGCAGTTCCTGGTTCTTGTCGCCGGTGGTCTCGGCTACCAGGGTCCGCGCGTTCTCGGGCAGGTCGAGGCTGGGTGGCTGCGTGGCGGGTGCTCGTGTGGGCTTGTCGGCGGAAGCGGTCGGAGCGGTGGGGCTCGGATGCTTCGCCTCAGGTCCGTCGGAGCAGCCTGCGGCGAGGAGCAGCGTGGCCAAGGCGGCAGCGGTGAGTGTGGTGCGACGCAACGGGGTCTCCCGGGAGTGAAGGCGGGGTGCCCGGCCCTGGTGCCAGGGCCGGGCGCGGGGGCTAGCTGACGCGCCAGCCTTCGCGGTAGGGAGCCCAGACGGTCATGTACTGCTTGTTGGACTTCTGGCAGGCGCTGCCGCGGTGGTACTTGTACCCGTAGACATTTTCCTTCAGAATCCCGTAGTCGCCGTACACGATGCTCTTGGCGGGAACCTTTCCGTAGGTCTCGACTGGCGCTGCCACCATCCGATCGCCTTGCGGGCGATGGACAGTTCCCGGTTGACGGTGTCGGCGTCCATCTCGTCCACCCGTGCCGCCGCCAGCTCGGCCAGAGCCTCCGGCAGCGCCGGTTCCCCGGCGAGCATCCATCCCCACGTCGTCAGCGAGACCCGGTAGATCCGCGCGGAGGACTTCGCGATCCCGGCGCGGGTGAGGTATCGCTCGACCGCCGCGGTGTACGACGCGGGCGGGGCGGACAGGGCACCACCCGGGCGCGCGGCACACGCAGCACACCCCCGCTCCCGAGTTCGGTCACCGGTTCGATCGCCACGTCCGTCCCGCCCCTCCGGTCCTGTCGCAGTAAATGCGGACACCTCGCCTGCGGCGGTCGGAGAGTCCGCCGCAGGTCGCGAAGATCGCCATAGGGTGGTCTGCCGCAGTAAATCCGGCATTTACCGCGACGGCGGCCCAGAGCGCGCATCAGGGCGGTGGCGCGAGTGCGCAGCTCTGCTGCTACGGGGACGCCGGTTGCGTGTCGAAGCGGCTTCCGGTGCGCCACGGCGACGTGCATCTGTCGGCCGGGTCGTCGTTCGCGTCGGCCCCGTGCCTGCCTGGTGGTCGGCTCAGACCGGGAGCGGCAGACCGGCGGCGTGGAAGAGCCGGTCACGGGAGGCCGCGGCCTCGTCGAAGACGGCGTCGCCTCCCTTCAGTACACCGTTCTCCTTGAGGATGGCACCGGCCACTACGACCAGGTCGACATTGCCGGCGTGGCCGCCCGCGACGATCGTGGCCGCGACGTCCGTGGCGGGCAGCATGTTGGCGTGATCGAGGCGGATCATGATCAGGTCTGCCTCCTTGCCCGGGGTCAGGCTGCCGGTGCGGTCGTCGATCCCCGCGGCCCGTGCGCCCTCGATGGTCGCGAAGGACAGCAGGTCGGCGGCGTTGAACGTGGGTAGGCCGGGAACACGGTCCATGGGCCCGGCCGCACCGGCGAGGATCAGCTGCTGGTAGGCGAGGGTCGCCCGCATGACGCCGAACATGTCACCGCTTACGATCGTCTCGGTGTCCACGCTGAGGCTCGGGCGGACACCGGCGGCCAGCAGCCGGTTGGTGGCCGGCTGGCCCAGGCCCGGCATGAAGACCTCGAGGGCGCCGGCCACGGACGCGGTGGCGCCGCGTGCGGCCAGCATTCTCAGCTCCTCGTCGGTCGACGTGCACAGGTGGACGAACGTCATGTCGGAGGCGAGCAGCCCGGCCTCCTCCAGTTGCCGTACGGCCTGCTGCTCCGCCCCCCACTCGCCGAGGCCCACGTGCATGCTGATGCGCAGGCCCAGTTCACGGGCGAGCCGGATGTCATGCTCGGACACATCGGGGGTGGACAACTCCGGTCCGCGGAGCATTGCGTTGAGGGTTACCCGCGCCGAGTCGTCGGAGAGCACCTCGTTGCGGATGCGCCGAATGTCGTCGGGGTGGGTGCGGTCGCTGCCGAACTGCCATTGTTCGGCCTCCGTCGACGGCCAGCCGTGGTCGAAGACGGCACGGATGCCCGACTCCCAGTGCGCGGCGATCGCCGCGTCCGAGTGCTCGGGGCTGTTGCTGATGTGCGATTCGTCCCGAACGGTCGTCACCCCGGAGTCGAGGGACATCAGGTCCGCCGCCAGGTTGCCGATGTGTACGTCCCGGGGGTCGAAGTACTGTCCGAGGCCGATTTGCACCTGGCTGCGGTACTCCTGGTAGGTCCAGGCAGGGCCGAGATTGCGCAGCGCTCCCTGCCAGTTGTGGCGGTGGGTATCAATGAAACCGGGCAGCACGGCGTTCCCTGTGCCGTCGATGACCCTGGCCCGGTCGTCGGACAGGTCCCGGCCGACCTTGAGGATCCTGCCGTGGGCGATGAGGACATCGCCCACGAAGTTGCCGAGCTTGTCGTCCTGCGTCATCAGGTATGCGCCCTTGATCAGGATGCGTTCGTTGTTCTGCGGCTGGTTCTGGGACACCTGTGGTTCCTTTCGTGCCGTGGGCGGCACTGTGTTGCTTCTCCAACGAGAGAGGGGTGGTGGGTCGGGTCCGCGTCCGGTCCGGGCGCGGACGTGGATCACTTCGCGGTGGTGTCACGAGGGCGTCGGGAGGCAATCCAGACGGCGCCAAACGTGAGGAACGCACCGAGGACGGTGAGGGCGGAGGGGGACCGACCGCCCGAAGGGACCAGGAAGTCCAGGGCGATCGAACTGGCGAGCTGCCCCGCGATAGAGGCCATGCCCAGCAGCAGGACACCGATCCGGCGCACCAGGAATGCCGAGGCGCCGATGAACACCACGCCGCACAGACCACCGAGGTAGACCCACAAGCTGGTGGGCAGCGGGTCCCCCGCGGTCCCCTGCACGAGTGTTTTCACCCCCCAGGCCGCGGCGAGGAACACCGCACCGACAAGGAAGTTGAGCCAGGTCGCTGCGATCGGCGAGCCCGACGCGGCCGTCGTCGCTCCGTTGAGTGCCTGCTGCACACCGAGGAGGAAGCCGGCGGCGAGGGCGGCGAGGGCCGACAGGATGATCGTGCCCGGCGCGAGGGTGTCGGCGAAACGGGGCAGGGCGGACACGGCTGCGGCCACCAGGATGACGGCCGCTCCCGTGAGCCGGGCGGCGCCCGGGCGCTGCCGCAGGCCGCCGCCGATACCCCGGCTGTCCACGATCAGACCGCCGAAGGTCTGACCGGCGATGGCCGACACGGTGAACACGGCGACTCCAGTGACCAGCGCGGCGGTGGACTGGGCCAGGGCGAACGTGCCGCCGAGCACACCGGCCAGCAGGTACCGGCGGGGGAGCCGCCCATCCCGTGAAGCGCCGGCCAGGCTGCGCAGCGCGCCGCGCAGCCCGGAGGAGAAGAGCGCGAGGAGGGACAACAGGACGAGTCCGCCCGAGAAACTGATCGCCGCCGCGGCGATGCCGTCGTCGAGGCGATGACTCAGCTCGCCGTTCAGACGGGCCTGTACCGGCACCACCATGCCGGCTGCGATGGCTGCCGTGACGGCCAGCGAGCCGCCGCGAGGCACGGATGGGCGGGACTGTTCCGCCGACTGGGGACCGGGCCCAGCAGGGCGGCGACGACCTGATCCGGTTGGAGCGGTGGAAGTACTCATGTCGAAGTTCCTCAAGAAGGGTTGCGGCCGGGCAGGGCCCGGTCGGCCCGGCCGCCGATGGCCGGTCGGGTCCCGCCTGCGGCGGGGCCCGGGGCGCGGGCCTTTCTCAGAAGCCAGTACGCGCGATGTCGTCGAGGACCGACGGTCCCGTGGGGGTCCAACCCAGGACACGCCGGGCCGTGTCGCCCGAAGCCTGCTGGTCGAGGAGAAGGGCCTCGCCGAGCAGGCCGAGCCGGTCGAGCGTCTGCACGACGGGTTCGGGCTCGACGCGTCCGGCCAGGCCGACGGAGCGGCTCACCGCTTCGGTGATCTCCCGTACGGTCGGGTTCGTACCGCTGGCGCCGATGAAGTACGAACCGGCCGGGGCCTTCTCCAGCGCGAGCACGTAAAGCTCGGCCAGGTCGTCCACGTGCACGGTGCTCCAGTGTTGGTCACCGGAACCGATCATGGTGAGCGCCGGGGTGTTTCCGGTGGTTCGAGGACCGGCGGCGACGAGGTTCAGCAGACCGCCGCCGTGGCCGTACACCACTGCCGGTGCGATGACCGAGGTCCGGACGCTCTGCGCGTCGCGCACGAGCTTGTCGAGCGGCACCCGCCAGGCGGTCAGCCGCAGGGCGTTCACTCCGGACGACTCGGTGATCGCCGAACCGCTGCCGTGCAGCCAGACGCCGGTGGTGTGCACGAACGGCCGGTCCGTGTTCCGCAGCGCGTGCAGGAAGCTGGTGACGGCGACCCCGTCGACGGTCGCGCTGGTCTCGTCGCCTGGCGACGCCAGGTGGATCACGCCGTCGCTCGCAGTCGCGAGTTCCTCCAGGGCGTGGCCGTCTGCCAGGTCGGCAACCGCAGGCTCGGCGCCCTTGGCCCGCACCAGCTCGGCCTTCTCGGCTAAGCGGACCAGGGCAGTGACCTGGTGGCCGCCGGAGACGAGCCGATCGAGCACCGCGGCTCCGATGTAGCCGGTGCCGCCGGTGAGCAGTACGCGCACGGTCATCCTCTTTCGCTGACGCTTCCTGGTCCGGGCGTTGCCCCGCACGACAACAGTCGCCCTGCCCAGCTATCGTGTCCAACGAATGTTTTCGAATTCTCGATCGGACATACCGATTAATGAGGATGGGCGTGGACCAGAAGCGGCTGGAGTACTTCATCACCGTCGCCGAGGAGCTGAACTTCACGCGGGCGGCCGAGCGGCTGCACGTCACTCAGTCCACGCTCTCGGCCGGCATCAAGGCCTTGGAGCACGAGCTCCGGACCGAACTGCTCCTCCGCTCCACGCGGTCGGTCAGACTGACGGAGGCCGGCTCGGCGTTCCTCCCCGAGGCGCGGACCGCGATCGAGGCACTCGACCGGGCCCGGGCGGCAGTGGAGCCACTCTCCACGGGGCTGCGCGGCAGCCTCACCGTTGGCGTCCTCAGCGGGCTGACGGTCATCGACATACCCGCGCTGGCCGGTGAATTCCACCGCCGTCATCCCGAGGTCCGGTTGCGTACCGAGACCTCCCAGCGGGGAACCTCCGGGCTGATCGAGCGGATCAAGGAGAGCCACATCGACGTGGCCTTCGTAGGAGCCGATATCAAGGACGATCACCTCAGATCGAGGGCCATCAAGAGGTACGAGGTCCAGCTGCTGGTCCCCGCCGATCACCCACTGGCCTGCCGGAAGCGTGTGCGGCTCAGAGACATCGCCGGGGAATCCTTCGTCGACATGCCCGCCGGTTTCGGGCAACGCCAGGTCGCGGACGACGCGTTTACGAAGGAGGAGCTGTCCCGGCGGGTCCTCATCGAGGTCTCGGACATCACCACGATCGTGGACTACGTGGCGCACGGCTTGGGCGTGGCGCTGTTGCCCTCGGACTTCGCCGCGGCGGCCGGGGACGCCGTTTGTACCGTCCCCCTCGCGGACGCCCGACTGGCCTGGACGCTCAGCGTGGTCGCCTCCGCGACGCGTCCGCCGACGCGGGCGCTGCATGCCTTCCTCGACCTGATCCCACACCACATCCGGCGCGACCGCATGTTCTGAACGGACTTCCCCGGCCGTGCCCGGATCACTTCCCGAAATCCACCGGGCTCGCGTGGGCGGGGTACTTGCTCATGACCGGTGGCCCGGTTGGAGGCGTTCATGGAGATCGCGATCCGGATCACCGCGCCACGAGCCCGGGGCAGCCACGCGTCGGGGTCTCGCCACGCGAGACGCCTGTACGGCCCCCGCTCGCAGTGCTGCGCAGGTTCATTTGTTCTCCACGGGGGATCGCGCCGCCTGGTCGGCCGGGGCCGAGAGCATGATGGAGGCCGCGGCGAGGTTAAGACGTCGTCTCATTTGGTGAGTCCGCGGTAGCAGATGAGGCTGCAGGCGATGGCGGTGAAGGCGAGGAAGTGCTCGGCCTTGCGTTCGTAGCGGTGGTGCAGGCGGCGGCAGCCGGCCAGCCAGGACATGGTGCGCTCGATCGTCCAGCGGTGCCGGCCCAGCCGGGTGGACGACTCGATGCCCTTGCGGGCGATGCGGTGCCGGATGCCTCGCTTGCGGAGCCATCGCCGCAGGTGGCCGTAGTCGTAGCCCTTGTCGCCGTGGAGTTCGGCGGGGCGGCGTCGACGGGGTCCGCGGCGGGAGCGGATCGGCGGGATGCCCCGCACGAGCGGCTCGAGTGCCTGGCTGTCGTGAGGATTGGCGCCGGAGATCCCGATCGAGAGGGGCAGACCGGTCCGCTCGGCGATCAAGCGGATCTTCGAGCCTTCCTTGCCCCGGTCCACAGGATCCGGACCCGTCAGGTCCCCCCTTTCACGGCCCGCATGCTCACCGAACCGATCGCGCACCGCGACCAGTCCAGCTCCCCGCGCGAGCCCGGTTCATCGAGGACGAGCCGGTGCAGCTTCGCCCGGACCCGGGCGGCGGACCACTCAGTGAAGCGCCGGTGCGCAGTCGGTCCCGACGGGCCGAAGACCGGCGGCAACTGCCGCCATGTGCAGCCCGTCGTGGCCACGAAAACGATCGCGGCCAGCACCTCACGATCCCCGTACCGGCACCGACCACCACCCTGCGGCCGTGATGGAGCAGGGGGCACCACTCGCTGGAACAGCTCCCACAACTCGTCCGGCACCATACGCTCGACCATCACCACGTGATGCGGACTACCCAACACCCCAAATAAGACGACGTCTTAGCTGGCGTTCGAGGACGCTGATCTTCACGGGGTTGCGTCGGGTGGGTGTGAGGTGCGGGGGCGGCGTAGGGCGGGGGCGGCCGCGAGGGCGGCCGGTAGCGGGAGGGCCGCGACCAACAGGGCGAGGGAGATGGAGAGGTGTTCCGTCAACAGGCCGGCGGTCAGTGTGCCGGCGGCTGTGCCTACGGCGTTGGTGGACATGAACAGGGCGAAGGCCTCGCTGTGCCGGTCAGGGGCGATTCGTTGTGGGACGAGAGCGAAGGTGAAGCTGACCGCGGGGCCGAGGAAGCAGCCGGCGGCCATGACGACCGCCAGCACACCGGCGTACGGCGGGAGTGTGACTAGGGCCAGGAAAGCGAGCCCGTAGCAGGCGTGGCAGAGCACCGACCGGCGGGCCTCCGCGCCTTGGGCGAGGTAGCGCTCCGCCGCCGGGACGGTCAGCAGCAGGACGGTGGCCGCGCTGGTCATGGACAGTGCCGCGATGAGCAGCCCGCTGCCGGCGGGCGCCTCCCCGCGGTCGTGCAGGAGAGCAGGCAGGGCGACGTCCAGGGTGCCCAGGTTGATCCCGACGCTGAGGTTCAGCACCAGCAGGGGCAGCACGGCCCGCACCAGTCCTACGGTGCGCTGATGTGCCGCTGGGGAGGTCGGGGGCGTGCGACGGCCGGGGATGCGGCGCACCAGCAGGCAGGCCGCCGCCCAGAAGAGGACTGCACAGGCGATCGGGGCGATGGTACCAAGACCGGTGGCCAGGACAGCGGTGAGAGCGGGGCCGGCCACCCAGGTGATCTCGGTGATGGCGGAGTCCCCGGCGAAGGCGCGGGTCGAGGTGCGCTCGCCCCACAGCACGGGCAGCAGGCTCCGCATCCCTCCCGGTGCTCCAGCCGTGGCCACCGCAGCGGCGGCCGCTGCCGCGGCGAGGACGGCCACGGGTGCGCGGACGGCCAGTGCGGCGACGAGGACAGCCAGCATCAAAGCTCCGCCGATCAGCGGAAGGGTGAGCCCGGCGGGCAGGACAGTGCGGTCGAGTCGCCGACCGCGCCAGGGCGCGGTCAGGGCGGCGGCGCCGGCGTAGGCGCCGGCCAGCACGCTTCCTGCGGTGAACGATCCGGTGGCGGACTGCCCCGGACAACGCCCGTCTGAGGGCACCTGTCGTCCAGACCGAGATCGATCCAGGCGGCCCGCTGACAGGAGCGGCTTGCGGCACGTGTGTCCGGTCCGTATCCGGTCTTCCCCAAGGGCCGGTGGCGGACCACCTGGGAAACACGTCACCTCTTTCAGGCAGACTGACCAGCCATTCAGCTTGACCGCGGCACCCTTGCCCATCAGAGGCGCCGTGCGCTGTTTCCCCTCTGAACGCGCTCCACCCGGAGATTCGTACGCCAAATGTACGCGAAACGTACGCGACATGGGTAGAGTGTGAGGCAGGAGGTGTTCCATGTCCGAGTTGTTCGACGCGGTCGACGCGCTCGTCGCGTCCCGCGCCGTACTTCCGCCGCCGGCGGAGCGCAAGCGGCTGCGCACCGCGCACGGCCTGACGATCGACGAAGTGGCAGGCGCGCTGAAGGTGCGCCGGGCCACGGTGTCCGGCTGGGAGTCCGGTAAGACCGAGCCTCGTCCGCCGGAGCGCGACGCCTACGCCCGGCTGCTGAACAAGCTCGCGGAGCTCTACCCCGCCGATACCACCGCCGCGCCGGTCCAGGACGCCGCGGCACCGGCCACGTTCACCGCCCCGCCCGCCCCGGCAAAAGCGCGGCCCCTGTCCCCGGTCCAGGCTCCCGCCGCTGCGGACACGACTGCGCCCGAGAACACCCGGGCCGCTGCCCCTGCTCCCGCCGCCGCTCCGGCGGCCGCGCCCCGTCCGGCGCGCACCACCAGGACGTCGTCGACGTCGCGCCGCCCCAGCGCGAGGGAGGCGGCCCCGGCCGGTGCCCCGGCGGGCACCGACCCGCGGTTCGAGAACGGACCGCTCGCGGTCGTCGACGTCGAGGACGGGAAGGTGCTGGCGTACTGCACCGGCGGCCTGGTTCTGGACGTGCCCGCCAAGAGCGTCCCGGCCCTGGTCGACTGGACGCTGCGCGAGGCGAAGCTCGGTCAGCCGAAGCTCGCCGGGCCGGGAAAGGACGCCGACCCGCTGATCGTGCTCACCGAGGCCGCGCTGGAGCGCTACGGCCTCCCCGTCACGCTCACGGAGGAGGAGAGGCACGCCGGGCGGATCCCGGAGGGCCACAAGGTCATCAAGCAGCTCGCGCGCGCGGAGTGGAAGCTGACCAAGCGCGGGTTCGGCCCGTGGGCGCGGATCTACCGCCCCGCGACCGGTTCGGAACGGGCCTGCGTGCAGCTGTGCATCCCCTCCTGGAACGCGTTGGACACCCGGCACTGGGGCGAGGCCGGGCAGCTCCCGCCGGCCGAACTCGCCCGCGTCCTGGGCGTGTACGCCTCCCGGGTGATGACGCCGCGCGGATCGACCGCCGTGACCGGCCTGGAGCTGATGACCGCGCTGCACCCGCCGACGCGCGCCTCCGAGCCCGACGCGACGGGGAAGCGTCACTCCGAGCACAACCCCGGCTCGTTGGGCAAGGACCCGGTCGACCCGGCGCCGTGCGAGGCCCCCGACGGCCACCCGGTCCTCAAGGACCTGCCCCGGTTCCACGTGCGTGGCCCCGGCGAGAAGCTGTTCGAGGAGGCGTACGACTGGGCACGGCCGATGACCGACGCGGAGTGCACCCTGCGCAACCTGGTCGGCATCGACGTCAACATGGCCTTCGCCGCCGGCGCGAACGGTCTGAACGTCGGCCTCGGTGCGCCCACCCACGTCACCGATCCGGTGTTCGATCCGAAGCTGCCCGGCTCGTGGCTGGTCGACCTCTCCCACGTCGACCTGTCCCGCGTGAAGGTGGGCAAGGAGTGGGTGGAGCTGGACGGCAGCCTGCTGCCCTCCCCGTTCACGCCGAAGGGCGAGCGTCCCGAGGGGCCGGCCTGGTACGCGACACCCACCGTCGCCTACGCGGCGGAGCTCGGCTACGAGGTGCGCCCGATCGAGGCGTGGGTCCGGTACGAGAACGGCCGCTACCTGGACGGCTGGTACAACCGGCTCCGTGACGCCTACCTCGCCACGATGGCCGACCTCGGCGTCGCCGCCGACCTCGCCCCGGCCGACTTCCTCGCCGCGATGGACGGCTACAAGGACCGCGACCCGGAGCTGGCGATCGTCGTCTCGGCGATCAAGGCGACGGTCAAGGGCGGTCTGGGCAAGCTGCGCGAGCGTCCGCGCGGGGAGGGCTGGCGGCCGGGCGAGCCGTGGCGGGCCCTGTCCCGCCCGACCTGGCGGCCGGACATCCGGGCGGCGGTCATCTCCCGCACCCGCATCAACCTGCACCGCAAGATCGTCAAGCACGCGGCGTTCACCGGCCAGTACCCGGTCGCGATCCTGTCCGACTGCGTCGTCTACGCCACCAACGGCGAGAGCCCGCTGGACTTCCTGCCCTACCGGGAGGGCAAGCCGCTGCCCGGCGGCTTCAAGCTCGGCATCAACCCCGGCCTGGTCAAGCACGAGGGCACCCAGACCGTCCTGTGGGGCGAGGAGGTCCGCGAGCGGTTCAACGCCCCGGAGCTCAACCTCGCCCGGTACATCAAGGACGGCACCGTCACCGACGTCGACAACGGAGAGTAGGAGTAGGCCACGATGAGCCTGTTCGGGGACGGCCTGGAGGCCGCGGTGCAGAAGGCGTTCACCCGTCCGGCGCCCAAGAGCGCACCCGCGCAGATGCGGTACCTGGTCAAGCAGCTCAAAGGCACGAAGGCGGTCGCGCAGTTGCTGCGGGTCTCCCAGCGCACCGTCGAGCGGTACGTGAAGGGCCAGATCAAGAAGCCCCGCCCGGACCTCGCCGCGCGTCTGGAGCGCGAGGTGAAGAAGCGGTGGCAGCCGCAGATCCGGGCCAAGGCCAAGGCGAAGGCGGCGACCGCCGACGGCATCGTCATCGACACCCGTGCCCGCATGGGCTACACCGCACCGATCGGATCGACCGACCAGGACCGCATCCGGCACCTGACCGTCGCCCTGCCCCCGCAGTACGCCGCCCGCCTCTTCGACGCCCAGGAGCAGGGCGCCAGCGACGCCCGCCTGCAGGAGATCACCGCCGAAGCGCTCAAAGAGGTGTACTTCCAGGACGGCGGCCGCCGCGCCGGCAGCCTGGAGGAGGTCAGGTTCACGGACATCGAGCACCTCGAGTTCGAGCTGTAACAGCCGCCCCCCTGACAGCCCGCGAGCCCCAGCGGACTGATTCCCGGTCGTCGGTGGCGAGCAGCCGGCGTGGGTGCGGGAGGCCATGTTCCCGGTCAGGGACGTACCTGGCCCGGCCCTGTTCTCGTATAGCTACGGCGAACGGACGTGTAGCGCTACGTGATGCTCGGGGCCTGGCCGGCGTGAGGGCCGGTGGTACAGCGGTTGGCGGTAGCGGCCATCCCGCTTCCCTGTCGGTATATCGAACTACCGGCCGCTCACGGCCCGCCAGGGTGGTGCCGCAGTAAATACCGGATTTACTGCGGCGGAGCCCCTACCGCGATCATCGCGACCTGCGGCGGACCACTGCGGCCGTCAGGGCGAGGTGTACGCATTTACTGCGGCAGGGCCGGAAGGGCAGGGCGGGCGTGGCGATCGAATCAGTGATCGAACTCGGAGCAGGGGGCGTGCTTCGGTTGCCGCGCGCCCGTGTCGTGCCTATGTCCGCCCCTCCGGCCACGTACACCGCGGCGGTCGATCGGTACCTCACCGGCGCGGGCATCGCGAAGTCCTCCGCGCGGATCTACCGGATCTCGCTGACGACGTGGGGGTGGATGTTCGCCGGCGAGCGCGCGCCGACCGGGCCCGCCCGACGCGGCGCGAAGCCGCCCCTAATCCCCATCGATGCGATTGACAACCCGGTGCTGCCGGAGGTCCTGGCCGAGCTGGCGGCGGCGCGGGCGGACGAGATGGACGGCGACACCGTAAACCGGGAGCTGTCCATCGCGCGCAAGGCGATCGGCTGGTGGCAGCGCCAGGGCTGGATCGCCTGCGACCCGACGATCGGCATCGAGCGGCGCCCGGCGCCGCCGGACCGCACGAAGGCCCTCTCGGAGAACCAGATCGCCGCCCTTTGGCACCTGGACGTCGCGCTGCGGGAGAAGACGCTCTGGAAGATGCTCTACGAGTCGGCGGCCCGGGCGGAGGAGATCCTGTGCCTGGACGTCGATGATCTGCACCCGGGCGACAAGCGTGGCCGGACCCTGGGCAAGGGCGGGGCGACCGAGTGGATCCACTGGCAGTCCGGCGCCGCCCAACTGCTGCCCCGGCTGATCGCCGGCCGGAGCCGCGGCCCGCTGTTCCTCACCGGCCGCAAGGCCCCAGCTGGGACGCCGACGTTGGACGTGTGCCCGGAGACCGGCCGGGCCCGGCTCTCCTACCGCCGGGCCGAGGAGATCTTCGAGGAGCACACCCGCTGCTGGCCGACCCCCTCGCCTCGCCTGAGGACATCGAGGACCTGGACGGCTGGACCCTGCACCGGCTCTGCCACAGTGCGCTCACCCACGACGCCGAGGGTGGCACCTCCACCCCGATGCTGCTGGCCCGCTCTCGTCACGCCTCCGTCCGCTCCCTGGAGCGGTACGCCCGCCCCGGTGTGGACGCGGTCGCCAGGCACGTAGCCGAGCGCGACCCGGCCGTCCGCCACCGTAGGTGAGCCCTCGAAAGTTGGTCTCGCGGCTATTTGCTCCCTGGTGTCCGAACCAGGGCTACTGGACCGTGATCCAGGTCTTGTGGCGCTCTTGATTGCGCTTGCGTTCGTTCCCTGTCTCCTCGGTCACACGCTCTCTTCCCGACGGACGGAGAAGGCGCCCGCGGCAGCCGCCAGGACCGCCGCTTCCGCGGCCCGTTCCGGGAGTTGCGGGTCCGGATCGGCACGCAGGAGCACCAGCTGGTGGTAGAGCGGCGCCGTGGCGGCGATCAGCAGGCTCCGCGCGTCCGTGTGCCGTGCGGGGAGTTCACCGCGCTCGATGGCGCGCTCGACGAGGATCTCGCACTGGGCGTACCGGTCCGTCCACACCTTCGTCTGGGCCCGCGCTGCCTGTTCGGAGTGGAACGAGGCGGCCATCAGGGCGACGGCGAGCGACGGCTGCACGACCAGGGATTCCTGGATCTCCTGGTTGAGGGCCGTCAGATCGCCGCGCAGGGAGCCGGTGTCCGGCGGCTGCCAGTCGATCTCGCCGGCGGCGTCGATGACGTCGACGAGCAGGCCGCCGACATCGCGCCAACGCCGGTAGACCGTGGCGCGGTGCACTCCGGCCCGCGTCGCGACGCCCTCCATCGTGAGTCCTTCGTGACCGCCTTCAGCGAGTTCGGCGCGCACCGCGTCGAGAACCTGGGCGCGGATGCGGGCGGTGCGACCGCCCGGACGGCGGTCCGGCGTCGTGTCCAGTGGGTCTGTCATCGGCAATCAGTATCCGGTTGATCAAGGCGGCAGGGCCGTGCCAGCATCTTAACGCGACAGTTGTCGCACTAGGTTCGCCAGAGAGGAACCGCATCCGTGATGCCGCCCGTTCCCGCTGACCCCACCGTGCTCCACCCGATGCCCGAGCACCCGCGCGTGGTTCTGCTCAAGCCGCTGGTGACGTCGCCGTTGATCGAGGTCGGTGACTTCTCCTACTACGACGATCCGGACGACCCGACCGCGTTCGAGACGCGCAACGTCCTCTACCACTACGGTCCCGAGCGGCTTGTCATCGGCAAGTACTGCGCGCTGGGGACGGGCACCCGGTTCCTCATGAACGGCGCCAACCACCGCATGGACGGCCCTTCCACCTTCCCGTTCCCCACCATGGGGGGTTCCTGGGCGGAGCACTTCGACCTGATCACCGACCTGCCCGGCCGGGGCGACACGGTCGTCGGCAACGACGTGTGGTTCGGCCACGGCGCCACGGTCATGCCCGGCGTACGCATCGGCCACGGCGCGATCATCGCCGCCGGCGCCGTGGTCACCGGCGACGTCCCCGACTACGGCATCGTCGGCGGCAACCCCGCCCGGCTCATCCGCACCCGCTACGACGCCGCGGACATCGCCCGGCTCCTCGCCGTGGCGTGGTGGGACTGGCCCGTGCAGCACATCACCAGGCAGGTACGGACGATCATGTCGGGGACCGTCGCCGACCTGGAGGAGGCCGCCGCGCAGATCGCCCGGCCCTGACGCCGCGTCCTCGCCACACCGCCCGCACCCGTCCCGCGCCAGAAACGAGTGATCGCCCATGTCCCGTCGCCGCGCCCATATCGCGATGGTCGGCGTCCCCATCGTCAGTCATGTCCTGCCCAGCCTCGCTCTCATCCGTGAGCTGGTGGCCCGCGGGCACCGGGTCACCTACGCCAACGACCCGTTCGTGGCCGACCGGATCGAATCCGCCGGCGCGGAGCTGGTGCCCTGCACCTCCACGTTGCCCGTCGAGGACAACGACTGGCCTGCCGATCCCATCGCCGCGGCGAGCCTCTTCCTCGACGACGCCGTCCAGGCGCTCCCGCAACTGCGCGCCGCCTACGACGACGATCCGGCCGACCTGTACCTCTATGACATCGGCGCTTATGCCGCGCGTGCCCTCGCCGAAGCGCAGGGCCGTCCCCTCGTGCAGCTGTCCCCGACGTTCGTCGGCTGGGACGGCTACCAGGAGGAAGTCGCGGCGCATCTGCGGAACCTGCCGGGCGCCGACGCGTACCGGGACAGGTTCGCACGGTGGCTCGCCGACTGCGGCGCCACCACCACGGACGTGGACACCTTCTCCGGTCCGCCCGCCCGGGCCCTCGCCCGCAACCAGGTCCTCCAGCCCCGAGCGAGTCGCATGGCTGAGCCGGTCCGTGTCGGCGACGCCTCCGCCCCGGTTTCCTCCGCCGTGCCGCCGGTCTGGTGGCCGCCTGCGGCGCGTCGTCCGCCGCTCTAGCCGCGTCATAGCCACCGGCCCCAGGGTGGGGCCACACCGCACGCGCGGAACAGCACCGACAGGAGCCGGCACATGGAGCACTCCAGAACAGGCGAGTCCGGTCCGCCCATCGAGCCGGTCTACGGGCCCGACGCCCTGTCGGGCTGGGATCCGGCGGAGAAGCTGGGTGAGCCGGGGAAGTATCCGTTCACGCGGGGTGTGTACCCGACGATGTACACGGGGCGTCCGTGGACGATGCGCCAGTACGCGGGTTTCGGCACGGCGACGGAGTCCAACGCCCGCTACAAGCAGCTCATCGCCAACGGCACGATGGGCCTGTCGGTCGCCTTCGACCTGCCCACCCAGATGGGACACGACTCCGACGCCCCCATCGCCTCCGGCGAGGTCGGCAAGGTGGGGGTCGCCATCGACTCGATCGACGACATGCGGGTGCTGTTCGACGGGATCCCGCTGGACAAGGTCTCCACGTCGATGACGATCAACGCCCCCGCCGCGCTGCTGCTGCTGCTGTACCAACTGGTCGCCGAGGAGCAGGGCGTGAGCGCGGACAAGCTCACCGGCACGATCCAGAACGACGTGCTGAAGGAGTACATCGCCCGCGGCACCTACATCTTCCCGCCCAAGCCGTCACTGCGGCTGATCGCGGACATCTTCAAGTACTGCAGGGCCGAGATCCCGAAGTGGAACACCATCTCCATCTCCGGCTACCACATGGCCGAGGCCGGCGCCTCCCCCGCGCAGGAGATCGCCTTCACCCTCGCCGACGGCATCGAGTACGTCCGCACCGCGGTCGCGGCCGGCATGGACGTCGACGACTTCGCCCCCCGCCTGTCCTTCTTCTTCGTGGCCCGCACCACCATCCTGGAGGAGATCGCCAAGTTCCGCGCCGCGCGCCGGATCTGGGCGCGGGTGATGCGCGAGGAGTTCGGCGCGAAGAACCCCAAGTCGCTGATGCTGCGCTTCCACACCCAGACCGCCGGGGTGCAGCTGACCGCCCAGCAGCCCGAGGTGAACCTGGTACGCGTCGCCGTGCAGGGCCTGGCGGCCGTCCTCGGCGGCACCCAGTCGCTGCACACCAACTCCTTCGACGAGGCCATCGCCCTGCCCACCGACAAATCCGCCCGCCTCGCCCTGCGCACCCAGCAGGTCCTCGCCTACGAGACCGACGTCACCGCCACCGTCGACCCCTTCGCCGGCTCCTACGTCATCGAGAAGATGACCGACGACGTCGAGGCCGCCGCGCTGGAACTGATGCAGAAGGTCGAAGACCTCGGCGGCGCGGTCAACGCCATCGAACACGGCTTCCAGAAGAACGAGATCGAACGCTCCGCCTACCGCATCGCCCAGCAGACCGACTCCGGCGAACGGGTCGTGGTCGGCGTCAACCGCTTCCAGCTCGACGAAGAGGAACCCTACGAACCCCTCCGCGTCGACCCCGCCATCGAAGCCCAACAGGCCGAACGCCTCGCCAAGCTGCGCGCCGAACGCGACCAGCACGCCGTCGACACCGCCCTGACCGCCCTGAAGAAAGCCGCCCAGGGCGACGACAACGTCCTCCACCCCATGAAAGACGCCCTCAAAGCACGGGCCACCATCGGCGAGGTCTGCAACGCCCTGCGCGAGGTGTGGGGCACGTACATTCCCACTGACGCCTACTGAGCCGAGGAACCCCGAAGCCCATGTCTGCCGCCACCAGCACCCCGCTCCGCGTCGTCGTCGCCAAACCCGGTCTGGACGGCCACGACCGCGGCGCCAAAGTGATCGCCCGGGCCCTCCGCGACGCCGGCATCGAGGTCGTCTACACGGGTCTGCACCAGACACCGCGCCAGATCGTGGACACAGCCCTCCAGGAGGACGCCGACGGCATCGGCCTGTCCGTGCTCTCCGGTGCCCACATGACCCTCTTCGCCGAGGTGCTCCGCCTCCTGCGCGAACAGGACGCCACCGACATCACTGTGTTCGGCGGCGGGATCATCCCGGACGCGGACATCCCGCCCCTGCTCGACCTCGGTGTGGCCGCACTGTTCACCCCCGGCACCACCACCCGGGAGATCACCGACTGGGTCCACACGAACGTGGCCCGCACCGTCTCCTGACCCTGCCGCACGACGTACGCGGAACACGCGGGGAGCGGACGGCGAAGCCGCGGACCGGGCTCGCGGGATCCCCGCGGGGAAGGCGGCACGGGCGGCCCGTCCGCCCGTGCCGCCGACGCACGGAACGTGAGGACCCCGTCCACGACGGGACCGGCACCCGGATCGTCGTCGCAGTGCCGCTCCACACGGGCGCTGCGTGGACGGCCGGGTCCAGGCAGCGGCTCGCGGCGGCCCGAGCCGCTCCCGGCACGGGCACAGAGGATCACGACGAGGTAGGCCCTGTTCTCGTATAGCTACGGCGAACGGACATGTAGCGCTGTGTGACTGCTGTGGTCGTCGTTTCCCCTCGCCTGGCGCCTCGTTGAGCTGAACGAGTGATCTCGGGCGTGGGGCGAGGAGTACGGGGTGCGGCAGGACTGGGAGCCGGAGGACCTGATCGAGGTCTGGACGCTGCTGGAAGACGACATGAAGCGGGTGCGGAACAAGTCCGGGGCGACTCGGCTCGGGTTCGCGCTGCTGCTCAAGTTTTTCGAGGTGGAGGCCCGGTTCCCCGAGTCGGCCCAGGAGGTGCCGACCGCCGCGGTGGAGCACGTAGCCCAGCAGGTCAAGGTTCCCGCAGAGGCGTGGGCGGACTACGACTGGCAGAGCAAGGCGATCCAGCGACACCGGGGCGAGATCCGGGCGGCGTACGGGTTCCGGGTGAACACCGAGGAGGACCAGGACCGGCTGGCCGCGTGGTTGGCTACCGAGCTGTGCCCGGTGGAGCTGTCCCGTGACCGGCTCGCGGCAGCCGTGGTGGCACGGTGTCGCAATGACCATATCGAGCCGCCGGCGCCCGGGCAGGTGCGGCGGTTGGTGGGCAAGGCGATCAAGGACTTCGAGAAGCGGTTCTGTCGCAGCACGCTGGACCGGCTCAGTCACACGGCCCGATCGCGGCTGGAAGATCTGATCGCGGGTGACGGCACCGAGCACGGCGCGGACGGCGAGGGCGCGGTGGCTGGGGGCGGGCGGTCGCACTTCACCGAGTTTGAAGACGGACCCTGGCGCCCCGGGCCTGGAGAGCCTGCTTGCGGAGGTGAACAAGCTGGAGCGGGTGAGGCGGCTGGACCTGCCTGCGGACCTGTTCGCGGACGTGTCGGAGAAGCTGGTGGACGCCTGGCGGGCCCGTGCGTCGAAGGAGTACCCGGCGAACCTGGAGCGGATGAAGCCGCCGCGGCGGCTGACGCTGCTGGCCACGCTGTGCCATGTCCGGCAGACGGAGATCACCGACTCGCTGGTGGATTTGTTCATCCAGCTCGTACTGAAGATCAACACCCGCGCGGAGCGGAAGGTTGAGAAGGAGCTGGGGCGGAGCTGAAGAAGGTCCGCGGCAAGGAGGCGATGCTGCTGCGGGTCGCGGAGGCGGCCTTGTCGGAGCCGTCCGGCACGGTGTGGCGGGTGATCTTCCCGGTGGTCGGCGGGGAGAAGACGCTCAAGGCGCTGGCGGCGGAGGCCGCGGCGAACGAGGCCCGCTACAAGGCGCGGGTGCGTACCGTGCTGCGGTCGTCGTACTCGGCGCACTGGCGGCGGATGCTGTCGCCGCTGCTGAAGGCGCTGGAGCTGAAGTGCAACAACACCGCCTACCGGCCGGTGATGGACGCGATCGACCTGCTCAAGCGGTACCTGGAGCAGCCGCTGAAGGAGGGTGCCTTCTTCGATGCGGCCGAGGCAGTGCCGCTGGACGGAGTGGTGCCCGAGCAGTGGCGGGCGGCGGTCGTCGACGACAAGGGCCGTCGAGCGCATCCCGTACGAGCTGTGCGTGCTCGTGTCGCTGCGGGACGCGTTGCGCCGGCGGGAAATCTGGGTCGTGGGCGCCAACCGGTGGCGTAATCCGGAGGACGATCTGCCCGCCGACTTCGAGGACAACCGAGACGTCCACTACGCCGCCCTGGGCCAGCCGCAGGACGCCGGCGAATTCATCACCGCTCTCCAGAGCAAGCTGCGGGCGTCGCTGGACCGCTTCGAGCAGGCCCTGGCCGAGGGCACCACGGGCGGGGTCGCGATCGTCAAGAAGCACGGCGAGCCGTGGATCAGGGCCTCCCCGCGCGGCAAGCAGGAGGAGCCGGAGTCGCTGATGGCGATCAAGGCGGAGATCGAACGGCGCTGGGGCACCATCGACCTGCTGGACATCCTGAAGCACGCCGAGTTCGACACGGACTTCATCGCCGAGTTCACCTCGGTCGCCACCCGCGAGAACCTGTCAAGGACGTGCTGCGGCGCCGGTTGCTGCTGGTGCTGTTCGGGCTGGGCACCAACATGGGCATCAAGCGGGTCGCGGTGACCGGCAAGCACGGCGAGTCTGAGGCGACGCTGCGCAGGGTGCGGCACCTGTTCGTCAACCGGGCCAACATGCGCGCCGCGCTGGTGAAGCTGGTGAACTCCGCCTTCGCCGCTCGCGACGAGATGTGGTGGGGTACCGGCACCGCCTGCGCCTCCGACAGCCGCAAGTTCGGGGCCTGGTCCTCGAACCTGATGACCGAGTGGCACCAGCGCTACCGGGGCCCGGGCGTGATGATCTACTGGCACGTCGAGCGGAAGTCGGTGTGCATCTACTCCCAGCTCAAGTCCTGTTCGGCCTCCGAGGTGGCCTCGATGATCGAGGGCGTGCTGCGGCACTGCACCGACATGGAGGTGGACCGGCAGTACACCGACACCCATGGCGCGTCCATCGTCGGCTTCGCTTTCGCCCACATGCTCGACTTCAAGCTGATGCCGAGGCTGAAGAACATCGGCTCCGCGAAGCTGTACCGGCCGGCAGCCGGGGAAGACGAGAACTGGCCGAACCTCGCGCCCGTACTGTCCACCAAGACGATCAACTGGGATCTGATCCGCCAGCAGTACGACCAGATCGTGAAGTACACCACCGCCCTGCGCCTGGGCACCGCGGAGGCCGAGCAGGTCCTGCGCCGCTTCACCCGCGGCGGGCCCAAGCACCCCACCTATCAGGCGATCGAGGAACTCGGGCGGGCGGTGCGGACGGCTTTCGTCTGCGACTACCTCGCCGACGTCGAGCTGCGGCAGGAGATCCACGAGGGCTTGCAGGTCGTGGAGAACTGGAACAGCGCGAACAAGGACCTCTTCTACGGCAAGGACGGCGACCTCGCCGGGCAGGACAAGGAGTCCCAGGAGGTGTCCATGCTCGCCCTCCACCTGCTCCAGTCCGCCCTGGTCCACGTCAACACGCTGCTGATGCAGCAGGTCCTCGCCGACCCGCAGTGGGCCGACACGCTCACCGATGCAGACCGGCGGGCGCTGTCGCCGCTGTTCTGGACGCACGTGAACCCGTACGGCAGGTTCGAGCTGGACATGAACAGCCGCCTCGACCTGGCCTGGAGTTGCCCCCAGCAGCGACGGTGCCCCGCCCGCGTGCTCCCGAGGGCCAGGGCGCCACGACACCCACCTGACCAGAGCCGGGCGCACGGTGGAGGCATGGCCGGGCGGGTGCGCCGCTGCGCGTACATCGTCTGGATCCACTCCGCCGCCCCGCCCTTGACGGTGATCTTCCCCGCGCTTGCCCTACAGGTACAGATCCTCGGATGAGGACGGCGCCAGCCGGGGAAGGGAAGCGGCCGTGCTCAGACCGCGGGGCCCTCGGCGGCGGCCAGCATGTTCTCGATGAGGTCAGCAGCGCGCCGGGTGCCGCCCTCGGCTCGGGCGGCGGCCTGCAACTGCTTGGACCGGTCGACGCGTTCCGGATCCGTGACCAGGTCGTTCAGCGCCGCGCGAAGGGTCTCGGCGATGGCGTCAGCGGTGTCCACACGGCGGGCGACGCCGAGTTCCACGAGCCGGTCGGCGTTCATGAACTGCTCGGCTCCCTGCGGCACGGCGATCATGGGAACGCCGGCGAGGAGCCCTTCGCTGCAGCCGCCCATGCCGGCGTGGGTGACGAAGGCGTCGGCCTGTTCCAGGATCGCCCGCTGCGGGACCCAGGAGTGCACCTCGACGTTGGACGGGATGGTGCCGAGTTCCTCGGGGTCGGTGTACTTGCCGATCTGGAGTACGACATGCCAGCCGGGCAGGTCGCCGAAGGCCGCGATGCACTGACGGTAGAACGCGGGCTGGCGCGTGTACGCGGACCCGAGCGAGATCAGCAGCACGTTGTCCGCGGCCGCCGGGCGGGTCCAGCCGTCCGTGTCCGCTCGGGTGTCGAAGCAGGGGCCGACGAAGGTCACCGTGTCGGTGTCGACTCGATCGGCGTGCGGCTGCATCGCTCTCGGGATCAGGGCGAGGGCCCGGGCGGGCGGACCGGAGAAGGTGTCCACGTCCGTGGTGGTGGCGCCGCAGTCGGCGAGCCACCGTGCGAACCTGTCCCGGTACGCGTCGGCGCCCGGCAGCTTCCGCAGATGCGCCGCGACTTCCTCCTGGTAGCCGTCCCAGCCGACGAACGTCGGGGACAGCTGCACGAGGGGACGGCCCTGCGCTTCGGCGAGGGCACGCGCGGCATAAGCGCCGATGTCATAGAGGTACAGGTCGGCCGGATCGTCGTCGTAGGCGGCGCGCAGTTGCGGGAGCGCCTGGACGGCGTCGTCGAGGAAGAGGCTCGCCGCGGCGATGGGATCGGCAGGCCAGTCGTTGTCCTCGACGGGCAACGTGGAGGTGCAGGGCACCAGCTCCGCGCCGGCGGATTCGATCCGGTCGGCCACGAACGGGTCGTTGGCGTAGGTGACCCGGTGCCCGCGGGCCACCAGCTCACGGATGAGAGCGAGGCTGGGCAGGACATGACTGACGATGGGGACGCCGACCATCGCGATATGGGCGCGGCGACGGGACATGGGCGATCACTCGTTTCTGGCGCGGGACGGGTGCGGGCGGTGTGGCGAGGACGCGGCGTCAGGGCCGGGCGATCTGCGCGGCGGCCTCCTCCAGGTCGGCGACGGTCCCCGACATGATCGTCCGTACCTGCCTGGTGATGTGCTGCACGGGCCAGTCCCACCACGCCACGGCGAGGAGCCGGGCGATGTCCGCGGCGTCGTAGCGGGTGCGGATGAGCCGGGCGGGGTTGCCGCCGACGATGCCGTAGTCGGGGACGTCGCCGGTGACCACGGCGCCGGCGGCGATGATCGCGCCGTGGCCGATGCGTACGCCGGGCATGACCGTGGCGCCGTGGCCGAACCACACGTCGTTGCCGACGACCGTGTCGCCCCGGCCGGGCAGGTCGGTGATCAGGTCGAAGTGCTCCGCCCAGGAACCCCCCATGGTGGGGAACGGGAAGGTGGAAGGGCCGTCCATGCGGTGGTTGGCGCCGTTCATGAGGAACCGGGTGCCCGTCCCCAGCGCGCAGTACTTGCCGATGACAAGCCGCTCGGGACCGTAGTGGTAGAGGACGTTGCGCGTCTCGAACGCGGTCGGGTCGTCCGGATCGTCGTAGTAGGAGAAGTCACCGACCTCGATCAACGGCGACGTCACCAGCGGCTTGAGCAGAACCACGCGCGGGTGCTCGGGCATCGGGTGGAGCACGGTGGGGTCAGCGGGAACGGGCGGCATCACGGATGCGGTTCCTCTCTGGCGAACCTAGTGCGACAACTGTCGCGTTAAGATGCTGGCACGGCCCTGCCGCCTTGATCAACCGGATACTGATTGCCGATGACAGACCCACTGGACACGACGCCGGACCGCCGTCCGGGCGGTCGCACCGCCCGCATCCGCGCCCAGGTTCTCGACGCGGTGCGCGCCGAACTCGCTGAAGGCGGTCACGAAGGACTCACGATGGAGGGCGTCGCGACGCGGGCCGGAGTGCACCGCGCCACGGTCTACCGGCGTTGGCGCGATGTCGGCGGCCTGCTCGTCGACGTCATCGACGCCGCCGGCGAGATCGACTGGCAGCCGCCGGACACCGGCTCCCTGCGCGGCGATCTGACGGCCCTCAACCAGGAGATCCAGGAATCCCTGGTCGTACAGCCGTCGCTCGCCGTCGCCCTGATGGCCGCCTCGTTCCACTCCGAACAGGCAGCGCGGGCCCAGACGAAGGTGTGGACGGACCGGTACGCCCAGTGCGAGATCCTCGTCGAGCGCGCCATCGAGCGCGGTGAACTCCCCGCACGGCACACGGACGCGCGGAGCCTGCTGATCGCCGCCACGGCGCCGCTCTACCACCAGCTGGTGCTCCTGCGTGCCGATCCGGACCCGCAACTCCCGGAACGGGCCGCGGAAGCGGCAGTCCTGGCGGCTGCCGCGGGCGCCTTCTCCGTCCGTCGGGAAGAGAGCGTGTGACCGAGGAGACAGGGAGCAAACAGCCGCGAGGTCGACTTGTGAGCCGCAGTGGATCCGGTATCTGCCGCGGGACCACACCGGCGGCCTGTCAGCGGCCGGGAAGTCCGGCCCGGAGCATCACCCGCACTGCACGTCTGTTCGCCGTAGCCGTACGGGAACAGGGCCGTGCCCGGTGGGGCGGTGGGGCGCCGTGCCGGCCCGTGGATCCCGGCCGTGACGCGGCCGCCGGGCGGAGCGGGAGCGGAGGCGGTCCGTCGGACCCGCGCCGCCCCGGCTGCCTCCGGAGCGGAGGAGTCGTGTCTCCAGAAGGTCGGGACGGAGTGCGAGGAAGCGGCTCCCGGGTGACGACGGACGGTGGAGTCGCGCCGCGTGTGGAGAACCACCGCAGCACGGACGTGGTGCTCGGCGACCGCGGCCAGGACCGTGACAGGTACCGCCGGACTTCCGGGAAACCGCCCAGCCGGTATATTTACGGTCCGGGTGCGCCTGCCGGCGGACCGGAAGCGGAACGGGGGCGCTCGATGATCCTGGTGACCGGCGCGACGGGGACGGTGGGCCGCGAGGTCGTACGACGGTTGCCCGAGGGGGTGCGCGCGCGCCTGATGACCAGGGGCCCCGCGACGGGCGTCGCGAAGGGACCGGCGGGTTCGGTCCATGAGACCGTCATCGCCGACTACGGGGACGCCGGATCGCTCGGGCGGGCGCTGGTGGGCGTGCGGACGGCGTTCCTGGTGACCAGCCGGGTCGGCGGGGACGACGACGCGCGGTTTCTGCGGGCCGCCCGCGAGGCCGGGGTGGAGCGCGTGGTGAAGCTGTCGGCGGCTGCCGTGCTCGATCCGCTGGCCGACGACCTGATCACCCGTTGGCAGCGCGCCAACGAGGAGTTGCTGCGGGACAGCGGCATGGAGTGGACACTGTTGCGCCCGCGCTCCTTCATGAGCAACGCGCTGTCCTGGGCGGCGTCCGTCCGCTCGGAACGGGTGGTCAGGGCGCTGTACGGGACGTCGGCCAACGCCTGTGTCGATCCTCGTGACATCGCGGAGGTGGCCGTGCGGACGCTGACCGAGGCCGGGCACGCCGGCCGGGCGCACACGCTGACCGGGCCGGCGGCCGTCACCCCGGTCGAGCAGACGGAACAGCTCGGCCGGGTGCTCGAAGTCCCCCTGCGGTTCGAGGAGCTGAGCCCCGAGAGGGCGCGCGCGGCCCTGAGGGCACGCCATCCGGAGCCGGTGGCGGAGGCTCTCCTGGCCGGCGCCCTCCGGCAGCGGGACGGGGCGAAGGCCGAGGTCGTGGACACGGTGCGCTCGGTGACCGGCACACCGGCGCGGCCCTTCCGGACGTGGGCGCAGGAGCACCGGGGCGCGTTCGCGGGATGAGCCGGTGGGGCGGTGAGGGCACGGGCGCCGGGCTCTTTCGCGAAGGGGCCCGGCGCCCGTGATGTGCCTTGCCGGCGTCGTCCGGCGGGCCGTCAGGCGCTCGGCCGGACGGGCCCCTTCGCCAGTTCCTCGAGGAGGGGCACGACGGCGTGCGGGGTGGGCATGGCGGTGATCTCGCGGCACACTTCCTCGGCGCCCTTGCGGAAGGCGGGCTCGGTGAGGATGCGGTGGAGCTGGTCGCGGACCGACTCGGCGGTGGCGCCTTCCCGGTCGACGACGAGGCCCGCACCCCTGCTCTCCACGTACTGGGCGACCGCGAGCTCGCCCCACTTCGGGGACAGGTTGATCA
Source organism: Streptomyces sp. DH-12 (assembly GCF_002899455.1). Taxonomy (GTDB): domain Bacteria; phylum Actinomycetota; class Actinomycetes; order Streptomycetales; family Streptomycetaceae; genus Streptomyces. Next base: position 292,153 of record NZ_PPFB01000001.1, on the reverse strand, counting down.
GCTGGGGCAGGCTCTGGGGGGCGGCGCAGCCGAAGGTGCCGTCGCCGCCCTGGTAGACGATGGCCGAGCAGGTGGGCAGGAGCTGGGTGAACGGGACGTAGTCGACGGTCCTGACGTTGGCGGGGATGGGGCCCGCCTCCGCGATCTCCTCGTCGTTGAGGGTGGCGACGACCTCGATGTCCATGCCGGCGAACGCCTCCATGAGGACGGGGAGGGGCACGGTGGCGAAGCGGGGGGCGTATCCGCGCACGGAGGCGCCGTAGGTGAGGCAGACGCGGGGGCGGGCGGGCGGGGTGCGCAGCCATTCGGGCTCCACGGCGGAGCCGGTGTAGGGGACGATGCGCATCGGGTGGTACGTGTGGCCGGGGGCGGGGAGCTGGGCGCCCGGGGGAACCGGGTCCAGGCTCCATCGTCCCAGGAGGAGGTCCTCGCCGAAGTCGACGCCGTAGCGTTCGAGGGCGGGGAGCATCGCGGCGACCAGGGGGTCCCGTTCGAGGGCGGCGCCCTCGCCGAGTTCCTCGCGGGTCCGATGACGGATGTGGCCGACGGTGTCGAGGGCCCACAGGAGGCGGCCGTGTTCGGCGCCGCTCGCGCGTGCCGCGATGGCGGCCGCGGGGAAGGCGGGGTCCCACAGGACCAGGTCGGGACGCCAGCCGCGGCAGTACGCGACGAGGTCCTCGACGACGCCTCCGCGTCCTCGGCCGTCCTCGGCGCGGAAGTTGGCGGAGACGATGCGGGGGGTCAGGTAGCGGCGTACCGAGCGCCAGCTCTCGTCGTCCTGGGGGTCGAGGGCGAGGGCGTCGATCGGCACCTGGCCCTCGTGGAGGTGGTCCTCGTCGGCGGGTATGCCGACCGTGACGGCGTGCAGGCCGCAGCCGGTGATGAGATCCTCGACGCCGGGTTTGGAGGCGAGGCGGACCTCGTGCCCGGCCGACTGGAGTGCGTGGGCGAGGGACACGCTCGGGTAGACGTGGCTCGCCAGCGGCACGGTGACGAAGAGAACGCGCATGGTCAGCTCCTGCGGGTAGGGACGGCGGTCGGGTCGGAGGGGGTGGCGAGGGCGCGCACGGCGGCGAGGAGGCCTGCCTGGCGCAGGGTGGCCGGGTCGGGCGGGGCGCCGGTGGCGGCGGCCTCGGCGAAGGCGGCGACGGCGGCGGCCACCTGGTCGAAGGGGTCGAGCCGGATGTCGCGGCGGCCCTCTCGGGTCTCGATCCGCAGCAGGGGCGGATGGTCGGCGGGCGGGGTGAAGGCGCGGTCGACGGTGAGGCGGCCCCGGCTGCCGCAGAGTTCGTAGACCGAGGCGTAGCCGTGGTCGAGGCCGAAGGAGAGGTGGGCGGTGGTTCCCGAGGGGGTGCGCAGGAGGGCGGCGCCGTGGGTGTCGACGCCGAGTGCGGGGTCCTCGGTGAGGACGGCGCCGACGGCCTGCAGCTGCGGCCCCAGAAGGTGGAGCGCGGCCCGGACGGGGTAGACACCCGTGTCCCACAGCGCGCCGCCGCCCAGTCCCGGCTGGTGGCGGATGTCTCCGGCGGGGAAGCGGGGGACGCTGAACTCGGCGCGCAGGGAACGCAGTTCGCCGATGGCGCCGGCGTCGACGAGTTCGCGTACGGCGGTGTGCTGCGGGTGGTGGACGAACATGGTGTTCTCGGCGAGGGCCAGTCCGCGGTCGCGGGCGAGGCGCAGGAGCCGGGCGGTGGCGCGGTCGTCGGTGGTGAGGGGCTTCTCCGCGAGGACGTGCTTGCCGCAGCGGAGGGCGGCTTCGACCCAGGTGCGGTGGAGGGCGGCGGGCAGCGGTACGTAGACGGCGTCGACGTCGTCCTGTTCGAGGAGGTCCTGGTAGCCGTGGACGGGCCGGGCGCCGTAGGGCTCGGCGGTGGCGCGGGCCCGTTCCGGGTCCCGGCTGGCGACCGCGGTGAGGTGGGTGTCCGGGCAGGCGGCGAAGGCGGGGAGCATGCGGCGGCGGGCGATCTCCGCGCAGCCGAGGACGCCGATCCGCAGCGGGGCGGGGCGGCGGGTCACCAGCGGACCGCCCCGGTGGTGAGGCAGGCCAGGAGGGTGCGTGCCTGGACGTTGAGGTAGTGGCCGTGCCGGGCGAGGGCGGTGAGCTGGGCGGGGGTGGCCCAGCGGTAGCCGGGGAGCTGTTCGGCGCGGGCGGTCGCCTCGTCGTCCGCCGTGCAGTCGACGACGAGGCAGCGGCTGAGGGCGCCGAGGAAGCGGCCGCCTTCCTCGGAGTGCACAGCCTGGTAGCGGATGCGGGAGGGGTCGGCGCCGAGGACGGTGTCGAGGAACGGCGGGCGGGCGTCCTCGGGGAGATGGGCGTAGTTGCCCGGGGTGCACTGGACGGTGGGGCCCAGTTCGATCCCCCCGTGGATGCCGCCTTCGGCCCTGGCCTGGACGAGGAGGTGGGGGATGCCGTCGATGCGGCGGGCGAGGAAGGCGGTGACACCGGTGCCGACGGGCGCGAGGAGGGGCTGGGTCCAGCCGCCGACCTCGCGGCTGCCCGCCTCGACGGAGACGGCGACGACGGAGAAGTGGCGGCCGGCCTGGTGGTCGATGGAGCGGTCGCCCCGGTGCCAGCCGGTCACCTCCCGGAGGGGGACGAGGGTGGCGCGGGCCTCGTGACGGGCGCGTTCGCCGGTGAGCCAGGACAGCAGTTCGGTGTCCCGGTGGCGTGCGCGGTCCGGGTCGTGGCCGTGGGCGACCGGGGCGCAGGCGAGGACGGTGCGGGTGTCCATGTTGACGAGGTTGTCGTGGTGGAGGAGGCGTCCGAGCTGGCCGAGGGTGAGCCAGCAGAAGTCGGGGTGGGCCGGGACGTCGTGGGTGGTCTCGACGAGGGTGTTGCGGTTGTACTTCTGGTGGAACCAGGAGCCGTGCTCGGACTGGAGGACGTCGGCCAGGACGCGGCGGCCGGGGCCGGAGCCGGGGGTGCCGTCGGGGCCGAGGACGTCTTCGAGGTGCCGTACGGGGGCGCCGCGGTGGGCGCGGGTGTAGTTGGAGCGGGTCGCCTGGACGGTCGGGGAGAGCTGGAGGAGATTGGGGTTGCCCGGCTCCATCTTGGCCTGGAGGAGGAAGTGGAGTACGCCGTCGATCTCCCGGGCGAGGAGGGCGAGGAGGCCGATCTCGGGCTGGCTGATGATGGGTTGCCGCCACTCGGGGACGGGGCCCGCCCCGCCGCGTACGCTCAGCCCCTCGATGGTGAAGAAGCGGCCGGTGCGGTGGCCGAGGTTGCCGGTGACCGGGTCGAACTCCCAGTGGTCGAGGTCGGCGAAGGGGATGCGCTCGACCGAGAAGCGGTGGGCCCGGCGGCGCTCGGCGAGCCAGGCCGGGACCTCGGCGGTGCGCATCTGGGCGCCCTCCTCGGTGTACGCGGCCGAGCGGGCGAGGCGGGCGGCGAGGCCGGGGTCGTGGCGGGGCGGGGCCGGCGGGGCGGTGGTCACGTGTTCCTCCGGACGAAGTCGCGCACGGTGGCGACCATGTAGTCCGTCATCTCTTCGGTGATGGCGGGGTAGACGCCGATCCAGAAGGTCTGCTGGGTGACGATGTCGCTGTTGGCGAGGTCGCCGACGACGCGGTAGTCGCGTCCCGCGTAGGCGGGGTGGCGGGTGAGGTTGCCCGCGAAGAGGCGGCGGGTGCCGATCTTGTGGTGTTCGAGGTGGTCGGTGAGGGCGGCGCGGTCGAAGGGGGCGCGGGGGTCGACGGTGAGGACGAAGCCGAACCAGCTCGGCTCGCTGCCGGGGGTGGGTTCGGGGAGCAGGAGGTGCGGGGTGCCGTCGAGTCCGTCGCGCAGGCGCTGCCAGTTGCGGCGGCGCGCCGCGGTGAAGGTGTCGAGTTTGTCCAGCTGGGAGAGGCCGAGGGCGGCCTGGAGGTCGGTGGACTTCAGGTTGTAGCCCACGTGCGTGAAGATGTACTTGTGGTCGTAGCCGTGGGGCAGGGTCCCCATCTGGTAGTCGAACCGGCGGAAGCAGGTGTTGTTGCGGCCGGGTTCGCACCAGCAGTCGCGGCCCCAGTCGCGGAGTGATTCGACGACGCGGGCGAGCTGCGGCCGCGAGGTCATCACGACGCCGCCCTCGCCCATGGTGAGGTGGTGGGCGGGGTAGAAGCTGACGGTGCTGAGGTCGCCGAAGGTGCCGGTGAGCCGGCCGCCGTAGCGGGTGCCGACGGCGTCGCAGTTGTCCTCGACGAGGTAGAGGCCGTGCTCCTCGGCGAGCTGGGCGATCTCCGCCGCCTCGAAGGGGTTGCCGAGGGCGTGGGCGATCATGATGGCGCGGGTTCGGGGGCCGATGGCCTCGGCGACGCGGCCGGCGGTGGTGTTGTACGTGGTGAGGTCGAGGTCGACGAAGACGGGGACCAGGCCGTTCTGGATGATCGGGTTGACGGTGGTGGGGAAGCCGGCGGCGACGGTGATGACCTCGTCGCCCGGGCGCAGGCGCCGGTCGCCGAGGGTGGGCGAGGTGAGGGCGGTGAGGGCGAGGAGGTTGGCGGAGGAGCCGGAGTTGGTCAGGTGGGCCTTGCGGCGGCCGTGCAGGCGGGCGAAGCGGGTTTCGAAGGTGCGGCTGCTCTCGCCCGCGGCGATCCTCAGGTCGAGGGCGGCCTCCACGAGTGCCAGCCGGTCGTCGGCGTCGAGGACGGCGCCGGAGGGCCAGATCTCGGTGACGCCGGGGACGAATTCCTGGTACCGCGTCTGGTCGGCGTGGTGACGGCGGGCGGCGTCGAGAACGAGCGCCTTGGTGTCGGCGGTGGTCAGGGTGGTCATGCGGCGGCCTCGATCCGGGTGTGGTCCTCCAGGGGCGGGCGGTGGTGCCCCGGGTTCTCGGCGGTGGTGCGCGGGCGGAGCGCCCGGGCGCTCTCCCCGCGCGCGGTGAACTGTTCGGGAGGCGAGTAGCTCAGGGGGCGGGGGCGGGTGCCCGCTCCACCCGTGACGACCTGGGCCTTCACGGTGTTTCCTTTCGGTGGGGGGTCGGGGGAGCCTCGGGGCGCGGCCCGGCGGGCGCTTCCGCCGTCAGGCGGTCCGGCGCGCGACCGCCTCGAGGAGGGCCTCGGCCACGGTGCGGACGTCGGTGTCGTCCAGGCTCTGGTGGAGGGGGAGCAGGAGAGTGCGCTCGTTGACCTGGTCGGTGCCGGGGAGTTCGGTGTCCGTGGCGCCGTAGGCGGGGATCTTGTGCAGGGGCGGGTAGCGGAAGGTGGTGTAGACGCCCTGGGCGAGGAGGTCGGCTGCGACGTCGTCGCGGATCTCCGGGGGCATCTGAACCCAGTAGAAGTAGTGGCTGGAGACGTGTCCGGCCGGGAGGGCCGGGGGGAGCTGGATCTCCTCGGTGCCGGCGAGCATCTGGTCGTAGCGGCGCGCGATCTCGGTGCGGCGTGTGATGTTCGCGGGGAGTCTGGCGAGCTGGACGCTGCCGATGGCGGCGGTGAGGTCGTTGCCCACCACGCGGCGGCCGAAGGTTTCCAGTTCCAGCTCCCACCATCGGGGGGAGACGCGCGCGGCGGCGAATCCGCTGTCGTGGCGCAGGCCGTGGTAGGCGAGCGTGCGGGCCTTGCGTGCCAGCTCGGGGGTGCGGGCGTGGAGCATGCCGCCGTCGCCGGTGACGAGCACCTTGGCGGAGTCGAAGCTCCAGACCGCGATGTCGCCGAACATGCCGCAGGCGGTGTCGCCGATCCGGGAGGCGACGGCGCAGGCGGCGTCCTCGATCAGGGGGATGCCGCGGCCTCGGCAGAGGCGGGCGACGGCCTCCACGTCGCCGGGGCTGCCGCCGTAGTGGAGCACCAGGACCGCCTTGGTGCGGGGGGTGAGGGCCTGCTCGACGTGGGCGGCGGTGGCGTTGGAGGTGCGGGGGTCGACGTCGCAGAAGACGGGGCGGGCACCGGAGGCGGCCACGGCGTTGGCGGCGGCGACGAAGGCCGCCGACGGGAGGACCACCTCGTCCCCGGGGCCGAGCCCGAGTATCTGGACGGCGAGGAAGAGTCCCGACGTACAGGAATTCAGAAAGAGGACGTGGTCGGGATCGGCGCCGATGTGCCGCGCGAATTCCGCTTCGAATCTCTGTGTGCGCGGGCCGTGACCGGGCCAATTGTCGGCGAACACCTCTGCCACGGCACGAAGTTCTTCTTCACCGAGCGCGGGCTGGAAAACATTGATCATGCCGACGTCTCCCCTGAACGCGGATCGCATACGCGGAACAATTCGCTCTGCTGTACGTCTCATCTGGCCGGTGAGAACACCGGTTTCCGCAATGGAAACCCCATGACCAGCCAAAGAGAAGGTAAATAGTCTTTTTGGCGCAGTCAACTCCTTTCCAGCGAAGTTCGAGCCGCCCCCTTCCTCCTGCGACATTTTCGGATACCCGAACTCCGCAGCGCCGCATCTCACCTGGATGAGAGGGAGTGCTCCGGAGGGGGGCGTCGGCGCACGCGTGGCCGAAATACGCTGTCGACCTGGAGGACTCCGGACGTCACCCCAGGGAATCCCGCACTTCTCCAGCACGGTTCAAGCGCTTCCGTATTCGGACTCCAGCGATTCTCCAGCATTTCTCCAGGGCTTTTCGAGTCGCACAGGAGAAGGGCTCCGAAGGCCGCGCTCCCGGCCCGGGACAAAGCTGTGCCGCCGGTGCGGGATCACCGCACCGGCGGCATGGAGGGGGAGCTGTCCGGTCAGCCGGTCTTCCTCCGGAAGTACCGCTTCCTGCCCGTCTGGCCGCTCATGCTCTTCACCTTCATGCGGCCTTCCTCGTGCGCCTGCTGGGAGCGCGTCTGGTTCTTCTTGCGCTCGAGCGCCTCGCGGAACCTTTCCCGGGCGTCCTTCTCCTCGGCGTTGCTGCTCGGCGTCTCCGCCATATGCGCCTCCTGTGTGTTGGGGGGTGGGTGCCAGCCTGGCTCACGAATCCCGGGCGGGCGAGGCTGGATTTCGGACGGATCGGGGTCCCGGAAAGGGATCGGCGCGGGTGGCCCGGGCCGGGTCAGAGGGTGCCGAGGACGGCGTCCAGGGCGCGGTCGACCTCCTCGTCGGTGAGGTCCTCGGCGGCCTGGAGCGCGGTGGAGGTGTCCGCGTCGGGCCCCGGGGCGCTTCCGGGGCGGGCGAGTTCCAGGAGCCGATCGAGCAGACCGCTGCGGCGCAGCCGGTCGGCGTCGATGCGGTCCAGGGCCCACCGCGCGGCCTCGGCCGGCTCACCGGGGGGCGCCTCCTGCTCCGCCGCGTCGCCCACGGCGAGCTGGCCGTGGAGGAAGTCGGCGATCGCCTCGGGGGTCGGGTAGTCGAAGGCGAGTGTCCTCGGGACCTCGACCTGGAGCTCCTTGACGATGCGGTTGCGCAGCTCCACAGCCATGAGGGAGTCCCACCCGAAGACCCGCATCGGTGTGTCGAGCGGCACCGACTCGGCACCGGGCAGGCCCAGGACGGAGGAGATCTCCTGCCGCAGGAAGAGGCGGAGGGCGACGAGCCGCTCCTCCTCGGGCAGGACGGCCAGCTCCTCGCGGAACGCCGCGGACCGGCTCTCGGCCCGGCCTGCCCGGCGGGGCCTGACGCGCACCAACTGGCGCAGCGCGGCCGGAAGTCCGTTCTCCTCGGCGGCCTGGAGCCGGCCGAGGTCGAGCTTGACCGGCACCAGGTGGGCCTCGGGCCTGGCCAGGGCGGCGTCGAGGAGTCCGAGTCCCTCCTCCGCGCTCATCGCCAGGGCGCCCTGACGGCGCATCCGGGCACGCTCGGCCTGGTCGAGCCCGGCGGTCATGCCGCCGCCGTTCTGCTCCCACAGGCCCCAGGCGAGGCTGGTCCCGGCGAGGCCGCGGCGGCGGCGGTGCAGGGCGAGGGCGTCGAGGAAGGCGTTGGCGGCGCCGTAGTTGCCCTGCCCGGGGGAGCCGAGGGTGCCGGCCACGGAGGAGAAGAGGACGAAGGCGGCCAGTTCCGCGTCCTGGGTGAGGGTGTGCAGGTTCCAGGCGCCGGTCAGCTTGGGGCCGAGCACCCGGGCGAACCCGTCCGGGGTCTGGTTGGCCACGGCCCCGTCCTGGATCACCGCCGCCAGGTGGACGACCCCGGTGAGCGGGTGCTGCTCGCCCGCTTCGGCGAGCGCGGCCGCCGCCTGGCCGGGGTCGGCCACGTCGCAGGCGAGGACGCGCACGGTCGAGGCGCCCGCTTCCCGCAGCTCGGCGACGAGCTCTTCGGTGCCGGGGGCGGCCGGCCCCCGGCGGGAGGTCAGCACGAGGTGGCGTACGCCGTGCGCGGTGACCAGGTGGCGGGCGACGCGCCGGCCGAGTTCGCCGGTGCCGCCGCTGAGCAGCACGGTGCCGTCCGGGTCGAGGGCGCGCGCCACGGTGAGCACGATCTTGCCGGTGTGTCGGCCCTGTGCCATGTACCGGAAGGCGGCGGGCGCCTCCCGCACGTCGTACGAGAGGTACGGCAGCGGTGTCACCGAGCCCTGCTCCAGGAGGAGCGAGACCTCGGTGAGCATCCGCTGGAGGTGGGCGGGGTCCAGGGACATCAGGTCGAAGGCGGTGTAGGCGACGCCGGGATGGGCCGCAGCGACCTCGGTGGCGTCCCGGATGTCGGTCTTGCCCATCTCCAGGAACCGGCCGCCGCGCGGCAGCAGCCGCAGGGAGGCGTCGGTGAACTCCCCGGCCAGGGAGTTGAGGACGACGTCGACGCCGTCGCCGCCGGTGGCGGTCAGCCACCGCTGTTCGAAGCCGGTGTCGCGGGAGCCCGCGATCCGGTCGTCGGGGAGGCCCAGTGCGCGCAGCGTCGCCCACTTGCCGGGCGAGGCGGTCCCGTACACCTCGGCGCCGAGGTGGCGGGCGAGCTGGACGGCCGCCATGCCGACGCCGCCGGCGGCCGCGTGAACGAGCAGTTTCTCGCCGGGCCGCACGTCACCGAGACCGGTGAGGGCGTAGTGGGCGGTGAGGAAGGCGAGCGGGACGGTGGCGCCCTCCTCGAAGGTCAGCGCGTCGGGCAGCCTCGTCATCAGGTGTCCGTCGCCGCGCACCTCGGTGCCGAAGGCGCCCAGGGCCAGGCCCATGGCCCGGTCGCCGGGGCGCAGGTGGCGCACGGCCGGCCCGGTCTCGCGGACCACGCCCGCGAACTCCAGGCCCAGCGCCGGGGTGGGCACCATGCCGAGGGCGTTGAGGACGTCGCGGAAGTTCATGCCCGCGGCGCGGACCTCGACGCGGACCTCGTGGTCGCCGAGGGGGACGGAGCTGTCCGCCGGGATCAGTTCGAGGCTGTCGAGGCTGCCCTTCTCCCGGATGTCGAGGCGCCAGGGGCCGCCGTCCGCGGGCGGGGTGAGGGCGCCCGTGCGGGCGTCGCCCTTCCCGGCACGCAGGAGGCGGGGGGCGTGGGCGGTGGCGGCGCGCAGGGCCAGTTCGGGTTCGCCGGTGAGGGCGAGGGCCCGGTCGAGGAGGCCGGGCTCGGTTCCGGCTCCGTCCAGGTCGACCAGGCGCAGGACGCGGTCCGGGTACTCGCCCCGCACCGACCGGATCAGGCCCCACAGGGGGGCGGCGGCGAGCGCGGGGACCGTGTCCTCGGGCCGGGCGGCGACCGCGTCCCGGGTGACCCAGACCAGTTCGGCGCCGGCGAAGGCGTCCTCGGCCAGCAGCCGCTGGAGGACGGGCAGGGCGGCGAGGGCGCCGTTGCGGGCCGCGTCGCCGGGGGCTTCCTCGGCGGGGGCGGTCGCGTCGACGACGATCCGCTGCGGACGGGCGGGGGCGGCCGGCAGGTCGCCGGGCTCCTCGTACCGGGGGGCGCCGAGGAGCCGGGCGACCTCACCGGTCCCGCCGAGCACCACGGTTCCCTCGGCGGCCCCGGCGGCCTCGGGGAGGTCGACCGGCTGGAAGTCGAACCGGTAGAGGTGGTCGGGGGCCGGGGTCCCGGCAGCGCGCAGGTGCGCGGCGTCGGTCCGCCGGATCTCGAGTCCGGCGGCGCTCAGCACCGGCTGGCCGGTCGGGTCGGTGACGAGGAGGCTGACGGTGTGTCCGCCTCCGTCGGGCGCGGTCTCCTTCCGTTCGGCGCGGACGTGCAGTTCGGTGCCGCCGGTGGCGTGCAGGCGGACGTCGTTCCAGGCGAAGGGGAGCGGTACCGTTCCCTCGGCCGCCTCGCCGGTGTCCACCGCGGCGAGGACGTGGAGGGCGGCGTCGAGCAGGGCCGGGTGGATGCCGTACGCGTCGGCCTCGTGCTGCCGGGGCTCGGGCAGGACGACCCGCCCGTAGGCGACGGTGTCCCGCCGGGCGAGGCCGGTGAGGCCGCGGAAGGCCGGGCCGTAGCCGAGTCCCTGGCCGGCGAGGGAGTCGTAGAAGCCGTCGAGGGGCAGGGGGTCGGCGCCGGGCACGGGCCAGGCGCGGACCTCGGCGAGCCGGCCGGGGTCGGGGGCGCCGGACTCCTCGTCGCCCTCACCGTCGACGAGGTGGCCGGTGGCGTGCAGGGTCCAGGCGTCGGGGTCGGACGTGGCCTCGGGCTGGCTGTGGACGCCGATCGGGCGGCGGCCGTCCTCGGGGGCGCCGACCCTCACCTGCACCCGGACCGGGACACCGTCGGTGAGGACCAGCGGCTGGGCGAGGGTGAGTTCCGCGACGCCTGCGGCGCCGGTGACGCGGGCGGCCGAGAGCGCCATGTCGAGCAGGCCGGTGCCGGGGACGAGGACGGTCCCGTGGACGGCGTGGTCGCGCAGCCAGGGGTGTTCGGCCAGGGAGAGCCGGCCGGTCAGCAGCCGGCCCTCGCCTCCGGCGAGCGCCAGGGCCGCCGGGACCCAGGGGTGTTCCGCCGGGGAGAGCCCGGAGTGCCGGACGTCGCCCCCTGCGCCGGGGGCGGTCTCCAGCCAGAAGGGTTCCCGCTGGAAGGCGTAGGTGGGCAGGGGGAGGAGGGTGCCGCCGGTCAGGACCTGGTCCCAGGCGATCTCCGCCCCGGCCGTGTGCAGGGCGCCGAGCGCCGAGACCAGCGCGCGGACCTCGTCGACGGGCTCCTCCGGTGACCGGGGCGCCCGCTGGGAGGAGACGAACGGGGCCTCGCCGCCGAGGCAGGCGGCGCCCGCCGCGGAGAGCACGCCCGCGGGGCCGCACTCCAGGTAGCGGGCGACGGAGGCGTCCTCCAGCGTCCGCATGGCGTCGAGGAAGCGGACGGCCTCTCGCACCTGACGTCCCCAGTAGGCGGGGTCGGCCAGCTCCTCGGCGGTGGCCCAGGCGCCCGTGACGGTGGAGACCAGGGGGATGCGCGGCGGATGGTAGGCGCAGGCGGCGGCGACCTCCTCGTACGCGGTGAGCATGGCGTCCATGTGCGGGGAGTGGAAGGCGTGCGAGACGGCGAGGCGGCGGGTGCGCGCGCCCTGGTCGGCGAAGTGCGTCCGGACGGCTTCGACGGCCTCCTCGTCGCCGCTGACGACGGTCTGCTCGGGGCCGTTGACCCCGGCGACGGAGACGCGGCCGGTGGTGCGGGCGAGGACGTCGAGGACGGCGCTCTCGGGGGCCTCGACCGAGGCCATCGCCCCGCCACGTTCGCAGCCCTGCATCAGCCGGCCACGGGCGGCGACGAGCCGGGCGGCATCGGCGAGGTCGAGGACTCCGGCGGCGTGCGCGGCCGACAGCTCGCCCACGGAGTGGCCCGCGACGGCGACGGGCTCGACGCCCCACGCCTGCCACTGCCGGAACAGGGCCACTTCCAGGGCGAAGAGCGCGGGCTGGGTGAACTCCGTCTCGTGGACCAGGACGGCGTCCGGGCTGTCCTCGTCGGCCAGCAGCACGTCGGCCAGGCTCCGCGAGAGGTGCGGGTCGAGAGCGGCGCACACCTCGTCGAAGGCCCGGCGGAAGACCGGCAGCGCCGCGTGGAGGCGTCGTCCCATGGCGATCCGCTGGCTTCCCTGGCCGGTGAAGAGCACCGCGGTGCCGCCGTCCGCGGCCGCGCCGGAGGCGGCGCCCGCCGGGACCCGCCCCTCGGCGAGGGACAGCAGTGCCTGGACCGCCTCGTCGGTGGAGGCGGCGGTGACGCTCGCCCGGTACGGGAAGTGGGTGCGGCCGCGGGCCGCCGTGGCGGCCACGTCGGCGAGCGGGAGTCCGGGCCGGTCCGCGAGCCACCGGGCCCAGCGGCCCGCCTGGTCGCGGAGGGCCTCCTCGCTCCGGCCGGAGAGCGGCAGCGGCAGGACGGGGGTGGTGCCGGGCTCGGTGGGTCCGGCGGCCGGGGCCGCGGTCTCCCGTGCCGGTGCCTCTTCGAGGACGAGGTGGGCGTTGGTGCCGCTGAGCCCGAAGGAGGAGACACCGGCGCGGCGGGCGCGCGCGCCCTCCCTCCGCCAGGGACGCGCCTCGCCGAGGAGGCGGAGGCCGCTGTCCTCCCACGCGACGTGGGGGCTGGGCTCGTCGGCGTGCAGGGTCTTCGGCAGTTTCTCGTGCTGCAGGGCCAGCACCATCTTCATGACGCCCGCGACGCCGGCGGCGGCCTGGGCGTGGCCGATGTTCGACTTGGAGGAGCCCAGCCAGACCGGGTCGCCGAGCCGTCCGGGCCCGAAGACCTCGGCGAGCGCCCCGGCCTCGATGGGGTCGCCGAGCGGGGTGCCGGTGCCGTGCGCCTCTATCGCGTCGATGTCGGCGGGGTTCAGCCGGGCGGCCGCGAGGGCGTCGCGGATGACGCGCTGCTGGGAGGGGCCGTTGGGGGCGGTGAGGCCCTGGCTGCGGCCGTCCTGGTTGACGGCGCTGCCGCGGATGACGGCCAGTACCTGGTCGCCGTCGCGCTCGGCGGCCGAGAGCCGCTTGAGGACGAGGATGCCGCACCCCTCCGACCAGCCCGCGCCGTCGGCGGCGGCGGAGAAGGACTTGCACCGTCCGTCGGGGGCCATCCCCTTCAGCCGGCTGAACTCCACGAAGAGCCGGGGCGTGCTCATGACGGTGACGCCGCCGGCGAGCGCGACCTCGCATTCGCCCTGCCTGAGGGCGTTGGCGGCGAGGTGGAGGGCGACGAGGGAGGAGGAGCAGGCCGTGTCGACCGTGACCGCCGGCCCCTGGAGACCGAGGGCGTACGAGAGGCGGCCCGAGACCACGCTGGAGGCGTTGCCGGTGCTGAGGTAGCCGTCGAAGGCGGCGAGCCGGCCCTGGTCGCCGTAGTCGGAACCCATGGTGCCGAGGTAGACGCCGGTGTCGGTGCCGTCGAGCGACCCGGGGCGGACGCCGGCGCGCTCCAGCGCCTCCCACGCCGTCTCCAGGACGAGCCGCTGCTGCGGGTCCATGGAGAGCGCCTCGCGCCGGGAGATGCCGAAGAAGGCGGCGTCGAAGCCCTCGACGTCCTCGATGAAGCCGCCCTCGCGGGCATAGCTCTTGCCCACGGCCTCCGGGTCCGGGTCGTAGACGTCGAGCTTCTCCCACCGGGTGGGCAGCTCGCCGACGGCGTCGGCGCCCTCGGCGAGGAGTTCCCAGTACGCCTCGGGGGTGTCGATGCCGCCGGGGAGGCGGCAGGCCATGGAGACGATGGCCAGCGGTTCGTCGGCGGCGGCCCGCTTGCGGCCGCTCTTGCGCCGCTTGCGGGACACCTCGCCGGTGAGGTCGAGTTTGTCGAGGAGGTGGGTGGCGACGGCGGTGGGGGTCGGGTGGTCGAAGGCCAGGGTCGAGGGCAGGGACAGACCCGTCGCGGCGGAGAGACGACGCCGCAGCTCGACCGCCATCAGCGAGTCCAGACCCAGGTCCTTCAGCACCTGACCCGCGCCCACTCCCTGCGCCGTCTCGATGCCCAGCACGACCGCGGCCTCACGCCGCACCAGCACCGTCAGCTCGGCAAGCCGGTCCGCCTGCGACAACCCCGCAAGCCGCTCCCCCAGCCCCGACACCACACCCTCACCCGCACCGGCCCGCCGACGCGGAGCACGCACCAGATGCCGCAGCAGAGCCGGCACCTCCTCGGGCCCGCGCCGCAGACCCGCCAGCTCCAACCTCACCGGCACCACATGCGCCCACTCAGAAGCGGACCCGGCAGCCAAAACAGCGTCCAGCACCGCGAGCGCCTGACCCGAGGACAGCGCCCCGACACCCCCACGCCGCAACCGCGCCAACTCCGCCCGGCCCAGCCCCGCCGTCAACCCCACACCGGCCTGCTCCCACAGACCCCACGACAGACTCGACCCCGCCAGACCCTCCGCCCGCCGGGAGACCGCCAACGCGTCCAGGAACGCGTTCGCCGCCGCGTAGTTCGCCTGCCCCGCACCACCCAGCACACCCGCGGCCGAGGAGAACAGCACGAACGCCGCCAGCTCCAGACCCAGCTCACGCGACAACTCATCCAGATGCGCCGCGCCCGCCGCCTTCGGCGCCCACACCCGCGCCACCCGCTCCGCGTCCAGACCCGACACCACACCGTCATCCAGCACACCCGCCAGATGGAACACACCCGTCCACGGCCGCTCGGCCGACTCCAACAACGCACGCACCCGCGCCCGGTCGGCCACATCACAGGCCACCACCCGCACACTGCGCGCCCCGGCCCCCTCCAACCGCGCCACCAACTCACCCGTGCCCGGCGCATCAGCACCACGACGCGAGGTCAGCACCAGATGCCGCACCCCGAACCGCTCCACCAACCGCACCGCCACCGCACGGCCCAGCTCACCCGTGCCACCCGTCACCAACACCGCACCCTCGGCATCGAACACGGTCCCCGGCAGCCCCCCACCACCGCCCCCACCGCGCTCCACCACCGACACCGGCACCAGCCGCGCGGCACGAACCTCCCCGCCCCGCACCGCCAGCTCCGGCTCCCCCGACGCCACGACAGCCCGCTCGACATCCTCCGCCGAAACCCCGGCACCCACATCCACCAGCCGGATCACACGATCGGGACACTCCGCCCGCACCGAACGCAGCACACCCCACACCGGCGCCTGCGCCACCTCGCGGACCCCGTCACCGGCATCCACCGCACCCGACGTCACCCACACCCACTCACAGCCCTCAAGACGCGGCTCCGCCAGCAACCCCTGCACCAACTCCAGAGCACCGACCGCCACATCCACCCCAACACGGGCACCGAGCACAGCAGCCACATCGACCACCACCCGCCCAGGCGCCCGCACACCCTCGTCCAGGAGCCCCACCAGCCCGGCCACACCACCGACCGGCTCCACCCCCACCGCACGAGACACCACACCCGCACCCACCACCCACGACTCACCGGCGGAAACACCCTCCGCCAGCACCCGCGGCACCTCGAAAACCACCCGGTACGCATGCTCCACCACCTGACCCACCCGCACCTGCTCCGCAGAAGCAGCACGGATGCGGAGTCCTTCGGCGTGCAGGACGGGCTGCCCCGAAGCGTCGGCCACCGCGAGCGAAAGGTGCTCGTCCGTGGCCGGGTCGAGGGTGATGCGGACGCGCAGTTCGGTGCTGCCGGCGGCGTGGAGTTCGACGCCGGTCCATTCGAAGGGCAGGAAGACCGGCCGGTCGTCGCCCGTTTCCTCGCGGACCCCGACCAGTGTGTGGAGGGCGGCGTCGAGGAGGGCCGGGTGGATGCCGAAACCGTCCGCCGACTGCCCCTCGGGCAGCCGCACGATCCCGTACGCCGTGTTCCCCTTGCGCCACAGCTCCGTCAGCCCCTGGAACGCCGGACCGTAGACCAGACCACGCGCGGCGAAGTCCTCGTAGAAACCGTCGAGGGACACCTGCTCGGCACCGGCCACCGGCCACTGCGCCAGCTCCGCGACGTCGCCACCGTCCAGGTCGACTCCCTCCGCCAGCTCACCGGCGGCGTGCTGACGCCAGCCCACCTCGTCGGAGGCGTCCTCGGGACGGCTGAAGACCGCGACCGGACGACGCCCGCTCCCCGCCTCCGGTGCACTCACGACGACCTGGAGGCGGACAGCGCCGTCCTCGGGAAGGACGAGAGGCTCGAGGAGCGTCAGCTCCTCCACCCGTTCGGCACCCGCGTGATGAGCGGCGGTCAGGGCCAGCTCCAGCAGACCCGTCCCCGGCACCAGCACCGTCCCGAAAGCCGCGTGCTCGGCCAGCCACGGCTGCTCCGCCAACGACAGACGCCCCGTGAACAGATGCCCGTCGCCGTCGGCGAGACCCAGCGCGGCACCGAGCCAGGCATGATCGGACACCTCCAGGCCCACCGAACGCAGGTCACCGGAGGACTTCGGGGTGTCCATCCAGTAGGGCTCCCGCTGGAAGGCGTAGGTGGGAAGGGGCACGAGCCCGCCCTCGCCCAGGACACGGCCGGCGTCCAGATCGTGCCCCTGGACGTGCAGCAGACCGAGGTTGCGCAGGATCTGGTCCAGACCGCCCGACCTGCGGCTGAGGGAACCCACGACGATCCCACCGCGCTCCGCGCTGCCGTCCGTCAACGGCATCGACAGCACAGGATGCGCGGAGATCTCCACGAACACCCCGTGACCGTCGTCCAGCAGCCGTTCCAGCGCACGGTCGAAACGCACCGGCTGCCGCAGATTCCGGCACCAGTACCCACCGTCCAGCTCACCGCCGGAAGCCACCCGCCCCGTCACGGTCGAGTAGAAAGCGACCTCGGGCGTGCCCGCCTCCAGTCCGGCGAACCGCTCCGCCAGCCCCGGCAGCAACGGATCCATCTGCGCGTTGTGCGACGCATAATCGACATTGATCTTCCGCGCGTACACACCCTCCGCGGACAGCTGACGGACGATCTCGTCGATGGCGTCCGCCTCACCCGAGACGATCGTGGAACCGGCCGTGTTCACCGCCGCCACCGACAACGCCTCACCGAACGGCGCCACCCACTGCTCGACCTCCGCGACCGCACGCTCGATCAAAGCCATACCGCCCCGACCCGCACAGGCAAGCACCGCCTGCGACCGGGCCGCCACCACCAGAGCACCCTGCTCCAGCGTCAGCGCACCCGACACCACAGCCGCCACCACCTCGCCCTGCGAATGCCCCACCACAGCCGCCGGCTCCACACCCAACGACCGCCACACCGCCGCCAGACCGACACCCATCGCGAACAGCGCAGGCTGCACCACATCCACCCGCTCCACCGGCGGATGATCACCCTCCACCCCCGCCAGCACCTCACGCACCGACCAGCCCGTCAACGGACGCAGAGCCACATCACACCGCTCCACCGCCTCCGCGAACACCGGACACGACTCCAGCAGCCCCCGCCCCATCCCCGACCACTGCGAACCCTGACCCGGGAAGACGAACACCACCTTCCCGCGCGCCCCGGCCACACCGGACACCACCGAATCCAGCGAACGGCCCTCGGCCAGAGCCGACAACCCCTCCACCAGACCCGCCACATCCGACGCCACCACACTCGCCCGCGAAGCCAGCTGCGAACGATGACGGCCCGCCGTCACCGCCACATCGGACAACGACACACCCTCACGACCCGACAGCCAGGACGCCCAGCGCCCGGCCTGAGCACGCAACGCCTCCTCACTCTGACCCGACACCACCACCGGCACCGGAACCGGCGCAGCAACCTCCCCCCCGGCAGGAGTGGCCTCGGCCCCGGCGGGAGCGGTCTTGCGCGCCGGGGGTTCCTCGATCACCACGTGGGCGTTGGTGCCGGACAGCCCGAACGACGACACACCCGCACGCCGCGGACGCTCACCGTCGGACGTCCACGCACGCGCCTCGTTCAACAGCGCAAGACCACTGCTGTCCCACTCGATCAACGGCGTGGGCTCATCGGCGTGCAACGTCCTCGGAAGAACCTCGTGCTGCAACGCCAGCACCATCTTGATCACACCGACCACACCCGCCGCCGCCTGCGCGTGCCCGATGTTCGACTTCGACGACCCCAGCCACACCGGGTCGCCGAGCCGTCCGGGCCCGAACACCTCGGCGAGCGCCCCGGCCTCGATGGGGTCGCCGAGCGGGGTGCCGGTGCCGTGCGCCTCGACCGCGTCGATGTCGGCCGGCGTCAGCCGCGCCGCCTCCAGCGCATCGCGGATCACCCGCTGCTGGGAGGGGCCGTTGGGGGCGGTGAGGCCCTGGCTGCGGCCGTCCTGGTTGACGGCGCTGCCGCGGATGACGGCCAGCACACGGTCGCCGTCACGCTCGGCGGCCGACAGCCGCTTCAGCAGCAGCACGCCCGCGCCCTCGGCCCAGCCCGCGCCGTCGGCGGCGGCGGAGAAGGACTTGCACCGTCCGTCCCCGGCCATCCCCTTCAACCGCGAGAACTCCACGAACAGGGCGGGCGTGCTCATGACGGTGACACCGCCGGCGAGCGCGACCTCGCACTCACCCTGCCGCAGCGCCTGGATCGCCAGGTGGAGGGCGACGAGCGAGGAGGAGCAGGCCGTGTCGACCGTGACCGCCGGCCCCTGGAGACCGAGCGTGTAGGAGACGCGGCCCGAGACCACGCTGGAAGCGTTGCCGGTGCTGACGTAGCCGTCGAGGGCGTCCAGGTCGGCGCCCTGCTGATTGCCGTAGTCGGAGCTCATGGTGCCGAGGTAGACACCGGTACGGCTCTCGTTCAGCGTCTCCGGACGGACACCCGCGCGCTCCAGCGCCTCCCAGGACGCCTCCAGGACCAGCCGCTGCTGCGGGTCCATCGACACGGCCTCACGCGGACTGACCCCGAAGAAGGCGGCGTCGAAACCCTCCACGCCGTCCAGGAAGCCGCCCTCGCGGGCATAGCTCTTGCCGACCGCCTCCGGGTCCGGGTCGTACAGGTCCAGTCCGCCCCAACGGGAGGGCATGGCGCCCACGGCGTCGCCGCCGGAGGCCAGCAGTTCCCAGAACGCCTCCGGCGTGTCGATCCCGCCGGGGAGGCGGCACGCCATCGACACCACGGCGATCGGTTCGGTACGGGCGGCGCGTTCGGCGCTGAGTTCCTTCTCGGTCTCGACGAGCGCGTTGGTCGTCCGCCGCAGGTAGGCTTCGAGCTTTTCGAGTTTGCCGACTTCGGACGCGCTCATTCGCTCACTCCAAGCTTGCGATCCAGGAACTGCAGAAGGTCATCCGTGGTGCCGGTGTCGATCTCGGCTTCCGGCTGTTCGTCGTGGGCGGGCGCGCTCCGGGCCAATCCGTCGCGCAGGGCGAGGAGGCCGGCGGCCAGACCGTGTTCCTCCATCTGGGCCGGGGTGGCCGCGCGGAGGAGTTCGACCAGGCTGTCGATCTGGTGGCGGGTGACGCGCCCGCCGGCCGTCGCTCCGGCCCCGGCGGTGGAACCGACGTCGAGCTTGGCGAGGAGGAGGGCGGCGATCGCCGACGGCGTCGGGTGGTCGAAGGCGAGGGTGGACGGCAGGGTCAGGCCGGTCTCGGCGGAGAGGCGGCGTCGCACCTCGACCGCCATGAGCGAGTCCATGCCGAGGTCCTTGAGGACCTGGTCGGCGCCGACCCCGTCCGCCGTGGGCAGGCCGAGGACGGTGGCCGCCTCGCGCTGCACCAGGCGGGAGAGGTGCGGCAGGCGCTGGTCGTCGGGGAGGGCGAGCAGTTGCTCGCGCAGGCCCGAGGGCGATCCGGTGGCCGCGCCCGCGCGGCGCCTGGGGGCACGCAGCAGGTTCCGCAGGAGGGCGGGGGCGGTCGCCCCGTTGTCCACCTCGCGTTGGAGCGAGGTGAGTTCCAGCCTGACGGGGACGAGGTGGGAGTACGGCAGTCCCAGCGCGGCGTCCAGCGCGGTCAGCGCCTGCCGGGTGCTGAGGGCGCCGATGCCGCCGCGCCGCAGGCGGGCCAGTTCGGCCTGGCCGAGTCCGGCGGTGAGGCCGAGACCCGCCTGTCGCCACAGGCCCCACGAGAGGCTGAGGGCGGGCAGTCCGTCGGCCCGCCTGCGGGCTGCGAGGGCGTCGAGGAAGGCGTTGGCCGCCGCGTAGTTGCCCTGGCCCGCGCCGCCGAGGACGCCCGCGGCCGAGGAGTAGAGGACGAAGGCGGCGAGGTCGAGGCCCTGCTGCCGGGTGAGCTGGTCCAGATGGAGCGCTCCGGCGGCCTTGGGGGCCCAGACCCGTTCCAGGCGCTCCGCGTCCTGGGTGGCGAGCAGTCCGTCGTCCAGTACTCCGGCGAGGTGGAAGACGCCGGTCCAGGGGTGGTCGGCGTCCGCGGCGGCGAGGGCCAGGGCGACGTCCTCGCGCCTGCTGACGTCGCAGGCGAGCACCTGCACGGTCTCGGCACCGGAGCCGGTCAGCTCCTCGACCAGCTCGGCCGCGCCGGGTGCGTCCATGCCGCGCCGAGAGGTGAGCACCAGGTGGCGTACACCGTGCTCGCGGACGAGGTGGCAGGCCAGGGCACGGCCCAGTTCGCCCGTGCCGCCGGTGATCAGCACCGATCCCTCGGGCGAGAGCGGGCCGGCGGCCGGGGGCCGCGGGGGCTCCTCCTCGGCGGTTCCGGTCACGGGTGCGACGGTGGCGCGGACGAGCCGGGCGGTGCGGATCTCGCCGTCACGGATCGCGATCTCGGGTTCGCCGGGCAGGGCGAGGGCCTGGGGCAGGAGGGCGTCGTCCGCCGCTCCGCCGAGGTCGATCAGGCGGATCACGCGCTCGGCGTACTCGCTCCGCGCGACGCGGAGCAGGCCCCACAGGGGTGCGTGGGCCAGGTCGCGGAGTTCCTCGTCCGCGCCGGTGGCCGAGCGCGTGATCCACACCAGTTCCGCTTCGGCCAGGCGGGGGTCGCCCACCAGGCTTCGCAGAGTGTTCAGCGTCTCGGCGGTCAGCCGGTACGCCGCGTCACCTCCTGGAGGCGCGTCCGCCGCGGTCGCGTCGACCACCAGTCGCGCAGGCGCTGCCCGCCCATCATCGAGGCGGGCGAGCAGCACACCCACATCAGCCACATGTCGGACCTCCAGGATCTCGGAGAGCTCGGTGTTCTCACCGAGCAGCCAGGTGCCGCCGGCCGGCGTCTCCTGCACCTGCGGGAGCGGCGACGGGCGGAAGTCCACGTGATACAGGTGCTCGACGGTTTCGGCGGACCGGAGCTGTTCCGCGGTGGCCTCGCGGATGGCGAGCGCCTCGACCTCGGCGACCGGCCGCCCTGTCGGGTCGGCGACCTGCACGCCGAGGGCGGTCCCGGTCTCGTCGAGGGTGATGCGGACGCGCAGTTCGGTGCTGCCGGCGGCGTGGAGTTCGACGCCGGTCCATTCGAAGGGCAGGAAGACCGGCCGGTCGTCGCCCGTTTCCTCGCGGACCCCGACCAGTGTGTGGAGGGCGGCGTCGAGGAGGGCCGGGTGGACGCCGAAACCGTCCGCCGACTGCCCCTCGGGCAGCCGCACGATCCCGTACGCCGTGTTCCCCTTGCGCCACAGCTCCGTCAGCCCCTGGAACGCCGGACCGTAGACCAGACCACGCGCGGCGAAGTCTTCGTAGAAACCGTCGAGGGACACCTGCTCGGCACCGGCCACCGGCCACTGCGCCAGCTCCGCGAAGCCCGCACGGTCACCCACCCCGGCCTGCCCCGCCTCGGACAGCTCACCCGCAGCATGCCGGCGCCAGCCCACCTCGTCGGAGGCGTCCTCAGGGCGGCTGAAGACCGCGACCGGACGACGCCCGCTCCCCGCCTCCGGCGCACTCACGACGACCTGGAGGCGGACAGCGCCGTCCTCGGGAAGGACGAGAGGCTCGAGGAGCGTCAGCTCCTCCACCCGTTCGGCACCCGCGTGATGAGCGGCGGTCAGGGCCAGCTCCAGCAGACCCGTCCCCGGCACCAGCACCGTCCCGAAAGCCGCGTGCTCGGCCAGCCACGGCTGCTCCGCCAACGACAGACGCCCCGTGAACAGATGCCCGTCGCCGTCGGCGAGACCCAGCGCGGCACCGAGCCAGGCATGATCGGACACCTCCAGGCCCACCGAACGCAGGTCACCGGAGGACTTCGGGGTGTCCATCCAGTAGGGCTCCCGCTGGAAGGCGTAGGTGGGAAGGGGCACGAGCCCGCCCTCGCCCAGGACACGGCCGGCGTCCAGATCGTGCCCCTGGACGTGCAGCAGACCGAGGTTGCGCAGGATCTGGTCCAGACCGCCCGACCTGCGGCTGAGGGAACCCACGACGATCCCACCGCGCTCCGCGCTGCCGTCCGTCAACGGCATCGACAGCACAGGATGCGCGGAGATCTCCACGAACACCCCGTGACCGTCGTCCAGCAGCCGTTCCAGCGCACGGTCGAAACGCACCGGCTGCCGCAGATTCCGGCACCAGTACCCACCGTCCAGCTCACCGCCGGAAGCCACCCGCCCCGTCACGGTCGAGTAGAAAGCGACCTCGGGCGTGCCCGCCTCCAGTCCGGCGAACCGCTCCGCCAGCCCCGGCAGCAACGGATCCATCTGCGCGTTGTGCGACGCATAATCGACATTGATCTTCCGCGCGTACACACCCTCCGCGGACAGCTGACGGACGATCTCGTCGATGGCGTCCGCCTCACCCGAGACGATCGTGGAACCGGCCGTGTTCACCGCCGCCACCGACAACGCCTCACCGAACGGCGCCACCCACTGCTCGACCTCCGCGACCGCACGCTCGATCAAAGCCATACCGCCCCGACCCGCACAGGCAAGCACCGCCTGCGACCGGGCCGCCACCACCAGAGCACCCTGCTCCAGCGTCAGCGCACCCGACACCACAGCCGCCACCACCTCGCCCTGCGAATGCCCCACCACAGCCGCCGGCTCCACACCCAACGACCGCCACACCGCCGCCAGACCGACACCCATCGCGAACAGCGCAGGCTGCACCACATCCACCCGCTCCACCGGCGGATGATCACCCTCCACCCCCGCCAGCACCTCACGCACCGACCAGCCCGTCAACGGACGCAGAGCCACATCACACCGCTCCACCGCCTCCGCGAACACCGGACACGACTCCAGCAGCCCCCGCCCCATCCCCGACCACTGCGAACCCTGACCCGGGAAGACGAACACCACCTTCCCGCGCCCCCCGGCAGCGCCCGACACCACCGAATCCAGCGAACGGCCCTCGGTCAGAGCCGACAACCCCTCCACCAGACCCGCCACATCCGACGCCACCACACTCGCCCGCGAAGCCAGCTGCGAACGATGACGGCCCGCCGTCACCGCCACATCGGACAACGACACACCCTCACGACCCGACAGCCAGGACGCCCAGCGCCCGGCCTGAGCACGCAACGCCTCCTCACTCTGACCCGACACCACCACCGGCACCGGCGCAGCAACCTCACCCCCGGCAGGAGCGGCCTCACCCCCGGCAGGAGCGGTCTCACCCCCGGCAGGAGCGGTCTTGCGCGCCGGGGGTTCCTCGATCACCACGTGGGCGTTGGTGCCGGACAGCCCGAACGACGACACACCCGCACGCCGCGGACGCTCACCGTCGGACGTCCACGCACGCGCCTCGTTCAACAGCGCAAGACCACTGCTGTCCCACTCGATCAACGGCGTGGGCTCATCGGCGTGCAACGTCCTCGGAAGCACCTCGTGCTGCAACGCCAGCACCATCTTGATCACACCGACCACACCCGCCGCCGCCTGCGCGTGCCCGATGTTCGACTTCGACGACCCCAGCCACACCGGCCGGCCGTCAGGCCGCTCGGGCCCGAACACCTCCGCCAGCGCACCCGCCTCGATCGGATCACCCAACGACGTACCCGTCCCGTGCGCCTCGACCGCGTCGATGTCGGCGGGCGTCAGCCGCGCCGCCTCCAGGGCAGCCTGGACCACCCGCTGCTGGGAGGGGCCGTTGGGGGCGGTGAGCCCCTGGCTGCGGCCGTCCTGGTTGACGGCGCTGCCGCGTATCACCGCCAGTACCTGGTCGCCGTCGCGCTCGGCGGCCGAGAGCCGCTTGAGGACCAGGACGCCCGCGCCCTCGGCCCAGCCCGCGCCGTCGGCGGCAGCGGAGAAGGACTTGCACCGTCCGTCCTCGGCCATCCCCTTCAAGCGGGAGAACTCCACGAACAGGGCGGGGGTGCTCATGACGGTGACGCCGCCGGCGAGCGCGACCTCGCACTCGCCCTGCCTGAGGGCGTTGGCGGCGAGGTGGAGGGCGACGAGGGAGGAGGAGCAGGCCGTGTCGACCGTGACCGCCGGCCCCTGGAGACCGAGCGTGTAGGAGACGCGGCCCGAGACCACGCTGCCCGCGTAGCCCGTGCTGGTGTAGCCGTCGAGGGCGTCCAGGTCGTGGCTCTGGTGGCCGTAGTCGGAGCTCATGGTGCCGAGGTAGACGCCGGTGTCGGTGCCGCTGAGCGACTCCGGGCGGATGCCGGCGCGCTCCAGTGCCTCCCAGGACGTCTCCAGGACGAGCCGCTGCTGCGGGTCCATCGACACGGCCTCACGCGGACTGACCCCGAAGAAGGCGGCGTCGAAACCCTCCACGTCCTCCAGGAAGCCGCCCTCGCGGGCATAGCTCTTGCCGACCGCCTCCGGGTCCGGGTCGTACAGGTCCAGCCCGCCCCAACGGGAGGGCAGCCCGCCGACCGCGTCGCCGCCGGAGGCCAGCAGTTCCCAGAACGCCTCCGGCGTGTCGATCCCGCCGGGGAGGCGGCACGCCATCGACACCACGGCGATCGGCTCGTCGACGGTGCGGGTGGCGGCGCGCGGCTTCTTCTGCCGCGCCCGCTCGGTCTCCGGGGTGAGGTCGAGTTTGTCGAGGAGGTGGGTGGCGACGGCGGTGGGGGTCGGGTGGTCGAAGGCCAGGGTCGAGGGCAGGGACAGACCCGTCGCGGCGGAGAGACGACGCCGCAGCTCGACCGCCATCAGCGAGTCCAGACCCAGGTCCTTCAGCACCTGACCCGCGCCCACTCCCTGCGCCGTCTCGATGCCCAGCACGACCGCGGCCTCACGCCGCACCAGCACCGTCAGCTCGGCAAGCCGGTCCGCCTGCGACAACCCCGCAAGCCGCTCCCCCAGCCCCGACACCACACCCTCACCCGCACCGGCCCGCCGACGCGGAGCACGCACCAGATGCCGCAGCAGAGCCGGCACCTCCTCGGGCCCGCGCCGCAGACCCGCCAGCTCCAACCTCACCGGCACCACATGCGCCCACTCAGAAGCGGACCCGGCAGCCAAAACAGCGTCCAGCACCGCGAGCGCCTGACCCGAGGACAGCGCCCCGACACCCCCACGCCGCAACCGCGCCAACTCCGCCCGGCCCAGCCCCGCCGTCAACCCCACACCGGCCTGCTCCCACAGACCCCACGACAGACTCGACCCCGCCAGACCCTCCGCCCGCCGGGAGACCGCCAACGCGTCCAGGAACGCGTTCGCCGCCGCGTAGTTCGCCTGCCCCGCACCACCCAGCACACCCGCGGCCGAGGAGAACAGCACGAACGCCGCCAGCTCCAGACCCAGCTCACGCGACAACTCATCCAGATGCGCCGCGCCCGCCGCCTTCGGCGCCCACACCCGCGCCACCCGCTCCGCGTCCAGACCCGACACCACACCGTCATCCAGCACACCCGCCAGATGGAACACACCCGTCCACGGCCGCTCGGCCGACTCCAACAACGCACGCACCCGCGCCCGGTCGGCCACATCACAGGCCACCACCCGCACACTGCGCGCCCCGGCCCCCTCCAACCGCGCCACCAACTCACCCGTGCCCGGCGCATCAGCACCACGACGCGAGGTCAGCACCAGATGCCGCACCCCGAACCGCTCCACCAACCGCACCGCCACCGCACGGCCCAGCTCACCCGTGCCACCCGTCACCAACACCGCACCCTCGGCATCGAACACGGTCCCCGGCAGCCCCCCACCACCGCCCCCACCGCGCTCCACCACCGACACCGGCACCAGCCGCGCGGCACGAACCTCCCCGCCCCGCACCGCCAGCTCCGGCTCCCCCGACGCCACGACAGCCCGCTCGACATCCTCCGCCGAAACCCCGGCACCCACATCCACCAGCCGGATCACACGATCGGGACACTCCGCCCGCACCGAACGCAGCACACCCCACACCGGCGCCTGCGCCACCTCGCGGACCCCGTCACCGGCATCCACCGCACCCGACGTCACCCACACCCACTCACAGCCCTCAAGACGCGGCTCCGCCAGCAACCCCTGCACCAACTCCAGAGCACCGACCGCCACATCCACCCCAACACGGGCACCGAGCACAGCAGCCACATCGACCACCACCCGCCCAGGCGCCCGCACACCCTCGTCCAGGAGCCCCACCAGCCCGGCCACACCACCGACCGGCTCCACCCCCACCGCACGAGACACCACACCCGCACCCACCACCCACGACTCACCGGCGGAAACACCCTCCGCCAGCACCCGCGCGCCGTCCCGCTCGCCGGCCGACCGCGGCCGGGTCCGGGTAGGACAGGTGCAGCCCGCCCCCGCCCTCCGCCCAACCCGCGCCCCCCCTCCCCCCTCGTCGCCCTCCACCTGGCGGTCCAGGCGCTGCGGCAGGGGGAGTGCGAGGTCGCGCTCGCCGGCGGCGTCACCGTCATGAGCGCCCCCTCTCTCTTCGTCGAGTTCTCGCGGTTGAAGGGGATGGCCGGGGACGGACGGTGCAAGTCCTTCTCGGCCGACGCCGACGGCGCGGGCTGGGCCGAGGGCGCGGGCGTGCTGCTGCTGAAGCGGCTGTCGGCCGCCGAGCGTGACGGCGACCGTGTGCTGGCCGTCATCCGCGGCAGCGCCGTCAACCAGGACGGCCGCAGCCAGGGCCTCACCGCCCCCAACGGCCCCTCCCAGCAGCGGGTGACAGCCCATGACGACTGCCGGGTTTCCCCATTCGGACACCCCCGGATCAAAGCCTGGTTGACGACTCCCCGGGGCCTATCGTGGCCTCCCACGTCCTTCATCGGTTCCTGGTGCCAAGGCATCCACCGTGCGCCCTTAAAAACTTGGCCACAGATGCTCGCGTCCACTGTGCAGTTCTCAAACAACGACCAACCACCCATCACCCCGAACAAAACGCTCGAGTGCACTGGGGCCGGCACTGAAGGAAACTCATTCCCTCAGACACCCAACAGCGTGCCCGACACCCTCACCGCCGCCTGGCAGGCCCAACTCGACGCCATGCGCTACGTCCTGCTGGGCGAAACGCCCGCCGAGGCCACCTCGCAGGCCGCTCCCGCGGCCTCCCTCACCGCGGCCTGAAGCCCCACCCCCCGGCCGGCGCACCACCAGCTCGGGTACGCCCACGTGCCCGAGCTGCTCCGCTGTGCCGGAACCCCTCCAGAACCCGAAGCACCAGATCCGTACGACCGAAGCTCAAGTGGCCACCGATTGGCTGCTGGAGTCCCCGATACGTCTTCGCCGGGACGCTGTTCGCCCCGCCGCGGGCCGCGCAGAGAGGCTCAATGGTGTCGATGTCAAACCAGGACCGGATGCAGGCCGCGCTACCAGCGAGCGGCGCCGCTCGCTGGTAGCGCGGCCTGCATCCGGTCCTGGTTTGACATCGACACCATTGAGCCTCTCTGCGCGGCCCGCGGCGGGGCGAACAGCGTCCCGGCGAAGACCGGGCACGACTCCAGCAGCCCCCGCCCCATCCCCGACCACTGCGAACCCTGACCCGGGAAGACGAACACCACCTTCCCGCGCGCCCCGGCCACACCGGACACCACCGAATCCAGCGAACGGCCCTCGGCCAGAGCCGACAACCCCTCCACCAGACCCGCCACATCCGACGCCACCACACTCGCCCGCGAAGCCAGCTGCGAACGATGACGGCCCGCCGTCACCGCCACATCGGACAACGACACACCCTCACGACCCGACAGCCAGGACGCCCAACGCCCGGCCTGAGCACGCAACGCCTCCTCACTCTGACCCGACACCACCACCGGCACGGGATTCCCCGTGGCGGAGGGCCTGTCCTCGGACGGGTCGACAGCGGAGGGTACGGGCGACTCCTCGATCACCACGTGGGCGTTGGTGCCGGACAGCCCGAACGACGACACACCCGCACGCCGCGGACGCTCACCGTCGGACGTCCACGCACGCGCCTCGTTCAACAGCGCAAGACCACTGCTGTCCCACTCGATCAACGGCGTGGGCTCATCGGCGTGCAACGTCTTCGGAAGCACCTCGTGCTGCAACGCCAGCACCATCTTGATCACACCGACCACACCCGCCGCCGCCTGCGCGTGCCCGATGTTCGACTTCGACGACCCCAGCCACACCGGCCGGCCGTCAGGCCGCTCGGGCCCGAACACCTCCGCCAGCGCACCCGCCTCGATCGGATCACCCAACGACGTACCCGTCCCGTGCGCCTCGACCGCGTCGATGTCGGCGGGCGCCAGCCGCGCCGCCTCCAGCGCATCGCGGATCACCCGCTGCTGGGAGGGGCCGTTGGGGGCGGTGAGGCCCTGGCTGCGGCCGTCCTGGTTGACGGCGCTGCCGCGGATGACGGCCAGCACACGGTCGCCGTCACGCTCGGCGGCCGACAGCCGCTTCAGCAGCAGCACGCCCGCGCCCTCGGCCCAGCCCGCGCCGTCGGCGTCGGCCGAGAAGGACTTGCACCGTCCGTCCCCGGCCATCCCCTTCAACCGCGAGAACTCGACGAAGAGAGAGGGGGCGCTCATGACGGTGACGCCGCCGGCGAGCGCGACCTCGCACTCCCCCTGCCGCAGCGCCTGGACCGCCAGGTGGAGGGCGACGAGGGAGGAGGAGCAGGCCGTGTCGACCGTGACCGCCGGCCCCTGGAGACCGAGCGTGTAGGAGACGCGGCCCGAGACCACGCTGCTCGCCTTGCCGGTGCTGACGTAGCCGTCGAGGGCGTCCAGATCCGTGCCCAGGTCTCCGTAGTCGGAGCTCATGGTGCCGAGGTAGACACCGGTACGGCTCTCGTTCAGCGACTCCGGGCGGACACCGGCGCGCTCCAGCGCCTCCCAGGACGTCTCCAGGACCAGCCGCTGCTGCGGGTCCATGGTGAGAGCCTCGCGCGGGCTCACGCCGAAGAAGGCGGCGTCGAATCCCTCCACGTCCTCCAGGAAGCCGCCCTCGCGGGCATAGCTCTTGCCGACCGCCTCCGGGTCCGGGTCGTACAGGTCCAGCCCGCCCCAACGGGAGGGCAGCCCGCCGACCGCGTCGCCGCCGGAGGCCAGCAGTTCCCAGAACGCCTCCGGCGTGTCGATCCCGCCCGGGAGACGGCACGCCATCGACACCACGGCGATCGGCTCGTGCTGCCGGGCTTGGCGCGCCTCCAGTTCCGCGGCCCTCTTCTGGAGTGCGCGGATCGCTGGTAGCGCGGCCTGCATCCGGTCCTGGTTTGACATCGACACCATTGAGCCTCTCTGCGCGGCCCGCGGCGGGGCGAACAGCGTCCCGGCGAAGACGTATCGGGGACTCCAGCAGCCAATCGGTGGCCACTTGAGCTTCGGTCGTACGGATCTGGTGCTTCGGGTTCTGGAGGGGTTCCGGCACAGCGGAGCAGCTCGGGCACGTGGGCGTACCCGAGCTGGTGGTGCGCCGGCCGGGGGGTGGGGCTTCAGGCCGCGGTGAGGGAGGCCGCGGGAGCGGCCTGCGAGGTGGCCTCGGCGGGCGTTTCGCCCAGCAGGACGTAGCGCATGGCGTCGAGTTGGGCCTGCCAGGCGGCGGTGAGGGTGTCCTGGGCGACGCCGACGGTGTTCCAGGTGCGGTCGCCGTCACGGTAGGAGACCAGGACGCGGAAGGTGGCGGGCCCCTCCCGGGAGGTGAGTGCCCGCACGTGGTGGCCGGTCATCACGAGCCGGTCGAGGCGGGCGTAGCTGGGGGTGAGGAGGTGGTGGAGGGCCGCGTCGAGTGCCTCCAGGGGGCTGTCGCCCGTCCCGGTGGCGGTGCGGTCGGTGATGCCGACGCGGGCGCGGAGGGTCGCCTCGCTGCGGGCGGGCCCGGCGGTGCCCTGGGCCGTGGTGACCTGCCAGGTGTCGACGGTGAAGGGCGGCGGGGCGGGCGTGGCGGCCAGCTCCTCGTGGAGCAGCAGGGCGAAGGAGGCGTCGGCGTTCTCGAAGCTGTAACCGCGGTTCTCCAGCTGCTTGACGCGGGCCGCCGCGCGGGTGGCCTCCTCGGAGCCGGCGGCGACCTCGTGGCCGAGCTCGCGTGCCTTGAGGGAGACGGAGGAACGGCCTCCCATGTCGGAGACGAGCGTGCGCATCGTGTTGCCGAGGCGGGCCGGGTCGGTGTGCTGGTAGAGGTCGGGGTCGACGCGGAGGGCGGAGGCGTGGAGTCCGGCCTTGTGGGTGAAGGCGAGGGCGCCGACGTAGGGGGCGGCGGCCCGCGGGGTGACGCCGGTGACGGCGGTGACGGCGGCCGCCGTACGGGTGAGGGCGGCGAGCTGGTCGGGGGTGACGACGGGCAGGTCGCGTTTGAGGACCAGGTTGGCGATGACGGTGAAGAGGTCGGCGTTGCCGCACCGTTCGCCGTAGCCGTGGGCGGTGCCCTGCACGTGGACCGCGCCGGCGTCGGTGGCGGCGAGGGTGTTGGCGACGGCGCATCCCGAGTCGTCGTGGCAGTGGATGCCGAGGGCCGCGCCGGTGGCGGCGAGGGTGTCGGCCACGACGCGGCCCACCTCGTCGGGGAGGTGGCCGCCGTTGGTGTCGCAGAGGACGACGGCCTGGGCCCCGGCCTCGGCGGCGGTGCGGACGACCTCCAGGGCGTAGTTCGGGTTGAGCCGGTAGCCGTCGAAGTAGTGCTCGGCGTCGAAGAAGACGGTCCGCCCGGCGCCGACCAGGTGCCGCACCGTGCTGCCGATCATGGCGAGGTTCTCGGCCAGGGTGGTGTGCAGGGCGCGTTCCACGTGCCCGGTGTGGCTCTTGCCGACCAGGGTGACCACGGGCGCCTCGGAGGTGAGCAGGGCGCGTACCTGGGGGTCGTCGGGTACGGCGATGCCGGGGCGGCGGGTGGAGCCGAAGGCGGCGAGGCGGGCGCCGCGGAGGTCGAGTTCGGTGCGGGCCCGCTGGAAGAATTCGGTGTCGCGGGGGACGGCGCCCGGCCAGCCTCCCTCGATGAACCCCACTCCGACGCTGTCCAGGAGGCGGGCCACGGCGAGCTTCTCGTCGACCGTGAGCGTCATGCCCTTCTGCTGGCTGCCGTCGCGCAGAGTGGTGTCGTACAGCTGTATGCCGCCCTCGGCCATGTCTCTCGCCCTCCGGTGATGTGGGCGTACCGCCCCTTGCTGACGTCCTCGTCCCCGACGATCCGGCGGTCCGCCTGAGCCCCGCTAGAGATCCGGCGGAAGCCATGGCCGGGCAGGTGTCAGCCCTGTACGGGGCCGGTGGGGAGACCGGTGAAGGCCCCCTGGTGGAAGACGAGGGGGCGGGGGCCGCCGTCGGCGGTGCCGAGGGCGACGACCCGGCCGATGAACAGGGTGTGGTCGCCCGCCTCGCGCTCCTCCTCCAGGACGCACTCGAAGGAGGACTCGGCGGCGGGGAGTACGGCGTGGCCGGTGACCCCGGCGACGGCGGCGAGGCGTGTCGTCGCGGCCCGGCCCTCCGGGCGGCCGGAGCGGGCGAACTCCTGGGCGAGGTGGCGCTGATCCTCCCCCAGGACGTTGACCGCGAAGCCCCGGGCGCGGGAGATCAGGGGGCGCATCCGGCCGGCGGTCCTGACGGAGACGAGCAGGAGCAGGGGGTCGAGGGAGACCGAGGTCAGGCTGTTGAGCGTCATGGCGGTGGTGGTGTCGCCGCTGCCGAGGGTGAGCAGGGTGACGCCGGTGGGGAAGCGGCCCATGGCGGCGCGGAAGGCGGCCACGTCGGGACGGGCCAGCACGCTGCCGGTGGTGACTGTCATGTCGGAGCTCCGATTCTGGTGGACGGCTGCCGGGCGGCTCCGCGGCCGGGTGGCCGCGGAGCCGCGGTCGTACGGCCCCGCGGGAGGGCGGTCCCACGAGAGGGGCGCCCCCTCACGGGGCCGGGTTCGGTTGCACCGGGACGCCGGTGTCGCCTCAGCTGATGCCGGACGCCTCCAGGAAGGCGTCCAGCTCCGCGTTGATGTCGTGCACGGACCGCTCCTCGGGGGCGACGGCGCTCGCCGGGGGGCCGCCGGCCGCTGTGCCGTCCTCGGTCTGCCGGGCCAGCTCCACCAGGCTGCCGAGCAGGCCGCTGTCGTGGAGGCGTGCGGCGGAGAGCCGGGCGAGGGCCCAGCCGAGGGTGGCGTCGGGGTCGTCGTCGGCGGGCGCCGCTGCGGCCCGGTCCGCCGGGGCGGGCAGGGCCATGCGGTCCAGGACGAGGTGGGCGATGCGCTCGGGCGCGGGGTAGTCGAAGGCCAGCGTCGCGGGGAGGGCGAGGCCGGTCTCCTGGGCGAGCCTGCGCCGCAGTTCCACCGCCATCAGGGAGTCGAGGCCGAGATCCTTGAGCACCTGGTCGGGGGCGAGCGCGCCGGGTGATGCGAGGCCCAGCACGGCCGCGACCTCGCGGAGCACCAGTTGGGTGACGATCTCTTCCCGCTCGGGCGCGGGTGCGGCGAGCAGGCGGTCGCGCAGCCCGGTCACGGCCGGGGCGGCCCCGGTGGCGGCGCGCTGCGTGCGGGCCCGGACGAGCGCCCGGAACAGCGCGGGCACCGGTGCTCCCTCGCCCGCGTCCCGCTGGATCTGCCGCAGGTCGAGCCGTACGGGTACGTAGTTGTCCGCCGGCCTGGCGAGGGCCGCGTCGAGCAGGCGCAGCCCCTGGGCGAAGGGCAGGGGGGCGATCCCCTGGCGGCGCATGCGGGTCAGTTCGGCGCCCTGGAGGTGGGCGGTCATGCCGGTGCCTGCCTGCTCCCAGAGCCCCCAGGCGAGGCTGGTCACCGGGCGGCCCTCGGCGCGCAGGCGGGCGGCGAAGGCGTCGAGCCAGGTGTTGGCGGCGGCATAGATGCCCTGCCCGGCGGTGCCGAGGGTCCCGGCGGCGGAGGAGAAGAAGACGAGGGCCGCGAGGTCCAGGTCCCGGGTCAGCTCCGCCAGGTGGCGGGCGCCGTCGACCTTGGGGGTCATCGCCCGGCGGAGGCGTTCCGTGTCCTGACCCAGAAGGACCCCGTCGTCCAGGATCCCGGCGAGGTGCAGCACCGCAGTCCACGGCCGGTCCTCCTCAGCAAGAGCGAGCACCTGCGCCAGGTCATCTCGGCGAGAGACATCACACGCCACCACTCGGACGCATCGGGCACCTTCTTCCAGGAGCTGGTTTCTGAGTTCCGCGGCGCCGGGGGCGTCGGGCCCCCGGCGGGAGGTGAGCACCAGGTGCCGGATGCCGTGGTGCCGTACGAGGTGGCGGGCGACGGCGCCACCCAGTTCGCCGGTGCCGCCGGTGAGGAGCACGGTGCCCTCGGGGTCCGGGCGGCGTGCCGTGCCGCCGCCGTCCTCCTCGGTGGCGGGCGCCGGCGCCGGGGTGAGCCGGGCGGCGAGGAGCTGCTCCCCGCGCACGGCGAGTTCCGGCTCGCCGGTCAGTGACAGTGCCCGGGAGAGGGAGCCGGGGCCGGTCTCGGCGGGGCCGAGGTCGATCAGGCGCAGGGAGCGCTCGGGGTGCTCGGTGCGGGCCGTGCGGAGCAGGCCGTGGAGCGGGGCGTGGGCGAGGCCGTCCAGGGGCTCGCCGTCGGCGGCGGCGGCGCTGTCCCGGGTGAGCCAGATCAGCTCGGTGGTGTCGAGGCGTTCGTCGCTCAGCAGGGTGCGGAGTTCGCCGAGCGCGGTGGCCGCCGCGGCGTGGGCCTCCTCGGGGGTGTCACCGGGGCCGGAGGCGTCGGACGCCTCGGAGGGGCCGCTCAGGTCGACGAGGACGCGGCCGGGGCGCCGGCCGGGGTCGGCGTCGAGCCAGGCGGTGAGGGCGGAGGCGTCGGCCAGGGCGGCGGCGCCGAGGGAGGCGGCCAGTTCGCCGGTGCCGCCGAGGACGGCGTCGGCGGCCGCTTCCCCGGGAGTGCCGGGGAGTTCCACGGGCAGGTGGCGCAGCTGGTGAAGGCCGTCGGTGCCCCGGGCGGCCCGGATCTGGCCGGCGTCGGCGCGGCGCAGGTGGAGGGCTGCCACGTGGAGCACGGGCGCGCCGGTGGTGTCGGCGGCCCACAGTTCCAGCCGCCGCCCGTGGCCCGGGGTCTCGGTCACGTCGACGCGGACCCGCAGTTCCTGGCTGCCGACCGCGTGGATCTCGGCGTCGCTCCACTCGAAGGGGAGCAGGGCGCCGGCCGCTTCGGCGGCGGGGCCGGGGTCTGCGGCGCCCTCCATGGCATGGAGGGCGGCGTCGAGCAGGGCGGGGTGGACGGCGTAGGGCGTGCCGTCCTGTGGTGCGGGCAGCCGGACGAGGCCGTACGCGGTCGTGCCTGCCCGCCACAGTTCGGTGAGTCCCTGGAAGGCGGGCCCGTAGTCGATGCCGCGTTCCCGGAAGCGGTCGTGGAAGCCGTGCAGGTCGACGCGTTCGGCGCCGGGGACGGGCCATCGGGCCAGGTCGGCGAAGCCGTCCGGGGCGCCGGGGCCGGTCGCGGGGGCCGGTGGGGTGTCGGTGAGGCGTCCGGTGGCGTGGCAGGTCCAGGGGTCCGAGCCGCCGCGCGGGCGGCTGTGGACGGTGAGGGTCCGCGATCCGCCCTCGGGGGCGCCGACGGTGATCTGGAGGCGGAGTTCCTCGTCGAGGACGAGCGGCGCGGCGAGGGTCAGCTCGGCGACGCCCGCGGCGCCGACCTCGTGGGCGGCGGCCGCGGCCAGTTCGAGCAGTCCCGTCCCGGGGACGACTGCGGTCCCGAAGACCAGGTGGTCCTTCAGCCACGGCTGCCGGGCGAGCGAGAGGCTGCCGGTGAGGAGGTGCCCGTCGCCGTCGGCCAGGGCGGTGGCCGCCCCCAGCCAGGGGTGGGCGGGCGCCTCCAGGCCCAGCGTCCCGGCGTCCGCGGAGGGTTCGGGGGCGTCGAGCCAGTGGCGTTCGCGCTGGAAGGCGTAGGTGGGCAGGGGCAGCAGCGCGGTCCGCCGGTCGCCGAGGGCGGCCCGCCAGTCGACGGTGTGGCCGCCGACGTGGAGGAGGCCGAGGTTGCGCCACAGCTGGTCGAGTCCGCCGCGGCCGCGGGCGAGGGAGCCGACGACCAGACCGCCGTGGCCGGCGCTGCCGTCGGTGAGCGGCATGGCGAGGACGGGGTGGGCGGAGATCTCCACGAAGACGGTGTGGCCGTCGGCGAGGAGCCGTTCCAGCGCCCGGTCGAAGCGGACGGGCTCGCGGAGGTTGCGGCACCAGTACTCGCCGTCGAGTTCGGGGCCTTCGACGGTGTCCCCGAGGAGGGTGGAGTAGAAGGCGGTGGCGGCGCGGCCGGGGGCGATGCCGGCGAGGCGGCTGGCGAGGCCGGGCAGGAGCGGGTCCATCTGAGCGCTGTGGGAGGCGTAGTCCACGCGGATGGTGCGGGCGAAGACGCCCCGCTCCTGGAGCGCGGCGACCAGTTCCTCCAGATCCCGTGCCTCTCCGGAGACGACGGTGGAGCCGGTGGTGTTGACCGCCGCGACCGAGAGGGTTCCGCCGTAGGGCGCGAGGTACTCCTCGACCTCGGCGACGGGGCGCTCGACCAGGGCCATGCCGCCCCGGCCGGAGATGTCGAGGACCGCGCTGGACCGTGCGGTGACGACCCGCGCTCCCTGTTCCAGGGTGAGGACGCCGGAGACGACGGCGGCGACCACCTCGCCCTGCGAGTGGCCGACCACGGCCGCGGGTTCGACGCCGAGCGAGCGCCAGACGGCGGCCAGGCCGACGCCCATCGCGAAGAGCGCGGGCTGGACCACGTCGACCCGGTCGGCGGGCGGGGCGCCGTCCGCCTCCTCGCCCGCCAGGACCGACCGCACCGACCAGCCGGTCAGCGGCGCGAGGGCCGCGTCGCACCGGTCGATCGTCTCGGCGAAGACCGGGCTCTGGGCGAGGAGGTCGCGTCCCATGGCGGTCCACTGGCTGCCCTGGCCGGGGAAGACGAAGACGGCCTTGCCGCGGGGCACCGCCGTGCCGAGGACGGTCTGCTCGGTCTCGCGGCCCTCGGCGAGGGCGTGCAGGGCTGCGGTCAGTTCCTCGGTGCCGGTGGCCACGACGCCGGCCCTGCTGGGGAAGTGGGTGCGGTGGCGGGCCGCGGTCGCGGCGATGTCGGGCAGTGCGGTGCCGGGGCGGGAGTCGAGCCAGCGGGCCCAGCGTCCGGCCTGCTCGCGGAGGGCCTCCTCGGTCCGGCCGGAGACCACGACCGGCAGGGCGGGCGGTCCGGACGCGGCGGGAGCGGCGTCCTGCCGGGCGGGGACGGGAGGTTCCTCGATGACGAGGTGGGCGTTGGTGCCGCTCAGTCCGAAGGCCGACACGCCCGCCCGGCGCACCCGGCCGGAGGTACGGGCCCAGGGGCTCAGTTCGTCGACGACGGCGACCGGGAGGTCGTCCCAGGCGATGGCGGGGTTCAGCGGCGCGGAGCGCGGGGTGGGCGGCAGGGCGCCGTGGCGGAAGGCGGCCAGCACCTTGCAGACCCCGGCGATGCCCGCGGCGGACTCCAGGTGGCCGATGACGCTCTTGGCGGTGCCCAGGCGCAGCGCGGTGGAGGCGTCGCGGCCCTCCCCGTAGACGGCGGCGAGGGCCTGGACCTCGATGGGGTCGCCGAGGGGGGTGCCGGTGCCGTGGCATTCGACGTAGTCGACGTCGGTGGGCGCCAGTCCGGCGGAGTCGAGGGCGGCGCGGACCACCTTCTGCTGGGAGGTTCCGTTGGGGGCGGTGATACCGCTGCTGGCACCGTCGTGGTTGACGGCTCCCGCGCGGATCACGCCGAGGACCTCGTGGTCGGCGGCGAGCGCGTCGGAGAGCCGCATGACCACGACGAGACCGACGCCTTCGCCCCGGCCGTAGCCGTCGGCGGCGGCCGAGAAGGTCTTGCTGCGGCCGTCGGGGGCGAGTGCGTGGGAGCGGCTGAGCGCCACGAAGGAGCCGGGATCGGCGAGGACCTGCACGCCTCCGGCCAGGGCGATGTCGCACTCGCCGCCGCGCAGCGCCTCGGCGGCGAGGTGCAGGGCGACGAGGGAGGAGGAGCAGGCGGTGTCGACGGAGAGGGCGGGGCCCTGGAGTCCCAGGTGGTAGGAGAGCCGGCCGGCGTTGAAGCTCTGGAGGCTGCCGGTGAGGGTGTACGTGTCGGGGGTGCCGCCGCGGTGGGCGGCGTACTCCCCGGCGCCCGCGCCGACGAAGACGCCGGTGCGCGAGTGGCGGAGGTCGTCGGGGCGGATGCCCGCGTTCTCCAGCGAGTTCCAGGCGGCCTCCAGGAGCAGCCGGTGCTGCGGGTCCATGGGGTCGGCCTCGCGCGGGGAGATGCCGAAGAAGGACGCGTCGAAGGAGGCGACGTCGTCGAGGAGGGAGGCGTGCCGGACGTAGGTCGTGCCCTCGGCGTCCGGGGCGGGGTCGTAGTACGCGTCGATGTCGAAGCGGTCGGCGGGGATCTCGCCGACGGTGTCGCGGCCTTCGGCGAGCACCTGCCAGAGGCTGTCGAGGTCGTGGGCGCCGCCGGGCATGCGCAGGCCGACGCCGACGATGGCGAGGGGTTCGTCCCGAGCGACGGTCGGGGCGGGCGCCGTGGCGTCGCCGGTGGCGCCGAGGAGTTCGCCGAGCAGCCAGTGGGCGGCGGCGGTGAGGTTCGGGTGGTCGTAGATGAGGGTCCTGGGGGTGGTGATCCCGGTGCGCCGCTGGACGCGCGCGCTCAGCTGGATCGCCATCATCGAGTCGAAGCCGAGGTCCTTGAAGCCGCGTTCGGTACCGAGACTCGCGGGGTCGGCGACGCCGAGGACGGCGGCGGCCTCGACGGCCAGAAGGGTCCGAAGGTGGGGCAGGCGGTCCTCGTCGGCCAGGCCGACGAGTGCGGTGCACAGCGGGTTCGCGGCGCCGTCCGGGGAGGCGGGAGCGGGGGCGGCGCCGGGGTGCCGGCGGGTCTCGGTGAGGCCGGCCAGGAGGGGGCGGGGGCGGTTGCCCTGGTGGGCGGGGACGGCCCGGGCCCAGTCGACCCGGGCGGCGACCCGGGTCGCCGGTCCGGTGGCGGGGTCGGCGGCGAGGGCCGCGTCGAGGGCGGCGAGGGCCGCGTCCGGGGCGAGCGGGACGAGGCCGACGCGCTTCAGCTGGCTCTCGGCGGTCCCGCGCGTCATGCCTCCGTCGGCCCAGGGGCCCCAGGCGATGCTGACGGCGGGCAGCCCGTCGGCGCGGCGCCGCTCCGCGAGGGCGTCGAGGGCGGCGTTGGCCATGGCGTAGTTGGCCTGGCCGATGTTGCCGAGGGTGCCGACGACGGACGAGTAGAGGACGAAGGCGTCGAGTTCGCGGCCGGCGGTCAGCGCGTGCAGGTGCGCGGCGGCCTGGAGTTTGGGGGCGGCGGTGACGGCGAGTGCCTCGGCGTCGAGGTGGTCGAGGAGGCGGTCGTCGAGGGTGCCCGCGGTGTGGAAGACGGCGCGCAGCGGCGCGGGGTCCTCGTCGATCCGGGCGAGGAGGCGTTCGAGGTCGGCCCGGTCGGTCACGTCGCAGGCGGCGAGGGTGACGCGGGCCCCGGCGGCCTCGAGGGCCGCGGCGATCTCGGCGGCGCCCTCGGCGCCGGGGCCGCGCCGCGAGGCGAGGACGACGTGTTCGGCGCCGCGTTCGGCGAGGTGGCGGGCGAGGTGGCCGGCGAGGGCGCCGCTGCCTCCGGTGACCAGGACCGTGCCGCGGGCCCGCCGGGGAAGGCGCGGGGCGGGTTCGGAGCGGCGCAGCCGCCGCGCGAAGGGACCGGCCGGGCGCAGGGCCACCTGGTCCTCCCGGTCGGGGGTCCGGGCGGTGACGGTGGTGAGGAGGTGCCGGGTGGTGGCCGCGTCGAGCGGGGCGAAGGAGGGCGCCGGGCCGGCCGGGGAGCCGTCGGCCGGCCCGGGGAGGTCGACGAGACCCCCCCAGCGGTCCGCGTGCTCCAGGGCGGCGACGTGGCCCAGACCCCAGGCGAGCGCCTGGTCCGGGCGGGGGGCCGGGTCCTCCTCGCCGGTGCGCACCGCGCCTCGGGTCACGAGCCACAGGGGCGCGTCGAGGCCGCTGTCCCCGAGGGCCTGGGTGAGGGCGAGGGTGCGGGTGGCGCCGGTGGTGACGGCGCCGCGGGCAGGGTCGGTGTCGAGGGAGGTGAGGGCGAGGACGGCGCGCGGGGTCCGCCCGGCGAGGGTGGTGGTCAGGGTGTCCAGCGCGGCGGCGTACGCGGTGCGGCCGTCCGCGGCCGGGAGCGGGTGGACGGTGCCGCCGGCGTCCGTGAGGGCCCGGGCGAGGGCTTCGGTGAGCGCGGTCGCGGCCGGGTCGGCGGGGGTGGCGAGGATCCAGTCGCCGGTGAGGTCCGGGGCGGTGGCGGGACCGGTGACGGGCTGCCAGCTCTCCTCGTAGAGGCTTTCGGCGGCGGTGCCGGCGCGGTCCTGTCGGTCGCGCCAGGCCGCGAGGTGCGGGAGCAGCGCCTCGACGGCGGTGGTGTCGGAGGTGCCGAGCAGGGCGCAGACCCGCTCGGTCTCGCCGGTGCCGACGGCCTGCCACAGGGAGTCGTCGGCCACCGGGCGGGCGGCCGGCAGGTGGCCGGCGCGGGGGGCCGCCCCGATCCAGTGGTGGGTGCGGCGGAACGCGTAACCGGGCAGGTCGGTGCGGCGGGCGCCGGTGTCCGCGTAGACCTGTTCGAAGTCGATGTCCTCGCCGCTGACGTGGAGTCCGGCGAGGGCGCGCAGGACGTCGCCGACCTCGTCGGGCCGGTCCCCGGCGCGCTGGGAGGGGATGAACCCCTCCTCGCGGTCCGCGCAGGCGATGCCCATCGCGGTGAGGACGGCGGCGGGGCCGCATTCGAGATGGCGCCGTAGGCCGGCCGCTTCGAGGGCGGCCACGGCGTCGGTGAAGCGGACGGCGTCGCGGACCTGCCGTACCCAGTGGTCGGGCGAGGTGGCGCCCTCGCCGGGCGCGGTACGGGAGTCGGTCCAGGCGCCGGTGGCCGTGGAGAACAGGGGGATCCCGGGGACGCGCAGGACGCACTGCTCGGCGACGGCCCGGTACTCCTCGAGCATGGTGTCCATGTGCGCGCTGTGGAAGGCGTGCGAGACCGTCAGGCGCCGGGTGCGGCGTCCCTGCGCGGTGAAGTGCTCGACGACGCGGACGACGGCCTCCTCGTCGCCGCTGACCACGGTCTGGGCGGGGCTGTTGAGGGCGGCGATCGAGACGCGTCCGCCGCTCTCTGCCGTCGACGCCAGGGCCTGGAGGACTTCGGCTTCGGTGGCCTGGACGGAGGCCATGGCGCCGCCGCGTTCGCAGGACTGCATGAGCCTGCCGCGGGCGGCGACCAGGCGGGCGGCGTCGTCGAGGTCGAGGATGCCGGCGACGTGGGCCGCGGCGAGCTCGCCGACGGAGTGCCCGGCCACGGCCCGGGGGCGGACGCCCCAGCTCTCCCAGAGGCGGTGGAGCGCCACCTCGAAGGCGAAGAGGGCGGGCTGGGTGAACTCGGTCTCGTCGAGGAGGCGGGCCTCGGCGCTGCCCTCGGGGGCGTGGACGACCTCCTCCAGCGGGCGGGCCAGGTGCGGGGCGAGGGCACTGCAGACCGCGTCGAAGGTGTCGCGGTAGACGGGGAAGGCGGCGTGCAGGGCGCGGCCCATGCCCGGCCGCTGGCTGCCCTGTCCGGTGAAGAGGACGGAGGTGCCGCTCTCCCAGGCGCCCGTCAGCTCCTCGCTCTCGTCCTCGACGGCGGCGGGGTGGGGCCGGTCCTCGGCGAGGGCGGTGAGCGCCTCGGCGGCCTCCTCGGTGGTCGCGGCCACGACCGCGGCACGGTGGTCGAGGTGGGCGCGGGTGACCGTGGAGCTGTAGGCGAGGTCGCGCAGTTCGGCGCCGGTGGCCTGGGCCACGCGGTCGGCGAGCCGGGCGGCGTTGGCCGCGAGGGCGGGGCGGGTCCTGCCGGAGACGGCGAACACCATGGGGGTGGCCGGTTCGTCGCGGCGGGGCTCGCCCGCGACCGCCGCCCGGTCGAGGTCGGCGCCGTCCCGCCAGAGCCGGACCGCGGCCTCCTCCAGGCCGCGGCGGTCGGGGGCGCCTCGCCGGCCGGTGGTGAGGACGGCGGCCTCGGGGCGGCCGGCCAGGATCCGTTCGAGGGAGTACCGGGCGACGGGGTGGGGGGCGATCTCGATCAGGCGCAGCGGTCGGCCGGCGTGGGCGGCGGCGAGGGCGTCGACCGTCTCGGCGACCAGCATGGGCCGGCACATGTTGCGGGCCCAGTAGGAGGCGTCGAGGGCGTCGGTGTCCAGGGGCGCGCCGGTGACGGTGGACCAGAAGGGGACGGTGGCCGGGGCGGTGCGGACGGCGCCGAGGCGGCGGCCGAGTTCGGGGGCGAGTCCGGCCAGCTGCGGGCTGTGCGCGGCGTAGTCGATGCGGACGCGGGTGGAGTTCGTCCCGCGTGCGGCCAGTTCACGTTCGACGGCGGCGACCGCCTCGCGCGGACCGGCGAGGCAGACCTGCCCGGGGGCGAGGTGGCCGGCGACGCAGAGGTCGCGGTCCACCGGGCGGATCAGGTCCTCGGCCTCTTCGGCGGTGAGGTCGCAGACGGTCATCGCGCCCTGTCCGGCGGCCCGTTCGGCGATCAGCGCGGACCAGACGCCGATGATCCGGGCGCCTTCCTCCAGGGGGAGGGCGCCCGCGGTGACGGCGGCGGCGACCTCGCCGATGCTCTGCCCGAGGACGGCGTCGGGGGCCAGGCCCCAGGCGCCGAGGGTGCGGGCGAGGGCGACCTGGACGGCGAAGAGGACGGGCTGGACGACGTCGGTGCGCTCCAGCCGGGAGTCGCGGTCGCCGGCGAGGAGTTCCTCGGTCACCGACCAGCCGAGCACGGGCCGCAGGGCGCGGTCGCAGTCGGCCAGGGCGGTGCGGTAGGCGGGTTCGGTGAGCAGGTCGCGGCCCATGCCGAGCCACTGGGAGCCGTGGCCGGAGAAGAACAGCGCGAGGACGGGGCGCTCACCGGTGGCGGGGCGCTCGGCGGGGTCCGGGAGGGGGCCGCGGCGGCCCGGGGCCTCTTCGAGGGCGACGTGGGCGTTGGTGCCGCCGAAGCCGAAGCTGCTGACGCCGGCGCGGCGGGGTCCCTCGCCGGGCCAGGGTTCGGCCCGGTCGACGACGCGGAGTCCGGCGGCATCGAAGTCGATGCGCGGGTTGGGCGTGTCGAAGTGCAGGCTGGCCGGGAGTTCGCCGTGGTGGAGGGCGAGTGCCGTCTTGATCAGCCCGGTCACTCCCGCCGCGGGTTCCAGGTGGCCGAAGTTGGTCTTGGCGGAGCCCAGGCGCAGCGGTTCCTCACGGCCGGGGGCGAAGACCTCGCCGAGGGCGGCGGCCTCGATGGGGTCGCCGAGCGGGGTGCCGGTGCCGTGGGCCTCGACGTAGGAGACCTCGGAGGGTGCGATCCGGGCGTCCTGCCAGGCCTCGCGCAGGACCGCGGCCTGGGCCCGGGGGTTGGGGGCGGTGAGCCCGTTGGAGGCCCCGTCGTTGTTGACGGCGCTGCCGCGGATCACGGCGTAGACGCGGTCCCCGGCGGCGAGGGCGTCGGACAGGCGGCGCAGAACGACGATGCCGCAGCCCTCGGCGCGGACGTAGCCGCCGGCGTCGGCGTCGAAGGCGCGGCAGCGGCCCTCGGGGTTGAGCCCGCCGAACTTTGTCATGGCGACCGTGGTGTGCGGGTGCAGCATGACGTTGACGCCGCCGGCGAGGGCGAGGTCGGACTCGCCGGAGCGCAGGCTGCGGACGGCGAGGTGGGTGGCGGTCAGGGAGGAGCTGCACGCGGTGGCGACGGCGAGGGCGGGTCCCTGCAGGCCCAGGGCGTAGGCGATGCGGGCGGCGATGACGGAGTTGTCCCAGCCGGTCGCCGAGTGGGTGCCGATGGAGTGCGGGTCGGCTCCGGTGGCGAGGTGGTACTCCTGGGCCATAGCGCCGAGGAAGACGCCGGTACGGGTGCCGTGCAGCGCGGTGGGGGCGATCCGGGCGTCCTCCAGGGAGGACCAGGCGGTCTCCAGGGCGATGCGCTGCTGGGGGTCCATGGCCCGGGCCTCCGCGGGGGAGATCCGGAAGAGGTCGGCGTCGAACTCGCCGATGCCGTCGAGGAATCCGCCCCAGCGGGTGGTGGTCCGGCCGGGGGCTTCGGGGTCGGTGTCCAGCCACTCGTCGGCGTTCCAGCGGTCGGCGGGGACCTCACGGACGGCGTCGAGCCCTTCGACGAGGGCGCGCCAGAGGGACTCGGGGCCCTCGACGCCGCCGGGGAGGCGGCAGCCGATGCCGACGACGGCGACCGGGTCGCCGCCGGCCGGGTCGGCCGGCCGGGTCCGGCCCGGCCCGCCTTCGTCCGCGGCTCCGGT
Source organism: Streptomyces sp. DH-12 (assembly GCF_002899455.1). GTDB lineage: Bacteria > Actinomycetota > Actinomycetes > Streptomycetales > Streptomycetaceae > Streptomyces. The sequence continues at coordinate 249,128 of NZ_PPFB01000001.1, read as the reverse complement.
GACGTACGCGGCCAGGGCCGCGACGGTGGGGTGGTCCCACACGGCCGTGCCGGGGATCTCCCGGCCCAGCAGTGCGGAGACCTTGCCGGCCAGCTCGACGGCGCGCAGGGACGGTAGTCCCAGCTCGCTGAAGGAGCGGTCGACGCGGACCGAACCGACGGGCACTTCCAGCATCTCGGCGACGGATTCACGCAGGAACGCCGTGATGTCCGCAGAGACGGCCGAAGGGGCCGAGGACTCGTTGCTGCTCGTCATGGGGTCGCCCATCTGCGTTTCCTCGATGCTCGTCGGTTCTCGTCGGTCCGCACCGTCCCGGCCCCGCCCCGGCGCCCGGTCGGGGCGTGCGGGGCGGGGCGGTCGGGGCGTGCGGTCGGGGCCGTGCGTGCCGGGCGCTGCTCAGGCCGGGCTCAGGGCGTGGCGGTCGCGGCGCCGCCGGGCTCCGGGGTCATCGGCCCGTGGCCGCCGTACCTCCGGCGCAGGTCGGCGGAGAGGACGCGGGCACCGGCGATCCGGCCGTAGACCTCGGCCGCCTCGGTGGGGGTGCGCTCCATGGTCGTACGGTCCACGGCGTAGAGGCCGAAGCGGGCGCCGTAGCCGCCGAGCCACTCGAAGTTGTCCATGAGGCTCCAGTGGTAGTAGCCCCGGACGTCGGCGCCCTCTCGGCGGACCTTCTCGATCTGCTCCAGGGCGCGCACGACGAACTCGGCGCGGCGCTTGCCCGAGTCCGAGGCGATGCCGGACTCGGTGACGGTGAGCGGGAGGTTCTCGTACCGCTCGCTGTAGTCCTTGAGGACGGAGTAGAGGCCGGTCGGATCGGTCTCGTAGTTCATGTCGGGGACGAAGTAGGTCTCGTCGAGCGGGGGCAGGCAGGGGGCGGTGCTGCACACGTCGGCGTCGGCGGCGGGGAAGGTGGCCGGCGAGGGCTCCTCGCCGGGGTCGGAGACGCCGATCCGCTCGTAGAGCTGGATGCCGAGGAAGTCGAGGGTCTTCCGCCACTCGGGGTGCCGCTCGTCGTGGACGCCGTCGAGGTCGGTGTCGAAGCCGCCCTTCCAGAGGGCGTCCACGACGTTCCACTCGAAGTAGCGCTGCATGCGCCCGGCGGCGTCGACGTCCCGCTGCTCGGTGCTGACTCTGCCGTCGCGGACGGGTACGTACTGCTTGGCGCTCATGCTGAGGCCGACGGCCGCGGGGGCGCCGGTGCCTGCGTCGGTGGTGTCGGCCGCCTTGATCGCCTTGTACATCCGCGCGTGGGCGTCGACGAGGTTGCGCAGCGCCCCCATGTAGCGGTCGAAGTCGCCGATCAGGTTGGCCTTGCCGGGCGGGCCGGCGCCGAAGGCGTGGGCGAAGTGCATGTAGACCATGGGCTCGTTGACGGTGACCCACTCGTCGACCCGGTCGCCGAAGCGCTCGGCGAGCAGCCCGGCGAACTCGGCCATCTCCTCGGCCACCCGGGAGCCGCCTTCGGGGTGGTCGAGGCCGCAGAGGTTGGTGTCGGAGGGGCCGGCGGCGCAGCCGGCGTCTCCCGGGTCGTCGACCCATACCGGGTTGGAGAAGTGGTGGACGGTGATCATCGGGCGGATGCCGCGGTCGATCAGCTCGTCGATGAAGTCGCTGTAGTGCTGGAGCGCCTTCTCGTCGATGCGGTCGCGCTCGGGCTCGACGCGGGCCCACTCGATGCTGAAGCGGTAGGCGTCGAGGTTCATGTCCTCGATGAGGTCGATGTCCTCGACGGCCCGGGTGTACCCCTGGACGGCGTCGCCCACGAAGGGGCTGCGGGCCATGCCCTCGGGCTCCGGGGCGGTCCACTTGTACCAGTCGGTGTTCTCGTTGCGGTCCTCGATCTGGGTGGCCGCGCTGGCGACGCCGAAGCGGAATCCGCCCTTGCCCGACGGGGCGGCCAGGGGGCCCGGGGCGGGGAAGACCGCGGCGGGCCTGCGGCGGTCATGGGACTCGTCGTCCCCGGCCGCGATGGCGAGCGGGCTCAGCAGGGCGAGGGCGGCGGTCAGCACGCCCGTTCTGAACACGTGTTTCCTGGAGAAGATCGTCACTTTCGCTTCCTGAGGTACGGCCGGCTCGGTCCGGCCCGGTCGAGTGGGTGGATGGACGGGAACCCCCGTGCGGGCAGCGCGGTTCACCAGGCGATCGGCAGCCGGTGCGTCCCGTGGATCACCATGTCGTCGCGGAGCGGCACCTCGTCGGGCGGGACGGCCAGCCGCAGTCCGGGGAACCGGCGCAGCAGCGCGGTGTAGGCGATCCGCATCTCCAGCCGGGCCAGCTGGCTGCCGAGGCACTGGTGGGGCCCGTGGCCGAAGGCCACGTGGCCGGTGGCGGACCGGCGCAGGTCGAGGCGGTCGGCGTCCGCGCCGTACCGTGCGGGGTCGCGGTTGGCGGAGGCCAGGGAGAGGACGACGCATTCGCCCTTCTTGACCTGGCGTCCGAGGACCTCGGTGTCGCGGGTGGCGGCGCGCATGCCGCCGGAGCGGAAGAGGGGGAGGTAGCGGAGCAGTTCCTCCACCGCGTTGTCGGCGAGGGAGTCGTCCTCGCGGAGCAGGGCGAGCTGGTCGGGGTGGGTGAGCAGGGCGTAGGCGCCGAGACCGATCATGTTGGCGGTGGTCTCGTAGCCGGCGACGAGCAACAGCAGGGAGATCCCGGCGAGTTCCTGGTCGCTCAGCTCCTCGCGGCCGATGAGGCCGCTGATCATGTCGTCGCCGGGGCGGGCGCGCTTGCGGGCGACCAGTTCACCGACGTAGTCGAGGATGGCGAGGTAGGCGTTGCGGGACTCCTCGCCGTCGGAGCCGAGGTGGAAGAAGCGGCGGATCGCGCCGTGGAAGCGGTCCGAGTCCTCCAGCGGGACGCCGAGGAGTTCGCAGATGACCAGCGCGGGAATGGGCTGGGCGAACTGCTCGACGAGGTCGGCCTCCCGGGTTCCGCCGGCCTCCATCGCGTCGAGGCACGCCTCGGCGATCTCCTCGACGCGCGGGGCGAGCCGGGCGATCCGCCGCTTGGTGAACTGCCCGGCCACCAGCCGCCGGTAGCGGCTGTGCTCGGGGGCGTCCATCCCGATGAAGAAGCCGGGCTCCGCGGGCCGGATCGGCTCCGTGCCGAAGGGGTGGTCGTAGGGGGCGTGGTGGTGCAGTTCCTGGCGGGCGCTGAACTCGGGGTCGGCCAGCAGGGAGCGCACCTCGGGGTAGCTGGTGACCAGCCATCCCTGGTGCCCGTCGGGGAAGTCCATCCGCGCGACCGGGCACTTCTCCCGCAGTGCGGCCAGTTCGGCGGGGGGGTCGAAGGCGGAGGGCCGCTCGGTGGGAAGCCTGACCGGGCCGGGGGGGAAGTTTGACACGTCTACTCCAACGGGGCGGAAGCTCGCGGTGCCCACCGGAGGGCGGGCATGGGGCCGCGCACCGGTGTCCGGTCTGAGACTCGCCCATCGGGCTAGACGCGGACTGGAGCCTGCGTACAGGAGGAGCGGACGGGCCCGGACGCCGAGCAGCCCGCGCCCCGGTGGTGCGGGGGCGCGGGCTGCTCGCGGGCCGGACGCCCGGTCAGTCGGTGGCGGCCAGGCGGGCCTCCACGGCGTCGGCGGCGACGGCGGCCCCGTCGACGGAGCGCAGGGCCTCCTGCATGGTGCGTACGCGCTCGGCGACAGCCTCGTCGGCGGCGACGGCGTCCACGGAGGCGCGCAGGCTCTCGACGGTGACCTCCTCGCGCGGCAGGTGGCGGCCGAGCCCCAGTTCCTCGATGCGCAGGGCGTTGGCGCGCTGCTCGTTCATCTGCGGAACGGCGACCATGGGCACGCCGTGGTACAGGGACTCCATGGTGCTGTTCATGCCGGCGTGGGTGAGGAAGACGCGGGCGTGCCGCAGCACGTCGAGCTGCGGCACGTGGCGCCGGATCTCGAAGTTGGCCGGAACCTCTCCCAGCTCGGCCGGGTCGATGTGGTCGCCGACGGCCATGACCACGTCCCAGTCGGAGTCGCCGAACGCCCGCAGCGCGAGGGAGAAGAACTCCGACCAGCCGGTGGCGGCGGTGCCCAGGGAGATCAGCAGGACGGGCCGGTCCGCCGACTTCGGCTCCCAGGAGCCCTGGAAGGTGGAGCGGTCCTTGATGCTGGGGCCCGCGAAGACGAAGCGCTCGTCGAACGTCTCGCCCTCGTAGTGGAACTCGCGCGGCAGGAAGATGATCCCGGTCTTCGCCACGTCGGTGACGAAGGCGCCCATGTCGCCCGGGAGGCCGAAGGTGGGCAGCAGGGCGGTGAGCCGCTGGACCATCTCCAGGATCTTGGGGTCGTCCGGGGCGGACCAGGGGAACTTCTCGGCGATGTTGAAGGTCTCGCTGACGCCGTAGGACGGGAAGAGGCGGACGGTGGGGAGGCCGTGCTCGGCGGCATAGAAGCGGGCGCCCCAGGCCATGAAGTCGTGGACGACGACGTCCGGGCGGTCCTCGCCGTAGTAGCCGCTGACCTGCTTGTGGAGGGCGATGGCCTCGTCGAGGCACCGCACGCCCTCGCCCGCCATCATCTCCTCGTTGTACGGGCTGCGGTAGAACTCGCCGAAGGGCGACTCGTAGACGATCGGCGTGGCGCCGACGGCCTTGATGCCCGGGACGAAGAACTCCGTGGCCGTACAGGTGACCCGGTGGCCCCGCTTCACCAGTTCCTCGACCACCCCGAGGGTCGGGTTGACGTGGCCGACGGCCGGGAAGTTGAAGAAGGCGATGTGAGCCATGTTTCTCCTTGTTCGGTGTTGCTCAGGGGGGTTGATGGTGGTGCGTGTGGTGGTCGGGGGTGGTGGGGCGTCAGGTGTAGGTGTGGAATCCGCGGCCCGTCTTCCGGCCGCGGTGTCCGGCCTCCATCATCCGGGTGAGGATCTCCGGTGGCGCGTAGGCCGGGTCCCCGCTCTCCTCGTACAGTCCGGCAGCGACGGCCCGGAGGGTGTCGATGCCGACGAGGTCGGCGAGGCGGAGCGGCCCCATCGGGTGGCCGCATCCCAGGGTCATCCCCTTGTCGATGTCGGCGGCGTCGGCATGACCGGATTCGGCCATGCGGGCCGCCGAGAGAAGATACGGGACGAGCAGGGCGTTCACCACGAATCCGGCGCGGTCGGCGGAGTGGACCGCCTCCTTGCCGAGACCCCCGGTGACGAACTCGGAGACGCGCGCCACCGTCTCCCGGGGCGTGTGTGCCGTCGCCGTGATCTCGACCAGGGGCATGACGGGGACCGGGTTGAAGAAGTGGGTGCCGAGGAGGCGCTCGGGGTGGTCGGTGGCCTCGGCGAGGCGGGTGACCGGCAGGGAGGAGGTGTTGGTGGTGAGGACGGCGTCCGGGTCGGTGAGGAGGGAGTCGAGCTGGCGGAAGAGCTTGACCTTGGTGGCCTCGTCCTCGGTGACCGACTCGACGACCAGCTGACGGTCGGCGAGTTCGCCCAGTTCGGTGCCGAAGGAGACGAGGGAGAGCACCGTCTCGTGCTCCTCCGGGGAGATCCGCCCCTTGGCCGCGGCGGCGCCGAGGGAGCGCTCCAGCCGGGCCCGGGCGGCGCCCCGCGAGCGTTCCGTGGTGACGACGACGCGGACCTCGGCGCCGGCACGGGCGCACACCTCGGCGATGCCCGCGCCCATCAGCCCGCCGCCGAGCACGCCGATCCGCTCGAATGCCGGGGCGCTCATCCCGCGCCCCCCGCGTACCAGCGCAGCAGGGAGGTGCCGACGGCCATGCCGCCGCCGAAGCCGGAGAGGACGACCAGGTCGCCGTCGGCGAGGGAGCCGGCGCGGTGGGCGTGGTCGAGCGTGACGGGTATGGAGGCGGCGCCGGAGTTGCCGTACCGCTCGAGGGTGGTGTGGAGCGTGGCGTCCTGGAGGCCCGCCGCGGCGGCGAGCTGCCCGAGCAGGGCACCGTTGGCCTGGTGCGGGACGAGGTGGCGCACCTCCTCATGGGAGACGCCGGCGGCGCCGAGAGCCTCCTTGATGGACGGCGGGACGTGGGTCATGACGAACTCGATGACCCCGCGGCCGTTCATCCGCAGCGTGTGGCCGCCCTCGTCGACGGTCGCGTGGGAGGCCGGGCGGCGGCTGCCGCCCGCGTCGATGACCAGGAGCGGCGCGTCGGCGCCGTGGCCCAGCAGGTCGTGGCCGAGGATGCCGTACGGCTCGGGGACCGGCCCGAGCACCACGGCGCCGGCGGCGTCGCCGAGCAGCACGGCGGTGCTGCGGTCCTGGGGGTCGGTGAACCGCGACCAGGTGTCGGCGCCGACCACCAGGGCGTGCGCGCCGGGGCGCATCTGCAGCAGGGCCTGGGCGACGGTGAGGGCGTGGACGAACGCGCTGCACCCGATGTTGAGGTCGAAGCAGGCGGCGCGGTGGGCGCCCAGCGCCTCCTGGGCGAGGGTGGCGACGGGCGGGACCGCGCTGTCGGGGGTGGTGGTGGCGACGATGAGGTAGTCGATCCGGTCGGCACCGATGCCGGCCTGGTCGAGGGCGGCGCGGGCCGCGTGGACGGCCATGTCGGAGGTGGCCTCGCCGGGTGCCGCGTAGCGGCGGGTGAGCATGTGGGTCTTGCGCTCGATCCACTCCTCGGTGACGTCGAAGCGCGCGGCCAGTTCCGCGTTGGTGACCTCGGCGGCGGGCACGTAGGAGCCGGTGGCCAGGATGCCCGCCGAGGCGGGTTCCGGCGGTCGGGTGGATGCGGACATCTCTCACGCTCCCTTGAGCGGGTTGATACGGTCCTCGCCGAGCCGTTCGCGTTTGGCGGGGTCGGTGACGCCGAGGCCGGGGGCGGGAGCCAGACAGAGCACTCCGATCTTGCCCATGTGCGCGTTCCTCTGGACCAGGCGGGCGGCCTCGCCGATCTCCTCGAGCGGGAAGGAGCGCGAGAGGGTGGGCATGATCCGGCCGAGGTCGATGAGGCGGTTGCTCTCCCACTGCTCCTGCATGTTGGCGCCGTGGCAGCCGATGATCCGCTTCAGCTTCATCCACAGGTAGCGGTTGTCGTACTGGTGGAGGTAGCCGGTGCTGGAACCGCAGGTGACGAGGGAGCCGCCGCGGCGCAGCACGAACATGGAGATGCCGAAGGTGGCGCGGCCGATGCAGTCGAAGACGATGTGCGGGTCCTCGCCCGTCTCGCGGCGGATGATGCGGCCGAGCCGCTTCCCGGCCTCGACCACCTGCCGCGGGTCGGTGCCGTCGCCGCCGCCGATGCCCAGCTCGGAGCGGTTGATGACCACGTCGCAGCCGAGGTCGCGCAGGCGCTGGGCCTTCTCCTCGGAGCTGACGACACCGACGGCGATGCCGCCGCCCTGTTTGACGAGCTGCACGGCATAGGCGCCGACGCCGCCGCCCGCGCCCCAGACGAGCACCACGTCGCCCTGCTTCATCCGGCCGCCGTTGTCGCTGACGAGCATGCGGTAGGCGGTGCCGGCGCAGGCGGTGGCGGAGGCGGCCTCCTCCCAGGTGAGGTGGCCGGGCTTGGGGACGAGCTGGCTGGCGCGCACCACGGCGTAGTCGGCGAGGCCGCCGAAGTTGGTCTCGTACCCCCACGCCCGCTGGCCCTCGCTGAGCATGCTGTCGTCCTGGGCGGCGGCCTCCTGGTCGTCGACCTGGACGGGGCTGACGGTGACGTGGTCGCCGACCTTCCACCGCCGCACCCCGTCACCGACCCGGACGACGACGCCCGCGGCGTCGGAGCCCAGCACGTGGTACGGCTGGTCGTGCCGGGCCTGCCAGCGCCCCTGCTTCCCGTACGCCTGGAGGAAGGTGAAGGTGGGGATCGGTTCGAAGATGCCCGACCAGACGGTGTTGTAGTTGACCGAGCTGGCCATCACGGCGAGCAGCACCTCGTCGGGCGCTAGTTCGGGCATGGGCACGTCTCCGACGTGCAGGGACTTGCGTACGTCCTTGTCCTCCACACCGTCGAACATCGTGATGTCCTCGGCGCGGGTGTGGGCCGCGCGGAAGCGGTCGGGCACCGGCAGGGCGGCCAGTTCTTCGGGCGTGGCACCGCGGAGCGCCGCCTGGGCGAGTGCGTCCATTCCTGATCCTTCCTTCCTCAGCAGACGAGCGGGGCGCCCCTGGCGGTGCCGGGGCATGACGTCGGGTCAGACCGGGGACTCCATGCCCAGCGCCAGGCGCAGCTTGGCCATCTGGCCGGCGTGGAAGGAGTCGTGCATCTGGGTGAGGGCCAGGGCCTGCCCGAGGGTGCGGAAGCGCTCGGCGTACTCGCCCATGTTCTCGTCGGGGAAGACAGGGGTCCTGCGGCCGAAGTCCTCGGGCGTCATCTGGAGGACGAAGTCGCGGATGCGCTGGTGGGCCGCCTTGTAGATGGCGAGCATCTCGTCGAGGGGCGGGACGATGGTGAAGTTGGTGTCGGCGCCGTCGGCGAAGTTGTCGGAGAACTCCTCGGTGACGGCCTTCTCGCAGCCCTGGTGGATGGTGGAGAAGTAGTCCTTGGCGCAGGCGAGGTGGCCGAGGAACCAGGCGAGGGGCATGTGTCCCTCGGGCGCCTCGAAGGCGGTCTTGTCGTCGAAGCCGTCGGCGAGCATCACCACCAGCTCGTATCCGGCGTCGAGGGCCTCGGCGAGGTGGGAGTTGAGTGCGGGGGTCTCGGGCGGGGCGACGGTCATGTCGGCAGGTCTCTTTTCGGGTCGCTCGGACGGATGGGCCGGGACGCGCGCGTGGCGGCCCCGGTGGTGGCGGCGCGGGTCAGCCGTGGGAGGCGTAGGGGCTCTCGCCCGACGCGCGTACGGCGTCCAGGCGGGCGCGGGACTCGGCGAAGGTGGGGAAAGCGGTCCGGTCGGTGCCGATCCAGTTGGTCCCCTCCCAGTCGAACATCAGGCCGCGGGTCTGCCGGGCGGCTTCCAGGTGGACCGGCGAGTGGAGGAACCCCTCGAGGGCCTCCATGTCGCGCCAGAGCACGAGGTTGCGGGAGGCGTTGAAGTTGTTCGGGGAGACGGCGACGGAGGCGGCGAGCAGACCGTCGCGGGTCCACAGCTCCTCCAGGATGGCGCCGTTGAGCTTGCCGCCGAGCTCCTCCAGGCCGGGCTTGGGCCAGCCGACGGAGGTGGCGATGAGGTACCGCTCGGGCAGCGGCTCCCGCAGGGCGCCGGTCTCCGGGTCGACGACGGGTCCCGTCCAGGGTAGGACGACCTGGAGGTCGGACTCGTCGCCGGCGGCCAGCTCGTGCAGACTGGTGGGCGTTTCACGCATGGGATGTCCTTCGTGCTCCGGGTGCGCCGCGGTCACGGCCGCTTGCGGACGATGAAGCGCTTGTAGTCGGTCGCCTGGAGGTGCTGGACGCTCATCTCGGGGTCCTTGACCGTCTCCAGCGTCGGCAGGACGGGCAGGACCGCGCGGAGGATGGCGTTCAGCTCCAGGCGGGCGAGGTGGCGCCCCAGGCAGATGTGCGGACCGTGGCCGCCGAATGACTGGTGCGGGTTCTGCTCGCGCGTGATGTCGAAGCGGTACGGGTCCTCGAAGACGGTGTCGTCGTGGTTGGCGGACGGGTACCAGAGGGCCACCGTCTGGCCCTTGCGGATGAGCTGCCCGCCGATCTCGGTGTCCTTCAGGCAGGTCCGCACGAAGTGGGGGGCGACGGCGCTCCAGCGCAGGATCTCCTCGACCGCCCGCTCGGTCAGGGAGGGGTCCTCGACGAGGGCGCGGAGCTGGTCCGGGTGGGCGAGCAGGGCGCGGATGCCGTCGGTGATGGAGTTCCGGGTGGTGCCGACGCCGGCGATCAGCAGGTTGAAGGTGGCGTAGAGGATCTCGTGGAGCTGCATCGCCTCGCCGTCGATGCGGGCCTGGACGAGGCGGCTGACGAGGTCGGTGCCGGAGGGGTCGGCCATGCGGTTCTGGACGAGCTGGACGATGTAGCCGTTGAGGGCCCCCATGTTGCGCCGGAACGCCTCCTCGGCGCTCTCCCCGTCCTGCTGGTAGTCGGGGTCGGCGGCGCCGATGGTGCCCTCGGTCCACTCGAAGATGTCGTCCCAGTCCTCGGCGGGCGCCCCGACCAGCTCGCAGATGGCGGCGACGGGCAGGCGGGCGGCGAGGTGGCGGGCCACGTCGGCCTCGCCGTGGCTGTCCAGGCGGCCGGTCAGCTCCCGCACGTAGCCGGCGGCCAGCTCGTCGAAACGCTCGCGCAGGGCGGCCATGGCCTTCGGGGTGAAGGACGGGGCCATGATCTGGCGCAGGTGGCGGTGGCGGGGGGCGTCCATGTCGCTGAGCGCCTGCGAGTCGTCGGGGTCGTGCCCGAACATCTGGGCGCGCAGTTCCCGCTCGCCCTCCAGCATCTCGATGGCGTCCGGCGGGTCGACGGTCATGCGCTGGGAGCTGCCGAAGACGGCCGTGTCGCGGGAGACGGCGGCGATGTCCTCGTGCCGGGTCAGGACCCAGAACGGCTCGAAGCCCGGCCGCTGGTACCAGAAGACGGGGGCCTCGCGGCGCAGCAGGTCCCACTCGGCGTAGGGGTAGCCGTGCTCCGCCCACTTGCGCTCGTCGGTGATGTCCAGGGTGTTCAGCGTCAGCATGGTCAGCGGCTTTCTCGGGGCGTGTGCTCGGTCAGGAAGCGGGTGAGGATCCCGGCGGTCCGCGCCCGGTTCTCCGGCGCGTCGTGGCCGGCGTCGAGGAGCTGGGCCCGGCCGGCCTCGGCGGCGAGCGCCTTGGCCACCCCCTCGGGGTGCCTCTCGTCGGCGCCGGGCAGGATCAGCATCGGCGTGTCGCAGGTGCGCACCCACTCCTCGGGGACCGAGAAGTACGGGGTGCCGTCGGGCCACACGCCGTCGCGGTGGCGGACCAGCGCGGCGATGTAGCGCTCGCGGCGCAGCGAGAGGAGCTGGTCGCGGAAGGCGGGGTCGTCGTGGAGCTGCTGGGCGAAGGGCCCGGCGCCGGGTTCGGCGCCGAACCGTCCGTCGCGCGCGGCGGCCTCCAGGACGCCCTCCAGCCCTTCGGCCCGCGCCAGGCGCATGGCCTCGTCGTAGGGGGCGTGGAACGAGCCGAGCGTGTTGGTGGAGTCCCGGCCCACCGGGGCGTGCAGGACGAGCGAGGTGACCCTGCCGGCCGCCTCGTACGCCAGCCGCAGGGCGAGCGCCGTCCCGTCGCCGGAGGCCACCACGTGGACGCTCCCCACGCCGAGGTCGTCGAGGACTGCAAGCTGGTCGGCGGCGGCCTCGGCGTAGGAGAAGGGCGCCAGGGGGGCCGTGCTGCCCCCGGTGTGGCGGCGGTCGGCGGTGATCAGGCGGTAGGCGCCGCAGGCGCGGACCGTGCCGAAGAGGTCGGGCTCGCCGGTGGCGCCGTCGGCTCCTGTGGGTCCCAGCAGCAGCACGGGGAAGCCGGAGCCGTGGGACTCGTGGTGGATCAGCGCGCCGTCGGCGCGTTCGGTGGTGGGCACTTCGGTTCCTCCGTGTGGGTCGGGCTTCTCGGGGCGGTGCGTCACGCGTCGGGCGGGGTGATCCGGGCGAGGGCGCGGGTGATCTCGGCGGCGAGGGCGGCGGGGTTGTCGAGCGGCGCGGAGTGCGTGCCGTCGATGACGCGCATCGCGAACTCGCCGGTGGTCAGCGGGGACCACACCTCCATCGAGCCCCGCGGCAGGACCGGGTCGGCGCTGCCCTCGACCGGGAAGACCGGGATGTCCAGTGCCGGCCGCGTGAAGCCGCGCAGCACGTCCCGGTGGTTCTCCGCGAGCACGACGTCGGACCGGAGCCGTACGAGGTAGTCGGCCAGCAGTTCCTCGTCGTCCAGCACCTCGGGCGGGAGCACCCCGGCGAGGGCCGGCGCGGCCTCGGCCGGGTCCGGTGCCTCGTCGCGGTCGGTGATCAGTTCGGCGAGCCGGCTCAGCCCCTCCGTCGGCCGGGCCGTGGGCGGCAGCCCGCAGACCGGGAGCAGCGCGAAGGGCGCCACGCCGGGCCGGTGGGCGAGCCGGTGGGCCACCTCCCAGCACAGCCAGGAACCCTGGCTGTGACCGTAGAGGACGAGGGGGAGGTCGAGCCGCCCGGGTTCGGCGAGGGCGGCGACGACCTGGTCGGCGACGGCCATCATGTCGCCGGCGGGGGGCTCGGCCGCACGGATCTCCCGGCCCGGCATCTGCACGCCGACCAGCTCCACGTCGGCGGGGAGGTGGGCGGCGAGCGGCAGGTGGCCGCCGGTGGTGCCGCCCATGCCGGAGACGCACAGGACGCGGGCGCGGGGTTCGGCCGCGGCGGGCCGCAGCACCCTCAGCCAGCCGGTGGCGGCGGTGGTGTCCGGGGCCGCGGTGCCGGCGGGCCCGGCGGCCCGCGGGTCGCCGAGGTCGAGCAGCTCCAGCAGTTCGGCCGCGACGGCGTCGCAGGTCGGCCGGCGCAGGAGGAGTTCGGAGGTGACGGGGAGTCCGGTGCGCCGGGTCAGCTCGCCCCGGACGGTCACCGCCATCAGCGAGTTGAAGCCCAGGTGGGCGAGGGGGGTGGCGGTGTCGAGGCCGGCGGCGTCCGTCCCGAGGACGGTGGCGGCCTCCTGCCGGACCAGGTCGGCGAGGGTGCGCAGCCGCTCCTCGTCGGGGAGGGCGGTGAGCCGTGCGGTCAGCGCGGCCAGTGCGGAGGTGTCCTCCTGCCCGGTGGCCCCGGCCGAGGCGGCCCGTGCCTCCTCGATGCCGTCGAGGAGCGGGCGGTGCCGGGCCGCGCCGTAGGCGGGGGCGAAGAGCGACCAGTCGGTGCGGGTGACGCCGACAGCGGTGCGTCCGGCGTCGAGAACCCTGCCGAGGGCGCGCAGGGCGCGGCCCGGTGCCAGGGGCAGCAGTCCGCGCGAGCGGGCGGTGCGGTCGGCTTCGTCGGTCACCATGCCTCCCCCGGCCCAGCCTCCCCAGTGCAGGACCGTGGCGGCGAGGCCGCCCGCGCGGCGGTGCCGGGCGAGCGCGTCGAGTGCGGCGTTGGCGGCGCTGTACGCGGCCTGCCCCGCCCCGCCCCAGAGGGCGGCGACGCTGCCGTACAGCACGAAGCCGTCGAGCGGGCGGGCGCCGAGGGCCTCGTGCAGGTGGGTGGCGCCCAGGACCTTGGCGGCGGTGGTCCGGGCGGCTTCCTCGGCGGTGAGCTCGGTGTACGGCGCCATGCCGGTCGCCCCCGCGAGGTGGGCGACGAAACGCAGCGGCCGGTCGGGGCGGTCCGCCTCGGCCAGGAGCGCGTCGACCTGGGCGCGGTCGGTGACGTCGCAGGCGGCGACGGTCAGCGCCACGCCCCGGGCGGCGAGTTCGGTGCGCAGTTCCTCGGACTCCTCGGTCGTCCCGCCGCGCCGGGAGGCGAGCACGATGTGCTCGGCGCCGCGTTCGGCGAGGAACCCGGCCAGGTGGCGGCCGAGGAAGCCCTGGCCGCCGGTGACGACGGCGGTGCCCCGGGTGGTCCAGTGCTCGGTGGGCTCCGCGGGGACGGCGCGGCGCAGGCGGCGGACGTACCGGCCGTCGGCGCGGACCGCCACCTGGTCCTCGCCGTCGCGGGCGGCGAGGGCGGCGACGAGCTGGTCGGCCCAGCCGGCCGGGAGGCCGTGGCCGGGCCCGGCGGGGAGGTCGACGACGCCGCCGAAGCGGACGGGGTCCTCCAGGGCGAGCGCCCGGCCGAGTCCGGCGACGAGCGCGCCCTCGGGGTGCGGCACCGGTCCGTCGCCGGTGGTGTCGACGGCGCCGGAGGTCAGCGCCCACACCGGGGCGTCGAGTCCGGCATCGGCGGCGGCCTGGACCAGGGCGAGGGTGGCGAGCAGCCCCCGGGTGGCGCCGCCCGCGGCGGGGGTGGTGTCGAGGGAGCCGAGGGTGACCACGCCTTCGGGGGCGGGCTCCAGGGCCGCGAGGGCCGCGCCGAGCACGGCGCGGTCGCCGTCGGCGCCGACGCGGTGGACCTCGGCGCCCGCGGCGGTGAGGGCCCGCTCCGCCTCGTCGGCGAGGCCGGAGGCGGTGCCGGCGGGCACGGCCAGCACCCAGGGTCCGGTCAGGCGGGCGGGCAGGGGCGCCGCCGACAGCTCCCACGTCTCCTCGTAGAGCAGGGAGCCGGTCATGGCGTCCGTCTCCTGGCGGTCCTGCCAGGACGCCAGGAGCGGCAGCAGTTCCCCGAGGGTGCCGTGGAGTTCCTCCGGGGCCCGGAGCAGGTCGGCCAGCCGTTCGGGCCGGCCTTCCTCGACGGCCTGCCAGAAGGCGGAGGTGTCCGGGCCGTCCGGGGAACCGGAGGCCGCGGCGGGCTCGATCCAGTGGCGGCGGCGCTGGAAGGCGTAGGGAGGAAGGCCCGCGACGCGGGGTGCCGGCTCGCCGGGGAGGGCGGCGGCGAAGGCGCGCGACCAGTCGACGCGGTGTCCGTGGGCGTGGAGGGTGCCGAGGGTGCGCAGCAGTTCGGCGGCGGTCCCCCGGCCCCGGTGGAGCGTGCCGACGGCGAGCGCGCGCGGGTCGCCCTCGGTGAGCGCCATGGTGAGCACGGGGTGCGGGCCGACCTCGACGAAGACGTCGTGCCCGGCGTCGAGCAGGGCCCGCTGGGCGAGGTCGAGGCGGACCGGTTCGCGCAGGTTGCGGCACCAGTGGGCGGCGTCGAGGCGCTCCCCGTCGAGGAGTCCGCCGGTGACCGTGGAGTAGAAGGGGACGCGGGCGGCGCCGGGCCGCACTTCCCGGAGCAGGTCCGCCAGGACGGGCAGGAGCGGGTCCATGTGGTGGCTGTGGGCGGCGAACTGGGCGCCGACCGGACCGCAGACGACGTCCTCGTCGTCGAGGGCGTCGAGGAGCGCGGTGAGCGCCTCGGGGTCCCCCGCCACCACGGTGGAGCGGGGGGTGTTGACCACGGCGACGGAGAGGGCCCCGCCGTAGGGGGCGAGCCGGTCGCGGACCTCGTCCACGGGCAGCTCGACGAAGGCCATGGCTCCGGTGCCCTCGATCCGGGCCAGTTCGCGTCCGCGCAGGGCGGCGATCCGGGCGCCGTCCGCCAGGGACAGGGCGCCGGAGACGACCGCGGCGGCGATCTCGCCCTGGCTGTGGCCGACGACGGCGTCGGGTTCGAGGCCGTACTCCCGCCAGGCGGCGGCGAGCGCCACGTACACGGTGAACAGGGCGGGGACCGACACGTCGAGCCGGTCGAGCTCCACGGCAGTGCCGTCCTCACGGGTGGTGCGGCCCCCGAGGAGTTCCCGCGCGGACCAGCCGGTGTACGGGCGCAGGGCGGTGTCGCAGGCGTCGACCGTCTCGGCGAAGGCGGGGCTGGAGGCCAGCAGTTCACGGCCCATCGCGGGCCAGTGGGTGCCCTGGCCGGGGAAGACGAAGACCGTACGGCCCCGCCGTCCCGCCGTGGCGCGGACCAGCGCCGGATGGGAGCGGTCCTCGGCGAGGGCGGTGAGCGCGGCCACGGCCTGCTCGTGGCCGGCGGCCGTGACGGCGGCCCGTTCCGTGAAGTGGGTGCGGCGCTCGGCGGCCGTGTGCGCGATGTCGCGCAGCGGGACCCCGGGGTGGTCCTGGATCCATCGGGCCCAGCGGCGGGCCTGGTCGCGCAGGGCGTCCGCGTCGCGTGCCGAGACGACCAGGGGCAGAGCGGCGCCCGTCCCCGCGCCGGCGGCCTCGGCGCCGGCGGTGCGGGGGGCCGGGGGTCCGCCGGGGGCGGTGGGGGCCTGCTCGACGACGACGTGGGCGTTGGTCCCGCCGATGCCGAACGAGGAGACGCCGGCGCGGCGCGGGCCCGTCTCCTGCTCCCACTTCCTGAGCTGGGTGTTGACCTCGAAGAGCGCCGGGTCCAGACCGAGTTCGGGGTTGGGGCTCTCGTAGTTGAGGCTGGGCACCAGCTCGCCGTGGTGGACGGCGAGGACCGCCTTGACCAGTCCGGCGAGCCCGGCGGTGGCGTCGGCGTGCCCGATGTTGGTCTTGACCGAGCCGAGCGCGCAGGGGGCCTGCCGCTCCACCGAGCCGAAGACCTGCTGGAGCGCCTGGACCTCGATGGGGTCGCCGAGGGCGGTGGCGGTGCCGTGTGCCTCGACGAAGCCGATGTCGGCGGGGCCGACCCCGGCGGCGGCCTGGGCCTCGGCGATGACGGCGGCCTGGCCGGGGACGCTCGGCGCGGTGAACCCGGCCTTCGCGGCGCCGTCGTTGTTGACGGCGCTGCCCCGCAGGACGGCGTAGACGCGGTCCCCGTCGGCGAGCGCGTCGGAGAGGCGCTTGAGCAGCACGGTGGCGACACCGCTGCCGAGGACCGTGCCGGCGCCCTTCTCGTCGAAGGCGCGGCACCGGCCGTCCGGGGAGAGGACCAGTCCCTCCTGGTGGACGAAGCCCTGGACCAGCGGGAAGGTCAGGGAGGAGGCGCCCACCAGGGCCGCGTCGGACTCGCCGCGCAGCAGGCTCTCGCGGGCGAGGTGGGCGGCGACCAGGCCGGTGGAGCAGGCGGTCTGGACGGTGAGCGCGGGGCCGCGCAGGTCGAGTTTGTGGGAGATGCGGGTGGCGAGGTAGTCGTCCTTGGCACCGATCATGTTCCGGTAGAAGGCCGACATGTCCTCGGCCGGCTCCTGCGGGTAGCCGCCGTAGCCGGAGCCCGCGAAGACGGCCACCTTGCCCTCGATCTCGCCGGGGACGATGCCCGCGTCCTCGAACGCCTCCCAGGCGCACTCCAGCAGCAGCCGGTGCTGGGGGTCCATCGCGTCGGCCTCGCCCGGCGAGCAGCCGAAGAAGCCGGCGTCGAAGAGGTCGACGTTCTCGGTGACGCCCCGAGCCCGCACGTAGCGGGGGTCGAGGAGGTCCTCCTCGGGCACCCCGGCGGCGCGCAGCTCCTCGTCGGTGAAGTGGGTGACGGACTCCACGCCCTCCCTCAGGTTCCGGCGGTACGCCTCCAGCCCCGGGGCTCCGGGCAGGCGGCAGGCCATGCCGACGACGGCGACCGCGTCACCGTCCGCCGGACCGCGCGGGGTCCCGGCCCGGGGCGCGGCGGCGGGGGCCGCGCCGTTCCGGAGGAAGGCGGCGAGCTGGCGCACGGTGGGGTAGCGGATCATCGCGGAGAGCGGGAACTCCTGCCCGAGGGCGGTGCTGACCATGTCGTGCACGGTCAGGGCGGTCATCGAGCTGGCGCCGAACTCGAAGATGCCGCGGTCCGGGTCGACCTCCGCCAGTCCGAGCACGGAGGCCCAGGACTCGGCGATCAGCTCCTCCAGCCGGTCCGGGTCCTCCCGGCCGTCCGCACCGGCCGGCGGTACGGGGGCGGGGACGGGCGCCCGGCCGGGGGCGGGCAGCCGCAGCAGCGCCGCCCGGTCGACCTTCTTGTTCGGGGTGTGGGGCAGTTCGCCGACCTGCTCCCGGTGGGCGGGGACCATGTAGGAGGGGAGGCGGTCGGCGAGGTGCGCGGCGAGGACGGCGTCCTGGCCGGCGGCGCCGGGCGCGGCCACCCAGTAGAGGCAGAGCCGCGGGTCGCCGGGCACGTCCTCGCGGACCACGACGGCGCACTCGGCCACCGCCGGGACCTCGGCCGCGACCTGCTCGATCTCGCCGGGTTCGATCCGGTGCCCGCGCAGCTTCACCTGCGCGTCGGCGCGCCCGCGGAAGGCGAGGCTGCCGTCGTCGCGGAAGCGTACGAGGTCCCCGGTGCGGTACATCCTGGCGCCGGGTTCGGCGGCGAACGGGTCCGTGACGAACCGTTCGGCGGTCAGTTCGTCGCGTCCCAGATAGCCCCGGGCCACTCCGGCCCCGCCGATCCACAGCTCGCCCTGGCCGCCGCGGGGCAGCCTGCGACGGTGCTCGTCGAGGACGTACAGGGTGTTGCCGTGCAGCGGGCTGCCGAGCGAGACCTCGCCCGGCGCGACCCGCCAGGCCGCGGACCAGACGGTGGTCTCGGTCGGCCCGTACATGTTGGTGACCGCCCCGCCGCAGTGGTCGAGCAGCTTCTGCGCCAGGGTCGGGTCCAGCGCCTCGCCGCCGACGAGCATGTGCTCCAGCCCGGCGAGGACGGCGCGTCCGTCGTCGTCGGCGAGCAGCATGCGGGCGAGCGAGGGGGTGCACTGGAGGTGGGTCGGGGCGTACGGCAGCCAGGAGCCCCAGGTGGCGGGGTTGCCGTCGGCGACCAGGACGCGGTAGCCGCGGGTCAGCGTCCAGAGCAGCTCCACCGTGGAGATGTCGAAGGAGAGGCTGGTGACGGCCATCCAGGTGTCGCCGGCGCCGCCCCCGACCCGCTCGTCCATGGCGGCGAGGAAGTTGGTGAACTGCGCGTGCTCCAGCATCACGCCCTTGGGGCGGCCGGTGGAGCCGGAGGTGTAGATGACGTACGCGAGGTCTCCCGCTCCGGGCGCCTCCCCGGCGGGCGGGGGCGGCGCCTCCGCCCCGGTGCCACAGACGTCGGCCAGGACGACCGCCACGCCCTCGCGCTCGACGGCGGGGGCTCCTCGGCGGGTGGAGACGGCCACCCGCAGTCCGCTGTCCTCGACGATGTGATCGAGCCGGGCGGCCGGGTACTCCGGGTCCAGCGGGACGTAGGCGCCGCCGGACATCCAGACGGCGAGCACGGCGGCGACCAGGTCCCCGCTGCGCGGCAGATGGACGCCGACCAGGTCGCCCCTGCCCACCCCGGCCGCGCGCAGCCGCCCGGCGAGAGCGGCGGAGCGGGCGAGGAGCGCGGCGTAGCTCAGCTCCTCCTCCGCGGTGACCAGGGCCACCGCCTCGGGCGTGGCGGCTGCCTGGCGGAGTATCAGGTCCAGCGCGGTGCCGTCGGCGGCCGCGCCGGTCGCGCCGGTGCCCCGCTGCTCCAGCCACGCCGTCTCCTCGGCGTCGAGGAGGTCCAGTTCGCCGACGGGCCGGCCGGGCTCGGCGAGCGCCGACTCCAGCAGGGCGCGGAAGCCGGCCGCCATGCGGGCGGCGCCGGCCGGGGTGAGGACGGCCGCCTGGAACTCGAGTTCGGCGTCGATCCCGCCGCCCGCGCCCGGGCCGAGGGTGAGGCCGAGTTCGGCCTTGGCGACACCCTGGGGGTTGCCCGCCACGCTGGTGAAGGGGGCGACGGTCCACGCGTCGTCGCCCTCGCCCAGGGGCGGCAGTGAGTCGGCGCGGTAGTTGAAGAGGGCGCGGAAGAGCGGGTTCTCCCCGTCGGTGCGCTCGCCCCCGGCGAACCGCAGCACCTCGGTGAGGGGGACGTCCTGGTGGCGCATGAGGCCCAGGGTCCGCCGGGAGGTGTCGGCGAGCAGCCCGGCGAAGGTCGGGCCCTCCCGCAGGTCGAACCGGAGCGGCAGGGTGTTGACGAGGAAGCCGACCGTTCCGGCGAGCCCGGCCTCCGGCCGGTTGGCCCAGATGGTGCCGACGCCGAAGTCCTCCTGGCCGCCGTGGCGGGCCAGGAGCAGGGCGAAGACACTCGCGTAGACGGCGTACGGGGTGACTTCGGCGTGGTCGGCCAGTTCCTCGACGCGGGTGTGCAGTTCGGGCGGGAGGGTGAAGGCGAGCGTGCCGTCGCCCTGCTCCTCGCCGGGCTCGGTGCGCGGCAGTTCCAGCCGGCCCATGCCGTCGAGTTCCTCGGAGAAGTGGCGCAGCGCCTCGCCGAATCCGCCTTCGGCCAGGCGGCGGGCCTCCCAGGCGGCGAAGTCGCCGAGGTGGTGGGCGACCGGCTCGCGCTCGGGTGTCGAGCCGGCGGCGAACCGCTGGTAGGCGTGGTGCAGCTCGTCCAGCAGGACGGCGAGGGACCAGCCGTCGCTGACGGCGTGGTGGGTGGTGACGCTGAGGATCTGCTCGCCGCCGTCCACGTCGAGCAGGAGGCAGCGCAGCAGGGTGGGGGCGGAGAGGTCGAAGGGCGCGCGCTCCTCGCGGGCGACGCGCTCACGCACCTCCCGTTCGTCCCGTCCGGTGAAGTCCTCCCGCTCCAGCGGGGCGCCGCCCACCTCGTGGACGACCTGGACGAGTTCTCCGTCGCGCATCTCCAGGGCAGTGCGCAGCGCCTCGTGGCGGCCCATCAGCCAACGCAGGGCGTGGGCGAGGGCGACCTCGTCGACGGCGCGGGGCAGCCGCAGCGCCACGGGGGCGTTGTACTGGGCGGAGCCGGGGTTCATCCGCTCCAGGAACCACAGCCGCCGCTGCCCTTCGGTCGCGGGGTGGACGTCGCGCCGGGCGACCCGCTCCAGCCGTGGCCCGTGCGGCAGGTCGAGGGCGCCGGCCACCTCCTCGAGGAGGTGGGCGGCGACGTCGCCGGGCGTGGGGTGGGTGAAGACCAGGCCGACGGGGAGCTCCGCGCCGAGGAGGGTGGCGAGGCGGTTGCGCAGGCGCAGGGCGAGGATGGAGTCGAAGCCCAGTTCGCGGAAGCGGGTGTCGGCCGCCACCGGGCCGGAGACGGCCAGCACGGCGGCGGTCTCCTCCTGGACCACCTCGGTCAGCGCGCGGGCACGCTCCTCCTCGGGCAGCGCCGCCAGGCGGGCGGGCAGGCCGGGGGCCGTCTCCTGTCGCGGTCCGGCGGGCTCCGGGCCGGGGGAGCCGGTGGCGGCCCGGTGCCCGGCGGTGGCGGCGAGCGGGCCGTCGAACCAGTGGCGGCGGCCCTGGAACGCGTAGCCGGGGAGTTCGGGAAGGGTGGCGCGGTCCTGGTCACCGAGGACGCGGGACCACTCCACCGGGTGGCCCTGGACGTGCAGTCCGGCCAGGGAGTGGAGGACCGCGGCCATGCCGCCCCGGTCGCGGCGGAGGGTGCCGGTGGAGGCGCCGCCGGAGCCGGAGGTGACCTGGGCCAGCGGGATGCCGAGGACGGGGTGGGCGCTGACCTCGACGAAGACACCGAAGCCGTCGGCGATGAGCTGGTCCAGGGCGCGGTCCATCCGGACCGGCTCGCGCAGGTTACGGCACCAGTAGCCGCCGTCGAGGCGGTCGCCGGGAAGCGTGCCGCCGGTGACGGTGGAGTAGAAGGGGAGCGGTGAGCGGCGGGGGGCGAGGCCGGCGAGGCCGGTGGCGAGGCCGGGGAGGATCGGGTCGACGTGGGCGCAGTGTCCGGCGGCGTCCGCCTTGAGCCTGCGGACGAAGACGTCACGGCCCTCCATGGCCGCGAGCAGCGCGTCGACGGCCTCGGGGTCGCCGGAGACCACGGTGGAATGGGCGGTGTTGACGACGCCGACGGAGAGCGCGTCGCCGTAGGGGGCGATCAGCTCCTCGACCTCGGTGACGGGCAGGTCGAGGAGGGCCATGGCGCCGAGCCCGCTGCACTCGCGCAGCAGGGCCTGGCTGCGCAGGGCGACGACCTGGGCCGCGTCCTCCAGGCTCAGGGCCCCGGCGACGACGGCGGCGGGCACCTCGCCCTGGCTGCTGCCGACCACGGCCTCGGGTTCGAGGCCGAGCGAGCGCCAGACGGCGGACAGGCCGATCGCCATGGTGAACAGCGCGGGCTGGAGCACGTCGAGGCGGGTGAACGGGGTGTTCTCGTCGTCCTGTTCCGCTCGGAGCAGGCCGGCGACGGACCAGCCGGTCCAGGGGCGCAGGGCGGCGTCGCACTCGGCCACCGCCTCCCGGAACACCTCGGACTCCGCCATCAGGGCGCTGCCCATCAGCCGCCACTGGCTGCCGTGACCGGGGAAGACGAAGACGACCTTGCCGCGCGGGCGGGCGGTGCCGGTGGTGACCCGCTCGTCCTCCTGGTCGGCGGCGAGGGCGCTCAGCGCGTCGGCGGCCTCCTCGGCGCCGCTCGCGAGGACCGCGGCCCGCGCCGGGTGGTGGGTGCGGTGCACGGCGGCGGCGCGGGCGAGCGGGGTGAGCGGCTGACCGGGGTGGTCGGTGAGCCACCGGGCCCAGCGGGACGCCTGGGCCCGCAGCGCCTCCTGGTCGCGTCCGGAGACGAGGACCGGAAGCTTCTCGGCGGTGGGAGCCGGTTCCCCGTCCGGGGTGTCGCCCTCGGCGGGGACGGGGGCCGGGGCCTCCTCGAGGACCAGATGGGCGTTGGTGCCGCTGATGCCGAAGGACGAGATCCCCGCCCGGCGCGGGCGCTCGGTGCGCGGCCAGGCGGTCGGCGAGGTGAGGAGGGAGATGTGGTGGCCCTCCCAGTCGACGTGCGGGCTCGGCTCCTCGGCGTGCAGGGTGCGCGGCAGCGTCTCGTGCTGCAGGGCGAGGACCATCTTGATGACCCCGGCGACACCGGCGGCGGCCTGGGTGTGGCCGATGTTGGACTTGGAGGAGCCCAGCCGCAGCGGCCGCTCCGGGGCGCGTCCGGAGCCGAAGACCTCGCAGAGGGCTCCGGCCTCGATGAGGTCGCCGAGCGGGGTGCCGGTGCCGTGGGCCTCGACGGCGTCGATGTCCTGCGGGGTCAGCCCGGCGGCGGTGAGCGCCGTCTCGATGACCTGGCGCTGGGCGGGGCCGTTGGGGGCGGTCAGGCCCTGGCTGCGGCCGTCCTGGTTGACGGCGGAGCCGCGGATCACGGCGAGGACCCGGTCCCCGTCGCGCTGTGCGTCGGAAAGCCGCTTCAGCAGCACCATGCCGCAGCCCTCGGACCAGCCGCCGCCGTCGGCCCCGGCGGAGAAGCTCTTGCAACGCCCGTCGGGGGCGACGGCGTTGAGCCTGCTGGACTCGACGAAGAGGGCGGGGGAGTTCATGACGGTGACGCCGCCGGCGAGGGCCAGCTCGCACTCGCCGGCGCGCAGGGCGGCGGCGGCCATGTGCAGGGCGGTCAGAGAGGAGGAGCAGGCGGTGTCGACGGTGACGGCCGGGCCGCGCAGCCCCAGGAGGTAGGAGAGGCGCCCGGAGATGACGCTGCCGGAGATGCCGGTGCCCTGGTAGCCGTCGAGGGCCTGGAGGTCGGCGAGGACGGTGTCGTAGTCGGAGCGCATGGCGCCGATGTAGACGCCGGTGCGGGTGCCGTTGAGGTCGGCGGGAAGGATGCCCGCGCGTTCCAGGGCCTCCCAGGCGGTCTCCAGGACGAGGCGCTGCTGCGGGTCCATCGACAGGGCCTCGCGCGGGGCGATGCCGAAGAACTCGGCGTCGAAGCGGTCGACGGAGTCGAGGAAGCCGCCTTCGCGGGCGTAGCTCTTGCCCGGGGCCTCGCTGTCGGGGTCGTAGAGGTCCAGGGCGTCCCAGCGCTCGGGGAAGGGCCCGATGGCGTCCTCTCCGCCCGCCAGGAGCCGCCAGTACTCCTCCGGCGTGGTGACGCCGCCGGGCAGGCGACAGGTCATGGAGACGATGGCGACCGGCTCGGTCCGCCGGTTCTCCAGCTCCTCGTTGCGCTGCTGGAGCCGCATCACCGCGGCCATCGCCCGCTGCAGACGTTCCTGAGTGGCCTGGGTACTCATCTCCGCCATCCGTGTCGCCTCTCCGGCATTGGGTGGGCACTCGTGTGTCCCTGGTGGGAACCGGGCTTCCGTCGGTCTCGGCCGCGAGGCGCCTGGCCGGAGCCGGGGCCGGCCCGGGGTCCGAGGGCCAGACTGGCCGCGCGCGCTAGAGCGGCACCGGATCGCCGGTCGGCTCGGTCCCTTGGCGCGGCAGGGCGCGGGCCACCACGGCGACCAGCGCGAAGACGGCGGCGGTGCAGAGCACCGCGGTGCCCAGGGCGTCGCCGTAGAGAGCCGCGGTCCGCCCGTCCGCGGCGGCCGCGCCGGCGCTCGCGCCGCCGAGGCCGCCGAAGAAGACCGCACCGATGACCCCGATGCCCAGGGCGGAACCGAACTGGGTGGACGCGTAGATGACCCCGGCTCCGGCGCCCGCCTCGCGCGGCGCGAGGGAGTTGAGCAGGACCGCGGTGAGCACCGGTGAGGTCAGTCCGGTCCCCGCCCCGAGCAGGAAGGCCACGGCGGCGAGGAGTGCGAAGTCGGTCCGCCCGGCGGCGGCCAGCCCCACCATGCACAGGGCGCCGGCCAGCATCGTCAGCGCCCCGCAGGTGACGAAGAGCCGGGGGCGGGCGGGCCCGTGCTTCCAGGCGATCTGGAAGACGAGGGCGATCCCGAGCGGGACGGCGGCCACGGCGAGGGCGGTCCGGGTGGAGGACCAGGCGAGGCCGAACTGGAGGTAGTAGGTGAGCAGGAAGGTGAAGGAGGTCGCACCGGCGAAGGTGAACAGGGCGGCGGTCAGTCCGGCGGTGAAGGCGCGCCGGCGGAAGAGCGCCGGAGGGATGAGGACGTCGGTGCCCCGGGCCGAGCGGTGCCGCTGGTGGGCGGCGAGGACGAGCCACAGGACGAGCGAGAGGGCGATCAGCCCGAAGGACCAGGGTGCCCAGCCGTGTTCGGACCCGCGGACCAGCGGGAACATGAGCGCCAGGGAGGCGGACGCCACCAGGACGGCTCCGGGCAGGTCGAGGGTGGGGCGCTGCTCGGTGCGGCCCTCGGGCAGCACCCGGATCGCGCAGGCCAGCAGGGCGGCGCCGATCGGGACGTTGATCCAGAAGATGGCGCGCCAGCCGGTCCCGAAGAGGTCGAGGTCGGTGAGGAAGCCGCCCACCACCGGGCCGCCGATGCTGCCGGCGCTGATGGCCAGCCCGGTGATGGCGGAGGCGATCGCCCATTCCTCGGGGCGGAACTGCTGTTTGACCACGGCCATGGACTGGGGAAGCATCAGCGCGACCATGGCGCCCTGGGCGACCCGGCCGCCCACCAGCAGTTCGGGGGTGGTCGCCGCAGCGACCACGGCGGAACTGAGGGTGAAGCCGGCGATGCCGATGAGGAAGACGCGGCGGGTGCCGTAGATGTCCCCCAGCCGCCCTCCGGTGATCAGCAGCACCGCGGTGGCCAGCGAGTAGCCGGCCACGGCCCACTGCGCCATGGAGAAGCCCCCGCCGAGTTCACGCTGGATGCTCGGGAGGGCCACGGCGATGATGTTGGCGTCGAGGCCGTCGAAGAAGGAGGCGGCGCCGAGTACGCCCAGCACCGCCCACCGCCGGCGCGACAGGCGCACCGGTGCTGCTTCGCCCTCGCGTACGTCCTCCTGTTGCCTGTCCTCACCCTCGACCATGGTCATGGCGGCGGCTCCTTCGTGAACGTCGGCGGCGGTGATGGTGACGGGTGTGCCCGGTGACGGCCGCCCCCCGGGGGGCGCCCCGCGGGGTCCCGTCCGGTCGTACTCCGTTCCCCGTCGCACACGGTGATTCAACGAGGCCCGGCTAGAGCGGCGGTGGAGAGACGATCGACGCCGCCGGAGCGCGGGAACTCGCGTCCGGGTCGAGGGCCTGTCCAGCGCGGGTGGAGTGCCTTGACAGGCTTTTCCGCGATCCCGATCGTTCTGTGCAGCGACGCCGCCGGGTTCGCCGCCGCCCGCCCGGATGCGGGCGCCGCCGAGCGGTTACCGACAAGGACTCACCATGACGCCCGCGACCGTGTCCCCCAGCCCCTGGACCAGGCGG
Source organism: Streptomyces sp. DH-12 (assembly GCF_002899455.1). Taxonomy (GTDB): domain Bacteria; phylum Actinomycetota; class Actinomycetes; order Streptomycetales; family Streptomycetaceae; genus Streptomyces. Next base: position 223,923 of record NZ_PPFB01000001.1, on the reverse strand, counting down.
TTCCACCCGTGTCCCGAGGCGCCCGCTCGGCTCTTCGTCCTCCCTCGCGCCGGAGGCGCCGCCGGCTTCTCCCGCCCCTGGCCGAAGGCGCCCGCCGACGCGCAGGAATGGCGCCGTCACACCACGGGCCCCTTCGCCACCCGCTCCTTTCCCGGCGGCCGCTTCTTCCTCTCCGCGCATCTGCCGGAGATCACCCGACTCATTCTCGGGGCCGCCCCGGCCGGGGACCCGGCGGCCGGCCCGCCCTCCTGTCGGGCGGCGGCCGGCTCCGGGGCCCGGCCGTGCACGGCGACCCGCCGCGGACCCGCCGCGGGAACCGCACAGGGACCGCACACAGAACCGGACGGCACCGGCGACACACCGGGAGACCGGCAACCGAGAGACCGAGGAGAGACATGGAGACGGACATCGTCACGGAGACGGGCACGGACGCACGCAACTCCCCCGCGGCGGGCACCGGTACGGAGGACCGGCTCCGGCAGGTCTGGGCCCGGCTGCTGCGCCATGAGGAGATCGGCCCCGACGCGGAGTTCTTCGAGAGCGGCGGCAGCTCCCTGCTCGCCTCCCGCCTGCTGGTGCGCGTCCGGCGGGAGTTCGGAGTGCAGCTGACCCTGGAGGAGGTCTACGCCCACCGGACACTGCGTCAGATGGCGGCCCTCATCGACACCGGCGCCGGGGGAAGGGACCTGGCGGCCTAGAACCCGGGTCACGATCCTGTGCGGTGTCCGCGTCCGGCGCGGGCACCGCACAGGTCTGTGCGGGCGGTCCCGGACCGTGCTGTCCCGGACCCGGACGCCTCCGGGAGCCCGTCGCGGCACCTCCCCGCGCCGGCGCCGGACATGCGCGTCTCCCGGACAGACCCGCGCGGCCTGTTCCGGGAGACGGCGGTCCGACAGCCCGGCCCGCTCCCCCGGGCGGGGGGAGGTCCGCCGTGGACGGCGGGACCGGACGCGGGTCCGGCTCCCCCCCGGGGGTCAGGGGGCGGGGGCGGCAGGGCGCGGCCCGGCTCCCCCGGCCATTCGTTCCCAGTCCAGCGGCGGCCCGTGCAACTGGAGCGCGGCGAGCGCCCGTGCCAGGGCGCGCACATCCCCGACCGTCGTCCCGGTCCCGGACACCGGACCGCAGGCCAGCACGGTCCCGTACCCCTCGGTTCCGTGCGGCTCGCTCCCGTGCGGCTCGCCGTACGGCGGCCGGGACGCCTCGCCGGCGGCGAGGGCGCACCGGTGGCGCTCCTCCTGCCGTGCCGGCTCCGCCGCCAGCAGCCGGGCCGCCTCCCGTGCCCCGAGGCCGCCCGCGACGTGGGCGGCGGCCACCAGGCCGCTGCCCCGCCCGGCGACGGCGGCGGCGTCCAGCCCCCAGCTCTCCCAGAGCCGGAACAGCGCCACCTGGTAGCCGAAGAGCGCGCACCGGACGTACGGGGCCTCGCCGAGCAGCCGGGCGTCGGCGCCCTGCTCGGGGGCGAAGACCACCGCGACCAGCGGTACCGGCAGGCGGTCGTCGAAGCTCCGGCAGAGGGCGTCGAAGGCGGTGCGGAAGGCGGGGAAGGTGCCGTACAGGGACCGGGTCAGGGCGGGTGACGGGGCGTCGGCGCCGGTGAAGAGCACAGCGGTCTCCGTCGCGGCGGAGGGACCGGGACCGGTGGCGCCGGGCGTACAGCACTCCAGCAGTGTCGGCCGGGACAGGCCGCGGGCGGGCGTGTCTAGCTTCATGGGGCCTCTCTCGTTGTCCTCGTGAGGGCCGGTCACCGCGACACGTGCGCCGCGCGCCGCGCCCTGCGAGCGGACCCGCGCCCCTTGACGGCACCCCGTCCCGGACGCGGAAGCGCTGTGCTTCGGTCCGGCGGTGGGGCGCGGGAGCGGGCGGGGATCTCGGCGGGCCGGGCGGAAGGACGTCACCTCAAGTGTGTCCCGGATCACTGGAGAAGGGGACGAGGGCGGCTGGAGAAGGGGCGGCGGCCGGGACGGTGCGCGCCCGGCCGGGGCCACGCCGTCGGCGGCCCTCCGGTGGCCGGTTCACGCCGGGAGGTACGGGGCGGGGGTGGTCGGTGTCGTCGCGCACCCGCCGTCGTCAGTCCGGTCCCGCGCTCCTCGGGGAGCCGGTCGAGGCGCGAGGAACCCGGAGACGGCGGCGAGTGCGAGGGCCGGCGAGGGCGGGGACCGGCGGCAGCCCCGGGCCGGCGATGCCGGCCACGGCGGCCCCGGCGGGGCGTACGGGTGCTCCGGGGTCCCGAGGCCGCCCGTGCCGGCGGGCGCCTCGTCGGCTGGTGCGGTGGCGATCAGATCCATCTGTGTTCCTCGCAGGCATGGGGCCGGTGGACGTTCCACGACGGGAGCGGTGCGTCCCTCGCCCGTGCGCCTCGGCCCCGCCGGCCGCGGCCGGACGCGGCGCCGGGCGGTGCGGGAGGGGACGCCCGAGGGCGGACCGGGGAAGAGGAAGCGGGACCTGACCTGGTCCTGGGGGCGGCTCCCCTACGGATTGGCACAGCCTCGGACCTCGCGCTGGAGGAGTGCTCGAGAACGGCTCGACACCCTCTGGAAGTCCGCCGGGCGGCGGGGTCCTCCCGCCCGGCCCGCCGGCGGCCTCGAGCCGCCCCTGCCTGGTCCGGTCCGGGGCGGGCGGCGGCGGCAAGGGGTGAGGTGTGGGCGGTAGGGGTTCGCCGGTGCCGGAGCGCGCGGCTAGATTCCGGTACGGCTCGCCGTGCGCCGCCGACCCCGGTCCGGCCCTGCCGCGCTCCGCCGGAGGCGGCCGGAAGAGCCTGCCATCGGCCCGGGCCGCGCACATCCCCCGTCGCGGTCCGGGCACTTGAGGCCCGCGGCCGCGCGGGCCGAGCCAGGGGCGAGGACTGAAGATGAAGGCACTCGTACTCGCGGGCGGAACGGGCAGCCGGTTGCTGCCGATCACCCATACCGCGCCGAAACAACTGGTCCCGGTGGCCAACAAGCCCGTGCTCTTCTACGGGATCGAGTCACTGGTGGCCGCCGGGATCACCGACATCGGCATCATCGTGGGGTACACGGCCGACGAGATCCGGGCCGCGGTCGGTGACGGCAGCGCCTTCGGGGCGCGCGTCACCTACATCCCGCAGGACCGGCCGCTCGGCCTGGCCCACGCCGTGCTGGTGGCGCGTGACTACCTCGCCGACGACGACTTCGTCATGTACCTGGGCGACAACTTCATCGTGGGCGGCATCAGCGAACTGGTCGGCAGTTTCCACCGCAACCGCCCCGACGCCGACATCCTGCTGACCCGGGTGGACGACCCGACCGCCTTCGGCGTGGCCGAACTGGACGCCGCGGGGCAGGTCGTCCGCATCACGGAGAAGCCGAAGAACCCGATGAGCGACCTGGCCGTGGTCGGGGTCTACCTCTTCACTCCCGCCGTCCACGAGGCCGTACGGGCCATCGAGCCCTCCGCCCGGGGCGAGCTGGAGATCACCGACGCGCTGCAGTGGCTGATCGACCAGGACCGCACCGTCCGGTCGACGCTGGTCACCGGGTACTGGAAGGACACCGGCAACGTCAGCGACATGCTGGAGGTCAACCGTTCGGTGCTGGAGACGCTGGAGCCGTGCACGGAGGGGTGGGTCGACGCGGACAGCGAGATCATCGGCCGGGTCAGGATCGAACGGGGCGCCGAGGTCTCCGGCTCGCGCATCGTGGGCCCGGTCGTCATCGGCGCGGGCTCCACCGTGACCAACTCGTACATCGGCCCGTCGACCTCCGTCGCCGAGGACTGCGTGATCGACTCCAGTGAGATCGAGTTCTCCATCGTGCTGGAGAAGGCGAGCATCGAAGGGGTGGGGCGGATCGAAGCCTCCCTCATCGGCCGGCAGTCGAGGGTCACCCACGCCGACCGGACGCCCCGGGCCCACCGTTTCGTGGTGGGCGACCACAGCAAGGTCCAGATCACGCCGTGAGGCCGGGCCCCGCCCGGTCGCTCCGCGGCGGAGGCAGGGGGAGGACATGACACACCGCGGACCGTCGCTCCCCCGGGCCGCCGACCGCACGCAGTGCCTCTTCGGGCCGCCGGGCTCCCCCGGCGGCCCGAACCTGTGCGCCGAGCCGCACGGGGGGGTGGGTCCAGACCCACCTCCGAAGTGGGACCAGACGGATTACGGGCCCGCGCGGCCGTCCGTAGTGTCCTTGTCCAAGCAGCAGGCAACGTGTGAGGAAGGGCCCCCATGCCGGTGATCGAAGCCACTCGCGTACGGAAGCAGTACGGCGACCACGTCGCGCTGCGGGACGTCTCGTTCTCGGTGGAGCGCGGTGAGGTCTTCGGCATCCTCGGCCCCAACGGGGCCGGCAAGACCACGATCGTCGAGTGCGTCGAGGGGCTGCGCAAGCCCGACGGCGGCGCCATCGAGGTGCTCGGGCTCGACCCGCAGCGCGAGCGCAAGGCGCTGCGCCAGCGGGTGGGCATCCAGCTCCAGGAGAGCGCCCTCCCCGACAACATGAAGGTCTGGGAGGCACTGGACCTCTACAGCTCCTTCTACAGCGACCCGGCCGACTGGCGCGAACTGCTGGAGGAATGGGGGCTGGCCGAGAAGCGAAACGCCCGCTTCGGCAAGCTCTCGGGCGGCCAGAAGCAGCGCCTGTTCATCGCGCTGGCCCTGGTCGGCAAGCCGGAGATCGCGGTGCTCGACGAGCTGACCACCGGCCTCGACCCGCAGGCCCGGCACGAGACCTGGTCGCTGATCGAGGAGATCAAGGCCAAGGGCGTGACGGTCCTGCTGGTCACCCACTTCATGGAGGAGGCCGAACGCCTCTGCGACCGGATCGCGGTCATCACCCGGGGCACCGTCTCCGCCATCGACACGCCGCAGGGCCTGATCGCACGGGTCGGGGCGGTGCAGAAGCTGCGGTTCCGGCCGTCGGCGCCGGTCGAGGACGACGTCCTCACGGGGCTCACGGGGGTGACGGCGGTGCAGCGCACCGGCGGCCTCGTGGAGGTCTCGGGCAACGGCGACCTGCTCCAGGTGGTCACCTCGGCACTGGCCCGCCGGGACGTCGTCCCCCGGGAGCTGCGTGTGGAGACCCCGACCCTGGAGGACGCCTTCGTCGCCCTCACCGACGGCGACCGCCGCGTCGGAGCCTGACCTTCCGTCCCCCCTCCCCCACGCCTCTAGGAGACCGCTGTGCCCGCCCTCGCCAAGATGACGTACGTCGAAGCCAAACTCCTGCTGCGCGATCCGGCCTCGGCCATCATGACCCTGGCGTTCCCCCTGTTCCTGATGACGATCTTCGGGATCATCCCCGGGTTCCGGGAGCCCTACGAAGGTTTCGGCGGCCAGGCGGTCATCGACACCTTCGTGCCCTCGGTCGTGGTGCTGGTGGTCCTGTCGATCCTCGCGCTGAGCGTGATGCCCGTGTACCTGGCCACCTACCGCGAACGGGGCGTGCTGCGCAGGCTCTCCGCAAGTCCGGTCCACCCGGCGAAGCTGCTCGCCGCGCAGATCGTGGTGAACGCCTTGATGGCGTTCGCCGCCGCCGTCCTGCTGATCGCCTTCGCGGGGCTCGCCTTCGACGTCAGCCCGCCCGCCGACCTCGCCGGCTTCGCCCTGGCCCTCGTGCTGGGCACCACGACCCTGCTCTCGCTCGGCATGCTGGTGGCGGCCTTCGCCCCGAGCAGCAAGGCGGCCACCGCGATCGGTCTGATCCTGATGTTCCCGCTGATGTTCCTGGCCGGCGTGTGGACGCCGGTGGAGATGCTGCCCGGCGTGCTCGGCTCGATCGGCACGGCCACCCCGATGGGCGCCGTGCTGCAGGCGCTGCGCGACAGCTGGGGCGGCGAGCCCGCCCAGCCGTGGCTGCTGCTGCTCATGGCCGGGTACAGCGTGGTCTTCGCCGTGGTCTCCGCGCGCTGCTTCCGCTGGGAGTGACGCACCGCCTCAGCGGCGTGGGAAAAGTCCCGGGAAGCGGGAAAAGGGGGGTGGTCCCGGAGGGTTCCGGGACCACCCCCCTCCGTGTGCTCCCGGGGGCGGCCCGGTCAGCCCGGGGCGGGTGTCCGGGCACCGTCCAGGAGAGCCCGCTCGGCCGGGCGCAGAGGCGGGCCGGTCAGTTCGGGCAGGGCGCCCGCACCGCCGAGCGCGGCGACGACACGCGGCGCTCCCAGCCTGCTCATCGGCGCGTTGAGGGTGATGACGTCGGTGAGGGCCGCGTTGATCTCGGGGTGGCGCAGGGCCAGCTTGCCGAAGTACTGGGCGGAGCGGTCCTCCTCGGGGGTGCGCCGGGTGAGCCGGGGGTCGACGACGGTGGTGCGGACCTCGGGGTAGCAGATGTCCTGGCTGGTCGCCATGACCCACGGGTCGTCCACCACCGCGCCGATGGCCCGCTGTGCGCGCCGGGCGGTGGTCTCGCCGAGTCCGCCGTCGCCGAGGACCTCGGCCAGGGCGAGCGCGGCGCAGGCCGCCGCGCTCATCCCCGTGCCGTAGACGGGGTTGAAGGCGACGAGGGCATCACCGAGGACGACCAGGCCGCCCGGCCAGGCGGCGCGCTCGCAGTAGAACCGCCGGTTGGCGGCGGTGCTGGAGCCCTGGACGCCGGTCAGCGGGCGCGCGGTGGCCATCAGGCGGGCGATCAGCGGGGAGCGCAGGCTCCGCGCGAAGTCGTCGAACTCCTCCTCGCGGCGCGGCGGGCGGCCGCCGCGGGTGCCGGTGAGGCTGATCATCCACCGGCCGCCCTCGACGGGGACGAGGCTGGCGGAACGCCCGGGGACGGGGGCCCGGTAGTCGGAGAAGACGTTGACCACCGGGAAGCGGTCGCGGGCGCCCGGCGGCGCCTCGTAGAGGCGGGTGGCGTAGGCGAGGCCGGAGTCGACGACCTCCTCGGGCACGGCGGGCACGCCGAGCGTGGCCAGCCACTGCCGGAGTCGGCTGGCGCGTCCCGTGCAGTCGACGACGAGGTCGGCGGAGAGGTCGCGGACGGTCTCGCGGCCCTCCACGACGGTGGCGACGCGTACGCCGGTGACCTGGTCGGGGCCGCCGAGCAACTCCCGGGCCTCGGACCCCTGGAGCAGTCGGACGCGTTCCTGGCGCAGGGCCTGGTCGCGGACGACCCAGTCGGTGAGGTCGCGGGTGGCGGTGATCATGAACTGGGTCTCGGGGAAGCGGTGCTGCCAGCCGTCGGCGGAGAGCGTCACCACGTCCTCCGGGACGCCGAGGCGGTGGGCGCCGCGTTCCCGCAGCCGGTCGATGGTGCCGGGGAGGAGGGCGTCGACGGCCCGTGCGCCGCCGGACATCAGGACGTGCAGGTGGCGGGCCTGCGGTACGCCCTTCCTGGGCGCCGGGGAGTCCAGGGGGAGTCGGTCGCGGTCGACGACGGTGACGGCGGCGACGTGGCGGGCGAGCGCGGTGGCCGCCAGCATGCCCGCGTGTCCGCCGCCGAGCACCACGGCGTGGGTGGAACGGCCCATCGGCTCGGTTCACCCCTTTCGCATAGTTCTGGGTTCGGCCGGGTTCCTGGGACCGCGCGGTTCCCGGTGGGTGCGCGTGGCCCGGTGGAGCCTCAGTCGACGCGGGCGGTGAGCAGGCGGTCCGTGACGATGCGGACGATCTGCGGCTGGTGGTTGGCCAGGTAGAAGTGGCCGCCGGGGAAGACGTGGAAGTCGAAGGGGCCCTCGGTGTGCTCCGCCCAGGCGCGGGCCTGCTCCACGGTCACCTTGGGGTCGGCGTCCCCGGTCAGGACGGTGACGGGGCTGCGCAGCGGTGCCGAGGGCCGGTAGGTGTAGGTCTCGGCCGCCCGGTAGTCGGCGCGGATCGCGGGCAGCACCATGCGCAGCAGCTCCTCGTCGCCGAGCACCTGGGAGTCGGTGCCGCTGAGCCGCTTCAGCTCGGTGATGAGCCCGTCGTCGTCGCGGAGGTGGACGGTCTCGTGGACGTACCGGGACGGGGCCCGCCGGCCTGAGGCGAAGAGCTGGGTGAGGACGACGTCGTGGTGCTCCTCCAGCCTCCTGGCGACCTCGTAGCCGAGGGTGGCGCCCATGCTGTGGCCGAAGAGGGCGAGCGGCCGGTCGGTCCAGGGGAGCAGCGCGGCGGTGACCTGGTCGGCCAGGTCGTGCAGGTCGGTGACGGCCGGTTCGGTCCGGCGGTCCTGGCGGCCGGGGTACTGGACGCCCAGCACGTCGACGGGGGCCGGCACCGCCTTGGCCATCGGGAAGTAGAAGCTGGCCGAGCCTCCGGCGTGGGGCAGGCAGACGAGCCGCACGGCGGCGTCGTCACGCGGCTGGAACCGTCGTATCCACAGGCCGTTGTCCTCGTTCTTACCGGTCACGGTGGGGTGTTCCTTCCTGAGAGGTGTCGCCTCGGACGGGAGGCGGAGAGGTGCGGGAGGTGCGGGTCAGCCCGGCAGGGCGGCGGTCCAGCGTTCCACGGCGTCGGCCGTGGCCGGGGCGTGCTCACCCATCATCGTGAAGTGGTTGCCGGGCGCGTCCGCGAGGCTGTGGTCGAACTTCCAGGAGGTGCGCCAGTCGCCGCCCTCCCAGGCGCCGAGCGGTTCGGAGGCGCGCACCAGCAGGGTCGGGGTGGTGAGGGCCGAGGGCTGCCAGTGGGCGAAGTGGTCGTAGTAGTGGGCGGAGGCGGTCAGCCCCTGGTCGTCGACGGGGACGTAGGTCTCCTGCCGGTCCAGGACGCCGCCGACCAGCTCGTAGCGCCATTCGGCCATGGGGGCGAGGTTGTCCCAGGTGTAGAGGTCGAGCAGGACGAGCCCGGCGGCCGGGGCGCCCTCCTCCTCCAGGTGCCGGGCGAGGGCGTGGGCGACGATGGCGCCCGCCGAGTGGCCGACGAGGACCAGCGGCCCCTGGGCGTGGGTCCGCAGGCTCCGCGCCAGGTGCCGCACGGTCACCTCCTGTCCGGCGGGCAGCGGTTCCTCCGCGGCGTAGCCGGGCAGCGGGAGCGCCGACACCTCGCGGCGGCCGCGGAACCCGGCGGCGAACCGGGCGTACTCGTGAGGTCCGGCGATGGGCGACATGCCGCTGCAGCAGACCAGGGCGGGTGCGGCGGAGCCCCGTGCCAGCCGGACCGGGCGCGGGGGCGCCCCGAGCTGCTCCGGGTCCTCGAAGGTGGGCCGGAACCGGGCGAGGCTGCTCACCACCGGCAGGTAGTCGTCGATCCGCCGGTCGGCCATGGCCTGCCGGTAGAGCCCGGCGAGGATGCCGGGGGCCTCCGGTCCGCCCGGCCGTGCGGCGGTGCTGCCGTCCCCGGCGAGTTCCGCGTCGAGGAAGGCGGCCAGGTCGGCGGGGGTCGGGTGGAGGAAGAGGAGGGTGCCGGGGAGGTCGAGCCCGGTGGCGCGCGCCAGCCGGTTGCGCAGGTCGAGGGCGGTGAGCGAGTCGAAACCCGCCTCCAGGAACGGACGGCCGGACTCGACGTCCCCGGCGCCCTGGTGGCCCAGCGCCTCGGCCGCCTCCGTACGGACCAGCAGGTCGAGGAGGCCGGCGCGCTCCTCCGCCCCGGCCTCGGCCAGCCGGGCCCGCAGCCGCCCGGCCGCCTCGCCGTCGGAGGCCGCGTCGGGGCGCTCGCCCCGGCCGGCCTCCCGGGCGGCCTCCTGGGCCTCGGGGATCTCGGCGAACAGGGGTGCGGGCCGCGAAGCGGTGAAGGCGGTGACGAAACGCGGCCAGTCGACGTCGGCGCAGACCAGCCGGGGCGGTCCGCCGGCCATGGCCCGGCGCAGGGCGTCGAGCACGGGTATCTGGTCCATCGGCGGGAGCCCGTGCCGCCGCAGGGCCTCGCCCGCGGTCGCGGCGGGCTCGCCGCCGTCGGCGGTGCGGGTGGTCTCGACGGTCTGCACGGGGTCCTCCTCGACGGTGCCGGAACGGTGCGCGGGGGCCGGGTGGTCGGTCGCGGGCCAGGGCCCGCAGGCGAGCGCGGTGGCGGCCAGCCCCCGTGCCCGGCGGCCTGCGGCGACGGCCTCCGCGCAGGCGTCGGCGGCGGCGTGCGCCGCCTGGCCCCCCGCACCCCAGGTGGCGGCGACCGAGGAGAGGACGACGAAGGCGTCGAGCGGGCGGTCGCCCAGGACGCGGTCCAGGTGCAGCGCGGCGAGGCCCTTGCGGGCCAGGGCGCCGCCCAGTTCGTCGGCGCCGAGTGCGGCGAGGCGGGTGGCGGGCGCCGGGTCGGTGACGAGGAGCACCGCCCGGACGGGGCCGCTCTCGGTCTCGACGGCGGCGACGGCCTCGGCGAGCGGCCCGGTGTCGGGATCGGTGAGAGAGACCTCGCGGTACGTCAGACGGGTTCCCAGCTCGGCGAGTTCCGCGGCGAGGCCGGGCTCGGGCGGCCGGGGACCGACCACGGCCAGCTGCTCGGCGCCCATGCGGGCCAGGCCGCGCGCGAGGTGCCCGCCGCGTACGGAGGCGGCATCCGTGAGCAGGACGGTGCCGCACGGGCGCCACCCCTCGGGCACGTCCGCCGCCGGTGCCGCGGGAGCGCGGTGCACCCGGCGGGCGAACAGGCCCCGGGGGCGTACCGCCACCTGGTCCTCGTCGCCGCACCGGCCGGCCAGGACGGCGAGCAGCCGGGACCGGGAGGACGGGTCGACGGAGTCGGGCAGGTCGACCAGGCCGCCCCACCACTGGGGAAACTCCAGGGCGGCGCTCCGCCCGAGTCCCCACAGCCATGCCTGGGCGGGGTCGGGCGCCGCGTCCGCGTCGCCGGCGGAGACGCCGCGCCGGGTGGCGCACCACAGCCGGGGCGCCGCGTCCTCGGCGGCGAGCGCCTGCACCAGCGCCAGCGTCGGGGCGGTGCACGGCGCCGTCCCGGCCTCCGCGGTGGCGAGGAACGACAGGACCGCCCGCTCCTCCCCCGCGTCCGACCGCAGCGGGGCGAGCAGACCGGCGAGTTCACCGCTTCCGGCGCCCGGCGGGACCACCAGCAGGTCGACCCGGGCCCCGTCGGCGCGCAGCCCCGCCTCGGCCTCCCGTACCCACGGGTCGGCGCCCGCTCCCTCGGGCACGGCCAGGACCCAGCGGGCGGGGGCGGCTGCGGCCTCACGGGGTTCGACGGGGCTCCAGGCGATCCGGTAGTGCCAGGGGTCGGTCTCGGTCCGCGGTGCGGCGAGGGTGGGCCAGTGGCGCTGGTGCTGGAAGGCGTAGGTGGGCAGGTCGACGCGGCGGGCGCCGGTGCCGGCGAAGAACGCCGCCCAGTCGACCTCACCGCCGTGCGCGTGCAGCTCGCCGAGAGCGGTGACCAGGGTGGCCGCCTCGTCCCGGTTCTTGCGCAGCACGGGCACGAAGAGCGCGTCCTCCGCCTCCGGCAGGGTGGTGCGCGCCATGGCGGTGAGCACACCGTCCGGCCCGATCTCCAGGAACCGTGTGACGCCTTGGGCGTGCAGGGTCCGCACGCCGTCGGCGAAGCGGACCGCCTCACGGACGTGCCGCACCCAGTAGTCAGGCGTGGACAGCTCAGGCCCGGCGACCTCACCGGTGAGGTTCGAGACGACGGGGATGCGGGCGGGCCCGTAGGTCAGCGTCTTTGCGACCTGCCGGAACTCCTCCAGCATCGGATCCATCAACACCGAATGGAAGGCGTGGCTGACCGTGAGCTTCTTGACCCGCGCGTCCCGCTCGGCGAGCGCGGCGGCGACCTGCTCCACCGCCGCCTCCGCACCCGAGACGACCACCGCACGCGGCCCGTTCACCGCAGCGACCGAAACCCCCTCCGCCAGCGCCGCACGGACCTCGTCCTCCGACGCCTCGACCGCCACCATCGCCCCACCCGCGGGCAGAGCATCCATCAACCGACCACGCGCCACCACCAACGCACACGCGTCGTCCAGGTCCAGCACCCCGGCCACATGCGCGGCCACGACCTCCCCCACCGAATGCCCGAGCAGTGCGTCCGGGCGCACCCCCCACGACTCCAGCAGCCGGAACAACGCCACCTCGACCGCGAACAACGCCGCCTGCGTGAACCGCGTCCGATCCAGCAGACCAACACCCTCACCCTCACCCTCGCCCTCGAAAGTGACGGTCTTCAACGACCGGCCCAGCTCACCGTCCACCCGCGCGCACACCGCATCGAACGCCTCCGCGAACACCGGATACGCGGCATACAACTCCCGCCCCATCCCGACCCGCTGCGCACCCTGACCCGTGAACAGCAGGCCCAGCCCTCCGGCGGAGACCGGGCCCCGGCCGGACAGGGTGTCCAGCTGGGCGAGGAGGGTGTCGCGGGTGGAGCCGACGGCGACGGCGCGGTGCTCCAGGGCGGCACGGGTGGTCGCCAGGGAGAAGCCGACGTCCGCCGGGGTGGCCTCGGGCCGGGTCTTGAGGAAGGTGCGCAGGCGGGCGGCCTGTTCCCGGAGGGCGGCGGACGAGCGGGCGGAGACCGGCCAGGCCACCACCGGGGGGCCGGCCGCCCCGGAGCCGGCGGGGACGGCGGCCGGGGACGGCTCGGCCGGAGGCGGCTCCTCCAGGATGACGTGGGCATTGGTGCCGCTCACGCCGAAGGAGGAGACGCCGGCCCGGCGGGGGCGCTCCCCGCTCCTGGGCCAAGGGCGTTCCTCGCGGAGGAGTTCCACGGCGCCGGCGGACCAGTCGACGTGCGGCGTCGGCTCGTCCAGGTGGAGGGTCTTCGGGAGGACGCCGTGGCGCATCGCCATGGCCATCTTGATGATTCCGGCGACGCCAGAGGCGGCCTGCGTGTGGCCGATGTTCGACTTGAGTGACCCGAGCCGCAGCGGGCGGGCGGCCGGCCGGTCCTTGCCGTACGTCTCCAGCAGCGCCTGCGCCTCGATGGGATCGCCGAGGCGGGTGCCGGTTCCGTGGGCCTCCACCGCGTCGACGTCGGAGGTGTCCAGGCGGGCGTCGGCGAGCGCTTGGCGGATGACGCGGCGCTGGGCGGGGCCGTTGGGAGCGGTGAGGCCGTTGGAGGCGCCGTCCTGGTTGACGGCGGAGCCCCGCAGCACCGCGACGACCGGGTGCCCGTTGCGGCGGGCGTCGCAGAGGCGTTCCAGCAGGAGCAGACCGGCCCCCTCCGACCAGCCGGTGCCGTCGGCGCCGGCGGCGAAGGACTTGCAGCGCCCGTCGGCGGCCAGCCCGCGCTGGCGGCTGAACTCGATGAACGCGCTGGGGGTGGCCATCACCGCCACCCCTCCGGCGAGGGCGAGCGCGCACTCGTTGCGGCGCAGCGACCCCATCGCCAGGTGGACGGCGACCAGGGAGGAGGAGCAGGCCGTGTCGACGGTGACCGCCGGGCCCTCGAAGCCGAAGGTGTAGGAGATCCGGCCGGAGACCACGCTCCCGGCGTTGCCGGTGGCGAGGTGGCCCTCGACCGGCTCGGCGGCGCCCAGGAGCAGGGGCGTGTAGTCCTGCCCGCTGCATCCGACGAAGACACCGGTGCGTCCGCGCCGCAGGGAGCGCGGGTCGACGCCCGCGCGTTCGATCGCCTCCCACGCGGTCTCCAGCAGCAGGCGCTGCTGGGGATCCATGGCGAGGGCCTCGCGCGGCGAGATGCCGAAGAAGGCGGCGTCGAAGTCGGCCACGTCGTGGAGGAAGCCGCCTTCCCTGGTGTAGGTCGTGCCCGGCCGGTCGGCGTCGGCGTCGGCGTCGTAGTGGGCGTCGACGTCCCAGCCGCGGTCGGCGGGGAAGTGGGTGACGGCGTCGACGCCGTCGGCGACCAGGTTCCACATCTGCTCCGGGGAACGGACGCCTCCCGGGTAGCGGCAGCCCATGCCGACGACCGCGATCGGCTCGGGCGGTGCGCTCTCCAGCTCGTGGAGGCGCTGCCTGGTCTGCTGAAGTTCGGCGACGACCCGTTTGAGGTAGTCGCGGAGCTTGTCTTCACTGGCCATCTGCCCGTGGGCCCCCCTCCTGCGTCGTGTGCGTCGGTGTGCCGGTCACTCAGGACACCGCCAGGTCTTCGTCGATGAGGCCGAAGAGCTCCTCGTCGGTGGCGTCTTCGAGGCGGGCGGTGCCGTTTTCGCCGGCCGCCTTGCCGTCCGGGCTGCCGTCGAGGACGGCGAGCAGCCGCCGCACCCGGGCCTGCACCCGTAGCCGGTCCTCGTCGTCGAGACCGTCCGCGACCGCCGCTTCGAGCTGGTCGCACCGGTCCAGCAGCGTGGTGACGCCGTCCTGGCCGGGGTCCGCGAGCAGCTGGAGGAGGTGGCCGGCGAGGGCGGCGGAGGTCGGGTGGTCGAAGACGACCGCGGCGGAGAGCGCTGCGCCGGTGGCGGCGCCGAGCCGGTTGCGCAGTTCGACGGCGGTGAGCGAGTCGATGCCGAGGTCGGAGAAGGAGCGGTCGGCCTCGACGGCGTCGGACGTCTCGTGGCCGAGGACGGCGGCGGCCTCGGCGCGGACCAGCCGGACCAGCCGGGCGCGCCGCGCCTCGGGCGCGGCCTGGGCCAGTTCGGCCTTGAGGGCGAGGGCGGCGTCCCCCGGGGTCTGCGCGGCGGCGCCCTCCAGGATCTGGCGGACCTCGGGGATGCCGTCCAGCAGCGGGCGGGGCCGGGTGGCGTTGTAGGCGGGGGCGAAGGTGGCCCAGTCCACGTCGGCCACGGCGACGGCGGTGTCGCCCGCGCCGACCGCCCGGATGAGGGCGGTGACGGCGAGCGCCGGGGCCATGGAGCGCACGCCCTGCCGGCTGAGCATCGCCTCGGCTCCGTCCTGCGTCGCCATGCCGCCCTCCGCCCACGGTCCCCAGGCGACGGAGGTGGCGGCGAGCCCCTGGGCGCGCCGCACTTCGGCGAGGGCGTCGAGGTAGGCGTTGGCCGCGGCGTAGGCGGCCTGTCCCGCGCTGCCCCAGACGGAGGAGATGGAGGAGAAGAGGACGAAGGCGTCGAGGTCCCGGCCGGCCAGTGCCTCGTGGAGGTTGCGGGCGCCGGAGACCTTGCCGTGGAGGACCGCGGAGGCGGCCTCGGGGGTCAGATGGGCGGTGGGGGTGAGCTGGCCGGTGCCGGCCGCGTGCACCACGGCGTCCGGGCCGCGGCCCTCGGCGTCGAGCCGGGCCAGGAGCGCGGTGACCTCGGCCCGGTCGGCGACGTCGCAGGCCGCGACGGTGGCGGTGGCGCCCAGTTGGGCCAGTTCGGAGACGAGGTCGGCGGCGCCGGGGGCTTCCGGGCCCCGGCGGCTGGTGAGCACGAGGTGGTCCGCGCCGCGGGCGGCGAGCGTCCGGGCGACGTGGGCGCCGAGGGCGCCGGTGCCGCCGGTGACCAGGACCGTGCCCCTGGGGTTCCAGCCGGGCTGCGCCCCGCCGGTGGGCAGCGGGCTGCGCACCAGCCGCCGGACGAATGTTCCCCAGGGGCGCAGGGCCGTCTGGTCCTCGCCGGTGCCGGGGGCGAGGACGGTGCGGAGTTCCCGCAGCACCTGTGGGTCCGGTACTGCCGGGAGGTCGACGGCGCCGCCCCAGCGGCGCGGCGTCTCCAGCCCGAGGACCCGGCCGAGCCCCCACACTTGCGCCTGCTCGGCGGCGCGCAGCGGGTCGTTGGCGCCGGTGGAGACGGCTCCGCGAGTGAGGAGCCAGAGCGGCGCCTCGCTCTGCGCGTCGCCGAGTGCCTGGGTGAGCAGCAGGGTCGCGGCCAGGCCGCCGGTGAGTCCGGGGTGGCCGGGGTGCGGCGCGGTGTCGAGGGCGAGGAGGGAGACGATGCCCTGGGCGGCGGGCGCCTCACGCAGCATCCGGGCGGTCCCCTCGCGGGTCGCGGTGGCGGTGTCGACGGTCAGGGGTACGGGGCGGGCCCCGGCCTCGGTCAGCGCGTCGAGGACGGCGCCGGCCCACGCGGGGTCTCCCCCGGTCCCGGACAGGGCCACGATCCAGTCGCCGGAGAGCCGCGCGGGGGCTGCTCCCTTGGGGGCGGGCCGCCAGGTGGCCGCATACCGCCACCTGTCGGCCTCGGCGGTCTCGCCGTGGCGCCGGCGCCAGGAGACCAGGGCGGGGAGCACGCTGCCCAGGTGGTCCTCGGGCACGCCGAGCTCCCCGGCCAGGGCGGCGGTGTCCCGGTCCGCCAGATCGGTCCAGAGACCGGAGTCCTCCCGCGTTCCGCCGTCCGGCCGGGCGGCGGTCGCGGCGGGTGCCTCGGGCCAGTGGCGGCGCCGCTGGAAGGCGTAGGTGGGCAGGGGGACGGTGGGACCGTCCGGCTGGACCGCCGCCCAGTCGGGGTCGGCGCCGTGGACGTACAGGGCGCCCAGGGCGGCGAGCAGGGCACGGGGTTCGGGGCTTCCGGCACCGGGCCCGGGGACGACGAGGGTGTCCGGGGCGTACGGGAGGGCCGCCTTGGCCAGCGCGGTCAGGACGCTGCCGGGGCCCACCTCGACGTAGCGGGAGGCGCCCGCGGCGGCGAGGGCGGTGATCCCGTCGGCGAACCGCACGGTGCCGCGGACGTGCGCGACCCAGTGGTCGGGGGTGGCCAGTTCGGGCCCGGCGAGGGCTCCGTCGAGGTCGGAGACGACGGGGATGCGCGCCGGGTGGTAGGTGAGGGAGCCGGCCACCGTGCGGAACTCGTCGAGGATCGGGTCCATCAGCGGGGAGTGGAAGGCGTGGCTGACGGTGAGCCGCTTGGTCCTGCGGCCGTCGGCGGCGATCCGCGCCGCGGCCTGGGCCACCGTCTCCTCGGCGCCCGACAGGACGACGGAAGTGGCTCCGTTGACGGCCGCGAGGGAGACCTGCTCCAGCCCGTCGAGAGCGGCCCGTGCCGTCTCCTCGTCGGCCTCGGCCGCGATCATGGCGCCGCCCTCGGGCAGCGCCCGCATGAGCCTTCCGCGCGCCGCGACCAGGGTGCAGGCGTCGTCGAGATCGAGTACGCCCGCGGCGTGGGCGGCGGCGATCTGGCCGACGGAGTGTCCGAGCAGCAGGTCGGGGCGGACGCCCCAGGAGCCGAGGAGGGCGAAGAGGGCGGTCTCGAAGGCGAACAGCGCGGCCTGGGTGAAGTCGGTGCGGTCGAGCAGCGCCGCCTCGGGCCGGCCGGCCTCGGCGAACATCACCTGGTGGAGGGGGCGTTCGAGTTCCGGGTCGAGCCGGGACGCGACGGCGTCGAAGACGTCGGCGAAGACGGGGTGGGCCGCGTACAGCTCCCGGCCCATCCCGGCGCGCTGGGCGCCTTGCCCGGAGAAGAGGAAGGCGGTGCGGGCGCGGGTGGCGCGGGCCGGGCCGTCACCGGTGCCGGCCGCGAGGGCGTCGAGTCCGCGCAGCAGCTCCTCGGTACTGGCGCCCTGGACGGCCGCGCGGTGCGCGAGGGCCGAGCGGGTGAGGGCGAGGGAGCGGGCGACCGCCGCCGCCGGGGCGGGTGAGCGGCGCAGGTGGTCGGCGAGGCGGGCCGCCTGGGCGCGCAGCGCCTCGGTCGTGTGTCCGGAGACCGGCCACAGGACGGGCACCGCCTCGGCGGGGTCCCGCGGTGCGGCGGCGGCAGGGGGTTCCTCCTCCGGGGCGGCGGGCGCCTCCTCCAGGATGGCGTGGACGTTGGTGCCACTGATCCCGAAGGCGGAGACACCCGCCCGCCGCGGCCTGCCCGTCTCGGGCCACTCGGTCCGCTCGGTGAGCGGGCGAACCGCGCCGGAGGACCAGTCCACGTGGTCGGAGGGCCGGTCGATGTGGAGGGTCCGGGGCAGGATGCCGCGGCGCATCGCCTCGACCATCTTGATGACGCCGGCGACGCCGGCGGCGGCCTGGGTGTGCCCGATGTTCGACTTGACGGCGCCGAGCCAGAGCGGCCGGTCGGGGTCGCGGTCCTGGCCGTAGGCGGCGAGGAGGGCCTGCGCCTCGATGGGGTCGCCGAGCCGGGTGCCCGTGCCGTGGGCCTCCACCGCGTCGACCTCGGCCGGGGTGAGGCGGGCGTTGGCGAGGGCCTGGCGGATGACGCGCTGCTGGGCGGGGCCGCTGGGCGCCGAGAGGCCGTTGGAGGCGCCGTCCTGGTTGACGGCGGAGCCGCGCAGCACCGCCAGCACCTGGTGGCCGTTGCGTTCGGCGTCGGAGAGTCGTTCCAGCAGGAGGACGCCGACCCCCTCGCCCCAGCCGGTGCCGTCGGCGGCCTCGGCGAAGGGCTTGCAGCGGCCGTCCTCGGCGAGGCCGCGCTGACGGCTGAAGCTGATGAACATCCCGGGGGTGCACATGATGGTCGCTCCGCCCGCGAAGGCGAGTTCGCACTCGCCCTGCCGCAGTGACTGGGCGGCCAGGTGGAGGGCGACCAGCGAGGAGGAGCAGGCGGTGTCGACGGTGACCGCCGGGCCCTGGAGGCCGAAGGAGTAGGCGAGCCTGCCGGAGAGCACGCTCGCGGCGTTGCCGGTCATCAGGTGGCCCTCGGCGCCCTCCTGGGCGGCGCCGACGATCCCGTAGTCCTGGTAGTTGATTCCGGCGAAGACCCCGGTACGGGTGCCGCGCAGGGTGACGGGGTCGATGCCCGCGCGTTCGGTCGCCTGCCAGGAGGTCTCCAGGAGCAGCCGCTGCTGGGGGTCCATGGCGAGGGCCTCGCGCGGGGAGATGCCGAAGAAGGCGGGGTCGAAGTCCGCGGCGTCGTAGACGAAGGCTCCCTCCCTGGCGTAGGAGGTGCCCGGGTGGTCGGGGTCCGGGTGGTAGAGCCGGTCCAGGTCCCAGCCGCGGTCGGAGGGGAGCACCGAGACCGCGTCGCGTTCGGCCTCCAGCAACTCCCACAGGTCGTCGGGGCTGCCGACGCCCCCGGGGAAGCGGCAGCCCATGCCGACGATCGCGACGGGTTCGTCGGCGGCGGCCGGAGCCCGTACCGAGGCGGGGACCGCGGCGGCCGGCGCGGGAGCGGCTCCGCCGGCCAGACGGTCCACCAGGTGGTCGGTGAGGGCCAGCGGGGTGGGGTGGTCGAAGACGGTGGTGGCGGGCAGCCGCAGGCCGGTGGCGGCGGCGAGCAGGTTGCGGAACTCGACCGCGGTGAGCGAGTCGAAGCCGATGTCGCGGAAGGGCATGCCCGGCTCCACGGCCTCGGCCGCGGGGTACCGGAGCACCACGGCGGCCTGTTCCCGGATCAGCTCCAGTACGGCGTGGTGGCGCTCGAGGGCCGGGAGGCCGGCCAGAGCGGCCGAGAGGGAGGGCGCGGCGTCGTCGGCCGCGGCGGCGGCCTCTCGGGCTGCGCGGGCGCCCGGCAGCCGGTCGAAGAGCGGCGCGGGGCGGACCGCCGTGAAGCGCGGCAGGAAGACCGTCCAGTCGATGTCGGCGACGGTCAGGGCGGTGTCGCCACCGGTCACGGCTCGTTCCAGGGCGGTGAGGGCGGACTCGGAGGCCATCGGCGCCACACCGCCGCCCGGGAGGCGGGCGTCCCCGGCGGCGAGGCCGGTCTCACCCCAGGCTCCCCAGGCCACCGAGGTGGCGGGCAGCCCCTCGGAGCGGCGGTGCTGGGCGAGGGCGTCGAGGAAGGTGTTGGCGGCGGCGTAGGCGGCCTGGCCGCCGTTGCCGAGGCTGCCGGCCGCGGAGGAGAAGAGGATGAGGGCGACCCCCCGGACCCGCGTCAGCTCGTGCAGGTGGAGGGCGGCGAGCGCCTTGGCCCGCAGGACCGGCGCGAGGCGTTCGGGGGTCAGTCCGTCGAGCACACCGTCGTCGAGGACGGCGGCGGCATGGACGACGGCCGTCACCGGCCGGTCGGCGGCCTGTGCGTCGAGCAGGGCGGCGAGCGCGGTGCGGTCACCGGCGTCGCAGGCGACGGCCTCGGCATCGGCCCCCGTGGCCCGCAGCCGCTCGAGCAGCGCGGCGGCGCCGGGCGCCTGCGGCCCGCGCCGGGAGACCAGGAGCAGCCGCTCGGCGCCCTGCTGCGCCAGCCGGAGCGCGAGGGCGCCGCCGATGCCGCCGGTCCCGCCGGTGATCAGGACGGTGCCCCGGGGCGGCCAGGCGCCGCCCGTGTCGGTCTCGGCCGCGGGAGCGGGTACCAGGCGCCGTCCGGAGAGGCCGGAGGCGCGCAGTGCGAGCTGGTCCTCGGTGCCGGGTCCGGACAGCACGGCGGCGAGCCGGGTCCCGGCCCGCTCGTCGGGTGCCGGCGGCAGGTCGACCAGGCCGCCCCAGCGCTCCGGGCTCTCCAGCGCCGCCACGCGGCCGAATCCCCACAGGGTGGCCTGGGTCGGGTGAGTGACCGCGTCCGAGCGGCCCGTGGAGACGGCGCCCCGGGTCGCGCACCACAGCGGGGCGTCGGGGGCGATCTCGCCGAGGGCTTGGTGGAGTACGAGCGTCGTGGCGAGGAACCCGGGGACCGGGGTCTCCTCGCTCAGGGTGTCGTCGGCGAGGGCGAGCAGCGAGAGCACGCCGGTCGGCGCGGCCGCGCCGTCGGACCCGGTCAGGGCCGCCCGCAGCAGTGCGGCTGCCCCGGCCCGTCCGACGCCCTCGGGGAGTTCGACCGGTACGGCCGTACCACCGTGGCGTGCGACCGCCCGCAGAGCCGCCCGGCCCCACGGCTCCGAGGCGCCTCCCGGGGCCAGGACGACCAGCCACTCCCCTGTCAGAGCCGGAGCGGTCGGGACGGTGACGGGCTGCCAGGTCTCCCGGTACCGCCAGGAGTCGATCAGTCCTTCGTGCCTGCGCCGCCGGCGCCAGCGGGTCAGTGCCGGCAGCACCTCGGAGAACGGGGCGTCCGGGGCCAGCTCCAGCGCCCCGGCCACCCCCTCCAGGTCCTCGCGGTCCACCGTCTCCCAGAACCGCGCCTCCTCCGGATCGGCGGCGACCGTCCCCGCACCGGAGACGTCCGCCTCGGGGGCATCGGGCCAGTAGCGCTGGTGTTGGAAGGTGTAGGTGGGCAGGTCGACGCGGCGGGCGGCGGCCGGGAAGACCTTCGCCCAGTCCGGAGCCACGCCGTGGACGTGGAGTTCGGCGAGGGAGAGCAGCATCCGGTCCAGACCGCCGTCGTTCCGGCGCAGCGAGCCCACGGTGACGGCCGAGGCAGCGGACGGGCTGTCCTCGATCGTCTCCTGCACCCCCAGACTCACCACCGGATGCGGACTCGACTCCACGAACACGCCATAACCGTCGGCGAGGAGACTGCGGGTGGCGGTCTCGAACTCCACCGTCCGGCGCAGGTTGGTGAACCAGTAGGCGGCGTCGAAGCCCGAACCGTCCTCCGCCACACCCGTCACCGTCGAATACACCGGTATCCGCCCCGCCCTCGGCTCGATCGGGGACAGCACCTGAAGGAGTTCGTCACGCAGCTCCTCCACGTGGGCGGAGTGGGAGGCGTAGTCCACCGCGATCCGACGAGCACGCACACCCCCCTCCGTCCAGTGCGACATGAGAGCGTCCAGGCCCTCGACGTCGCCGGAGACCACCACCGAGGCCGGACCGTTGACCGCCGCGACCGAGACCCGGCCCTCGTAGCCGGCCAGGTCCTCACGCACCCGGTCCACCGGCAGCGGCACGGACACCATCCCGCCCCTGCCCGCCAGCGCCACGATCGCCCGCGACCGCAACGCCACCACACGCGCCGCGTCCCGCAACGACAGCACGCCCGCCACACACGCGGCGGCGATCTCCCCCTGGGAGTGACCGATCACCGCCGACGGACGCACCCCCCAGTCCTCCCACACGGCCGCCAGGGAGACCATCACGGCGAACAGCAGCGGCTGGACCACGTCCACCCGCTCGGTGTCCACCCGGCCGTGCAGGGCGTCGTCCAGCGACCAGTCGGTGAACGCCGACAGCGCCTCACCGCACTCCGCCATCCGCGCGGCGAACACCGGCGAGCAGCCGAGCAGTTCCACGGCCATGCCCTGCCACTGCGACCCCTGCCCGGGAAAGACGAACGCCACCCGGCCCGGCTCACCCGCCACACCCTCGACCACACCTGCCGCACCACGACCCTCAGCCACCGCCGACACACCCTCGAGCAGCGCCTCACGCGAAGCACCCACCACCACCGCCCGGTGCGGCAGATGCGCACGCGTCGACGCCAGCGAGAAACCCACATCGGCCACCGGCTCATCGGTCAACGCGCCCAGCAGCCTGGCCGCTTGAGCACGCAGGGCCTCCACCGACTTGCCGGAGAGAGCCCACGGCACGGGCAGACCGTCGGGCGCGGGAGCGTCGGTGGGCTCCGGTTCCGGGCCCTGTTCCAGGATGACGTGGGCGTTGGTGCCGCTGATGCCGAAGGAGGAGACGCCCGCCCGGCGCGGGCGACCCGTGTCGGGCCAGTCGCGGGTGCTCGTGGCGAGGGTGATGTCGCCGGCGGTCCAGTCGACGTGCCGCGTCGGCTCGTCGACGTGCAGGGTCCTGGGCAGGACGCCGTGGCGCATCGCCTCGACCATCTTGATGACCCCCGCCACACCGGCGGCGGCCTGGGTGTGCCCGATGTTCGACTTCACCGAACCCAGCCACAGCGGTCGGCCCGGCTCGCGTCCGCGTCCGTAGGTGGCGAGGAGGGCGCCCGCCTCGATCGGGTCGCCGAGCCGGGTCCCGGTGCCGTGCGCCTCCACCGCGTCCACGTCGGCCGCCTCCAGGCCCGCGCTCGCCAGGGCCTGGCGGATGACGCGCTGCTGGGAGGGGCCGCTCGGTGCGGTGAGGCCGTTGGAGGCGCCGTCCTGGTTGACGGCCGAGCCGCGCAGCACGGCGAGGACCGGGTGGCCCTTGGCGCGGGCGTCCGAGAGGCGCTCGACGAGGAGGACACCGACTCCCTCGGCGAACCCGGCGCCGTCGGCCTGACCCGCGAACGCCTTGCAGCGGCCGTCGGCGGCCAGGCCGCCCTGCGCGCCGAGTTCGGTGAAGAGGCCGGGGGTGGGCATCACGGTGACACCGCCCGCGAGGGCGAGGTCGCACTCACCCTGCCGCAGCGACTGCGCCGCCAGGTGCAGCGCGACCAGCGAAGAGGAACAGGCGGTATCGACGGTGACCGCCGGGCCCTCCAGCCCGAGGGTGTACGAGACGCGGCCGGAGATGACGCTCGCGGTGTTCACCGTGGCGACGGGACCGTCGAGACTGCCCGGTCTGCTCAGCAGCAGTGAGGTGTACGCCTGGCTGTTGGTGCCCGCGTAGACGCCCGTGCGACTGCCGCGCAGCGTCGTCGGGGCGATGCCCGCGCGCTCGATCGCCTCCCAGGAGGTCTCCAGGAGCAGCCGCTGCTGCGGGTCCATCGCCAGTGCCTCGCGCGGCGAGATCCCGAAGAACGCCGGGTCGAAGGCGCCCGGTTCGGTGAGGAAACCGCCCTCGGCGGTGACGGTGTGCAGGGTGCCGTCGGCGTCGGCGACGTACACCGAATCCATGTCCCAGCCGCGGTCCTCGGGGAAGGCGGTGATGGCGTCGCCCTCGGCGAGCAGCAGCCGCCACAGACCGTCCGGGGATTCCACGTCGCCGGGGAAGCGGCAGGCCATGCCGACGATGGCGACGGGGTCGGTGCCGGTGTCCGCGAGGGCGGTGGCGGGGACGGCCGTGACGACCTCGGGGAGGACGCCGGACAGCTCGCTCCAGAGGTGCGCGGTGAGCAGGCGCGGGGTGGGGTGGTCGAAAGTGAGGGTGACCGGCAGCCGGAGTTCGGTCGCCGTGCCCAGGCGGTTGCGGAGTTCCACGGCGGTCACCGAGTCGAATCCGATGTCGCGGAAGGCCCGGTCGGGTTCGATCTCCTCGGCCGATCCGTAGCCGAGGACGGCGGCGACCTCGGTGCGGACGAGGTCGAGAAGGGTGCGCAGGGCCTCGTCGCGGGGGCGGCCCGTGAGACGGGCGACGAGGGCGGAGGTGGCGGCGGGTTCGGCCGCGCGCGCTGATGCCTCGGCGAGCAGCGCCCTGACCTCCGGTACGTCCTCCAGGACGCGCGAGGCGCGGGTGGCGGTCATCGCGACGAAGAAGCGTTCCCAGTCGATGTCGGCGATCGCCACGGCGGTGTCGCCGTGGGCGACGGCCTGGCCGAGGGCGGCCGTGGCGAGAGCGGGCGCCATCTCCGGCAGGCCGTGGCGGCGGGCGAGTTCGCCGATGCCGCCCTCGGCCATGCCGCCCTCGGCCCAGGGACCCCAGGCGAGGGAGAGCGCGGGCAGGCCGAGGTCGCGGCGGTGGTGGGCGAAGGCGTCGAGGAAGGCGTTGCCAGGAGCGTAGTTGCCCTGGCCGGAGGCGCCGAAGGAACCCGCCATGGAGGAGAAGAGGACGAAGGCGGACAGCTCGCTGTCCTGAGTCAGCTCGTGCAGGTGGAGGGTGGCGTCCATCTTCAGCCGCAGCACCCGCTCCAGTTGCTCGGGGGTGAGTGAGTCGATCACCCCGTCGTCGAGGACGGCCGCGGTGTGCACCACGGCGGTCAGCGGCTGTTCGTCGGGGATCCCTTCGAGGAGCCCGGCCAGGGCTGCGCGGTCCGCGATGTCGCAGGCGGCGAGGGTGACCCGGGCGCCGCTCGCGCTCAGTTCGTCGGAGAGTGCCGCGGCGCCCGGGGCGGCGGAGCCGCGGCGGCTGACGAGGAGGAGGTGTTCGGCGCCCTGCCGGGCGAGCCACCGGGCGGTCTGCGCGCCGAGTGCGCCGGTCCCGCCGGTGACCAGCACGGTGCCGGTGGGCCGCCACGGCGCCGTGCCGTCGGCGGTGGACGCGGCGCGGACGATGCGGCGGGCGAGGAGACCGGAGGCTCTGAGGGCGAGCTGGTCCTCGCCGGTGGCCCCGGAGAGCGCCGTACGCAGCAGTGCGGGGAACCGCGCGCCCGGTACAGCGGGCAGGTCGAGCAGGCCGCCCCAGCGCTGCGGGTACTCCTGGGCCGCGACACGGCCGAGCCCCCAGACCAATGCCTGCTCCGGCTGGTCGAGGGTGTCCGCGGCACCGGTGGAGACGGCGCCCCGCGTGGCGCACCACAGCGGCGCGCCGATGCCCAGGTCACCGAGGGCCTGGAGGAGGGCGACCGTGCCCGTGTGGCCGGGCGTCGCTCCGGGCAGAGCGGCGAGGCGGCCGGGAGCCAGGGCGAGGAAGGAGACCACTCCGTCGAGGGCACCGGCGTCGTCGAGGCCGGCCGCGCGCAGGTCCCGCACAGCCGAGGCACGGTCGGGAGCGCTCAGCCCGAAGGGGACAAGCAGCACCTCGGCGCTGTCCGCCCGCAGGACCTCGGCCGCCGCGGCCACCAGCGGGTCGTCTTCCTGCCCGGCCGGGACGGCGAAGGCCCAGCGGCCGGTGAGGCGTTGTGGCCCGTAGACAGTCTGCGGCTTCCAGACGACGCGGTACCGCCATCCGTCGACCGTGGAGCGCTCCTGGTGACGCCGCCGCCAGGCGGAGAGAGCCGGCAGGACCTCGCCGAGTGGGGCGGAAGCGTCGACCTGAAGACTCTCGGCGAGCGCCTGAAGATCCTCACGCTCGACCGTGGTCCAGAAGGCGTCGTCCGGACCGGCGCCGGCCCCAACGCCGGAGAACGCGCCCGATCCGGGGTCTTCGGGCCAGTAGTGCTGGTGTTGGAAGGCGTAGGTGGGCAGGTCGACGCGGCGGGCGGCGGCCGGGAAGACCTTCGCCCAGTCCGGCGAGACACCTCGGACGTGGAGTTCGGCGAGGGAGAGCAGCATCCGGTCCAGACCGCCGTCGTTCCGGCGCAACGAGCCCACGGTGACGGCAGAGGCAGCGGACGGGCTGTCCTCGATCGTCTCCTGCACCCCCAGACTCACCACCGGATGAGGACTCGACTCCACGAACACGCCATAACCGTCGGCGAGGAGACTGCGGGTGGCGGTCTCGAACTCCACCGTCCGACGCAGATTGGTGAACCAGTACACGGCGTCGAAACCCGAACCGTCCTCCGCCACACCCGTCACCGTCGAATACACCGGTACCCGCCCCGCCCTCGGCTCGATCGGGGACAGCACCTGAAGGAGCTCGTCACGCAGCTCCTCCACGTGGGCGGAGTGGGAGGCGTAGTCCACCGCGATCCGACGAGCACGCACACCCCCCTCCGTCCAACGGGTGAGCAGTTCGTCCAGGCCCTGCACGTCGCCGGAGACCACCACCGAGGCCGGACCGTTGACCGCCGCCACCGACACCCGGCCCTCATAGCCGGCCAGGTCCTCACGCACCCGGTCCACCGGCAGCGGCACGGACACCATCCCGCCCCTGCCCGCCAGCGCCACGATCGCCCGCGACCGCAACGCCACCACACGCGCCGCGTCCCGCAACGACAACGCGCCCGCCACACACGCGGCGGCGATCTCCCCCTGCGAGTGACCGATCACCGCCGACGGACGCACCCCCCAGTCCTCCCACACCGCCGCCAGCGACACCATCACGGCGAACAGCAGCGGCTGGACCACATCCACCCGCCCGACATCCACCCGGCCGTGCAGGGCGTCCTCCAGCGACCAGTCGGTGAACGCCGACAGCGCCTCACCGCACTCCGCCATCCGCGCAGCGAACACCGGCGAGCAGCCGAGCAGTTCCACGGCCATGCCCTGCCACTGCGACCCCTGCCCGGGAAAGACGAACGCCACCCGGCCCGGCTCACCCGCCACACCCTCGACCACACCCGCCGCACCACGACCCTCAGCCACCGCCGACACACCCTCGAGCAGCGCCTCACGCGAAGCACCCACCACCACCGCCCGGTGCGGCAGATGCGCACGCGTCGACGCCAGCGAGAAACCCACATCGGCCACCGGCTCATCGGTCAACGCGCCCAGCAGCCTGGCCGCTTGAGCGCGCAGGGCCTCCACCGACTTGCCGGAGAGAGCCCACGGCACGGGCAGACCGTCGGGCGCGGGAGCGTCGGTGGGCTCCGGTTCCTCCGGGCCCTGTTCCAGGATGACGTGGGCGTTGGTGCCGCTGATGCCGAAGGAGGAGACGCCCGCCCGGCGCGGGCGGTGGCCGGGTTCGGGCCAGCTCCGTTCCTCGGTGAGGAGGCGGACCTCGCCCTCGCTCCAGTCGACCTGGGGGGTGGGCTCGTCGACGTGGAGGGTCCTGGGCAGGACGCCGTGGCGCATCGCCTCGACCATCTTGATGACCCCCGCGACTCCGGCGGCGGCCTGGGTGTGCCCGATGTTGGACTTCACCGAACCGAGCCACAGGGGCCGGTCCTCGGGACGGTCCTGCCCGTAGGTGGCGAGGAGGGCCTGCGCCTCGATCGG
The DNA here is from genome assembly GCF_002899455.1 of Streptomyces sp. DH-12. Lineage (GTDB taxonomy): Bacteria > Actinomycetota > Actinomycetes > Streptomycetales > Streptomycetaceae > Streptomyces. Next base: position 197,016 of record NZ_PPFB01000001.1, on the reverse strand, counting down.
GTCGCCGAGCCGGGTGCCGGTGCCGTGCGCCTCCACCGCGTCCACGTCCGCCGGGCCGAGGCCGCCGCTGCGGAGGGCCTGGAGGATGACGCGTTGCTGGGAGGGGCCGTTGGGGGCGGTCAGGCCGCTGCTGGCGCCGTCCTGGTTGATCGCGGAGCCGCGGACGACGGCGAGCACCGGGTGGCCGTTGCGCCGGGCGTCGGAGAGCTTCTCCAGGAGGAGCATGCCGGCGCCCTCGGCCCAGCCGGTGCCGTCGGCCGCTCCGGCGAACGCCTTGCAGCGGCCGTCGGCGGCCAGGCCCCGCTGACGGCTGAAGGCGATGAAGGTGCCGGGGGTCGCCATCACGGCGACGCCGCCCGCGAGGGCGAGCGAGCACTCGCCGCTGCGCAGCGCGTAGGAGGCGAGGTGGAGGGCGACCAGCGAGGAGGAGCAGGCGGTGTCCACGGTGACCGCCGGGCCTTCGAGCCCCAGGGAGTAGGAGACGCGGCCGGAGGCGACGCTGCCGGAGCTGCTGGTGCCGAGGTACGCCTCGCTGCCCTCGGGCATCAGGTGGAGCCGGGAGGCGTAGTCCTGGTACATCACCCCGGCGAAGACACCGGTGCGGCTGCCGCGCAGGGCGGTGGGGGCGATGCCGGCGCGTTCGATCGCCTCCCAGGAGGTCTCCAGCAGCAGCCGCTGCTGCGGGTCCATGGCGAGGGCCTCGCGCGGGGAGATGCCGAAGAAGACCGGGTCGAAGTCACCGGCGTCGTGGAGGAAGCCGCCTTCGGTGGTGTACGACGTGCCGGTGCGGTCGGCGTCCGGGTCATGGAGGGAGTCGATGTCCCAGCCGCGGTTGGCGGGGAAGGAGGTGATGGCGTCGCCGCCCGACTCGACCAGCCGCCAGAGCTCTTCGGGGGAGCTGACCCCGCCCGGGAAGCGGCAGCTCATGCCGACGATGGCGATGGGTTCCGTGGCGGCGTTCTCCGCTTCCCGCAGCCGCTCGCGGGTCTGGGCCAGGTCCGTCGTGACGCGCTTGAGGTACTCGCGGAGCTTTTGTTCATTGGTCGCCATGGGGTCCTCGCCAGTCTGCGTCTGCGGTGTGCGGAGGTCGGGGGGCCGGCCGGGGCGGGGCCGCGGCGTCCGGCGGTGCGGGGGCGGGCACGTCAGACCGTCCCCAGCTCGTTGTCGATGAAGTCGAAGATCTCGTGGTCGGAGGCGCCGTCGATCTTCGTCGCGAGGTCGGCCGGGCCGGTCTCCTCCGCCGTCTGCTCGTACCGCGCCAGCAGCGAGCGCAGGCGGGCGGTGACGCCGAGGCGGACGACCGCGTCCAGCTCGCTGGCCGCGAGGGCCTGGTCGATGCGGTCCAGTTCGGCGAGGAGCGCGGCTCCCCCCTGCTCACCGGAGGCGTCCAGGCCGTCGGCGAGGTGGGCGGCCAGGGCCTCGGGGGTGGGATGGTCGAAGATCAGCGTGGAGGGGAGCCGGACGCCCGTGAGAGCGGCGAGCCGGTTGCGGAGTTCGACGGCGGTGAGGGAGTCGAAGCCCATGTCGAGGAAGCCGCGCCCGGCCTCGACGCCCTCGGTGCCGGCGTGGCCGAGGACCTGGGCGGCCTCGGCGCGGACCAAACGCAGCACCTCCGGCCCGCGCTCGTCGTCGGGGAGGGCGGCGAGCCGGTCGCGGAGCGGTTCGGCGCCGCCGCTCCCCGCCGCCGGGGACCCGGTGCCGCCGGAGCGGACGGGGGCGGCGGGGACGAGGCTGCTGAGAAGCGGGTGGACGAGGCCGGTGGCGGCCTGCGTCCGCAGGGCGGCGAGGTCGGTGCGGAGGGGCAGCGGGGCGGGCCCGGGTCGGGCGGGGTCGAGGAGGGCGCGGTCAAGGAGGTCCAGGCCCTCCTGGGCGGAGAGCGGGAGGACGCCGGAGCGGTTCATGCGCCGGGCGTCGCCCTCGCCGAGCCGGGCGGCCATGCCGCCGTCGGGGGCCCACGAGCCCCAGGCCAGGGAGACGGCGGTGAGTCCGGCGGCGACGCGGTGGCGGGCGAGGGCGTCGAGGTAGGCGTTGGCGGCGGCGTAGTTGCCCTGCCCGGGGGCGCCGAGGGGGGCGGCCGCCGACGAGAAGAGGACGAACGCGGCGAGGTCCAGGTCGCGGGTGAGCGCGTGCAGGTGGCGTGCCGCGTCGGCCTTGGGCCGCAGCACCCGGTCCAGGCGTTCGGGGGTGAGGGAGGTGAGGGTGGCGTCGTCGAGGACGCCGGCGGCGTGGATGACGGCGGTCAGGGGGTGGGCGGCGGAAAGAGCGCCGAGGAGACCGGCGACCGCGGTGCGGTCGGCCATGTCGCAGGCGGTCAGGTCGATGTGGGCGCCGAGGGCGCGCAGTTCGTCGGCGAGGGCGGTGGCGCCGTCGGCGGCGGGGCCGCTCCGGCTGGTCAGCAGGAGCCGCCGGACGCCGTGGGCGGTGACCAGGTGGCGGGCGACGAGCCCGCCGAGCGAGCCGGTGGCGCCGGTGACCAGGACGGTGCCCTCGCCGTCCGGGCCGGCGAGCGGCCTGGCGGTTGCCACGCCGGTCGCCGGCGGCGCGGGGAGCCGGATGAGCTTCGGGGTGCGGAGCCTGCCGTGGCGCAGGGCCGCCTCGGGGGCGCCGAGCCGCCTGAGGGCGGGCAGGTGCCGGGTGACGGTGGCGGGGTCGTCGGTGTCGACGAGGAGGAACTGGCCGGGGTTCTCCGCCTGGGCGGAGCGGACCAGTCCGCAGAGGGCGGCGAGGTCGGGGGCGACGACTTCGGTGTCGTCGACGGCCACGGCTCCCCGGGTGACGAGGACGAGCCGGGTGTCGGCGAGCCGCTGGTCCGCGAGGAACTCCTGGAGGAGACCGAGGAGGGCGTGGAGTGCGGGTGCCGGGTCGGCGAGCGGGGCGGCGGCGTCGAGACGCCCGTCGGCGGCGGCGTCCTGGACCAGGAGGACGGCCTCGGGCGCGGGGGCGCCCGCGTCGAGGGCGGCGGCCAGGGCGGCCAGGTCGGGGTAGGACGGCCCGCCGTCGGGGGCGTCACCGAGGTGGACCCAGGTGGCGGGGCGCGGGTCGCCGTCCGCCGGGACCCGGGCCGGGGCGGGGACCCATTCCTGACGGTGGAGGGCGGAGGTCCCGGCGGCACGCCGGGAGGCGGAGAGCTGTTCGGTGGACAGGGGGCGCAGGACCAGGGAGCCGACGGTGCCGACCGGAGCGCCGGTGGCGTCGGCGAGTTCCACGCCCACGGTGTCGTTGCCGGTCGCCGCGACCCGGACCCGGAGGGGCCCGGTGGCGCCGCCGTCCACCCGTACCCCGGTGAAGGCGAAGGGGAGGCTGCCGGCGGTGGTGTCGAGGAGGCCGCCGAGGGCGACGGTGTGCAGGGCCGCGTCCAGCAGGGCGGGGTGCAGGGTCCAGGGGGACCCGTGGTCGGCGGCGGTGTCGGGCAGGGAGACCTCGGCGAGGACGGCGCCGTCGTGGCGCCAGGCGGCGCGCAGGCCCTGGAAGGAGGGCCCGTAGGAGAATCCGGCCTCGGCGAGCGCGGGGTAGAGCCCGTCGGTGGGGAGGGGTTCGGCCCCGGCGGGGGGCCAGGGGGCGGCGTTCCCCAGTTCCTCGCGGCCGGCCGGGGGACCGGCCGCGGTGTCCGGCTCGAGGACGCCGCGGGCGTGGCGGGTCCAGGCCCCGGTGTCGTCGTCCCGGCCCGGGGGGCGGGTGTGGACGGTGAAGGCGCGGCTGCCGTCCTGTCCGGGAGCCTCGACGGCGAGGCGGAGGTGGACCGGGGTGGACTCGGGCAGGACGAGGGGCGTTTCGAGAGTGAGTTCGCCGACGGTGGTCAGGCCGGTCCGGCTCCCCGCCCAGAGGGCGAGTTCGAGGAAGGCGGCGCCGGGGAGCAGGACGGAACCGAGGACGGCGTGGTCGGCGAGCCAGGGGTGGGTGGCGGTGGAGAGGGCCGCGGTGGCGACGAGGGCGCCGTCGGGCAGGTCCACGGCGGCGCCGAAGAGCGGGTGCCCGGCGGCGGAGAGCCCGGCCGCGGTGACGTCGCCCGGCCCCGCCGCCGGGGCGGGGCGGGGCCAGTAGTGCTCGCGCTGGAAGGCGTAGGTGGGCAGGGGGACGGTGCGGGCGGCCGGGTCGGCGAGGACGGCGGTCCAGTCGGTTCCGGTGCCCCGGCTCCAGGCCCGGCCGAGGGCGGTGAGCACGGTGCGCCGCTCCTCGTGGCCGGAGCGGAGCAGGGGTTCGGTGAGGGGCAGGTCCTGCTCCTCGGAGGGGCGGTCGGGCAGGCAGTCGGCGGCCATCGCGGAGAGCACGCCGTCGGGGCCGAGCTCCAGATAGGTGCCGGTGCCCAGCGCGTCCAGGCAGCGGACGCCGTCGAGGAAGCGGACACCGTCGCGGACGTGCCGGACCCAGTAGGCGGCGTCCATGGGCGTGTCGGCGGTGAGTACGCCGCCGGTGACGTTCGAGACCACGGGAATGCGGGCCGGGTGGTAGGTGAGGGCGGCGGCGGTCTCGCCGAACTCCGCGAGGATCGCGTCCATGTGGACGGAGTGGAAGGCGTGGCTGACGGCGAGCCGCTTGGTGCGGTGGCCCTCGGCGGCGCACCGCTCGGCGAGGTGCAGGACGGCGTCCGTGTCGCCGGAGACGACGGTGGAACGGGGGCCGTTGACCGCGGCGATGCCGAGGCGGTCGCCGTACTCGGCCGCGCGGGCGCGGACGTCCTCCTCACCGGCGCCGATCGCGACCATGGCGCCGGTCTCGGGCAGCGACTCCATGAGGCGGCCCCGGGCGGCCACCAGCGCGCAGGCGTCGGGGAGGGTCATCACGCCCGCCGCGTGGGCGGCGGCGAGTTCGCCGACGGAGTGGCCGAGGAGGGCGTCGGGGCGCACCCCCCAGTGCTCCAGCAGGCCGAAGAGGGCGGTACCGAGCGTGAAGAGGGCGGGCTGGGTGTACCGGGTGCGGTCCAGGAGGCGGGCGTCCTCGGTGCCGGGTTCGGCGAACAGCACCTCGCGCAGCGGCCGGTCGAGGTGGGCGTCGAAGTGGGCGCACACCTCGTCCAGGCGGGCTGCGAAGACCGGCTCGGTCCGGTACAGCTCCCGGCCGGCCCCGGCGCGCTGGCTGCCCTGGCCGGGGAAGAGGAAGGCGGCCCTGCGGGCCGTGTCCGCGCGTCCGGTGGCGGTTCCGGGGACGGGGGCGCCGGCCGCGAGCCGGTCGAGGGCGGCGGTGAGCTCCGGGCCGGTGCCGGTGAGGACGGCGCGGTGCGTGAACGGGGTCCGGGTGGTGGCCAGGGAGTACGCCACGTCGCGCGGGTCGAGCGTGGGATGGTGTGCCAGGTGGTCGCGGAGGCGGGCCGCCTGGGCGCGCAGGGCCGGGCCGCTGCGTCCGCTGAGCAGCCAGGGAAGCGGGCCGGCCGGTGCCTCGGCGTCCGGCATGGCAGGGTTGGCGTCGGCGGGAGCGGTGTCGGTGGGCTCTTCGACGATGAGGTGGGCGTTGGTGCCGCTGATCCCGAAGGAGGAGACGCCCGCCCGGCGGGGCCGGTGCTCCTGGCGCGGCCAGGGGAGCGGCTCGGTCAGCAGCTCGACGGCGCCCGCGGACCAGTCGACGTGCGGGGTCGGCTCGTCGACGTGAAGGGTCTTCGGCAGCAGGCCGTGGCGCATCGCCTCGACCATCTTGATGACGCCGGCGACGCCGGCGGCGGCCTGGGTGTGGCCGATGTTCGACTTGATCGACCCCAGCCGCAGCGGCCGGTCCGGGTCGCGGTCCTGTCCGTACGCCTCCAGCAGCGCCTGGGCCTCGATGGGGTCGCCGAGCGTGGTGCCGGTGCCGTGCGCCTCGACGGCGTCCACATCGGCGGGGGTGAGCCCGGCCGCGTCCAGCGCCTGTCCGATGACGCGCTGCTGGGAGGGGCCGTTGGGGGCGGTGAGGCCGTTGGAGGCGCCGTCCTGGTTGACCGCCGAGCCGCGGATCACGGCGAGGACCTGGTGGCCGTTGCGGCGGGCGTCGGAGAGCCGCTCCAGGAGGAGCATCCCGGCGCCCTCGCTGAAGCCGGAACCGTCGGCCGCGCCCGCGAAGGACTTGCAGCGGCCGTCGGCGGCGAGCCCGCGCTGCCGGGTGAACTCGGTGAAGAGTCCAGGGGTGGCGAGTACGGTGACGCCGCCCGCGAGCGCCATGTCGCACTCGCCCTGGCGCAGCGACTGGGCGGCGAGGTGGAGGGCGACCAGCGAGGAGGAGCAGGCCGTGTCCACGGTGACCGCCGGGCCTTCGAGCCCGAAGGTGTAGGCGACCCGCCCGGAGACGACGCTCGCCGAACTCCCGGTGCCGATGTAGCCCTCGGCTCCCTCGGGCACGGAGCCGAGGGTGGTGGCGTAGTCCTGGTACATGACCCCGGCGAAGACACCGGTACGGGTGCCGCGCAGCGTCTGGGGACGCAGTCCGGCCCGCTCGAACGCCTCCCAGGAGGTTTCCAGGAGCAGCCGCTGCTGCGGGTCCATCGCCAGCGCCTCACGCGGCGAGATCCCGAAGAAGGCGGGGTCGAAGGCGGCGGCGTCGTAGAGGAAGCCGCCGCGCGCGGTCGCGGAGGCGCCGGCCTCCACCAGCTGCTCGACGGGCCAGCCGCGGTCGGCCGGGAACTCCCCGATCGCGTCGGCTCCCTCGGCCACCAGGTCCCAGAGCCGTTCGGGGTTGTCCACGCCGCCGGGGTAGCGACAGCTCATGGCGACGATCGCCACCGGCTCGTCGGTCGGGCGGGTGGCGGGCCGGGCCGCTGCGGGAGCGGCCGCGGAAGCGGGGGCGAGCTTCTCCGCGAGGTGGCCGGCGAGTGCCTCGGGGGTGGGGAAGTCGAAGACGAGCGTCGGGGGGAGGCGCCGGCCGGTGACGGCGGCGATCCGGTTGCGCAGTTCGACGGCGGTCAGCGAGTCGAAGCCCAGTTCCTTGAAGGCCCGGTGCGGTTCGACGGCCTCCGGCCCCCGGTGCCCGAGGGTGGCGGCGGCCTGCTCGCGGACGACCGCGAGCATCCGCTCCCGCAGCTCGCCGGGGGTGAGCCCGGCGTACGCCTCGGCGGTCGCGGCCGGAGCGGTGTCGGCCGCCGCCCGGCGCGGCAGGGCGCGGACGAGCGCCCGCAGCAGCGGCGGCACACCTTCGGTGCGCGACCGGGCACGGGTCCGTGCCAGGTCGAGCGGCATGGGGACGAGGACGGGCTCGCGGGTGGCGAGCGCCCGGTCGAGGAGGGCGAGCCCGTCCTCGGTGGAGAGGGCGCCGGTGTTCCGGTGGAGCCGGCGCAGGGCGGTGGCGTCGAGGTGGCCGGTCATCCCGCTGGCCTCGGCCCACAGCCCCCACGCCAGCGACTGCCCGGCCAACCCCAGCGAACGCCGGTGAAGCGCCAGCCCGTCCAGCACCGCATTGGCCGCCGCATACGCACCCTGACCCGCCCCGCCGAACACCCCGGCGGCCGACGAGAACAACACGAAGGCATCCAGCTCGACACCCCGCTCGACCGTCAGCTCATGCAGCCACCACGCCCCGTCCACCTTCGGCCGCAACACCGCCGACAACCGCTCCGCGGTCACCGACTCCACCACACCGTCATCCAGCACACCCGCGGCATGCACCACCGCCGACACCGCAAACACATCCAGCAGCCCGGCCACCGCACCACGATCAGCCACATCACAGGCCACCACCGCCACCTCGGCAGCCCCCAGCCCCAGCAACTCCTCCCGCAACACCTCCGCACCCTCAGCCGCCGCACCCCGACGACTCGTCAGCACCAGACGACGCACCCCGTGCACCGCCACCAGATGCCGCGCCACCACACCACCCAAAACCCCCGTCCCACCCGTCACCAACACCACACCACGACCCGAGAACACCGGCACCGCCACGCCTCCGGCGTCCTCGGCGTCGGCAGCAGGGGCAGGGGTGCCGAGTTCGGGGACGGGTGTGGCGGCGGCCGTCCCGGGGCGCAGCAGGCGGAAGGCGAGGATCTGCTCGCCCCTGATCGCGAGCTGCGGTTCGTCCCGGGCGAGCAGGGACGGGATTTCGGCGGGTTCGAGAGCGCGGTCGGTGTCGAGGAGGACGAACCGTCCGGGGTGTTCGGCCTGGGCGGAGCGCAGCAGACCCCAGGCGCCCGCGGCGGGGAGGTCCACCTCGCCCTCGGCCGCGACGACGGCGCCCCGGGTCACGACCAGGAGCGTGCTCCGGGCGTTCTCCTCGTCGGCCAGCCATTCCCGCACGGTCGCCAGCGCCTGGGCCACCAGACTGTGCACCTGCGGAACGCCGTTCCCGGCGCCGGTCAGGTCGACGACGCGGACCGCCGTGTCCTGCCCGGTGGAATCGGCGGACCGGGCGGCGGAAAGGGGCTGCCAGGTGGGGACGAAGAGATCGTCGGCGTTCTCCTCCGGTCCGAGCTGGTCGAGCTGGTCGAGGGCGAGCGGCCGCAGGTCGAGGGCGGCGACGCGGCCCACGTGCGTGCCCGACCGGTCGGCGAGTTCCACCTCGACGGCCTCGCCCCCGACGCGGCTCAACCGCACGCGCAGGGCGCCCGGCCCTGTGGCCGCCAACGCCACCTCACGCCAGCAGAAGGGCAACCACGGTCCCTCGGCCTCGCCGACGAAGCCACCGAGGCCGAGGGCGTGCAGCGCGGCGTCGAGCAGGGCGGGGTGGAGGGAGAAGGCCGCCCCCGCGCTCCGCACGCCTTCGGGGAGTTCCACCTCTGCGAAGAGTTCCTCGCCGAGGCGCCACAGCCGCCGCAGACCTCGGAAGGCGGGGCCGTACTCGACGCCGTGCGAGGCGAGCAGGTCGTACCCGTGATCGAGGGGGACGGGCTCGGCCTGGGCCGGCGGCCAGGCCGCTCCGGGGGCGAACGCTCCGGAAGGTGCGGAAACCTCGTGCTCCGGCTGGTCACGCAGCACGCCGGAAGCGTGCCGGGTCCAGGACCGGGTGCCGGAACCGGCCGGGCAGGAGTGGAGGTGGACGGCACGCCGGCCGGACTCCTCCCGCTCGCCCACCGACACCTGGACATCGGTCGCTCCGGAGGCGCCGAGCACCAGGGGCGTCTCCAGGGTCAGTTCTTCGACGACCGCGCTCCCGGTCTCGGCGCCCGCGCGCAGGGCCAGTTCGAGAAGGGCGGTGCCGGGGACGACGACGCGCCCGGCCACGACGTGGTCGGCGAGCCAGGGATGCGTCTCCAGCGACAGCCGCCCCGTCAGCAGCGCACCCTGCCCCTGAGCCAGCTCGACCGCCGCGCCCAGCAGCGGATGGTCCGCCGCGACCAGCCCCGCAGAGGAGACGTCACCGCGCACACCAGGACCCGGCTCCAGCCAGTACCGCTCACGCTGGAAGGCATAGGTGGGCAGGTCGACGCGGCGGGCGGCGGTGGGGAAGACCCTCGTCCAGTCCGGCGAGACACCGTGGACGTGGAGTTCGGCGAGGGAGAGCAGCATCCGGTCCAGACCGCCGTCGTTCCGGCGCAACGAGCCCACGGTGACGGCCGAGGCAGCGGACGGGCTGTCCTCGATCGTCTCCTGCACCCCCAGACTCACCACCGGATGCGGACTCGACTCCACGAACACGCCGTAACCGTCGGCGAGGAGACTGCGGGTGGCGGTCTCGAACTCCACCGTCCGGCGCAGGTTGGTGAACCAGTACGCGGCGTCGAAGCCCGAACCGTCCTCCGCCACACCCGTCACCGTCGAATACACCGGTATCCGCCCGGCTCTCGGCTCGATGGGGGACAGGATCTGAAGGAGTTCGTCCTTCAGCTCCTCCACGTGGGCGGAGTGGGAGGCGTAGTCCACCGCGATCCGACGGGCACGCACACCCCCCTCCGTCCAGTGCGCCATGAGAGCGTCCAGGCCCTCGACGTCGCCGGAGACCACCACGGAGGCCGGGCCGTTGACCGCCGCGACCGAGACCCGGCCCTCGTAGCCGGCCAGGTCCTCACGCACCCGGTCCACCGGCAGCGGCACGGACACCATCCCGCCCCTGCCCGCCAGCGCCACGATCGCCCGCGACCGCAACGCCACCACACGCGCCGCGTCCCGCAACGACAGCACGCCCGCCACACACGCGGCGGCGATCTCTCCCTGGGAGTGACCGATCACCGCCGAGGGGCGAACCCCCCAGTCCTCCCACACCGCCGCCAGGGAGACCATCACGGCGAACAGCAGCGGCTGGACCACGTCCACCCGCTCGGTGTCCACCCGGCCGTGCAGGGCGTCGTCCAGCGACCAGTCGGTGAACGCCGACAGCGCCTCACCGCACTCCGCCATCCGCGCGGCGAACACCGGCGAGCAGCCGAGCAGTTCCACGGCCATGCCCTGCCACTGCGACCCCTGCCCGGGGAACACGAACGCCACCCGGCCCGGCTCACCCGCCACACCCTCGACCACACCCGCCGCACCACGACCCTCAGCCACCGCCGACACACCCTCGAGCAGCGCCTCACGCGAAGCACCCACCACCACCGCCCGGTGCGGCAGATGCGCACGCGTCGTCGCCAGCGAGAAGCCCACATCGGCCACCGGCTCATCGGTCAACGCGCCCAGCAGGCGTGCGGCCTGCCAGCGCAGCGCCTCGGCGGATCGGCCGGAGACCGTCCACGGGACGGTGCCGTCCGTGGCATCGGAGGACGTCACGGGCTTCGGGCGCGGTGCGGTCTCCGGTTCCGGGCCCTGTTCCAGGATGACGTGGGCGTTGGTGCCGCTGACGCCGAAGGAGGAGACGCCCGCCCGGCGCGGACGGTCTTCGGGGCGCGGCCACGCCCGCTCCTCGGTGAGCAGTTCGACCGCGCCCTCGTTCCAGTCGACCTGCGCGGTCGGTTCGTCCACGTGCAACGTGCGCGGCAACTCGCCGTGGCGCATCGCCTCGACCATCTTGATGATCCCCGCCACACCGGCGGCGGCCTGGGTGTGCCCGATGTTGGACTTGATCGAACCGAGCCACAGCGGCCGGTCGGGGTCACGGTCCTGCCCGTAGGTGGCCAGCAGGGCCTGCGCCTCGATCGGGTCACCCAGCTTGGTACCGGTGCCGTGGGCCTCCACCGCGTCCACGTCCGAGGGTGTGAGACGGGCGTTGGCGAGGGCCTGGCGGATGACGCGCTGCTGGGCCGGCCCGTTCGGCGCCGTCAGCCCGTTGGAGGCGCCGTCCTGGTTGACCGCGCTGCCCCGGATGACCGCCAGTACCGGGTGCCCCTTGGCGCGGGCGTCCGAGAGCCGTTCGACGAGGAGCATGCCGGCGCCTTCGGACCAGCCGGTGCCGTCGGCCGCGTCGGCGAAGGACTTGCACCGGCCGTCCGCGGCGAGACCGCGCTGGCGGCTGAAGTCGATGAAGGTGCCGGGGGTCGCCATCACGGCCACGCCGCCCGCGAGGGCGAGGTCGCACTCGCCCTGACGGAGGGACTGGGCCGCCAGGTGCAGGGCCACGAGGGAGGAGGAGCAGGCCGTGTCGACGGTGACCGCCGGACCCTCCAGGCCGAAAGCGTAGGACACCCGGCCGGAGGCGACGCTGCCCGAGTTGCCGGTGCCGAGGTAGCCCTCGACGCCCTCGGGGACGGCCAGGAGGCGGCTGGCGTAGTCGTGGTACATGACCCCGGCGAAGACGCCGGTCCGGGTGCCGCGAGCGTCGGGCGGCGCGATGCCGGCCCTTTCGAACGCCTCCCAGGAGGCTTCGAGCAGCAGTCGCTGCTGCGGGTCCATCGCCAGCGCCTCACGCGGCGAGATCCCGAACAGCTCCGCGTCGAACTCGCTCGCGCCGTGCAGGAACCCGCCCTCGGTGGTGTACGAGGTGCCGGGGTTCTCCGGGTCGGGGTCGTAGAGCGCGGCCAGGTCCCAGCCCCGGTCCTCGGGGAAGGTGGTGATGCCGTCGCCGCCGCGGGCCACCAGTTCCCACAGGTCCTCGGGGGACCGTACGCCTCCCGGGTAGAGGCAGGCCATGCCGATGATCGCGATCGGTTCGTCGGCGGAAGCCTTCTGCGGTGCCCGCGCCTCGGACGGGGTGTGGGCGCGCGGCGCCTCCCCGGCGCGCTCCGTCAGCCGTTCCACGAGGTGGTCGGCGAGCTCCCGGGCCGAGGGACGGTCGAAGACGAGAGTGGCGGGCAGGCGCAGGCCGGTGGCGGCGGCGAGCTGGTTGCGGAGCTCCACCGCGGTGAGCGAGTCGAAGCCGAGTTCCTTGAAGGCGGTACGCGGGGGGACGGCGTCGGCGCCCGCGTGGCCGAGCACGTCGGCGACGCACCCGCGGACCAGGGTGAGGACGGCGTGGTCGCGCTCGTCCGGCGCGAGCCGGGACAGCCGCTCCGCCTCGTCGGTCCCGGTCCCCGCCGCTCCGGCTCCCCGGCCCGTCTCGCGGCGCCGGACCTGTCGGACCAGGCCACGCAGCAGGGGCGGAACGGGGGCGCCGCGCAACTGGGCGGCGACGGCCGCGAGGTCCAGGCGCATCGGGACGAGCAGGGCGTCGCCGTCCTGTCCGGTCGCGCTCGCGGGTTCGGTGAGGGCACGGTCGAACAGGGCGAGGCCCTCGGCGGGGCGCAGGGGCCGCAGACCCGAGCGCTCCATTCTGCGCCGGTCCGTCTTCTGGAGGTCGCCCGTCATTCCGCCCTCCTGCTCCCACAGGCCCCAGGCGAGCGAGGTGGCGGGCAGCCCGTCGGCGCGACGCCTCTGGGCGAGGGCGTCGAGGACGGCGTTGGCGGTGGCGTAGGCGGCCTGGCCCGCACTGCCGAAGACCCCGGCGGCGGAGGAGAAGAGGACGAAGGCGGTCAGTCGCCGGTCGCGGGTGAGCGCGTCCAGGTGGAGGGCGGCGTCGGCCTTGGGCCGCAGGACGCCCGCCAGGCGGTCGGCGTCGACCGTGTCGAGGACCCCGTCGTCGAGGACTCCCGCGGTGTGGACGACGGCGGTGACCGGGTGGGCGGCGAGGAGCGCGGCGAGCTGGTCGCGGTCGGCGGCGTCGCAGGCGGCGACGGTGACGCGGGTGCCGAGGGCGGTCAGCTCCGCCTCCAAGGCGGCGGCGCCATCGGCGGCCGGCCCGGAGCGGCTGGTCAGCACCAGACCACCGACGCCGTGCTCGGCGGCGAGGTGGCGGGCGATCAGGCTGCCCAGGGCGCCGGTGCCACCGGTGATCAGGACCGTGTCATCGGCGCTCCACGCTGCCCGCGCCTGCGGCTGCGGGGCGGCGGCACGGGCCAGGCGGGGCGCGAACCACTCCTCGCCGCGCAGCGCGAGCTGGGTTTCGCCGCAGTGGGCGGCGGCGCACACCTGCGACGCGTCGGCCTCGGTGCCCGGAACGGTGTCGAGGAGGACCAGGCGGCCCGGGTTCTCCGCCTGCGCGGCGCGGACCAAGCCCCAGACGCCCGCCCCGGCCAGGTCGGCCGGAGCCTCGGGCCCGACGGCGACGGCACCCCGTGTGACGACCACCAGGCGGGCGTCGGCGTGGCGGGGGTCGGCGAGCCAGGTGCGCAGGGCGTCGAGGGTGCGGCCGGCGACCGCATGGACGGCAGCGCGGTCGTCCGCCTCACCGTCCCGGTCGACCACCAGGCCGTACACGGTGGCGCCGGCGCCCCCCGGATCGTCCACGTCGGCCTCCGTGCCGAGGGACACGTACCCGGCGTTCCCGGGAGCGGGTTCCACGGCGCACGGGGCCCAGTCGAGCCGGAACATCGCGTCGTCGGCGGCGGCCAGTTGGCCGGCGGTGACCTCGCGGAAGGTGAGGGAGCCGATCGTGGCGACCGGGTGCCCGGACTCGTCGGTGACGGTGACCGAGACCCCGGCGGGCCGCGGGGAGATCCGTACGCGGGCGGTGGCGGCTCCGGTCGCCCGCACGTCGATGTCGCTCCAGGAGAAGGGCAGCCCGCGCGCGCCGGGGCTTTCCCCGTGTTCCCGTCCGGGTGCTCCCGGCGCGGAGGCGGCCAGCAGAACGACATGGAGGGCGGAGTCGAGAAGGGCGGGGTGCAGCCGGAAGGTCCCCGCCTCCTGACGCTCATCCTCAGGGAGTGCCACCTCGGCGAAGAGGTCGCCGCCGCGTCTCCAGGCGGCGCGCAGACCGTGGAAGGCGGGCCCGTAGGCGAAGCCGCCCGCCGCGAACGTCTCATAGGCGTCGGCGACCTCCAGTTCCTCGGCGCCGGGCGGGGGCCAGGCACCGGCGAGTTCGTCCACCGTGGGCTCCGCGCCCTCGTGGTCGGACCCGGGGACGAGGGAACCGGAGGCGTGGCGCGTCCACGGTTCGCCGTCCTCGGCTCCCTCTCGGCGGGAGTGAACGGTGAAGGCCCGGCGACCGGCCGGGGCACCCTCGCCCTCGCCGTTCCGCACCGTGACCCTCAACTGGACGCCGCCCTCGGCGGGCAGCACGAGGGGTGCCTCGACGGTCAGTTCCTCGACGGTCTCCCGCCCGACCTGTTCCCCGGCGAGCACCGCCAGTTCCACGAAGGCGGTGCCCGGCACGATCACGGTGCCCATCACGGCGTGATCGGCCAGCCAGGGGTGGCTGTCGAGGGAGAGCCGCCCGGTGAGCACGACCCCGTGCGGGTCGGCGAGGGACACCGCCGCCCCGAGCAACGGGTGTCCGGCCAGAAGCAGCCCAGCCGCGCCGGACTCCGCGTACGGATGGCGGACGTTCGGCCAGTAGCGGGTGCGCTGGAAGGCGTACGTCGGCAGTTCCACGCGCCGGGCGTCGGCGGCCGTGCTGGTGAAGTGGGCGGCCCAGTCGACCTCGCCGCCGTGGGCGTGCAGGCGGCCGAGGGCGGTGAGCAGGGAGAACGTTTCCTCGCGGTCCTTGCGCAGGACCGCGGTGCACAGGACTTCGTCGGCGCCGGGTTCGGCATCGGGAAGGGTGTTCTGCGCCATGGCGGTGAGCACACCGTCCGGGCCCAGTTCGAGGAAGCGAGTCACGCCTTGGGCGTGGAGCGTCCGGATGCCGTCGGCGAAGCGGACCGCCTCACGGACGTGCCGCACCCAGTAACCGGCCGTCGAGAGTTCGGGACCCGCGACCTCACCGGTGAGGTTCGACACCACGGGGATGTGGGCGGGCCCGTAGGTCAGCGTCTCCGCGACCTGCCGGAACTCCTCCAGCATCGGATCCATCAACACCGAATGGAAGGCGTGACTGACCGTGAGCTTCTTGACCCGCGCGCCCCGCTCGGCGAGCGCGGCGGCGACCTGCTCCACCGCCGCCTCCGCACCCGAGACGACCACCGCACGCGGCCCGTTCACCGCAGCGACGGAAACACCGTCGACCAGCGCCGCACGGACCTCGTCCTCCGACGCCTCGACCGCCACCATCGCCCCACCCGCGGGCAGAGCATCCATCAACCGACCACGCGCCACCACCAACGCACACGCATCGTCCAGGTCCAGCACCCCGGCCACATGCGCGGCCACGATCTCCCCCACCGAGTGGCCCAGGAGTGCGTCCGGGCGCACCCCCCACGACTCCAGCAGCCGGAACAACGCCACCTCGACCGCGAACAACGCCGCCTGCGTGAACCGCGTCCGATCCAGCAGACCAACACCCTCCGCACCCTCACCCTCGAAAACGAGAGTCTTCAACGACCGGCCCAGCCCACCGTCCACCCGCGCACACACCGCGTCGAACGCATCGGCGAACACCGGATAGGCGGCATACAACTCCCGCCCCATCCCGACCCGCTGCGCACCCTGACCCGTGAACAACAGGCCCAGGCGTCCGGCGGCTGCCGGGCCACGTGAGGTTGCCCCGGCCAACCCGGCGAGCAGGTCCTCGCGCGAGGACCCGACCACCACGGCCCGGTGCTCCAGAACCGCACGGGTGGTCGCCAGGGAGAAGCCCACATCCACCGGGCGCAGCTCCCCCCGCTCCCGGGTGTACGCCGCAAGCCGGGCGGCCTGCTCGGCCAGCGCCTCGGGCGTCCTGCCGGAAAGCACCCAGGGAACGGCGGACCCACCGGCCGGCGAGGCGGTGGTCACGGGCTCCTCGGGCGCGGCGGCCGAGGGGGCCTCCTCGACGATGACGTGGGCGTTGGTGCCGCTGATGCCGAAGGAGGAGACACCCGCACGGCGCGGTTCGTCCCCGACGGGCCACGGGTGGGCTTCGGTCAACAGTTCGACGGCGCCGGCCGTCCAGTCGACCTGCGGGGTCGGCTCGTCCACGTGCAGGGTCTGCGGCAGCACCCCGTGGCGCATCGCCATGACCATCTTGATGACCCCCGCCACACCGGCGGCGGCCTGCGTGTGCCCGAGGTTCGACTTCACCGAACCCAGCCACAACGGCCGGCCGGCCTCGCGTCCCTGGCCGTACGTGGCGAGCAGGGCCTGCGCCTCGATCGGGTCGCCCAGCTTCGTACCGGTGCCGTGCGCCTCCACGGCCCCGACCTGTGCGGCCGTCAGTCCGGCGCTGTGCAGGGCCTGGCGGATGACGCGGCGCTGCGCGGGCCCGTTGGGGGCGGTCAGACCATTGGACGCGCCGTCCTGGTTGACCGCCGAGCCGCGCAGCACGGCGAGGACCTGGTGGCCGTTGCGACGGGCGTCGGAGAGCCGCTCCAGGACGAGCAGGCCGGCGCCCTCGCCCCAGCCGGTGCCGTCCGCGGCACCGGCGAACGCCTTGCAGCGCCCGTCGGCGGCGAGGCCGCGCTGCCGGCTGAACTCGACGTACAGGGAAGGGGTGGCCATCAGGGTGACGCCACCGGCCAGGGCCAGCGAGCACTCGCCCTGGCGAAGGGACTGGGCGGCCAGGTGGAGGGCGACCAGCGAGGAGGAGCAGGCCGTGTCGATGGTGACGGCGGGCCCCTCGAAGCCCAGGGCGTAGGAGACGCGTCCGGTGAGGGTGCTGGCGGCGTTGCCGGTGCCGATGTACCCCTCGATGCCGTCGCCGGAGCCGATCAGCAGGGAGGGGTAGTCCTGACCGTTGGTCCCGGCGAAGATGCCGACCTCGGAGCCGTGGAGGGAGGTCGGATCGACACCGGCCCGCTCGATCGCCTCCCAGGAGAGTTCCAGCAGCAGGCGCTGCTGCGGGTCCATGGCGAGGGCTTCGCGGGGCGAGATCCCGAAGAACTCGGCGTCGAAGTCGGCGACCCCCTCGACGAAGGCGCCCTGGCGGACGTAGCTGGTGCCCTCGCGGCCCGGATCCGGGTCGTAGAGGGCATCCACGTCCCAGCCCCGGTCCGGGGGAAGCTCCCCGACCGCGTCGCGGCCCTCGGCCAGCAGCTCCCAGAGCTGCTCGGGGGAGCCCGCGCCGCCGGGGAACCGGCAGCTCATCGCCACGATCGCGACGGGCTCGTGCCGACCCGACTCGGCCTCGCGCAGGCGCTGGCGCGTCTGCTGGAGGTCGGCGGTGACCCGCTTGAGGTAATCGAGGAGCTTGTCCTGGTCGGTCACGTGAACTCGCCCGTCTGTCGGCTGGGGACGGCTGGTCATCTGACGCTTCACATCCCGAGCTCTCGATCGATGAAGTCGAACATCTCGTCGACCGTGGCCGACTCGAACGCCTGCGCCGGGTCCTCGGCGGCGCGCGGCCCGCCGTCCCACTTGGACAGCAGCGTCTGCAGGCGCTGGGCGACCCGGACGCGCGTCGTCTCGTCGGGCGTCGCGAGCCCCGAGAGGACGGCGTCGAGCCGCTCGATCTCGTCCAGGGGCGACCTCTCCGGGGAGGCCGCACCGCCCATGAGTTCACCGCGCAGGTGCTCGGCGAGGGCGACCGGGGACGGGTGGTCGAAGACCAGGGTGGCCGGGAAGCGCCTGCCGGTGGCCGTACCGAGCCGGTTGCGCAGCTCGACGGCGGTCACCGAGTCGAAGCCGAGTTCCCGGAAGGCACGGCGTTCGCCGACCTCCTGTGGGTCCTGGTACCCGAGGACGGAGGCGACGTGTGCCCGGACGAAGTCGACGAGCGCCCGCTGCTGTTCGGCCGGGGCCAGCCCTGCCAGGTGCTCGGTGAAGGCGTCGCCCGACCGCGGCGCGTCCTCCGCCGCTCCCGCGCCGGGTGCGGCGGTCGTACGCGCGGCGGCGCGGCGCGCTTCCGGGACGAGGGAGACGAAGGGGCTGGGCCGGGTGGCGGTGAAGGCGGTGTAGAAGCGGCCCCAGTCGATGTCGGCGACGGTCGTGAACGGCTCGCCGCCGTCGATGGCGCGGTGCAGCGCCTCGGTGGCCGACTCGGGGGCCATGCTCGCCACGCCGTGGCGGCGGGCCACCTCGCCGACCGCGCCGTCGGCCATGCCGTCGCCGCCCCAGGGGCCCCAGGCCACCGAAGTGGCGGGCAGTCCCTCGGCCGCGCGCTGCTGGGCGAGGGCGTCGAGGAAGGCGTTGCCCGGGGCGTAGTTGCCCTGGCCGGGGGTGCCGAAGGTGCCGGCGAACGAGGAGAAGAGGACGAAAGCGGAGAGGTCCCGGTCCCGCGTCAGCTCGTGCAGGTGCAGGGCCCCGTCCACCTTGGGGGCCGCCGCGCGGTGGATGCGCTCCGGGTCGAGGGCGTCCACGACGCTGTCGTCGAGGACGGCGGCGGTGTGCACCACCGCCGTGAGCGGGGCGTCCTCGGGGACGGAGGCGAGCAGCGCCTCGGTGGCCTCGCGGGAGGCGAGATCACAGGCGGCCAGGGTGATCCGGGCGCCCAGGGAGGTCAGCTCGGCGGTCAGTTCCGCCGCCTGGGGGGCCTCGGCGCCCCGGCGGCTGACGAGCAGCAGGTGGGGGGCGCCGTTGCGGGCGAGCCAGCGGGCCACATGGGCGCCGAGCGCTCCCGTCCCGCCGGTGATCAGCACCGTCCCGGTCGGCTTCCAGCCGTGCTCATCGTCCCGCGCCCGGGGGGCTTCGGTCCGCAGGAGCCGGCGGCCCAGGAGCCCGGAGGGCCGCAGCGCCGCCTGGTCCTCGCCGCAGGCGCCGGAGAGCAGCGCGCAGAGACGGTCCCCGGCCCGCTCGTCCCAGGTGGCCGGCAGGTCGACCAGGCCGCCCCAGAGCTCGGGGTGTTCGAGCGCGACGACCCGGCCGAGGCCCCAGACCATGGCCTGTTCGGGGGCGGTGACCCGGTCCGCCGGGACCGCGCGGACGGCGGACTCGGTGGCGCACCACAGGGGTGCCGTGCAGGCGAGGTCGGAGAGCGCCTGGACCAGCGCGGCGGTACGGCTCAGACCGAGCCGGGCGGAGGGGAACTCCGGGTGGACGCCCGGGTCGAGGGCGAGCAGCGAGACCACCCCGGCGACCGGAGCCGGACCGGCGACCGCGTCGGCCAGAGCCTCGCCGAGGCGTCCCGCGATCTCCTTGCGCTCCTGGCTGTCGACGGCGACGGTACGGGTCTGCGCGCCGTTGCGCCGCAGCGCCTCGTCCACCGCGCGGACGTGCTCCTCTCCCGCACCGGCGAGCCCTTCGGGTACGACCAGCAGCCAGGTGCCGGAGAGTGGCACCGGCTCGGGGTCGGCGACGGGGTGCCAGGCCACCTGGTACGTCCACCGGTCCACGGCCGCATCGCGCTGCCGGCGGCGACGCCAGGCGGAGAGGGCCGGCAGGACGGAGGCCATGGGTGCGTCCGGGTCGACGTCGAGCTCCCCGGCGAACGCGGTGAAGTCCTCGCGCTCGACGGTCTCCCAGAACTCCGCGTCCACCACGTCGGTCCCGCCGCCACCCGCCTCGGCGGGAGCGACGGCCGGGTCGGAGTCCTCCAGCCAGTAGTGCTGGTGTTGGAAGGCGTAGGTGGGGAGGTCGACGCGGCGGGCGGTGGCCGGGAAGACCTTCGCCCAGTCCGGCGAGACACCGTGGACGTGGAGTTCGGCGAGGGAGAGCAGCATCCGGTCCAGACCGCCGTCGTTCCGGCGCAGCGAGCCCACGGTGACGGCCGAGGCAGCGGACGGGCTGTCCTCGATCGTCTCCTGCACCCCCAGACTCACCACCGGATGAGGACTCGACTCCACGAACACGCCATAACCGTCGGCGAGGAGACTGCGGGTGGCGGTCTCGAACTCCACCGTCCGGCGCAGGTTGGTGAACCAGTACACGGCGTCGAAGCCCGAACCGTCCTCCGCCACACCCGTCACCGTCGAATACACCGGTATCCGCCCCGCCCTCGGCTCGATCGGGGACAGCACCTGAAGGAGTTCGTCCTTCAGCTCCTCCACGTGGGCGGAGTGGGAGGCGTAGTCCACCGCGATCCGACGAGCACGCACACCACTCCCCGTCCAACGGGTGAGCAGCTCGTCCAGACCCTCGACGTCGCCGGAGACCACCACCGAGGCCGGACCGTTGACAGCCGCCACCGACACCCGGCCCTCATAGCCGGCCAGGTCCTCACGGACACGTTCAACAGGAAGCGGCACGGACACCATGCCACCGCGCCCCGCCAGTGCCACGATCGAGCGGGACCGGAGCGCCACCACACGCGCGGCGTCCCGCAACGACAACGCGCCCGCCACACACGCGGCAGCGATCTCCCCCTGCGAGTGACCGATCACCGCCGACGGACGAACCCCCCAGTCCTCCCACACCGCCGCCAGCGACACCATCACCGCGAACAGCAACGGCTGGACCACATCCACCCGCTCGGTGTCCACCCGGCCGTGCAGGGCGTCGTCCAGTGACCAGTCGGTGAACGCCGACAGCGCCTCACCGCACTCCGCCATCCGCGCGGCGAACACCGGCGAGCAGCCGAGCAGTTCCACGGCCATGCCCTGCCACTGCGACCCCTGCCCGGGGAACACGAACGCCACCCGGCCCGGCTCACCCGCCACACCCCCGACCACACCCGCCGCACCACGACCCTCAGCCACCGCCGACACACCCTCGAGCAGCGCCTCACGCGAAGCACCCACCACCACCGCCCGGTGCTCCAACGCCGTCCGCGTCGTGCCGAGGGAGAGGCCGACGTGCTGCGGGGCGAGGTCGCCGACGGCCTCGAGGAGCCGGGCGGCCTGCGCCCGCAGGGCGGTGTCGGTACGACCGGAGAGGGTCCACGGCACCGGCCCGGACGAGGGTTCGGCGGCCGGGGGCTCCGGTTCGGGGGCCTGTTCCAGGACGACGTGGGCGTTGGTGCCGCTGATACCGAAGGAGGAGACGCCGGCGCGCAGCGGCCGGTCGGTGTGCGACCAGGCGACCGGTTCCGTCAGGAGCCGGACCGCACCCGCCGTCCAGTCGACGTGCGGAGTCGGCTCGTCGACGTGGAGGGTCCGGGGCAGGATGCCGTGGCGCAGGGCGAGGACCATCTTCATCACCCCCGCCACACCGGCGGCCGACTGGGTGTGGCCGATGTTCGACTTGATCGAGCCGAGCCACAGGGGCCGGTCCTCGGGGCGGTCCTGGCCGTAGGTGGCGAGCAGGGCCTGCGCCTCGATCGGGTCGCCCAGCCGGGTGCCCGTGCCGTGGGCCTCCACCGCGTCCACGTCCGAGGGTGCGAGACGGGCGTTGGCGAGTGCCTGGCGGATGACACGCTGCTGGGAAGGCCCGTTCGGGGCGGTCAGGCCGTTGGAGGCGCCGTCCTGGTTGACGGCCGAGCCGCGCAGGACCGCCAGTACCGGGTGGCCCTTGGCGCGGGCGTCCGAGAGCCGTTCGACCAGGAGCATGCCGACGCCCTCGCCCCAGCCGGTGCCGTCGGCCGCTCCGGCGAACGCCTTGCAGCGGCCGTCGGCGGCGAGGCCGCCCTGGCGGCTGAACTCGGTGAAGGCGCCCGGGGTCGCCATCACGGTGACGCCGCCCGCGAGGGCGAGGTCGCACTCGCCCTGGCGGAGGGACTGCGCCGCCAGGTGCAGCGCGACCAGCGAGGAGGAACAGGCGGTGTCGACGGTGACCGCCGGGCCCTCCAGCCCGAGGGCGTACGAGACGCGGCCGGAGGCGACGCTGGTGGCGTTGCCGGTGAGGAGGTGGCCGGCGATGCCCTCGGGGAGGGAGCGGAGCCCGGCGCCGTAGTTGGAGCCGGCGGCGCCGACGAAGACGCCGGCCTCGCTGCCGCGCAGGGTGGACGGGTCGATGCCCGCGCGCTCGATCGCCTCCCAGGAGGTCTCCAGCAGCAGCCTCTGCTGCGGGTCCATCGCCAGCGCCTCACGCGGCGAGATCCCGAAGAAGGTCGGATCGAAGGCCCCGGCCGCCTGGACGAAGCCGCCCGCCTGGGTGTCGCAGGCGCCGTCGGTGCCGTAGAGGGCGGCGAGGTCCCAGCCGCGGTCGGCCGGGAAGGCGCCGATGCCGTCGCCGCCCTCGGTGAGGAGGGTCCACAGTTCCTCGGGGGTGGTGACCCCGCCGGGGAAGCGGCACGCCATGGCCACGACGGCGAGCGGTTCGTCGGCCGGCGCGGCGGTCCGGGCGGGGGCGGCGGGGACCGCCGCGGTCTCCTCGGCACCGCCGAGTTCGGCGCGCAGGTGCTCGGCGAGCGCCTGGGGGGTGGGGTGGTCGAAGACCAGGGTGGCGGGGAGGCGGCAGCCGCAGGCGGCGTTGAGCCGGTTGCGGAGTTCGACGGCGGTCAGCGAGTCGAAGCCGATGTCCTTGAAGGCGCGGCGGGGTTCGACGGCCTCGGGTCCTTCCAGGCCGAGGACGGCGGCGACGTGGTCGCGGACGAGGTCGAGGAGGAGCCGGTCCCGTTCCTGCGGGGGCGCGGCGGCGAGGCGCTGGGCGAACGAGCCGGAACCGGCGGAGCCGTCGCCGTTCTGCGCGGCGGCACGGCGTCCGGGGAGACGGACGAGACCCCGCAGCAGCGGAGGGACCGCCTCGGGGCGGGCGCGGAGCGCCGTGAGGTCGAGGTGGACCGGGACGAGGTCGGCGGTGGCGAGAGCCGGGGCCCGGTCGAGGAGGGCCATGCCTTCCTCGGGGCTGAGGGCGCCGACACCTGCTCCCTGTATGCGTGAGCGGTCGCCGCGGCCGACGGTGGCGGCCATGGAGTCGGCGTCCTCCCACAGGCCCCAGGCGAGGGAGGTGGCGGGCAGGCCGAGGCCGTGCCGGTGGCGGGCGAGGGCGTCGAGGTAGGCGTTGGCCGCCGCGTAGTTGCCCTGTCCGGCGCCGCCGAAGACGGCCGAGGCGGAGGAGAAGAGGGTGAACTCGGCGAGCGGAAGGTGGCGGGTGAGGTGGTGGAGGTGGAGTACGGCGTCGGTCTTGGGCGCCATCACCCGGTCGACCCGTTCCGGGTCCAGAGAGGTGAGGACGCCGTCGTCGAGGAGGCCCGCGACGTGCACGACGGCGGTCAGCGGATGGGCCGCGTCGATGGTCGCAAGCAGGGCGGCGACGGCGTCCCGGTCGGCGGTGTCGCAGGCGGCGAGGCGGACTTCGGCCCCCGACTCGGCAAGCTCGGCGACCAGTTCGGCGGCGCCGGGTGCGTCGGGTCCACGGCGTCCGGCGAGCAGCAGGTGACGGACGCCGTGCACGGTGGCCAGGTGGCGGGCGACGCGGCGGCCGAGGGCTCCGGTGGCCCCGGTGACCAGGACGGTGCCGTCGGGGTCGCGGCGGGGCGGGACGGTGAGGACCACCTTGCCGGTGTGCCGGGCCTGACTGACGTGGCGGAACGCCTCGGGGGCGCGGCGCACGTCCCAGGTGGTCAGCGGCAGCGGGTGGAGAGCACCGCGCTCGAAGAGGCCGACGAGGTCGGCGAGCATGGCCGCGATGCGGTCGAGTCCGGCGTCCATCAGGTCGAACGCCTGGTAGGTGACGCCTTCGTGGGCGGAGGCGACGGTCTGCGCGTCGCGGACGTCGGTCTTGCCCATCTCCAGGAAGTGGCCGCCGCGCGGCAGCAGTCGCAGGGAGGCGTCCACGTAGGCGTGGGCGAGGGAGTTGAGGACGAGGTCGACGCCGCGTCCGCCGGAGACGGCGGTGAACCGTTCGGTGAAGCCGGTGTCCCGGGAGGAGGCGAGGTGGTCCTCGGCCACGCCGAGGGCGCGGACCGCCTCCCACTTGGACGGGCCCGCGGTGGCGTACACCTCGGCGCCCCAGTGGTGGGCGAGCTGGACGGCGGCCATGCCGACGCCGCCGGCGGCGGAGTGGACGAGCACCGACTGGCCCCCGCGGATGCCGCCCAGGTCGCCCAGGGCGTGGTAGGCGGTGAGGAAGGTGAGCGGCACGGAGGCCGCCTGCTCGAAGGACCACTCCTCGGGCATGCGGTGGACGGTGCGCGCATCGGTGACGGCGAGGGGCCCGAAGGCGTCCGGGAAGAGGCCGAGCACCCGGTCGCCCACGGCGAGGTGGGTGACGTCGGCACCGGTCTCGGTGACGACTCCGGCGCCTTCGCTGCCCAGTTGGGCACGGGTCGGGTACATGCCGAGGGCCATGAGGACGTCGCGGAAGTTGAGCCCTGCGGCGCGGACGGCGATGCGGACCTCGTTGGGGGCCAGCGGCCGCAGCGCCCGCTCGGCGGGGACCGCCTTGAGGTTCTCCAGGGTGCCGCCCTGCTCGATGTCGATGTGCCAGGCCCCCTCGTGTCCGGCGGGCGGCACGAGGGCGGGGCCGTCGAGGGCCCGGACGAGGCGGGGCGTCTTCACGGTGCCGTCGCGCAGGGCGAGCTGCGGTTCGCTCCCGGCGGCGGCGAGGTGGAGGACCTCGGCGGGGAGCGCGGCGGCGTCGGGGGTGGTGTCGTCGAGGTCGAGGAGGACGAAGCGGCCCGGGTTCTCGTTCTGCGCGGAGCGCAGCAGGCCCCAGACGGCGGCGCCGGGCAGCATGCGTGCCTCGGGTGCCTCGACGGTGGCGCCCCGAGTGACGACCAGCAGCCGGGAGGCGGCGAACCGCTCGTCGGCCAGCCACTCCTGGGCGGTCCGCAGGACACGGTGCGTGGCGGCGTGGGCGTGCCGGGCGTGGTGGGCGCTGTCGCCGTCCGGCTCCTCGCCGTGGGCGGGCGGGAAGGGCGCGACGACCAGGGTGGGTACCTGGGCCGTCCCGGCGTCGACGGCGGCGGCCAGCGCGGTGAGGTCGGCGTGGCGCGGTGCGCCGTTGTCGCCGCCGAGGCGGTGGTCGCCGAGGAGGACGTACGCGGGCGGGTCGGCCGCCTCGGTCCCGGCAGGCCGGGCGGGGGCGGTCGTCCAGTCGAGGCGCAGCAGCCGGTCGGCGAGGGGGTCGGGCGCGGCGGCGGCGAGATCGGTGGCGGAGACGGGCCGCAGGGTCAGCGCCGCGATGTCGGCGACGGGAGCACCGGAGGTATCGGTGGCGCGCAGGGCGACGGGGCCGCCGGCGGTGCGGGTGAGGGTGACGCGCAGCCGGTCGGCGCCGGAGGCGTGCAGGGTGGCGCCGCCGAAGGCGAACGGCAGCCCGCCGGGTGACTCCTCGTCGGTGGCGCAGGCCAGGGCGTGCAGGGCGGCGTCGAGGAGGGCGGGGTGCAGGGTGTAGGCGGCGGCACGGTCGTCGCCGCCCTCGGGCAGCGCGGCCTCGGCGTAGAGGGTGTCGCCGCGCCGCCACACCGCGCGCAGCCCCTGGAAGGCGGGGCCGTAGGCGAAGCCGTCCTCGGCGAGGGAGGCGTAGAAGCCATCGAGCGGCACGGGGGCGGCTCCGGCCGGGGGCCAGGCTCCGTCCTCGTCGCGCCGGGCCGCGTCCGGGGCGGGGGCGGGGGCGGGGGCGAGGAGGCCCGTGGCGTGGAGCGTCCAGGGCTGTTCCCCCGCGGCGGTCTCGGGACGACCGTGCACGGTCAGGGCGCGGTGGCCGTCGGCGTCGGGGGCCAGGAGGGAAAGCTGGAGCTGTACGGCGCGGGTGGGGGGCAGCACCATCGGGGCGAGGAGGGTCAGCTCCTCGACGCGGGAGCAGCCGGCCTGGTCCCCGGCGCGGGCGGCCAGTTCGAGGTAGGCGGTGCCGGGGAGGACAGCGGTGGAGCCGATGGCGTGGTCGGCGAGCCAGGGGTGGGTGGTGGCGGAGAGCCGGGCGGTGAAGAGGTAGGCGTCGTCCTCGGCCAGCGGGACGACGGCCTGGAGTAGGGGGTGGCCGGTGGCGCCGAGTCCGGCGCTCGCGACGTCGCCGGCGCCGGGAGCGAGGGCGCGGGGCCAGTAGCGCCTGCGCTGGAAGGCGTAGGTGGGCAGTTCCACGCGGCGGGCAGGGCGGCCGTCGAAGACGGCCGCCCAGTCGGGTCCGGCGCCGGTGGCGTCGAGGGTGGCCAGGGCGGCGGTGAGGGTTTCGGTCTCGCCGCGGCCTCCGCGCAGGGCGGGGACGGCGACGACGGCCGGTTCCGATTCGCCGGGTTCGGCGAGGCATTCCTGTGCCAGCGCGGTGAGGACGCCGTCGGGGCCGAGTTCGAGCAGGTGGGTGGCGCCGGTGGCGCGCACGGTCCGCATGCCGTCGAAGAAGCGGACGGCGGCGCGGACGTGGCGTACCCAGTGGCCGGCGGTGACCGGTTCCCCGGCGGGCAGGAGGTCGCCGGTGGTGTCGGAGACGAGGGGGATCTCGGGCGCGTGGTAGGTGAGCCCTTCGGCGACTTCGCGGAAGGCGTCGAGCATGCCGTCCATGTGCGGGGAGTGGAAGGCGTGGCTGACCCGCAGGAGCTTGGTGCGGCGGCCCTGTGCGCGGAAGTGCCCGGCGATCTCACGGACGGCGTCCGCGTCGCCGGAGACGACCGTGGCGGTGGGTCCGTTGACGGCGGCGACGCCGACGTTCTCGCGTCCGGCCAGCAGGGGCAGCACCTCCTGCTCGGGTACGTCGAGCGCGGCCATGGCACCGCCGCGCGGGAGCCGGGACATGAGGCGTCCGCGGGCGGCCACCAGGACGCAGGCGTCCGGGAGGGCGAGCACCCCGGCGACGTGGGCGGCGGCGAGTTCGCCGACGGAGTGGCCGAGGAGGACGTCGGGGACCAGGCCCCACTGCTCGACCAGCCGGTAGAGGGCGACCTCCAGGGCGAAGAGGGCGGCCTGGGTGTGCTGGGTCTCGTCCAGCAGGAGTGCGTCGGCGCTCTCCGGTTCGGCGAGCAGCAGGTCGAGCACGGGCCGTTCGAGGTGCGGGTCGAGATGGGCGCGTACCTCGTCGAGGGCGGCGGCGAAGCGCGGTTCGTTCCGGTACAGCTCGGCGCCCATGCCGGGCCGCTGGCTGCCCTGGCCGGAGAAGAGCAGGGCGAGCCGGGTGTCCCCGTCCACCCGGCCCCGTACCAGGGAGGGGGCCGGGCTGCCCTGGGCGAGGGCCCGCAGGCCGTGCAGGAGCCCTTCGCGGTCGGCGGCGACGACGGCCGCGCGGTGGTCGAAGCGGGCCCGGGTAGTGGCCAGGGCGTGACTGAGCGCGGCCGGGTCCGCGGGGGCGGAGACGACGTGGGCGTGGAGGCGGGCGGCCTGGGCGCGCAGTGCCTCCTCGGTGCGTGCGGAGAGCAGCCAGGGCAGGACGGAGGTGCCGGGGGCGGTGCCGGTCGGGGCGGGCAGCGGGGCCTCTTCGAGGATGACGTGGGCGTTGGTGCCGCTGACGCCGAAGGAGGAGACGCCCGCCCGGCGCGGACGGCCCGCAGGGGACCACTCCCGCTCCTCGGTCAGCAGCGAAACGGCCCCCGCCGACCAGTCGACATGCGGGGTCGGCTCGTCCACGTGCAGGGTCCTCGGCAGCACCCCGTGGCGCATCGCCTCCACCATCTTGATGACCCCCGCCACACCGGCGGCGGCCTGCGTGTGCCCGATGTTCGACTTCACCGAACCCAGCCACAGCGGGCGTTGGGCGTCCCTTCCCTGCCCGTAGGTGGCCAGCAGGGCCTGCGCCTCGATCGGATCGCCCAGAGCGGTACCCGTGCCATGGGCCTCCACCACGTCCACGTCCGACGGCTCCAGACGCGCATTCGCCAACGCCTGCCGGATCACCCGCTGCTGAGCGGGACCGTTCGGCGCCGTCAAACCGTTGGACGCACCGTCCTGGTTGACCGCACTGCCCCGCAGCACCGCCAGCACCTCATGACCGTTGCGCTCCGCGTCCGAAAGACGCTCCAGCACGAGCATGCCCACGCCCTCGCCCCAGCCGGTGCCGTCCGCCGCACCCGCGAACGCCTTGCACCGCCCGTCGGACGCCAACCCCCGCTGACGACTGAACTCGGTGAAGGCGGTGGGCGTGGCCATGATGGTGACGCCGCCCGCCAGCGCCAGCGAGGACTCGCCCTGGCGCAGGGACTGGGCCGCCCAGTGCAGGGCGACGAGGGAGGACGAGCAGGCCGTGTCGACCGTGACCGCCGGCCCCTCGAGGCCGAACGTGTAGGCGAGGCGGCCGGAGACCACGCTCGCCGCGTTGCCCGTGGCGAGGTACCCCTCGACCGGCTCGCCGGAGTGGACGATGAGGGAGGCGTAGTCCTGGCCGTTGGTGCCGACGAAGACGCCGGCCCGGCTGCCTCGCAGGCGGTCGGGGTCGAGCCCGGCCTGTTCGAACGCCTCCCAGGAGGTCTCCAGCAGCAGCCGCTGCTGCGGGTCCATGGACAGCGCCTCGCGCGGGCTGATCCCGAAGAACTCCGCGTCGAAGGCGCTGGCCCCCTCCAGGAAGCCGCCGTCGCGGGCGTAGGAGGTGCCGGGGCGGTCCGGGTCGGGGTCGTAGAGCGCCTCGACGTCCCAGCCGCGGTCCGTGGGGAAGGCCCCGATCGCGTCGCCGCCCTCGGCGAGCAGTTTCCACAGTTCCTGCGGCGAGGCGACCCCGCCGGGGAAGCGGCAGGCCATGCCGATGATCGCGACCGGCTCGTCGGAGGCGGCGGCGCTGACCGCGTGCTGGTCCCCGTCGCCCTCCTCGCCGAGGAGGCCGGTCCGCAGGTAGTCGGCCAGGGCGGCCGGGGTCGGGTGGTCGAAGACGACGGTGGCCGGCAGGGTCAGGCCGGTGGCGGTGGCGAGGGCGGTCCGCAGTTCCACGGCGGTGAGCGAGTCGAAACCGGCCTCGCGGAACGCCTTGTTCGCCGCGATCGTGTCGCCGGGGGCCCGGCCGAGGACGGCGGAGGACCGGGTACGCACCAGGTCGACGAGGCTGCGGCGCACCTCGGTCTCGGTCAGTCCGGCCAGGCGGCGGCGCAGTTCGGCGGCGGCCGGCGCCTCGGGGGCGGCCGCCTCGGCGGCGGTGTCCGTGTGCAGGGCGGAGAGCAGGGGGCTGGGACGGGCGGCGGTGTAGGCCGCGCCGAACCGCTGCCACTCCACGTCGGCGACGACCACACAGCTCCGGGCGCCCACGAGGCGGCCCATCACCGCGAGGGCGGCGCGCGGGTCGAGCGGGTGGAGACCGCGGCGGCGCAGGGCGTCACCGCCTTCACCGGCGGCCATGCCGCTCTCGTCCCAAGGGCCCCAGGCGAGGGAGGTGGCGGGCAGCCCGGCGGCGGCACGGCGCCGGGCGACGGCGTCGAGCTGGGCGTTGGCGGCGGCGTAGGCGCCCTGTCCGCCGCTGCCCCAGGTGCCGGCGATGGAGGAGAAGAGGACGAAGGCGTCCAGTTCCTGGTCCCGGGTCAGTTCGTCGAGGTGACGGGCACCGTCGGCCTTGGCGGCGACCACCCGGCCGAGTTCGGTGGTGTCCATGGCGTTCAGCGCGGTGGACTGGGTGATCCCGGCGGCGTGGACGACCGCGTCGGGCGGGCAGGACCGCAGCAGCGCGGCGAGGGCGTCGCGGTCGGCTGCGTCCACGGCGGCGATCAGCACCTCGGCGCCCTGGGCGGTGAGCTCCTCGCGCAGGGCCGCGGCCCCCGGCGCGTCCGGTCCGCGGCGGCTGGTCAGCACGACCCGCTCGGCGCCCCCGGCGACCGCCCAGCGGGCCACCTGGGCGCCGAGCGCGCCGGTGCCGCCGGTGATCAGCACGGTGCCGCGGGGGGTCCAGCCGCCGGGCGTGCCGGGAGCGGTGCGGGTCAGCCGCCGGACCCGGACCCCGGAGGGGCGGACGGCGACCTGGTCCTCCGTGCCGTCGGCCAGGACGGCGCAGACCCGGTCCCAGTCGCGGTCGCCCGGTGTGGCGGGAAGGTCGAGCAGACCACCCCATAGTTGCGGGAGCTCGAGAGCGGCGACCCGGCCGAGCCCCCAGATCCCGGCTGCTTCCGGGTCGACGGGCGGGTCGGCGGGCGCGGTCGACACGGCCGCCCGGGTCAGCGCCCACACCCTCACCCCGGCCGCCTCGGCAGCCCGGACGAGGGTGAGCGTGGCGGCAAGGGTCGGCAGCAAGGACACGGCGCCGAGGGGCGCCGGGGCCTCGCGCAGCAGTTCGGCCAGTTCCGCGGGGCCGGTGTCGAGGGGGACGGTGAGCACCTGGGCCCCTCGGGCGCGCAGTGCCTCCACGGCCGGATCGCCGTTCCCCTCGGCCGCTACCACGAGCCGCCCGTCGGCGCGGCCCGGCAGGTCGCCCGGGTCGGCAGCGGGCACCCAGCTCTCCTCGTAACACCACTCGTCGGCCGCCGCGCCCTCCTGTCTCCTTCGCCGCCAGGCGGCCAGGGCGGGGAGCACCGTCTCCAGGGTGCCGGGCTCCAGGTCCAGGGTGCCGGCGAGCGTCGCCAGGTCCTCGCGCTCGACGGTGTCCCAGAACGCCGTCTCCACCGGGTCGGCTCCGGTACGCGGCAGCTCGGCCTCGTCGATCCAGTAACGCTGGTGCTGGAAGGCGTAGGTGGGCAGGTCGACGCGGCGGGCGCCGGTGCCGGCGAAGAACGCCGCCCAGTCGACCTCACCGCCGTGCGCGTGCAGCTCGCCGAGAGCGGTGACCAGGGTGGCCGCCTCGTCCCGGTTCTTGCGCAGCACGGGCACGAAGAGCGCGTCCTCCGCCTCCGGCAAGGTGGTGCGCGCCATGGCGGTGAGCACACCGTCCGGCCCGATCTCCAGGAACCGCGTCACGCCTTGGGCGTGCAGGGTCCGCACACCGCCGGCGAAACGAACCGCCTCACGGACGTGCCGCACCCAGTAACCGGCCGTCGAAAGCTCGGGACCCGCCACCTCACCGGTGAGGTTCGAGACGACGGGGATGCGGGCGGGCCCGTAGGTCAGCGTCTTTGCGACCTGCCGGAACTCCTCCAGCATCGGGTCCATCAACACCGAGTGGAAGGCGTGACTGACCGTGAGCTTCTTGACCCGCGCGCCCCGCTCGGCGAGCGCGGCGGCGACCTGCTCCACCGCCGCCTCCGCACCGGAGACGACCACCGCACGCGGCCCATTCACCGCAGCGACGGAGACACCCTCCACCAGCGCCGCACGGACCTCGTCCTCAGACGCCTCGACCGCCACCATCGCCCCACCCGCGGGCAGAGCATCCATCAACCGACCACGCGCCACCACCAACGCACACGCGTCATCCAGGTCCAGCACCCCGGCCACATGCGCGGCCGCAATCTCCCCCACCGAGTGGCCCAGGAGTGCGTCCGGGCGCACCCCCCACGACTCCAGCAGCCGGAACAACGCCACCTCGACCGCGAACAACGCCGCCTGCGTGAACCGCGTCCGATCCAGCAGACCAACACCCCCCGCACCCTCACCCTCGCCCTCGAAAACGAGGTCCTTCAACGACCGGCCCAGCCCACCGTCCACCCGCGCACACACCGCGTCGAACGCCTCCGCGAACACCGGATACGCGGCATACAACTCCCGCCCCATCCCGACCCGCTGCGCACCCTGACCCGTGAACAGCAGGCCCAGGCGTCCGGCGGCTGCCGGGCCACGTGAGGTTGCCCCGGCCAACCCGGCGATGAGTTCCGCCGTTGTGGTGCCGACCAGGACACTGCGGTGCTCGAGGGCGGCACGGGTGGTCGCGAGGGAGAGGCCGATGTCCACCGGGGAGGGGGAGTCGGTCAGTCCCTCCAGGTGGCCGGCGAGGCGACGGGCCTGGTCACGCAGGGCGTCGGCGGACGCACCGGAGAGGACCCAGGGCACGGGGACGCCGGTGGCGGCGGGAGTGTCGGGGGCCGACGCGGGAGCGGGGGTCGGCCGCGGGGGCTCCTCGATGATCGCGTGGACGTTGGTGCCGCTGATGCCGAAGGAGGAGACGCCGGCCCGGCGGGGCGCGTCCCCTTCGGGCCACGGGTGAGGCTCGGTCAGCAGCTCGACCGCGCCCGCCTCCCACTCCACCTGGGGAGTCGGCTCGTCGACGTGCAGGGTCTGCGGGAGGACGCCGTGGCGCATCGCCTCGACCATCTTGATGACCCCCGCGACACCGGCGGCGGCCTGGGTGTGCCCGATGTTCGACTTCACCGAGCCGAGCCACAGGGGCCGGTCCTCGGGGCGGTCCTGCCCGTAGGTGGCGAGGAGGGCCTGCGCCTCGATCGGGTCACCCAGCTTCGTGCCGGTGCCGTGCGCCTCCACCGCGTCCACGTCCGACGGGGTGAGACCCGCGTCGGCCAGGGCCTGGCGGATGACGCGCTGCTGCGAGGGGCCGTTCGGGGCGGTCAGGCCGTTGGACGCGCCGTCCTGGTTGACGGCCGAGCCGCGCAGGAGGGCGAGGACCGGGTGGCCGTTGCGGCGGGCGTCGGAGAGCCGTTCCAGGAGGAGGACGCCCGCGCCCTCGCCCCAGACCGTGCCGTCCGCGGCGCCCGCGAAGGACTTGATCCGGCCGTCGGCGGCGAGCCCGCCCTGGCGGCTGAAGTCGACGAAGAGGTTGGGCGTGGACATCACGGTGACGCCGCCCGCGAGCGCGAGCGTCGACTCGCCCCTGCGCAGGGACTGGGCGGCGAGGTGGAGGGCGACCAGCGAGGAGGAGCAGGCCGTGTCCACCGTCATCGCGGGGCCTTCGAGCCCGAAGGTGTACGCGACGCGGCCCGAGACCACACTGCCGGTGTTGCCGGTGCCCAGGTGGCCCTCGACGCCCTCGGGCACGGCGAGAAGGCGGTTGGTGTAGTCCTGGTACATGACCCCGGCGAAGACGCCGGCGCGGGTCCCCCTGAGCGTACGGGGGTCGATCCCCGCGCGTTCGAAAGCCTCCCAGGAGACCTCCAGGAGGAGCCGCTGCTGCGGGTCCATGGCGAGGGCCTCGCGGGGCGAGATGGCGAACAGCTCCGGGTCGAAGTCCGCGGCGTCGTGGAGGAATCCGCCCTCGCGGGTGAAGGTGAGGGCAGCGTCGCCACTCGCCTCGCCACCGAGCGGGGGGAAGTC
Source organism: Streptomyces sp. DH-12 (assembly GCF_002899455.1). GTDB lineage: Bacteria > Actinomycetota > Actinomycetes > Streptomycetales > Streptomycetaceae > Streptomyces. The sequence continues at coordinate 164,207 of NZ_PPFB01000001.1, read as the reverse complement.
CCAGCCGCGGTCCTGCGGGAAGGGGGAGATGGCGTCACCGGCGCCCGCGACCAGCTGCCAGAGCTGTTCGGGGGACCGGACCCCGCCCGGGTACCGGCAGCTCATGGCGACGATGGCGATCGGGTCGTCGTCGGCGGCCGCACGGCCCGGCGGGAGCTCGGGCCGTGCCGCCGCCTCCTGGTCCTCGCCCAGCTCGGCGCAGATGTGCCGGGCGAGGGCGTGCGGGCTGGGGTGGTCGAAGACGAGGGTGGCGGGCAGGCGAAGGCCGATGACCGGGGCGAGCCGGTTGCGGAGTTCGACAGCGGTCAGCGAGTCGAAGCCGAGTTCCTTGAACGCCTTCTGCGGGTCGACGGCGTGGGCACCGGCGTGCCCGAGGACCGCGGCGACCTGCTCGGTGACGGCGGCGAGGACGGCGCGCTCCTGGTCGGCGCCGCGCAGTCCGGCGAGCGCCGAGGACGCGTCGGAGGAGCCGTTCGCGGCGGCGCGGCGGCCGGGCGCGCGTACCAGGGCGCGGAGCAGTGGCGGGACGGCGCCGTGCCGGAGGGCCGCCGATCTGGCCGCCGCCAGGTCGAGGCGCATGGGCAGCAGCAGCGGCTCGACGGTGCGGACGGCCGCCGAGAACAGGCGCAGCCCTTCCTCGGTGGCGAGGGCGTCGGCGCCGCCCCGGCGGACGCGGCGCAGGTCGGTGGCGTCAAGGTGGGCGGTCATGCCGCTGGCCTGGTCCCACAGGCCCCAGGCGAGAGAGGTGGCGGGCAGGCCCTGGGCCCGGCGGCGCTCGGCGAGCGCGTCGAGGACGGAGTTGGCCCCGGCGTAGGCGGCCTGGCCGGCGTTGCCGAAGACTCCGGCGGCGGAGGAGAAGAGGACGAAGGCGGTGAGGTCGAGGCCGAGTTCGCGGGTGAGCCGGTCGAGGTGGAGGGCGGCGTCTGCCTTGGGCCGCAGGACGGCGGCGGCGCGGGCGGGCGTGAGGGCGTCGAGGACGCCGTCGTCGAGGACCCCGGCGGTGTGGACGACGGCGGTCACGGGGTGCGCGGCGAGCAGCTCGGCGAGGGCGTCCGGGTCGGCCACGTCGCACGCGGCGACCACCGCTTCGGCCTCCTGGGCGCGCAGGTCGGCCAGGAGTTGCGGCATGCCGGGCGCATCGTGGCCCCGGCGTCCGGCGAGGACGAAGGAACGTACGCCGTGCCGGGTGACCAGTTCGCGGGCGACCAGCCCGCCGAGGGTTCCGGTGGCGCCGGTGATGAGCACGGTGCTGTCGGCGGTGAACGGCGAGGGGCCGGCGATCTCAGGGGCCTGCGCGCGAAGCAGGCGGGGCGCCAGGATCTCTCCGCCCCGCAGCGCGAACTGCGCCTCGTCATGGGCGAGGAGTGCTGACAGGGTCTCCGCGTCCACGCCGGTGTCCGGCCCGGCAGCGGTGTCCGGCCCGGCAGCGGTGTCCGCTTCCGTCCCGTTCGTGGTGTCGGTGTCGGTGTCGACGAGGAGGAGCCGTCCCGGGTGCTCTGCCTGGGCGGTGCGGAGCAGACCCCAGAGGGCGGCGCCGGCGAGGTCCCGGTCGTGGTCGCCGAGCGGCCCGACCGCCCGGTGGGTGACGACGGCGAGCCGCGTCCGGGCGTACCGTTCATCGGCGAGCCACCGCTGCACTGCGGCCAGGACGCCCAGCGTCAGGGCGTGGACCCCCTCGGCCTCCCCGGGCCCGCCGACGGCGTCGGCAGGGCCCGCGCAGTCGAGGAGCAGCAGATCGGGGGCCGCCCCGTCGTCCGCGAGCAGTCGGTCCAGGTCGTCCGGGACGGGCGCGGGGCCGTCGGAGGAGGTCCGGGGGATCTCGTACGGCTCCCAGACGGCGAGTGCGGGAGCGGCGGCGGTGTCACCGGCCGACGCGGCGGGCGGGCGGAGCGGGGTCCACTCCACGCGGAACAGGACGTCTTCGGTCCGGGCCCCGCCGATCGGCTCGGCGGGCAGCGGTCGCAGGGTGACGGCCTCGGCGGACACCACGGGGGTGCCGTGGACGTCGGCCGCCTCCAGGGACATCGCGTCCGGACCCGAAGGCGCCAGGCGTACCCTCAGCCGTCCGGCGCCCGAGGCGAGGACGGCGGTGGAGCGCCAGGAGAAGGGCAGCCAGCCGACGGCCGGGTCGGTGACGAAGGCGCCGAAGCCGCCGGCATGGAGCGCGGCGTCGAGCAGCGCGGGGTGAACGGCGAAGAGCCCTGCCTCCGCCGCCCCCTCCTCGGGAAGGTCGATCTCCGCGAACACCTCGTCGCCGAGACGCCAGGCCCGGCGCAGCCCCCGGAAGACCGGCCCGTAAGCCAGTCCGCGCTCCGCCAGCCCGGCGTAGAGGCTTACGGGGGTGAACGGCACCTGCACCGCTCCGGCCGGGGGCCAGACCGGCCCGGCGAGGGTGTCGGCGCCGGGGCGCCGCGGCGGGGCGGTGGTGGCGAGGAGTCCGTCGGCGTGCCGGGTCCAGGGGGCGGTGTCGTCGGAGCCTTCGGCGCGGGAGTGGACGGAGAGCGTGCAGCGGCCGGTGTCGTCCAGCGCCTCGACGGCCACCTGCACCTGGAGGCCGCCGGTCTCCGGCAGCACCATGGGCGCTTCGAGGGTCAGTTCCTCCACGTGGGGGCAGCCGACCTGGTCGCCGGCGCGGACCGCCATCTCCAGCAGCGCGGTGCCGGGCACGACGGCCCGGCCCGTGACCCGGTGGTCGGTGAGCCAGGGGTGCGTGTCGAGGGCGAGGCGGCCGGTGAGTACGGCGCCGCCGCCCCGGGCGAGCAGGACCGCCGCGCCGAGCAGCGGATGGCCCGCCGCGCTCAGGCCGAAGCGGGAGGCGTCGCCCGTGCGCAGGGCGGCTCCCCTGGGCCAGAAGCGCTGGTGCTGGAAGGCGTAGGTGGGCAGGCCGACGCGGCGGGCGGCGGGGAAGACCCGGGCCCAGTCGGGGGTGAGGCCGTGCAGGTGAAGCTGGGCGAGGGAGGTGAGGAGGCGGTCGAGGCCGCCGTCCTCACGGCGCAGCGAACCGACCGCGACGGCTCCGGCGCCCGCCTCGTCGACGGTGTCCTGCACGCCGACGGTGAGAACGGGATGCGGGCTGGTCTCGACGAAGGCGGCATAGCCGTCGGCGAGGAGACTGCGGGTGGCGGCGTGGAACTCGACGGCGCCGCGCAGGTTCTCGTACCAGTAGTCCGCGTCGAAGGCGGTGCCTTCCTGGAGGCGGCCGGTCACCGTGGAGTAGACGGGGAGGTCACCGGCGGCCGGTCTGACGGAGGCGAAGGCTTCCTCCAACTCGGCGCGGATCTCCTCGACCTGCGGCGAGTGCGGGGCGTACGCCATCGGGAGGCGGCGTACCCGCACCCCGGCGGCGGCCCAGGCGTCCACCAACTCGTCGAGGGCGCCGGTCTCCCCGGCGACCACGACCGCGCGGGGGCCGTTGACCGCCCCGACGCAGACCCGGCCCGCGTACGGTTCGAGCTGCTCGCGCACCTGGTCGGCGGGGAGCGCCACGGAGACCATGCCGCCGCGTCCGTCCAGCCGTGCCAGGGCGCGGGCCCGAAGCGCGACCATCCGGGCGGCGTCGTCAAGGGTGAGGACCCCGGCGACGCAGGCGGCGGCGATCTCGCCCTGCGAGTGGCCGACGACGGCGGAGGGGCGGATGCCCCACTCCTGCCAGACGGCGGCCAGGGCCACGGTCACCGCGAACAGGGCGGGCTGTGAGACGTCGACCCGCTCCAGGTCGGCCTGCCCTTGGAGAGCGTCCTCCAGGCTCCAGCCGGTGTGCGGGGCGAGGGCGCGACCGGCCTCGGCCAGCCGCTCGGCGAAGACCGGGCAGGATTCGCGGAGTTCGAGGGCCATGCCCTGCCACTGCGACCCCTGCCCGGGGAAGACGAAGACGGCCCGGCCGCCGCCCCCGTCGACGCCCGCCACGAGACCGGGCGTCGAGCGGCCCTCGGCCAGTGCGGCGAGCCCTTCGGCCAGCTCCGCGCGGTCCGTCCCCACCACCGCCGCCCGGTGTGCGAGGTGTGCGCGGGTCGTCGCCAGGGAGTACGCAATGTCGGCGAGGGCCGCGGGGTGGTCGTCCGGGGTTGCGGTGACGGCGGTGAGCAGGCGCGCGGCCTGGGCACGGAGCGCTTCGGGGGTCTGGCCGGAGAGCGGCCAGAAGACGGGGGTCCCGGCGGAGGAGCCGGCCCCGGCGGCCGCGCCCGGGGCGGTCTGTCCGGTGGTGGTCTGCTCGGTGGTGGTCTGCTCGGTGGCGGTCTGCCCGGTGGCGGTCTGCCCGGTGGTGGTCTGCTCGGTGGCGGGCCGCGGGCCCTCTTCGATGATGATGTGGGCGTTGGTGCCGCTGACGCCGAAGGAGGAGACGCCGGCCCGGCGGGGCGCGTCGGTCTGCGGCCAGTCACGGGGCTCCGTCAGCAGGGACACGCCACCGGCGGTCCAGTCCACGTGCGGGGTCGGCTCGTCCACGTGCAGGGTCCGGGGCAGCACCCCGTGGCGCATCGCCTCGACCATCTTGATGACCCCCGCGACACCGGCGGCGGCCTGGGTGTGCCCGATGTTGGACTTCACCGAGCCCAGCCACAGCGGCCGGTCCGGGTCACGGTCCTGCCCGTAGGTGGCCAGCAGCGCCTGCGCCTCGATCGGGTCACCCAGCTTGGTGCCGGTGCCGTGCGCCTCCACCGCGTCCACGTCCGAAGGCTCCAGACCCGCGTTGGCCAGGGCCTGGCGGATGACGCGCTGCTGGGAGGGGCCGTTGGGGGCGGTCAGCCCGTTGGAGGCGCCGTCCTGGTTGACCGCCGAGCCGCGCAGCACCGCCAGCACCTGATGACCGTGGCGCTCCGCGTCCGAGAGACGCTCCAGCACGAGGACGCCGACGCCCTCGCCCCAGCCGGTGCCGTCCGCCGCACCCGCGAACGCCTTCACCCGCCCGTCGGACGCCAACCCCCGCTGACGGCTGAACTCGATGAACGCCGTCGGCGTCGACATCACCGTCGCCCCACCCGCCAGAGCCAGATCACACTCACCCTGCCGCAGCGACTGCGCCGCCAGATGCAACGCCACCAACGACGAGGAACAGGCCGTGTCCACCGTCACCGCCGGACCCTCCAGCCCGAACGCGTACGACAACCGGCCCGAGATCACACTCGCCGACGTGCCCGTGGCCAGATACCCCTCGGCGCCCTCGGTCGACCCGATGAACAACGACGCGTAGTCCTGGCCGTTGGTGCCCACGAAGACACCGGTACGACCACCACGCGTGGAACGCGGGTCCACACCCGCCCGCTCGAACGCCTCCCAGGAGGTCTCCAGCAACAACCGCTGCTGCGGATCCATCGCCAGCGCCTCACGCGGCGAGATCCCGAACAGCTCCGCGTCGAACCCCGCCGCATCACGGAGGAACCCGCCCTCGGTGGCATAGGAGGTGCCCTGACTGTCGGGATCGGGATCGTGAAGCGCGTCCAGTTGCCAGTTACGGTCGGCCGGAAAGCCGGAAACCCCGTCCTCTCCAGCGGCAAGCAGCTCCCACAGCATTTCGGGCGAGTCGGCCCCACCCGGAAAACGACAAGCCATGGACACGATCGCGATCGGCTCCTCGTCCGCCGCGTGCGCGGTGACGACAGTGCCCCGCCCGGCGACGGCACCACTCAACTCCGCGTCCAGGTGCCGGGCGAGATCAGCAGGGGTCGGGTGGTCGAAGACAAGCGTGGCGGAGAGGGAGAGGCCGGTGGCCGCACCCAGGTGGTTGCGCAGTTCCATCGAGGTGAGCGAGTCGAAGCCCAGTTCGCGGAAAGCTCGGTCGGCCCGGACGGCCTGGGTGGAGGAGTGGCCGAGGACGGCGGCGGCCTGGGCGCGTACGAGTTCGAGCAGTTCACGGGCGCGCTGCTCGTCGGCGAGGGTCGCCAAGTGCTGTTGGAGCCTCGAGCGGACACCTTCGCCGGCGTCCGCAGCGGAGATCGCCCGCGTCGCCTCGGGTAGCCGGTCGAGGAGTGGGCTGGGGCGTACGGCGGTGTAGGCGGGAGCGAAGGTCGTCCAGTCGATGTCGGCGACCGCCACGCAGGCCAGTCCCGACGCGGCAGCCCGCCCCAGCAACCCCAGCGCCTGGTCGGGATCCATCGGCAGCATCCCGCCCCGGCCGACCCGCTCCACCACCCCGCCGGCCGCAGCCATCCCCTCCCCGGCCCACGGCCCCCACCCCACCGACGTCGCCGCCAGCCCCGACGCCCGCCTGAACCACGCCAACGCATCCAGACCCGCATTCGCCGCCGCATAGTTCCCCTGACCGGCCGCCCCGAACACCGACGCCGCCGACGAGAACAACACGAACGCGTCCAGCACCAGCCCCCGCTCCACCGTCAGCTCATGCAACAACCACGCCGCACCCGCCTTCGGCCCCCACACCCCCGCCAACCGCCGCGCCGACAACCCCGACAACACCCCGTCGTCCAGCACCCCCGCCGCATGCACCACCGCATCCACCACAAACTCATCCAGCAGCCCCGCAACCGCCTCCCGGTCGGTCACATCGACCGCCGCCACCACCACCTCACACCCCAGACCAGCAAGCTCATCCCGCAACTCCACAGCCCCCGGAGCCCCCACCCCCCGACGACTCACCAACCCCACCCCCCCCACCCCCTGACCGGCCACCCCCCCCACCCCCCCCCCACCCACACCCCCCCACCCCACCCCCCCCCCCCCCACCCCCCCCCCCCCCCCCCCCCCCCACCCCCCCCACCCCCCGACCCCCCCGCCCCCCCACCCCACCAGCAGCCCCCCGACCCCACCCCCCCCCCCCGGACCCCACCCCCCCCAGCCACGAACCACTCACCGCCGCGACACCCGCCACCGAGACCGGACGCCACTCCTCCTGATACGTCCAGCCCTCACCCCCGCCCCCGCCAGCCACCTCGGGCCAGAACCGCTCACGCTGGAACGCATACGTCGGCAGCTCCACACGCCGGACATCGGCGACCATGCTGGTGAAGTAGGCAGCCCAGTCCACCTCGCCGCCGTGCGCGTGCAGGCGGCCAAGTGCGGTGAGCAGGGAGAACGTTTCCTCGCGGTCCTTGCGCAGCACGGGCGCGAACAGCGCCTCCCCGGCCTCCGGCAAGGTGCTCTGCGCCATGACGGTGAGCACACCGTCCGGCCCCAGTTCGAGGAAACGGGTCACGCCCCGGTCGTGGAGCGTCCGCACACCGTCGGCGAAACGGACCGCCTCACGCACGTGCCGCACCCAGTAACCGGCCGTCGAAAGCTCGGGACCCGCCACCTCACCGGTGAGGTTCGAGACGACGGGGATGCGAGCGGGCCCGTAGGTCAGCGTCTCCGCGACCTGCCGGAACTCCTCCAGCATCGGGTCCATCAACACCGAATGGAACGCATGGCTGACCGTGAGCTTCTTGACCCGCGCGCCCCGCTCGGCGAGCGCGGCGGTCACCTGCTCCACCGCCGCCTCCGCACCCGAGACGACCACCGCACGCGGCCCGTTCACCGCAGCGAGGGAGACACCCTCGACCAGCGCCGCACGGACCTCGTCCTCCGACGCCTCGACCGCCACCATCGCCCCACCCGCGGGCAGAGCATCCATCAACCGACCACGCGCCACCACCAACGCACACGCGTCATCCAGGTCCAGCACCCCGGCCACATGCGCGGCCGCAATCTCCCCCACCGAATGCCCGAGGAGTGCGTCCGGGCGCACCCCCCACGACTCCAGCAGCCGGAACAACGCCACCTCGACCGCGAACAACGCCGCCTGCGTGAACCGCGTCCGATCCAGCAGACCAACACCCTCCGCACCCTCACCCTCGAAAACGAGAGTCTTCAACGACCGGCCCAGCCCACCGTCCACCCGCGCACACACCGCGTCGAACGCCTCCGCGAACACCGGATAGGCGGCATACAGCTCCCGCCCCATCCCGACCCGCTGCGCACCCTGACCCGTGAACAACAACGCCAGCCGACCGCCGGCGACCGGCCCTTCACCTCGCACTCCGGCCAGAGCTTCGAGCAGTTCGTCACGTGAGGAACCGACCACCACGGCCCGGTGCTCGAACACCGACCGCGTCGTGGCCAGCGAGAACGCCACATCCACCGGGCGCAGCTCCGCCCGCTCCCCGACATGCTCCGCAAGCCGCACCGCCTGCTCCCGCAGAGCCTCCTCGCTTCTCGCCGCGAGGAGGAAGGGCAGCGGGGTGGCCGGGGCCTGGTCCTCGGGGTGCTGGTCGGAGACCTGGTCAGGGGCCTGTTCAAAGATGGCGTGGGCGTTGGTGCCGCTGATGCCGAAGGAGGAGACGGCGGCGCGACGCGGGCCTTCGGTACCGGGCCAGGGGCGGCGCTCGGTCAGGAGTTCGACCTCGCCCGCCTCCCAGTCGATCTGCGGTGACGGCTCATCCACGTGGAGGGTCTGCGGCAGCACGCCGTGGCGCAGCGCCATGACCATCTTGATGACGCCGCCCACGCCGGCGGCGGCCTGCGTGTGCCCGATGTTCGACTTCAGGGAGCCCAGCCACAGCGGCCGGTCCGGGTCACGGTCCTGTCCGTAGGTGGCCAGCAGCGCCTGCGCCTCGATCGGGTCACCCAGCTTCGTACCGGTGCCGTGCGCCTCCACCGCATCCACCTCGGAGGGCTCCAGCCCGGCGGAGGCCAGGGCCTGGCGGATGACGCGCTGCTGCGAGGGACCGTTCGGGGCGGTGAGGCCGCTGCTGGCACCGTCCTGGTTGACCGCCGAGCCGCGCAGCACGGCCAGGACCTCATGGCCGTGGCGCTGGGCGTCGGAGAGCTTCTCCAGCAGGAGGACGCCGACGCCCTCACTGAAGCTGGTCCCGTCGGCGGCGCCCGCGAAGGACTTGCAGCGGCCGTCGGCGGCGAGCCCGCGCTGGCGGCTGAACTCGATGAAGGTGCCGACGTTCGACATCACCGTCACGCCGGCCGCCAGGGCGAGGGAGCACTCCCCCTGCCGCAGGGCGGAGGCGGCCAGGTGGAGGGCGACCAGGGAGGAGGAGCAGGCGGTGTCGACGGTGACGGCGGGGCCTTCGAGGCCGAGGGTGTACGCGACACGGCCGGAGACGACGCTCGCCGCACTGCCGGTGGCCACGTAACCCTCGACGCCTTCCGGAGCGCCGTGCATGCGGAGGGCGTAGTCGTGGTACATCGCTCCGGCGAAGACGCCGGTGCGGGTACCGCGCAGAGTGTGCGGGTCGATGCGGGCGCGCTCGATCGCGGTCCAGGCGTTCTGGAGCAGCAGGCGCTGCTGCGGGTCCATGGCCAGGGCCTCGCGCGGGGAGATCCCGAAGAAGGCCGGGTCGAACTCGCCCGCGTCGTGGAGGAAGCCGCCCCTGAGAGTGGAGAGGGTGCCGGGCCGGTCGGGGTCGGGGTCGTAGAGCGCCTCGGCGTCCCAGCCCCGGTCGGTGGGGAAGTCGGAGATGCCCTCGCGGCCCTCGGCGACCAGTTGCCAGAGGTCTTCGGGCGTCTCGACCCCGCCGGGGTACTGGCAGCTCATGCCGATGACGGCGATGGGTTCGCTCAGCCGTTCCTCGGCCTCGCGCAGGCGGCGGCGCGTCTCCCGGAGGTCCGCGGTCGTCCGTCGCAGGTAGTCGAGAACCTTCTCATCTTCCGGCATCAACGCCACCTCCAGGCATGAGTCGTTCTTCGGCCACGCATGTCACGAGGTGCCGAGTTCGTTGTCGAGCAGATCAAAGAGTTCTTGGGCCGATGCGGAGTCCAGGTCGAGTTCCTGTTCCGCCGGCGTCTCGGCCGCCGCACCGGTACCGGCGCCCGGCTGGCGGGGGACGGGGATTCCGGCCCAGCGCGACAGCAGGGCTTGGAGCTGCCGGGTCACCTGGTCGCGGTCGGAGTCGTCCTCCGGGATGCCGGGGAACGCGGACTCGAGGGACTTCAGTTCGGCCAGCAGCCGCCGTGCCGGAGTGGGCGTGGAGCGGCGCAGTTCCTCGGCCACGTGGGCGGCGAGCGCACCCGGCGTCGGGTGGTCGAAGACCAGCGTTGCGGGGAGCCGGAGCCCGGACAGGGCGGTGAGGCGGTTGCGGAGTTCGACGGCGGTGAGCGAGTCGAACCCCAGGTCGAGGAAGCCGCGGCCGGGGTCGATCTCGTACGCCGCGGGGTGTCCGAGCACCGCTCGGACCTGCGTCGTCACGGCGTCGAGGACCACCCGCCCGCCCTGGTCCGCCGGCGCCTCGGCGAGGCGCTGGACGAGGGCGGGGTCCTGTGGCGCCGTCCCGCCGCTCACGCCGGACGGGGCCGCCGCCCGGCGTGAAGGAGTCCGCACGAGCGCGCGGAGCAGGGCGGGGCAGCCGTTCTCGGCCGCCGCCGCGCGGACGGGGGCGAGGTCGAGCCGCATGGGGAGGGAGAGCGCCGGGAGCACGGTCTCCCCGGCCGGGTCGAGGAGGGCCGGGTCGAGGAGGGCCAGGTCGAGCAGGGCGAGGCCGTCCTCGGCCGAGAGCGCGGTCGCGCCGCCCCGGCCCAGCCTGCGGCGGTGCTCGGAGCCCAGCCCGCCGACCATGCCGGTTTCCGTCTCCCACAGACCCCAGGCGAGCGAGGCGGCGGGCAGGCCCTGGGCCCGGCGACGCTCGGCGAGCGCGTCGAGCACGGCATTGGCGGCGGCGTAGCCGGCCTGGCCGGGGTTGCCGAAGACTCCGGCGGCCGAGGAGAAGAGAACGAAGGCCGTCAGCTCGTGGTGGCGTGTCAGTTCGTCCAGGTGGAGCGCCGCGTCGGCCTTCGGGGCGAACACCGTTCCCAGCCGCTCGGGCGTGAGTGCGGTGAAGACGCCGTCGTCGAGAGCGCCCGCGGTGTGCACCACCGCGGTGACGGGGTGCGCGGTGAGGAGCGCGGCAAGCGCCGCGCGGTCGCCGACGTCGCAGGCGAGGACGGTCACCCGGGCCCCGGCCGAGGTCAGCTCGGCCCGCAGTTCCTCGGCGCCGGGAGCCTCGGGGCCCCGGCGGCTGAGCAGGAGCAGTTCCCGTACGCCGTGCTGGTGCACCAGGTGGCGGGCGACCAGCGCGCCGAGGGCGCCGGTGCCTCCGGTGACGAGGACGCAGCTGTCGGGTCCCCAGGGCGGAACGCCCGCGCCGGACTGCGGGGCGGCCCGGACCAGGCGCGGCGCCCAGACGGTCCTTCCGCGTACGGCCACCTGCGGTTCGTCCGCCGCGACGGCGGCGGCGAGCAGCGCGGCCGGCAGCGCTCCGTCAGGATCCCCGTCAGGACCGGAGACGGCGTCGCCGAGATCCACGAGGGTGAACCGGCCGGGGTTCTCCGACTGCGCCGAGCGCATCAGCCCCCAGAGGGCGGCGCCCGCGAGGTCGAGCGAGACGCGCGAGCCCCTCGCCTCAGGCAGTTCCGGGCCGCCCACCGCGTTGGCGGTCACGACCACCAGACGCGTCCCGGTGGTCCGTTCGTCGGCGAGCCACTGCTGTACTGCGCCGAGGAGGCGTCCGGCCCGCTCGCGGACCAGGTCGGGCTCGGCGCCCGCCTCGTGCTCTCCGGCCGGGGAGGTGCACAGGACCGCCACCGTCGCGGGGAGCGGGGCCTCGTCCACCATCAGTTCCCGCAGGGCTTCCGGTCCGGCGCACCAGTGGACCGCGGCATGGCCCTCCCCCGGCCGGGACGCCGACAAGTCCTTGAGCGCGGTCCATTCGACACGGAAATGGGCGTCCTCGGCGCCGGACCTGTCGATTCCGCTGGCCGCCAGGGGACGCAGGGCCAGGGAGCCGACCGTGGCCACGGGCCTGCCCTCGCCGTCGGCGAGCTCCAGCGTCATGGTGTTGGGCCCGGCGGGCGCCAGCCGGACACGCAGGGTGGTGGCGCCCCGACCCGTGAGAACCACGTCCTGCCAGGAGAAGGGGAGCCATCCGACGGTCGGGTCGGCCACGAAGGAACCGAAGCCGGTGGCGTGGAGGGCCGAGTCGAACAGCGCCGGGTGAAGCCCGAACACCCCCGTCGTCCCCGCCCCCGGGTCGAGGGCGACCTCGGCGAAGACCTCGGCACCGCGCCGCCAGACCTTGCGGACGCCCCGGAAGAGAGGCCCGTAGAAGAGGCCGCCCGCCGCGAGGCCGTCGTAGAGCCCGTCCAGCTCGGCCTCCTCGGCGTCCGCCGGCGGCCAGAGACCGAGGCCGCCCGGAGCCGCCGTACCGGTGGTGGGCCGCTCCGGATCCGGCGCGGCGCCCAGCAGGCCCTCGGCGTGCAGGGTCCAGGCCAGGTCGTCGGGGGCGTGCTCGGCTCGGGAGTGGACCGTGATCCGGCGCTCACCGGACGCCTCGGCAGGTACACCGACCCGGACCTGGAGGTGCAGCGCTCCCTGGTCGGGGACGATCATCTGGTTCTGGAGGGTGAGTTCGCGTACCGCCGCGCAACCGACCTCGTCGGCGGCCCTCAGCGCCATTTCCAGGAGCCCGGTACCGGGCACGACGACCCGACCCGCCACCGTGTGATCCGCGAGCCATTCGTGGCTCTCCAGCGACAACCGCCCGGTGAGTAGGGTCCCCTCCCCCTGCGCCAGCTGCACCGAGGCCCCCAGCAGCGGATGACCGGCCGACACCAGCCCCGCACCCGACACATCCCCGGGAAGCGAGGTGGAAGAGGCCAGAGCCGAGGGCCAGTAGTGCTGGTGTTGGAAGGCGTAGGTGGGCAGGTCGACGCGGCGGGCGACGGCCGGGAAGACTTTCGCCCAAAGACTTTCGCCCAGTCCGGGACCACGCCGTGGACGTGGAGTTCGGCGAGGGAGAGCAGCATCCGGTCCAGACCGCCGTCGTTCCGGCGCAACGAGCCCACGGTGACGGCCGAGGCAGCGGACGGGCTGTCCTCGATCGTCTCCTGCACCCCCAGACTCACCACCGGATGCGGACTCGACTCCACGAACACGCCATAACCGTCGGCGAGGAGACTGCGGGTGGCGGTCTCGAACTCCACCGTCCGGCGCAGGTTGGTGAACCAGTACACGGCGTCGAAGCCCGAACCGTCCTCCGCCACACCCGTCACCGTCGAATACACCGGTATCCGCCCCGCCCTCGGCTCGATCGGGGACAGCACCTGAAGGAGTTCGTCCTTCAGCTCCTCCACGTGGGCGGAGTGGGAGGCGTAGTCCACCGCGATCCGACGAGCACGCACACCCCCCTCCGTCCAGTGCGCCATGAGAGCGTCCAGGCCCTGCACGTCGCCGGAGACCACCACGGAGGCCGGGCCGTTGACGGCCGCCACCGAGACCCGGCCCTCGTAGCCGGCCAGGTCCTCACGCACCCGGTCCACCGGCAGCGGCACGGACACCATCCCGCCCCTGCCCGCCAGTGCCACGATCGCCCGCGACCGCAACGCCACCACACGCGCCGCGTCCCGCAACGACAACGCGCCCGCCACACACGCGGCGGCGATCTCCCCCTGCGAGTGACCGATCACCGCCGACGGACGAACCCCCCAGTCCTCCCACACCGCCGCCAGCGACACCATCACGGCGAACAGCAGCGGCTGGACCACGTCCACCCGCTCGGTGTCCACCCGGCCGTGCAGGGCGTCGTCCAGCGACCAGTCGGTGAACGCCGACAGCGCCTCACCGCACTCCGCCATCCGCGCAGCGAACACCGGCGAGCAGCCGAGCAGTTCCACGGCCATGCCCTGCCACTGCGAGCCCTGCCCGGGGAAGACGAACGCCACCCGGCCCGGCTCACCCGCCACACCCTCGACCACACCTGCCGCACCACGACCCTCAGCCACCGCCGACAGACCATCGAGCAGCGCCTCACGCGTATCGCCGACCACCACCGCCCGGTGCGGCAGATGCGCACGCGTCGACGCCAGCGAGAAACCCACATCAGCCGGGGAGGCGAGGTCTTCCGCAACCGCCGTCAGCAGCCGCGCGGCCTGAGCCCGCAGCGCGGCCTCGGTCCGGCCGGAGAGCACCCAAGGGACGGTTCCGGGCGCCGGCGCGGCGGTCCCGGCGTCGGAGGCCTCCGGTTCGGTCCGGAGTTCGGGGGCCTCTTCGATGATGATGTGGGCGTTGGTGCCGCTGACGCCGAAGGAGGAGACGCCGGCCCGGCGGGGTGCGTCGGTCTGCGGCCAGTCACGGGGCTCCGTCAGCAGGGACACGCCACCGGCGGTCCAGTCCACGTGCGGGGTCGGCTCGTCCACGTGCAGGGTCCGGGGCAGCACCCCGTGGCGCATCGCCTCGACCATCTTGATGACCCCCGCGACACCGGCGGCGGCCTGGGTGTGCCCGATGTTGGACTTCACCGAGCCCAGCCACAGCGGCCGGTCCGGGTCACGGTCCTGCCCGTAGGTGGCCAGCAGCGCCTGCGCCTCGATCGGGTCACCCAGCTTGGTGCCGGTGCCGTGCGCCTCCACCGCGTCCACGTCCGAAGGCTCCAGACCCGCGTTGGCCAGGGCCTGGCGGATGACGCGCTGCTGGGAGGGGCCGTTGGGGGCGGTCAGCCCGTTGGAGGCGCCGTCCTGGTTGACCGCCGAGCCGCGCAGCACCGCCAGCACCTGATGACCGTGGCGCTCCGCGTCCGAGAGACGCTCCAGCACGAGGACGCCGACGCCCTCGCCCCAGCCGGTGCCGTCCGCCGCACCCGCGAACGCCTTCACCCGCCCGTCGGACGCCAACCCCCGCTGACGGCTGAACTCGATGAACGCCGTCGGCGTCGACATCACCGTCGCCCCACCCGCCAGAGCCAGATCACACTCACCCTGCCGCAGCGACTGCGCCGCCAGATGCAACGCCACCAACGACGAGGAACAGGCCGTGTCCACCGTCACCGCCGGACCCTCCAGCCCGAACGCGTACGACAACCGGCCCGAGATCACACTCGCCGACGTGCCCGTGGCCAGATACCCCTCGGCGCCCTCGGTCGACCCGATGAACAACGACGCGTAGTCCTGGCCGTTGGTGCCCACGAAGACACCGGTACGGCCGCCGCGCGTGGAACGCGGGTCCACACCCGCCCGCTCGAACGCCTCCCAGGAGGTCTCCAGAAGCAGCCGCTGCTGCGGATCCATCGCCAGCGCCTCACGCGGCGAGATCCCGAACAACTCCGCGTCGAACCCCGCCGCATCACGGAGGAACCCGCCCTCGGTGGCATAGGAGGTGCCCTGACTGTCGGGATCGGGATCGTGAAGCGCGTCCAGTTGCCAGTTACGGTCGGCCGGAAAGCCGGAAACCCCGTCCTCTCCAGCGGCAAGCAGCTCCCACAGCATTTCGGGCGAGTCGACCCCACCCGGAAAACGACAAGCCATGGACACGATCGCGATCTGTTCGTCAGCGACCGCGAGGAGCGGGCTCGCCAGGTCCGCCTTTCCGTCCGACCCGAGGAGCTGGTCGTGCAGGAAAGCGGCGAGTTCAACCGGGTTCGGATAGTCGAAGACCACGGTCGCGGGCAGGTTCAGCCCGGTTCGGGCGCCGAGGAGGTTCTTGAGTTCGACCGCCGTCAGCGAGTCGAAACCCATCTCCCGGAAGGCCCGGCCGGCAGCCACATCGCCCGGACCACTGTGCCCGAGCACCGCTGCCGCCGACTGCCGTACGAGGTCCAGCAGCGTCCGCCGCCGCTCCTCATGTCCCACCTCGGCCAGCCGCTCCCGCAGACCTTCGTCGGCCCTGGCCCCCGTGCCCGCCCCCCTCAGTACCGCCCGTGCTTCGGTGATGCGGTCGAGGAGTGGGCTGGGGCGTACGGCGGTGTAGGCGGGAGCGAAGGTCGTCCAGTCGATGTCGGCGACCGCCACGCAGGCCAGTCCCGACGCGGCAGCCCGCCCCAGCAACCCCAGCGCCTGGTCGGGATCCATCGGCAGCATCCCGCCCCGGCCGACCCGCTCCACCACCCCGCCGGCCGCAGCCATCCCCTCCCCGGCCCACGGCCCCCACCCCACCGACGTCGCCGCCAGCCCCGACGCCCGCCTGAACCACGCCAACGCATCCAGACCCGCATTCGCCGCCGCATAGTTCCCCTGACCGGCCGCCCCGAACACCGACGCCGCCGACGAGAACAACACGAACGCGTCCAGCACCAGCCCCCGCTCCACCGTCAGCTCATGCAACAACCACGCCGCACCCGCCTTCGGCCCCCACACCCCCGCCAACCGCCGCGCCGACAACCCCGACAACACCCCGTCGTCCAGCACCCCCGCCGCATGCACCACCGCATCCACCACAAACTCATCCAGCAGCCCCGCAACCGCCTCCCGGTCGGTCACATCGACCGCCGCCACCACCACCTCACACCCCAGACCAGCAAGCTCATCCCGCAACTCCACAGCCCCCGGAGCCCCCAGCCCCCGACGACTCACCAACACCAACCGCTCAGCACCTTGACCGGCAGCCCACCGCGCCACCCGCGCACCCAGACCACCCGTACCACCCGTCACCAACACCGTCCCCCGCGGACACCACCCCCGCCCCGAAGGCAGCACCACCCGCACCAGACGACGCCCCCACACCCCACCGGCACGCACCGCAACCTGATCCTCAACACCACCAGCACCACCCACACCCACAGCACCAGCAGCACCAGCGGCACCGGCAGCGGTCAGCACCCCGCACACCCGGTCCCACACCACACCCTCGGGCTCGACCGGGACGTCGATCAGCCCGCCCCACACCCCGGGAAGTTCCAAAGCCGCCACCCGGCCCAGCCCCCACACCCCGGCCGCCTCCGCACACACACCCCCCGCATCACCAGCCCCAGCCGACACACCACCCCGCGTCACCGCCCACACCGGCACACCCGACGCACCCGACGACTCAACCGCCTGCACCAACGCCAGCACGGAAGCCGCCGACCCCAGCAACGACACCACGCCCGACGCCGCCGAAAACTCCAGCCCGGCGAACTCCTCCGCCCCCGCACCCGCAGGAACCTCAACCAGCCGAGCCCCCCGCTCCACCAACCCAGCAGCAGCCTCCCGAGCCCACACCTCACCCCCGGACTCCACCACCACCAGCCACGAACCACTCAACGCCGCGACACCCGCCACCGAGACCGGACGCCACTCCTCCTGATACGTCCAGCCCTCACCCCCGCCCCCGCCAGCCACCTCGGGCCAGAACCGCTCACGCTGGAACGCATACGTCGGCAGCTCCACACGCCGGACATCGGCGACCATGCTGGTGAAGTAGGCAGCCCAGTCCACCTCGCCGCCGTGCGCGTGCAGGCGGCCAAGTGCGGTGAGCAGGGAGAACGTTTCCTCGCGGTCCTTGCGCAGCACGGGCGCGAACAGCGCCTCCCCGGCCTCCGGCAAGGTGCTCTGCGCCATGACGGTGAGCACACCGTCCGGCCCCAGTTCGAGGAAACGGGTCACGCCCCGGTCGTGGAGCGTCCGCACACCGTCGGCGAAACGGACCGCCTCACGCACGTGCCGCACCCAGTAACCGGCCGTCGAAAGCTCGGGACCCGCCACCTCACCGGTGAGGTTCGAGACGACGGGGATGCGAGCGGGCCCGTAGGTCAGCGTCTCCGCGACCTGCCGGAACTCCTCCAGCATCGGATCCATCAACACCGAATGGAACGCATGGCTGACCGTGAGCTTCTTGACCCGCGCGCCCCGCTCGGCGAGCACGGCGGTCACCTGCTCCACCGCCGCCTCCGCACCCGAGACGACCACCGCACGCGGCCCGTTCACCGCAGCGACCGAAACCCCCTCCGCCAGCGCCGCACGGACCTCCTCCTCCGACGCCTCGACCGCCACCATCGCCCCACCCGCGGGCAGAGCATCCATCAACCGACCACGCGCCACCACCAACGCACACGCGTCATCCAGGTCCAGCACCCCGGCCACATGCGCGGCCGCAATCTCCCCCACCGAATGCCCGAGGAGTGCGTCCGGGCGCACCCCCCACGACTCCAGCAGCCGGAACAACGCCACCTCGACCGCGAACAACGCCGCCTGCGTGAACCGCGTCCGATCCAGCAGACCAACACCCCCCGCACCCTCACCCTCGCCCTCGAAAACGAGGTCCTTCAACGACCGGCCCAGCCCACCGTCCACCCGCGCACACACCGCATCGAACGCCTCCGCGAACACCGGATACGCGGCATACAACTCCCGCCCCATCCCGACCCGCTGCGCACCCTGACCCGTGAACAACAACGCCAGCCGGCCCGGGGTCGCCGCTCCTTGGTCCGGCGCCTGGGCCAGCCGCGCCAGTCCCTCGCACAGTTCGTCACGCGAGGAACCGACCACCACGGCCCGGTGCTCGAACACCGACCGCGTCGTGGCCAGCGAGAACGCCACATCCACCGGGCGCAGCTCCACCCGCTCCCCGACATGTTCCGCAAGCCGCACCGCCTGCTCCCGCAGAGCCTCGGGGCACTTGGCCGAGAGCAGCAACGGCACGGCTGCCGGGGACGGGGCCGGGGCTGTCTCAGCCAGATTGCCGGTCGGGACGGGGACCGGGGCCTGCTCCAGTACCACGTGGGCGTTGGTGCCGCTGATGCCGAACGACGAGACTCCCGCGCGCAGCGGGCTGCCGTCGGGCCGCGCGTCCCATTCCGCCGCTTCCGTCAGCAGGGCGACGGCGCCGGCCGCCCAGTCGACCTGCGGGGTCGGCTCGTCCACGTGCAGGGTCTTCGGCAGCAGCCCGTGGCGCATCGCCTCGACCATCTTGATGACGCCCGCGACGCCTGCTGCCGCCTGGGTGTGTCCGATGTTCGACTTGACCGAGCCCAGCCACAGCGGGCGCTGGGCGTCCCTTCCCTGCCCGTAGGTGGCGAGCAGGGCCTGTGCCTCGATCGGGTCGCCGAGCCGGGTCCCGGTGCCGTGCGCCTCCACGGCGTCCACGTCGGCGGCGTCGAGGCGGGCGTTGGAGAGCGCCTGGAGGATGACGCGCTGCTGGGAGGGGCCGTTGGGGGCGGAGAGGCCGTTGGAGGCGCCGTCCTGGTTGACCGCCGAGCCGCGCAGGACGGCCAGGACCTCATGGCCGTGGCGCTGGGCGTCGGAGAGTTTCTCCAGCAGAAGGAGGCCGACGCCCTCACCGAAGCCGGTGCCGTCGGCGGCGCCCGCGAAGGACTTGCAGCGGCCGTCGGCGGCGAGCCCGCGCTGGCGGCTGAACTCGATGAAGAGGCCGGGAGTGGAGAGGACGGTGGCGCCGCCCGCGAGGGCGAGGTCGCACTCGCCCTGCCGCAGCGACTGGGCGGCGAGGTGGAGAGCGACCAGGGAGGAGGAACAGGCCGTGTCGACGGTGAGCGCGGGCCCCTCGAAGCCGAAGGTGTAGGAGATCCTGCCGGACGCCACGCTGGTGGCGCTGCTGCCGAGGTAGCCCTCCAGTTCCTCCAGGACGGAGGGGGCGCCGAGGAGGCGTGCGGTGTAATCCTGTCCCATCAGACCCGCGAAGACGCCGGTGCGGCTGCCGCGCAGGGAGGCGGGGTCGATGCCGGCGCGTTCGAACGCCTCCCAGGAGGTTTCCAGGAGCAGCCTCTGCTGCGGGTCCATCGCCAGGGCTTCACGCGGCGAGATCCCGAAGAAGTCGGCGTCGAACTCGGCCGCGTCGTAGAGGAAGCCGCCGCGGCGGGTGGAGGAGGTGCCGGGCTCGTCGGGGCCGGCGGCGGAGAAGAGCCGTGAGGTGTCCCAGCCCCGGTCGGCCGGGAACTCCGCCGTCACGTCACCGTTCCGGGCCAGCAGTTCCCAGAGGTCCTCGGGAGAGCGTACGCCTCCGGGGTAGCGGCAGCTCATGGCGATGATGGCGATCGGCTCGTCCGAGACGGCGGACGTGCCGGAGCTGGCGGGGACTCCTGTGGCCCGGGTGCCTCCCGTGAGGCGGTCGCCGATCTCGGCCGCGAGGAGGGACGGGTTCGGGTAGTCGAAGACGAGGGTGGCGGGCAAGCGCATGCCGGTGAGGGCGGAGAGCCGGTTGCGGAGCTCCACGGCGGTCAGGGAGTCGAAGCCGAGGTCCTTGAAGGCCCGGGTGGCGCCCACCGCCGCCAGGTCGTCGTAACCGAGGACGGCTGCCACCTGGGTACGGACGAGGGTGTCGAGGTGATCGGCCCGCTCCTTCGGGGTGAGGGCTGCGAGGGTCGCGGCGAGGCCGTCCGCACCGGCCTCCACCGACTGGGCGGCCCGGCGCAGGGGCGTGCGGACCAGGCCCCGCAACAGTGGCGGCACCCCACCGTCCCGGCGGGCGGTGGCCCGCAGAGCGGCGAGGTCGAGCCCGATCGGCAGGAGCAGCGGGTGCGGCAGGGTGAGGGCGCGGTCGAAGAGACGGGCGCCCTCGTGGGCGGCGAGGGGGTACATGCCCGAGCGGTGCAGGCGTCGGTGGTCGGTGGCGTCGAGGTGGCCGGTCATCCCGCTGGCCTCGGCCCACAGCCCCCACGCCAGCGACTGCCCGGCCAACCCCAGCGAACGCCGGTGAAGCGCCAGCCCGTCCAACACCGCATTGGCCGCCGCATACGCACCCTGACCCGCCCCGCCGAACACCCCGGCGGCCGACGAGAACAACACGAAGGCATCCAGCTCGACACCCCGCTCGACCGTCAGCTCATGCAGCCACCACGCCCCGTCCACCTTCGGCCGCAACACCGCCGACAACCGCTCCGCGGTCACCGACTCCACCACACCGTCATCCAGCACACCCGCGGCATGCACCACCGCCGACACCGCAAACACATCCAGCAGCCCGGCCACCGCACCACGATCAGCCACATCACAGGCCACCACCGCCACCTCGGCAGCCCCCAGCCCCAGCAACTCCTCCCGCAACACCTCCGCACCCTCAGCCGCCGCACCCCGACGACTCGTCAGCACCAGACGACGCACCCCGTGCACCGCCACCAGATGCCGCGCCACCACACCACCCAAAACCCCCGTCCCACCCGTCACCAACACCACACCACGACCCGAGAACACCGGCACCGCCACGCCTCCGGCGTCCTCGGCGTCGGCAGCAGGGGCAGGGGTGCCGAGTTCGGCGCGGCTGAGCCGAGGAGCCAGAAGTACGCCGTCGTGATGAGCGAGCTGGGACTCGCCGAGCGCCGCCCACCGTGCCAGCGAGGGGAGCAGTGCGTCGAACTCCGCTTCGGCGTCGAGGTCGAGCAGGACGAGACGGCCCGGGTTCTCTGCCTGGGCGGAGCGCACCAGCCCGCTCACCCCGGCGGCGGCCAGGTCGACGGGGCTTCCCCCGCCGTCCGAGCAGACCTCCGTGGCCGAGCGGGTGACGACGAACAGTGTGGAGTCGGCGCAGCCTTCCTCCGCCAGCCAGCACCGCACCAGCTCGAGCGCCTTGGCCAGGCGCGCGTGAACGACGGAGGCGGCGTCCTGCTCGCCGTCCTCGTCGGCACTGGTGTCGAGGACGGCGGCGACCACGGCGGGAAGCCCGGTCCCGCCCGCCTCCGCCGCTGCGAGGAGCCGGCGCACCTCGGCGGCCGTACGGATGACGGGCGGGAGTGCCGCAGCCGCCGAGTGTTCCGTGTCCGCGCTGTCCGCCTGTGCGGTCCAGGTGATCTTGAAAAGGGAATCGGCCACCGGGGTGTCCGCCGACTCGCCCGGGGAAGCGGGCAGGGGGCGCAGCGCGAGGGCGCCGATCCGGGCGACGGGAGCGCCGGTGCGGTCGGCGGTCTCCACGGTCAGTGTGTCCGGGCCGGCCGGCACGAGCCGTACCCGCAGCTCCGCCGCTCCTTCGGCGAAGAGGCACACGTCCTCGCAGGAGAAGGGGAGCCATCCGGTCGACGGGTCGCTGACGAAGGAGCCGAAGCCACTCGCGTGCAGAGCGGCGTCCAGCAGGGCCGGATGCACACCGAAGGCGGCGGCCTCCTCGCGGGCGTCCCCCTGCGGCAGGACGACTTCGGCGAAGACCTCGGCCCCCCGCCGCCATACGCGGCGTAGCCCTTGGAAGACCGGTCCGTACGCGATGTCCCGGTCGGCGTACCCCTCGTAACAGCCGGTGAGGTCGACGCCCTCGGCGTCCTGAGGGGGCCAGGCGGCAAGGTCGGCACCGAGGACCGGGGCGGCGGGCGTGCTCGTCAGGACACCCACGGCGTGGCGGGTCCACGCCTGGTCGGCAGCATCGACGGGAGAGGAGTGGATGCCCAGTTCGCGACGGCCCGAGTCGTCCCGGGCACCGACGGAGACCTGAAGGTCCACGGCTCCCCGCTGCGGGAGGGCGAGCGGGGTCTCAAAAGTGATCTCCTCCACCGTGGCACAGTCGGTCTGTGCCACGGCGCGCAGGGCCAGTTCGAGAAGGGCGGTGCCGGGGACGACGACGCGCCCGGCCACGACGTGGTCGGCGAGCCAGGGATGCGTCTCCAGCGACAGCCGCCCCGTCAGCAGCGCACCCTGCCCCTGAGCCAGCTCGACCGCCGCGCCCAGCAGCGGATGGTCCGCCGCGACCAGCCCCGCAGAGGAGACGTCACCGCGCACACCAGGACCCGGCTCCAGCCAGTACCGCTCACGCTGGAAGGCATAGGTGGGCAGGTCGACGCGGCGGGCGGTGGCCGGGAAGACCTTCGCCCAGTCCGGCGAGACACCTCGGACGTGGAGTTCGGCGAGGGAGAGCAGCATCCGGTCCAGACCGCCGTCGTTCCGGCGCAGCGACCCCACGGTGACGGCCGAGGCAGCGGACGGGCTGTCCTCGATCGTCTCCTGCACCCCCAGACTCACCACCGGATGCGGACTCGACTCCACGAACACGCCATAACCGTCGGCGAGGAGACTGCGGGTGGCGGTCTCGAACTCCACCGTCCGACGCAGGTTGGTGAACCAGTGCGCGGCGTCGAAGCCCGAACCGTCCTCCGCCTGACCCGTCACCGTCGAATACACCGGTATCCGCCCGGCTCTCGGCTCGATGGGGGACAGCACCTGAAGGAGTTCGTCCTTCAGCTCCTCCACGTGGGCGGAGTGGGAGGCGTAGTCCACCGCGATCCGGCGAGCACGCACACCCCCCTCCGTCCAACGGGTGAGCAGTTCGTCCAGGCCCTGCACGTCGCCGGAGACCACCACGGAGGCCGGGCCGTTGACGGCCGCGACCGACACCCGGCCCTCGTAGCCGGCCAGGTCCTCACGCACCCGGTCCACCGGCAGCGGCACGGACACCATCCCGCCCCTGCCCGCCAGCGCCACGATCGCCCGCGACCGCAACGCCACCACACGCGCCGCGTCCTGCAACGACAACGCGCCCGCCACGCACGCGGCGGCGATCTCCCCCTGCGAGTGACCGATCACCGCCGACGGACGGACCCCCCAGTCCTCCCACACGGCCGCGAGGGAGACCATCACGGCGAACAGCAGCGGCTGGACCACGTCCACCCGCCCGGTGTCCACCCGGCCGTGCAGGGCGTCCTCCAGCGACCAGTCGGTGAACGCCGACAGCGCCTCACCGCACTCCGCCATCCGCGCGGCGAACACCGGCGAGGAACCCAGCAGTTCCACGGCCATGCCCTGCCACTGCGACCCCTGCCCGGGGAACACGAACGCCACCCGGCCCGGCTCACCCGCCACACCCTCGACCACACCCGCCGCACCACGCCCCTCAGCCACCGCCGACAGACCATCGAGCAGCGCCTCACGCGAAGCACCCACCACCACCGCCCGGTGCGGCAGATGCGCACGCGTCGACGCCAGCGAGAAGCCCACATCGGCCACCGGCTCATCGGTCAACGCACCCAGCAGCCTGGCCGCTTGAGCACGCAGGGCCTCCACCGACTTGCCCGAAACGACCCAAGGCACCGGATCTGGTGCGGGCGCGGCCTCAGCTCGGAGCTGGGTCGGCTCCGTCACCTCCGTCACCTCGTCGCCCTCTGAGCGCTGCTCCGGGGCCTGTTCCAGGATGACGTGGGCGTTGGTGCCGCTGACGCCGAAGGAAGAGACCCCGGCCCGGCGCGGACGGTCTTCGGGGCGCGGCCACGCCCGCTCCTCGGTGAGCAGTTCGACCGCGCCCTCGTCCCAGTCCACATGCGGGGTCGGTTCGTCCACGTGGAGGGTCCGGGGCAGGACGCCGTGGCGCATCGCCTCGACCATCTTGATGACCCCCGCCACACCGGCGGCGGCCTGGGTGTGCCCGATGTTCGACTTCACCGAACCGAGCCACAGCGGCCGCTCGGCCTCGCGCCCCTGCCCGTAGGTGGCCAGCAGCGCCTGCGCCTCGATCGGGTCGCCGAGCCGGGTCCCGGTGCCGTGCGCCTCCACCGCGTCCACATCGGCCGGGGTGAGACCGGCTTGGGAGAGAGCCTGAAGGATGACGCGCTGCTGGGAGGGGCCGTTGGGGGCGGTGAGACCGTTGGAGGCGCCGTCCTGGTTGACCGCGCTGCCCCGGACGACGGCGAGGACCTGATGGCCGTTGCGGCGAGCATCCGAGAGCCGTTCCAGGACGAGCATGCCGACGCCTTCGCCCCAGCCGGTGCCGTCGGCGGCACCGGCGAACGCCTTCACCCGGCCGTCGGAGGCGAGCCCCCGCTGCCGGCTGAACTCCACGAATCCGGCGGGCGTGGACATCACGGTGACGCCGCCGGCGAGGGCGAGGGCGCACTCCCCCTGGCGCAGGGCCTGCGCCGCGAGGTGCAGGGTGACCAGCGAGGAGGAACAGGCCGTGTCCACCGTCACCGCCGGACCCTCCAGCCCGAAGGCGTAGGCGATGCGGCCGGAGACGACACTCGCCGCGTTACCGGTGGCGAGGTAGCCCTCGGTGTCGGTGGGGGCGTTCAGAAGAAGGGTGGCGTAGTCCTGGCCGTTGGTGCCGGCGAACACTCCGACGGAACGACCGCGGACCGTGGAGGGCGCGATCCCGGCGCGTTCGAACGCCTCCCAGGAGGTCTCCAGCAGCAGCCGCTGCTGGGGGTCCATCGCCAGCGCCTCACGCGGCGAGATCCCGAAGAGGCCCGCGTCGAAGTGGGAGGCGTCCGCGACGAACCCGCCCTCCCGCGCGTAGGAGGTGCCCGGGCGGTCGGGGTCGGGGTCGAAGAGGCCGTCGAGGTCCCAGCCCCGGTCGGTGGGGAAGGCGCCCACGGCGTCCCGGCCCTCGGCGACGAGCCTCCAGAGGTCCTCGGGCGATCTGACGTTCCCGGCGAATCGGCAGGCCATTCCGACGATCGCGACAGGGTCCTGCTCCGCGTCCTCGTATTTCTTCAGGCGTTGGCGCGTCTTCTGCAAGTCGGCGGTGACCAACTTGAGGTAGTCACGAAGGGTCTCTTCATTCGCCATCGGACGCAACCTCTTCAATACGAGCCGGAGCCGGATGTTCCATGCCTGAGTGATCGCCGATCCGCAGGATATTCCCCACCCCGGCACCGGAAACCCCTGAGACCCCCTTGACCCGGTGTCCGGTGATAGGGGTGGTTGCCCACCTTGGCAGGAAGAACCGCCGGACGTTGGAATTCCGGGCATCCGTGCGGGACGACGACCCCCTGCTCCCAGGCGTTCCCATAAGAAAAACCGGGCACGGCACAAGAAAATACCGCACCCGGAAAGGATCTCGTTCGAAATCGAATCACCAGGGATTCGAAAGGAGATAGACTTTCACTCGAAAGCTGCCGGACCGCGCCTCAGGGATTGCTGGAATCATCCATGAGGCGCCTGATCTTCCGTCGACTTTCCCTGAATCGGGACATCGCGTCAATTCGAGGGGCGCCCGATGTTCCGGTGGATGAAATCGAAGAGTTCTTCGTCGGTGGCGGAAAGGACGTTCTCGGCGTCCGCCATCGGCTCCGCCTCCTCCCGCTCCTCGGGAGCCTGCTCCGGGACGCTCCACCGGGAGAGCAGGGACTGCAGGCGCATAGTCACCTTGGTGCGGGCCAGAGGATCGGCGCCGACCGTCTCGGATGCCTGCTCCAGGCGGTCGATCTCCTCGAAGACCGCGGCGAGCCCCGCCTGGCCGTTCGGGGCGGACTCCGCCGCCAGGTGGGCGGCGAGATCGGCCGGGGTCGGGTAGTCGAAGACAAGCGTGGCGGGGAGGCCGAGGCCGGCGGCGGCCCCGAGCAGGTTGCGCAGTTCGACGGCGGTCAGCGAGTCGAACCCGAGGTCCCGGAAGGGCGTCCCGGCCGGTACCGCCTCCGCCGACGCGTGGCCGAGCACCGAGGCCGCCGACTCGCGGACCAGCTCCAGCGCGACCTGTTGCCGCTCCCCTTCGGAGGCGACGGCCAGCCGCGCAGCCCACCTGCTGCTCGGGGCGGCCGTCTCCGCCGGGGAGACGGCGGCTTCGAGCACCGCCCGTGCTTCGGTGATGCGGTCGAGGAGTGGGCTGGGGCGTACGGCGGTGTAGGCGGGAGCGAAGGTCGTCCAGTCGATGTCGGCGACCGCCACGCAGGCCAGTCCCGACGCGGCAGCCCGTCCCAGCAACCCCAGCGCCTGGTCGGGATCCATCGGCAGCATCCCGCCCCGGCCGACCCGCTCCGCCACCCCGCCGGCCGCAGCCATCCCCTCCCCGGCCCACGGCCCCCACCCCACCGACGTCGCCGCCAGCCCCGACGCCCGCCTGAACCACGCCAACGCGTCCAGACCCGCATTCGCCGCCGCATAGTTCCCCTGACCGGCCGCCCCGAACACCGACGCCGCCGACGAGAACAACACGAACGCGTCCAGCACCAGCCCCCGCTCCACCGTCAGCTCATGCAACAACCACGCCGCACCCGCCTTCGGCCCCCACACCCCCGCCAACCGCCGCGCCGACAACCCCGACAACACCCCGTCGTCCAGCACCCCCGCCGCATGCACCACCGCATCCACCACAAACTCATCCAGCAGCCCCGCAACCGCCTCCCGGTCGGTCACATCGACCGCGGTCACCACCACCTCACACCCCAGACCAGCAAGCTCATCCCGCAACTCCACAGCCCCCGGAGCCCCCAGCCCCCGACGACTCACCAACACCAACCGCTCAGCACCTTGGCCGGCAGCCCACCGCGCCACCCGCGCACCCAGACCACCCGTACCACCCGTCACCAACACCGTCCCCCGCGGACACCACCCCTGCCCCGAAGGCAGCACCACCCGCACCAGACGACGCCCCCACACCCCACCGGCACGCACCGCAACCTGATCCTCAACACCACCAGCGCCCGCAGCAGCCAGCACCCCGCACACCCGGTCCCACACCCGGCCATCAGCACCAGCCGGCACATCGATCAGCCCGCCCCACACCCCCGGCAGCTCCAGCCCCGCCACCCGGCCAAGCCCCCACACCCCGGCCGCCTCCGCACACACACCCCCCGCATCACCAGACCCAGCCGACACACCACCCCGCGTCACCGCCCACACCGGCACACCCGACGCACCCGACGACTCAACCGCCTGCACCAACGCCAGCACGGAAGCCGCCGACCCCAGCAACGACACCACGCCCGACGCCGCCGAAAACTCCAGCCCGGCGAACTCCTCCGCCCCCGCACCCGCAGGAACCTCAACCAGCCGAGCCCCCCGCTCCACCAACCCAGCAGCAGCCTCCCGAGCCCACACCTCACCCCCGGACTCCACCACCACCAGCCACGAACCAATCTGCGTGGGCGGGAGCGCGGTGAGCGGCGTCCAGTGTTCGGTGTACGACCAGCTGTCCGCCGCCGCACGTTCGTCGCGGCGACGGTGCCAGGCGGAGAGCGCGGGCAGAGCCGGCGCGAGGTCGGCCTGCTCGACCTCCAAGGTGCGGGCCAGCTCTGTCAGGTCCTCCCGCTCGACCGCGTCCCAGAACTCGGCGTCAACCACCTGCGAACTGAGCGTCCCACCCCCCTCCACCCAGTAACGGGTGCGCTGGAAGGCATACGTCGGCAGTTCCACCCGGCGCGCGTCCGTTCCGGCGAAGAACGCTGCCCAGTCGACCTCACCGCCCTCGGCAT
The DNA here is from genome assembly GCF_002899455.1 of Streptomyces sp. DH-12. Taxonomy (GTDB): domain Bacteria; phylum Actinomycetota; class Actinomycetes; order Streptomycetales; family Streptomycetaceae; genus Streptomyces. Next base: position 136,491 of record NZ_PPFB01000001.1, on the reverse strand, counting down.
GAAGGCGGCCGAGGGCCGTGAGCAGGGAAGTCGTCTCCTCACGGTCCTTGCGCAGGACCGGGGCGAACAACGCCTCCCCGGCCTCCGGCAAGGTGCTCTGCGCCATGACGGTGAGCACACCGTCCGGCCCCAGTTCGAGGAAACGGGTCACGCCTTGGGCGTGCAGGGTCCGGACGCCGTCGGCGAAGCGGACCGCCTCGCGGACGTGCCGCACCCAGTAGTCAGGCGTGGACAGCTCAGGCCCGGCGACCTCACCGGTGAGGTTCGACACCACCGGGATGCGAGCAGGCCCGTAGGTCAGCGTCTTTGCGACCTGCCGGAACTCCTCCAGCATCGGATCCATCAACACCGAATGGAACGCATGGCTGACCGTCAACTTCTTCGTACGCGCGCCCCGCTCGGCGAGCGCGGCGGTCACCTGCTCCACCGCCGCCTCCGCACCCGAGACGACCACCGCACGCGGCCCGTTCACCGCAGCGACCGAAACCCCCTCCACCAGCGCCGCACGGACCTCCTCCTCCGACGCCTCGACCGCCACCATCGCCCCACCCGCGGGCAGAGCATCCATCAACCGACCACGCGCCACCACCAACGCACACGCGTCGTCCAGGTCCAGCACCCCGGCCACATGCGCGGCCGCCATCTCCCCGACCGAGTGGCCCAGGAGTGCGTCCGGGCGCACCCCCCACGACTCCAGCAGCCGGAACAACGCCACCTCGACCGCGAACAACGCCGCCTGCGTGAACCGCGTCCGATCCAGCAGACCAACACCCTCCGCACCCTCACCGTCGAACACGACGGTCTTCAACGACCGGCCCAGCCCACCGTCCACCCGCGCACACACCGCATCGAACGCCTCCGCGAACACCGGATACGCGGCATACAACTCCCGCCCCATCCCGAGCCGCTGCGCACCCTGACCCGTGAACAGCAGGGCTGTCTGGCCTGCGGATGTCGCGCGCGTCCGGTCCAGCGGGGTCTGGAGCTTCGCCAGCCCAGCGAGCAGTTCCTCGCGCGAGGAGCCGACCACCACGGCCCGGTGCTCCAAGGCCGCCCGCGTCGTCGCCAGCGACAGGCCCACGTCCACCGAGCGCAGCTCCGCCCGCTCCCCCACGTACGCCGAGAGCCTGGCCGCCTGGCCGGCCAGCGCCTCCGGCGACTTCCCGGCCAGCACCCACGGGACCACCGCGTGGCCCGAGTCTGCGCCCGCGCTCGGTTTCTCCTGGGCGAGCGCGGGTCCCTGTTCCAGCACTACGTGGGCGTTGGTCCCGCTGAAGCCGAAGGAGGAGACGCCGGCCCGGCGGGGCGCGTCGGTCTGCGGCCAGTCGCGGGGCTCCGTCAGCAGGGACACGCCACCGGCGGTCCAGTCCACGTGCGGGGTCGGCTCGTCCACGTGCAGGGTCCGGGGCAGGACGCCGTGGCGCATCGCCTCGACCATCTTGATGACCCCCGCGACACCGGCGGCGGCCTGCGTGTGCCCGATGTTCGACTTCACCGAGCCCAGCCACAGCGGCCGGTCCGGGTCACGGTCCTGCCCGTAGGTGGCCAGCAGCGCCTGCGCCTCGATCGGGTCACCCAGCTTGGTGCCGGTGCCGTGGGCCTCCACCGCGTCCACGTCCGACGGCTCCAGACCCGCGTCGGCCAACGCCTGCCGGATCACCCGCTGCTGCGACGGACCGTTCGGCGCCGTCAGCCCGTTGGAGGCGCCGTCCTGGTTGACCGCGCTGCCCCGGATCACCGCCAGCACCTGATGACCGTTGCGCTCCGCGTCCGAAAGACGCTCCAACACAAGGAGACCGACACCCTCGCCCCAACCCGTACCGTCGGCGCCTCCCGCGAAGGCTTTGCAGCGCCCGTCGGACGACAGGCCCCCCTGGCGGCTGAACTCGATGAAGGCACCCGGCGTCGACATGACCGTCACACCTCCGGCCAGCGCGAGGTCACACTCGCCGCTCTGCAGCGACCGCGCCGCCCAGTGCAGGGCGACGAGGGAAGAGGAACAGGCCGTGTCCACGGTCACCGCGGGGCCTTCCAGACCGAAGGCGTACGACAGCCGACCGGAGACCACACTCGCGGCGTTTCCGGTGGCGACGTAGCCGCCCACGTCCTGAGGAGCGTCCATGAGGAGGGAGGCGTAGTCCTGGCCGTTGGTGCCGACGAAGACGCCGGTGCAGCCGCCGCGCGTGGAGCGCGGGTCCACACCCGCCCGCTCGAATGCCTCCCAGGAGGTCTCCAGCAGCAGCCGCTGCTGCGGATCCATCGCCAGCGCCTCACGCGGCGAGATCCCGAACAGCTCCGCGTCGAACTCGGCCACGTCGTACAGGAACCCGCCCTCGCCAGTGAACGTGGGGAGCGAGGCCATGTCCCAGTCCCGGTCGTCGGGGAGTGGACCGACCGCGTCGGTTCCCTCGGCCAGCAGGTCCCAGAGTCGTTCGGGCGAGTCGACCCCGCCGGGGAAGCGGCAGGCCATGGCGACGACGGCGACGGGCTCGTTCTCGACCGCGGAACGTACGGGGAGCGCCGCGTCCTGGCCGGTGACGGTACCGAGCAGTTGTTCGTACAGGTGGTGGGCGAGCTCGACCGGGGTCGGGTAGTCGAAAACGAGTGTGGCGGAGAGGCTGAGGCCGGTGAGAGCGCTGAGGAGGTTCTTCAGCTCGACGGCGGTCAGCGAGTCGAAACCCATCTCCCGGAAGGCCCGGCCCTCGGGGAGGGCGACGGCGGAGTCGTGGCCCAGAATCGCGGCAGCCGTCTCGCGGACGGTCGTACTCAGCAGGCGCAGGCCCTCGCTCTCGCTCAGCCCGAGCAGGCGGTCGCGCAGCCCGGCCTCGGCGAGCGGCTGGCCACCGCCCGCGCCGACCGCCCGTGCTTCGGTGATGCGGTCGAGGAGTGGGCTGGGGCGTACGGCGGTGTAGGCGGGAGCGAAGGTCGCCCAGTCGATGTCGGCGACCGCCACGCAGGCCAGCCCCGACGCGGCAGCCCGCCCCAGCAACCCCAGCGCCTGGTCGGGATCCATCGGCAGCATCCCGCCCCGGCCGACCCGCTCCACCACCCCGCCGGCCGCAGCCATCCCCTCCCCGGCCCACGGCCCCCACCCCACCGACGTCGCCGCCAGCCCCGACGCCCGCCTGAACCACGCCAACGCATCCAGACCCGCATTCGCCGCCGCATAGTTCCCCTGACCGGCCGCCCCGAACACCGACGCCGCCGACGAGAACAACACGAACGCGTCCAGCACCAGCCCCCGCTCCACCGTCAGCTCATGCAACAACCACGCCGCACCCGCCTTCGGCCCCCACACCCCCGCCAACCGCCGCGCCGACAACCCCGACAACACCCCGTCGTCCAGCACCCCCGCCGCATGCACCACCGCATCCACCACAAACTCATCCAGCAGCCCCGCAACCGCCTCCCGGTCGGTCACATCGACCGCCGCCACCACCACCTCACACCCCAGACCAGCAAGCTCATCCCGCAACTCCACAGCCCCCGGAGCCCCCAGCCCCCGACGACTCACCAACACCAACCGCTCAACACCTTGACCGGCAGCCCACCGCGCCACCCGCGCACCCAGACCACCCGTACCACCCGTCACCAACACCGTCCCCCGCGGACACCACCCCTGCCCCGAAGGCAGCACCACCCGCACCAGACGACGCCCCCACACCCCACCGGCACGCACCGCAACCTGATCCTCAACACCACCAGCACCACCCACACCCACAGCACCAGCAGCACCACCGGCACTGGCAGCACCAGCGGCACCGGCAGCGGTCAGCACCCCGCACACCCGGTCCCACACCACACCCCCGGGCTCGACCGGGACGTCGATCAGCCCGCCCCACACCCCCGGCAGCTCCAGCCCCGCCACCCGGCCCAGCCCCCACACCCCGGCCGCCTCCGCACACACACCCCCCGCATCAGCAGACCCAGTCGACACACCACCCCGCGTCACCGCCCACACACGGCAACCACCCCCACCAGCACCCTCCACCGCCTGCACCAACGCCAGCACGGAAGCCGCCGACCCCAGCAACGACACCACGCCCGCCAGCTCACCCGCCGGCTGATCCAGACCCGCCAACAGCCCGGCGAACTCCTCCGCCCCCGCACCCGCAGGAACCTCAACCAGCCGAGCCCCCCGCTCCACCAACCCAGCAGCAGCCTCCCGAGCCCACACCTCACCCCCGGACTCCACCACCACCAGCCACGAACCACTCAACGCCGCGACACCCGCCACCGAGACCGGACGCCACTCCTCCTGATACGTCCAGCCCTCACCCCCGCCCCCGCCAGCCACCTCGGGCCAGAACCGCTCACGCTGGAACGCATACGTCGGCAGCTCCACACGCCGGACATCGGCGACCATGCTGGTGAAGTAGGCAGCCCAGTCCACCTCGCCGCCGTGCGCGTGCAGGCGGCCAAGTGCGGTGAGCAGGGAGAACGTTTCCTCGCGGTCCTTGCGCAGCACGGGCGCGAACAGCGCCTCCCCGGCCTCCGGCAAGGTGCTCTGCGCCATGACGGTGAGCACACCGTCCGGCCCCAGTTCGAGGAAACGGGTCACGCCTTGGGCGTGCAGGGTCCGCACACCGTCGGCGAAGCGGACCGCCTCGCGGACGTGCCGCACCCAGTAGTCAGGCGTGGACAGCTCAGGCCCGGCGACCTCACCGGTGAGGTTCGACACCACGGGGATGCGAGCGGGCCCGTAGGTCAGCGTCTTTGCGACCTGCCGGAACTCCTCCAGCATCGGATCCATCAACACCGAATGGAACGCATGGCTGACCGTGAGCTTCTTGACCCGCGCGCCCCGCTCGGCGAGCACGGCGGCGACCTGCTCCACCGCCGCCTCCGCACCCGAGACGACCACCGCACGCGGCCCGTTCACCGCAGCGAGGGAGACACCCTCGACCAGCGCCGCACGGACCTCCTCCTCCGACGCCTCGACCGCCACCATCGCCCCACCCGCGGGCAGAGCATCCATCAACCGACCACGCGCCACCACCAACGCACACGCGTCATCCAGGTCCAGCACCCCGGCCACATGCGCGGCCACGACCTCCCCCACCGAATGCCCGAGCAGCGCGTCCGGGCACACCCCCCACGACTCCAGCAGCCGGAACAACGCCACCTCGACCGCGAACAACGCCGCCTGCGTGAACCGCGTCCGATCCAGCAGACCAACACCCCCCGCACCCTCGCCCTCGCCGTCGAACACGACCGTCTTCAACGACCGGCCCAGCCCACCGTCCACCCGCGCACACACCGCATCGAACGCCTCCGCGAACACCGGATACGCGGCATACAACTCCCGCCCCATCCCGACCCGCTGCGCCCCCTGACCCGTGAACAACAGGCCCAGGCGTCCGGCGGCTGCCGGACCACGTGAGGTTGCCCCGGCCAACCCGGCGAGCAGGTCCTCGCGCGAGGACCCGACCACCACGGCCCGGTGCTCCAGGGCGGTTCGCGTCGTGGCCAGGGAGAAGCCCACGTCCGCAGGGCTCAGTTCCGGGTGTTCCCCGACGTACGCCGCGAGCCGCACCGCCTGCTCTCCGAGGGCCGCCGCAGACTTGGCCGAGAGCAGCCAAGGCACCACCGTGTCCGCCTGGCCGGGGGCTCGGACGGGCTCGGGCTCAGAGGGCGTGCTCGGGCCCTGCTCCAGCAGTACGTGGGCGTTGGTGCCGCTGATGCCGAACGACGAGACTCCCGCGCGCAGCGGGCTGCCGTCGGGCCGCGCGGTCCATTCCACCGGCTCGGTGAGGAGTTCCACGGCACCCCCCGACCAGTCGACCTGGCGGGTGGGCTCTTCGACGTGGAGCGTCTTGGGGAGCACGCCGTTCCGCATGGCGAGGACCATCTTGATGACGCCCGCGACACCCGCTGCCGCCTGGGTGTGGCCGATGTTGGACTTGACCGAGCCGAGCCACAACGGCCGGTCCTCCGGCCGGTTCTGCCCGTACGTGGCGAGCAGGGCCTGCGCCTCGATCGGATCACCCAGCTTCGTACCGGTGCCGTGCGCCTCCACCGCGTCGATGTCCGACGGTTCCAGACCGGCCTGGGCCAGCGCCTGGCGGATCACCCGCTGCTGCGACGGGCCGTTGGGGGCGGTCAGGCCGTTGGATGCGCCGTCCTGGTTGACCGCGCTCCCCCGGACGACGGCGAGGACGGGGTGGCCGTGGCGTTCGGCGTCGGAGAGGCGTTCCAGGACGAGGACACCCACACCCTCGCCCCAGCCCGTGCCGTCCGCACCGTCGGCGAACGCCTTGCAGCGCCCGTCGGCGGCCAGACCGCCCTGGCGGCTGAACTCGGCGAAGACGGTGGGCGTGGACATGATGGTGACGCCGCCGGCCAGGGCGAGGTCGCACTCGCCGGAGCGCAACGCCTGGGCGGCGAGGTGGAGGGCGACCAACGAGGAGGAGCAGGCCGTGTCCACGGTCATCGCCGGGCCTTCGAGGCCGAAGGCGTACGAGAGCCGCCCCGAGACCACGCTCGCGGCGTTGCCGGTGGCCAGGTAACCGCCGACGTCCTGCTGTCCCGCGGCGAGCAGCGGGCCGTAGTCCTGGCCGTTGGTGCCGACGAAGACACCGGAGCGGGTTCCCCGCAGCGAGCCGGGGGCGATGCCCGCGCGCTCGAACGCCTCCCAGGAGGTCTCCAGGAGGAGCCGCTGCTGTGGATCCATGGCGAGGGCTTCACGCGGCGAGATCCCGAACAGCTCCGCGTCGAACCAGGGGGCGTCCTCGACGAAGCCGCCCACCTGTGCGGCGGTGTCGGCAGCGACCCGCCAGCCGCGGTCGGCGGGGAAGGCGGTCAGGGCGTCACCGCCGGAGACCAGCAGGTCCCAGAGCTGTTCCGGGGTGGTGACCGCACCGGGGAAGCGGCAGGCCATGGCGACCAGGGCCAGGGGTTCGTCCGCCGTTCCGGCGGGGGCGGTGGTGCGCCCCGTCCGGCCGGTCACGGGCTCGGTGCCCGCGTCGGCGGAGTCGTCGGCGCCGAGCAGGGCGGCGAGGTGCCCGCCGAGTGAGGCAGGGGTCGGGTGGTCGAAGACGAGGGTGGCGGGCAGGCGCAGGCCGGTGGCGGCGCCGAGCACGTTGCGCAGCTCGACGGCGGTGAGGGAGTCGACACCGAGTTCGCGGAACGCCTTGTGCTCGGGGATGTCGGTGTCGTGGGCGTAGCCGAGTACCCCGGCGGCGTGGGCGCGGACCAGGTCGCGGGCTTCGCGGACCCGGTCGGCGGCGGGCAGCCCCGCGAGGCGGGCGGCGAGGCTCTCCGCGGTGGCGCCCGCCTCGCCACGGGTGGCATCGGCCGCCCCGGCGGCATCCGCCGCCTCGGGGATCTCCCGCAGCAGGCAGGTGGGGCGAACGGCCGCGAACCCCTGCGCGAACCGCTCCCAGTCGATGTCGGCGACGGCCACCGCGCCGTCCCCGGCGGTGACGGCCAGTCGCAGGGAGCGCAGGACGCGGTCGGGGCTCATCGGGCGCAGACCTCCGCGCCGGACGCGCTCCGCCACCGCCTCCTCCCCGGCCATGCCGCCGCCGTCCAGCGCACCCCATGCCACGGAGGTGCCGGGCAGGCCGCGGTGGCGGCGGTGTTCGGCGAGGGCGTCGAGGAAGGCGTTGGCAGCGGCGTAACCGGCCTGGGCCGCGCTGCCGGTGACGCCGCTCAGCGAGGAGTACAGGACGAAGGCGGCCAGGTCGCGGCCCTCGGTCAGCTCGTGGAGGTTGAGAGCGCCCCGGAGCTTGGGGCGGAGCACCGTCTCCAGGCGGTCGGGGGTGAGTGTGGCGATCACTCCGTCGTCCAGGACTCCGGCCGTGTGCACGACCGCGTCCACGGGGTGCTCGGCGAGCAGCCGGGCCAGTTCCTCCCGTTCGGCGACGTCGCAGGCGGCGAGGGTGACGCGCGTGCCCTGAGCCTCCAGCTCCTCGCGCAGCGCGTGGGCACCGGGTGCGTCCTCGCCACGCCGGCCGACCAACAGGAGGTGACCGGTGCCGGCCGCCGCCAGTCCCCGGGCCACGTGCGCCCCGGCGCCGCCGGTGCCACCCGTCACCAGGACGGTGCCGGACGGCTGCCATCCCTCCCCCGTCTCCGTGCCCAGTCTGGCCCGCACCAGTCGGCGGCCGAAAACCCCCGAAGGGCGCACCGCCACCTCGTCCTCCCCGGTGGTCCCGGCGAGGACGGCGACGAGTCTGCTTCCGGCCCGCTGGTCGAAGACGTCGGGGAGATCGACCAGTCCGCCCCACTCCTGGGGCTGTTCCAGCGCGACCGCCCGGCCCAACCCCCAGGTGGTGGCCTGGGCGAGAGAGGCGGCACGGTCGAAGGAGGTTGTGGAGACGGCGCCCCGGGTGGCGCACCACAGTGGAGCGGGAGTGCTCCTCCCGTCCGCCGTCAGCGCCTGGACGAGTGCGAGTTGGGCGGCGAGTCCGCCACTCAGGGAGGTACGCCCGGGAAGCGTGCCCTCGTCGAGGGCGAGGAGCGAGACGACTCCGGCCACGCCGGGCACGCTCACGGCGTCCTCCACCCGGCGTGCCAGGTCGGCGGCGGGTGCGTCGGTGTTCACCGTCACGATCTCGGCCTCGGCCCCGCCGGTACGCAGTGCCTCGGCCACGGCGGACACCAGACCGTCATGCCCGTTCCCGCACCCGCTCCGCTCGGTGGCCGGGTCGTCGGCGGGCGCGACCACCAGCCAGGTTCCGGTGAGCGTGGCGGCCGAGGGCAGGACCACGGGCTTCCAGACGGCCCGGTACCGCCAGTCGTCGGTGGTCGCCCGTTCCTGCTGCCGATCGCGCCAAGAGCTCAACGCCGGGAGCACACCGTCCAGTCGCCCCGGCTCTATCTCGAGACTCTCCGCGAGCGCCGCGAAATCCTGGTTCTCGACGGCCGTCCAGAACTCCGCCTCGATCGGATCGGCACCGCCCGCGGTGGAGTCGGCGGTGGGCACCAGCAGCCAGTAGCGGGTGCGCTGGAAGGCGTACGTCGGCAGTTCCACACGCCGGACATCGGCCGCCACACCACTGAAATAGGCGGCCCAGTCCACCTCGCCGCCGTGGGCGTGCAGGCGTCCGAGGGCGGTGAGCAGGGAGAACGTTTCCTCGCGGTCCTTGCGCAGCACGGGCGCGAACAACGCCTCCCCGGCCTCCGGCAAGGTGCTCTGCGCCATGGCGGTAAGCACACCGTCCGGGCCCAGTTCGAGGAACCGCGTCACCCCCCGGTCGTGGAGCGTCCGGACGCCGTCGGCGAACCGGACCGCCTCACGCACATGCCGCACCCAGTAACCGGCCGTCGAGAGCTCGGGACCGGCGACCTCACCGGTGAGGTTCGAGACGACGGGGATGCGAGCAGGCCCGTAGGTCAGCGACTCCGCGACCTGCCGGAACTCCTCCAGCATCGGATCCATCAACACCGAATGGAACGCGTGACTGACCGTCAGCCTCTTCGTACGCGCGCCCCGCTCCGCGAGCGCGGCGGCGACCTGCTCCACCGCCGCCTCCGCACCCGAGACGACCACCGCACGCGGCCCGTTCACCGCAGCGACCGAAACACCGTCGACCAGCGCCGCACGGACCGCCTCCTCCGACGCCTCGACCGCCACCATCGCCCCACCCGCGGGCAGAGCATCCATCAACCGCCCACGCGCCACCACCAACGCACACGCGTCATCCAGACCCAGCACCCCGGCCACATGCGCGGCCACGACCTCCCCCACCGAATGCCCGAGCACCGCGTCCGGGCGCACCCCCCACGACTCCAGCAGCCGGAACAACGCCACCTCGACCGCGAACAACGCCGCCTGCGTGAACCGCGTCCGATCCAGCAGACCAACACCCTCGCCCTCGAACACGAGGGTCTTCAACGACCGGCCCAGCCCACCGTCCACCCGCGCGCACACCGCGTCGAAAGCATCGGCGAACACCGGATAGGCGGCATACAAGTCCCGCCCCATCCCGACCCGCTGCGCCCCCTGACCCGTGAACAACAGCGCCAGCCGGCCCGGGGTCGCCGCTCCTTGGTCCGGCGCCTGGGCCAGCCGCGCCAGTCCCTCGCACAGTTCGTCACGCGAGGAACCGACCACCACGGCCCGGTGCTCGAACACCGACCGCGTCGTGGCCAGCGAGAACGCCACATCCACCGGGCGCAGCTCCACCCGCTTCCCGACATGCTCCGCAAGCCGCACCGCCTGCTCCCGCAGGGCACCGGGGGTGGTTCCCGAAAGGATCCACGGCAGGGTGCGGCCGGAGGGGGCGGGGCGAGTGTCGGCCGGGGCGGGAGCGGCGGACGGTTCTGGTGCCTGTTCCAGAACGAGGTGGGCGTTGGTGCCGCTGACGCCGAAGGCGGAGACACCGGCGCGCAGCGGGCGGTCCGGGGCGCTGTCACCCCAGGCGACCGGTTCGGTGACGAGTTCGACGGCGCCCGCCGACCAGTCGACCTGAGGGGTGGGGGCGTCCACGTGGAGGGTCTGCGGGAGAACGCCGTGACGCATCGCCATGACCATCTTGATGACGCCGGCGACACCGGCGGCGGCCTGGGTGTGCCCGATGTTCGACTTGACTGAGCCGAGCCACAACGGCCGGTCCTCGGGACGGTTCTGCCCGTAGGTGGCGAGGAGCGCCTGCGCCTCGATCGGGTCACCCAGAGTGGTGCCGGTGCCGTGCGCCTCCACCGCGTCCACGTCCGAGGGAGCGAGGCGGGCGTTGGCGAGGGCCTGGAGAATGACGCGCTGCTGGGCCGGGCCGTTCGGGGCGGTCAGACCGTTGGAGGCGCCATCCTGGTTGATCGCGCTCCCCCGGATGACCGCCAGCACCTCGTGACCGTTGCGGCGGGCGTCCGAAAGTCTCTCCAGGACGAGCATCCCGGCGCCCTCGCCCCAGCCGGTGCCGTCGGCCGCGGCGGCGAATGCCTTGCAGCGGCCGTCCCCGGACATGCCGCGCTGCCGGCTGAACTCGATGAAGAGGGCGGGCGTGGACATCACGGTGGCGCCGCCCGCCAGCGCCAGGTCGCATTCCCCCTGCCGCAGCGCCTGCGCCGCCAGGTGGAGGGAAACCAACGAGGCGGAGCAGGCGGTGTCGACGGTGAGGGTGGGGCCTTCGAGGCCGAGGGTGTAGGCGACACGGCCGGAGACGACGCTGGCGGCGTTGCCGGTGAGGAGGTGGCCGTCGACGGCCGCGTCGGCGCCGACGACGAGGGTGGTGTAGTCCTGCCCGTTGGTGCCGACGAAGACGCCGGTGCGGCTGCCGCGCAGGCTGTGCGGGTCGATACCGGCGCGTTCGATCGCCTCCCAGGAGGTCTCCAGGAGCAGCCGCTGCTGCGGGTCCATCGCCAGCGCCTCGCGCGGCGAGATCCCGAAGAAGGCCGGGTCGAACTCGCCCGCGTCGTAGATGAACCCGCCTTGGCGGGCGTAGAAGGTGCCTTCGCGCCGGCCGTCGGGATCGTAGAGCCCCTCGATGTCCCAGCCGCGGTCGGCGGGCAGGTCGGAAAGGGCGTCGCGGCCGGAGGCCACCAGGTCCCAGAGGTCCTCCGGGGAGCGGGCGCCGCCAGGGAAGCGGCAGCCGATGCCGACGATCGCCAGGGGCTCGGCGCTTCTCGCCTCGACCGCGCGCAGGCGCCGGTGCGCCTCCTCCAGCTCCGCCGTGGTGCGCTTGAGGAAGTGGCGCAGTTTCTGCTCGGTGGCGGGCCCGGCGCCGGTCACCGCAGCCGGGCGCGGGGTGGCGGGCGGCTGCGCGCCGTCGGTCGCGTGGGCGTTCGGGTTCGGCATCGGTTTCTCTCCAGGTCGGTCGTCGGCGGAGGCCAGGGGTTACGAGATGCCGAACTTCTGGCCGAGCAGGGTGAACATCTCTTCGTCCGAAACCTCGTCGAAGGGCTCGTCCGGGTCACCGCCCGGTCCGGCGGCACCGGCTTCCTCCGGCGTTCGCGGCTCTCCGGTACCGGCGTCCGCCTCGGCGAGCAGGGCCCGCAGCCGTACGAGGATCGAGGCGCGGGTCACGGCGTCCAGGGCACCCTCGGTGAGGGCGGAGGCCAGCGACTCGTAGTCGCGCAGCGCCTCGTCCTGTGCGGCGCCCGCGCCCTCGACGAGTTGGGAGGCGAGGCGTTCGGCGAGGGACCGCGGGGTGGGGTGGTCGAAGACCACAGTGCTGGGGAGGTTCAGGCCGCAGGCGGCGTTGAGCCGGTTGCGCAGGTCGACGGCGGTGAGCGAGTCGAAGCCGAGAGTCTTCAGCGCACGGTCGGCCGGTACGGTCTCGGCCGAGGAGTGACCGAGGACCAACGCGATCTGGGCCCGTACCAGTTCCAGGAGGGTGCGTCCGGCCTCCGCTGGAGTCTGCGTCGTGAGCCGTTGGCGCAGGGTGTCCGGGGCGGCGGCGGTGGGAGAACCCGCCGGGCCCGGGATGGTACGGGCCTCGGGGACGCCCGTGAGGAGCGGGCTGGGGCGGACCGCGGTGAACCCCGGAACGAACCGCTCCCAGTCGATGTCGGCGACGGCGATTGCGGTCTCCTCGTGGTCCAGTGCCTGGGCCAACGCGGCCACCGCGGTGCCGGGGTCCATCGGCACCATGCCGCCCTGGCTCATCCGCTGCCCGCGCACCACGCTCCGTGCCACGAGTCCCCCGCCGTCCCAAGCGCCCCACGCCACGGAGGTGGCGGGCAGTCCCTCGGCGCGGCGGATCTCGGCGAAACCGTCGAGGAAGGCGTTGGCGGCGGCGTAGTTCGCCTGGCCGGCGCCACCGGTGGTCCCGGCGAGCGAGGAGAAGAGCACGAAGGCCGACAGGCCGCTCTCCCGGGTCAGCTCGTGGAGGTTGCGTGTCGCCTCGACCTTGGGGCGCAGCACCGTCTCGTACCGGTCGGGGGTCAGCCCGGTGATGACGCTGTCGTCGAGCACCCCGGCCGTGTGGAAGACCGCTCTCACCGGATGTTCCCGCAGCAGTTCCGCCAGGGCCTCCCGGTCGGCCGCGTCGCAGGCGGCGACCGTCACCCGGACGCCGAGGCCGGTGAGCTCGGCGGCGAGTTCGGCCGCACCGGGACTCGCTTCACCTCGACGGCTGGTGAGGAGCAGGTGGTCGGCGCCGCGCTTGGCCAGCCACCGGGCGACGTGCCCGCCCAGCGCGCCGGTGCCGCCGGTCACGAGGACGGTCCCCTCCGGCTTCCACTCCCTCGCCGGGCTCCGCCCGGCAAGAGGGGCGCGGACCAGTCGCCGGGCATGGAGCGCCGCGGGGCGGACGGCGAGCTGGTCCTCCGGAGAGGTCGGCGCCGGGCCGGTGGCACGGGCGAGGACGCCGGCGAGCCGGGAGGCGGCGTGGGAGTCGATCGTCCCGGGAAGGTCGAGCAGGCCGCCCCACACCTCAGGGAACTCGAGCGCGGCGACCCGGCCGAACCCCCAAAGCTGATGGGCGAAGGGGTCACGCACCTGGTCGGTGGGGGCGGCCAGGACCGCCTCCCGGGTCAGGCACCAGAGCGGGACCTCGGCCCCGGCGGCGGCCAGAGCCCGGACGAGGGCGCTGGTGAGCACCAGGCCGGAAGCGGCGGAGTGCGCCCCGGGCAGGCGCTCTCCGGCAGGCGTCGGCAGGCAGACGACGCCTCGCCGTCCGAAACCGCCGCCGTCGCCGTGGGGCAGGGCGCGGACGCGCTGGAGCAGCCTCGCGGGGTCGGCGTCATCGGCGGTGAGTTCGAGCAGGTCCAGCTGGGCCCCGTGAGCTGCCAGAGCATCGAGTACGGCCGCCGTCCAGGGGTCGTCCACCCCGCGGGAGGCGGGCACGGCGACGAGCCACGTCCCCGTCAGCGCGTCGGCCGGGACCGGCGGTTCGGGCAGCGGATGCCAGGCCGTCCGGTAGCGCCAGGAGTCGAGGGCCCTCTCCTGCCGGAGTCCCTGCCGCCAGGAGGAGAGGGCGGGCAGGAGATCGGCGAGCCGCGCTTCGGGGTCGACCTCCAGCGCCTCGGCAACCCCGGCGACGTCCTCTCGCTCGACCGTCTCCCAGAAGGCACGGTCGACGGAGTCGTCCGCCGGAGCGGCGGGGCGGCCCGGATGGGAGGAATCAGGGGCAGTGGGCCAGTACCGCTCACGCTGGAAGGCGTAGGGGGGCAGGGCGACGCGGGAGGACGAGCAGGCCGTGTCGACCGTGACCGCCGGCCCCTCGAGGCCGAACGTGTAGGCGAGGCGGCCGGAGACCACGCTCGCCGCGTTGCCCGTGGCGATGTAGCCGCCGACGTCGTCCGGGGATGCGGCGACGACGGACATGTAGTCCTGCCCGTTGGTGCCGACGAAGACGCCGCTCCGGCTGCCGCGTACCGTTCCGGCCGGCAGACCCGCGCGCTCGAACGCCTCCCAGGAGGTCTCCAGGAGCAGCCGCTGCTGCGGGTCCATCGCCAGCGCCTCACGCGGCGAGATCCCGAACAGCTCCGCGTCGAACTCGGCCGCCGTGTAGAGGAAACCTCCCTCCCGGACGTACGAGGCGCCCGCCTTGTCGGGGTCAGCGTCGTAGAGGCGGCCAAGGTCCCAGCCGCGGTCCTCGGGGAAGCCGGAGACCGCGTCGGCTCCGGACCGGACGAGGTTCCAGAACTCCGCCGGGGAATCCGTGCCGCCGGGGAACCGGCAGCTCATACCGACGATCGCGATCGGCTCGTCGGCCGCCGTGCCGGCGAGAGCGGTGGTGGGGGCGGTGGTGTCCTCACCCACCAGGTCGGAGACGAGCCGCTGAGCCAGTTCCTCCGGGGTCGGGTGGTCGAAGACCAGGGTGGCCGACAGGTTCAGGCCGGTCTCGGCCCCGAGCAGGTTGCGCAGTTCGACGGCGGAGAGCGAGGTGAACCCGAGCTCGCGGAAGGCCCTCCGCGCGGGGATCGCCTCGGCAGTGCGGTGTCCGAGGACCGCTGCCGCCGACCGCCGTACGAGGTCCAGCACGACCCGCTGCCAGTCATCGCGCGCCACTGAGGCCAGCCGCTCCCGCAGGCCACCGACCTCCCGCGCACGCACGCTCGCCGTGGCCGAGCGCGCCTCACCGATCCGCTCCAGCAACGGGCTGGGGCGTACGGCGGTGTAGGCGGGAGCGAAGGTCGTCCAGTCGATGTCGGCGACCGCCACGCAGGCCAGCCCCGACGCGGCAGCCCGCCCCAGCAACCCCAGCGCCTGGTCGGGATCCATCGGCAGCATCCCGCCCCGGCCGACCCGCTCCACCACCCCGCCGGCCGCAGCCATCCCCTCCCCGGCCCACGGCCCCCACCCCACCGACGTCGCCGCCAGCCCCGACGCCCGCCTGAACCACGCCAACGCATCCAGACCCGCATTCGCCGCCGCATAGTTCCCCTGACCGGCCGCCCCGAACACCGACGCCGCCGACGAGAACAACACGAACGCGTCCAGCACCAGCCCCCGCTCCACCGTCAGCTCATGCAACAACCACGCCGCACCCGCCTTCGGCCCCCACACCCCCGCCAACCGCCGCGCCGACAACCCCGACAACACCCCGTCGTCCAGCACCCCCGCCGCATGCACCACCGCATCCACCACAAACTCATCCAGCAGCCCCGCAACCGCCTCCCGGTCGGTCACATCGACCGCCGCCACCACCACCTCACACCCCAGACCAGCAAGCTCATCCCGCAACTCCACAGCCCCCGGAGCCCCCAGCCCCCGACGACTCACCAACACCAACCGCTCAACACCTTGACCGGCAGCCCACCGCGCCACCCGCGCACCCAGACCACCCGTACCACCCGTCACCAACACCGTCCCCCGCGGACACCACCCCTGCCCCGAAGGCAGCACCACCCGCACCAGACGACGCCCCCACACCCCACCGGCACGCACCGCAACCTGATCCTCAACACCACCAGCACCACCCACACCCACAGCACCAGCAGCACCAGCAGCACCGGCAGCGGCCAGCACCCCGCACACCCGGTCCCACACCACACCCCCGGGCTCGACCGGGACGTCGATCAGCCCGCCCCACACCCCGGGAAGTTCCAAAGCCGCCACCCGGCCCAGCCCCCACACCCCGGCCGCCTCCGCACACACACCCCCCGCATCAGCAGACCCAGTCGACACACCACCCCGCGTCACCGCCCACACACGGCAACCACCCCCACCAGCACCCTCCACCGCCTGCACCAACGCCAGCACGGAAGCCGCCGACCCCAGCAACGACACCACGCCCGCCAGCTCACCCGCCGGCTGATCCAGACCCGCCAACAGCCCGGCGAACTCCTCCACCCCCGCACCCGCAGGAACCTCAACCAGCCGAGCCCCCCGCTCCACCAACCCAGCAGCAGCCTCCCGAGCCCACACCTCACCCCCGGACTCCACCACCACCAGCCACGAACCACTCAACGCCGCGACCTCACGGATCGCCCCGGTGAGCGGGACCCAGTTCACGGCGTACGACCAGTCACCGGCCGCATCGACGGGTCCCTGCGTAAGAGAGGCGGGGTTCAGCCAGTAGTGGTGGCGCTGGAAGGCGTAGGTGGGCAGGTCGACGCGGCGGGCACCGGTGCCGGCGAAGAACGCCGCCCAGTCGACCTCACCGCCGTGCGCGTGCAGGCGGCCGAGCGCCGCCACCAGCGCTGGTGTCTCACCGCGATCGGCGCGCAGAACGGGCAGGCAGAGCTCATCCTCGGTGTCGGTGTCGGTGTCGGCCAGGACACCTTGGACCATGGCGGTCAGGACGCCGTCCGGGCCCAGTTCGAGGAACCGCGTCACCCCGATCGCCTGAAGCGCCCGCACACCGTCGGCGAACCGGACCGCCTCGCGCACGTGCCGCACCCAGTAGTCAGGCGTGGACAGCTCAGGCCCGGCGACCTCACCGGTGAGGTTCGACACCACGGGGATGCGAGCGGGCCCGTAGGTCAGCGTCTTTGCGACCTGCCGGAACTCCTCCAGCATCGGATCCATCAACACCGAATGGAACGCATGGCTGACCGCCAGCCTCTTCGTACGCGCGCCCCGCTCCGCGAGCGCGGCGGCGACCTGCTCCACCGCCGCCTCCGCACCCGAGACGACCACCGCACGCGGCCCGTTCACCGCAGCGACCGAAACACCCTCCACCAGCGCCGCACGGACCTCCTCCTCCGACGCCTCGACCGCCACCATCGCCCCACCCGCAGGCAGAGCATCCATCAACCGCCCACGCGCCACCACCAACGCACACGCATCATCCAGACCCAGCACCCCGGCCACATGCGCGGCCACGATCTCCCCGACCGAATGCCCGAGCAGCGCGTCCGGGCGCACCCCCCACGACTCCAGCAGCCGGAACAACGCCACCTCGACCGCGAACAACGCCGCCTGCGTGAACCGCGTCCGATCCAGCAGACCAACACCCTCCGCACCCTCACCCTCGAACACGAGGGTCTTCAACGACCGGCCCAGCCCACCGTCCACCCGCGCACACACCGCGTCGAAAGCATCGGCGAACACCGGATAGGCGGCATACAACTCCCGCCCCATCCCGACCCGCTGCGCACCCTGACCCGTGAACAACAGCGCCAGTCCGCCGCGGATCGCCGGGGCGTCGGGGGGCGTGGTGGTCGTGAGCCGGTGCAGTGCGGCCAGCAGTTCTTCGCGGGAGGAGCCGACCACCACGGCCCGGTGCTCCAGGGCGGCGCGTGTCGTCGCCAGGGAGAAGCCCACGTCCACCGGGCGCAGGTCCATCCGTTCCTCGACGTACGCCGCCAGGCGCGCCGCCTGTGCGGCCAGTGCTTCGGGGGACTTCCCCGAGAGCAGCCAGGGCACGACGGCGGGCCGCCCGTCCGGCGCCGACGGCTCCTCGGCGGGAACGGTCCGGGGCGGGGCCTCTTCCAGGATCACGTGGGCGTTGGTGCCGCTGATGCCGAAGGACGAGACTGCGGCACGCCGGGGATGCCCGTCCGCCGTCCAGGGGCGTGCCTCGGTGAGGAGGCGTACGGAGCCGGTCGACCAGTCGACGTGCGGGGTGGGCTCGTCGACGTGGAGGGTCTGCGGGAGGACGCCGTGGCGCATCGCCTCGACCATCTTGATGACGCCGGCGACTCCGGCGGCGGCCTGGGTGTGGCCGATGTTCGACTTGACCGAGCCGAGCCACAGCGGCCGGTCCGGATCACGGTCCTGGCCGTAGGTGGCGAGGAGGGCCTGCGCCTCGATCGGGTCACCCAGCTTCGTACCGGTGCCGTGCGCCTCCACGGCGTCGATCTGGTCGGCGGGGACGCGGGCGTGGGCCAGGGCCTTGCGGATGACGCGGCGCTGGGAGGGGCCGTTGGGGGCGGTCAGGCCGTTGGAGGCGCCGTCCTGGTTGACCGCGCTGCCCCGGATGACCGCGAGCACCTCGTGGCCGTTGCGGTGGGCGTCGGAGAGGCGCTCGAGCAGGAGGAGGCCGATGCCCTCGGCCATGCCGGTGCCGTCGGCGGCGGCGGCGAAGGGCTTGCAGCGGCCGTCGGCGGCAAGGCCACGCTGGCGGCTGAAGGCGGTGAAGACCTCGGGTGTGGGCATGACGGTGACGCCGCCCGCGACGGCGAGGGAGCAGTCGTCGCGGCGGAGCGCGCCGCTGGCGACATGCAGGGCGACCAGGGAGGAGGAGCAGGCCGTGTCGAGGGTGAGCGCCGGTCCTTCCAGGCCGAAGGCGTACGAGAGGCGGCCGGAGACGACGCTGCCGGCGTTGCCGGTGAGGAGGTGTCCCTCGACGCCTTCCGGGATGTCGTACAGCGCCGACCCGTACCCCGCGTACGCGGCGCCGATGACGACGCCGGTCGGGGTGGAGCGCAGGGAGGTCGGGGCGATGCCGGAGCGTTCGAAGAGTTCCCAGGTGGTCTCCAGCAGCAGGCGTTGCTGCGGGTCCATCGCCAGGGCCTCGCGCGGGGAGATCCCGAAGAGGGCGGAGTCGAACTCCCCGGCGTCGTAGAGGAATCCGCCCTCGCGCGTGTAGGAGGTGCCCTGCTGGTCCGGGTCGGGGTGGTGGAGCCGGGTGAGGTCCCAGCCCCGGTCCTCGGGGAAGGGGGCGATGCCGTCGCCACCGGAGGAGACCAGCTCCCACAGCTGTTCGGGGGAGCTGACGCCGCCGGGGTAGCGGCAGGCGGCGCCGATGATCGCGATCGGTTCGCGTTCGCGTCCCTCGACGCGCTGGAGCCGTTCGCTCGTCTCGTGGAGGTCCGCCGTCACGCGCCGCAGGTAGTCGCGGAGCTTGTCCTCATTCGCCATGTCGTCGCACCCTCACACGCTTCGGGGAATCGGTCGCAGGAGCCGGGGGCGGCCGGAGGCCCGGGGTCGGAGGCCCGGGGCCCCCGGCCGGTCACGCACCGCCGAACCGCTTGTCGATGAAGTCGAAGATCTCGTCGTCGCTGGCCGCACCGAGTTGCTCGGTGACGGCGGTTGCGCCTCCCGCCAGGGCACTGCCGCCCAGGCTGTCAGGGGCACCGGCCTCGTCCCCGCGTCCGCCGGGTGCCGTACCGGCTGGTGCGGCGCCCGGGTCCGTCAGGGCCCGGTTCCAGGTGTGGAGAAGTCCTCTGATGCGGGAGGTGATGTCCTCCCGGTCGTCGGGACCGAGGTCGGGGAGGGCCAGGTGGCCCGAGGAGAGGGAGCCGAGGACCGATTCGAGCCGGTCGAGTTCGGTGAGCAGGGGTGCCGTCGGGGTCTCCTCCTCGCCGAAGAGTTCGGTGAGGAGGTGGTCGGCGAGCGCCCCGGGGGCCGGGTGGTCGAAGACCAGGGTGGCCGGGAGGCGCAGGCCGGTGGCGATGTTCATCCGGTTGCGCAGCTCGACCGCGGTGAGCGAGTCGAACCCCATCTCCTTGAAGGGTCGGTCGGGGTCGACGGCCGATCCGCCCGCGAAGCCGAGGACGGTGGCGACGTTCTCCAGGACGAGGTCGAGGAGGAGCCTCGGCCGGTCGGCGGCCGGTGCGGCGGCCAGCCGCTGGGCGGCGGTGAGACCGGCCGCTCCGGGGGTGCCCGGGGCGGCTGCGGCACGGCGCAGCGCGGTGCCGCGGACCAGGCCGCGGAGGAGCGCGGGGGTGGTCTCGGCGCGGCGCAGGGCGGTGAGGTCGAGTCGTACGGGGACGAGGTGGGGCTCGCCGGCGTGCGCCGAGAGGTCCAGCAGGTCCAGCGCCTGGCGGGTGGCGAGGCCGAGGACACCGCCGCGGCCGAGCCGGGTCAGGTCGGCGTCGGCGAGGTGTGCGGTCAGGCCGCTGGCCTCGGACCACAGCCCCCAGGCCAGTGACTGTCCGGCGAGGCCGCGGGCGCGGCGGTGCCGGGCGAGGGCGTCGAGGAAGGTGTTGGCGGCGGCGTAGTTGCCCTGTCCCGCGCTGCCCAGGGTCGCCCCGGCGGCGGAGAAGAGGACGAACTCGGCGAGGTCCGGGTGGTGGCGGGCGGTCAGTTCGTGCAGGTGGAGCGCCGAGTCGGCCTTGGCGCGCAGGACCCGTTCCAGGTGGCCGGGCGTGAGGGTGGTGATCGTGGCGTCGTCGAGGACGCCGGCCGCGTGGTAGACGGCGGTGAGCGGGTGTGCGGCCGGTATCCGGGCGAGGAGCCGCGCCACGGCCTCGCGTTCGGAGGTGTCGCACGCCTCCAGGACGACGTGGGCCCCGAGGGCGCGCAGTTCCTCGGCGAAGGCGGTGGCGCCTTCGGCGCGCGGGCCGCCGCGGGAGGCGAGGACCAGTCGGCGGGCGCCGCGGGTGGTGACGAGGTGGCGTGCCACGAGCCGGCCCAGGACGCCGGTGCCGCCGGTGATCAGGACGGTGCCGTCCGGGTCGGCGGCAGCGGGGAGGGTGAGGACGACCTTGCCGATGTGCCGGGCCTGGCTGACGTGGCGGAACGCCGCGGGGGCGTGCCGGATGTCCCAGACGGCGGTGGGCAGGTGGGTGAGGACGCCCTGGCGGAAGAGGTCGAGGATGTCGCTCAGGATGGCGGAGATCCGCTCGGGCCCGGCCTCGATGATGTCGAAGGCGCGGTAGCGGATGTGGGGGCTGTTCCGGGCGATCTCGGCGGCGTCGCGGACGTCGGTCTTGCCCATCTCCACGAACCGCCGGGACCCGACCGGGCCGGTCGTGTCCTCGCCGAGCAGGCGCAGGGAGGCGTCCGCGTACTCCCCGGCCAGGGAGTTGAGGACGACGTCGACGCCGCGTCCGCCGGTTCTCTGCCGGAACAGCTCCTCGAAGTCGAGGGTGCGGGAGGAAGCGAGGTGGTCGTCGGCGACGCCGAGGGCGCGGACCGCGTCCCACTTCGCGGGTCCGGCGGTGCCGTAGACCTCCACGCCCCAGTGGCGGGCGAGTTGGACCGCGGCCATGCCGACGCCGCCCGCCGCCGAGTGGACGAGCAGGGATTCGCCCGCGCGCACCTGGGCGAGGTCGTGGAGAGCGTAGTACGCGGTGAGGAAGACCGCGGGGACGGCGGCGGCCTGGGCGAAGCTCCAGTGGTCCGGCATCCGCGCGACGAGTCCGGCCTCGGCGACGGCGGTCGTGCCGAAGGCCCCGGCGAACATGCCGAAGACCCGGTCGCCCACGGCGAGGCCGGTCACGCCGGGCCCGACCTCGGTGACGACGCCCGCGCCCTCGCCTCCGAGGGTGGCCTCGTCCGGGTACATGCCCAGCGCGAGGAGGGCGTCGCGGAAGTTGATCCCGGCGGCGCGTACCGCGACGCGGACGGTGGAGGGGGCCAGGGGCTCCGCCGCTTCGGGGGCCGCGACGAGCCGGAGGTGTTCGAGCGTGCCGCCGTCCGTGTCCAGCCGCCAGGCGGACGCGGACGCGGGGGGCGCCAGGGCGCGGGTGCCGGCGGCGGCCCTGGCCAGGCGCGGCGCCTTGAGGACGTCGTTCCGTACGGCGAGTACGGGCTCACCGGCTTCGGAGGCGGCGGTGAGGGCGTGCGGGACGAGCGCGGCGGCGTTCGCCGGTGTGTCGATGTCGAGGAGGAGGAACCGGTCCGGGTGCTCGGCCTGGGCGGAGCGCACCAGACCCAGCAGGGGGGCGTGGGCGAGGTCGTGGACGTCGTCGCACGCGGGGACGGCCCGCCGGGTGACCAGGACGAGCCGGGAGTCGGCGAACCGGTCGTCGGCGAGCCACTCCTGGACGGCCCGCAGGGCACTCGCCGCGGCGTCCCGGGTCCGGTCGGCGAGACCGTCCTGGGCTGTGGGAAGCACGGCGGCCCCCGGTTCGTCGGCCACATGACCGACCGGGAGGAGGACGTACGCGGGGAGTCCCCCGCCGCTCTCCGCGTGGACGGCCGCGAGGGAGTCGAGGTCGGCGTGGACGTGCGCGTCCACGCCCGAGTCGCCGAGGGCGGTCGCCACCGCGCGGGCCTGCTCGCCGAGCACGGCCACGCGGTGGTGGGGCGCTGCGGCGGCGAGCGGCAGCTCGGTCCAGTCGACGACGAAGAGGTTCTCCTGCCCCGCCGTCGTGGGGGCGCCGATCCCGGCCTCCGTCATCGGGCGGGAGACCAGTGAGGCCACCCGCAGGACGGGGCTGCCCGCCGCGTCGGCGACGGCCAGTGACATCGCGTCCTGGCCGGTGGGTGCCATCTCCACACGCAGCGCGGTGGCGCCGGTGGCGTGGAGCGACACCCCGGTCCAGGAGAAGGGGAGCCCGCCGACGCTGCCGCCGTCGTCCTGCTCCTCCGCCTCGGCGACGGCGACGGCGAGCGGGGCGTGGAGGGCGGCGTCGAGGAGCGCCGGGTGCAGGGAGAAGGCTCCGGCCTGCGCGTGCGCCTCACCCGTCAGCCCCACCTCGGCGTAGAGGCGGTCGCCGTGGGTCCAGGCGGCCCGCAGTCCGTGGAAGACGGGGCCGTAGGAGAAGCCGTGGTCGGCGAAGCGTGCGTAGAGCTCCGTGGTGTCGACCGGTACGGCTCCCTCCGGGGGCCACTGGGCGTCGGGCCCGGTGCCCTCCTCGGGCTCCCGGACGGGCGGTTCCGGCAGGAGGGTGCCGGTGGCGTGGCGGGTCCACGGGGTGTCGTCGGCCGCGTCCTCGCCCCGCGTGTGGATGTCCAGCGCGGCCCGCCCGGAGGCGTCCGGCTCCCCGACGGAGACCTGGACCTGGAGGCCGCCCTGCTCGGGCAGCACCATGGGGGCTTCGAGGGTCAGTTCCTCCACGTGGCGTCGGCCCACCTGGTCCCCGGCGCGCAGTGCCAGCTCCAGCAGGCCGGTACCGGGCATCAGCGCCACGCCGGAGAGGGCATGGTCGGCGAGCCAGGGGTGCGTGTCCAAGGCCAGCCGCCCGGTGAGGAGCGCCCCCTCCCCGCCGGCCAACGTCACCGCGGCCCCGAGCAGAGGATGGCCCGCCGCCGCCAGTCCGACCGAGGAGACCTCGCCCTGCGGAGCGGGGTCGGGCTCCAGCCAGTAGCGCTGGTGTTGGAAGGCGTAGGTGGGCAGGTCGACGCGGCGGGCGGTGGCCGGGAAGACCCTCGCCCAGTCCGGAGCCACGCCGTGGACGTGGAGTTCGGCGAGGGAGAGCAGCATCCGGTCCAGACCGCCGTCGTTCCGGCGCAGCGACCCCACGGTGACGGCCGAGGCAGCGGACGGGCTGTCCTCGATCGTCTCCTGCACCCCCAGACTCACCACCGGATGCGGACTCGACTCCACGAACACGCCATAACCGTCGGCGAGGAGACTGCGGGTGGCGGTCTCGAACTCCACCGTCCGACGCAGGTTGGTGAACCAGTACACGGCGTCGAAGCCCGAACCGTCCTCCGCCACACCCGTCACCGTCGAATACACCGGAACACGCCCCGCCCTCGGCTCGATCGGGGACAGCACCTGAAGGAGCTCGTCACGCAGCTCCTCCACCTGGGCGGAGTGAGAGGCGTAGTCCACCGCGATCCGACGAGCACGCACACCCCCCTCCGTCCAACGGCCCAGCAGCTCGTCCAGGCCCTGCACGTCGCCGGAGACCACCACCGAGGCCGGGCCGTTGACCGCCGCGACCGACACCCGGCCCTCATAGCCGGCCAGGTCCTCACGCACCCGGTCCACCGGCAGCGGCACGGACACCATCCCGCCCCTGCCCGCCAGCGCCACGATCGCCCGCGACCGCAACGCCACCACACGCGCCGCGTCCCGCAACGACAACGCGCCCGCCACACACGCGGCGGCGATCTCCCCCTGCGAGTGACCGATCACCGCCGACGGACGCACCCCCCAGTCCTCCCACACCGCCGCCAGCGACACCATCACCGCGAACAGCAGCGGCTGGACCACATCCACCCGCCCGACATCCACCCGGCCGTGCAGGGCGTCCTCCAGCGACCAGTCGGTGAACGCCGACAGCGCCTCACCGCACTCCGCCATCCGCGCGGCGAACACCGGCGAGCAGCCGAGCAGTTCCACGGCCATGCCCTGCCACTGCGACCCCTGCCCGGGAAAGACGAACGCCACCCGGCCCGGCTCACCCGCCACACCCTCGACCACACCCGCCGCACCACGACCCTCAGCCACCGCCGACAAGGCGTCCAGCAGTCCAGCCCGCGTATCACCCACCACCACCGCCCGATGCGGCAGATGCGCACGCGTCGACGCCAGCGAGAAACCCACATCAGCCGGGGACTCATCGGCGAGGGCGGTCAGCAGGCGGGCAGCCTGGGCGCGCAATGCCTCGGACGACTTGCCGGAGACGACCCACGGCACGGTAGCGGCCTCGGTCCCGGCGGCGGTCTCGTCGGAGGATCCGGTGGAGCGGGTCGGTACCGCCGGCTCGGACGGCTCCGGTTCGGGGGCCTGTTCCAGGAGGACGTGGACGTTGGTACCACTCATGCCGAAGGAGGAGACACCCGCCCTGCGCGGCGCTCCGGTCTCGGGCCACGCCCGGGACTCGGTCAGGAGACTGACCGCGCCCGCGGACCAGTCGACGTGCGGGGTCGGCTCGGCGGCGTGAAGGGTGGCGGGGAGGACGCCGTGGCGCATGGCCATGACGGTCTTGATGACACCGGCCAGGCCCGAGGCGGCCTGGGTGTGCCCGATGTTGGACTTCACCGAACCCAGCCACAGCGGCCGGTCCGGGTCACGGTCCTGCCCGTAGGTGGCCAGCAGCGCCTGCGCCTCGATCGGGTCACCCAGCTTGGTGCCGGTGCCGTGCGCCTCGACCACGTCGACCTCGGCCGGGGTGAGGCGGGCGTTGGCGAGGGCCTGGCGGATGACGCGCTGCTGAGCCGGACCGTTCGGGGCGGTCAGCCCGTTGGAGGCGCCATCCTGGTTCATCGCCGAGCCGCGCAGGACCGCCAGTACGGTGTGGCCCTTGGCGCGGGCGTCGGAAAGACGTTCCAGGACGAGGACGCCGACGCCCTCGGCTAGGGACATGCCGTCCGCGTCCGTCGAGAACGCCTTGCACCTGGCGTCCTCGGCGAGGCCCCGCTGACGGCTGAAGCCGATGAAGGCTCCGGGAGTGGACATGACCGCCACCCCGCCCGCGAGCGCCATGTCGCACTCGCCGGTGCGCAGCGACTGCGCCGCCAGGTGCAGGGCGACCAGCGAGGAGGAACAGGCCGTGTCGACGGTGACGGCGGGGCCTTCGAGGCCGAGCGTGTAGGCGATGCGGCCGGAGACCACACTGGAGGCGGTGCCGACCAGCAGGTGTCCCTCGGAGACGTCCTCGCTGCCGCGCAGACGTCCGCCGTAGTCCTGGTAGTTGGCCCCTGCGAAGACACCGGTGCGGCTGCCGCGCAGGGCGTCGGGGGCGATGCCCGCGCGCTCCACCGCCTCCCAGGAGGTTTCCAGCAGGAGCCGCTGGTGGGGGTCGAGGGCCGCCGCCTCGCGCGGAGAGATCCCGAAGAA
The DNA here is from genome assembly GCF_002899455.1 of Streptomyces sp. DH-12. GTDB lineage: Bacteria > Actinomycetota > Actinomycetes > Streptomycetales > Streptomycetaceae > Streptomyces. The sequence goes on along the minus strand of NZ_PPFB01000001.1, from coordinate 110,812 downwards.
GTCGGGGTCGAAGTCGGCGAGGCGCTCCAGGAAGCCGCCTTCGCGGACGTAGCTGGTGCCGGGGTGGTCGGGGTCCGGGTCGAAGAGGGCGTCGACGTCCCAGCCTCGGTCCTCGGGGAAGGGGGTGATGGCGTCACCGCGGTCGGCGACGAGCCGCCACAGGTCCTCAGGGGCGGTGATGCCGCCCGGGTAGCGGCAGCTCATGCCGACGATGGCGAGCGGTTCGTCCTCGGCCGGGGTGCCGGTCACCGACGCCGCGTCCGTGGCGGGGGCGGTGGCGTCGGGGTTGCCGAAGAGCTCCCGCTCGACGGAGGCGGCGAGGGCCAGGGGGGTCGGATGGTCGTAGACGACGGTCGCGGGGAGCCGGAGCCCGGTCGCCTTGTTGAGGCGGTTGCGCAGGTCCACGGCGGTGAGGGAGTCCAGTCCGGCCTCACGGAAGGCGCGCCGGGGCCCGACGTCCTCGGCGGAGTCGTGGCCGAGGGCGGTGGCTGTGTGGGCGCGGACCGCGTCGAGGACGGCGCGGTGGCGTTCCTCGGCGGGGAGCGCGGCGAGCCTCCGAACGAATTCGGAGGCGGGGCCGGTCCGCCCGTCGGTCTGGTCGGCGCCGCGCCGCTCGGCCTCGGCGAGGGCCCGTACCTCGGGGACCTCGGTGAGGAAGGGGCTGGGGCGGACGGAGGTGAAGACGGGGACGAACCGGTCCCAGGCCACGTCCGCGACAGCGACGAACTCCTCGTCGTCGTCGAGGCTCTGCTGCATGCCGAGGACCGCGAGCTGCGGGTCGAGGAAGGGCAGGCCCTGGCGGCGTACCCGCTCCGGGTCGACGCCTTCGTGGACGTGCTCGTCGTTCCACTCGTTGACCGCCGCCCACACGCCCCAGGCGATGGAGGTGCCGGTCAGGCCCCGGGCCCGGCGCTGCTGGGCGAGGGCGTCGAGGTGGGCGTTGGCGGCGGCGTAGGCGCCGTGGTCGCCGCTGCCCCAGACCCCCGCGATGGAGGAGAAGAGGACGAAGGCATCGAGGGTGTCCTCCGCGAAGATCTCGTCGAGGATGCGGGCGCCTTCGACCTTGGCGTGCATCACGTCGTCGAAGTCGGTGAGGGTCCCGGTGGCGACCGGGTCCAGCTTGATCAGGGCGGCTGCGTGGATCACCGTCCGGACGGGGGTGCCCCGGTCGGCGAGGCCATCGACCAGGGAGCGGACCGCCGCGCGGTCGGTCACGTCGCAGTGCGCAAAGGTCAGTTCGGTGCCGAGGGGGGTGAGTTCGGCGCTCAGTTCGCGGGCTCCGGCCACGTCGCTGCCACCGCGCGTGGTGAAGACGAGGTGGTCCGCACCGTTGTGGGCGAGCCAGCGGGCCACGTGGGGGCCGAGGGCGCCGGTGCCGCCGGTGACCAGGACGGTGCCGCGTGGACGCCAGCGCGTCCGGGGCCCGGCCGGACGCGCGGTGCGCACCAGCCGGGGTACGAAGAGCCCGGCCCCCCGCAGGGCGAACTGGTCCTCCTCGCCCCCGCCGGCGAGCGCCTGGGCGAGCCTCTCGCCCGCCCGGGCGTCCAGGTGCGCCGGGTCGTCCGGCAGGTCGACCAGGCCGCCCCAGACGGCGGGCTGTTCCAGGGCGGCGACCTTGCCGAGGCCCCAGTACTGGGCCTGCTCGGCAGCGCGTACCGGGTCGGAGGGGGAGACGGAGACCGCGCCCCGGGTCGCAGCCCACAGCCGCATCGGGGTCGAAGCCGTGGGGGCGAGATCGCAGAGGGCCTGGACAGCCGCGAGGGTCAGGGCGAGTCCGGTCGAGAGCGTGGTGTGCTCGGGGTGGGCGTCCGGCGCGGCGGAGAGGAGGGAGAGGACACCTGCGTACAAGGGTTCAGCGGCATCGCCAGGCTCTTCGGCGCCGGGCGCCGGGGCGAGCGCCCGCGCGATCCGGTCGGCGATCAGCTCCCGCCGGGCGTCCCCGGGCGACAAGGGCAGGACGGTGACTTCTCGTCCGGTGGCGGTGAGGGCACCGAGCACGGCGCGCACCCAAGGGTCCTCGGCGGCGGGAGCCGGACCCTGGCTGTCCGGAGCGTCCGGTACGAGGACCAGCCAGGGGCGCGGGTCGGCGGCGGGGCCGGTGGTGTCCCGGTGCGGGCGCCAGACCACCCGGTACCGCCAGGAGTCGACCGTGGCCTCCTGGTCCTGGCGGTCGCGCCAGGAGGAGAGCAGGGGCAGTGCCTCCTGGAGGGTTGTCAGCGCGTCTTCGTCCTCGACGGCGAGCGCACCCGCGAGTGCTTCGAGGTCCTCCCGCTCGACGGCCTCCCAGAAGCGGGCGTCGACGGAGCGGCCGGTGTCACCGCCCGCGAGGTCGGAGCCGTCGACCGGGCCCGACTCCAGCCAGTAGCGACGGTGTTGGAAGGCGTAGGTGGGCAGGTCGACGCGGCGGGCGGCGGCCGGGAAGACCCTCGCCCAGTCCGGGACCACGCCGTGGACGTGGAGTTCGGCGAGGGAGAGCAGCATCCGGTCCAGACCGCCGTCGTTCCGGCGCAGCGACCCCACGGTGACGGCCGAGGCAGCGGACGGGCTGTCCTCGATCGTCTCCTGCACCCCCAGACTCACCACCGGATGCGGACTCGACTCCACGAACACGCCATAACCGTCGGCGAGGAGACTGCGGGTGGCGGTCTCGAACTCCACCGTCCGACGCAGGTTGGTGAACCAGTGCGCGGCGTCGAAGCCCGAACCGTCCTCCGCCTGACCCGTCACCGTCGAATACACCGGTATCCGCCCGGCTCTCGGCTCGATGGGGGACAGCACCTGAAGGAGTTCGTCCTTCAACTCCTCCACGTGGGCGGAGTGGGAGGCGTAGTCCACCGCGATCCGACGGGCACGCACACCCCCCTCCGTCCAGTGCGCCATGAGAGCGTCCAGGCCCTGCACGTCGCCGGAGACCACCACGGAGGCCGGGCCGTTGACCGCCGCGACCGAGACCCGGCCCTCGTAGCCGGCCAGGTCCTCACGCACCCGGTCCACCGGCAGCGGCACGGACACCATGCCACCGCGCCCCGCCAGTGCCACGATCGCCCGCGACCGCAGCGCCACCACACGCGCGGCGTCCCGCAACGACAACGCGCCCGCCACACACGCGGCGGCGATCTCCCCCTGCGAGTGACCGATCACCGCCGAGGGGCGCACCCCCCAGTCCTCCCACACCGCCGCCAGCGACACCATCACGGCGAACAGCAGTGGCTGGACCACGTCCACCCGCTCGGTGTCCACCCGGCCGTGCAGGGCGTCGTCCAGTGACCAGTCGGTGAACGCCGACAGCGCCTCACCGCACTCCGCCATCCGCGCGGCGAACACCGGCGAGCAGCCGAGCAGTTCCACGGCCATGCCCTGCCACTGCGACCCCTGCCCGGGGAACACGAACGCCACCCGGCCCGGCTCACCCGCCGCACCCTCGACCACACCTGCCGCACCACGACCCTCAGCCACCGCCGACAGACCATCGAGCAGCGCCTCACGCGTATCGCCGACCACCACCGCCCGGTGCGGCAGATGCGCACGCGTCGTCGCCAGCGAGAAGCCCACATCGGCCACCGGCTCATCGGTCAACGCGCCCAGCAGCCTGGCCGCTTGAGCACGCAGGGCCTCCACCGACTTGCCGGAGAGAGCCCACGGCACGGGCAGACCGTCGGGCGCGGGAGCGTCGGTGGGCTCCGGTTCCTCCGGGCCCTGTTCCAGGATGACGTGGGCGTTGGTGCCGCTGACGCCGAAGGAGGAGACGCCCGCCCGCCGGGGACGGCCCGCAGCGGACCACTCCCGCTCCTCGGTGAGCAGTTCGACCGCACCCTCGCTCCAGTCGACCTGCGGGGTCGGTTCGTCCACGTGCAACGTGCGCGGCAACTCGCCGTGGCGCATCGCCTCGACCATCTTGATGACCCCCGCCACACCGGCGGCGGCCTGGGTGTGCCCGATGTTGGACTTCACCGAACCCAGCCACAGCGGCCGGTCGGGGTCACGGTCCTGCCCGTAGGTGGCCAGCAGGGCCTGCGCCTCGATCGGGTCACCCAGCTTCGTACCGGTGCCGTGCGCCTCCACCGCGTCCACGTCCGAGGGTGTGAGACGGGCGTTGGCGAGGGCCTGGCGGATGACGCGCTGCTGGGCCGGCCCGTTCGGCGCCGTCAGCCCGTTGGAGGCACCGTCCTGGTTGACCGCGCTGCCCCGGATGACGGCCAGCACCTCATGACCGTTGCGCTCCGCGTCCGAAAGACGCTCCAGCACGAGCATGCCCACGCCCTCACCGAAGCCGGTGCCGTCGGCGGCACCCGCGAACGCCTTGCAGCGGCCGTCCTCGGCGAGCCCGCGCTGCCGGCTGAACTCCACCAGCAGCCCGGGGGTGGACATCACGGTCACCCCGCCGGCGAGAGCCATCTCGCACTCGCCGGTCCGGAGCGACTGCGCCGCCAGGTGCAGCGCCACGAGCGAGGAGGAACAGGCCGTGTCGACGGTGACCGCCGGACCTTCCAGGCCGAAGGTGTAGGCGACACGTCCGGAGACCACGCTTCCCGAGTTGCCGGTGCCGAGGTGTCCCTCGACGCCCTCCGGCACCGAGGCCAGCCGGGTGGCGTAGTCCTGGTACATCACCCCGGCGAAGACACCGGTCCGGGTGCCACGCAGAGCGCCGGGGGCAATGCCCGCACGCTCGAACGCCTCCCAGGAGGTCTCCAGCAGCAGCCGCTGCTGCGGGTCCATCGCCAGCGCCTCACGCGGCGAGATCCCGAACAGCTCCGCGTCGAAGTCGGCGACCTCGTGGAGGAAGCCGCCCTCGCGGGTGTAGAAGGCGCCCGCCCGGTCGGCGTCGGGGTCGTACATCCCGTCTATGTCCCAGCCCCGGTCGCCGGGAAGGACGGAGATCGCGTCACCGCCCTGCGCCACCAGCTCCCACAGTTGCTGGGGTGACCGCACGCCGCCGGGGTAGCGGCAGCTCATGCCGACGATCGCCACGGGCTCCTCGGCGTGTGCTGCCACGGCGGGGGCGGCCTCGGTCTGGTCGGACGGCAGATGGCCCGGTTCCCGGGCGAGCATCCGTGACAGGTGCTCTGCCAGGGCTGCAGGGGTGGGGTGGTCGAAGACGAGGGTGGCGGGGAGGCGGAGGCCGGAGGCGTTGGTCAGGCGATTGCGCAGCTCGACGGCGGTGAGGGAGTCGAAGCCGAAATCCTTGAAGGGGCGGCGCACGTCGACCGCCTCGCGGTCGGCGTGCCCGAGGACGGAGGCGACGTGGTCGCGTACGGCCGTGAGGATGACGTGCTCCCGCTCGGCGGCGGGCAGTGCCGCCCAGCCCTCTCCGGTGGTCCCCGACGTCCCTTCCGCGGTGGCGAGGGAACGGCGCCGGGGCGGGGCGACGAGACCGCGGAGCAGCGGAGGGACTCCGCTCTCGCGGGCCCGCGCCCGTACGTGTCCCAGGTCCAGGTGGACGGGGAGGAGCAGCGGTGCGGCGTGGCCGAGGGCGGTGTCGAACGCCCGCAGCGCCTCTTCGGTACTGAGCGCGGCAGAACCGGAACGCGAGAGTCTGCGGTGGTCAGCGACATCGAGGTGGCCGGTCATCCCGCTGGCCTCGGCCCACAGCCCCCACGCCAGCGACTGCCCGGCCAACCCCAGCGAACGCCGGTGAAGCGCCAGCCCGTCCAGCACCGCGTTGGCCGCTGCATACGCACCCTGACCCGCATTCCCGAACACACCCGCAGCCGCCGAGAACAACACGAAGGCGTCCAGCTCGACACCCCGCTCGACCGTCAGCTCATGCAGCCACCACGCCCCGTCCACCTTCGGCCGCAACACCGCCGACAACCGCTCCGCGGTCACCGACTCCACCACACCGTCATCCAGCACACCCGCGGCATGCACCACCGCCGACACCGCAAACACATCCAGCAGCCCGGCCACCGCACCACGATCAGCCACATCACAGGCCACCACCGCCACCTCGGCAGCCCCCAGCCCCAGCAACTCCTCCCGCAACACCTCCGCACCCTCAGCCGCCGCACCCCGACGACTCGTCAGCACCAGACGACGCACCCCGTGCACCGCCACCAGATGCCGCGCCACCACACCACCCAAAACCCCCGTCCCACCCGTCACCAACACCACACCACGACCCGAGAACACCGGCACCCGACCGGACCCGCCCCCACCCCGCACCCGCGCCAGACGAGGAACCCGCACCTCCCCACCCCGCACCCACACCTGCGGCTCACCCGAAGCCACCACCCCGGCAACCTCCGCCGCCGACAACTCCCGGTCAGCCTCCACCAACACGAAACGCCCCGGATGCTCCGACTGCGCCGACCGCACCAACCCCCACACCGCATCCGCCACCGCAACACCCCCGCCATGCGCACCCGTGGTGACAAGGACCAGAGGAGTCTGCGCGCGGCGTTCGTCGGTGAGCCATTCCTGGAGGAGGGAGAGGAGCTCACGAAGGTGCTGGTGGAGGAGGCCGGGCGCAGTGGCGGAGTCAGTGCGTACGGCCAGGATCGGGGGAAGCGGGTCGGCCCCCTGGAGACACCGGTGCGCCTCCGTGACGCCGATCGGACCGTCGTTTCCGACGGTGCCGGGCGCGGTTTCGGAGGGGGTCTCGAAAGTGATACCGGAGGCGGGTTCCCACTCCAGCTGCCACAGGTGGGTCGTCGCGTCGGCCTCCGTCGGGGCCAGGGCCCCGGCGGTGAGCGGGCGGAACGAGAGCGTGTCCACGGAGGCCACGGGTTCGCCCATCAGGTCGGCCACGCGGACGCGGACGCCGTCGGAGCCGTGAGGCGTCAGGCGTACGCGGACCCGGGTCGCGCCGGACGCGTGCAGCTCCACCCCGCTCCACGAGAAGGGCAGCCGGGCGTCGGAGTCGTCGGCGGGTGGCCGGCCGAGCGCGACGGCGTGCAGGGCGGCGTCCAGGAGGGCGGGGTGCAAGCCGAACCGGGTCGCCTCCGCCGCCTCCGCGTCCGGAAGGGCCACCTCGGCGAAGAGGTCGTCCCCGCGCCGCCAGACCTCGCACAGTCCGCGGAAGGCCGGCCCGTAGTCGAGTCCGGCTTCGGCGAAACCACCCGGGTCGCCGCCTTCTCCCGGGTCCCCGTAGAGGGGACTCAAGCTGAGCGGCTCGGCTCCGGCAGGCGGCCAGGCCGTGTCCGCGGAGGCGAGGCCGAGGCCGCTGCCCCCACCGGTGTGCGGATGCGCCGGAACCGATGCGAGGACGCCGGTGGCGTGACGGGTCCAGGAGGCGCCGGCGAGGCTGCCTCCCGGTGAGGACCAGAGGGCGACCGCGTGCCGACCGGACGCGTCCGCGGCACCGACGGAGAGCTGGACCTGCGCACCGTCCGCGTCCGGGAGGACGAGCGGGGCTTCGAGGGTCAGCTCCTCCACGTACCCGCATCCCACTTCGTCACCTGCCCGGATCGCCATTTCCAGGAGGGCGGTGCCGGGGACGACGACGCGCCCGGCCACGACGTGGTCGGCGAGCCAGGGATGCGTCTCCAGCGACAGCCGCCCCGTCAGCAGCGCACCCTCACCACCCGCCAAGGTCACCGCCGCCCCGAGCAGCGGATGCTCGGCCGACACCAGCCCGGCCGCCGACACATCACCCGTACGAGGAGCGGGCGTGGGCCAGTACCGCTCACGCTGGAAGGCGTAGGTGGGCAGGTCGACGCGGCGGGCGGTGGCCGGGAAGACCTTCGCCCAGTCCGGGACCACGCCGTGGACGTGGAGTTCGGCGAGGGAGAGCAGCATCCGGTCCAGACCGCCGTCGTTCCGGCGCAGCGAGCCCACGGTGACGGCCGAGGCAGCGGACGGGCTGTCCTCGATCGTCTCCTGCACCCCCAGACTCACCACCGGATGCGGACTCGACTCCACGAACACGCCATAACCGTCGGCGAGGAGACTGCGGGTGGCGGTCTCGAACTCCACCGTCCGACGCAGGTTGGTGAACCAGTACGCGGCGTCGAAGCCCGAACCGTCCTCCGCCTGACCCGTCACCGTCGAATACACCGGTATCCGCCCCGCCCTCGGCCGGATCGGGGACAGGACCTGAAGGAGTTCGTCCTTCAGTTCCTCCACGTGGGCGGAGTGGGAGGCGTAGTCCACCGCGATCCGACGGGCACGCACACCCCCCTCCGTCCAACGGGTGAGCAGTTCGTCCAGGCCCTGCACGTCGCCGGAGACCACCACCGAGGCCGGGCCGTTGACCGCCGCCACCGAGACCCGGCCCTCATAGCCGGCCAGGTCCTCACGCACCCGGTCCACCGGCAGCGGCACGGACACCATCCCGCCCCTGCCCGCCAGCGCCACGATCGCCCGCGACCGCAGCGCCACCACACGCGCGGCGTCCCGCAACGACAACGCGCCCGCCACACACGCGGCAGCGATCTCCCCCTGCGAGTGACCGATCACCGCCGACGGACGAACCCCCCAGTCCTCCCACACCGCCGCCAGCGACACCATCACGGCGAACAGCAGCGGCTGGACCACGTCCACCCGCCCGACATCCACCCGGCCGTGCAGGGCGTCGTCCAGCGACCAGTCGGTGAACGCCGACAGCGCCTCACCGCACTCCGCCATCCGCGCGGCGAACACCGGCGAGCAGCCGAGCAGTTCCACGGCCATGCCCTGCCACTGCGACCCCTGCCCGGGAAAGACGAACGCCACCCGGCCCGGCTCACCCGCCGCACCCTCGACCACACCCGCCGCACCACGACCCTCAGCCACCGCCGACAGACCATCGAGCAGCGCCTCACGCGTATCACCCACCACCACCGCCCGGTGCGGCAGATGCGCACGCGTCGACGCCAGCGAGAAACCCACATCAGCCGGGGAGGCGGGGTCTTCCGCAACCGCCGTCAGCAGCCGCGCGGCCTGAGCCCGCAGCGCGGCCTCGGTCCGGCCGGAGAGCACCCAAGGGACGGTTCCGGGCGCCGGCGCGGCGGTCCCGGCGTCGGAGGCCTCCGGTTCGGTCCGCAGTTCGGGAGCCTCTTCGATGATGACGTGGGCGTTGGTGCCGCTCATGCCGAAGGAGGAGACCCCCGCACGGCGCGGGCGGCCCTCGGCCCGGTGCCAGGTGACGTCTTCGACCAGGAGGGACACCGCTCCCGTGGTCCAGTCGACCTGTGGCGTCGGTTCGTCCACGTGCAGGGTCCTCGGCAGGACGCCGTGGCGCATCGCCTCGACCATCTTGATGACCCCCGCCACACCGGCGGCGGCCTGCGTGTGCCCGATGTTCGACTTCACCGAACCCAGCCACAGCGGGCGCTGGGCGTCCCGTCCCTGCCCGTAGGTGGCGAGCAGGGCCTGCGCCTCGATCGGGTCACCCAGCCGGGTGCCCGTGCCGTGGGCCTCCACGGCGTCGACCTCGGACGGCTTCAGGCGGGCGTTCTCCAGGGCCTGGCGAATGACGCGCTGCTGGGAGGGGCCGTTGGGGGCGGTCAGGCCGTTGGAGGCGCCGTCCTGGTTGACCGCCGAGCCGCGCAGGACGGCCAGGACGGGGTGCCCCTTGGCACGGGCGTCCGAGAGCCGTTCGACGAGGAGCATGCCTATGCCTTCGGACCAGCCGGTGCCGTCGGCCGCGCCCGCGAACGCCTTGCAGCGGCCGTCCTCGGCGAGGCCCCGCTGGCGGCTGAACTCGATGAAGGCGGCAGGAGTGGACATCACCGTGACGCCGCCCGCGAGGGCGAGATCGCACTCACCCTGCCGCAGCGACTGCGCCGCCAGGTGCAGCGCGACCAACGAGGAGGAGCAGGCGGTGTCGACGGTGACCGCCGGGCCCTCCAGGCCGAAGGCGTAGGAAAGGCGGCCGGAGACGACGCTCGCGGCGTTGCCGGTGGCGACGTAGCCCTCGATCTCGTCGGAGGCGTCGCGCAGCACCTCGGGGTAGTCGTGGACGTTGGTGCCGACGAAGACGCCGGTGCGCCCGCCGCGCAGGCCCGTGGGGTCCAGGCCGGCCCGTTCGAACGCCTCCCAGGAGGTCTCCAGCAGCAGCCGCTGCTGCGGGTCCATGGCGACTGCCTCACGCGGCGACACGCCGAAGAGGGCGGCGTCGAAGTCGGCGATGTCCTTGAGGAAACCGGCCTCGCGCGCGTAGAAGGTGCCGGGAGTCTCGGGGTCGGGGTCGAAGAGTGCGTCGAGGTCCCAGCCGCGGTCGGTCGGGAAGGCACCGATGGCGTCCCGGTCGCCGGCTCCGGCCACCCGTTCCCAGAGCTGCTCGGCGGAGTCGGCGCCCCCGGGGAACCGGCAGGCCATGGCCACGATCGCGACGGGCTCGCCGGCACTGTCAAGGAGTTTGCGGTTCTGCAGACGCAGGCGTTCCGTCTCCTTGAGCGAGGACCGGAGGGCTTCTACAAGCTTGCTGTCGGGGGTAGCCATCATGTGCTCCACTTGTCGAAAGCCATCAGGAATCACCCTGGTCCAGTGCCATCTCGATGAGCCTCGCGGCGTCCATCGTGTCGATCGAGCCCAGGTGTTCCAGTTCCTCGCCTGCGGACGAGGCCTCGGGTTCCAGACCCGCCAGGTCGAAGAGGGCGTCGAGCAGCCCCGCATCGCGCAGGCGGGAGAGCGGCACGGTGGCGAGGGCCGCGCGCAGTGCCGCTTCCTTGGGGTCGGCGGCCGCTCCGGTTCCGGCGTCGCCACCGGTGAAGAGCAGGGCCTGAAGGTGCCCGGCCACGGCGGCCGGGGTCGGGAAGTCGAAGGTGAGTGTCGCCGGGAGCGCCAGTCCGGTGGCTTCCCTCAGCAGGTTGCGGAGTTCCACGGCGGTCAGCGAGTCGAATCCGAGTTCGCGGAAGGCGCGTCCGCCGGGAATGGCCTCGGTCGTGGCGTGGCCGAGTACCTGCGCGGCCAGGTCCCGTACGAGCTGGACGAGTTCGGTGGTCCGGTCGGCCGGGGTGAGCGGGGCGAGCCGCCGGTAGAGTCCCTCGGCCGAGGCTTCGGAGGCCTGGTCGGCGGGGGGCTCGGCTTGGAGAGCCGCCTCGGGGAGCGTGGTGAAGAGCGGGCTGGGGCGCAGCAGGGTGAAGGTGGCGGCGAACCGCTGCCACTCCACGTCGGCGAGGACGGTCTCCGCCCGCCCGCTGCCGACCGCCGCGCCCAGCGCGCGCAGGGCCACCTCCTCGCGCAGCGGGGTCAGTCCGCGCAGGCGCAGCTCTTCGCCCGCGGCTCCGGCCGCCATCCCCTCGCCGTCCCAGGGACCCCACGCCAACGACGTCGCCGGCAACCCCTCAGCACACCGCCGCCGAGCCAACGCGTCCAACTGCGCGTTCGCCGCCGCATACACACCCTGCCCACCACTGCCCCACACCCCCGCGATCGAGGAGAACAGCACAAAAGCATCAAGCTCACGCCCCCGCGTCAGCTCATCCAGCCAACGAGCACCCAGCACCTTGGCCCCGGCGACCTCCGCCCACTCCTCCTCACCGCACTCCGTCACCGCACCCGTCCCCACGACCCCGGCCGCATGCACCACCGCATCCACCGGATACGCCGCCAACAGCCCCGCAACCGCCTCCCGGTCGGTCACATCGACCGCCGCCACCACCACCTCACACCCCAGACCAGCAAGCTCATCCCGCAACTCCACAGCCCCCGGAGCCCCCAACCCCCGACGACTCACCAACACCAACCGCTCAACACCTTGGCCGGCAGCCCACCGCGCCACCCGCGCACCCAGACCACCCGTACCACCCGTCACCAACACCGTCCCCCGCGGACACCACCCCCGCCCCGAAGGCAGCACCACCCGCACCAGACGACGCCCCCACACCCCACCGGCACGCACCGCAACCTGATCCTCAACACCACCAGCACCACCCACACCCACAGCACCAGCAGCACCAGCACCGGCAGCGGCCAGCACCCCGCACACCCGGTCCCACACCCAGCCATCAGCACCAGCCGGCACATCGATCAACCCGCCCCACACCCCCGGCAGCTCCAGCCCCGCCACCCGGCCCAGCCCCCACACCCCGGCGGCGGTGGGCGAGGGCGGCGCGTCCGCGTCACCGATCGCAACGGCTCCCTGGGTGAGCGCCCAGAGCGGGACGCCCTCCTCCAGCGCGGCCGCGCTACGGAGCAGGCGCAGGGCGGACGGAGCGTCGGGCAGCAGGCAGAGGACGCCCTTCAGCTCCACGTCGGCGGTCGCTTCGCGGACCAGGTCCGCGCACTCCGTGTCCTGGCTGTCGGACACCGTGACGACCACCGCGCCCCGGTCTGCCAGCGCGCGGGCCGCGGCCGGTTCGCCCGCCGGGACGACGGCCGCCCAGCCGTCGAGGGACCCGGTGGGCTGCGAGGCGCACGGCCGCCAGACGATCTCGTAGCTCAGGGCGGACTGTTCGCGCTGGTCACGACGGCGCTGCCGCCACGAGGTCAGGGCGGGCAAAACTGGTGCGAGCTGCTCGGCGTCCACCGCCAGCACCTGCGCCAGCTCGTCCGCCGCGCCCTGCTCCACGACCCGCCAGAACTCGTCCGTCTCGGCGTCCGCCGTCCCGGCGCCGGAGACGCCCTCCAGCGGTTCGGCGTCGAGCCAGTAGCGGGTGCGCTGGAACGGGTACGTCGGCAGGGCGACCGGCCGGGCGCCGGTGCCGGCGAAGAACGCGGCCCAGTCGACCTCGCCGCCGTGCGCGTGCAGGCGGCCGAGGGCGGTGAGCAGGGAGAACGTTTCCTCGCGGTCCTTGCGCAGGACCGCGGTGCACAGGACTTCGTCGGCGCCGGGTTCGGCATCGGGAAGGGTGTTCTGCGCCATGGCGGTGAGCACACCGTCCGGGCCCAGTTCGAGGAACCGCGTCACCCCCCGGTCGTGGAGCGTCCGGATGCCGTCGGCGAAGCGGACCGCCTCACGGACGTGCCGCACCCAGTAGTCAGGCGTGGACAGCTCAGGCCCTGCGACCTCACCGGTGAGGTTCGAGACGACGGGGATGCGGGCGGGCCTGTAGGTCAGCGTCTTTGCGACCTGCCGGAACTCCTCCAGCATCGGATCCATCAACACCGAATGGAACGCGTGGCTGACCGTCAGCCTCTTCGTACGCGCGCCCCGCTCGGCGAGCGCGGCGGCGACCTGCTCCACCGCCGCCTCCGCACCGGAGACGACCACCGCCCGCGGCCCGTTCACCGCAGCGACCGAAACACCCTCCACCAGCGCCGCACGGACCTCGTCCTCCGACGCCTCGACCGCCACCATCGCCCCACCCGCGGGCAGAGCATCCATCAACCGCCCACGCGCCACCACCAACGCACACGCATCGTCCAGACCCAGCACCCCGGCCACATGCGCGGCCACGATCTCCCCGACCGAATGGCCGAGGAGTGCGTCCGGGCGCACCCCCCACGACTCCAGCAGCCGGAACAGCGCCACCTCGACCGCGAACAACGCCGCCTGCGTGAACCGCGTCCGATCCAGCAGACCAACACCCTCCGCACCCTCACCGTCGAACACGACGGTCTTCAACGACCGGCCCAGCCCACCGTCCACCCGCGCACACACCGCATCGAACGCCTCCGCGAACACCGGATACGCGGCATACAACTCCCGCCCCATCCCGACCCGCTGCGCACCCTGACCCGTGAACAACAGGCCCAGCCCTCCGGAGGAGACCGCGCCCCGGGACCGTACTCCCGCCAGTCCGGCGAGGAGGTCGTCTCGTCGGGAGCCGACGACGACCGCGCGGTGCCGCAGTGCCGCACGGGTGGTGGCCAGGGAGAGGGCGATGTCGGCCGGGGACTGCTCGGGTGCGGTGGTCTCGATGTACGCGGTGAGCCGGAGGGCCTGCTCCCGCAGAGCCTCGGCGGATTCTCCGGAGAGCAGCCAGGGGACGGTCGGTTCGAGGGCCGGCGTCCGGTGAACCGAGGGCTCGGACGGGGTGGGGGCGGGCTGTTCGATGATGATGTGAGCGTTGGTGCCGCTGATACCGAAGGAGGAGACGCCCGCCCTGCGCGGGCGGTCGTTCTGCGGCCAGTCGCGGGGCTCCGTCAGCAGCGAGACGGCTCCCACCGACCAGTCGACCTGCGCGGTCGGCTCGTCCACGTGCAAGGTCTGCGGGAGGACGCCGTGGCGCATCGCCTCGACCATCTTGATGACCCCCGCGACACCGGCGGCGGCCTGCGTGTGCCCGATGTTGGACTTCACCGACCCCAGCCACAACGGCCGGTCGGCCTCGCGCCCCTGCCCGTAGGTGGCCAGCAGCGCCTGCGCCTCGATCGGATCACCCAGCTTCGTACCGGTGCCGTGCGCCTCCACCGCGTCCACCTCCGCGGGCTCCAGACCCGCGTTGGCCAACGCCTGCCGGATCACCCGCTGCTGCGACGGACCGTTCGGCGCCGTCAGCCCGTTGGAGGCGCCGTCCTGGTTGACCGCCGAGCCGCGCAGCACCGCCAGCACCTGATGACCGTGGCGCTCCGCGTCCGAAAGACGCTCCAGCAGGAGGACGCCCACACCCTCGGCGAATCCGGTGCCGTCGGCGGCACCCGCGAACGACCGGCACCGGCCGTCCGCCGACAGACCGCCCTGCCGCGAGAACTCCTCGAACACCGCGGGCGTCGCCATGACCGTGACGCCGCCGGCCAGGGCCAGATCGCACTCGCCCGACCGCAGCGACTGGGCGGCCAGGTGGAGCGCCACCAGCGAGGAGGAACAGGCCGTGTCCACCGTCACCGCCGGGCCCTCCAGGCCGAAGGCGTAGGAGAGGCGGCCGGAGACGACGCTCGCGGAGTTCCCGGTGCCGATGTACCCCTCGAGGTCCTCACCGACGCTGGTCAGGCGGCTGGCGTAGTCGTGGTACATCACCCCGGCGAAGACACCCGTACGGCTGCCACGCACCGACCCCGGACTCATCCCCGCCCGCTCGAACACCTCCCAGGACGCCTCCAGCAACAACCGCTGCTGCGGATCCATCGCCAACGCCTCACGCGGCGAGACCCCGAACAACCCCGCATCAAAATCCGCCGCGTCATACAGAAAACCACCCGCCCGGGCATACGTACCGCCACCGAGCGGCCACCCCCGGTCCGACGGAAACCCACCCACCCCGTCCCGACCGGACACCACCAGGTCCCACAACTCCTCCGGCGACCCCACACCACCCGGATACCGGCAGCTCATCCCCACGATCGCCACCGGCTCGTCGACCGGAACCACACCACCACCAGGCCCCCGACGCCCGGCATCAACCCCCGCCCCCGGCCCACCCTCCAACTCCACACAGAGGAACGCCGCCAGATCACGCGGAGTCGGATGATCGAAAACCAACGTCGCCGGCAACCGCAACCCCGTCACCGACGCCACCCGGTTCCGCAGCTCCACCGCCGTCAGCGAATCGAACCCCAGATCCTTGAACGCCCGCGCCTCCCCCACCGACGCCCCGTCCCCATACCCGAGAACCGCCGCCACCTGCTCCCGCACCAACCCCAACACCCGACCCACACGCTCCGCCGCACCCAGCGGGCGGAGCTGGTCCACGAAGGCGGAAGCGGAGTCCGCCCGCTCCGAGTCACCGGCGCTCCGCGCGTGCGCCCGGGGACGCTGCGGCCGGACCAGGCCGCGGAGCAGCGGCGGAACACCCGTCTCCGTGGCGCGGGCGCGAACGGCGGCGAGGTCGATCGGGGCGGGCAGCAGAAGCGGTACGTCGGTGGTGAGGGCGAGGTCGAGGAGCGCGACGCCCTCGGCCGAGGAGAGCGCACGCGCCCCCGAACGACCCAACCGCCGCAGATCACCGTCCCCCAGATGCCCGGTCATCCCACTGGCCTCGGCCCACAGCCCCCACGCCAGCGACTGCCCGGCCAACCCCAGCGAACGCCGGTGAAGCGCCAGCCCGTCCAGCACCGCGTTGGCCGCTGCATACGCACCCTGACCCGCATTCCCGAACACACCCGCAGCCGCCGAGAACAACACGAAGGCGTCCAGCTCGACACCCCGCTCGACCGTCAGCTCATGCAGCCACCACGCCCCGTCCACCTTCGGCCGCAACACCGCCGACAACCGCTCCGCGGTCACCGACTCCACCACACCGTCATCCAGCACACCCGCGGCATGCACCACCGCCGACACCGCAAACACATCCAGCAGCCCGGCCACCGCACCACGATCAGCCACATCACAGGCCACCACCGCCACCTCGGCAGCCCCCAGCCCCAGCAACTCCTCCCGCAACACCTCCGCACCCTCAGCCGCCGCACCCCGACGACTCGTCAGCACCAGACGACGCACCCCGTGCACCGCCACCAGATGCCGCGCCACCACACCACCCAAAACCCCCGTCCCACCCGTCACCAACACCACACCACGACCCGAGAACACCGGCACCCGACCGGACCCGCCCCCACCCCGCACCCGCGCCAGACGAGGAACCCGCACCTCCCCACCCCGGAGAGCCACCTCCGGTTCGTCGGAGGCCAGGACGCCTGCCACCTCTGCGGCCGTCAGTTCGCGATCGGCCTCCACCAGCACGAAACGCCCCGGATGCTCCGACTGCGCCGACCGCACCAACCCGCGCACCCCTGCGGCCGCGAGGTCGTCGGCGGGCAGGACGATCAGGCCCCGGGGTCCGGAGCCGCGTTCCCCGGACAGGGCCAGGACCGCCTGCACGAAGGCGAGCGCCTCTGCGGCCTCCCGGTGCACCTCGGCCGCCTGGGGCTCAACGGACGTACGACGTACGGCGACGACCTCGGGCAGTGCCTCTCCGGCACCGGTGAGACTGCGGACGGCCGTCCGGAACTCCGTGTGCCACACGATCGTGGGAGCCTCGCCCGCGGCCGTAGGACCGGTCATCGGATCCCAGGTGAGGCGGAACAAGGAGTCGTCGGCCGGCGGAGCGTCGAAGAGGTCGGTGGCCAGGGGGCGCAGGGCGAGCGACTCGGCCGAGGCCAGCAGGCGCCCGGTCGGGTCGGCGAGGGTGACCGTCACGGCGTCCGTGCCCGCGCGGGTCAGCCGGACGCGGGCCTCGGTCACGCCCCGGACGCCGACCGCGACACCGCGCCAGGAGAACGGAAGGCCGCCTTCGGCCTCCGGTCCGGCGAAGTCCCGGTGGGCGGCGGCGTGCAGCGCCGCATCGAGCAGGGCGGGGTGGGTTCCGTACGCATCGGCACCGGTCTCCTCCTCCTGCGGGAGCCGCACCTCCGCGAAGAGTTCGTCTCCCCGGCGCCATGCCGTGCGCAAGCCCCGGAAGACGGGGCCGTAGACGAGTCCGCCCTCGGCGAGCTGGGCGTAGAGCGATTCGAGGCCGACCTCCTCGGCGCCGGCGGGCGGCCACGGGATCGACGAGTCGCCGAGACGTCCGGCCCACTCCTGCGCTTCCGTCCAACCGCTCGGGGCGGCCTCGGCGAGGGAACCGTGGGCGTTCCGCCGCCAGTCGGCCTCCTGGGAGGTGTCGGGTCGCGAGTGGATGGAGATCGAGCGGCACCCGGAGCCGTCCTCGGCCCCGACGGAAACCTGAAGGTCCACGGCCCCCCGCTGCGGGAGGACGAGCGGAGTCTCCAGGACCAGTTCCTCCACCTGGCGGCAGCCGACCTCCTCGGCTGCCCGGATCGCCATTTCCAGGAGGGCGGTGCCGGGGACGACGACGCGCCCGGCCACGACGTGGTCGGCGAGCCAGGGATGCGTCTCCAGCGACAGCCGCCCCGTCAGCAGCGCACCCTCACCACCCGCCAAGGTCACCGCCGCCCCGAGCAGCGGATGCTCGGCCGACACCAGCCCGGCCGCCGACACATCACCCGTACGAGGAGCGGGCGTGGGCCAGTACCGCTCACGCTGGAAGGCGTAGGTGGGCAGGTCGACGCGGCGGGCGGCGGCCGGGAAGACCTTCGCCCAGTCCGGCGAGACACCTCGGACGTGGAGTTCGGCGAGGGAGAGCAGCATCCGGTCCAGACCGCCGTCGTTCCGGCGCAGCGAGCCCACGGTGACGGCAGAGGCAGCGGACGGGCTGTCCTCGATCGTCTCCTGCACCCCCAGACTCACCACCGGATGAGGACTCGACTCCACGAACACGCCATAACCGTCGGCGAGGAGACTGCGGGTGGCGGTCTCGAACTCCACCGTCCGACGCAGGTTGGTGAACCAGTAGGCGGCGTCGAAGCCCGAACCGTCCTCCGCCACACCCGTCACCGTCGAATACACCGGTATCCGCCCCGCCCTCGGCTCGATCGGGGACAGCACCTGAAGGAGTTCGTCCTTCAGCTCCTCCACGTGGGCGGAGTGGGAGGCGTAGTCCACCGCGATCCGACGGGCACGCACACCCCCCTCCGTCCAGTGCGACATGAGAGCGTCCAGGCCCTGCACGTCGCCGGAGACCACCACGGAGGCCGGACCGTTGACGGCCGCGACCGAGACCCGGCCCTCGTAGTCGGCCAGGTCCTCGCGGACACGTTCAACAGGAAGCGGCACGGACACCATGCCACCGTGCCCCGCCAGTGCCACGATCGAGCGGGACCGGAGCGCCACCACACGCGCGGCGTCCCGCAACGACAGCACGCCCGCCACACACGCGGCGGCGATCTCCCCCTGGGAGTGACCGATCACCGCCGACGGACGCACCCCCCAGTCCTCCCACACCGCCGCGAGGGACACCATCACGGCGAACAGCAGCGGCTGGACCACGTCCACCCGCTCGGTGTCCACCCGGCCGTGCAGGGCGTCGTCCAGTGACCAGTCGGTGAACGCCGACAGCGCCTCACCGCACTCCGCCATCCGCGCGGCGAACACCGGCGAGGAACCCAGCAGTTCCACGGCCATGCCCTGCCACTGCGACCCCTGCCCGGGGAACACGAACGCCACCCGGCCCGGCTCACCCGCCACACCCTCGACCACACCCGCCGCACCACGACCCTCAGCCACCGCCGACAAGGCGTCCAGCAGTCCAGCCCGCGTATCACCGACCACCACCGCCCGGTGCTCCAACGCCGTCCGCGTCGTCGCCAGCGAGAAACCCACATCAGCCGGGGAGGCGGGGTCTTCCGCAACCGCCGTCAGCAGGCGTGAGGCCTGGGCGCGCAGCGCCTCAGGCGTCCTCGCCGAAAGCGTCCACGGCACGGCACCGCACGTGGGCTCGGCGGGTTCCTGCGCCGCTTCGGCGGGCTCCGGTTCGGGGGCCTGTTCCAGCACCACGTGGGCGTTGGTGCCGCTCATGCCGAAGGAGGAGACCCCCGCGCGGCGCGGGCGGCCCTCGGCCCGGTGCCAGGCGCGCTCCTCGGTGAGGAGGCGGACCTCGCCCTGGTCCCAGTCGACGTGGGAGGTGGGCGCGTCGACGTGGAGGGTCTTCGGCAGCGTGCCGTGACGCATCGCCTCGACCATCTTGATGACCCCGGCGACTCCGGCGGCGGCCTGGGTGTGCCCGATGTTGGACTTCACCGAACCGAGCCACAGCGGCCGGTCCTCGGGACGGTCCTGCCCGTAGGTGGCGAGGAGGGCCTGTGCCTCGATCGGGTCGCCGAGTTTGGTACCGGTGCCGTGGGCCTCCACCGCGTCCACGTCATCGGGCTTCAGCCCGGCGGCGGCCAGCGCCTGCATGATCACCCGTTGCTGCGACGGGCCGTTGGGGGCGGTCAGGCCGTTGGAGGCGCCGTCCTGGTTGACCGCACTGCCCCGCAGCACCGCCAGCACCTCATGACCGTTGCGCTGGGCGTCCGACAGGCGCTCGACCAGGAGCATCCCGACGCCCTCGCCCCAGCCCGTGCCGTCGGCGGCGTCCGCGAAGGCCTTGCAGCGGCCGTCGGCGGCCAGGCCGCCCTGGCGGCTGAACTCGACGAAGGTGCCCGGGGTGGGCATGACGGTGACGCCGCCCGCGAGGGCGAGGTCGCACTCGCCCTGGCGGAGGGACTGGGCCGCCAGGTGGAGCGCGACCAGCGAGGAGGAACAGGCCGTGTCCACCGTCACCGCCGGGCCTTCGAGGCCCAGCGTGTAGGAGAGGCGGCCCGAGGCGACACTGCTGGCGTTGCCCGTGGCGAGGTGGCCCTCGACGTCCTCGACGCCGCCGGCGAGCAGGGAGACGTAGTCCTGGTTGCTGGCCCCGACGAACACGCCGCCGGCGCTGCCGCGCAGGGAACGCGGGTCGATGCCCGCCCTCTCCAGTGTCTCCCAGGAGACCTCCATGAGCAGGCGCTGCTGCGGGTCCATCGCCAGCGCCTCACGCGGCGAGATCCCGAAGAAGGGGGCGTCGAAGTCGGCGGCGCCGTCCAGGAACCCGCCCCGGGAGACCACCGACCTGCCCCGGCCGTCCTCGCCCTCGGCGAAGAGCGCTTCCAGGTCCCATCCCCGGTCCTCGGGGAACGGTGTGAGGGCCTCGCCCCCGGAGGCGAGCAGGGACCAGAGGCGCTCGGGGGAGTCGACTCCACCGGGGTAGCGGCAAGCCATGGAGACGATGGCGAGCGGTTCGTCGGCCGGTCGGGCGGCGGACGTACGCGCGGAGGTCGTTCCGGTGGCAAGGGGGCCGCTGATCCCCGCGTCCAGCAGGGCGGCGAGTGCTGCCGGGGTGGGGTGGTCGAAGACGGCCGAGGCGGGCAGGCGTACGCCGAGCGCGGAGGAGAGTTCGTCGCGGAGTTCCACGGCGGTCAGCGAGCTGAGGCCGAGTTCACGGAAGGCATGGTCGGAGCGGATGGCGTGCCCGGTGCCGGGCCCGTGCCCCAGCACCTGCGCGGTGCGGTCCCGGACCAGTTCCCGCAGGGCCGCCGCGCGTTCCTCGCCGGGGAGGGCGAGCAGGGTGCGGCCGTAGGCGGAGAGTTCGGCGGCGGCCGTGGTCGGCGCGGAGCCCGAAGGGGCCGCGTCGCCCGGCGCGGCATCGGCTGCCGGGTCCGCGCCGTCGTGGGCGGCGGCTTCGGGCAGGGCGGCGAGCAGAGGGCTGGGGCGGGCAGCGGTGAAGGGGGCGGCGAACCGCTGCCACTCCACGTCGGCGACGGCCAGACAGGGGTCGGCCAGGGGGGCGCTCAGCGTGGTGAGCGCGGCGTCGGTGGGCAGCGGGGTCAGTCCGCGCAGGCGCAGCTCTTCGCCCGCGGCTCCGGCCGCCATCCCCTCGCCGTCCCAGGGACCCCACGCCAACGACGTCGCCGGCAACCCCTCAGCACACCGCCGCCGAGCCAACGCGTCCAACTGCGCGTTCGCCGCCGCATACACACCCTGCCCACCACTGCCCCACACCCCCGCGATCGAGGAGAACAGCACAAAAGCATCAAGCTCACGCCCCCGCGTCAGCTCATCCAGCCAACGAGCACCCAGCACCTTGGCCCCGGCGACCTCCGCCCACTCCTCCTCACCGCACTCCGTCACCGCACCCGTCCCCACGACCCCGGCCGCATGCACCACCGCATCCACCGGATACGCCGCCAACAGCCCCGCAACCGCCTCCCGGTCGGTCACATCGACCGCCGCCACCACCACCTCACACCCCAGACCAGCAAGCTCATCCCGCAACTCCACAGCCCCCGGAGCCCCCAGCCCCCGACGACTCACCAACACCAACCGCTCAGCACCTTGGCCGGCAGCCCACCGCGCCACCCGCGCACCCAGACCACCCGTACCACCCGTCACCAACACCGTCCCCCGCGGACACCACCCCTGCCCCGAAGGCAGCACCACCCGCACCAGACGACGCCCCCACACCCCACCGGCACGCACCGCAACCTGATCCTCAACACCACCAGCACCACCCACACCCACAGCACCAGCAGCACCAGCAGCACCAGCACCGGCAGCGGCCAGCACCCCGCACACCCGGTCCCACACCCAGCCATCAGCACCAGCCGGCACATCGATCAACCCGCCCCACACCCCCGGCAGCTCCAGCCCCGCCACCCGGCCCAGCCCCCACACCCCGGCCGCCTCGATGTCCGTGAAGGCGTCGTCCGCCGGTCCGGTGGAGACCGCCCCGCGCGTCAGGCACCAGATCCGGACGCCCCTGGTCTCCGCGGCACGCAGGAGGGCGGGGAGTGATACGGGAGAGACTTGCGGCGAGACGACCAGGTTGTGGTCCGTGCCGTCGAGCGCTCCCGCCAGCTCGTGCGGTCCGGCCTCTGCGGGCAGCTCGGCAATCGTGGCGCCTCGGTGGGCGAGCTGTGCGGCCGCCTCCCGCGCCCAGGCGGGGGCGTCGGCGGGCAGGAGCACCAGTGCCTCCAGCAGCGCCGGTCGGCTCGGCGCCTGGGCCACCGGTGTCCAGTCGATCCGGTAGTACCAATTCTGGGCAGCCGACCGTGCGAGCCGGCTCCGGCGCCATGAGGTCAGGGCAGGCATGACCGGCGCGACCTGCTCCGCATCGACCGCGAGCACCTGCGCCAGTTCGTCCGCCGCGCCCCGCTCCACGACGCGCCAGAACTCCTCGGACTCCCCGTCCACCGGCCTGCCCGGAACGCTCCCCACCGCGTCCTCCAGCCAGTAGCGGCTGCGCTGGAAGGCGTATGTAGGCAGCGGAACCCGGCGCGCGTCCGTTCCGGCGAAGAACACCGCCCAGTCGACCTCACCGCCGTGGGCGTGCAGGCGGCCGAGGGCGGTGACCAGGGAGAACGTTTCCTCGCGGTCCTTACGCAGGAGGGGGACGAAGAGCCCGCTCTCGGCCTCCGGCAAGGTGTTCTGTGCCATGGCGGTGAGCACACCGTCCGGGCCCAGTTCGAGGAACCGCGTCACCCCCCGGTCGTGGAGCGTCCGGATGCCGTCGGCGAACCGGACCGCCTCGCGCACGTGCCGCACCCAGTAACCGGCCGTCGAGAGTTCGGGGCCGGCGACCTCACCGGTGAGGTTCGACACCACCGGGATGCGGGCGGGCCCGTAGGTCAGCGTCTTTGCGACCTGCCGGAACTCCTCCAGCATCGGATCCATCAACACCGAATGGAACGCATGACTGACCGTCAGCCTCTTCGTACGCGCGCCCCGCTCCGCGAGCGCGGCGGTCACCTGCTCCACCGCCGCCTCCGCACCCGAGACGACCACCGCACGCGGCCCGTTCACCGCGGCGAGGGAGACACCGTCGACCAGCGCCGCACGGACCTCCTCCTCCGACGCCTCGACCGCCACCATCGCCCCACCCGCGGGCAGAGCATCCATCAACCGACCACGCGCCACCACCAACGCACACGCGTCGTCCAGGTCCAGCACCCCGGCCACATGCGCGGCCGCCATCTCCCCGACCGAGTGGCCCAGGAGTGCGTCCGGGCGCACCCCCCACGACTCCAGCAGCCGGAACAACGCCACCTCGACCGCGAACAACGCCGCCTGCGTGAACCGCGTCCGATCCAGCAGACCAACACCCTCCGCACCCTCACCGTCGAACACGACCGTCTTCAACGACCGGCCCAGCCCACCGTCCACCCGCGCACACACCGCATCGAACGCCTCCGCGAACACCGGATACGCGGCATACAACTCCCGCCCCATCCCGACCCGCTGCGCCCCCTGACCCGTGAACAGCAGGCCGAGGGCTCCGGAGGAGGCCACCGGCCCAGGGACCCGTACACCCTCGAGTGCCGCGAGCAGTTCCTCGCGCGAGGAGCCGACCACCACGGCCCGGTGCTCCAGGGCCGCGCGGGTCGTCGCCAGCGACAGCCCGATGTCCGCCGGGCGCAGCTCCGCCCGCTCCTCGACGTACGCCGACAACCGCGCCGTCTGTTCGGCCAGCGCCTCCGGCGTCCTCGCGGACAGTACCCACGGCACGGTCGTGTTCCCGGGAGCGGTGGCGGGTGCCGGTGCGGGGGACGCGGGCGGGACCGACTCCTCGACGATCACGTGGGCGTTGGTGCCGCTGACGCCGAAGGAGGAGACGCCCGCCCGGCGCGGGCGGTCGTTCTTCTGCGGCCAGTCGCGGGTCTCCGTCAGCAGCGAGACGGCTCCCGCCGACCAGTCGACCTGCGCGGTCGGCTCGTCCACGTGCAAGGTCTGCGGGAGGACGCCGTGGCGCATCGCCTCGACCATCTTGATGACCCCCGCGACACCGGCGGCGGCCTGCGTGTGCCCGATGTTCGACTTCACCGAACCCAGCCACAACGGCCGGTCGGCCTCGCGCCCCTGCCCGTAGGTGGCCAGCAGCGCCTGCGCCTCGATCGGGTCACCCAGCTTGGTGCCGGTGCCGTGCGCCTCCACCGCGTCCACCTCCGCGGGCTCCAGACCCGCGTTGGCCAACGCCTGGCGGATGACGCGCTGCTGGGAGGGGCCGTTGGGGGCGGTCAGCCCGTTGGAGGCGCCGTCCTGGTTGACCGCCGAGCCGCGCAGCACCGCCAGCACCTGATGGCCGTTGCGCTCCGCGTCCGAAAGACGCTCCAGCAGGAGGACGCCCACGCCCTCGGCGAATCCGGTGCCGTCGGCGGCACCCGCGAACGACCGGCACCGGCCGTCCGCCGACAGACCGCCCTGCCGCGAGAACTCGGAGAAGAGGCCGGGGGTGGACATCACGGTGACGCCGCCGGCCAGGGCCAGATCGCACTCGCCCGACCGCAGCGACTGGGCGGCCAGGTGGAGCGCCACCAGCGAGGAGGAACAGGCCGTGTCCACCGTCACCGCCGGGCCCTCCAGGCCGAAGGTGTAGGCCACACGCCCCGAGGCCACGCTGCCCGCGCTGCCGTTGCCGAGGAAGCCTTCGAGCTCCTCCGGGATTTCGTTCAGGCGGCTGGCGTAGTCGTGGTACATCACCCCGGCGAAGACACCCGTACGGCTGCCACGCACCGACCCCGGACTCATCCCCGCCCGCTCGAACACCTCCCAGGACGCCTCCAGCAACAACCGCTGCTGCGGATCCATCGCCAACGCCTCACGCGGCGAGACCCCGAACAACCCCGCATCAAAATCCGCCGCGTCATACAGAAAACCACCCGCCCGGGCATACGTACCGCCACCGAGCGGCCACCCCCGGTCCGACGGAAACCCACCCACCCCGTCCCGACCGGACACCACCAGGTCCCACAACTCCTCCGGCGACCCCACACCACCCGGATACCGGCAGCTCATCCCCACGATCGCCACCGGCTCGTCGACCGGAACCACACCACCACCAGGCCCCCGACGCCCGGCATCAACCCCCGCCCCCGGCCCACCCTCCAACTCCACACAGAGGAACGCCGCCAGATCACGCGGAGTCGGATGATCGAAAACCAACGTCGCCGGCAACCGCAACCCCGTCACCGACGCCACCCGGTTCCGCAGCTCCACCGCCGTCAGCGAATCGAACCCCAGATCCTTGAACGCCCGCGCCTCCCCCACCGACGCCCCGTCCCCATACCCGAGAACCGCCGCCACCTGCTCCCGCACCAACCCCAACACCCGACCCACACGCTCCGCCGCACCCAGCGGGCGGAGCTGGTCCACGAAGGCGGAAGCGGAGTCCGCCCGCTCCGAGTCACCGGCGCTCCGCGCGTGCGCCCGGGGACGCTGCGGCCGGACCAGGCCGCGGAGCAGCGGCGGAACACCCGTCTCCGTGGCGCGGGCGCGAACGGCGGCGAGGTCGATCGGGGCGGGCAGCAGAAGCGGTACGTCGGTGGTGAGGGCGAGGTCGAGGAGCGCGACGCCCTCGGCCGAGGAGAGCGCACGCGCCCCCGAACGACCCAACCGCCGCAGATCACCGTCCCCCAGATGCCCGGTCATCCCACTGGCCTCGGCCCACAGCCCCCACGCCAGCGACTGCCCGGCCAACCCCAGCGAACGCCGGTGAAGCGCCAGCCCGTCCAGCACCGCGTTGGCCGCTGCATACGCACCCTGACCCGCATTCCCGAACACACCCGCAGCCGCCGAGAACAACACGAAGGCGTCCAGCTCGACACCCCGCTCGACCGTCAGCTCATGCAGCCACCACGCCCCGTCCACCTTCGGCCGCAACACCGCCGACAACCGCTCCGCGGTCACCGACTCCACCACACCGTCATCCAGCACACCCGCGGCATGCACCACCGCCGACACCGCAAACACATCCAGCAGCCCGGCCACCGCACCACGATCAGCCACATCACAGGCCACCACCGCCACCTCGGCAGCCCCCAGCCCCAGCAACTCCTCCCGCAACACCTCCGCACCCTCAGCCGCCGCACCCCGACGACTCGTCAGCACCAGACGACGCACCCCGTGCACCGCCACCAGATGCCGCGCCACCACACCACCCAAAACCCCCGTCCCACCCGTCACCAACACCACACCACGACCCGAGAACACCGGCACCCGACCGGACCCGCCCCCACCCCGCACCCGCGCCAGACGAGGAACCCGCACCTCCCCACCCCGCACCCACACCTGCGGCTCACCCGAAGCCACCACCCCGGCAACCTCCGCCGCCGACAACTCCCGGTCAGCCTCCACCAACACGAAACGCCCCGGATGCTCCGACTGCGCCGACCGCACCAACCCCCACACCGCATCCGCCACCGCAACACCCCCGCCATGCGCACCCGTGGTCAGGAGCACGAGGGGGGAGGTCTCCCTCGACGCGTCCGCCAGCCAGAGACGCAGAAGGTCGAGCACGGCCGCGGTGGCGGAGTGGATCCGTCCTGGCCCTTCTCCCTCTCCGCCGCCGCAGCGGACCGCGACCGCCCCGGCGTCCGGGGCATCGTCCGTGCCGAGGGCCGCCGACAGGTGTGCGGGCGAGGGCAGCACACGGATCGCGCGGGCCTCGCCGTCGGCTCCCCGCACTGAGGGCATGGGTGTCCACTCGACCTGGAAGAGGGCGTCCGCAGGGCCGGAGGAGGCGGGGCTGATGCCGCCCTCGGGGATCGGCCGCAGCGCGAGCCCGCCGACGCGCAGGACGGGGGTGCCCTGCGGATCGTCGGCACGAAGCGTGATCTCGTCGCTGCCGACACCGGTGACGCGCACGCGGAGCTCCGAGGCCCCGCCGGCGAGCACCGTGACATCGCGCCACGAGAACGGCAACGCGGCGACTGCTGGGCCGTCGCCGCCGGTGTGGTCGCCGAGGACGGCGGTGTGCAGCGCGGAGTCCAGCAGGGCGGGGTGCAGGTGGTACGCGGTGGCGTCGTCGTGGTGGGCGGAGTCGAGCCGGACCTCCGCCAGCACCTCGTCCCCGCTGCGCCAGGCCCGGCGTACTCCTCGGAAGGCGGGGCCATAGATGAGCCCGCGGGAATCGAGCGAGGGGTACAGGTCGGTGACGTCCACCTCCTGGGCCGCTGCGGGCGGCCAGTTCCGGTCGTCCGTCGCGGGCGTGTCGGGGGCCTCGGTGGTGAGGGTGCCGTCGGCGTGACGGGTCCACGGGGCATGGTCGTCGTCGCTCGTGACGCGGGCGTGGACGGTGACGGGTGCGCGGCCGGATTCGTCGAGGGAGCCGACAGTGACCTGCACCTGGTGTTCGGAGGCGTCGGTGAGGAGCAGAGGCGCGTGGAGGGTGAGTTCTTCCACGCTCCGGGCGCCGATCTGGTCGCCCGCGTGCACGGCGAGTTCCAGGAAGGCCGTACCGGGAACCACGACCTGTCCGCCCACGACGTGGTCGGCGAGCCAGGGGTGGGCGGCGAGCGAGAGGCGCCCGGTCAGGACGGAGCCCTCTCCGCTCGCCAGGGTGACCGATGCCGCGAGAAGCGGATGGTGGGTCGGAGCCAGGCCGAGGTCGGCGGGGTCACCGGTCGTCCCGGAGGCCGCGCCCGGCTCCGGCCAATAGCGCTCGTGCTGGAAGGCGTACGTGGGCAGAGGGGTCCGGCGGGCGCCGGGGAAGACCTTCGCCCAGTCCGGCGAGACACCTCGGACGTGGAGTTCGGCGAGGGAGAGCAGCATCCGGTCCAGACCGCCGTCGTTCCGGCGCAACGACCCCACGGTGACGGCCGAGGCAGCGGACGGGCTGTCCTCGATCGTCTCCTGCACCCCCAGACTCACCACCGGATGCGGACTCGACTCCACGAACACGCCATAACCGTCGGCGAGGAGACTGCGGGTGGCGGTCTCGAACTCCACCGTCCGACGCAGGTTGGTGAACCAGTAGGCGGCGTCGAAGCCCGAACCGTCCTCCGCCACACCCGTCACCGTCGAATACACCGGAACACGCCCCGCCCGCGGCCGGATCGGGGACAGCACCTGAAGGAGCTCGTCACGCAGCTCCTCCACGTGGGCGGAGTGAGAGGCGTAGTCCACCGCGATCCGACGAGCACGCACACCCCCCTCCGTCCAGTGCGCCATGAGAGCCTCCAAACCCTGCACGTCGCCGGAGACCACCACCGAGGCCGGACCGTTGACCGCCGCCACCGACACCCGGCCCTCGTAGCCGGCCAGGTCCTCACGCACCCGGTCCACCGGCAGCGGCACGGACACCATCCCGCCCCTGCCCGCCAGCGCCACGATCGCCCGCGACCGCAACGCCACCACACGCGCCGCGTCCCGCAACGACAGCACGCCCGCCACACACGCGGCGGCGATCTCCCCCTGGGAGTG
This sequence comes from Streptomyces sp. DH-12, assembly GCF_002899455.1. Taxonomy (GTDB): domain Bacteria; phylum Actinomycetota; class Actinomycetes; order Streptomycetales; family Streptomycetaceae; genus Streptomyces. The sequence continues at coordinate 82,518 of NZ_PPFB01000001.1, read as the reverse complement.
ACCGATCACCGCCGACGGGCGCACCCCCCAGTCCTCCCACACGGCCGCGAGGGAGACCATCACGGCGAACAGCAGCGGCTGGACCACGTCCACCCGCTCGGTGTCCACCCGGCCGTGCAGGGCGTCGTCCAGCGACCAGTCGGTGAACGCCGACAGCGCCTCACCGCACTCCGCCATCCGCGCAGCGAACACCGGCGAGGAACCCAGCAGTTCCACGGCCATGCCCTGCCACTGCGACCCCTGCCCGGGGAACACGAACGCCACCCGGCCCGGCTCACCCGCCACACCCTCGACCACACCCGCCGCACCACGACCCTCAGCCACCGCCGACAAGGCGTCCAGCAGTCCAGCCCGCGTATCACCCACCACCACCGCCCGGTGCTCCAACGCCGTCCGCGTCGTCGCCAGCGAGAAACCCACATCGGTGAGGGACGGCTCCCCGGGCAGCTCGGTCAGCAGCCTGGCCGCTTGAGCGCGCAACGCCTCCACCGACTTGCCGGAGAGAACCCACGGCACGGCTCCCGGAACGGGGGCGGCGGGCTCCTCCGGGGCGGGTTCCGGCCGGGGGGCCTGTTCCAGGACCACGTGGGCGTTGGTGCCGCTCATCCCGAACGAGGAGACGCCCACGCGGCGCGGGCGGCCCTCTTCCTCGGGCCAGGCCCGGGACTCGGTCAGGAGACCGACCGCGCCCGCGGACCAGTCGACGTGCGCGGTCGGTTCGTCGACGTGGAGGGTCCTGGGCAGGACGCCGTGGCGGAGGGCCTCGACCATCTTGATGACGCCGGCGACACCGGCGGCGGCCTGGGTGTGGCCGATGTTCGACTTGAGGGAACCCAGCCAGAGCGGCCGGTCGGCGTCCCGTCCCTGGCCGTAGGTGGCGAGGAGGGCCTGCGCCTCGATCGGGTCACCCAGCTTCGTACCGGTGCCGTGCGCCTCCACCGCGTCCACGTCCGAGGGTGCGAGACGGGCGTCGGCGAGGGCCTGGCGGATGACGCGCTGCTGGGCGGAGCCGTTGGGGGCGGTCAGGCCGCTGCTGGCGCCGTCCTGGTTGACCGCGGAGCCGCGGACGACGGCGAGCACCTCGTGCCCGTCGCGCAGGGCGTCGGAGAGCCGCTGCACGAGGACCATCCCGGCGCCCTCGCCCCAGCCGGTGCCGTCGGCGGACCCGGCGAACGCCTTGCAGCGGCCGTCGGCGGCCAGGCCGCCCTGGCGGCTGAACTCGACGAACACGCCGGGCGTGGCCATCACGGTCGCCCCGCCGGCGAGAGCGAGGTCGCACTCGCCCCGGCGCAGGGACTGGACGGCCAGGTGGAGGGCGACCAGCGAGGAGGAACAGGCCGTGTCCACCGTCACCGCGGGGCCTTCGAGGCCGAGGGTGAAGGCGATCCGCCCGGACGCGACGCTGGTGGCGTTGCCGGTGAGGCGGTGCCCTTCGGTGGCCCGGGCGCCGTCGAGGAGGGTGGCGTAGTCCTGGTTGCTGGTGCCGACGAAGACGCCGGTGGGGGTGGCGTGGAGGGAGGCGGGGTCGATGCCCGCGCGTTCGACGGCCTCCCAGGCGGTCTCCAGCAGGAGCCGCTGCTGGGGGTCGACGGCGAGGGCTTCGCGGGGGGAGATGCCGAAGAGGGAGGCGTCGAACCGGGCGGCGTCGTCGAGGAATCCGCCGCCTCGGGCGTGGACGGTGCCCGGCTTGTCCGGGTCGGGGTCGAGGAGGGTGTCGAGGTCCCAGCCCCGGTCCTCGGGGAGGGCGCCGACGGCGTCGCGGGCGGTGGCGACCAGCTCCCACAGCCTCTCCGGGGTGTCGGCGCCACCGGGCAGGCGGCAGCCGGTGCCGATGACGGCGATCGGTTCGTGGGCGCGGTCGTCGTGGTCCTGCAGGCGGCGCTTGGCCTGGCGGAGTTGGCCCGTCATCCACTTGAGGTGATCGAGCAGCTTCTCGTCATTCGCCACGGGAACTCCCCCATTCAGGACCGCTCGCATCGGCGGTGTCCACTCGCGTCTGGTGCGTCCGGGGCGTGATCGCGTCCCTCCCGGACGTGATCGGCCACCTCCCGGACGTGGTCTCGTACGGTTCGGGCGCGGTCGCTGTCCCCGGACCGGTGTACGTAGCCGGATGCGGCGCCGCGCACCCGGTGTCGCGCGGCACGCCTCCAGTGACGCATGTCGGCGTGCGCCCCGTCCGCTGCGTCACAGGCATGTCAAGAGTTCCTGAACTCGTTCTCGATCAGCGCGAGCATGTCGTCGACGGAGGCGTCGGCGAACTCCTCGTCCGGTTCGCCCCCGGTGGCGGTGCCCGCTGCCCCGTCCGGCGCCGGGTCCGCGGTGTCCTGGAGCCGGTCGGCGATGCCGCGCAGCCGGTCGGCGAGGGTGGCGCGGTGCTCGTCGTCGGCCGGGAGGGCGGCGAGGGCGTCCGCGAGCCGGTCGGTCTCCGCCAGCAACGCGGTTCCGCGGCCGGCGTCCACGAGGAGCGCGGACTCCAGATGGGCGGCGAGGGCGGCGGGGGTGGGATGGTCGAAGGCGGCGGTGGCAGGGAGGGGGATCCCGGTCCGGGCCGAGATCCGGTCGCGGAACTCCAGGGTCGTCAGCGAGTCGAAACCCAGCTCCAGGAAGCCGCGCCGGGACTCGACGCGGGCCCCGGCCCCGTGGCCGAGGACCTCGGCGGCCGTGGTGCGGACCAGGTCGACCAGGGCGGGCCCCCGGTCCTGCGGGGGCATGGCGGTGAGCCTTCGGCGGAGGTCGGTGGCCGCGTCGGGGGCCTGCGCGGGCTCCGGGCCGTCGGGGTGCGAGCGGTCGGGGCCGGGGGTGTCCGCACCGGTGCCGGCAACGATCTCCTGGAGGAGCGGGCTCGGGCGGGCGGCGGTGAAGAGCCGGGAGAAACGGGCCCAGTCGACCTCGGCGACGGTGGTGCAGGGCTCGTCGGAAGCGAGGGCGTCGAACAGGGCGTCGACAGCGGATTCCGGCTCGAGGGCGGTGAGGCCGCGCCGCCGCAGGTCCTCGACGACGCCGCCCTCCACCGCCATCCCGGAACCCGCCCAGGGGCCCCAGGCCACCGAGGTGGCCGGCCGTCCGTGGGCCCGGCGGCGACGGGCCAGCGCGTCCAGGTGGGCGTTGGCGGCGGCGTAGGCTCCGTGGTCGCCGCTGCCCCAGACTCCGGCGATGGAGGAGAAGAGGACGAAGGCGTCGAGGGGCCGGTCGGCGAGGAGTTCGTCGAGGAGGTCGGCGCCCGTCACCTTGGCCGCGTTGGTCTCGGCCAGTTCGGCGGCGGTGAGGCGGTCGAGCCGGGTCAGGCGGGCCGCCCCGGCGGTGTGCACGACCGCGTCGACGGGGTGCTCCGCGAGGAGGGCGGTGACGGCGTCGCGGTCGGTGAGGTCGCAGGCGGCGATGGTCACGCGGGCGCCGAGCTCGGTCAGTTCCTCGCGCAGCCCGTCGGCGCCGGGGGCGCGGGGTCCCCGGCGCCCGGCGAGGACCAGGTGGCCGGCGCCCGAGGAAGCCAGCCGCCGGGCGACGTGCCGGGCGAGCGCGCCGGTGCCGCCGGTGATCAGGACGGTGCCGCGCGGGGTCCAGCCGGGGCGCGCGGCCCGGGGGGCGCGCGGGGCGTGGACGAGGCGGCGGGCGAGGACGGCGCCGGGTCGTACGGCGATCTGGTCCTCGGTGCCGCCCAGTACGGCGGCCACGTCGTCCCAGAGGGCGTTCTCCGGCCGGGTGCCGGTGCCCGGCAGGTCGAGGAGGCCGCCCCAGCGGTCGCCGTGCTCGAGGGCGGCCACCCGGCCCAGGCCCCAGAGCTGGGCCTGGGCCGGGGAGAGGCGGGCCGCGTCCTGGGTGTCGGTGGCCACGGCTCCGGTGGTGAGGCACCACAGGGGTGCGGTCACCCCGGCGTCGCCGAGGGCCTGGAGGAGGGTGAGGGCCGGGGTGAGGGGCGTCTCGTCGGCGAGGGCGAGGAGGGAGACCACGCCGGTGGCGGCTCGGGTGCCGTCTCCGCCGGTGGTGTCGAGGAGTCGCCGGAGCCGGTGGGCGGTCTCCGCACGGTCGGTGAGGGTTTCCGCGGGGAGGCGCAGGGTGAGGACCCGGGCTCCGTCGGCGGAGAGCCGTCGGCCGAGTGCCTTCTCGGCGTCGGCGGCGGCGCCCGCACGGGAAGTCGCGGCGGGGGTCACCAGGAGCCAGGTGGCGGCGCCTGCTCCCGCGCCGCCCCGGAGGGCCGCCTGCCGGACGGGCCGCCAGGCGACGGTGTAGCGGCGGGAGTCGCCGGCCGCCCGGTCGTGCCGGGCTCGGCGCCAGGCGGCGAGGACGGGCAGGGCCGGGGCGACGGTGTCGGCGAGGGTGCCGTCACCGACCGTGGCGAGGGTCTCGGCGAGGGTGTCGGTGAGGCCGGTGAGGTCCTCGTCCTCGACGGCCTGCCAGAAGCGCGCGTCCTGACCGGACGGGTCGTGCGGGGCGAGGTCGCGGGGGCGTGCGGGTGACGGCCAGTGGCGGGTGGGGCGGAAGGCGTACGTGGGCAGCTCGACGGTGCGGGTCCGGCCGGACCGCTGGAAGGCCGCCCAGTCGACGGTACGGCCGTGGGCGTGGAGCCGGGCGAGGGCGGTGGCGGCCTGCTGCGGCTCGTCGGTGCCCGCGCGCAGCGCGGCGGCGAGGACGGGCGGCGCCGCCTGCCCGCCGGGCGCGTCGGCCGCTGGGGGCGCGGTGGACAGGCAGTGGCCCGCCATGGCGGTGAGGACGGCGTCGGGTCCCAGTTCGAGGAAGGCGGTGACGCCGTGGGCGCGGGCCGCCGCGACCCCGTCGGCGAACCGGACGGTGCGGCGCACGTGGTCGACCCAGTAGTCGGGGGAGGTCAGTTGGCCGGGGGCGGCGAGGGCGCCGGTGAGGTTGGAGAGGACGGGCAGCCGGGGCTCGTGGAAGGTGAGGCCGCGGGCCACGGCCCGGAAGGCGTCCAGCATCGGGTCCATGTGCGGGGAGTGGAAGGCGTGGCTGACGCGGAGCCGCTTGGTCCGGGCGCCCCGTCCGGCGAGGGACCCGGCGAGGCGCGTGACGGCGTCCTCGTCGCCGGAGAGGAGGGTGGAGGCGGGGCCGTTGACGGCGGCCACGGCGACGCGTCCGGCTGCTTCCGGGTCGGCGTCGAGCGCGGCCAGGACCTCGGCCTCGGCGGCCTCCACGGCGATCATGGCGCCGCCTTCGGGCAGCTCGCCCATGAGCCGGCCGCGTGCCGCCACCAGGGCGCAGGCGTCGGGGAGGGAGAGCACGCCGGCGATGTGGGCGGCGGTGAGTTCGCCGACGGAGTGGCCCATGACGGCGTCGGGCCGCACGCCCCAGCTCTCGTAGAGTCGGAAGAGTGCCGTGCCCAGGGCGAACAGCCCGGCCTGGGTGTAGGCGGTCCTGTCGAGGAGGGCTGCTTCGGCGGTGCCCTCCTCGGCGAACAGCAGCTCGCCGAGGGGGCGGCCGAGCGCCGGGTCGAGGTGGGCGCAGACCTCGTCGAGGGCTTCGGCGAAGACGGGCTGTGTGCGGGCCAGCTCCCGTCCCGCCCCAGGGCGTTGGGAGCCCTGCCCGGGAAAGAGGAGGGCCAGCTTGGAGCCCGGTTCGGCGAGGGCCCGTTCGACGCCCGGGGTGGGGGCGCCGTGGGCGAGGGCGGTGAGCCGCTCCACGAGCTGCGCGCGGTCGCGGCCGACGAGGACGGCGCGGTGGGGCAGGGCGGTGCGGGTGACGGCCAGGGAGAACCCGATGTCGGCGGCGCTCGCCCCGGCCGCGCCGGTGCCTGCCGTTCCCGGCGTGCCGGGCCGGTCCAGGTGGGCGAGGAGGCGGGCCGCCTGCGCCTGCACGGCCTCCTCGGTGTGCCCGCTCAGCGGCCAGAGGACGGCCGCGGGACCGGCCTGCTCCTGCGGTCGGGGCCCGGGGGCCTGGTGGCCGGCCGGCTCCTGGTCGGGGGCCTGTTCCAGCACCACGTGGGCGTTGGTGCCGCTGAAGCCGAAGGAGGAGACGCCCGCCCGGCGGGGGCGGTCTTCGGGGCGGGGCCACTCCCGCTCCTCGGTGAGCAGGCGGACGCCGCCCTCCGTCCAGTCGACGTGGGAGGAGGGCGCGTCGACGTGGAGGGTCCTCGGGAGGCGGCCGTGGCGCATCGCCTCGACCATTTTGATGATCCCGGCGACGCCGGCGGCGGCCTGCGTGTGCCCGATGTTCGACTTGACCGAGCCGAGCCACAGCGGCCGGTCCTCGGGACGGTCCTGCCCGTAGGTGGCGAGGAGGGCCTGCGCCTCGATCGGGTCGCCCAGGGTGGTGCCGGTGCCGTGTGCCTCGACCGCGTCCACCTCCGCGGGTGCGAGACCCGCGTTGGCGAGGGCCTGGCGGATGACGCGCTGCTGGGCCGGCCCGTTCGGGGCGGTCAGGCCGTTGGAGGCGCCGTCCTGGTTGACCGCGCTGCCGCGGACGACGGCGAGGACCCGGTGGCCCTCGCGGACCGCGTCCGAGAGCCGCTCGACCAGCAGCACACCGGCGCCTTCGGACCAGCCGGTGCCGTCGGCGGCCTCCGCGAAGGACTTGCACCGGCCGTCGCGGGACATGGCGCGCTGCCTGCTGAACTCCACGAAGATGCCGGGCGTCGACATCACCGTCACCCCGCCGACCAGGGCGAGGTCGCACTCACCCTGCCGCAGCGACTGCACTGCCAGGTGCAGCGCCACCAGCGAGGAGGAGCACGCGGTGTCCACCGTCAGGGAGGGACCCTCGAAACCGTAGGTGTAGGAGAGGCGCCCCGAGACCACGCTGGCGGAGTTGCCGGTGCCGAGGTGTCCCTCTACGTCCTCGCCGGAGGCGGCGAGGACGGCGGCGTAGTCCTGGTTGTTGAGCCCGGCGAAGACGCCGGTACGGCTGCCGCGGAGCGAGCCGGGGGCGATGCCCGCGCGTTCGAACGCCTCCCAGGAGGTCTCCAGCAGCAGCCGCTGCTGCGGGTCCATCGCCAGCGCCTCACGCGGCGAGATCCCGAAGAACTCGGCGTCGAAGTCGGCGACCTCGTGGAGGAAGCCGCCCTCACGGGAGTACGAGGTGCCGCGCCGGTCCGGGTCGGGGTCGTAGAGGTTCTCCAGCGGCCAGCCGCGGTCGGCGGGGAAGGGGGAGATGACGTCGGTGCCGTCGGTGACGAGCCGCCAGAGGTCCTCGGGCGAGCGGGTGCCGCCGGGGTAGCGGCAGGCCATGGCGACGATGGCGACGGGCTCGTCCGGGTCGAGCGGCGCGGCCGCCGCGTCGGCACGGCCGGGCCGCTGCGTCCCGGTGGCCTCGGCGGCCATCGCGGTGAGCCGGCGGGCGAGCGCCTGCGGGGAGGGGTGGTCGAAGACCGCGGTGGCGGGCAGCCGGAGCCCGGTCGCGGTGGCGAGGCGGTCACGGAGTTCGACGGCGGTCAGCGAGTCGAAGCCCAGCTCGCGGAAGGGCCGCTCGGGGTGGACGGCGCCGGGGCCGGCATGGCCCAGCACCTCGGCCGCCCGGGCGCGGACCAGTTCCAGCGCGACGGAGGCGGCCTCGGCCTCGCCGAGACCGGTCACCCGCCGCGCCCAGTCGTCCCCCGACGGCGAACGGCCGGTCCCGGCGGTGGCCGCCGCGCGCAGTTCCCCGACGGCCGGTACGGCGTCGAGGAGGGGGCTCGGCCGCAGCGCGGTGAAAGCCGGGTGGAAGAGGCTCCAGTCCACGTCGGCCACGACCGTGGCGGCCCGGCCCTCGGCCATCTCCCGTTCGAGGGCCTGCACGGCCCAGGCCGGGCGCAGCGCGCGCACCCCGCGCTTGCGCAGGTGGTCCTCGACTCCCCCGTCGACGGCCATGCCCGCCTCGGCCCACGGCCCCCAGGCCACGGAGGTCGCGGTCAGCCCGCGGGCCCGCCGGGCCTCGGCCAGCGCGTCCAGGACGGCGTTGGCCGCCGCGTACCCGGCCTGTTCGCCGCTGCCCCAGACGCCGGCGATGGAGGAGAAGAGGACGAAGGCGTCGAGGGGCCGGTCGCCGAGGAGTTCGTCGAGGAGGAGAGCGGCTTTCGCCTTGGCCCGCAGCACCCCGTCCAGTTCGGCGGCGGTCAGCCGGTCGAGCGGGGTGAGGTGGGCGGTGCCCGCCGTGTGGAAGACGGCGTCGACGGGGTGCGCGGCGAGGAGGGCGGCGACCGCCTCCCGGTCGCCCACGTCGCAGGCCGCGAACGTCACGCGGCACCCCGCCGCCCGCAGTTCCTCGCCGAGTGCCGCGGCTCCCGGGGCACGCTCCCCGGCACGGCTGACGAGCACCAGGTGCTCGGCCCCGGCCTCGGCCTGGCGGCGGGCCAGGCGGGAGCCGAGGGCACCGGTTCCCCCGGTGATCAGTACGGTGCCCCGGACCCGCGTCCCCGGCGCCGCCGGGTCGGCGGCGGGCAGGGGGACGAGGCGACGGACGTGGATTCCGTCGGAACGCACCGCCACCTGGTCCTCGGCGCCGCTGGTCAGGGCCCGGCAGACCTGGTCCCAGGCGGTCCCGTCGATCGCCTCGGGCAGGTCGAGCAGCCCGCCCCACCGGCCGGGAAGCTCCAGGGCGGCGGTCCGGCCGAACCCCCAGACCCCGGCCTGGGCCGGGTCCACGGTCCGCTGCCCGGCACCGCCGGCCTCCACGGCACCGGAGGTCAGGCACCACAGAGGTGCCTCGCACCCGGTGTCGCCGAGCCCTTGGAGAAGGTGCAGCAGAGGGGTCAACAGAGGGCCGGGACCGTCCGCGTCGGCGGCCGCCAGCAGCGAGAGCACCCCGCGAACGCCGGCTTCCGCGAGGTGGGACCCGATCTCGGCGGCCAGTTCCGCGCGCGAGGCGTCCGCGGTCACCCGGACGACGACGGCCTCGTCGGCCCGCGCCGCCAGCGTCTTCACCGCTTCCCCGGCCCACGGTGCCGCCGCCCCGTCGGGCACGGCGATCAGCCACCGGCCCGGCAGAGCGGCCTGTCCGTCCACGGCCGTGCGGGGCCGCCAGACGAGGCCGTACCGGCGCCGCTCCCCACCGCCCCGGCCATCGGCGGGTTCCAGCCAGTAGCGCTCACGCTGGAAGGCGTACGTCGGCAGTTCCACGCGCCGGGCGTCGGCGGCCGTGCTGGTGAAGTGGGCGGCCCAGTCGACCTCGCCGCCGTGGGCGTGCAGGCGTCCGAGGGCGGTGAGCAGGGAGAACGTTTCCTCGCGGTCCTTGCGCAGCACGGGCGCGAACAACGCCTCCCCGGCCTCCGGCAAGGTGCTCTGCGCCATGGCGGTAAGCACACCGTCCGGGCCCAGTTCGAGGAAGCGGGTCACGCCTTGGGCGTGGAGGGTCCGCACGCCGTCGGCGAAGCGGACCGCCTCACGGACGTGCCGCACCCAGTAACCGGCCGTCGAGAGCTCGGGATCGGCGACCTCACCGGTGAGGTTCGAGACGACGGGGATGCGAGCAGGCCCGTAGGTCAGCGACTCCGCGACCTGCCGGAACTCCTCCAGCATCGGATCCATCAACACCGAATGGAACGCGTGACTGACCGTCAGTCTCTTCGTACGCGCGCCCCGCTCGGCGAGCGCGGCGGCGACCTGCTCCACCGCCGCCTCCGCACCCGAGACGACCACCGCACGCGGCCCGTTCACCGCGGCGAGGGAGACACCCTCGACCAGCGCCGCACGGACCTCGTCCTCCGACGCCTCGACCGCCACCATCGCCCCACCCGCGGGCAGAGCATCCATCAACCGCCCACGCGCCACCACCAACGCACACGCGTCATCCAGGTCCAGCACCCCGGCCACATGCGCGGCCACGATCTCCCCCACCGAATGCCCGAGCAGTGCGTCCGGGCGCACCCCCCACGACTCCAGCAGCCGGAACAACGCCACCTCGACCGCGAACAACGCCGCCTGCGTGAACCGCGTCCGATCCAGCAGACCAACACCCTCGCCCTCGAAAACGAGGGTCTTCAACGACCGGCCCAGCCCACCGTCCACCCGCGCACACACCGCGTCGAAAGCATCGGCGAACACCGGATACGCGGCATACAGCTCCCGCCCCATCCCGACCCGCTGCGCACCCTGACCCGTGAACAACAGCGCCAGCCGACCACCGGAGACGGCGGCGCCCGGGTGACCGGCGGCCTCCTCCAGCCCGGCGAGCAGATCCTCACGCGAGGACCCGACCACCGTGAGCCGGTGCGCGAAGGCGGTGCGGGTGGTCGCCAGCGAGAGGCCAACATCCACCGGACGCAGTTCCGGGCGCTCCCGGACGTACGACGACAGCCGTGCCGCCTGCTCGGCGAGGGCCTGCGGGGACCTGGCCGAGAGCAGCCAGGGCACCGCCGCGCCCTGGGCGGCAGCAGCGGCGCCGGTCTGCTCGGCGGGCACCGGGGCGGGCTCGGGGGCAGGAGGCTCCTCGAGGAGCAGGTGGGCGTTGGTGCCGCTGAAGCCGAAGGAGGAGACACCGGCCCGCCGGGGGGTGGCGCGCGGGGGCCAGGGCACGGGCTCGGTGGCGAGGCGGACGGCTCCGGCGGACCAGTCCACGTGTCCGGTGGGCTCGTCCGCGTGCAGGGAGCGGGGCAGGACGCCGTTCCTGAGGGCGAGGATCATCTTGATGACCCCGGCGACTCCGGCGGCGGCCTGGGTGTGCCCGATGTTGGACTTGACCGAGCCGAGCCACAGCGGCCGGTCCGGGTCGCGCCCCTGCCCGTAGGTGGCCAGCAGCGCCTGCGCCTCGATCGGGTCACCCAGCTTCGTACCGGTGCCGTGCGCCTCCACCGCATCCACGTCCGACGGGGCGAGCCCCGCGTTGGCCAACGCCTGCCGGATCACCCGCTGCTGCGACGGACCGTTCGGCGCCGTCAGCCCGTTGGAGGCACCGTCCTGGTTGACCGCGCTGCCCCGGATGACCGCCAGCACCTGATGACCGTTGCGCTCCGCGTCCGAAAGACGCTCCAGCACGAGCATCCCGGCGCCCTCGCCCCAGCCGGTGCCGTCGGCGCCGGCAGCGAAAGGCTTGCAGCGGCCGTCGGTGGCCAGTCCACGCTGGCGGCTGAACTCGGTGAAGGCAGTGGGGGTGGACATGACCGTGACGCCGCCCGCGAGGGCGAGGTCGCACTCGCCCTGCCGCAGCGACTGGGCGGCCAGGTGGATCGCCACCAGCGAGGAGGAGCACGCGGTGTCGACGGTGACCGCCGGGCCCTCCAGTCCCAGGGAGTACGCGACACGACCGGAGACGACGCTCGCCGCGCTGGCGGTGCCCAGGTAGCCGTCGGTGCGTTCGTCGGCGGCGCGCTGGATGACGGAGGCGTAGTCCTGGCCGTTGGTCCCGGCGAAGACGCCGGTCAGGCTGGAGCGCAGGCCGGCGGGGTCGATCCCGGCCCGCTCCAGGGCCTCCCAGGACGTCTCCAGGAGGAGTCGCTGCTGCGGGTCCATCGCCAGCGCCTCACGCGGCGAGATCCCGAAGAACTCGGCGTCGAACTCCCCCGCTCCGGCCAGGAATCCGCCGACGGTGACGTACGAGGTGCCGGGGCGGTCCGGGTCGGGATCGTAGAGGGAGTCGATGTCCCAGCCGCGGTCGTCGGGGAAGGGCCCGACGGCGTCCACGCCGCCGGCCAGCACCCGCCACAGCTCGGCGGGGCTCTCCGCTCCGCCGGGGAAGCGGCAGCCGATGCCCACGACGGCGACCGGATCGCCGGCGGCCGCGCCCGCGCCGGGAGGCGTGGCGGTCGGAGCGCCCTGGGACCCGGAGTCCGGGGACAGTTCCGCGTGGAGGAAGCCGACCAGGTCGGCGGGGGTCGGGTGGTCGAAGGCGAGGGTGGCGGGCAGGGACAGGCCGGTGGAACGGGCGAGTGCGGAGCGCAGTTCGACGGCGGTGAGCGAGTCGAAGCCCAGGTCGCGGAAGGGCCGCCCGGAATCGACCAGGTCGCCGGTGCCGTGGCCCAGCACCTCGGCGGTGTGGCCGCGAACCAGGTCGAGCAGGAGAGCCCGGCCGTCGGCGTGGGAGAGGGAGGCCAGTTCGGCGCGGAGTCCGGCGGCGGTGCCGGCCACGGGCGCGGAACGGTCGCCCCCGTCCTCGGCGGCCGTCCGGGCGGCGGCCTCACGAGCGGCCGGGACACCGTCGAAGAGCGGGGCGGGCCGGACGGCCGTGAAGGCGGGGAGGAAGCGGTCCCAGTCGACGTCGGCCACGGTGACACAGCCGTCGTCCTCGCGCAGGGCCTGCCCGAGGGCGCGTACGGCACGGGCGGGCGCCAGCGGCCGCAGCCCTCTGCGGCGCAGCCCTTCGGCGGCGTCGCCCGCCGCCATCCCCGACTCGTCCCAGGGACCCCAGGCGATCGAGGTGGCGGTGAGACCCTGGGCACGGCGGAGTTCGGCGAGCGCGTCGAGGTGGCTGTTGGCCGTGGCGTAGGCGCCGAGGCCGCCGCTGCCCCACACGCCGGAGATGGAGGAGAAGAGGACGAAGGCGTCGAGGGGCCGGTGGGCGGTGAGGTCGTGGAGGTTGCGGGCGCCGAGCACCTTGGCGCGGCCCGCTTCGGCGAGGTCTTCGGGGTCCAGCTCCGCCAGCGGGGCGGAGGGGGCGGTTCCGGCCGCGTGCAGGACGGCGTCGACGGGGTGGTCGCGCAGCAGGGCGGCAAGGGCTTCCCGGTCGGCCACGTCACAGGCGACGATCAGGGGCGCGGCTCCCAGGGTGACGAGTTCCGCGTGCAGTTCCGCCGCTCCGGGCGCCTCGGGGCCGCGCCTGCTGGTGAGGATCAGCCGCTCGGCGCCGCGTTCGGCCGCCCAGCGGGCGATCCGCGCGCCGAGCGCGCCGGTGCCCCCGGTCACCAGGACGGTGCCGCGCAGCTCCGGCTCGCCGCCGCCCCCGGAGGTCGGGGCGGGGACGAGGCGCCGGGTCAGGATGCCCGGGGCGCGCAGCGCCACCTGGTCCTCGGACCCGTCCGCGACGAGCGCGCACAGCCGTTCCCAGTCCACGGCGGCGGGAGTCCGCAGCAGGTCGACGCAGCCGCCCCACCGGTGGGGGTGCTCCAGCGCGGCCACCCGGCCCAGGCCCCAGATCTCGGCGCGTTCGGGGCGGGGCGGAAGGTCGTCGGGGCCGGTGGCGACCGCGCCCCGGGTCAGGCTCCAGAGCCGGGCGCCGGAGGCGGGAGCGGCTCCCTCCCGCCCCTCCAGCGCCTGAAGCAGGCGGAGGGTGGCGGCGGCGTCGGGGAGGAGGGAGAGCAGGCCGTCGACAGGCTCCCGGTCCTCCTCCGCACTGCTCGCCCACTCCTCCACCTCGTCGAGGGTCAGCGCCCGTGCCCCGCGCGCGGTGAGCGCGGCGACCGTTTCACGGGTGCCGTCCGCCTCGCCGTCCCCGTCGGCCGGGGTGACGAGCAGCCAGGTCCCCGGCAGGGCCGGGGCCCGTCGGTCCTGGGCGGGAGCCCAGGACACGCGGTGGCGCCAGCGGTCCAGCAGAGCCTGTTCCCGGCGTCCGCGCCGCCAGGCCGCGAGAGCCGGCAGCACCTCGTCCAGCCGCGCGCCGGGCAGATCGAGGGTGCGGGCCAACGCCTCGGCGTCCTCACGCTCGACGCTCTCCCAGAACAGCCGCTCCCCCTCGTCTGCTGCCTGGGCGGGACGCGGGTCGCCGTCGTACCAGTAGCGGCGGTGCCGGAAGGCGTAGGTGGGCAGGGCCACGGGCCGGGCGGGTGCGGCGGAGCCGTCACCGGTGAGGAAGGCGGCCCAGTCGACACGCCCGCCGTGGGTGTGGAGCCGCGCGAGCGAGGCGGCCAGGGCCGTGGTCTCCGCGCGGTCCTTCCGCAGCGCGGGCACGAGGAGCGCGTCCTCCGCCTCCGGCAGGGTGGTGCGCGCCATGGCGGTGAGCACACCCTCGGGCCCCACCTCGAGAAAGCGAGTGACGCCTTGGGCGTGCAGGGTCCGCACGCCGTCGGCGAAGCGGACCGCCTCACGCACATGCCGCACCCAGTAACCGGCCGTCGAGAGCTCGGGACCGGCGACCTCACCGGTGAGGTTCGAGACGACGGGGATGCGAGCAGGCCCGTAGGTCAGCGTCTCCGCGACCTGCCGGAACTCCTCCAGCATCGGATCCATCAACACCGAATGGAACGCATGGCTGACCGCCAGCCTCTTCGTACGCGCGCCCCGCTCGGCGAGCGCGGCGGCGACCTGCTCCACCGCCGCCTCCGCACCCGAGACGACCACCGCACGCGGCCCGTTCACCGCAGCGAGGGAGACACCGTCGACCAGCGCGGCACGGACCTCCTCCTCCGACGCCTCGACCGCCACCATCGCCCCACCCGCGGGCAGAGCATCCATCAACCGACCACGCGCCACCACCAACGCACACGCGTCATCCAGGTCCAACACCCCGGCCACATGCGCGGCAGCGACCTCGCCGACCGAGTGGCCCAGGAGTGCGTCCGGGCGCACCCCCCACGACTCCAGCAGCCGGAACAGTGCCACCTCGACCGCGAACAACGCCGCCTGCGTGAACCGCGTCCGATCCAGCAGACCAACACCCTCCGCACCCTCACCCTCGAACACGAGGTCCTTCAACGACCGGCCCAGCCCACCGTCCACCCGCGCACACACCGCATCGAACGCCTCCGCGAACACCGGATACGCGGCATACAACTCCCGCCCCATCCCAACCCGCTGCGCACCCTGACCCGTGAACAACAGCGCCAGCCGACCGCCGGAGACGGCGGCGCCCGGGTGACCGGCGGCCTCTTCCAGCCCGGCGAGCAGCTCCTCGCGCGAGGACCCGACCACGACGGACCGGTGCTCCAGGGTCGCGCGCGTCGTCGCCAGGGCGTGACCGATGTCCCAGGGGGAGAGTTCCGGGTGGGAGGCGGCATGGCTGCGCAGCCGTGCGAGCTGCGCGCCGAGGGCTTCGGCGGAGCGGGCCGAGACGGACCAGGCGATCGGTGTACCACCGTTCTCCCGCCGGGCGGCAGGGGCGGCTGACGCCTCCTGGGGCGCGGCCGTCTCCTGGGGCGCGGGGGGCTCCTCCACGATGACGTGGGCGTTGGTGCCGCTGATCCCGAAGGAGGAGACGCCCGCCCGGCGGGGGCGCTCCTCGCTCCTGGGCCAAGGGCGTTCCTCGCGGAGGAGTTCCACGGCGCCGGCGGACCAGTCGACGTGCGGTGTGGGGTCGGCGGCGTGCAGGGTTCCCGGGAGGCGGTCGTGGTGCATCGCCTCGACCATCTTGATGATCCCGGCGACTCCGGCGGCGGCCTGGGTGTGCCCGATGTTGGATTTGACCGAGCCGAGCCACAGCGGCCGGTCCGGGTCACGGTCCTGGCCGTAGGTGGCCAGCAGGGCCTGCGCCTCGATCGGGTCACCCAGCTTCGTACCGGTGCCGTGCGCCTCCACCGCGTCCACGTCCGACAGGGTGAGACCCGCGGAGTGAAGTGCCTCGCGGATGACCCGCTGCTGCGCGGGCCCGTTGGGGGCGGTCAGGCCGTTGGAGGCGCCGTCCTGGTTGACCGCGCTGCCCCGCAGCACGGCGAGAACCTGGTGGCCGTTGCGGCGGGCGTCGGAGAGCTTCTCCAGCAGGAGCAGGCCCACCCCCTCGCCCCAGCCCGTCCCGTCGGCCCCGGCGCCGAAGGACTTGCAGCGGCCGTCGGCGGCGAGACCCCGCTGCCGGCTGAACTCCACGAAGGTGTGCGGGGTGGACATGACGGTGACGCCGCCGGCCACGGCGAGTTCGCACTCGCCCTGGTGCAGGGAGCGGATGGCCCAGTGCAGGGCGACCAGGGAGGAGGAGCAGGCGGTGTCGACGGTGACCGCCGGGCCCTCCAGTCCGAAGGTGTAGGCGACGCGTCCCGAGACGATGCTGCCCGCACTGCCGTTGGCGATGAATCCCTCCAGCCCTTCGGGGACTCCGTCGAGGCGGGAGGCGTAGTCGTGGTACATGACGCCCGTGTAGACGCCGGTGCGGCTGCCCTTGAGGCTCCGGGGGTCGAGCCCGGCGCGTTCGAGGAGTTCCCACGAGGTCTCCAGGACGAGCCGCTGCTGCGGGTCCATCGCGAGGGCTTCGCGCGGCGAGATGCCGAAGAGTTCGGCGTCGAACCGGGTGGCCTCGTGGAGGAATCCGCCCTCGCGGGTGTACGAGGACCCGGGGCGCTCACCGCTGGGGTCGTACAGGTCGTCGTCCCAGCCCCGGTCCGTGGGGAAGGCGGAGACGGCGTCCCGGCCGGAGGCGACGAGTTCCCACAGGTCCTCGGGGGAGGCGACGCCGCCCGGGTAGCGGCAGGCCATGGAGACGACGGCGATGGGCTCGCGGTCGCGCTGCTCCAGCTCGCGGAGGGAGCGGTGGGCCTGGCGGAGGTCGCCGGTCACCTTCTTGAGGTAGTCACGAAGCTTGGCCTCGTTGGACACGTTGGACATGGGTGTCACCTGCCGCAGGCTGTTCGGGGGTCCGGGACCGGTCGAGGGGCGGGAGCGTTGCGTTCCATCAGTCGCCGAACTCCTTGTCGATCAGGTCGAAGAGTTCCTCGTCCGTGACGGTGTCGAGCTGGTCGTCGGGGAGCTCGGGGGCCACGGCAGCCGCGGGGGCGCCGGGGCGGTCCTGCGCGGGAGCGGCGAGAAGGGCGCGGAGGTGTTCGCGTGCCCGGGGCCACTCCGTCTCCGAGTGCCGGGACGCGCTGAGCTGGGCCCAGAGCCGGTCGAAGCCGTCCTCGGTGAGGGGGGCGCCGGGTGGCGCGGGCGCCTCGGGGGTTGCCGCGCCGGGCAGGTTCTCGTCCAGGTGGCGGGCGATGAGCGCGGGCGTGGGGAAGTCGAAGACGAGGGTGGTGGGCAGGCGTCGGCCGGTGGCGTCGCCGAGCCGGTTGCGCAGTTCCACAGAGGCGAGGGAGTCGAATCCCAGCTCCTTGAAGGCGGCTTCCGGGTCGACGGCCGTGGCGTCGGGGTGGCCCAGCACCTCGGCGACGTGGGTGCGGACGAGGGTGAGGAGTTCCTGTGCGCGGGCTTCGCCGTGGAGGCGGGCGAGCCGGTCGGCGTAGCTGTCGGCCTCCGGTGCGGTGCTTCCCGGTGCGGTGCTTCCCGGTGCGGTGCTTCCCGGTGCCGTGGTCGCGCCGGGGGCGGCGGGGCGGCGCGGTGGTACGGGTGCGAGGGCGCGGAGGATCGCCGGGGCGCCGGCCGGCCCGCGCAGCGCACCCGGGTCCAGGGCGGCGGGGACGTGGAGCGGGTCGGCGTGGGGGCCGGTGGCGAGGGCGGCGTCGAAGAGGGCGAGTCCGGCCTCGGTGCCGAGGGGGCGCACGCCGAGCCGGGCGAGGCGGGTGACGGCTCCCTCGTCGAGGTGGGCGGTCATGGTGCTGCTCTGCGCCCACAGTCCCCAGGCGAGGGAGAGGGCGGGCAGGCCCTGGGCGCGGCGGTGCTGGGCGAGGGCGTCGACCAGGACGTTGGCGGCGGCGTAGTTGGCCTGTCCGGCGGTGCCGAGGGTGCCTGCGGCGGCGGAGAAGAGGACGAAGGCGGCCAGGTCGTGGTCGCGGGTGAGGTGGTGGAGGTGGAGGGCCGCGTCGGCCTTGGGGCGCAGGACGGTGGCGAGGCGTTCGGGGGTGAGGGCGGTCAGGACGCCGTCGTCGAGGACACCGGCGGCGTGGACGACGGCGGTGAGCGGGCGGGCGGCGGGGACGGTGTCGATCAGGGCGGCGAGCCATTCCCGGTCGGCGACGTCTCCGGCGGCGAACTCCACGTGGGCGCCGAGCTGTTCGAGGTCGGCTCGCAGCAGGTCGCTGCCCGGGGCGGTGGCTCCCCTGCGGCTGACGAGCAGCAGGCGGCGGGCGCCGTGGGCGGCGGCGAGGTGGCGGGCGAAGAGCCCGCCGAGGGTGCCGCTTGCGCCGGTGACGAGGACGGTTCCGTCGGGGTCGAGCGGGCGGTGCGGCTGCTCGACGCGCTGGAGGCCGGGGCCGCCGCGCGGCGGCTGGGCGTCGGGCCCGGCGGTGCCGTCCGGGGCCGCCGTCCGGGTGAGGCGGGGCACGAGGAGGGCGCCGTCGCGCAGGGCGAGCTGTGGTTCGGTGGCGGCGGCGTGGATCAGGCCGGGCAGGACGGACAGGTCGGTGCCGAGGGGTGCGTCGACGAGGACGAACCGGCCCGGGTGCTCGCTCTGGGCGGAGCGGAGCAGGCCCCACAGAGCGGCGCCGGCCAGGTCGGTGACGGGGGCGCCGGGAGCCGTGGCGAGGGCGCCCCGGGTGAGGACGATCAGGCGGCTGCCGTCGAGCGCCTCGTGGCGCAGGAACTCCTGGACGAGGGTGAGCCCGGCGGCGGCCGTGCGGTGCAGGCCGTCGACGTGGGCGTCCTCGGGTGCCGTCGGCGGGAAGTGGGCGAGGACCGTGCGGGGCGCGGCCGCGTCGGCCGTGGCGAGCAGGGAGGCCAGGTCGGGGTGGGCGGGGACGTCGAGGGCCGGAGCGAGGGAGGCTCCGACGACGGCGATGTCCGTACCGGTGCCGGCGGCGCCGGCGGCGGTGTGCGGCCGGTGCGGGGCCGGGGCCCATTCCAGCCGGTGGAGTCCGTGGTCCGGGGCGCGGCCCGCCGCGCGGACGCGGTCGGCGGCGAGCGGGCGCAGGGCCAGGGCGTCGAGGGCGGCGACGGTCCGGCCCGCGGCGTCCGCGAGGTGGACGGCGACTGTGGCGGGGCCCGAGGGGTCGATCCGTACGTGCAGGGGGCCCGGCTCGGCCGCGTACAAGCGGACGCCGGTGAAGGAGAAGGGGAGCAGCCCGGTGCCGGTGTCGCCGTCCAGCGTGCCGAGGCCGACCGGGTGGAGGGCGGCGTCGAGGAGGGCCGGGTGGAGGGTGAAGCCGGAGCCGGGTCGCGGGGCGTCGGCCGCTTCGGGTGCACGGAGCTCCGCGTACAGGGTGTCGCCGTGGCGCCAGGCGGCGCGCAGGCCGTGGAAGGCGGGGCCGTAGTCGAGGCCGTTGGCGGTGAAGCGCCGGTAGAGGGCGGTGAGGTCGAGGGGGTGGGCGTCGGCGGGCGGCCGGGTGGCGGGGGCGGCCGGGTCGTCCGGGGCGGTGGTCGTGAGCCGGCCGACGGCGTGCCGGGTCCACCCGGTCTCCTCCTGCCCGTCCGTGGCGTCCCCGTCGGCGGCGGGCCGGGAGTGGAGGGTCACGGTCCGGTGGCCGTCCCGGTCGGGGGCGGCAGCGGTGAGCTGGAGGCGTACCCCTTCCGAGGCCTCCTCGGGGAGGACCAGGGGTGTCTCCAGGGTGAGTTCCTCCAGATGCCGGCAGCCGGTCAGGGCTCCGGCGTGCAGGACCGCCTCCAGGAGGGCGGTGCCGGGGACGACGGTCCGGTCGGCGATCCGGTGGTCGGCCAGCCAGGGGTGGTCGGCGGTGCGCAGGAGGCCGGAGAGGAGGGTGCCGCCGTCGGCGAGGCGGATCGCGGAGCCGAGGAAGGGGTGGCCGGTGGGCCGGAGACCGGTGGTGGTGGCGGCGTCGGCGGCCGGGACGGACCCGGTGAGCCAGTGGCGGGTCCTCTCGAACGGGTAGGTGGGCAGGTCGGTGCGGGGATGGGGGCCGGGACCGTAGAGGGCTTCGGGGTCCGCCGGGTGGCCGTGGGCGTGGAGGAGGGCGCGGGCCTTGGCGTAGGAGTCCTGCTCGTCGGTGGCGCCGGTGAGGGCGGGGACGAAGACCGGGCGGTGGGCCCCGGAGGCGGAGCCGGGCTCGGGGACGCACTCCTGGGCCATGGCGGACAGGACGGTTCCGGCTCCGAGTTCGAGGAAGGTGCCGACGCCGTGGCGCAGGGCGGCGCGCACACCGTCGTGGAAGCGGACGGTGGCGCGGATGTGGGTGACCCAGTACTCCGGGGAGCGCAGCAGGGCGGGGTCGGCGAGGTCGCCGGTGACGTTCGAGACGACGGGGATGCGGGGCTCGGCGAAGTCGAGTTCGCGGACCACTTCGCGGAAGGCGTCGAGCACCGGGTCCATCTGCGGCGAGTGGAAGCCGTGCGAGACGCGCAGCAGGCGGGTCCGCCGCCCCCGGGCCGCCCAGTGGGCCGCCTGTTCCTCGACCGCCTGGCGGTGACCGGAGAGGACGGTGGCGCGCGGGCCGTTGAGGGCGGCGACGGAGAGGCGGGCGGGCTCGGCGGCGACGAGCGGGGCGACCTCCTCCTCGGTGGCCTCCACCGCGAGCATGGCGCCGTCGCCGGGGGCGGAGTGCATGAGCCGGCCGCGGGCCGCGACCAGGGCGCAGGCGTCCGGCAGCGAGAGCACCCCGGCGAGGTGGGCGGCGGCGACCTCGCCCACGGAGTGGCCGATGAGGAGACCGGGCCGGACGCCTTCCGCCTCGATCAGCCGGAAGAGGGCGACCTCCAGGGCGAAAAGGGCGGCCTGTGTGTGGTCGGTACGGTCGAGCAGCGCAGCTCCGGGGGCGGATTCGTCGGCCCACAGGACGTCGCGCACGGGGGTGTCGAGGTGCGGGTCGAGGGCGGCGGTGACCGCGTCGAAGGCGTCGGCGAAGGCCGGGTGGGCGGCGTGCAGCCCGCGTCCGGCGCCGAGGCGCTGGCTGCCCTGTCCGGGGAGCAGGAAGGCCAGGTCGCGGCCCCGGGCCCGGCCGCGTACGAGGCCCGGTGCGGGGCGGCCTTCGGCGAGGGCCGCGAGGGCGGTGGCGAAGTCGTCGTGGTCGCGGCCGAGGAGGACGGCGCGGTGGCCGAGGGCGGCGCGGGTGGTCGCGAGGGCGTGCCCGGTGCGGGTGGTGGGCAGGGCGCGGCCAGGTCCGGACAGCCAGGTGGCGAGGTCGGCGGCGCGGCGGCGCAGCGCCGCCTCGGTCCGGGCGCTCAGCGGCCAGGCGACGGGGCCGGGCGGGGCCGGTGCGGGCGGCCGCGCCGCGGCCGGGCCGGGCTCGGGGGCGGTGGGGACGGGGGCCTGTTCGACGATGACGTGGGCGTTGGTGCCGCTGATGCCGAAGGAGGAGACCGCGGCACGGCGGGGGCGGTCCGGGGCGTCCGGCCACGGCATCGCCCCGGTCAGCAGCCGGACGGCGCCCGCGTCCCAGTCGACCTGCGGGTTGGGCCGGTCCACGTGGAGGGTGCGGGGAAGGATGCCGTGGCGCATCGCCTCGACCATCTTGATGACGCCGCCGACGCCCGCGGCAGCCTGGGCGTGGCCGATGTTGGACTTCAGTGAGCCCAGCAGGAGCGGGCGGTCCGCGGGCCGCTTCCCGTACGTGGCGAGCAGGGACTCGGCTTCGATGGGGTCGCCGAGCGCTGTGCCGGTGCCGTGCCCCTCGACGGCGTCGACCTCGTCGGCGCCGAGCCGGGCGTCCCGCAGGGCCTGGCGGATCACGCGTTGCTGGGAGGGGCCGTTGGGGGCGGTGAGGCCGTTGGAGGCGCCGTCCTGGTTGACCGCCGAACCGCGGATCACGGCGAGGACCTGGTGGCCGTTGCGGCGGGCGTCGGAGAGCTTCTCCAGCAGGAGCAGGCCGGCGCCCTCCGCCCAGGCGGTGCCGTCGGCCCCGGCGGCGAACGCCTTGCAGCGCCCGTCGGGGGCGAGGCCACGCTGGCGGCTGAACTCGACGAAGACGCCGGGCGTGGCCATCACGGTGACGCCGCCGGCCAGGGCGAGCCCGCATTCGCCGGAGCGCAGGGCGCGGACGGCCGAGTGCAGGGCGACCAGGGAGGAGGAGCAGGCGGTGTCGATGGTGAGGGCCGGGCCCTCGAAGCCGAAGGTGTAGGCGAGCCGTCCGGAGAGGACGGAGCCCGCGCTGCCGGTCAGGACGTATCCGGCGACGTCCTCGGGGGCGTCGTGCAGGCGCGGGCCGTAGTCCTGGTGGGAGGCGCCGACGAAGACACCGGTGTCGGAGGAGCGCAGCGCCTCCGGGTCGAGCCCGGCGCGCTCCAGCGTCTCCCAGCAAAGTTCCAGCAGCAGCCGTTGCTGCGGGTCCATCGCGGCGGCCTCGCGTGGGGAGACGCCGAAGAAGGCGGGGTCGAACTCCCCGGCGCCGTCCAGGAATCCCCCGAAGCCCACGGCGGAGGCGCCGGGCCGGGTGCGGTCGGGGTGGAGGAGGGTGGCGAGGTCCCATCCCCGGTCGGTGGGGAAGGGGGAGGTGGCGTCGCGTCCCTCGTCGACCAGCCGCCAGAGTTCTTCGGGCGAGCGGACACCGCCCGGGTAGCGGCAGGCCATGGCGACGATGGCGACCGGGTCGTCGTCGAGGGCCGCCGGGGCCGCCCCGGCGGGCGCCGGGGCGGCGGCCGTGCCGTCGGCGGGGGCGGCGAGCGCGCACAGGTGGCGGGCGAGCGCCTTCGGCGTCGGGTGGTCGAAGAGGACGCCGACGGCCGGACGCAGCCCGGTCGCGCGGGCGAGACGGTCGCGCAACTGGACGGAGGCGAGCGAGTCGACCCCCTGCTCGCGGAAGGGCACACCGGTGCGCACCGATTCGGCGGCCGGGTGGCCGAGGACGTCGGCGGCCAGCTCGCGCACCAGGCGCAGCGCGGTCCGCTCGCGCTCGGCCTGCGGGAGCACGGCGAGGTCGGTTCTCCCGGCCGCACCGGCAGCGATCTCCTCCGGTTCGGCCGCACCGGCTACCTCGTCGAGGAGCCGGTGGGGGCGGGTGCCGCGGACCACTCGCGCGAACCGGTCCCAGCGCACGTCGGCGAAGGTGAGCGCGGTCTCGCCGTGGCGCACGGCGGAGTCCAGCACCTCCAGGCACGCCTGCGGATCGAGCGGGGCCAGCCCCCGGCGGAGCAGCCGCTCGGCGACGTCGCCCTCGGCGGCCATGCCCTCGCCCGCCCAGGGACCCCACGCGAGGGAGGTGGCGGTCAGCCCGGCGGCCCGCCGGTGGGCCGCGAGCGCGTCGAGGTAGGCGTTGGCCGCCGCATAGCCGCCCTGGCCGGGGTTGCCGGTGACGCCCATGACGGAGGAGAAGAGCACGAAGGCGGTGAGCGGCAGCTCGCGGGTCAGCTCGTGGAGGTGGTGCGCGGCCTCGGCCTTGGCCCGGGCCACGGCACGGAACCGCTCGGGCGTGAGGGCCTCCAGGACACCGTCGTCGACGATTCCGGCGACATGGTGGACGGCGGTGAGCGGACGTTCCGGCGGAATCGCCGCGATGACGGCGGCCAGGGCCTCCCGGTCGGCCGCGTCGCAGGCGGCGTACGTCACCTCCGTGCCGAGTTCGCGGAGTTCCGCGGCGAGTTCGGCGGCACCGGGGGCCGCACCTCCCCGGCGGCTCAGCAGGAGCAGGTGGCCGGCGCCCCGGGCCGCCAGGTCGCGGGCGACCGCGGTCCCCAGGGCTCCGGTGGCGCCGGTGACGAGGACGGTGCCGCAGGTGCGGTCGGCGGCGGGAGCGGGCGCGGTGGCGGGTTCCGGGGCCCGGACGAGCCGCCGCCCGAGGACGCCGGAGGCGCGCAGGGCGACCTGGTCCTCCCGGGCCGGAGCGACGGTGAGGGCGCGCAGGCGGTGGGCGGCCCGGTCGTCCAGGCGGTCCGGCAGGTCGACGAGACCGCCCCAGCCCGCGGGGTACTCCAGCCGGGCCACGTGGCCCAGACCCCAGACGGCGGCCTGCTCGGGGTGGTCGGACGTGTCGGCGCGCCCGGCGGCGACGGCGCCCCGGGTCAGCGGGAAGAGGGGCGCCTCGCATCCCAGGTCACCGAGGGCCTGCACGAGGGCGAGGGTGCGTTCGGCGCCCTCGGTGAGGTGGCCGCCGTCCTCCCGGGGAGTGCCGGGGAAGGCGAGCAGCGACACGACGGCGTCGGTCTCCTCCGCCGCGAGGGGGGCCCGGAGCGCCTCGGTCAGTTCGGCACGGCCCGCCGAGGCGTCCACCTCCAGGACCTGGACGCGCTCCTCACCGTGGGCGAGGGCGGCGGGCACGGCGAGGGCCACCGGGTCGGTGAGCCCGGCGGGCGCCACCACCAGCCGCCGCCGGACCGGCCTGGCGGCGGGGTCGGCCAGCGGCGTCCAGGAGATCCGGTACCGCTCGCCGCCCCCGGTCCGCCCGGTCGCGGCCGGCGCCGACGCCGGGGAGGCGAGCCAGTAGCGGGTGCGCTGGAACGGGTACGTCGGCAGGGCGACCGGCCGGGCACCGGTCCCGGCGAAGAAGGCCGCCCAGTCGACCTCACCGCCGTGGGTGTGGAGGTCGGCGACGGTGGTGACCAGCGAGGAGGTCTCCGGGCGGCCCTTGCGCAGCACGGGCGCGAAGAGGGCGCCCTCGGCCTCGGCGAGGGTGTTCTGCGCCATGGCGGTGAGCACACCGTCCGGGCCCAGTTCGAGGAACCGCGTAACCCCCCGGTCGTGGAGCGTCCGGATGCCGTCGGCGAACCGGACCGCCTCGCGCACGTGCCGCACCCAGTAACCGGCCGTCGAGAGTTCGGGGCCGGCGACCTCACCGGTGAGGTTCGACACCACCGGGATGCGAGCGGGCCCGTAGGTCAGCGTCTTTGCGACCTGCCGGAACTCCTCCAGCATCGGATCCATCAACACCGAATGGAACGCGTGGCTGACCGTCAGCCTCTTCGTACGCGCGCCCCGCTCGGCGAGCGCGGCGGCGACCTGCTCCACCGCCGCCTCCGCACCGGAGACGACCACCGCCCGCGGCCCGTTCACCGCAGCGACCGAAACACCCTCCACCAGCGCCGCACGGACCTCGTCCTCCGACGCCTCGACCGCCACCATCGCCCCACCCGCGGGCAGAGCATCCATCAACCGCCCACGCGCCACCACCAACGCACACGCATCGTCCAGACCCAGCACCCCGGCCACATGCGCGGCCACGATCTCCCCGACCGAATGGCCGAGGAGTGCGTCCGGGCGCACCCCCCACGACTCCAGCAGCCGGAACAGCGCCACCTCGACCGCGAACAACGCCGCCTGCGTGAACCGCGTCCGATCCAGCAGACCAACACCCTCCGCACCCTCACCGTCGAACACGACGGTCTTCAACGACCGGCCCAGCCCACCGTCCACCCGCGCACACACCGCATCGAACGCCTCCGCGAACACCGGATACGCGGCATACAACTCCCGCCCCATCCCGACCCGCTGCGCACCCTGCCCCGTGAAGAGGAACGCCGGGCCGCTGCCGGGGTGGGCTTCGTGTGCGCGGAACCGGGCGAGGGCGGCGATGAGTTGGGACGGGTGGGCACCGACCACGGCGGTCCGGTGACGGAGCGCGGAGCGGGTGGTGGCCAGGGAGAGGGCCACGTCGGCGGGGGGCGGGGGTTCGGCCTGGTCGCGCAGGTGGGCGGCGAGTTGGTCCGCCTGGGCCCGCAGAGCCTCTTCGGACTCGGCGGACAGGAGCCAGGGCACGACCGGGCCGTCCGCGGCGGCCGCCGGGGCGGCGGCGCGGGCCGCCGCGGGCGGTGCCTCCTCGATGATGGCGTGGGCGTTGGTACCACTGATGCCGAAGGAGGAGACGCCCGCGCGGCGGGGCGCGTCCCCGGCGGGCCACGGGTGTGCCTCGGTCAGCAGGGCTACGGAGCCCGACTGCCAATCGACGTGGGGGCTCGGCTCCTCGGCGTGCAGGCTGCGGGGGAGGACACCCCTGCGCAGGGACTCGACCATCTTGATGACGCCGATGACCCCGGCGGCGGCCTGGGTGTGGCCGATGTTCGACTTCACCGAGCCGAGCCACAGCGGCCGGTCCGGGTCGCGGTCCTGGCCGTAGGTGGCGAGCAGGGCCCGGGCCTCGATGGGGTCACCGAGGGTGGTGCCGGTGCCGTGCGCCTCCACCGCGTCGATGTCCGACGGGGCGAGGCGGGCGTCCGCCAGGGCCTCGCGGATCAGGCTCTGCTGGGCGGTTCCGCTGGGGGCGGTGAGCCCGTTGGAGGCGCCGTCCTGGTTGACCGCGCTGCCCCTAACGACGGCGAGGACCTCGTGCCCTTCGCGCAGGGCGTCGGAGAGCCGCGCCAGGACGAGCATGCCGGCGCCCTCGCTCCAGCCGGTGCCGTCGGCCCCGGCGCCGAAGGACTTGCACCGGCCGTCGGGAGCGAGGCCGCCCTGCCGGCTGAACTCGACGAACATGCCGGGGTGGGCCATCACGGTGACGCCGCCGGCGAGGGCGAGGGCGGTCTCCCCCCGGCGCAGGGACTGGCAGGCGAGGTGGAGGGCGACCAGCGAGGAGGAGCAGGCGGTGTCGACGGTGAGGGCCGGGCCCCGCAGTCCGAAGGTGTAGGCGATGCGACCGGAGGCGACGCTCGTGGTGGTGCCGGTCAGGAGGTAGCCGCCGGCCTCCCCGGAGGGTTCGTGCATGCGCGGCCCGTACTCCTGCGGGATCGCCCCGACGAACACCCCGGCCGCCCGGCCGCGCAGCGTGGCCGGGGCGATCCCGGCCCGCTCCAGCGCTTCCCACGAGGTCTCCAGGAGCAGGCGCTGCTGCGGGTCCATGGCCAGCGCCTCGCGCGGCGAGATACCGAAGGGCTCCGGGTCGAACCAGGCGGCTTCGTGGAGGAAGCCGCCTTCGCGGGTGGCCGCGCCCTCGGGACCCTGGAGCCGGTCGAGGTCCCAGCCCCGGTCCTCGGGGAAGCCGCCGATCGCGTCGCCGTCGGCGGCGAGCAGCCGCCACAGCTCCTCGGGGGTGCGGACGCCGCCGGGGGCGCGCACGGCCATCCCGACGACCGCGATCGGCTCGTGCTCGGCGCCGGCCGCGGCAGCGGCCTGCGAAGCGGCTGCCGCGGGCCGGGCGGCGGCGGTGAGGTGGTCGGCGAGGGCCTGCGGGGTCGGGTGGTCGAAGACCAGGGTGGCGGGCAGGTCGAGGCCGGTGGCGGCGGCGAGCCGGGTGCACAGTTCGACCCCCATGAAGGAGTCGAACCCCAGGTCGCGGAAGGTGCGGTCGGGGCGGAGCTCCTCCGTGGCCCCGTACGCGAGGACGTCGGCGGCCTCCCTGCGGACCAGCGCGAGGACGGCCCCGGCGTCGTGGAGGTCGGGGCCCGGTCCGCCGGCCGGCGAGGGGGTCCGGCCCGTGTCGGCGGCTTCCGGTCGCGGGCCCGGGCCGGCGGCAGGCCGGGGACCGGGCTCCGGGTCGTGCCCGGCCGTACCCGGCTGCTCCGGCCAGTGGCGGCTGCGCTGGAAGGCGTAGGTCGGCAGCGGGACGCGTCGTGCGCCCGCCGTCCCGGTCGCGGTGTCCCAGTCGACCTCTGCCCCGCGGACGAACAGCTGGGCGGCGGCGGTGAGGGCGGTGGTGTGCTCCGGGCGCCCCGGGCGCAGGGCGGGGACGGTGACCACGCCGTGGTCCCGGCCGTCGCGGTCGGCGGCGCAGGCGTGGACCATCGGGGCGAGGGGCGCGCCGGAGGCGATCTCCAGGAACGTGGTGACGCCGAGGTCCAGCGCGGTGCGCAGGCCGTCGTGGAACCGGACGGCCTCGCGGGCGTGGCGGACCCAGTAGTCGGCGTCGAGCGGCTGTTCGTCCCCGGGGCCGCCGACGAGCCGCCCGGTGAGGTTCGAGACGAAGGGGATGCGGGCGGCGCGGTGGTCGGCGGCCTCGGCGCGGGCGCGGAAGGCGTCCAGCATCGGGTCCATGCGGGCCGAGTGGAAGGCGTGGCTGACTCGCAGGGTCTTGGTGCGGCGCCCGGCCTGTGTCCAGTGCCGCCGGGCGTCGCGGACGGCGGCGGCGTCGCCGGAGAGGACGACGGCGCGGGGCCCGTTGACGGCGGCGACGCACAGGGCGCCGGCGTAGGCGTCGAGCAGCGGGAGGACTTCCTCTTCCGCGGCCTCGACCGCGAGCATCGCACCGCCCTCGGGCAGTTGTTCCATGAGCCGCCCCCGGGCGGCGACGAGGGCGGCGGCGTCCGGCAGGGTGAGCGCCCCGGCGACGTGGGCGGCGGTCAGTTCGCCGACCGAGTGGCCGAGGAGCAGGGCGGGCCGGATGCCCCAGTGCTCGAAAAGACGGACCAGGGCGGTCTGGAAGGCGAAGAGGGCGGGCTGGGTGTGGCCGGTGCGGTCGAGCAGCGCGGCCCGCTCGCTGCCCGGCTCGGCGTGCAGGATCTCCTGGACGGGGTGGTCGAGGTGGGGCGTGAGGGCCGCCGCGACCTCGTCGAAGGCACGGGCGAAGACGGGGTGGGCGGCGTAGAGCTCGCGGCTCGCCCCGGCCCGCTGGCTGCCCTGGCCGGGAAGCAGGAAGCAGACCCCGCCGGCGCCCGCGAGCCCCCGGACGGCGATGCGCGAGGCGCCGCTCCCGGCCAGGGTGGCGAGCCCGGCGAGGGCCGCCTTCGGGTCGTCGGCGAGGACGGCGGCGCGGTGTTCGAAGACGGTGCGGGTGGTGGCGAGGGAGTGGGCGACATCGGCGAGCGCGGCGTCCGGGTGGTCGGTCAGGTGGCCGTGGAGCCGGGCGGCCTGGGCGCTGAGCGCGTCGGCCGAACGGGCCGTGAGGGGCAGGACGGTGGGGGCCGCCGGACGGGCGGGCGCCTCCTGGTCCGCGGCCGCCCGGCCTCGGCCGGTCTCCTCCGGGCCGGCGGGCGGGGCCGCTTCGAGGACGAGGTGGCAGTTGGTGCCGCCCATGCCGAAGGAGCTGACGGCGGCGAGCGGCGGACGCCCGGTCCGCGGCCACTCCTCGGACTCCGTGAGGACCCGCAGATTGAGCCTGTCGAGCGGGACGGAGGGGTGGGCCCGTTCGAAGTGGAGGCTGGGGACGAGGCGGCGGTGGTGGAGCAGGAGCGCGGTCTTGACCAGGCCCGCGATGCCGGAGGCACCCTCCAGGTGGCCGATGTTGGTCTTGACCGAACCGACCGGTACGGGCTGCCCGGCCGGGCGGGCAGCGCCGAGCACGGCGCCGAGGGCGCCCGCCTCGACGGGGTCGCCGGCACGGGTGCCGGTGCCGTGGAGCTCCACGTAGTCGATGTGGGCGGCGTCGACGCCCGCGTCGGCGTGGGCCAGGCGCAGCAGTTCGCGCTGGGCGTCCTCGCTGGGCATGGTCAGGGCGTCCCCGCCGCCGTCGTTGTTGACGGCGCCGCCCCGGATGACGCACAGCACGCGGTCGCCGTCGGCCTGGGCGTCGGCGAGGCGTTTGAGGACGACGGTGGCGCCGCCCTCACCGCGCACGTAGCCGTTGGCCCGGTGGTCGAAGGTGTGGCAGCGGCCGTCGGGGGAGAGCGCGCCGAAGGCGTCCGCCGTCCGGGTCCCGCCGGGGGTGAGGTTGAGGTTGACCCCTCCGGCGAGGGCGACGGCGGACTCTCCGAGGCGCAGGCTGGTGCAGGCGAGGTGGACGGCGACGAGGGAGGACGCCTGGGCCGCGTCCACGGTGAGGCTGGGGCCGCGCAGCCCGAGCGTGTACGAGACGCGATTGGCGATCATGCCGCGGTTGACGCCGGTGAGGGTGTGCGGGGTGGGCGGGGCGGCGGCGGGTCCGGTGAGCGCGGCCCAGTCGTCGGCCATGGCGCCCATGAAGACGCCGACCCGCTCGCCGCGCAGCCGGGCGGCGGGGACCCCGGCGTCCTCCAGGGCCTCCCAGGCGAGTTCGAGGACGAGCCGCTGCTGGGGGTCGACGGACCGGGCCTCGCGCGGGGAGATCCCGAAGAACGCCGGGTCGAATCCGGCGACGTCCTCCAGGTGTCCGGCCGGGCGTCCGGTGGCGGGGGCGCGGCCGGGCGGGGCCTCGCCGACGGCGTCGCGTCCTTCGCCGAGCAGGCGCCAGAAGGCGGCCGGGTCGGGGCCGCCGGGCAGTCGGCAGGCGAGGCCGATCACGGCGACGGGTCCGCCGCGGCCGGCGGCTCCCTCCGCTCCTCGACGTGCGCCGGCCGTGCCGGTGCCACCCTCGTGCATCGTCGCCCCCACGCGGTCCCCGCTCTCCACCTGTGTTCCGCTCCAACCCACGGCGTCGCCGGTGATCGATGTCAACAGGAGCGCTGCGCCGAGGCTAGATATGCGCGACTTGGCCCCCAACCCCTACCGGCCCCTGGAATCGGGTTCCTCACAAGCCGGCTCGTGATCCTCCCCGGTGAAATCACGGCGGGAAATCAGCACCCCTGGAAAAGGGGCATGAAAATCACTTGAGCCAGAAAGGACGATCGCTGGGGAAACGCTGGAGGGGGAAGAGGGCGACCACCGGGGAGCCCGCACGGGAAGGCGTCTCGCATTCACCGGTAACCTTTCGCTGTTACCGTTCTCGGAATCACCCCTCCCTCTCCCCTTCCCGCCCGTTCCCGGCATTCCCCATCCTTACCAGAGGGCCGTCGCATGAAAAGACATATCGCTTTCTTCAACGTGCCCGGACTCGGACACCTCACCCCCACCCTCCCGGTGGTGGCGGAACTGGTCCAGCGCGGGCACCGGGTGAGTCATCCGGTGGCCCGGCAGTACGCCGATCTGGTCGCCCGGACCGGGGCGCGGGCGGTGCCGTACGCCTCACCGCTGCCCGACGAGGCGCCCGCCCCGGTGGTCGACGGTGACGTGCTCGCGGGCGTCCCGCTGAAATACCTGCGTGAGGGGATGCTCGCCCTGGAGTGCGGGGAACGGGCACTCGCCGCCGACCGGCCCGACCTGATCGTCTACGACACGACGATGTTCGCGGCGGGGCGGCTCCTGGCCCGCAAGTGGGGGCTGCCCGCCGTACGGACCTTCCCCACGCTCGCCGCCAACGAGCATTTCTCGCTGGACCGGCTGGTCCCTGAGGAACTGGTCCCGGTCGATCCCCGCCATCCCGCTCTGGCCGAGTTCTTCACGACCCTGGTGGGGCTCTTCGCGCGGCACGGTATGGCCTCCGTGGACGTGGGCCGTTTCCTCACGGAGATCGAGGAGACGAACATCGTCCTCCTGCCGCGGGAGATCCAGATCAAGGGTGAGACGTTCGACGACCGGTTCGTCTTCACAGGCCCCTGCATCAGCGCCCGTTCCTTCGAGACGGAGTGGGAGGCCCCGGACGACGGAAAACCGCTGGTCCTGATATCGCTGGGCACTTCCGCGCACACCGGCCCCGAATTCTTCCGCAGGTGCGCGCGGGCTTTCGCGGGCGTGCCGTGGAACGTCGTGATGACGCTGGGCGGGCGCGTGGACCCCGTGTCGGTGGGGCCGCTGCCGCCGAACGTCACCGCCCACCCCTGGGTGCCGCACCCCGCGGTGCTGCGCCACGCCTCCGCCTTCGTGACGCAGGGCGGGATGGGCAGCGCCATGGAGGCCCTGTACTGCGGGACGCCCATGGTCGTGGTGGCGTCCACCCCGGAACAGGAGGTGAACGCCCGGCGCCTGGCGGAGCTGGGGGTCGCCCGACGCCAGGAGTCTGCGGCGACCGGGGAGGCGCTGCGCGACGCGGTCCTCGCGCTGGCCGCCGACCCGGCGACGGCGGCCCGCGTGCGGCGGATGAGCGACGTGGTCCGCGGCGCCGGGGGCGCGGCGCGGGCCGCCGACGCCGTCGAGGCACGCCTCTGACGCCCGGCGGGGACGGGCGAGGGGCCGTACCCGTGGCGGGTACGGCCCCTCGCGATACCGCGGCAGGGTCAGGCCGGCTCGGGCTTGGCCAGGAAGAAGAGGAAGAAGAGGAAGAAGAGGGCGAAGGTGAAGAACCAGGCGTTGGAGAAGCCGAGGAGGCCCAGGAGCCCCAGGAGCCCGATCCAGCCGAGGTGACGCACGTTCATGGGATTGCCATACCTTCCAGTGGGGGAGTTCCCGTCGCCGACCCGTCAGTCGAGCGCACGGTTCATGAAGCCCTTGATGCCGGCGAGGCCGAAGCCCAGGAGCGCCGTCACCAGGACCGCCAGCGAGATCCACAGCGGCATCGACTCGACACGGCCGTCGAGGAGAAGCGCGCGCAGGGCCTCGCTGAAGTACGTGAGGGGGTTGGCCGCGCAGACGACCTGGAACCATCGCAGGTCGGCCAGGCCGAGCCAGGGGAACTGGGTGGCGCCGGTGAACATCAGCGGGGTCAGCGTCACCGCGAAGACGATCTCGATACGCCGGGGCGGGACGAAGGTGCCCAGCGTCATCCCGATCGCCGCGCCCACCAGCGAGCCGAGCACGATCACCCCGAACAGGGCCGGGAGAGCGGAGAGCGGCCAGGAGACGCCGCCCATGACGAGCATGCCGATCGGGATCATCAGCACGGCCGAGAAGACGCCGCGGGCCGCGCCGAAGACGACCTTCTCGACGGCGACGAGTTCCAGCCGCATCGGCGACAAGAGCCGGTCCTCGATCTCCCGGGTGTACGAGAAGTCGAGGACGAGGGGGAGCGTGGTGTTCTGGAGCGCCCCGGTGAATCCGGCGAGCGCGACCACCCCGGGCAGCAGGACGTCCTTGAACTCGGCCCCCACGTACCCGAGGTCGCCGAGGACCTTGCCGAGGATGAAGAGGGTGAAGAGCGGCTGGAGCACCGTCTGCGCGAGGAACGAGGGGAGTTCGCGCCCGGTGACGAAGGCGTCCCGGTGCAGCACGGCGAGGAAGACCCGCAGGGCGCCGGGCGGACGCCCGCCGGGACCGCCCGGCCCCGGCCCCGGTCCGGACCCGGGGGAATGCGTCGCTTCTAGGGTCGTGGTCAACGGAGCTCCCGGCCGGTGAGGTGGATGAACACGTCCTCCAGACTCGGTGTGCCGATGGCCAGATCGCTCATCCGGCAGTGCAGCCCGTCGAGCATCTTGATGACGTGGGGCAGCACGACGGCCGGGT
Source organism: Streptomyces sp. DH-12 (assembly GCF_002899455.1). Taxonomy (GTDB): domain Bacteria; phylum Actinomycetota; class Actinomycetes; order Streptomycetales; family Streptomycetaceae; genus Streptomyces. Next base: position 50,085 of record NZ_PPFB01000001.1, on the reverse strand, counting down.
CGAGGGAGGTGTAGAGACGGAACTGCTCCTCCGTCCGCGCGGGGTCCGCCGGAAGACGCTCCACCCGGTCCACGCCGTCCACGCCCTGCAGGGTGAGCGTGACGTCCTCGGCGCTCGCTCCGGTCAGGGTGAGGGTGACGGTCAGGGTGGTGCGGCCCGGCAGCGCGCGGGTGAGGGCTTCGGGGGTGTCGAGGGCGATGAGCTTGCCGTGGTCGACCACGCCGACGCGGTCGCACAGCTTCTCCGCCTCGTCCATGTCGTGGGTGGTCACCACCACCGTGACGCCGTCCTCGCGGAGTTCGGCGATGCGGTCGTGGACGAAGAGGCGTGCCTGCGGGTCGAGCCCGGTGGCGGGTTCGTCGAGGAAGAGCACGGAGGGCCGGTGCATGAGCGCGCGGGCGATCATCACCCGCTGCGCCTGGCCGCCGGACATGAAGGCGACGTTGGCGTCGGCGAACTCCGCCAGCCCCATCCGCTCCAGGACCCGGTCGGCGTTGCGCTTGCGCTCCGCGGGCCGGAAGCCGTGGTAGGCGGCGTGGAAGAGGAGGTTCTGGCGGACCGTCAGGGACTGGTCGAGGTTGTTGCGCTGCGGCACCACGGCCAGCACCCGGCGGGCGTGGGCCGGATCGGCGACCACGTCGACCCCGCCGACCCGGGCGGTGCCCGCGGTGGGCAGGACCCGGGTGGTGAGGACGCCGATGGTGGTGGTCTTGCCCGCGCCGTTCGGTCCGAGCAGTCCGAAGACCTCTCCGTGCGGCACGGAGAAACTCAGGCCGTTCACTGCGGGCGCAGGACCGTTCGGATATTCCTTCACGAGATCTGCGACAGTCACGGCTGCATTCACGGCGCTCACCCTAGGAACCGGCGCGGGACCGGGTACAGGCGCCGGGGACGGAGCTGGGGTCGGCGGGTCGAGGATAGGGGCGTGTGCGGGGACGGTAGGGGGGCGGTCCGTGGCGGGGCGTCGCGGGCCGCCCGTGCGGGTAACGTCTCGCGTGGAACGGACGGTCGAGGATCGGGGACCGGTGGCGGAGGACGTGCACACGGGGGCGGTGCCGGCGGACGGCCGACTGGCCGCCATGGCGCTGGCCCCGGTCCGCGGGGCGGTGCTCGCGGTGCTGGCCGCCTTCTCCCCGCTGGTGCTGGCGGTGTCGTTCCTGGCCGCCCTCTGCGGTCTGCTCGCCCCCGCCTTCGCCCTGCGCCGCTTCCCGGACCTCGCCCGCCGGCTCGCCCACGCCTGGTGCGGTGTCCCGCCGGTGGAGCGGCCGTACCGCCCGGCCCCGGAACCGCCCCGCCCCGACACCGAGGGCCGCTTCCGGATCGGCTCCCAGCTCTACCGCACCGCCTCGCTCCCCGCGTACCTGCGCCGGGTGGAGTGGCTGGCCCGCGACCCCGCCACCCACCGGGAGGCCCTGTGGCTGGCGCTCAACCCGCCGGTCGCGGCCGTGACGGTGCTGCTCCCGGCCGCTCTGGTGGCGGCGGGCCTCCTGCTGACGACGGCCGGCCGGGGCCCCCTCGCCGCCGCGGCCGGGCCCGTCCTCGTCCTCGCCGGGCCGGCCTGCGGCCCCTCTCTGCTGGCCGTGCACGGCCGCTGGACCCGCTCGCTGCTGGGCCCCCGGCCCGAGCCCGCCCGCCGGGGCCGGGCCGCGGCGCTGCGGCGGACGGCTGCGCGGTACGGCCGGGCGGTACTACGGCTCTGGGCGACGGCCCTGCTGTCGGTGGTGGGGGCGGTGCTGGCGGCCGGGACGGTGCTCTGCCTGGTCCCCGGGGCGGGCTGGCCGCTCGCCGGATACCTGCGCGTGAGCCGGGCCTTCACCGAGATGCGCAGACGCCAGGTGGCGGCCTGGACGGGCGTGGAGATCGCCTCCCCCTACACCCCGCCGCCGCCCCCTCCCGAGCCGCGCGCCGACGGGACGTACCAGGCCGGGAGGACGCTGTACCGCTCGCCGCGCCCGGTGGTGCGGCTGCGCCGCTACGCCTGGGCGCTGCGGTCCCCGGCGACCTGGCGCGACCTCCTGTGGCACGCCTCGGAACCGGTGGCCGCGCTCCTGCCGGGCGCGGCGGTGGCTCTCCTCGTCGGTTACGGATTCCTCGGCCTGGTCTGGCCGTGGCTGTGGGTGGTGCCGCTCGGCCCGTGGGTCTCCTACGACGCGGCGGGCCCCTGGACCTCGCTCACCGGGTGGCTGCCGTTCCTCCGGCCGCTGCCGGCCCCGCTCTTCGCCCCCCTGCTGGGGACGGCCGCCGCCCTCGCCGGATGCGCCGCCGCGCCCCGGCTGCTCGCCCTGCACGCCCGCTGGAGCCGGCTGCTCCTCGCCCCGACGCCGGCCGCCCTGCTGGCGCGGCGGATCGATGTCCTCAGGGAGCAGCGGGACGGCACCAACGACGCGCAGGCCGCGGTCCTGCGGCGGATCGAGCGGGACCTCCACGACGGCGCTCAGGCGAGCTGGGTGGCGGTCGGCATGAAGCTCGACTCCGTGGACCACCTGATGGCCGACCGCCCGGAGGAGGCGAGGCAGCTGCTCGGGGAGGCGCGCGAAGGTCTGGCCAAGGGACTGCGGGAGCTCCGGCATCTGGTGCGCGGCATCCATCCGCCGGTGCTGGCCGAGCGCGGTCTCGGCGACGCGGTGCGGGCGCTGGCACTGGACGTGCCGCTGGAGGTGGAGGCGGTGGTGGAGCTGCCGGGACGCGCGGACCCCGCCATCGAGTCGGCGGTCTACTTCACCGTCGGCGAACTCCTCGCCAACGTCGTCAAACACGCACGGGCGAGCCGGGTGCGGGTGGAACTCTGGCTGGAGGGCGACGAGTTGACCGGCGCCGTCTGCGACGACGGACGCGGCGGCGCCGATCCGGCGGCGGGCGGCGGGCTGGCCGGGCTGCGGACCCGCCTGGCTCCCTTCGACGGGGTGCTGGAGGTGGACAGCCCGCCGGGGGGCCCGACCCGGGTGGAGTTCCGGTTGCCGCTGCGGCCGGGGCGTCCGCCGGGGTGAGGGTGCCACCGGACCCACCGTCGGGGGTCAGAATGGCGTCCCACGGTTACGAGTGAGGGAGTCCTCTTGCGCATCGTCCTGGCCGAAGACCTGCACCTGCTGCGGGAAGGTCTGATCCACATGCTGACGGTGCGCGGAATGGAGGTGGTCGCGGCGGTGGAGACCGGTGAGGAGCTGCGCCGCGCGCTGCGCGAGGAGGCCCCGGACGTGGCCATCGTCGACGTCAGGCTCCCGCCGACCTTCACCGACGAAGGGCTGCAGGCGGCGCTGGCCGCCCGGCGGGAGACCCCGGGCCTGCCGGTGCTCGTCCTGTCGCAGCACGTGGAGCAGTTGTACGCGCGCGAGCTGCTCGCCGACGGCGTGGGCGGGGTCGGCTACCTGCTCAAGGACCGGGTGCTGAACGGCGACCAGTTCGTGGAGGCCGTGCACCGCGTGGCGCAGGGGGGCACGGCGATGGACCCGGACGTGATCGCCAAGCTGCTGGCCGGCTCACCGCACCAGGAGCCGTTCGCCCGGCTGACGCCCCGTGAGCGGGAGGTGCTGGCGCTGATGGCGGAGGGCCGCTCCAACGCGGCGATCGCGCAGCGGCTCTTCCTGAGCGAGGGCGCGATCAGCAAGTACACGACCGCCATCTTCCAGAAGCTGGGCATCGGTGCCTCCGAGGACGGCAACCGCCGCGTGCTCGCGGTCCTCGCCTATCTGCACGGCACGGGCTCGGGCGGCACCCCGGCGGCGCCGAGGTAGCGGTCGAGGACCTGGCGGTGGTAGCCGGGCCCGAAGCCCATCGCCGCCGCCTCGGGAACCAGACCCCGCAGTTTCGCGGTGCAGATCGAGGGGGCCACGGCGACGGCCGGCCCGACGTCCAGGTACTCGCGGCGCGGCTCCGCCCCCAGCCGGTGCGCCAGGTGGTCGACGATACCGGCGACCGGTGCGGCGTGGCCGGAGGCGACGTTGACGGTCTCGCCGTCGAGGGCGCGCTCCAGCAGGTGGTCCACGAGGGTGACGGCGTCCTCGACGTGGACGAGGTCGCGGACGGCGCCCCGGTGGATGCGGATGGTGCCTCGCCGCACCTGCGCCACCAGGGAGGGGACGAGCTGGTGCGGGGGCTGCGCGGGGCCGACGAGGTGTCCCAGGCGCAGCGTCAGGTGACGTGTGCCCGAGCCGCGCAGCCAGCCCTCCAGGGCGAGTTTGTGCGTGCCGTAGGGGTTGAGGGGCCGGGTGGGGCCGTCCTCCCGGGCGGGGCCGTCGACGGCTCCGTACATCGCGGCGGCGGCGGTGGAGAAGAAGAGCAGGCGGCTGCCCTCCGCCCGGCAGCGGCAGGCGGTCTCCCGGATCAGTGCGCGTTCGCGGTCGAAGTCCGCCGCGGAGGTCTGGCTCGCCCAGGAGACCCCGGCGGCCACGGCGACGGTGTCGGGGTGGCGGTGGGCGATCGGGCCCAGGCTCCGCGCGAGGAATCCCCTTCCGATGATCTCCATGGCTCGCTCCCGTCGTGGCGTGTCGGGCTGCGGTGGGGCGGCGGTGCCCGTAGCAGGCGGCTTCGAATATGGGCGGCACCGCTGGAGAACCGGCGGATAACGGCTGGAGGAGGACTGGAGGGAGGCTGGAGAAGAAGGCGGGGCTCCGCCGCTCCTGCCGGCCGGGTTCCGACGGTGCTCGACCCCGGCTCCAGCCGGAAGCGGGAGGCTGTCCTCGGGCGCTCCCGGGACCGGCGTACGCCCCCCGCGTCGTGCCCGGCGGCACACTTCGCCGCGGACGGCCGCGCCCCGCCCCTCTGTCCGAGACCTGCTGCGAAAGGCCCGTCAGGATGCGCGTACTGGTGACCGGAGGTGCGGGCTTCATCGGCTCGCACTTCGTGCGGCGGCTGCTCTCCGGCGGTTACCCGGAACTGACGGCCGCCCGCGCCGTCGTCCTCGACAAGCTGACCTACGCGGGGAACCTCGCCAACCTGGCGCCGGTGGCGGACGATCCGCGCCTGGAGTTCGTCCGCGGCGACATCTGCGACGGCCCGCTGGTGGAGCGGCTGATGCCCGGCACGGACCTGGTGGTGCACTTCGCCGCCGAGTCCCACGTGGACCGGTCCATCGAGGACGCGTCCGCGTTCGTGACCACCAATGTGCTGGGCACGCACACGCTGCTGCGGGCGGCGGCCGACGCCGGCGGGGTCCGCTTCGTCCACGTGTCGACCGACGAGGTCTACGGCTCGATCGACGAGGGCTCCTGGACGGAGGACCACCCGCTGGAGCCCAACTCCCCCTACGCCGCCTCCAAGGCGTCCTCGGACCTGCTCGCGCTGGCCTTCCACCGCACCCACGGCCTGGACGTGCGGGTGACCCGCTGCTCCAACAACTACGGCTCCCACCAGTACCCCGAGAAGGCCGTCCCGCTCTTCACCACCCACCTGATCGACGGCCTGCCGGTGCCGCTCTACGGCGACGGCGGCAACCGCCGCGACTGGCTCCACGTCGACGACCACTGCCGGGGCGTCGCCCTGGTCGCCGCGGGGGGCAGGCCGGGCGAGATCTACAACATCGGCGGCGGCACCGAGCTGACCAACCGCCGGCTCGTCGGCCGCCTCCTCGAGCTGACCGGCCGCGACGCCTCCTTCGTCCGCCCCGTCGAGGACCGCGCCGGCCACGACCGGCGGTACTCGGTGGACATCACCAAGATCTCCCGCGAGCTGGGGTACGCCCCGCGGGTCCCCTTCGACCGCGGACTCGCCGAGACGGTCCACTGGTACCGCGAGCACCGGTCGTGGTGGGAGCCGCTGAAGGCGGCCCTCCCCGCCTGATCCCCACCACCACCGACCGAGGAGCCGACGTCCGTGAACGCCCCCGCCACCTCCCCCTCCCGGCAGACGGCCGCCTCCCTCTGGCTGCGCCGCTACCGGCCGGACGAGACCGCCGCCGTACGCCTGTTCTGCTTCCCCCACGGGGGCGGCTCCGCCTCCGCTTACGTCGCCCTGACCCGGGAGCTCGCGCCCTGGGTGGAGGCGGTGGCGGTGCAGTACCCGGGGCGGCAGGACCGGCGCGGCGAGCCCTTCCTCACCAGCGTCGACGCCACCGTCGACGCCCTGCTGCCGGTCCTGCGCGAGGCGGCCGACCGCCCGTACGCGCTCTTCGGGCACAGCCTGGGCGCCACTCTCGCCTACGAGGCGGCCCGCCGGCTGAGCGGCGCCGGGCGCCCGCCGGCGCACCTCTTCGTCTCGGGACGCCGCTCCCCCTCGCTGCCGCGCCGCGACATGGCGTACCTGCGGGACGACGACGCGCTGATCGCCGAGGTGGCGAAAATGCAGGGGTGCGACCCGCGGCTCCTCCAGGAGAAGGAACTGCTGGAGATGGTGCTCCCGCCCCTGCGCAACGACGCCCGGATGGCCGACGGCTACCGGCCCCGCCCGGACCCGGCCCTGACGGTCCCGCTGACCGTGCTCACCGGCGACGCGGACCCGCACGTCCCGGTCGAGGAGGCGCGCGCCTGGCGGGACGTCGCCCCGGACGGCTCCCTCGACCTGCACGTCCTGCCCGGAGGTCACTTCTACCTGGACGACCACGTCCCCGCCGTCTGCCGCGTCGTCGAGGACGCGCTCGGCCACGGCGGCTGACCCGGAAACGGCCCCGCGCAACCCCTGCCGCCACCTGACCGGGACCGCGCGTAGGGGTCCGACGCCGCCCGCCACCCCGGACTCTGCCGCCGCCACCTGGCCACGGCACCCGCGCCCGCCTACGGTGGAGCGTCCGGCATCGCGGCACGCGCCCGGTGCGTTCGCCAGGGAGGTCGGTGTGCGGGTCCAGCCCATGCCCGGGGTCAGCGTCGACATCGGCGAGGACGGCTCCCTGGAACTGCGCCTCGACACGGCCGGCCGTCCCCGCAGCTATCGCTGCTCCCCCGTGCGTACGGCGATGTGGATCGCCCTGCGCCAGCACGACGGCGACCCCGCCGCGGCGGCCCGGATCCTCGCCCGCCAGTGGGGCACGGCCCTCGTCGACACCCGCGCCGACCTGGACCGGTGGGTGGCGGAGCTGTGCGACGCGGGACTCGCCCGCCCCGCCCCGTGACCGGGCCTCCGCTCCCTGCGGCCGAACCCCTACGGCTCCGGCTCCGCTCCACCGCCCCTGTAGGGGGTCGGCCCAGCCTGGAACGCGGCGGCGCCCAGGACCGGTGGGCCCGACCCTTCAGGCACGCAGGGGGTTTCGTGGAACGCGACTACGGCGAGGCACTGGACGTACTCGGCAGGCAGCTGACCGCCTGCGCGGCCGGAACCGGGCAGCTCGCCCTGGTGACCGGCGGCCTGGCGTCCGGCAAGACACACCTGGCCCATGCCTTCGCCGCGCACGCCGGAGCCACCGGCGCGCTCTGCCTGACCGCCTCCGGCTCCGCCGCCGAGCGCGACGTCTCCGCCGGGATCGCCGACCAGCTCCTGCGCGGCCCCCAGATGCCCCGGGAAACCGTCGACCGTGTCACTCGCCTCCTCGGGCAGACCGCCTTCTCCCCCGCCGCGGCCTCCCCCGGGGCCGAGGCCCCCCTCCTGCGCGCACTCGGTGCCGAACTGCTCGGCCTGGCCCGGCAGCGGCCGGTCGTGGTCCTCGTGGACGACGCGCACTTCTGTGACGGCCTCTCCGCCCGCTTCCTCGCCCACCTGCGGCGGCGCATCGCCTCGGCGCCCGTGATGGTCGTCCTGACCCGATGGAACTGGGAGCAGCCGGCCGCCGACCCCGTCCTCACCGACCTGACCCGGCAGCCGCACGAGCACCTGCGCCTCGCCCCGCTCCCCGCGGCCGAGGTCACCGGCCTGCTCGCCGCGGCCACCACCCCGGAGTACGCCCGCGAGCACGCACCGGCCGTCCACCGGACCACCGGCGGCAACCCGCTGCTCGTCCGCGCCCTCGCCGAGGACCACCGCACCCTCGCGCCGCACGGGCCCGCCGCGGCGGACGGTCTCCCGCACACCGGCCCGGCCTACGCTCAGGCCGCGTTGAGCTGCCTGACCCGCTGGAACGACGCCCTGCTCACCACCGCCCAGGGCCTCGCCGTCCTGGACACGGCGGCGACCGCCCCGCTCGTGGCCGAGGTGACCGGGCTGCCCGCGGAGACGGTCCGCCGGGCGCTCGGCGCCCTCACCGCCGCCGGCATCGCCGAGGGCCCGCGCCTGCGCCACCCCGCGCTCCGCACCGCCGTACGGACCACCCTCGACGACGAGGCGGCGGCCCGCCTGCACGGCGCCGCGGCCGCCGCCCTCCAGCACCGGGGCACCGACCCGCTCACCGTCGCCCAGCACCTGGTCGCCGCCCGGACCGGCGACGGGCGGGCCGTCGGCGTCCTCCAGGCCGCCGCCGCCCAGGCCACCGAGCGCGGCGAACTCCCCTTCGCCACCCGCTGCCTGGAACTGGCGGCCCGGCTGAGCACCGACCCGGAGCGCCGCGACGGGCTCCGCCGTCGGCTCGCCCGGACCCTCTGGCAGACCGACCCGGCGGCGGCCGACCGCCGCCACGCCGCCGACCGCGCCGCCCTGGCCCGGGGGGAACTGCCGCCCCGCCACGCGGCGGGCCCGCTGAAGCAGGCCCTGTGGCTGGGCGACCGGGACACGGTCCGCGAAGCGCTGCACGCCCGCGCCGGCCTGCCGGAGGAGCAGCGCGACCCCCGCGTCGAGGCGGAACTGCGCCTGGCCCACCGCTGGTTCTACGGCACCGCCGTGTTCCGGGAGGCCGGCGCCGGGCCGCTGAACGGCCGCCGCACCGCCGCGGAGGACCTCTGGAGCCGGGCCGTCGACGCCGTCTGCGACAGCGCCTCCGCCACCAGCGGCCGGAGCGCGGTCGCCGGTGCCGAGCACCTCCTGGAGAGCTGCAGCCCGGGGGAGACCTTCCTCGAAGTGGTTCTCGCCGCGCTCCTCTCCCTTCTGCGCGGCGACCGTCCGGACCTCGCCACCGCCTGGACCGACAAGCTGTACGACCAGGCGGCACGAGGCTCCTGGACCACCTGGCAGGCGGCGCTCGGCGCCGTCCGCGCCGACCTCGCCCTGCGCCGGGGCGAACTGGTCGCGGCGACCGAACACGCCCGTTCCTGCCTCGTCCTGCTGGCGCCGCAGAGCTGGGGCGTCCTGCGCGCCTACCCGCTCGCCACCCTGGTGGCCGCCGCCACCGCCCTCGGGGACGCCGACGCGGCCGAGGAGGCGCTCCGGCAGATGCCTTCCGAAGCACTGCCGGTGTCGGCCTGGGGCCTGCGGTTCCGCTGTGCCCGCGGGCGGCACCACCTCGCCGCCGGCCGGGTGCTCGCGGCGGCGAAGGACTTCCAGAGCTGCGCCGGTCTGGCCAGGGAGGCGGAGCTGGACGTGGCGGAGCTGGTCGACTGGCGCACCGGCCTCGCCGAGGTCAATCTGCGGCTGGGCCGCACCGTGTCCGCCCGGGATCTGGTCAAGCAGCAGCTCGACCGCACCCGCGGTGCCGGGCGCGCCCGCGGCATCGCGCTGCGGGTCCTCGCCGCCACCGCCGATCCCGCGCAGCGCCCCGGGCTGCTGCGCTCCTCCGCCGATCTGCTGGAAAACGCCGGCGACCGGGTGGAACTCGCCAGTTCCCTCGCCGACCTGAGCGTGGCGCTGCGCGACCTGGGCGAGCTGGACGCCGCCCGCGCCATCTCCTGGCGTGCGGTGCAGGAGGCGAAGTTCTGCCGTGCGAAGGCGGCGGCGGGGTCCGCGCCCCCCGACCGGGCCGCGCAAGCCGTCGAACAGCCGGGCGACGGAGGGCCGAGCGGCGGTGAGGGCTCCGTGCTCAGCGACGCCGAGGGCCGCGTCGCGCTGCTGGCCGCCCGCGGCTTCAGCAACCGTGACATCAGCGAGCAGCTCTTCGTCACGGTCAGCACCGTGGAGCAGCATCTGACCCGGGTCTACCGCAAGCTCGGCGTCTCCGGCCGCCGCGCCCTCCCCGAACGGCTTCCGCTGCCCCGGCTGCAGTCGGCCTGAGCCGCTCCCCCGGCCGGAGCGGCCGGAAGACGGGCACCTGACCAGCAGAAGGGGGACGCGGCGGTGCCTGCGTCCCCGTCGGCGTGCCGGTGTCGGGTGGGTGGTGCGTCGATGAGTGCCGCGTGAAGGGAGGGCGCGTGGGCGGCGGTCCGCCGGGCGCGCCCGCGCCACCGTCCCCCGGGGCGGCCGGCGACGCCTCACCTGACGGGGATGACGTCCCGGACCACCACCGGGCGCCGGGGGCGCCGGGCGGGCTCAGGCTGCGAACAGGTCGAAGGTGGAGGTCTTCCTCGGCCCCGCGGCGACGTCCAGCAGCGGGTCCACGGTGAGCATGGCCTGGTGAAGCCGCTGGAGCTGGGGCGAAGGCTCCACACCGAGTTCCTCGACGAGGCGCAGCCGCAACCGCCGGTAGGACTCCAGTGCGGCGCCCTGCCGCCCCGCCCGGTACAGCGCCACCATGGCCTGCGAGTGCAGGCCCTCGTGGTGCGGGTGGCGAGCCGTCAGGTCGGCGAGTTCCGCGAGGAGTTCGCAGTGACGGGCGAGCTGGAGGTCGGCGTCTATCCGCCGCTCCACGGCCCCGAGTCTGCTCTCCTCCAACCGCATGACCTCGATCTCCAGGATCGGGCCGAGCCGTACGTCGACCAGCGCGCGCCCGTCCCACAGGTCCAGGGCCCTCCGGTAGCTCTCCGCCGCCGTCGCGGTCTCCCCCGCCTCGAACGCCGAGCGGCCCTCCGACACCAACCGCTCGTACTCGTGCACGTCGACGCTCTGCTCCGGAATCTGGAGCAGGTAGCCGCCGTGGCGGGTGGCGAGCACGTCCTTCGCCCCGGTCGGGGCGCCGGGCCCCATCGCCGTGCCCAGCCGCCGTCGCAGCTGGAGGATGTAGGTCTGCAGGGTGGTCAGCGCGCTCTGCGGGGGCTGGGTCCCCCACAACTCCTCCAGGAGCGTCTGCACCGGCACCACGCGCCCCGGGTAGAGCGCGAGCAGCGCCAGGATCTGCCGCGGCTTACCAGCCGTCGGAACGATCGAGCCCCCGTTGACCTCGGCGCCCAACGGACCCAGAACCTGAATCTTCATGTTCCCCTCCGCACCTCGTCGAGTTCCTCACGAATTCCGAACTACTGCTGGAAACGCACGCTAGTCCGGTCCCTGCCCGATCATGGGTTGCCTCGATCCCCCCTCCAGCGCTCTTCCAAGCGGCTCCCCACCCCGCGGACCACGGCTGCCGGAGGGGTGTCGCAGGAGTGCCGGAGGGATGACGGAGGGATGGCGGAGGACGGTTCGCGGACCGCTGGAGAAGCGACCGGAGCCCACCGCGCCACCGGGCCGGGCAGGACCGGTGGCGTCAGCGCCGGACCACCTCGTCCAGCAGGCGGGCCAGGTCCGACGCGGCTTCGTCGGTGCCGGTGTCGGCCGCCAGGACGACCAGCGGCGGGCGCACGCCGTCCGCCGCGAGCAGACGGGCCGTCTCGTAGGCGTCGGCGCCTCCGCCGGAGAACGCGCCGAGGACCAGCGGCTCCCCCTTCTCGGCGAGCCGGCGCAGGACGGCGTGCCAGCCCGCGGGGCCCTCGAGTGTGAGCCGCAGCAGGACCACCGACTCCGGGCCCGGGTAGAGGCGGGAGAGACGGGTGTACCAGGTGCGGGGGACCCCTGGTGACGGCACCAGGCAGACGGCGCCGCCCGTGCCGGGGCGCAGGGTGACGAAGGCCGGCCAGGAGGACGGCGTGGGCGGCAGCGCGTCGAGGAACTCGGCGACGGTGGTCGAGTCGTCCGCCTCGTAGGGCAGTTCCCGCAGCAGGCCGGCGCAGTGGGCGAGGAGTCCGGAGGCGTCCGCCAGCCGGGAGCGGTCGTGGCTGACCGAGAGGACCAGGCCGCCCGCCTCGTCGTGGTGCGAGGCGAGGGTGACCGGGAAGGCGGTCGCGGCGCCCACGGGCTCGGCGAACTCCATGCGGATGCCGTGGGCGGCGAAGGCGGGTTCCAGCCGCTCCAGGGGGTCGAGGCTGCTCTCGAAGACGAGCAGGCTGTCGCCGCCGGGACCGTCCCCGCCGTTGCCCCCGGACGAAGCCGGGCCGCCCGTCCAGCCGTGGATCTGGCCGGCCGAGACCCACTCGTACGAGGCGAGGTCGATGGCCTGGTCGCGCAGGGCGGCCAACAGGTTGGGGACGGTGGTGTCCGGGTCGACGTCGACCGAGACGGGCAGCGGATTGCGCAGCGCGCCCGGCAGGCGCTCCACCCCTTCCAGGGGGATGCCCCGCCCGGAAGCGGCGACGCTGAACCGGACCGGCAGCGGTCCGTCCGCCCCGGCGGCCCGGTAGAGCATCAGCGCCCAGGCGGCCTGGAGGGCGCCGCTCTCGGTGGCTCCCCACCGCCCGGCCCAGGCGGCGAGCCGGGCCGCCTCGGAGGAGGCCAGCCGCACCCGGGCCCGTCCGGTGCCGGCGCCCTCGGCGAGGAGCGGTGCCGTGGCATAGGCCGCCATCGAGCCGGCGGCCTCCGGCACCGGCGCGGCACGCAGCCAGAACTCCCGCGCGGGGGTGAGGTCCTGCTCGGCGAGCCAGCGGGCGTGGTCGCGTACGTCGGGGCGGCGGTCGCCGCCGGGAAGGGCGCCGTCTGCCAGGTAGGCGCGGTAGAACTCGGCGATCAGCAGGCGCACGCTCCAGGTGTCCAGCAGCGCCTGGTGGTAGGTGAGCAGGACCCGGGTGGCGGGGGTGCCGGAGCCGTCGCCGGGCGGACCGTCGAGCAGGGTCAGGCGCAGCGGCCCCGGGGAGCGCGGGTCGAGCCCCCGCCGCTGGTCGGCGGCGAGCGCCTCGGGCCAGGAGGCCCCGGGGTGGGCCATGCGCACCACCTCGGGCACGACCCGGTCGTGGACGGTGATGGCCGGATCACGGCCGTGGTCGAAGGAGGCGCGGAGCACGGCCTCCCGGTCGAAGACGGACTGCCAGGCGGCGGTGAAGCGGCCGGCGTCCAGCGGCCCGTGCCAGACCCAGGTGAGCTGTTCGATCTGACGGCCGGTGCCGGGGTGCGCGTCGGCGTCGGCGAGCAGTTCGCGCTGGAGGGGGCTGGCGGCGACGGAGGGCTGCCCGGGCCGCTCGCCCGGGACGTCCGCCAGTTCCTCCAGGACCGCCCGTACCGCGGTGAGGAGGGCGTCGACGGATTCGCCGGTGATCCCGTCGTGGACGGAGGGCAGCCAGTCGAGCCCGACGTGGAGGCGCCCCCCGCGCACCCGCGCACCGGCCTCGATCGCGTACGGCCCCGCGGTACGGGCCGGCCGGGGGGCGGGGCGGACGTCGGCCTCCGGGGTGAAGCGCACCAGGACGGGGACGAGTTCGCGCAGCACGAGGCGCAGCGCGGGATCGGCGGCGTGTTCGCGGCAGGCGCCGAAGGCGGCCCGGCCGACGGCGCCCAGGCTCCGCACGGCCCGCTCGGTGAACTCGTGGGCGTGCTGCTCGGGGGCGCCCTCGAGGAGGACGGGCTCGGTCTCGGCCAGCGGCCCGACGGTGCGGGCCAGGGCCGGGGCGCCCTGACGCCCGTCGGTGCACACGTCGAAGGAGGCGAGGCGGGCGCCGCGCCAGCGGATGAGGGCGAGGCCCAGGGCGCCGGTGAGGAGCTGGGCCGGGCGGAGCCCGAAGCGCCGGGCCACCGGGCCGGTCAGCCGTGCGGTGGCCGCGCGTCCCAGGGCGAAGCCGGGATGGCGTTCGGGCGCGGTGTCCGGCAGCGGGCTGCGGGAGCGGAAGGGGGCGGCGGCGGCGCGTCCTTCGGCGACCTCACGCCAGTGGTCGCACTCGCGGGGGTCGGTGGCGATCGCGGGCAGCGTGGCGACCCACTCCGGGTAGCGCACGGCCTCGGGGCCGAGTTCCTGCTCCGGTCGCGCGAGGGCAGCCCGGAGGTCGGCGAGGAGGATGTCGAGCGAGGTCTGGTCGGCGACGAGTTCGTGGGCGAGCAGTACGAGCCTGCGGCGTCCGCGCAGCAGGACGGCGTGGAGAGACCGCCGGGCGGAGGGGCGCAGGCCCCGGCCCGCCTCGGCGACGGCCTCGCGCTCGCGGCTGCGCGGCACGCCGTCGGCCACCGTGCAGACGGTGTCGGCGGCCAGCGGCGCGGCGTGGATGCCGCTGTCGGCCTCGGTGTCGACGCGGGCGGCGAGGAGCGGATGGGCCCGCGCGAGGGCGCGCAGGGCCGCTTCCACGGCGGCGGGGTCGAAGGGCTCGGTGGCGTCGAGGGTCCTGGACGGGTGGGGGGCGGTGGCCGTTCCGCGCCGCCGGGCCAGGTCGAGCTGGGCAGGGCCGAGCGGGACGGGCGGCCGGTCGCGGGCGGTGAGCAGGTCGGCGACGAGCCCTGCGGGGAAGGCGTCCGGCGTCTGCCCCGGGTCGCCGGAGCCGGCACGGGCGGGGCGTGGCTCCACGTGCAGGAGGTGGTGGTCGGGGCCGACCCGCTGGAGGCGGTGGCGCCAGGGCCGGACCCCCGGGGCGCGGGCGCCGGCGTGGTCGAGCGCTGCGGCGACCCGGCCCTCGGTCAGGGGGCCGCGCACGTCCAGGACGGGCGGGACGCGGAAAGGCGGCTCGCCGGGGTCGACGACGACCGTCGTGGCGGCGGTGGACCGTTCGGAGGTGGCGCGGTCGGAGGTGGCGCGGTCAGCGGTCATCGGCATCCCGGGGCGTGGCCCCTCCCCCTTTCACACAGCGAGACGCCGCACATGACGGTCGTCATGGCGGTCACCTGCGTCGCGGCTCCGGGGCGTTGTCCTGGACGGCTCACGGCGGTCTCCTCGCTCCGACGTCCGCAACGTGCTCAGCAGGCTAGCGGCGCGCGCGTGACATGCCCTTTTTCTCCAGTGGCCCTGAAGCGCGCCCCGTGCGGCTCTCAGCGGGAGCGCCGCACGGCGCGCGGGCCGGATCCTCCGGGCGGGAGCGTGGTTCAGCCGGGCGCGCAGGCGGGGGCGAGAGTGCGGCCGGGCGGCGCCGGGCGCGCGGGCGGCTGCGGAAGGGCGTCGTGGCGGGCGACGCTCAGCAGGTGGCTGCCGAGGACCCGGTGGGTGGAGAAGGCCCAGGCGCCGGGCCGGGCCGCCGTGTCGTCGGGGGCGAGCAGGCCGGTACCGCCGTCGTTCAGGGAGAACTCACTGAAGCCGAGCCGCAGCCCCTGGCCGAGCGCCTTGCTGTACGCCTCCTTGAGCGTCCAGAGCCTCAGCAGCTCACGTTCGCGGGCTCTGGGGGGCAGCGGCAGCAGGGAGCGCAGTTCGCCGGGGGCGCAGATGTGCCCGCTCAGCAGGTCGAAGTCGAGCCTGCGATCAGCCGGTTCGGTGTCGACCCCGATCCTGCCGACCCGGCTGACGCCGACCGCGATCAGCTCGTCGCTGTGGCTGAGGCTGACGTCGAGGTCGAGTCCGCGCAGGTAGGGCCGCCCGCTGAGCTGGTACGCGAGGTCCAGCTCCGCCGGGAGGCGGTCCAGCGCAGCGGCCGCGGCGTACTTGGTGACGAGCCGGGAGGCGGCGAAGCGGTGGCGGGTGGCAGGGTCGGCCGTGTGCCGGTAGCGCTGCCAGTCGTGGCCCAGCAGGGGGCGCAGCGCGGGGTCGGTGAGGGAGGTCGGGAACCATTCGCCCCAGGTGGTGTGCACCACGGCGCTCCCCCACACCGCCAGTGCGGTCCGCACCGGCTGCCAGGGACCCTCCGGCCCGCGTACGTGGACGGGGGGCGAGGTGCGCGTGGCGTCGCCCATGGATGTCCTTCCATTCGGTCGGTTCATCACGGACGCCGGTCCCCGCCCGCACCGACGAGCCTGGCCGGTTCCGCTCGGGGCCGGCTGGAGAGCCGGCGGAGGACCGGTCGGGGCCCGCTCGCCGCGGAGCGGGCGGCAGCCCGGGGCCTCGGCGCCGGGCCGCAGGTCATGGGTGGTGCCCGGTGCGGACGGGAAGCGATCGGCGGGCGGCCCTCCAGTGTTCCTCGTCCGGCCCGGGAGCGGACGGGAAGCCGGCCCGGAGCGGGTGCCGGACGCGGGACGTGACACCGGGGGCGGTGAAGGGGCAGGCTGGTGGGCGCCGGCAGGGCGTGCTCCGGACACCGCCTCCCGGAACACCGCACGCGCGGCGTCCGGCGGGCGCGCTCCGTCTCAGGAGAGGTGGATCACCTCGACGGCGTTCTCGGCGTGGCGGCGGGCGAGATCGAGGACGTCCAGGGCCTCACGGCCGAGTTCCGTGCGCAGGCGGCGGCGCGCACCGGGCAGGCCGGCGCCGGGTCCGAGGACCGGTTCGACCTCCTCCGCGCGGACCAGCACGGTCTGGTGGCACACCACCAGGACGCCTCTGGTGTCGGGCACCACCTGCCATTCGCCGGTGCGGGCGGCCACCATCGGCGGTGTCCGGGTCTGCTTGTGCACCAGGCGTCCGGCGTGCGGGAAGCACACCCGTACCGACTCGGTGGGCCGGACCACGCCGTCGGCGCCCCGGACGTCCATCGTCACGTGCTGGACGCCCGGTTCCTCCTCGGCCAGCTCGGTCCGCACCACGTGCGGCACCACGCCGGGCCACTCGCCCACGCGGTACAGGAAGTCGTAGACCAGCTCGGCCGGGCCCTTGACGCGGATCTCGTCCTGGAAGGAGAAGACCAGCCGGTCCAGCTCGGTCCACCGCTCGGCCAGTTCCCGCAGGCGCTCCAGCACCGCCGCATCGGCGGCGGCCAGCACGCGCCCGGTCCGCGCGGCCTCGCCGGGGAGGTCCGCGGGCACGGCGTACTCGTGGCGCAGCACCAGCCGGCAGGCGTGCGGGCCGCGTTCCTCCACGTGCCAGTCGCCGCGCATCATCCGGGCCGGAGCGGGCGCGGGGTCGTACCGGAAGTCGATGCGGCGGCGTTCGGGGTCCAGGACGCGGCGCGAGATCCAGCACCGCACGGCGCCGTCGACGGTGGCCCAGGCGCGGATGCGCTCCTCGTGGGTCTCGAAGTCCAGCAGCTCGACGTGGACGGCGGGCGGCAGGAACAGCGGCCAGCTCCCGGCGTCCGCGATCAGTCCGTAGACGACCCCGGCGGGGGCGGCGATCTCCGTCTCGTGCGCGATTCGGTGCACCCGCTCACCCGCCATGGCGGCTCTCTCCTCCGGCTCGTCGGTACGCGCGCGGGAGCGTGCGCTCCCGTCCTCGGTTCCTTCGGTCCGGCGGTCCGCCGACGACCGGGGGAAACGGGGGTACCGGCGGCGCGGGCGCGAACGAGCCCCCGTGCCCGGGTGTTGCGACGGCGATCACCATGGCGGTTGCTCCCCTGCGGCTCGTCGGTACAAGCACCGTCGGCCGGAGCGCTGGAGGGAGCGTCGAGAACGGCTCGAGAGGGCCCCGGGCGCCCGCCGGCGGACCGGCGGGCCTCCCGTCAGAAGGCCCCCGGCAGCGGGGCGGCGCACGGGACGGTCAGGGTCCTCGGGGACGACCTGGCCCACGGGAAGCCGTGGTGCAGTTCGAGGACAGGCGTCTCGTCCTCGCCCGCCATGAGGGCGACGGCGGCCAGGACCCCGGGCACCGGCTCCAGTTCGACGAACCGCCATCGCTGGGAGAGGTCGTCGTCCGGTGGCCGGAAACCGCGCACGCCGCGGTCCTCGTCCAGCTGGAAGGAGAAGCTGTCGAAGGAGAGCCCCAGCCCCAGTCCGCGCGCCTTGGAGTAGGCCTCCTTCAGCGTCCACAGCCGCAGGACCCGCACGTCGCGGGCGCGGCCGGGCGGTGCCTGGGCGACCCAGTCCCGCTCCTCGGCGGCGAAGGCGTGGACGACTCCGTCGAGGCCCTGTTCCCCCCGGTCGAGCCGCTCGACGTCCACGCCGATGCGGTGACGGCGCACCACGCCGAGCAGGTTGTGGCCGCCCGCGTGCGAGAGGTTGAAGTCGAGTTCGCGTCCGCCGCGCGGCAGCCCGCCGGCCGGTTTCTGGAGGAAAGGCCGCCCGCGCGAGGAGCGCCAGATGACGGCCTCGCTCTCGGGGATGCCGCTCTCCAGCGCCAGCACCCGCCGCACCATGACGTGCGAGACGACGTACTGGCGGCGGTCGCGCTCGAAGAGGAACTGCCCGGCGCTCTCCCGCTCCTGCTCGTCCAGCCACTGGGCGGCGAGAGTGGTGGCCAGGCCGGGCGCGAGCTGGTCGTTGGGGCAGAACCACAAGGTGACCGGCGCCGCGGGCTCCACGGCAGCGGTCATCCTTCCCGCTCCCCCTCGCCCCGCCGCCGGCGCAAGGACACCGAGGAGGGCAGCGCCGGCGCGGTGGCCCGGCGGCCGTCCCCGGCCTCCGGTGCCGACCGGTCCGCCGGGACCCCCGGGAGCCACCGGGCGGTGCACCGCTCGGCGTGGCCGCCCCGCCGGAGCACGGTGAGGCGGGCGAGGGCGGGACCGGCCTCGTCGGGCCGGGTCAGCGGACGCCGCGCTCCGGCGGCCGGGTGCCGCGGGGTGGGAGCGGACAGCGGCATGGCGCGGGTGCGCCCGGCGCGGTCCGCGGCCGGTGCGCCGGGGCGCGCGGCGGCCGCGGGGCTCTCCGGCGGGGCGGAGACGTCGAGGAGGGTGCCGGCCCTCGCCCTGGCGCCGTGGCCGTCACCGGTGTCCGGGGCGAGCGCGACGAGGGCGTGCCGCGGCCGCTGCCCGCGGCGGGCGGCGGAGCTCTCGGGTACGGGCGCGGTCCGGCCGTGCCGCAGTCGCGGGACGGCCGTGGTCAGGGCGGTGTCGCCGGCGGCGGCCCCCGTCCGGCGGCGGGCGGACTCCCGCGCCCCCCGCAGGCCGACGGGCACCGGCGCGGGCCCCGTCGTCGGCGGGTCCGTCTCTCGTACGTCCATGGTCCGGTTCCGCCTCAGCCTCGTCGCGGCAGCAGGGCGAGGGCCTGGTCGATGGTGAGCAGGTTGTCGCGGACCGCGTCCAGCAGCACCCCGGCGTCCATCGGCTCGGGCTCGGCCGTGAGCGCGGCGACGTGCGCGGCCAGGGCGGCGAGGGTCGGATGGGTGCCGAGGACGGAGGCGTGCTCGCCGGTCCCGTAGATTCGGTTGACGGTCGCCACGAACTCCGAGGCGAGGACGGAGTCGAGGCCCATCGCGGCGAACGAGGCGTTGGGGTCGACCTCCCAGGGGTCGCAGCGCACCAGCCGCGCGAGCTCTTCCCGCAGGACGCCCAGCACCTCGCTCCCGGCCCGCCGTCCGGCCGGAGGCGGCACGGACACGGTGCGGCCCCGGGCGGGGGCGCCCCCGGTCGGCCCGGGCAGCGGGGCGGCCCGCTCGGGGTGCAGTTCGCGGGCGATGTGCCGGGCGAAGGCGGCGGGGGTCGCGTGGTCGAAGAGAGCGGGCGCCTTGACGTCGGTGCCGCAGCGGGCGTTGACGCTCGCCACGAACTCCACGGCCTGCAGCGAGCCGAGCCCCAGAAAGCGGAACGACTGCCGGGCGTCGATCTGCTCCGGTTCGAGCATGAGGATGCCGGCGAGCACGTCGACGACGTCGGTCAGGGGGTCGGCCTGGGGCGCGGAGGGCGCCGCCGGGGCGAAGGGCTGGAGGTCACTGGACATGGAGGCTGCTCCAAGGAGGTTCGTCCGGACGGCCGGTGGGACCGGGTCGTCGTAGGCGCTGTCGGGGCACCGGGGCCGCCGGGGGCGCGACCGGCCGGGGGCGCGACCGGCCGGGGGCGGCGGCCGCCGTGCCGTCAGCCCACCCGGACCGCTCGGTCCGCGCCGTGGGCGGCGGCCGCGGCGTCCTGGGCGGCGGCCGTCTCGGGTCCGGCCATCAGGACGGACCGCTGCAGCCGCCGCAGCGCTGCCGAGGGCTCCAGTCCCAGCTCGCGGACGAGGGCCCGGCGCAGGCGCTGGTAGGTCTCCAAAGCCTCGGTGCGCCGGCCGGAGCGGTGCAGCGCCAGCATGAACTGGCCGTGCAGGGTCTCGTGCGTGGGGTACCGGCTGACCAGGACGGACAGCTCTCCCAGGAGTTCACGGTGGCGCCCCAGCCGGAGGTCGGCGTCGATGCGCTGATCGAGGGCGCAGAGCCGGGTCTCCTCCAGTCGCCGCACCTCCATCGAGAGCAGGGCGCCGGTCTGCACGTCGGCGAGGGCGGCGCCGCTCCACAGGGAGAGGGCGCCGCGCAGGTGGCGAGCGGCGGCGGGGAAGTCACCGGCGTCCATGGCGCGGTATCCGGTGCCGGCCAGCAGCTCGAACTCGCGGACGTCGCACTGGCCGCCGGAGGTGTTGAGCAGGTAGCCGCCCGGCATGGTGACGAGGACGTCCTTGGCCGAGCGGGGAGGTGCGTCCGCCGGGTCCCGTTGCAGGGCCGCGCCGATCAGCTCGCGCAGTTGCAGCACGTAGGTCTGGAGGGTGGCGCGGGCGCTGCGCGGCGGCTGGGCGCCCCAGAGCTCCTCGGTGAGGGTCGCCACGGAGACGACCTGGTCGGCGCGGAACGCCAGCATGGCCAGGACCTGACGCGGCTTCGGCGCCGTCGGCGTGATCGAGACCCCGTTCTCGCGGACGCACAGTCCGCCCAGTACAGAGATGTCCATGGCGTCTCTCCCCCTATGCACGCGTCAGTGATCGGTTCACCGGCCCTGGCAACCCGAGTGCTCCTGGGCACTCCGAGTAAAAAACAGCGCGGTTGGTTTGTCAATATAAAACCGTCCGCGCTGTTTTATTCGTCCCGCTCCGACCCGTCCTCACCTGCGGTTCCAGCATCCGAAGATGCCTCCCCCAGAAGACGCGGCACCCCGCACCGACCCCGGCGAGCGGGCCCGGACCCCACCCGCGCACGGAAAAACAGCACGACCGGTCTTCAGACCTGCCGTGCTGTGGCGTCGCCCGCCGGGCCTCCGTCGTACCGCCGCTGCCGCGCCTCAGCCGGATCGCTCGGCCGCCTCCCCGGCGAGCAGTCTCGTCGCGTCGCCCTCTGCGGCCATCCGAGGCAGCACCAGTTCCCAGAAGCAGGCCACCCGCCCCTCCGAGAGCCACTGCGGATCGCGGGCCCCCAGCACCTCGAACCCCACCATGGCCGCCACGACGGCCGGCGCCAGCCGCTCGGAGGAGACCCCTTCGGCCAGCAGCCCCTCCCGCTCGGCCCGCGCCAGCGTGTTCTCGATCCACTCCCGCCACTGCCGCCGCAACTCCCCGTCGCGGCCCCGCGACGGGTCGGCGCACAGCTCGAAACCGGCCCGCACCACGCTGTCGTCGGCGATCCGGCCCATCAGACCGTACGTGGCGTTCACCAGCGCCTGAAGGGCGTCGCCCGTGGTCTCGGCGAGGTCGGTCATCCGGGCCACCGAGGCCGCCGCCTCCTGCTGGACCGCGTCGGCCAGCGCCTTCTTGTTCTCAAAATGAAAATGGAGGGCGCCGTTGCTCACCCCGGCACGGTGACTGATCGCGGAGAGCGAGGCGAGTGCGAACCCCTCCGAGGCGAACACCTCGGCCGCGGCCCGCACCAGCGCCCGTCGAGTGCGGGCCGCTCTCTCCTGCTTGACCATCATGTGCCTCCTGGCGGAGGGGCCGCGGGCGGCATTGCTCGTGACCGCGCCACCCCCTGTTCCGTTGCTTACTGGGGTGGATTGCCGTGCTTGCGGGAGGGCAGGTCGGCGTGCTTGGTGCGGAGCATCGCCAGGGACCCGATGAGCACCTCGCGGGTCTCGACGGGGTCGATGACGTCGTCGACGAGGCCGCGCTCGGCCGCGTAGTACGGGTGCATCAGCTCGGACCTGTACTCCTTGACCATGCGGGCCCGCATGGCCTCGGGGTCCTCGGCCTCGGCGATCTGACGGCGGAAGATGACGTTCGCCGCGCCCTCCGCGCCCATCACCGCGATCTCGTTCGTCGGCCAGGCGTAGGTGAGGTCGGCGCCGATGGACTGGCTGTCCATGACGATGTACGCGCCGCCGTACGCCTTGCGCAGGATCAGCGAGATCCGCGGCACGGTGGCGTTGCAGTACGCGTACAGCAGCTTCGCGCCGTGGCGGATGATGCCGCCGTGCTCCTGGTCCACGCCCGGCAGGAAGCCGGGCACGTCCAGGAAGGTCAGGATCGGGATGTTGAACGCGTCGCACATCTGCACGAAGCGGGCGGCCTTCTCCGAGGCCTCGATGTCCAGGACGCCGGCCAGGGCCTGCGGCTGGTTGGCGACGATGCCGACGACCTGGCCGTCCATCCGCGCGAGCGCGCAGATGATGTTCCGCGCCCACCGCTCGTGGACCTCGAGGTACTCGCCGTCGTCGACGACCTCCTCGATCACCTTCGCCATGTCGTACGGGCGGTTCCCCTCCACGGGGACGAGATCGAGGAGCGTGTCGCCGCGACGGTCCACCGGGTCGCCGCAGGGCACGCGGGGCGGGTTCTCCCGGTTGTTCCGCGGGAGCAGGGAGAGGAGGTAGCGGACCTCGGCGAGGCAGGTCTCCTCGTCGTCGTAGGCGAAGTGGCACACGCCGGACGTCTCGGCGTGCACGTCCGCGCCGCCCAGGCCGTTCTGCGTGATCTCCTCACCGGTCACCGCCTTGACCACGTCGGGTCCGGTGATGAACATCTGCGAGGTCTCACGGACCATGAACACGAAGTCCGTCAGGGCGGGGCTGTAGGCCGCACCGCCCGCGCACGGGCCCAGCATCACACTGATCTGCGGGATGACACCCGAGGCCTTGGTGTTGCGCTGGAAGATCCCGCCGTACCCCGCGAGCGCGGACACGCCCTCCTGGATCCGGGCGCCCGCACCGTCGTTGAGCGACACCAGCGGCGCACCGGCCGCGATGGCCATGTCCATGATCTTGTGGATCTTCGTGGCGTGCGCCTCGCCCAGCGCACCGCCGAAGATCCGGAAGTCATGGGCGTAGACGAAGACCGTCCGCCCCTCCACCGTCCCCCAGCCGGTGACCACACCGTCGGTGTACGGCTTCTTCTCCTCCAGACCGAAGCCGGTCGCCCGGTGCCGGCGCAACTGCTCCACCTCACGGAACGACCCCGCGTCCAGCAGCAGTTCGATGCGCTCCCGCGCGGTCAGCTTCCCCTTGGCGTGCTGCGCCCGGGTCGCCTTTTCACTCGGGCCCCGCTCGGCCCGCTCGCGCAGGGCACGGAGCTCGGCCACGCGGCCACGGACGCCGCTCGGCCTCGACTCGGTCGACACCGAGGCACAGGTCATTGCCATGTCAGTCCCTTCCTGGGACAAGGCCGAGGAAGTCCCACCTCGAGCCCACCGCCAGCAGAATAACAAACCGCACACGCGGTTTCTTGTGCTGAGCTGGAAAGCTCTGCTCAGCGCCAGCCGCCGGGGGCCACATAGCCCCCCGTCGGCCTCCACCAGAGCGGCGTTTCGGCCGATGACACCCCTACCGGGCCGCCACTCCTGCACAAGGCGAGCAACACCGCGGCCAGAGCGGCCAGTTCGTCTTCCCGAACCTCGCCCCTCTCCACCCGGAACAGGGACTCTCCACCCTCCACCCCACTGCCCCCCTCACCCGGTAGGTCCTGGGGAAACGGTCGGCCCGGCCGGTCGAGAGCCGCTAAGGAACCACTGGAGAGACCTGCAACCCGGCGGACGCCCGCCTCGGATGTTCCCCCGCCGTCCGCCCGGCGTTCCCTCACCTTCGACCACAGGGCGCCGAAAAGTGGGAAGTTTGCCCTTTCCTGACAGACGCCCCCTCCGCATGGAGGCGGTCGCTCCGCTTCTCGGCCCCTCAGAGGCACCGGAGAACCTAGTAATTAAACCGGGTGGTATGTATCTTTCCGAGGGATGGAGCACGGCCTTCGCGACAAGTCCCAGCCAGTCCACCAACCGGGGGAGTCATGTCCGCGCCCACCTTTCACGTGAACCACCCGCCCCGCGTCACGAAAGCCCCACCCGCTTCCGGAGCGGGAACCGGCACCCTCCTCGCCCGGCGCCCTCCGCAGCCACCGGGCTCCACCGTCCCGAAGGAGCTCGTCCACCGGCACAATCCCGCCGAGGTGATGCTCACCGGCTGGGACCGCAGAGGCGACGACAGCTTCGGCCTGACGGCCAGATGGCCCCGGCTTCACAGATTCTTCGCCGACGTGAACGGCTGCCATGACCCTTTGATCGCGGCAGAGACCATCCGCCAGGCGGGGAGTCTGCTCCTCCACGCCGAGTACGAGGTGCCGTTCGGCCACCAGTTCGTCATGTGGAACCTCTCGGTCTCCACCTTGCCGGGCCCGCTCGCCGTGCGGACCGCCCCGGCCGACATCGACCTCGCCGTGACCTGCCATGGCGTGAAACGACGCGGCAAAGCACTCCTCGGCCTGCACTACGAGGCCGTCCTGCGCCGCGACGGGGAGATGGTGGCTCACGGCGGCGCCGCCGTGAGCTGCGTCAGCCCCGCCGCCTACCGGCGGCTGCGGGCGCCCCAACTCGACGACGCCGGCCCGCCGCTGCCGCTGACCAGCCCCGTGGCGCCGCACGAGGTCGGCCGCACGTCACCGACCGACGTCGTCCTCTCCCCTGCCGGACGACGGGGCCACTGGCAGCTGAGAGTCGACACCCGTCACCCCGTCCTCTTCGAGCACCCGGTGGACCACGTGCCCGGGATGATGCTGCTGGAGGCGGCCCGGCAGGCCACGATCGCCACCCTCGGGTACACCGCGCCCCCGTCGGAAGTCACCGGCGAGTTCAGCCGCTACGCCGAACTGCACCGGCCCTGCTTCATCGAGGCGCACCGCCTCCCGAGGCGCGGCGCCGAGGAATCCGTCCTGGTCACCGGGGAACAGGACGGCGAGAGCGTGTTCCGTTCAGTCGTCACCCTGCCGCCGGCCGGGGACTGACCGCCCCTCACCCCCCGCACCGGCCCTCCTGGCGCGTCTTCGACCCCGCCTTCCCGACCACGGGAGCCGCGGGGTCGAAGGCATGCCATCACGCGCTCCACGGAACGCCTGCTCGGCGCAACCGTTTCGTAAGGATCTGAGAACCGAGACGGGCCAGAACGACGCCCCGACGAGTAAGATACGAACTCGGCGGTTTTTTTGGTGGGCCTCCGGGCTCAAGGACGACAGAGAAGACCACGATGGTGAAGCAGGAGCGAGCGGTCCGCACACGTAAGGCGATCCTTACGGCGGCCGCCAGGATCTTCGAGGAACGCGGCTACCGTGCGGCGACGATCAGCGAGATCCTGTCCGCGGCGGGGGTGACCAAGGGGGCTCTCTACTTCCACTTCTCCTCCAAGGAGGAGCTGGCCCAGGGAATCCTCCACGAGCAGGACCAGCAGCTCCCGATCCCCGACCGGGCCTGCAAGGTCCAGCAGGTCGTGGACACCGTACTGCTCCACGCCTACCGCCTCCAGCACGACCCGATGGTCCGGGCGGGAGTCCGGCTCTCGCTGGACCAGCAGGCGGGGGAGGTGGACCGCCGGGGCCCCTTCACGCACTGGGGGGACATCATCGGGGAACTCCTGGAGAAGGCCGAGGCCCAGGGCGAGCTCCTCCCCCACATCTCCGCCTCCGAGACGGCCGACGTCCTGGTGGCCTCCTTCGCCGGCATCCAGTCGATGTCCCAGGTCATGAGCGACTACGAGGACCTGCTGGACCGGGTGAACGCCCTGCTGCGCCACCTCCTCCCCAGCGCAATCCTCCCGTCGGTCCTGACGGCGGTGGACATCACCCCGGCCCACGCCAACGCCATAGCCGACGAACTGCGCATCTCCCCCGGACAGGAATGAGCCGGGAACCGAGCGGCACCGGCGAGCCGACTCAGCCGCCGCACAACTGCGCGGACGGTACCGGCACGGCACTGCCGAAATAGGCCGCCAGCACGTCGGCCAACTCGGCGCCGCCACACGGCGACCAGGCCACGTACCCGTCAGGGCGGACGAGCAGCGCCTCGCAGGGAATCTCGTCCGTCGGCTCGGCACGCACCACGCGCAGCACTCCGGACCAGCCCCGCGCCTGCTCGGCGTAGCCGCTCCCGCCGCTGCCGCCGAAGAGCAGCAGCAGTGGGCGCCCTCCGCACAGCAGGTCGATCACGTCGGTGCGACCGCCGTCGGTGGCCAGGCCCACGTTGGGCAGGAAGCCTCCCTCCCAGCAGGACGTGCTGCTCCCCTCGCCGCCCCCGTGGCGGGCGGGCAACACCGTGTCCTGCGCGCTGATCATGGAACTCAGGACGCTGCTCTCCCCTCCCCCGGACAGCAGCTCACCGAAGAGGTCGCGCAGCGGGTCGAGCGCGGGGTCGGGCCGCATCAGGGCGACCTGGGCACGCGTGTTGTCGATGACCCTCTGGGCCGCGGGGCGCCGCTCCTGGTCGTAGCTGTCGAGCAGTCCCTCCCCGGCGAGGCCGCGGACGGTGAGCGCGAGCTTCCAGCCCAGGTTCACGGCGTCGAGCAGGCCCGTGCTCAGCCCCTGGCCACCGATGGGGAAGTGCACGTGCGCGGCGTCGCCCGCCAGGAGGACGCGCCCCGACCGGTAGGAGTGCACCAGCCGGGAGTAGTCGCTGAACCTGCTCAACCACCGGGGCGTCTCCATCGCGATGTCCCGGCCCGCGATCCAGGACACCCGGCTCCGCAGCTCCTCCAGAGTGGGCTCCCGGTGCCGCCCGCCCTGCGGATCCGCCCAGTGCAGGGCCCGCAGCCGTGTCCGTCCTCCCGGCACCTGCTTGGCGACGATCCAGCCGCGCGGCGTCCGGTGCCACCCCTGCCCGAGGTCCCCGCCGTCGGCCAGGCTGACGTCGCCGGCCAGAGCGGAGGCGGTCGCGGGGAACACCGACGAGGTGAACTCCGACTGCGCGCGCACCGTGCTGCGCGCACCGTCCGCACCGACCAGGTACTCCCCCCGGCAGACCACATCGCCTCCCGGACCCCGTGCCGTGATCCGTACGCCGTCCGGACCCTGGCAGGCCTCTGTGACCTCGTGGCCTCTGAGGATGCGCGCACCGGCCGCCAGCGCGCGCTGCTCGACGAGCCGTTCCAATTCGTCCTGGGGGCACTTGAGGACCGGAGCGGGTTCGGCGGCCGGGACCTTGATGGCCAGGCCGGGGATCCCGGCGAAGTGGAAGGGCGCGCTCGCCGCGGCGGCGGTGGCGCCGCGGGATCCGGAGGTCACCAGCCCGCCGAGATGGCCGCGCCGGACCAGCGACTGCACCGTGCGGGCGTGCAGGGTCGTCGCCTTGGGTCTGCGTGAGATGCGGGTTCTGGACTCGACGACCAGGGTGCTCACCCCGTACGACGCCAGTTCCGAGGCGACGACCATACCGACCGGTCCCCCGCCGACGACCACTACCTGCGCCCGTACACAATTCGTCATCACGGATCTCCCCCTCATGGGCCACAGCCCACTGCCTTCGCCCTCAGCCGCACGGACGATGCTGGGGCGGTCTCGTCGGGGACGGCCCGGCGCACACGCCGAACGGGGGCGGCGGTGTCAGCGCACGGGAGGAGACGGTGAGAAGAACCAGGGAACGGGACCCCGCGCGTGGCGGCCGGTACGGGCGCCGGGCGCCCTTCCCGGTACCGGCGCGCGCCTGCCCGACGACGCCGTGCCCGAGGTGCGTACACAACACGGCAGCACGGCGATTCCCCTTCCGGACGGAGCCCCCGCACGTGCTCGGCGAGCTGGTCCTCTCCCGCATCCCCCATTGGGGTAAAATAATACCGGTTGGACGGTTCTTTGCAATGGGGGCGACCTCTGAGAAGGAGCACTGCCGACGTCACCGGGACGGCCCCGTCAGAGGGGCAGAGCCGGTCCCACGCCCCGTCCGGGAGCCGACGACCGACCACCCTCCGAGCGTTCCGTCTTCCGCCCCTTGCCGCCCGGCTCCAGCGTGCGCGGGTCGACCCCCTCAGCGGGCGTTCCCGTCGCGTACAGCCCGTCCGGGGCGGTGTCGCGATCGTGGGGAAGCAGCCAGAAGACCCGCCGCCGGAAGGTGCCCGAGGAGCGGGAGGGCTTGGCCCCCGGCCCCAGCACCGCGTAACCGATCATGCGGCCGTCGCGGTGATAGGCGGGCCGTCCCCGGCGGTTCGGCAGCCTGTCCAGGCTCTGGCGCACGTAGTCGAGACGGCCGACATCCTCGAGCCACACGAGTTCGGCCTCGTGAACGATCTCGTCCTCGTCGATGAGGGCGCTCATGCTGTCTCCTCGTCAGCGACCAGTCCGATGCCTGGGTAGTACTTGCGCTGGTTGGACAGGATCATCTCCTTCGGAGACGCCAGTCCGACCGTCTCCCGGATCCGCGCCGCGAAGGCGCGTGAGGAGATGGGCGGGGCTCCCTCATTCTGGCACCAGTCCTTGTAGGCCGCGTAGAGCTGTGCCTGCTCGGCCCTGAGGCCGACCCCGATCCGGCAGGACTCACCGAGGAAGCGCCCCGTGTGGTCCTCGATCTCGGCGTAGGCGGTGGTGGCGATACGGACCCGCTCGGGGCCCGCGAGATCCTTCTCGCCGTTCAGGTACCGGCCCGCGCCCACGATCAGCCAGTACAGGATGCCGGGCCCCTCCTCCGTCACGAGGATGTCCGCCAGATTGTCGATCTTGCGGTCGTAGGCGACGACCCGCTCGAACGGGACGAGCCGCATCCGCCGCCAGAACGCGAATCCACCGGTACCCACCTCCGGCCGGTGGTTGCCCAGGAGCCACAGCTTGTGGGTCGGTTCGAAACTGAAGAAGTCCTGGCGCATCCTGCGGGCCTTGATCCGGTCCCCGCCCGTCAGCAGTTTCACCCGGGCCTCGTCGAAACAGTCCCCCGGCTTCACCTCACTGCACACGACGACCCGGCGGCCGTGGAGTTCCGCGAGGTCGGTGGGGTGTCCTTCGTAGGGCCGGGCCATCAGGAACCCGGGCGGAGCGGCGTCGGCATAGTCGCCGAGCAGTTTCATCAGCACGTCCAGCAGGACGGACTTGCCGTTCCTGCCGGAGCCGAAGAGGAACGGCATGACCTGCCCGCCCACGTCCCCGGTCACCGAGTAACCCAGCAACAGGTGCAGGAAATCGATCATCTCCGCGCCCTCCTGGTCCTCACCGAAGGTGTCGGTGAGGAACCGGTGCCAGCGCGGCGTGAGCATCGGCTCGGGGGCGACCGTGGTGGAACGCGAGTGGAAGTCCTTGTCGGGGTCCGGTGTCCTGATCAGTCCCGTACGCAGGTCCACCACCCCCTCGGGGGTGCACAGGGCGTACGGATCGGCGTCCAGCAGAGCCGCGTTGAGGACCATGCCGGGCGCCGTCCGGGCCTGCGTGAGCATTGCGTTCAGGCCGCTGGTGCTCAGAGCCCGTCGACGGTGCAGCTGGAGCGCCGAACTGGTGAACACTCCGCGCGGATCGGTCGTCGCGAGCGATTCCGCCAGGTCACCAGCGGCCCACAGCACGGTGTCGTCCTCATCGACCTGCCAGCGGGTGTTGTCCCACCGGAACCAGCCGAGGCCCGGTACGTGCCGATAGTCATTGGCGTAGAGCCTGACGAACAGCTTGGCGTTGCCACGGTCGCTGAGCGTGTCCGGCAGCAGCCCGGCAGCGGTCACCCCTCCCTGGGCGCCGGCCCCGCCCACAGGCGACGGTCCGTGGACGAACGTCAGCGGGTCGGGCTCCGCCACGGAATGGGCGAGGATCTGCCGGGCCACGCCCTGCGCGTCGAAAAGACCCTCCTGGCGGTCGGGCGTCATCTACGTCCTCCCGGGATGAGTGGGCGTCGCCGCCCCGCGTCCAGACCACCGCGGATGACGGCGCCGTAGCGGCGCTCCTGCCCGGGGCGGGCCTGCTCGGCCACCTGTCGCAACAACCGCTCCGCCTCGGCGGGTCCGAGCCGGCCCGCGGCGACGAGACCACCGGCCGTGTACGCGGCCCGGTTCAGCTTCTCGGAGAACGCGGCTCCTTCGGGTACGGCGGCGCAGGCGGCGACCTCCGCGAGCACGCGGGCCAGGGCCCGGTGCGCTGCTCCACGGCCGCCACCGCCGGCGGCGAGGACCGCCTGCCGGGCGCGCGGCGGCACCGACCGGGGTGCGGCACCTGCCGCCGGCGGCAGGTGCCCGGTCCGGTCGAGCTCGCGCGCGAGCCAGACGGGCAGCGGCGCGACCTCACGGACGGTTCCGACGGGCGCGTACGGGCCGGCCTCGGTCACGGTCCCCGGGGCGACGATGTATCCGCCGTGTGCCCGTACGTCGACCTGCCAGGCCAGCGCGCGGCCGCCGCCGGACCCCGTGGAGCACTGCCACCGGTGCCCGTGCTGGGCCCGGTACCACACGTGCAGCCCCCCGGACGGTGTGCGCACACGCAGGGTCGTGTCGTCGTCGGCCGGGCTGACGGCGCCCCGCAGCGCGGCCAGCACGCCGATCGTATGGAACCCGGTGGCGAGCCCGGTCAGGTCGACGCCGTCGGGGATCCCTATCCCGGGCAGCAGCCGGTCACGGCCGGGTGGCAGCGCCTCGTGGGCGTCGATGTCGACGACGACCAGTCCGGCCGGACCGCAGGCCACTCCGACACCGAGGCCCGGGTGGTCGCCCCACCACTGCTCGATCCTGGCGGGATCCAGCGTGGCGGCACGGAACCCGTGACACCAGCGACCCGCGACACGACAGCCGCACTCCCGGTGACTGTGTCCGGACGCCCGGCAGGCCGCGCAGTTGCCCGCCGGCGTCTTGCGACCAGGGGCCAGGGGATGAACGGGCCACCCCCGTCCGGCGCACCATCGAGCGGTCGCCAGCGACCGAGAAGCATCTGGTGGGCGAACACCGGAAGGCCTTGAGTCGCTGTGTAAAAACCGCAGCTCAGAAGCCATGCGCATCCCCCAACAGCGACCCAAGCGACCCAACGACTCAAACAGACTAGCGAAACGGAGGTGGCTGAAGGAGATGTGTGAGCAACTGAAACGGAACCCGGCAGTGCGGATGCCGCCGGCACAGGGAACAGTGCAGCGACCGGAGCCGCTTCGGTCGCTGTCTCAACATCCGGAAGAACATGCAGTTCAGGGCCTTGCGAAACCCAGAACAGCGACTGAAGCGACTCAAGTTCCCCCTATATGACTCACGCGGGCACATGAAGGGAAGCCTCCCGCCGCTCCATATATCCGCACCTCGAGTCGCTTGGGTCGCTGATGCATCCCGGAACAGGTTCTGACCTGCCGCTTCACCGGAACGGAGGGGAGCGACCGACACCTTGGCGCGTCGCTGCCCCTCAGTAGCCGCCGCAACCGCACGGCCCACGACGACATCCGAGCCGCCGTCACCGCAGCTACTGAGCGACCGAAGCGACTCGAGGATTCCTTGAGCGGATACCGAGTGAGTCGCTCAGACCGGGGTCCCGTCCGGTGCGACGCGGATGCCGCGGTTGCGCGCCGGCCGGTCGGTGCGCCGGAAACGCATCTCGAGGGCGCTGGTGTGCAGCAGCGCGGCAAGACCGGTGACTGTCACTCACAGGTGCGGCAGGACGCCGAAAGCGCCGCCGAGCTCGGCCACCGAGCTCGCTCGGCGGCCGCGGGAGAGCCCGGCGACGAGGATGTGCACCACGCCGGTGCCAGGAGTGATCACCACCACTCCGACGGAGCCACTGCCCAAGGCTCCTGTCGGCGTGGGGAGGAGGGACGTCGTAGCGGTCGTCGGCGAGCTTCGCTTCGCCAGCTCCACGAGGAGGCCGAGAACCCAGGTGTGGAGCGCGTGCCACCGGCACCGTCTCCTGGCTCCGGTGGCGGGCGGCTCCTGGAGCACCGGGACCGTCTGGTCCCGGACGAGGGCGCCGAGTCCTGGCTGGACGAGGCCGCGGAAGTCCTCCCCCACTGCGGTACGCCCACTCAGATGGCCGGTCCGTGCCGCTCCTTGGACGCCGCGGTCCGCGCTCTGGGCAAGTGGGAGCAGCCCACTGCCCGGCCGGCGACGACCAGTGACGAGGCACGCCCGACATGGCCCGCAGCGGTCGAGTTCCTGGCCCGGTGACCACGGCGGTCACGCGCCTCTCACGATCGGCGCGCAGGCTCCTGGCCGGGGGAGGAGGCGGAGGATGTCCACCGCCGAGCCACGCACGACAGGGCCGACAGGTGATTACGGCGTAATCACCCGCGCTGCGGGGGTGGTCTCATCGCCGGGAGAGAACACGCGGTTGGTGTAGGCCGCGACGAGCTGTTCACGGGACTGACGTGCCCGCGCCTACGCCTGGTGCCCCAGCACCCGGCCCACGGCCGGGCGGCATGCGGAAACCCCGTTCGAGCTCTCCCCCCGGGCGCCGACACCGCACGCTCGCTGAGGACGGTGATTACGCCGTAACCACCGCCGGGCGCATGGCCGGTCGGCGTGCGTGGTGATTACGCCGTAATCACGTCGACGGTCACCGACGTACATCAACTTGGACTAACTAACGTGTCGATGCCTCCGCAGATCATGAACGTTAGTATGGTGTCCTACATGAGTTCGCCTGCCACCTCCAGCGACCGCGAGAAGGTCGTCTCCAAACTGCCGGGATGGCTCCGGCAGAACCTCAAAGTCAGGACCGCTCAGCACGGCATCGAGATCCAGGCCGCTGTAGAAGAAGGCATCAGCGCCTGGTGCAACCTGGCTTCCGCCACAGCGACGGTCGACACCGCCGGTGCCGATTCCTTCGCCACCTTCCTGCCCCCCGGCCAATGGGAAACGTTCCGGCGGATCGCCGCCGACCGACGTGTCTCACTCATCCAGGGCCTCGCCCAGTCCGTCCAGTTGTGGCTCGACACCCACCCGGCCCCGGACATCGAGCGGCCCTCCGTCACCCGCCGGATCGTCGTCTGCAATCAGAAGGGCGGCGTCGGCAAGACCGCCGTCACCGCAGGCCTGGGCGAAGCTCTGGCAGAGGATTCCAACACCCTGCACCCCGTCCGCGTCGCCAAGGCCCTCACCAAGGCACTGCGCGCGAGCGAAGCCCACGCAGACGAAGCCGAGCCGGACGACGACCCACTCGACATCGAGAACCTCCCCGGCCCCGGACTGCGTGTGCTCCTCGTCGACTTCGACCCACAGTGCCACCTCACCAACCAGCTCGGCGCCGCGCCCCTCCCCATGAACGGCGACAGCCTCACCAACCACATGGCAGGCGACCCCAAGGGCGACCTACGCGACCTCGTCGTCTCCATCGACGACGACACCTTCGACGGCCGGCTCCACCTGCTGCCCGCCTGCAACGACGCGTTCCTGCTCGACGTGCGCCTCTCCGCCGTACGCGCCCGGGAAGCCGCGCTGGAGCGGGCCCTCGCTCCGCTCGAGGCCGATTACGACGTAATCATCGTGGACTGCCCGCCCAGCCTCGGCCTGAGCATGGATGCCGCCGTCTACTACGGCCGCCGTCGCGACGGAGAAAACCCCGGACAGTCCGGAGCCCTGATCGTCGTCCAGGCCGAGGACAGCTCCGCCGACGCGTACGAACTGCTCACCACGCAGATCGACGACCTCCGCAACGACCTCCAGGTCGACATCGACTACCTCGGCATCGTCGTGAACCTGTACGACTCCCGCCGCGGCTTCATCGCCACCTCCTCCCTCCAGGGATGGGTGGACATAAAGGATCCGCGGGTCGTCGGACTCATCGGAGACCTCAAGGAACAGAAGGAAGCCGTCCGAGTGAAGCGTCCCTTGCTGTCCTACGCGCCCAAGTCGCAGCAGGCAGTCGGTATGCGCGCGCTTGCCAGGGAGGTCTTGTGAGCAAGGCCGATCAGCTCGGTGCCGGCCGATTCGGCGGGGGAGTCCGCTCCGTCAGCGCGCGCCGTCAGGCCGTCGCCGCCGCAACCGGCGTACCCACCGAAGGCGTTGCGCCACCGGCAGAACTCCCCGTCCACCGCATCAGCCTCAACCCGGACAACCCCCGCTCCGCACTCGGAGACCTCACCGACCTTGCGGGCAGCCTGAAAACCCACGGTCAGAAGCAGGCGATCACGGTCATGAACCGCGACGCCTACGTCAAAGCCAACCCGGACCGTGAAGCCGACCTCGAACCGGACACCACCCACGTCGTCATCGACGGCAGCAGTCGCCTCGCTGCCGCACGCGAAGCCGCCCTCCCCACCATCAAGGTGATGGTCAGTGACGACCAGGGCACCACCTCCGAGGAGCTCCTCGAGTCCGCCCTCGTCGCCAACATCCACCGCCAAGACCTCCAAGAGCTCGACGAGGCCCGCGCCCTCCAACGCCTCCTGGCCATCCATGGAAGCCAGAGAGCCCTCGCCAAGCGCCTTCACCGCTCCCAGGGCTGGGTGTCCCAGCGCCTCGCCCTGCTCAACCTCACTCCCGAGCTGCAAGCGCGCATCGGCGAGGAACCCATCGACCTGCTGCGGGCTGTCGGCAACAAACCCGCGGACCAGCAGGAAGCAGCTCTGCGGGAACTGAAAGCGGAGAAAGCCCGCAAGGAAGAGAAATCACGGATCCCGTCGAACACCGGGACACAACCGACGACCGGCACGGCCGCAAGCCCAGAGGACGACCACGACGGTGATTACGACGTAATCACCGATCCCGTGAGCGACACAGCACCGCGCGAGCACGAAGCGGCGGAACCAGCCACGGCACCGGAGGAACCAGCCGTGGCAGGGCATCGCACGGCCCCCGAGCCGGCAGCCGTGGAGCACGAGCCGCCCGCCACGGAAACAGGGAAGGACACGCCCTCCGTTCCGGTGCAGGCCACCGCCACTACGACGGCGGTCGACATGGGGGAGCAGCCGAAGCGGTTCCCCTACGAGGACGGCGTGTACGCGGCGCAGCACCTGATCCACAAGATGCCGCCCGAGGAGTTCGACAAAATGCTGGACCTGCTCATCAAGCACAGGGACAGCCGGACCGTCCGCACCGGCTGAGCCCTGCCGCAGCCGGCGGCCGGCCTGGCCGGACAGCCAACACAGCACAGGGCCGGTCCCTCCTCCGAGGGGCCGGCCCTGTCCGCTCCCCGCCTCAGTCAGGATCGGCGAGGACAGCCCGAGTACCGCCCCGACGCCAGACGACGCACCGGGAAAGGTCTTGGACCGCTCTCGCTCCGTTCTGCCGATGATGCCCGGCGTTCCTGGAGGGCGAGCACCGTCTGGTTCGCCGCCGGTGACAGTGCGGTGATGTACCGCGGGCGGAAGACAGCGGCTCATGTACGTGAGGTCAATGAGCACCGCTCTCGGGGCCGGTGCTCATTGACCTCACGTACATGAGTTCCTGCGTGGTGCACTGGCTCACGTTGCACGACGGAGGGGGACGACGACGTCTTCGCCGGTGCACTTCGAGCTGAGGCGGTAGTAGCTGATGTGAGCGAGGCGCTCGGACTCCTCGAGCCATCCGGCTTCGATGACCTGGCGTCGGGTCCGGGAGAAGACGGTGGGCGACATGCCGACGAGTTCGGCGAGCTTGGCACCGGTTTCGATGACGGCACCGGCGCGGTCGGTGGGGTGCATGGCGTACAACATGATGACCAGGCGCTGGTTGGCAGTCATGCCGGCGGTGCGCTGGAGGACGTCAAGGAGTTTGTGCTTGTCGTCGTTGTTCACTGGGCCTCCCACCGCGTTGGGATCGAGTTGTCGAAGCCGGGGATGTCTGGCGGATTGCACGTTTTGATCGCTTCTCGCTGTTCGATCCCTGTTCCGTGGAAAGCAATGTACGGGCTGATGCGGTACAGCCTGTAGTTGCCGATACGTCCACGCTCAATCAGGATGCGCCGTTTGAGGAGATTTCGGTTGATCTTGCCGACGGCGTCGGCGGTCATCCCGACCTTTTTGGCGATGTCTGCGCCGGTCGCCCGGAGGGGCGCCATGCCTTGTGGGGAGACTCCGATCCACCACAGCACCATGTACTTCTGGCTGGGGGTGAACTCTTTGCTCTCTGTGATCGCTTTGATCCGGGCCTTGTCCACTTGGATGTGCTCGCCCGAGAAGGCGTAAGGCGCGTATGGGATGGCCTCGCCGGTGTCGGCATCGACCAATCTGCGTACTGCCCCCAACTGGCCCTCCCGAGCGGACATTGCCTCAACGTCGATGAGCGACGGCCCTGAGGCCGACCAGATGAACTTAGCGTACATGAGCGAGAAGTTCATCAAGTACGCCTCCAGAGCGTGTCGCTCGACCATGCGTCGATCGCCGGAGGGCCGTGTCCTGCGCCTGTGTCCGCTCCACTCATGTACGTGAGGTCAATCTGGTCGGATCCTTCGATCGTGGTCCCAGTTCCTAGGATCTGGGCACTCCGTTCCGCGGAACTGCCTACTCATGTCTGAGGAACGTGGTGCACGATGCTCAGAACTGCCTGCCAGATCGTCAGAACCGGGTAGGTATAGGTGTTTTCGCAGGTCAAGCAGGTCTTGGGCGCGGCGCCCTCTCCTACAGGAACACCACCTGGTCCGTGCGGTACGTCGGGCAGGTTCCGCATACGACGTACCGGCCATGCGACGTGACACGCATCCCTGCAAGGGATGCTTCCTGCTCCACCGCACGACTCGACCGATCGCGACGAACTGACCTCCCACCGCCTGCCTCAGCCGACGAAAGCCCGCCACGATGCGCGTGCAGGCGACGACTTGGCCGTCACGTGTGCCTCGATCAGCCCTGACGGGCATCAGCCACGCCAATTCCTTGTCCTGGCCGTCAGTTCTGACCAGGGTTCGACTACTGCTCCCGCAAGGGGCCCCGGCCTGAGGCCGACCTCCTGGGAGCAAGCGAGGAGACCTTCTGCCGGGGCGGGCACTGCAGGGGAGGATCGCCTGGAAGCCGCCTTTCCCGGTCAGAGCGCCTGCCCTCGGCTTTCCACCGAGCAGCCACGACGCTTCCGTCTGAGCAGGTGGCACTGGTGAAGATCACGGCAGAAGGAGCCGTGGAGGAACTTGCTGCGCCGTTGACTGACGCGCAGCGGGCGCGGATCGAGCCGTTACGTCCGGACCGGCACGCAGTGGGCGCACCCGCCGGAGAAATGCGGCAACTGGCGGGATGCCTACAACCGGCTGCGGATGCGGGCCGTCGATGGCACCTGGGAGCGGGTGTTCACCGCTCGCCCTGCCTCCGGAGGGACTCCACCGGCACTGCACTGTCGTTGGAGGACCGGACAGTCATGATCCTCAGGCACGTCGGCGGCAGCCAACCGTCCATCGCACGTGGTCCCCCCTGCTGCTACGGCCCTACCTCTGGAAGGACTTCACCATGACCGCAGTGTTGAGCGAGACGCCGAATCGGCTCACCGAACTCGTGGTCGACCTGACGGACACCTTCTTCTTCGACCATGCGCTTGACCACATTCCGGGGATGCTGCTGTTCAATGCCCTGCTTGACGCGGCGTGGCAGTCCGAGGCCGACAGTGCCGAGGCTGCCGGAGTCTCACCGCCCGGTCTCGCCGGACGGCTTCGTGCGGACGTCCGGTTCACCAAGATCTGCGAGCTCGACCTGCCCACCACCCTCGGGGTCGCGGCCGGGGGAGACAGCTGGCGGGCCGCCGCCACGCAGAGCGACCACGTGGTCTGCACAGCCGACTTCGACTTCGTCCACGCTGCCCCGCAGGTCTACTCGCTCGGCCAGATCGTCGGCACCGAACCGGCGGTCGCCGACCTCGTCCACCGGCACCGCGACGCGAACATCCTGGTGGGCCGCACCCACCGGGACGCGGACGGTCTGTGCCAGGCCCTCCTGCTGTCCGCACCGGCCGGCCACCCGCTGCACTCGACCGACCCCGACTACCGCACGCCCGTCGAGATCGTCGAGGCCGCCCGGCAGTTCGTGATCTCGCTGGAGCACACGGAGTACGGCATCGCGATCGACACCCAGATGCTGTGGCTGTCGGTGGTCATGGACATCCCGCTGCGCATCCCGCGCAGCGTCCCGATCACCCTCCGCCACACCCACCGGGAGGGCGAGGGACGGCGGGCGACGTGCGGGATGACGCTGGTCGAAGCAGTCACCGGGGCCGAACTCGGCACCCTGACCTTCAGCTTGTGCAACCTGTCCCCGTCCCGCTACGCCCAAATGCGAGGCGCGTCATGAACACCCGGGTTCTGCTGCTGGCCGCCCCGCGTGCGCTGTTCCTGGTCGGCCTGGTCCTTCCGCTGGCCGGGATCGTCAGGTTCGCGGGCCGCGACGCCGTCGCGGTCGCGCTGTTCGTGACGTACCTCGCCTGGCTGGTCTTCGAAACACGCGTGACCTTCCGGCACGACAGAGGCGTGCCGGCCGAGTCGAGCACCCTGCTGCCGTACGCGCTCGCGCGGCTGGCCGTGCTCGGCGGCGCCGCCTTCGGTCCGATGCCCTGGCTCGGCGGGTCCGGTCTGCTCGCCGTCCCGGTGGT
Source organism: Streptomyces sp. DH-12 (assembly GCF_002899455.1). Classification (GTDB taxonomy): domain Bacteria; phylum Actinomycetota; class Actinomycetes; order Streptomycetales; family Streptomycetaceae; genus Streptomyces. Next base: position 12,049 of record NZ_PPFB01000001.1, on the reverse strand, counting down.
GGTCTTCGCCCTCGGAGTCGTCGGCCGGCAGGCCGCGATCACCACCCTGGGGCGGTTCTACTCGCACCACGTCGTGCGGCGGGACGGACACAGCGTGGTGAGCCACGGCCTCTACCGGTTCGTACGGCATCCCGCGTACACCGGGATGCTGTTGGCGAACCTGGGCTTCACCGCGTACTTCCTCAACCCGTTCAGCGTCGTGGCACTGGTCCTGCTGTTCGGCGCGGTCGTCCGGCGCATCCTCGTGGAGGAGCGAGTGCTGTGGACGGTCCCGGAGTACCCGGCCTATGCGACCGGCCGGGCCAGGCTGCTGCCGAGGGTGTGGTGACGATGGACGCCGCAGCGGCGCCGACCACCACCCGTACCGTGCGGCGGCGCCTCGGCCTGGACCGGCCGGTGGCCCCCGATGTCGTGCGCGACTGCGTCCGGACGGCGCAGCAGGCGCCGAATGGAGGCGACCGGGAAGCGGGTTCATGGGTCGGCATCACCGACGAGGTGCTGCGGGAGAAGACCGGCGCCGTGTACCGGGCCGCCTTCACGGCCCGTCACCGCGACGCCGACGGTGGCAGCCGGCTCGTCCGCAGCGCGCGACACCTGGCGGAGAACACGGGTCGCGCACCGGTGCGCGTACTGCCTCGCGTACGGGTGCCCGGCGGCCGCCCGCGGGCGGGCAGCCAGGCGAGCCCGTGGGGTCCGGTCCCGTCGGCGGACGCCCGTCAAGGTGTGCTGATTCCCACCCCGTTCCCGCTGGGCGACGGATCCCGGCCGGCCCGCTGCCGCCCCCTCGACGACGTGCTCCACCTCAACGCATGGACGGAGACCAGTCCGTGACGACCAGTGCGCTGCTTCCGACGGCTGTCACATCCGACTTCACCCCCCTTCGGGTCGGACACAAATTCGCCCGCCTCGAAGAGCTGCGGCGTGCCGGGTTCCCCGTCCCCGGGTTCTTCTGCCTGCCCGTCGACGAGTTCGACCGGGCGCTGGAGGCGGTGGGCGGGGACCTGCCCGACGACCGCCCGGACCCGGCCGCGTGGTGCGCCGCCGCGGCGCGGTCGCTGGAATCGGCGGAGCCGGCCGGTGCGCTGGCCGCACGCGTGCTGGCCGAGTTCGACGAGCGGATCGGCGCGGGGAACCTCGCCGCCGTCCGGGCCTGCGTGGTCCCCGACGTCGACGGCGTGGGCGAGGACACGGCGGACGACCCGTTCGCCGGAATGAGCGAAAGCTTTCTCTACGTGCCGCGTACCGAGGTGCTCTCCGCCGTGGCGCGCTGCTGGGCCTCGGCGTTCAAACCGGAGGCCGTCCAGTACCGGCTGCTCAAGGGCATCGACCCGACCAGGGCCCGGATCGCCGTCGGGATCCAGCGCATGGCCCTCGGCACGCGCTCCTTCGTCGCTTTCACCCGGGACCCGCGCGACGGCGGCGAACGGTGCGTCATCGCGGCGGCGCACGGCATCGGCGAGGGCGTCGTCCAGGAGAAGGCCGACATCGACCACTTCTTCGTCGACCCCGCTACCGGGCGGGTCCGCACCCAGGCGGTGAAGAAACGGTGGATGATCGGCCCGCCGCCACAGCCGCTCCAGCCCGTGCCGGACCGGCTGGCCGACGAACCGGTGCTGACCGAACAGCAGGCGCGTGAGGTCGCGGCCCTCGCCCAGCGGGTCGAGACCCACTTCGGCACGCCGCAGGACATCGAGGGCACGTTCACCCCGGACGGCGCCGTGCACCTGGTGCAGGCCCGGCCGATGGTGATCGCGCCTCCCGAGAGCCCGCGGCCGGTCTACTGGGGAAACCACAACATCACGGAGAGCTACCCGGGCATCTCGAGCGCTCTGACGTACTCCCAGGCCCGGATCTTCTATCAGAAGGCCTTCACGGACCTCTACCGGCGCATGGGGGTGCGGGAGCGGAAGATACGGGCCGACGGCCACCGGCTGGCCAGGATGATCGGCCACCTCGACGGGCGCGTGTACTACCGGCTGAACGACTGGCAGGTCCTGCACGGCAGGCTCCCCGCGTTCGATCTCGTGCGCACCGAGTGGGAACAGGCCATGGGGATCACCGGTGCTGCACGCGCCCCGGGCGGCCGGTCGAGATTGCGGATCGTGGCGAACCTCCCGCTCTTCCTGTGGCACGCGGCGGGCCATCGGCGTGCGTCCAAGCGGTTCTTCCGCTGGTGGGACCAGCTCATGACCGAGGTCTACGCGACCGATCGGGCCACCGTGGAGGACCTGATCGCCCGATACCACCGCGTGTGGGAGGAGACCGGCAGGCACTGGGGCGTCACGCTGTCGAACGGCCTGTACATGGGCCTGGCCATCCGTGCGGGCAAGGCGTTGCTGCAACGCTGGGCCGGCGCGGGCCCCGACCTGTTCGTCGGACTGCTGTGCGGGGGACGGGAGAACCGGTCCTTGGCCGCGGCGCGCGCCGCCATCGCCCTCGCCGAGCAGGCGTCGGCGCTCCCGGAACTGCGCGAGCGGCTGTTGGCCCCGTACACCGAGGACAGCGACCGGCAGCTCTGGGACGACATCGCAGCGGGACGTCACGGCACGGAACTGGCCGGAGCCGTCCGGGCCTACCTGGAGCGCTACGGCGACCGTGCTCTGCACGACCTCAAGCTTGACGAGGCCACGCCCCGTCAGCGGCCTTCGATGCTCGTCGGAGTGCTGCGGCCGTTCGTCCGGCAGGGCACCACGGTCGCCGGTAACCGCGCGGCCGAGCACGAGCAGGCCGAGCAGGCCCGCCGGCAGCTTCGCCGGGCGTGCCGCAACCCGCTGCGACGAGCCGTCCTGCACGCCCTGCTGGGTGTCGCACGGTGGGGTATCCGGATGCGCGAGGACGCCCGGTTCTGCCGGACACAACTGTTCGGGATCACCCGGGACGTGATGTGGCGGCTGGGCGCGGAACTGACCGCGGCGGGTGTGCTGGCCGACCCGCACGACGTCGTCGACCTGACGGTCGAGGAGGTCGTCGGCGCGTTCGACGGCACCGTGCCCGGACCTCCGCTGGCGTCGCTGGCCGCACTGCGCCGGACCGAGCGGGAGCGTCAGGCGACGGCGGCGCCTCACCCGACCCTGATGTCCGTGCCGGGCGACGGGCCGCTGACGACCGCGCTGCGCGCGGCCGTGCCGGTGGGCGACAGCGCTGCTGAAGACGGCTCGGGGCTCCTGCGCGGACTCGGGTCCAGCGGCGGCCGCGTGCGAGGTCGCGCGCTGGTGGTGCTCGACCCGTCCGTCGCTCCCGACGACTGCCGGGACCGGATCCTGATCGCCCGTGAGACCGACCCGGGCTGGCTGCCCCTGATGATCGCGGCCTCGGGGCTGGTCGTCGAACGCGGCACCCTGCTGTCCCACACGGCCATCACCGGCCGGCTGCTCGGCGTGCCCACCGTGGTCGCTGTGCCGAAGGCGACCACCCGCATCCCGGACGGGGCGTGGATCGAACTGGACGGCGGCGAGGGCACCGTCCGCCTCCTGGCCGAACCGCCCGGCGCCGACGCCGACGCCCACTCCCACGCACCCACCGCGAATTGAAGAGGACGACATGAAACTCCCGTTCGAAGCGCGGCCCGGGGTCGCGCTCGATCCCGGCCATCTCAAGGTGCTGCGCGAGAGGCCGCTCATCCCGGTGGACCTGCCGGGCGACCACAAGGCGCTGCTCGTGACCCGCCACGCCGACGTGCGCACCGTGCTGTCGGACGACCGCTTCAGCCGTGAGGCGTGGCACAACGGACCCCTCTTCGCCCGACGCAGCGAGGCGCTGGCGCTGGTGACCAGCGACGCCCCGAGACACACCCGTCGGCGCAGGGCAGTGCAGAGCTGGTTCACCCACCGGCAGGCCGCGGCCGCGCGACCCGGGATCGAACGGCTGGCGGAGAACCTGATCGACGGCATGGAGAAGACCGGATCACCCACCGACCTGGTGGCCGGGTTCACCACGCCGCTCGCCTACGGCGTGATCTGCGACATGCTCGGGGTCCCGGCGGACACGGAGCTGTTCCTGCCCTGGGTCAACGCGATGATGTCGGCCGGGAGGTGCACGAAGGAGGAGGTGGACGCCGCTCACACCCACATGTACGCCTACTTCGAGGCACAGCTCACCGAGCGGCGCGAGGCCATGTCCGCCGGCACTCCGGGGGACGACATCCTCACGGCACTGCTTCAGGCCGGTGAGCTCTCCGACGTGGAGATCTCCACCTTCGGGCTGGGCCTGATGGTGGCCGGAGGGGAGACGACGACCAACTTCCTCTCCTGCTGCGTCATGGAGATCCTCGCCCGGCCGGACCTGGTCGCCGCACTGCGTGAGGACCCCTCCGGGACACCTGGTGCGGTGGAGGAGTGCCTGCGCTGGGTGTGGTTCAACGGTACCGGCGGACAGCCGCACGTGGTCGTCGAGGAGGCCGATCTCGCTGGTGTCCGGTTGTGTCCCGGGCAGGTGGTGGTCCCGTCGACCGATGCCGCTAACCGGGACCCTTCGGTGTTCGAGAGCGCTGATGAGTTCCGTACGGACCGTGTGGCCAACCCGCAGCTGGGTTTCGGATACGGCCGGCACATGTGTCTGGGCGCCGCGCATGCCCGTGTCGAGGCGGAGGTCGCCATCGCTGCGCTGCTCCGGCGGTTCGCGGACCTGAGAGTCGCTGTCGAGGCGGACCGGCTCGCCTGGCGGGACGGAATGTTCATCCGCGGGGTCTGGTCGCTTCCCGTGGCCTGGGGCCCGCGGTGAGCGCGCCGTACACGGAGCGGCCCGTGGATGCCTGGATCGCGGCGTTCGAGTCCGGCTGGCGCGGCCGCGACCCGGAGGGGATCGCCGCGCTGTTCACCGAGGACGCCTGGTACCGGCAAGGCCCCTTCAGCGAGCCGCACGTGGGCCGGGAGGCGATACGCGAGCACTGGACCGGGACGCTCCGACGCCAGCGCGACCCGGACATCTGGTTCGCTGAACCGGTCGTGGCCGGTGACCGCGTCGCGTTGGAGTGGTGGTGCGTGCTGCACGACCCGGACACCGGCGCGGCCCGTACGGCAGCAGGGTGTCTGTTCCTCTCCTTCGCCCCGGACGGCCGGTGCCGGGGACTGCACGAGTACTGGCACGCCCGGCCGGACGGGGCGTGCGAGCCGCACGCCACGTGGCCGCGCCGGCCCACGCGAAAGGAATCCTGATGACCACCACCGACTCCGTGCTGTCCTGGGCCGTGCCGGACATGCGGTTCTCGCCCGAGCAGATCGCCGCGGCCGAAGGGGTCGTCGCCGGCCGGCTCGGCGGCCCGGAACGGGTCCGGCTGGCGGTGCTCGGCGGCAGCTTCGCCGTCGGCCTCGGGCACGGCACCTCCGACGTCGACCTCTACGTGGTCGGTGAGGGCCTGCCCGACAGCGAGGTCGTGATCGAGTACGGCCCGGTGCCCGTGCACGTCAACCCGGTGCCCGCTGAGCGCGTGCGCGCCCTGCTCGAGCTGGCCTGCGAGTACCGGGTCACCGGCGCCGACCGCGCGCAGATCGGGATGGAGGTGAAAGCCCTCAACGCGCTGATCCGGATCGTCACCGGCGTGCCGCTGCACGTGGGGCCGGAGTGGCGCGAACCGTTCGGAGCCTTCAGTTTCGACGTCGTGCGTCAGATCAACCTGGTGCGTAACGGCAACATCTCCTCGGCCATGGCGGAGGACGCGTACGGGGCCCTGAAGTGCGGCGACCTGCTGACGGCCGCGACCGCGTCGGCCCTGGCGCTTGAGTACGCCTGCGAGGCGGTACTGGCCGCCGCGGGCGATGTGTACTTCGGTCCGAAGTTCCACTACCGGCGGCTGGCCCGCACCGCGACGACCGCGCCGTGGCTGGACCATGTCTGGCGGCTCAACCACCGCGTCCTGCACCCGGACTCCGGCGCGGACGAGCAGACGGTCAGAGCCGTGACCGAGCAGCGCCTGTGGGCCGCCGGGACGCTGATGGCCCACGGTGTCGTCGAGGGCTGGGACAAGCCGCTGGCAGAGTTGCCGGAGCCGTCCGTGCCGCAGGGCGACGGTGCGCGACGCTCGGCCTATTTCACCCCGCTGCGCTTCACCGACGGCTGGGCGCTGGTCGGCCCCGACGAGGGTTACCGGGTCTCCGAAGCCGTGGTCCGGCTCTGGCGGGCCCTTGACGGGCGTCCGTTGTCCCGGCTCGCGCCCCAGGACGTGCCCGCGGACATCACGGACGTCGAGGCGGCGGTGGCGAGCCTGGCCGCGTACGGGGCGGTGCGGGGGTCTGCGGCCGCGGGCACACCCGATCCGCAGATCATCAGGCCGGAACCGGAGTTCAGCTGTCACCCGAAGGTGGCCGCCCCGTGATCGTCGCGATAGTCGGCGCCGACGGCGCCGGGAAGACGACGGTGACCCGCGCCGTTGCGGAGGCGCTGGGCGGATCCGCCACCGTCGCCGACCGCTGGGACATCATCGACAACCCCGAGTATCCGTTCGCCGACTTCATCAAGCCCGACGAACGCCGTGTCCGTACCTGCGCGGTCCGGATGGCACCGAAGTCCCGTGTGATGTTCCTCCTGTGGGCGGCCGTGGCATCCGTCACGGACCGCCAGTCCCCCCCGGACCCCGCGGAGGTGCTGCTGCTCGACGGCTACTGGATGAAACACGCCGCCGGGGAGATCGCGTACGGGATGGAACCGCCGTGGGTGGAGGCGGTGGGCGCGGGGCTGCCGCCCGCCGACATCGTCGTGTATCTGCGCTCGGACCCCGAGACGGCCTGGGAGCGCATGGGCGAGCGCGCGGTGCCCTACGAGTGCGGCCTGGACATGAGCTGCTCGAAAGAGAGCTTCCTGAGCCACCAGCAGAAGATCCACGAGGTCCTGGACACCTGGGCGGACCGGTTCGGCTGGACGGTGGTCGACGCCCACGGGGCCTTCCCCGTGGTCGTCGACACGGTCCTGGAACACGTGCGCGCGCATGAGCACGAGAAGGCGGCAGCGTGAAGGTCGAAGGAATGCACATCGCCGGCACCGGCGCCTACCTCCCGCCCTCGATGCCCGCCGAACGCGCGGTGGAACTCGGCCTGTACGACCGGCAGGCGTGGCAGGCCAGCGGCTGGACCGGTGCCGCGGTCGCCGGTGACATGCCGGCGCCGGAGATGGCGGTGCTGGCCGCGCGCCGGGCCCTGGCCTGCTCCGGCCACCGCACCGACGAGATCGACGCGTTGTTCCACGCGTACGGATTCCACCAGGGGGCGGTCATCTGGCCGCCCCAGCACTACGTACAGCAAAGGACCATCGGCGGCCAGGCCCCGGCGTTCGCCGTCTACCAAGCCTGCAACGGGATGCTCGGCGCCATGGAACTCGCCGTGGGCTACCTCCAGAGTGTGGAACGTACTGCGGTGTTGATCACTGGTGCGGATAACTTCGGTGTACCGACGATCGATCGTTGGAGTTACGCCTCGGGTCCGTTCAAGACCAATCGTGGGACGATCCTGGGGGACGGCGGGGCCGCGTTGGTGCTCTCCCGCCGGCCCGGTGTCGCGGAGCTGCTGGCTCTGAACTCGGCCTCGCTGCCCGATCTGGAGGAGATGTACCGCGGGGACCTGCCGCTGTTCCCGCCCGAGGCGTCGCTGGGCCGGCAGATCCATGTGGGCGCCCGTATCGCCGAGTACGCCGCACGCGAGCCGCGGAAGCTGACCGAGGCGAAGAACCGGCTGGCCAGGATGCGGACGGTGCTCGGCGAGCGGACCCTGGCCGACGCCGGTGTCGAGCCCGGACAGATCACACGGGTCACGCATGTCTTCTGCGGCGGGCCCGAGTACGTACGCAGTGTGCTGGGCCCGCTCGGTATCGATCCGGACAAGGGAATGCTGGAACTCGGCCGTGACCTCGGCCATCTGGGCACCGCCGATCACGTGCTCTCGCTCGACCATCTGCTGCGCACCGGGCAGGTGGGCCCCGGTGACCACGTCCTGATGGCGAGCAACGGCGCCTCGTTCGTGACGTGCGCGCTGTTCAGGATCACCGCTGTTCTCGGGGAGCACGACACACACGAAGGGAAGTGACCATGCACGTCACCGCGTCCGGCACCGCACACTCCTCGCACAGCGGTACGGCACTGCTCGAGGCGCCCCGGCCCGGGGAGGGCACGGGCCTGACCCACCCGGTGGGCATCATGGGTACCGGGCTCTACCTGCCCGAACGAGTGGTGAGCAACACCGAACTCGTACGTACGCTCGACACCACCGACGAGTGGATCACCACGCGCACCGGGATCCAGGAACGCCGGTACCTGGCGGAGGGCCAGGTCACCTCCGACATGGCGATCGCGGCGGCGCACCAAGCCCTGGAACGCAGCGGAGTCCCGGCCTGTGCGATCGACGCCGTGATCGTCGCCACCTTCACTCCCGACCAGCCGCTTCCCGGAACGGCCCTGACGGTGATGCACGCCATCGGCGCCCGGTCGGCCCTCCCGCTGGACCTCACGCAAGTCGGTTGCGCCGGCGCGGTCCACGGGATCTTCACCGCGGCACACCTGCTCCAGAACCAGCACTTCCGAAACGTTCTCGTCATCGGCGCGGACGCCGGATCCCGCGCGGTCGGCCCGGCCGACCGGACCCTGCGCCCGTTCCTGGGCGATGCCGCGGGCGCGGTGGTCCTCGGGCGGACCGAGCCCGGGTACGGGATCGTGGCCTGGCACACCGATACCGAGCCCGCGCCGGACGTGCAGATCCGTGCGGGCGGGACCCGCATGCCGACCACCGGCGCCACGGTGGCGGCCGGTGAGCACTACCTGAAGATGGACGGGAAGGCGGTGTGGCGGATGGCCACCGACAAGCTTCCCGCCACGATCCTGGAGACCGCGCGCCGAGCCGGCACGGAGGTGACCGACATCGAGCACTTCGCCGTCCACCAGGCCAACCTCAACATTCTCCGCGAGACGGCGCGAGTGCTCGGCATCGAGCCCGGGCGCATACCGCTCACGGTTCCCTTCCTCGGCAACACGGCAGCGGCGAGCCCGTTCACCGTGCTGCACGAGGTCATGGAAAACCGTGTCGCGCACGGCGACCGGATGATCCTGGCCTCGATCGGACCCGGCTACGTCTGGGGGTCCATCTGCTTTCGGCATCACGTGTGAGCGGGAGCGGGCGGGGCGGTGTCAGCGAGACGGACGGCGCCGCAGGGGAAGCCGCCGGCAGTTCCTCGTGCCGGTCTTCTTCCGTCTGATCACGGCTGCCGCGCAAAGACCGACCGTCTCTGACGCGGCCGCTGGACGTGACGATGAACGACCCAGCACACGGTCAGGCCGGGAAACCTCGTGGGCGCCGTCGCGTCGTCCCCCGCGGACGCGCAGGCGGCAAAACCCGTGCAGCCAGGCGATGGTGGGCCGCGGCGACGTAGCGGAAGACACCCGGGCCGGTGCCGCGAGGCTCGTCTCCTTTCGCGACCCTCGGGACGGGTCCACCGGGCGACGGGTCCCGCGGCACCGGAGCAGGCGACGACACAGGCCGCGGCCCTAACCGCGGCCGCCCGGCACCCTCTTGCACGGTGAGCGTTCCCCTCCCGCCTCGGCCGGCGTCCTCGCGGACAGGGGACCGGAGCCGCTGCTTTGGGACGAGCCGACGAACGACCTGGACGACCTGGACGACCTGGACGACCTGGACGGCCGTTCAGCGGCTGCAGACGCGCCTGCAATCCCACCCCGGCACAGCGCTCGCACCCACCCGCGACCACGTCTTTCCGCAGCGCCCGGCCACCACGGCCCTGAAGGCCGAGCCGGCAAGAACCACACGCCACGGCAACGGCCATGCCGGCCACCGCACGGTGAGGGCGGCGCAGCGCCGTCACCGGCTCCAGGAACACAAGAAGCGGCGGGCCGAGCCGGCCCGCAACAAACCACCGGCCACCGCTTCCGCCGTCCGCCTCGGCACCGCGGGCACGCAAAGCACCGCCGGCCCACTGCGGCCACGGCGGCTCCGCGGCGGCCGCGGCCGGGCACACGGTGCGATGGCCCGCATCCGCAACGCCCGTGAGCAGGATGAGCGGCTGACGGCGAACCCGCAGGCGCCGCCACCGGCCCCGCCGGCCCACCCGCGCCAGGACGAGACACCGTGGCCTTCCGCGCCTGACAGTGGCCAAGGCGCCTCGTCCCGGACCGTGCGGGCTCCATCGACGCACACAGATACCCCGGCTCACCCCCGTCCTCCTCCGGGCGGCGAAGGCGCGCTCGCGCAAGGGAGAGCTGCCGCAACGCTCAGCGCCGCCGCGTGAACCTGACCCGATCGGCCTCGAAACCCGCCGAACCCCTGCCGCCAGGGAGCGCAGACCCTCCCGGTCGATGGCCTCCGAGAGGGTCAAAGTGAACGCCCTGCTTCCGAAAGGGCCCTCGGGATCGTCTTCCATGCTCGCGACCAGCTCACCCGGCGCGCGCCCTCGGCATCCTTCTTCCGCTGCCACAGCCGGGGCGTGGCAGTCATGCACAGGCCGCGGCGCAGGGAGGGGACCTTCTGACTGTCGTGGACAACCGCCCACGGCTTCCTGATCCGGCCCGAAACCCGGTGGGCCTCGTCCGCGACGATCGGACCCCAAGCCGCCAGACCCGCAGCGTGCCCAGGCCGAGGCTGACGTAGCTCGCCCCGCAGCGAGAACACCCCGATCACCGGCCCCCGGCAGCCCCCTCACACCACACGGTCTCGGTCTGCGCCAGGAGACCGAGCGAGGGCACGAGCACCAGCACACGCCCCGCCTGGAGTTTTTCCGCGCTGCGGACCGCCACCCTCGTCTTCCCTGACCCGATCGCCATGATCACCTGAGTGCGGAGCCCGCACTCGGGCACAAGCGATCTTGCAGAAAGCTCGAGGGCACGGAGGACCGCGCCAAGCCGATCGGACCGGTGTGAGGCTGACATACCCGTCTGCCTTCTCCTTGGTGCCGCTGGTCCGCCCCCGCGGCGGAAAGCAGTAAACGTGCACGTAGATGAGCCAGAACGGCTTCACCCGCTGATGTGATCACCCGAGTACCGCTCTGCCTTCAAGAAGAACACGTATGAACTCGATATCCCTGTGGACCCATCCAGGACGGTGCGAGCCGACCCCAGAGTCTATCCGCTATCAAAAATGAAGCAGACACGCTGGGCGCCCCCGTCCTGCGATCCAGCACCGACGAAGGGAAACCAAGGATCCACCATGTGATCGAATACGCATGCGCTCCCCGACAAGACCATCTAAGGTCTTGCCAGTCCAGGGAGGGGATCCGATGACAAGACACCGCAACCGCACAGCCGCCGCCATGACGGCAGGTGCGCTAGGGCTGATGCTGACCGGGTGCGGCGAACAGACACCGACGAGCACCCAGGGAAGCAAAATCCCGCCCTACGCGGATGCGGAACAGCTGCCAGAGCAGCTGGCCCCCGACGGCACGACGATCGTGGTGGGGGACCCCGCCGCGCCGCCCAAGGTCCGGGTGTATGAGGACCCGCGGTGCCCGGTGGTGGAAGAGTTCGAAAACCTCGGCGGCGCCTCAGCCCTCCGGGAGATGACGGTCGACCGTGAGACCAAAACGGAGTACACCTTCGCCTCGTTCCGCGATGACCGTCTGGGAGGAGACGGTTCGAAGCGCGCTGTCAACGCATTGCGGGCCGCGTTGGAGGCCGACAAGTTCGTGGAGTACCACGAAGTGCTGTTCCAGAACCAGATCGAGGTCGAGAGCTGAGGCGGCTTCACCACCAGCACTCTGCTCGACCTTGCCGACGAGGTGAACGGCCTGCGCAGTGACAGCTTCGACCATGCCGTCAAAACGATGAAGTACGAAACTTTCGTCAAGGACTCCCAAAAAGCGTATGACGGCGCCAACGGTGACGAGCCTCTGGGCCCGGGAACGCCCACAGTTGTCATCAACGACAAGCAAGTACCCGAGGAAATTTTCGGATTGCTCTTCGAGGAAGATCTCTTCAGAGAGCTCTTGACGTCAGCCCACCGATCCCCCGGCTGGTGGAAGGCTTACCAACCGACCTGAACCAACGCCAAGTCACCCTAATACCCCACCCTGTCCAACCCTCTCGCCGCCCAGGCCAAAAGCCCGTTGACGGCACCGCGCAGCGGGGCCG